>CAWDKL010000058.1:0-11884 GCA_963802745.1 uncultured Alphaproteobacteria bacterium | reverse complement strand
CGGCGAAGGCATCGGCCCACGTCCATTCGTGGCTGGATCCGCAGCTCTCGCAGATCGTCAATGCAGTTGGGTACGTCGTATTCATGATGAAAATCCTTTCGTGATGGTTGAGAGAAAAAACCCCGCCGGCCGGAGCCGGCGGGGGGAATGCGGTCAGGCCGTGGCTTCTTCGGCAGGTTCGGCCTCCTCTGCCTTCGGCAACGGCTCGCGGACGACAAGCTCCGCGTTCGGATCGAGCGGCAGGTAGTCCAGCTTCAGGCCAAAGCCCTTGCCGTCCTCGTGGGCCCATGCGGCGCCGATCTCGCGCCAGTACGACTTGCCGCGGTTCTTGGTCACGGCGTAAGCGCGGTGCGTGGGTTGTTTGTTGCTCATGGTACTTTCCTTTCTTCTGAGTTGTGAGGCAGCGCCAATCGCGGCCTCGTTGCCCCCCGTCGCCATGCGGGTCAGCGGTGAACCGCAACGGTAAAATTTTGGAGGGGCCTGATTTTTCTGCTTGAGCGCAGCGGCGCTGGGCGCCCATGGCTCGCCATGGGCTGCGCAAGCGGAAAAAGGGGGAGGAACCACAATTTTTACCGTTGAGGCTAAGCCGTCGGTTCGACGCCCCGCATGGCAGGGATTGGGCAACATCGAGAGGCCGTGTTGCGCCTTGCCCGCACCGAAGAAAGGATCAAGGCAGAGACAACAACGAACCCCCGCCCGCTGCTGGATCATGACCTTGAACCTTCGCAAGTGGGCTGGCTCGGGATTTGAGGTGAAGCAGCACGAGATGAGGTGGCAAATGGCTTAGGCCCTGCTGGCCAGATTTCGCTCGCTGGATGCGATTGTGGTAGCGGGCGCTGTGGAGAAAGGCCATCTGCCAGGAGGCGCCATGGCTGGGCCATTCTCGTGGCTACAGGCGGTTAGACGGGGGTGCTCACGTTCCGGAATGTTCCTAGAACGAATCGACAACTTCGGGAGTCGAACGGGGATGACGATTGCGAAGTCAACCGGCCGCTTCCCTCGTGCCGGCGGCCATCCTCGCCAAACCGTCCGACGCGAGCAAATTGATCCGATCGCAAATCCTTGTCACCAACTTGCCGGCGGCCGGTCGATTGTCTTTGGCAATCCACTCAAAAATGCGCTGAAGGTCATCCTCCGCGAAATCGCGGAGGATGACCTTCATATGCCATAGCGACGATGCAGCGGCGCCGGGGCACTTCGCCCCGCAGTGGCCGACAAGCACGCACCGCGCTTTAATTCGGACACTCCGCACCGGTTTTGATCCACGCCTCGATCAGCGCGCCGAATTGTTTTTGCGTGCCGGGCGCCGGTTCGCGGCCGAACCCGGGGTCCCATGCCCAGCCGACGAGCGAGTTGGTGGCCATGTGCGTCAAGATTTGGTCTAGCGACCGGCCGCCGTTGCGCGCCGGATCCTTGATCTGCGTGCAGATCTCACCCAGCGTCTTGTCCTGCCAACCCATCTCACGGGGTGCCAGATGCCAGTGCGGATTGCCCGGCACGCCAGCCGGATCGAAATTGGCGCCCAAATGGCAGGCACCGCAGCGCAGCGCCGCCGTGCCAAAGCCATCGGGACCGCGCTCGACCCGCGGCTGATGCGGCCGGTGCGCCGCCCCTTGCAGCGGCCGATCACCCGCCGGATGGCAGTTCACGCAGCGCGCGGAGGTCAACACCTTGCCGGCTTCCTTGAACAAGGCCGCGGAACGCGCCGCCGTATCGCCGATCGCCGCGAAGCTCTCCAGCCCCGCCAGCGCGGCTGGCGACTCCGCGGAATGCGCGATCGCCGATGTCAGGACTGCCGCTGCCAGCGCGGCCAGCAACGCAAGGCGCCCAGCTGAATTCATGATCGGCTCTATCCTCCTGCGACCTTACTGAGATAACGCCTCGAATCGGCGAGGATCACGGCCCGCACCGCCTCATGGTATTTAACATAGCCGGTACAGCGGCAGAGATGGCCGTCGAGCGCATCGAGAATCGTCTTGTCGAGATCCGCCAGCGCCACCGGGGTTCTGGCCAGCCGTTCCAGCAACACTTGCCCCTCATTCAAGAAACCGGCCGTGCAGTAGCCGCACTGGAACGAAAAATGTTCCACGAAAGCCCTTTGCAGCACGGAAAGGTCGCCGTTCCTGGCATGACCCTCGACAGTGCGGATCGATTTGCCGGCAAAGCTTGCGGCTGGCACCACGCAGGTGGGGCTGGTCTCGCTGCTGCCGTCCGGATTGTTGACGATCACCGCGCAACTGAGACACTGCGCCCTACCGCATCCGAACTTGGTTCCGGTCAGCCCCAAATATTCCCTCAGGAAGTCGTTCATCGACAACTCGTCGCGGACTTCAATTGGTCCGTACGGCTTGCCATTGATTGTGACGCTCAGGTTCATAACGCGAGCACTCCCTTCAACATCGCTTCGCTGACCGGCAGCGATTGGAAGCGATGGCCCGTGGCGTCGTAAATCGCATTGAGGATCGCCGGCACGACCGGGATCATCACGACTTCCGCCATCCCTTTGGGCGGGTCGGTCGCTGCCAGCGCTGGCAGCACCTCGATTTCCAGAGCATTGAGTGGCAGGTCGCTCGCCCGCGCGATCGTGTAATCGCCGAGGTTCCATTTCCCGTTGCCGGGGCCGTCCTCATAAAACGGCAACGTCTCCAGGAGCGCGTAGCCGACACCCATCGCGAAACCGCCCTGCGCCTGTCCGACGACGACATCCGGAACCAAAACTTGCCCGCATTCGAAGACGCTGTAGCCGCGGGCGATGCGCACCGCACCCGTCGCGCGAGCGATCTCGATGCGCACCAAGGTTCCGCACGCCGATGCGTAGGCGGTGCCGAACCGCTCATTGATGGCCGGCGGCATGCTGACCTTGGACCGGACCAGCCGCGTAAAGTGATCGCCGGCCGCGCGTCCGGGGGCGGTTCCGGCGCCGAAGCGCACCGCGAGGGCGTCGATATCGGCGGTCCATAGTTCACGCCCGATCAGGAACGAAGCACGCGACCATTCCCAGCGGTTAAAGCCGTGGACCATGGCTCCGGTCACACCGCCGCGGGCGTGGGCTTTGGCGGCAACCGCGCGCAAGTCCAATGGCGTCAAGCCGGGCATCACGAGTTTGCCGTCTTGCCACCGTGCGCTGTCCCAAAGCCCGGCCCGAGGATCGTTATGGCCGATCCCCCACAGGTTGACCGCCGCCGGCCATAGCCCGAACCGGAAAATGATCCGCGCGGCTTCGAAAGCGCCATGTGTACTGATGTGGGCGCCGACCGACGAACTCGACGGCGAACTGATCATCGGCACCCAGAGCGGGTCGCGCGATGCGGCATCCTGTTCGGCCTGCGTGATGCTCCAGGGATCGCCGGAGGTGACGAGCGCGAGCGGCGCGAACGCATCGATATTCGCCACGCTGACTTCGTCGGCCACGCCGCCGATAACGGCGGCCACGCGGTGGGCCAGCGCGGTACCGATACCAGTGCCCATCTCCGTGGTATCGGAGGAGATCGCAATCCGCCCCTCGGGCGAAATCGCGACCTTGGACAGGGTGCTGTCGGCGCCGCTGCCGTAGTCCTTGGTGACGCAGGCAACGCCGGTTCCGACTACCATACCGCCGTGTTGCCCGCGCGCCTTTTCCTCGCCCCGCCGCTGCCAAATCGGATGCGCGGCGAGCTTGTCGAGAATCTCGCCGGTGCGGACGGGGCCGGTCAACGGATTGCCGACCATGGTGCGCCCGCCGGTGGGCATGGCGTTGGTGCGGCGGAACGAAATCGCGTCGAGGCCCAGTTGCTGCGCGGCCTCGTCGATCAGCACCTCCAGCGCCGTCATCGTTTGCAATGTTCCATAACCGCGCATGGACCCTGTCGTAACCCCGCGCGAGTGGACCGAAACGGTGGTAATATCGACTTTGGGAATGTCATAGATGCCGATCGCGGCCGTCGCCGCGACGTCCGCGACGTTACCAGAAAAATTGGCGAGGCCGCCGCCATTCAGCCGGTGATCGGCTGCGAAGGCGCGGATGCGGCCGGTCTTCCGGTCAACACCGATCTGCGACTGCATCCGGATGGCATGCCGTTTGATTCCGGACTGGAACTGCTCGTAGCGGTTGTTTGCCAGCCGCACCGGACGATCGGGAAAGAACATCGCCGCCAAGGCCACGTAAAGCGGCATCGGGGTGTGATCGCGGCCGCCAAAGCCGCCACCCATGTGAGCGAAATGGGTGTGGATCCGCGCCGGCTTATAGCCCGGCGTGGCGTCGCCGAGCAGGAAGGCGAGCGAGTCCGCCGCTTCGCCGGGAGATTGCACGCCGATCACGATTTCGAGCGTTTGCGTGCCGCTGTCATACCAGGCGAGACCGCCCTCCGGCTCGAGAAACACCGGGTCGATGGATTGCGTCTCGAATTGGCGGTTCAGCACGAGCTGTTCCGCATTGTCGGCGGCAAGTTCGGCACGGATCTGTTGGCCATGGAATGATGCCTGCGCGTCCGCCGGTCCTTGCGCATCGGGGGGCGCCCAAACCGGAATGCCACCGTCGAGAAAGCTCTGAGGTTTGACCCAACCGGCTTGCAGTGGCGAATAAACGTCCGGCACCTCGGACGTGGCGCCGGCAATTCGGACGAAACGATGCGAACCGTAAGGAGCGCCCGGCACAGGACCGGTCTCCTTGCCGTATCGCGCGATCGGCATGCCCCGCAAAATGGCGCGGGCCTGATCGAAAACGTCGAATTGTTCGAAGATCAGCAACGCCAAAGGCTGACCGAGATAAAGCGGCGTCTGACCGGCCGGGCAGAGGAGGTCGCCGCGGTAGAACTCGGGCTCCTGAATGCGAGCCATTGCCAAATCGGCGGCGGTGACGATTTTCGACGGGGTGAGCGCGCGATTCAAGGGCGACAGATCGATCCCCGCGAACACATGCGTTGCATCTGCCGCGCGAATCAGCAAGGCGTGCGACGTATTCGACGGCCAGCCCGGCAGGTCGGATGCGCGAAAGTCGGACGCGTAGAGTTTCGCTCCGGTGACTTTGGCCGGTCCGTCGATGCGCCCCACCCCGGTGGCGGCCGGATTCCATTGTTGCGGTCCAGGCATCGTCTCGCGGACATCGAAACTTGACGTTTGGGCAGGTACCGCGCGCGACAAACTGAGCATGATACCGCTTGACGTCGCCAGCTGGACAAACTCGCGCCGTGAGAGTCCCATTTCGGCTTCCTCTTTGTGAGCAGTAACAACGCAATTCCGATCTGCAGCCCGATTCGTGCTTGGCAGGCGGCAGATCCCTGGCTGTCGGCCTATTTCAGGTCGGCGATGGAAGCTGGTCCGGGACCGGGGGTGATCAGCGTCGGCCATTGCTTCGAGCCGAATGGCACCTCCGGAGGCAGGAACGCCCTGATTCCCCGCTTCGCGCTTTCCGCGATAATCGCGGCGCGCGCATCGCCGCCCATCAGTTCATAGTCCATCAGGTGATAGTTGCCAAAGAACAACGCCCCGACCGAACGATCCGCAATGATGCGGGTGAGCGCCGTCAGCATCTCGTCCGGCGTGGTGGTGAATCCCATGGTCTCGATCAGCATCACCCGGTCGTTGATGGCCTCCGGCCCGAAGAACTGCGCCAGCACGCTGAATAAAACATTGTTCTGGCGCGCCACGTAAATGGTATTACTGGCCGCATAGGTCTTGTCCCAGTCGGCGCCGAGCATCGACTTCCAGTCGCCGATCACGGTCATCCAATGGGCGACCTGGGTTTGAGCCGCCCACGCGATGTTCCGCTTCAGATAAGGGCCCTGCTTTTCGGTGAATGCCTTCAACGCCGTGAATGCGATAGCGCCCTTGGCGACGCAGTCGTCCATGAATGCAATGTTGTTCTCCAGAATGGCGCGGTTGTTGTCCCTCCACTCCGCCGTCATGGGGGTGGCGTCGAGGCTCTCCAGCGCCGATGCCATGCGGCTGCGATAAGCGAGCATCGGTCCGCGCCATGCCTGGTCGGCGGGATTATCCAGATAGGGTCCCGCCACCTCGGTCAGCGCCATCGTCGCATGCCCGACGGATTTCAACAGCTGATAGACCAGCGGAACCGCCGGCGCCTCAAGCGGAGCCTGGCCGGGCCGATACAGGATAAACCGCCCCCCGGCTCCGGAAAACAAGCCGAGGATAACCGGATGCTTGCTGAGAATATTCTTTTGGAAGATTTTGGCGGCATCATCATAAAGCTCGAACATGCCGGAATTCAGCGCCAGCACGTTCTTGACCGCCGTGTCGGCGACACTGGATGTCGGGTTGCCGGCGATCGGCTCCATGTAAGCGGGCAAGTCGTCGGCCCTCACCGTCACTGAGACTCCCGACAGCATGATCGCCGCCATCGTCGCGCAGGCGAAACGCTTGAATAACAAATCAGCTTGCATGGCTTTCCTCGCCTGAGTGTTCCGCGTCTGGTTGTGGCTGCGTGTCCAGCATTGCGCATAACAGCGCTTTAAAGCATTTCATTCTCAGCGTGTCGCAACGGCGCCGGGGCCGTTCGTACAGCCCATGAGCATTCAGTTCCAAGAGCGTCGCCATGTTCAGGCACCCCTCCGCTTGGCGCCGGCGGACTCCACCACCTATTCGTCGATCAGCCGCCGCAATTTTTTCCGGTGCGTTTGGTCGCGACACACCTATACCATGGCTACGGCTCGATGAAATAACGATATCAATCAAAAGCTGCAAAGTTACGCCGTCGGGGATGCCACGGGCCAAAGGCTCGGCACCTTCTACGGCCGGGACGATCCGCAATCGGCGCGGTTGGCCAGCGTGCTCACGCTGGACGAAGCGCGCCGCATGGCTGTGAATTTCGCAAGGCTGCCGGATTTGCTGCGGCCGAAGGCCGGAAACGAATAGCTTCAGGAATAGCGATTGTCATGGCCTCCGGCCACGTCTTCACTTGTACGGCAATGCGCTTAGCCACAAGATCGCAAGTTCACTCGTCATCGACCACGGGTAGATCGAGGCTCCGGAACAGATCGTTGAGAGCCTCGGCGATAAGGGTCTTCATTTTTTCCAGTCTTGGCCTTCGCCATCAAAAGATTGGTGGTGAGGGCAGGATTGAGATGTGCGCCGATTATGCACTTTCCCTTTGGGACCTTGGCATCTCCAATGCGCCTGCGGGGGGCGTAATCAGCGCTTGGCGGCCAATGATCGCCGCGTGTCTAGGAAGAGTGAATTTCTGGGTTTGTGGGAAAGTGACTTTACGTACAAGTTGACTTATACAGAAGTCATGAAGTTTAGCAGCACCACATAGCACAGTCTCATCTGCCGCCCCAATTGGACGCTTGCGACCCCCAGTTCCTGCCTCATCTGATGGCGTGGTCGATGGAGACGAAAGCCGAAATCGACGCGCTGGTCGCCGCCACCAACCGAACGATTGCCGACTCGATAACCATGAACGCGGAAGCGGATCATCTCCTTGCCCGCAGGTAAAAAGATGGGCACCCTCCAACGTGTCCGATAATAGGAGGCTTTATCGGGCATGACGAACGGAGGCCCACATGGGCAAGGTGCGCGTAAGGGGTTTTGCAGTATCCATCGACGGTTTCGGGGCCGGCCCGGACCAGAGCCTGGAGCATCCGATGGGCAAACGGGGCCGGGAGTTGCACAGTTGGTTCTACCCGACCCGGACCTTTCGATCGATGTTGGGGCAAGACGGCGGGACTGACGATCGCTTCGCCCGTGCCGCGGCGGAAGGCTTCGGCGCCTTCATCCTCGGTCGCAATATGTTTGGCCCGATCCGCGGCGAATGGCCGGACGACGCGTGGAAGGGCTGGTGGGGCGACAACCCCCCGTATCACGCGCCGACCTTTATCCTCACCCACCACGCCCGCGCGCCAATCATGATGGAGGGCGGGACGACCTTTCATTTCATCACCAACGGGATCGAGGCGGCGCTCGCCCAGGCCAAGGCCGCCGCGGGCGACCTCGACGTGAAGATCGGCGGCGGAGTTTTGACGGTCCGTCAGTACCTACTCGCGGGAGCGATCGACGAGTTGCATCTGGCGCAGTCGCCTGTCGTTCTGGGCCGTGGTGAATCCCTGTTCGCAGACATTGACCTGCCAGGCCTTGGCTATCGGGTGACGGAGACGGTCCCAACGGAGTTGGCGACCCACATCGTGCTGTCTCGCTGACCTTCGGGAGTGGACCGACGGGGCAAACATAAGGATCGGTCAGCACTATTAGGAAACCGCGGGCGGCGGTATCCTTCACGGGGTGCGGTCCCATGCAATTTACGATCAGGTTTTGTGGGGCTGCGCAGGCAGTTCGATTGAATCGCAAACAGCGGAAAGCTCTCTGGCGGTAAAAGGCCGAGGCACGAATGCCTCGGTCACGCGCGTTGCTTCAATAAGGCCGAGGCGCGGGGGTGCAGACGCCGCCAATCCCGCGCATCGTGTTCATGCATTGCTGATAGGTATCAAACATGCACTGCCGCGCCCCGGAGTTCGGATTGACCGAGCACCACGACCCTTGCGGTGTCAGATACAGCATTCCCACGATGAGGTAGTACATTGTTTGTCGTTCCTCGTTGTGACATACACCGGAATTATAGCTGCATTGCAAAACATTCATGTGTGAGCAACTTCACACAAGGGAGAGAAAAAATCTGCGTCGATTATGTGCCCGGCCAGTTGCCGATGGTCAGCGCCATCACGGAGCTTCCGTCCGGATGGTGAGGCCGGCAACTCTCAGTTTGGAAAGTAGTGTCCCGTTTACAACAGTCCGCATGCTCCGTGTCGCCAACCCTGCTTCGCTCACGGAACCGCCACGATCGAATTTGATCTTTCCCCCGGTCGAAACAACCCCAAGTCTTAAGTTCACCAATGATGAGGCCGCCTTTTGGTCGGGGCGGCCTCAGTCTTTTCGCATGTCCGATAATTGAACATTATCGAGGAAGGCGCGATGAGGCGGGTACACATCACGAGTACCCGCCGGAGAAGCTTTGGATATCGAAAACGCCGCGGCGGGGTGCCTGGTCCAGCATTTGCCGTGCCGGCTCAAGGGCTTGTAGCCTGCGGCTTGAACGCGGCGCGAATAGGAAAAACAGCGCTGTCGCGAAGGCAAGCACCGCAAGTATGGTGATGATGCGATTCATGGGGCGCGTCCTCCAGCTTGCAAAAGTGTATTTCTTTGTGCCTTCTTGCCGATCCAACCGAGCTGCGGCCCACTGCGAAGCCTTGAACCGGTGGGCTATACACGGACTTGAACTCATGCAAAGCCCTTGCGGCGGCCGGTACAGCCGGGCGGAGCGGCGGCTTATTCCTCGACGGCCGCGATCTCTTCGTCCTGCTCATCGCCCTCATCGCCCCTGTCTTCATCCGCTTCGGCGCCCGGTTCGGCGTCGGTGATGCCGAGCGCGCTGCGCAGCTCGTCCGGGAGCGGCACGGTGCCGAGGAGGCCGGCCTCTTCGAGCCGGTCGAAGTCGGGCAGGTCACGGAGGCTGTCGAGGCCCCAACGTTCCAGGAAGGCCTTTGGTGGTCACATAGGTCATTGGCGCGCCGGGCTGCGGGCTGCGCGGACCGGCGGCGATCAGGCCGGCGCGGCGAAGGACCGAAAGAATGTCGCGGCTGACGGGCTTGCCAAGAATGTCGCAGATGGCGGCGCGGGTGATCGGCTGGAAATACCCCACGACCGTCACCACCAAGCCCCTCCAGGGGCGACAGATTCTCGGTCGTCGCCGCCACCACGCCGGAAGCCAAAATGACGTCCGCATAGGCGGGGCGGGTGCGGTACGCAAAACCGCCGGCGACGGCGACGAGTTCGTAGGGCCGTGCCCGCAGTTCTTCGCGGATATCGGCGATCAGCTGATCGAGGTGACAGTCGCCCCCGATCGAGGGATGAAAGAGTTTCCCGAGAGACCGGGCGAGGCGAGGCGAACAGCACGGCCTCGATCCGCATCATGAACTCGCGCCGGCGCAAGGGATTTGGAAGATCCGTGAGCTCGCAATCGAATATTTTTGGTTTTTTGGAACTGGTGCGGGCCATGGTCACAGCCCGTAGAGCCGGGACGTCGCGCGTCCGGTCAGTTCGCGCACAGCTCCCAGAGAGACCAGGCGATCGAACAGCCGCCGGCGGGCGCGATCGCTCATGGATCCCCCGCGCCCGGACGGCACCACGGCGTCTTCGGCAAGCAAGGTTTCGACGATCGAATCCGCTCCTTTGGCCCGCAGCTGCGGGACGACCGCGAGCAATTTTGCGGCACGGCGGCCGAGCTCGGCATGCAGGTCGCAGGCCTGCGCCGCTGCGAGCGCATAGGCGGCACAACAGGTTTGCGTCCAGCCGGGATTGGTCGGATGCGGCCGCCGGCCGGCGCTGCGCAACGAGGGATGCAGGAGCGCGGCGGCCAGCAGTGGGACGGGGAGCGGCCAGCCGAGCTGGCGCGCCAGCACGGCGTCGGCGAGCCAGAGAGCAAAAAGTTCGGCATCGGGGCGGTGCACCAGCACGGCTTTCGCCGTATCGGCCGCGGCGAATGGCGCCCCCCTGCCCGAAGCTGCGAACTCCTGGGCCGCCGCGATCGCGCTCCGCAAAGCATCATCGACCAGCAGGTCCAAAGTTTTGGCGAGGTGGAGAACCGACTCGTCGGCGAGCGGATCGGAGCGGTCGAGTTCGCGCCAGGCCAACAGCATCCGGCCACCCGGTCCGGGATCGCCGCCGGCGGGACAGAGGAAAAGAGAATTGCGCAGCAAAGCTTCGTCTTCGCCGCGGCGGGCCATGCGGGCACTGGCGGCGGCGGCCTTCAGCGCCAGGCGGCGGCGCCACGCGCCGGACCAGGGGGCGGCGGCGTGGACAAGGGTACTCAGTGCCGCCAACGCAGCGCCGGCCGTAAAACCGCTTCGCCTCGGTCTCCCGGACCGGTTGGCGGGGTGTCGTGACGCGCCCAGCCCGGAAACGGGCTTAGCACCGGCACCGGTTGGGACGTTCCAAGTCCTTGGTTTTGCGCGCGAATCATGGTTTAGTCTAGCACGCCGCGGCGCTTTTGCACGCTTTTTCGGTGCCAAAGCGCCCCAGGTGTCGGGTGAAAACGATGTCCGATAATGTTCAATTATCGGACATGCCGCGGACCGGGCCGGGAAAATTGTTCTATATTACCATTTTCCGGTCGAAATCGCCCCCTTTCGGCAGCATGAAGACACCATCCCGCAGTGTGGATCAGGGCTGCGCGAGATCGGGAAAGCGCCAGCGACTCTTGAACGAAACGGGAACTTCGGCTAGCCTCTCAGTCCGGTCGCCAGCCGGACAAACCATCCTGAGCTACCATGTCGATCGACGCGACCGCCGACCATCAAGACCCTCTCGACCGCGAACCTGACGGGACGGCGGGTCTGATTGGCGTCACCCTGCGCCGGATCGACCCGGCCAAGAACATGGCGCGGTTCTATGCCATGGAGGTCCAGCTCGACCTGTTTGGTGCCATCATGCTGATGAAGCAATGGGGGCGCCTCGGCACCGGCGGCCGCATCGCCGGCGAGCCCTATGCCAGCGTTGCCCTGGCGATAAATGCCTTGGAGCGCCAGGCCGCGCGCAAACGCCGCCGCGGCTACCAGTAAGCCGCCATGGATCCCGATCCCCCCGAAACCCTGCCCGCGCTTCCACCCGACGCCGTCCCGGCCCACCTCGAAGGCTTGGTCGAGACCGCAAGGACTATGCCCGCGGCGCCAAGGCGGCGGCCACCCAGCGCGCCTACGCGGCCGACTGGCGGCACTACACGGCCTGGTGCCGGCGCCACGATCTTGACCCCCTGCCCCCGGACCCGCAGACCGTCGGGCTGTATCTCGCGGCCCTGGCATCGGATGCGGCAGGCAAGAAACCAAAAGGGTACGCACCATCGAGCGGCGGCTCTCGGCGATCGGCTGGCATTGCACCCAGCACGGACAACCGCTCGACCGCG
>CAWDKL010000057.1:0-105752 GCA_963802745.1 uncultured Alphaproteobacteria bacterium | reverse complement strand
AACGTTGCTTCTTGGATGATCCGCGCGTGATGGCTGTCCACGTGCCGGGCGTGGACACTGAATCGGCGCTGGCTGTCGATGGTTTCGAGCATGTCCTGGCCTCCTTGGCGTGGAACGCGCGTGCGGCTGAAAGGGTTCATGCTCAAGCCGAATTCGTCCAGGCTGCGCCGTGCGTGAACGTTTGAACCGCGTTGGAGGAACCATGGTCGCCGCAAAACTCGCCAAATATCAGGAGATGCGGGACTTCTCCCGGACCGCCGAGCCCTCCGGCAAGGATGCCCGGGTGGTGCCGTTCGAAGCATTACGGTTCGTCATCCAAAAGCATGCCGCCAGTCATCTGCACTTCGACCTGCGCCTCGAATATGACGGGGCATTCCGTTCGTGGGCGGTTCCCAAAGGTCCTTCGCTCGATCCGAAGGACCGCCGGCTGGCCATGGAGGTCGAGGATCACCCGCTTGCTTATGGCGACTTCGAGGGAACCATTCCTAAGGGTCAGTACGGCGGTGGCACCGTCATGATCTGGGACCGCGGCTACTGGGCACCGGAAAAAGGCTTCGAGAAGATTGACGAAGCTCTGGCCAAGGGCGAACTGAAATTCGTCATGGAAGGCGAGCGGATGCACGGTTCCTGGGTGATTGTGCGGACCCGGCGCGATAACCGTGGCAAGGCGAGTTGGATGCTCATCAAGCATCGTGACGAGGGGGCCGTCGAGGCCGGCCTCGGAGATGCCGGAGATGACGACCGTTCCGTGGCTTCAGGTCGAACCATGGCCGAGATCGCCAGCGGGAAAGGGCGAGCCGCCAAACCCTTCATGACCAGCAGCGGAACGGAGCCCGGCGCGATCTGGCAGAGCAACCGCGACGATAGCACGTCCCCGAGCGCGCAAGATTTTCCAAAGCTCAAGACAGCCGCCAATCATCCATCACCCGCCAAAGGGAAAACCGTCGCCAAGATACCCGCTTTCGTCGAGCCGCAGCTTTGTCGGCCGCTGGCAAAACCCCCATCCGGGCCCGGCTGGGCCCACGAGATCAAGTTCGACGGCTATCGCATGCAGCTGCGCATCGAGGCGGGCACGGCGACGCTGTTGACCCGCAAGGGTCTCGATTGGTCCGAAAAGTTTCCCGAAATCGTCGCCGCGGGGGCGCACCTGTCCGAAGGCATCATCGACGGCGAGGTGGTGGCCCTGAATCACAACGGCATGCCGGATTTCGCCGCCCTGCAGGCGGCACTCTCCGAGCGCGATACCCGTGACCTTGTGTTCTTCGTCTTCGACCAGCTTTTCGCAGGGTCCGAGGACCTGCGCCCGCTGCCGCTTTCGCAACGCAAGGAGCGGCTCCACGCCACCGTGGCAGCGGCGCCGCCCAATATTCGCTTCGTTGACCATTTCGTCACGGCCGGGGATGCCGTGCTGCAGTCAGCCTGCCGGATGGCGCTCGAAGGCATCGTCTCCAAGCGGCTTGACGCACCTTATCGATCCGGCCGGGGCGAGACCTGGACCAAGTCCAAGTGCCGTGCCGGACACGAGGTGGTCATCGGTGGCTACACCACCACCAACGGCGCGTTCCGCTCGCTGATCGCCGGCGTCAACCGCGATCGCAAGCTCGTGCACGTCGGTCGCATCGGGACCGGCTTCGGACGCGACAAGGTTGCGCACCTCTTGCCGAAGCTCCAAGCCATCGAGACCGACAAGAGCCCTTTCGCGGGCGGCGGATCGCCTCGCAAGACCGGCGAAGTGCACTGGCTGCGCCCCGAACTGGTCGCCGAGATCGAATATGAGGGCTTCACGGCCGACGGACTGCTCCGCCAAGCCGCGTTCAAGAGTTTGCGGGAGGACAAGCCAGCCCAGGAGGTCGAAGCCGAGATACCGGCGCCCGCGGCGACGACGAGCCTGGGCGAGCCCGCGCCGGTGGCGGTACGCCCCAGGACCGTGACGCCCCACGGTTCGTCCGTGGTGATGGGCGTCACCATTTCGCATGCCAGTAAAACTTTGTGGCCCGACGCTCAGGACGGCCGACCGATCACTAAGCTCGATCTGGCGCAATACTATGAAGCCGTCGGACCCTGGCTGATCCGCCACGTCAAGGGGCGGCCATGCTCGATGATCCGCATGCCCGACGGAATTACGGGCGAGCAGAAGTTCTTCCAGCGGCACAGCGGGCAAGGGCAGTCCTCCCTGATCACCGAGGTGACGGTCTGGGGAGACCGCAAGCCCTATCTGCAGTTCGACCGGGTGGAGGCCCTGATCGCGGCGGCCCAGGTTGGGGCCTTGGAACTGCACCCGTGGAACTGCGAACCCTTCAAGCCGGAAGAACCCGGTCGGCTGGTGTTCGATCTCGACCCGGCGCCCGATGTTGCCTTCGAAGCGGTGATTGCCGCTGCGCGGGAGATCCGCGACCGCCTGGATACCCTGGGCCTGATCAGCTTTTGCAAAACCACGGGCGGCAAGGGACTGCACGTGGTCACGCCGCTTAAGGCGAAGGGCACGGACTGGCCGACCGCCAAGGCGTTCGCCCGCGATGTGTGCAAATCCATGGCTGCGGACGGGCCGGAGCGCTACCTGATAAACATGGCCAAGAAGGAACGCGGCGGTCGCATTTTCCTCGACTATCTTCGCAACGACCGCATGGCAACGGCGGTGGCGCCGTTGTCGCCGCGCGGTCGACCCGGGGCGCCGGTTTCGATGCCGCTGACCTGGAGCCACGTGAAGAAGGGTTTGGACCCGGCCAAGTACACCGTCCGCACCGTGCCGCACCTGCTCGACAAGCTGACAGCATGGCAAGACTATTGTGAAGCCGAGCGACCCTTGGCCCAGGCCATCAAGCGGCTGGGAAAGGTCTGATCAAGGCGGCGCTCCACGCCATGAAGATCGCAACATTCAACATCAACAATATCAATAAGCGCCTCGGCAATCTGCTCGACTGGCTCGAAACTGAAAAGCCTGACGTCGTCTGCCTCCAGGAGCTGAAAGCGGAGGACGGAGCTTTCCCTCTCACTGCGGTGCAAGCCGCCGGCTACAGTGCCGTATGGCGCGGGCAGCGCAGTTGGAATGGGGTTGCGATTCTTGCCCGCGGCGCGACGCCGATCGTTACGCAACGGTCGCTGCCGGGCGATCCTGCCGACGACCAGGCGCGCTACATCGAAGCAGCCGTAAATGGCATCCTGATTGCGTCCATCTACCTGCCTAACGGCAATCCGCAACCCGGTCCCAAATTCGCCTACAAACTCGCTTGGTTCGACCGCTTTGCCAATCACGCTGCCGGGCTGATAGCGGCCGGCGTTCCGGCTGTCCTTGCGGGCGATTACAATGTCGTGCCGACCGAAGCGGATATTTACCAAGGCCACCACGAGCAGACAAACGCGCTCCTGCAACCCGAGAGCCGTGCAGCCTATCGGCGCCTGCTGGACCAGGGATGGACCGACGCCTTGCGCAAGCTCCAGCCTGAAGGGCCGCTGTGGACGTTTTGGGGCCACCTTCGTAACCGCTGGACCAACGACAAGGGCATGCGCCTCGATCATTTCCTGCTCAGTCGTGAGATTTCGGGCCGGCTCGTCGCCGGGGGCGTTGACCGCGTCGTGCGCGGGTACGTGGGCGCCAGCGATCACGCACCCGCCTGGATCGAGCTGGATACGCCTCCTCTTCAGAGAGTTATAGGCCGTGCCAAACCGCGCAAGCGGCCTACTCTCCGGGGGCCGTCTGCATTACGGTGACGAGTTAGCGCCAACCGGGCGCCCCCATTTGGCGCACGCCATTGCGTTTTTTAGCAACCCGCGCCAGTGCGGCGGCGTTGAAAACTCGTCTCCCCGTGAGGGTAGCAAATGCACCACAGCCCTTCTTCCTCGCTCCATCGCGACCGTCCGGTCATCGGCTCGGTTCAGGAACTTGCGGATCGCAACGAACTGGCCGCCATTGCGTTTGAACGGACGCGCATGCCGATGGTGGTCACCGACCCGCGGCAGGCCGACAACCCCATCGTTCTGGCGAACCAGGCATTTCTGGACCTCACCGGGTATGCCGCCGAGGAAGTGGTCGGGCGCAATTGCCGGTTTCTGCAAGGGAGCGGCAGTTCGCCCGTCGCCATTGCCGAAATCCGCGCTGCCGTGGCCGAGACCCGCGAGGTCAACGTGGAAGTCCTAAACTATCGCAAGGATGGGTCGGCATTCTGGAATAAGCTGCACATCAGTCCCATTCATGACGAACAGGGCCGACTTCTCTATTTCTTCAGCTCCCAGATGGATGTCTCTGCACTTCGGAATGTTCAAAATCTGGAAGCTTCGGAACATCGCTTGCTGATGGAGGTGGACCATCGGGCGCGCAACGTGCTCGCGATCGTTGACAGCATCGTCAGGCTCAGCCGCTCCAACAACGCTGCGCTCTATGCAGCGGCGGTGCAACAGCGCGTACAGGCGCTGGCACGGGCGCACAGCCTCCTTGCCGAGAGAGGCTGGCAGGAGGTTTCCCTGGAAGAGATCATCCGCCGGCAGGTTGCCCCATTTGGTGCTCCGCGAATCGCACTACGCGGCCCGGAGGTCAAACTTTCACCTTTGGTGGTCCAACCGATTGCCCTCATCATTCACGAACTGGCTGTCAACGCGGCCACTCACGGCGCGCTCTCGAGCGATGGCGGGGCGGTCAGTGTCGAATGGGAAAGCATGCCGCAACATGGCGGTTTTCGACTGCAGTGGTCGGAGAGCGGCGGTCCGGCTCCGGTTCCGGCCCCACAGCCCGGCTTCGGCACCGTGATGGCCACCGCAATGGTGGAAAGGCAGCTACAGGGCCGAATCCAGCGCGATTGGAGGGCTGACGGGCTCGTCATAACCATCACCGTGCCCCCGCCGTCACAGCACGCGCTGCATGCGGAGGCTTAGCGCGGATTGGCTATCCCGGCCGCGTTTTATCCATTTTGAGGACATCGGCCTCCCACCCAAAGACCGATCGTCCGCCCCGCAGAGGGGACGCGTCTCGCTCCGTCGCGATGAAGGCTTCCAGTGACGGCCCGGTCGCCGTCAATTCCAATTGGCGCGCTTGATCGTCGAGCCGCTTCAGCGCCTGCATCTCCTCATCGCGTCCGAGCTTGGCTTTCTGCACCGCCGATTTAAGGACCCGGATGGTCTCATCATAGACTTTGAGCGGTACCGGATAGGGATGGCGATCCTTGCCACCATGGGCGAGCGAGAAGCGTGCCGGATCACGGAAACGATAGGGCGCGCCGTGGACGACTTCGGCCACCATGGCGAGCGATTGCACCGTGCGGGCGCCGACCCCCGGCGTCAAAAGCAGCTGCGGAAAATCCGCCGGGCCGCGCTCGGCGGCGGCGGCCAGCGTGCCATGCAGGCGGCGGGTGAACACATCGCTCGACCGCACATCATGGTGCGCGGGCATAATAAGATGCGGCAGCAGCGGCTGCGCCGGAGCCTTCGCTTCCACGAGACGGCCAAATTCCCGCACGATGCCGTCGGGACCGAGCGCCGCCAACATTTCAAGCTGCGCCGACCGCGACGGGGCGGCGCGGCGGTCCGTCAGATTGACGATCTCGCCTTGCGCCGGACCGTCGATCGCACTGTGCGGCGCATCGACGAAACTGCTGAGGTTTTGCGAATGCCAGTGGTAGCGCCGCGCTTGGCGCGTGTCGCCGTTCATCCCCTGCTGCACCACCGTCCAGGTGCCGTCGTCGGTCACGAAGAATCCGTGCAGATAGAGATCGAAGCCGTCCTGCACGGCGGCGCTGTCCACCTTCGCCACCAGGCGGCTCACCGTGGTGAGAGCCTGCCCGTCGAATCCGACGCGCTCGCCCAGCTGGGTCAGTTCTTGCGGCGTTCGGCGCGAATGTTTCCCGCGTCCGCCGCAGACATGGATACCGAGTTCCCCGCCGAGCGGCGCCAGACCGCGCTTGAGCGCCCCGATCACGCTGGTGGTGATGCCGGACGAATGCCAATCCATCCCCATCACGGCGCCGAACGCCTGAAACCAGAACGGATGCGACAGCCGCCGGAGGAACTCGTCGCGGCCATAGTGATGGACGATCGCCTGGCAGACGATGGCGCCCAGCGCCGCCATGCGTTCCGCCAGCCATGCCGGAACCCGACCACCATGGAGCGGAAGATCAGCGCTGCCTGTGCGTCGCATCAGTCCGTATCACTATCTATTGCCGAAGCCCCTGGCCGAAGTCCCGCGTATAATATGGGGATGCACAGCTTCGCGGTCACGGAGCAGGTCAGCTTCATGAGCGCACGCCGCAAATGTGAAGGCAAGCATTGCCTTGGTGGTTATCCCTCGTCTTGATGGCGCCGGCTGGGATCCAATTTTTGGAGGACGGCATCGTCATCCGGGAGCGCGGCAGGACGGGGTCGCGCAAGGTCGAGGTCGGCCGTGGCTCCAGCGGCGCCGCCTGCCCGATTGCGGCAGTCCCCCAGTTTGAGCGATCGCACTTTCGCGCAGCAACATCGCGAGCCATTTTGCACAAAAGAGCCCGATGGTGAAGAACGCCGGGCGCGCAGGTGGCAACGCTATCCCGCAGGCGACCCGAATGCCCGGCCGATGGAGGGATCTCCCCGACCGTCGCGCCCGTGGAACGCGGTGGCGCCCGACGCAGCCGATTGCATCGGAATATGTCGCCCTCCCGCGAACCGATTCCGCATCCGAACGTTTCCCGGGAGTTGGACCGGACAGATTGGAGTCCCTCATGAAGGCACTGGCATGGTACGGCAAAGGCGACATTCGCTGCGAGGCGGTTCCGGATCCCAAGATCGAGCATCCCCGCGACGCAGTTATCAAGATTACGGCTTGTGCCATTTGCGGTTCCGATCTTCACATCTATGGTGGAATCATCCCGTCGATGAAGAAAGGCGATGTCCTTGGCCATGAGAACATGGGCGAGGTCGTCGAGGTCGGCGCTGAAAATAAGAAGCTGAAAGTCGGCGATCGCGTCGTCGTGCCTTTCACCATTGCTTGCGGCGAGTGTTTCTTTTGCCGGAATGGTTTCTACTCGGGCTGCGAACGGACCAATCCCGACCACGCGGCTGCCGCCAAGCTATGGGGCAATTCACCGGCAGGCCTATTTGGATATTCGCATCTCCTGGGTGGCTACGCCGGCGGCCAGGCGGAATATTTGCGGGTACCCTATGCCGATGTGGGGCCCGTCAAGGTTCCGGACGGTCTCAGCGATGAGCAGGTCTTATTCCTTTCCGACATCTTTCCGACCGGATACATGGCCGCCGATTTCTGTGCCCTCAAAGGAGGCGAAACGGTCGCGGTGTGGGGATGTGGCCCGGTCGGCCAGTTCGCGATCCGAAGCGCATTGCTGCTTGGCGCCGGCCGCGTGCTGGCCATCGACACGGTCCCCGAGCGCTTGGCGCTCGCGCGCGAAGCCGGCGCTGAGACCATCGATTTCATGCAGGAGGATGTCTACGACCGCATCATGGATTTGACAAAGGGCCGCGGCGCGGATGCCTGCATCGACGCGGTCGGCACCGAAGCGGAGCCCGCGGCAAGCCTCGACTCACGATGGGACCGGATCAAGACGGCGACCTTCATGGGCACGGACCGGCCGCATGTGCTGCGTCAGGCGATTCACTGCTGCCGCAACTTTGGTGTGGTCTCGATCGTCGGCGTCTATGGCGGCTTCCTGGACAAAATTCCGATGGGCTCGGCAATCAACCGCGGGCTGACGTTCCGAATGGCCCAGACCCCCGTGCAGCATTATCTCCCAAAACTCTTGAAGCTCATCGAGGAGGGGAAGATCGACCCCTCGTTCGTCATCACGCATACCGCACCGCTCGAAAAAGGCCCTGAGCTCTACCAGACGTTTCGGGACAAGAAGGACGGCTGCATCAAGGTCGTGCTCAAGCCGGGAATGAAAGAAAACATCGCCAAAACCAGCAAGGAGGTTGCCCATGTTTGACGGTCAACGGAAATTCGCCGTCGTGACGGGGGCATCGACCGGCATCGGCCTAGAACTCGCGCGCCAATGCGCGAAGAATAAGTTTGACCTGCTGATTGCCGCCAATGAGTTGGAGATTAACCGTGCGGCAGATGAATTGCGGCGCGAAGGCGGCAACGTGGACGTAGTGCAGTCCGATCTCGCCACGATAGAAGGCGTGGATCAGCTCTATGCAAAGATCGGCAACCGGCGGGTCGATGCATTGCTTGCCAACGCCGGCCGGGGCCTCGGCAAGGCATTCCTCGATCAGGATTTCAAGGACGCCCGCTATGTGCTCGATACCAACGTCACGGGCACGATTTATCTGGTCCATAAGGTCGGACGCGACATGCGCGCGCATGGCGGCGGCCGCATCCTCATCACCGGGTCGATAGCGGGCTTCATGCCGGGTTCGTATCAGGCAGTGTATAATGGCACGAAGGCTTTTCTCAATTCCTTTTCTTACGCGCTTCGCGAGGAGCTTAAGGATACCGGCATTACCGTTACCTGCCTGATGCCTGGCGCGACCGAGACGGAATTCTTCCGCCGCGCGGACATGATGGATACCAAGGTCGGCACCGATAAGAAGGACGACCCCGTCAACGTGGCGCAAAACGGCTTCGACGCGATGATGAAAGGCGATGGTGGTGTCGTCAGCGGTATGCACAACAAGATGCAGGCCGCGGCCGCTCACGTGATTCCGGCGGAGATCATCGCCAAGCAACACGCGAAAATGGCGGGGCCTGGCACAGCCCAGAAATAGCGAAGTCTGATGATCTTCGATCTCTGCTCCGCGAAGGCTTGGGCGGCCGGGCCAGGCCCGTGAGAAGAATCCGTTTGGGGGCGATCCCGGCGAGCACAAGCTTGAAAGCGCGAGCAGGGCCTATGAAAACCTTCAAAGTGATCGTCGGGCCGGCGGCCGAGGCAAGATTACGGCGACAGGGGATGACTGGGTAACGTGCTAGGAGCCTGCCGGCGTTGCGATGTTCTGTTATTCCCGAGGAACTTAATACTTTATCTCGCATTATTTGTATCTTGGCGATCGTCACGGAGAACCTTATGTATCGCAAACTGGGAATGTCGGTCCTCACCGCAGCCTTTTTAGCAGGTGCGGGCACGACTGCTTTGGGCGCCGGCGGAGCGGCGGGAGGTGCTGCGGGGGCTGGCGCAACCGGCCCCGGCGCGACACCGTCCACGGGCCCGGCGGGCTCGTTGCCACCTGGGAGACGGCCCTGTACTGCGGGACCGGCAGGTGCAGGCGTAAATTCCGGCCCAATGCAAAATACTGCCCATCCACTTGATCCTGAGGATCAGCGCTTGCTCCGCCAGTTGAAACACGAAATCGACGGACTCGATGAAACCGTCACCGGCGGCTCTCACGGTAGCAGCAACAGTGTTGGACAGACTTCGAATGTCCCTGGCCGTCAAGCTCCTTTTAGTACCACCGGCAGTGGGACGAATCAAGCAGCAGCCAACCCTAACCCCTCACCCGCTACGTCGGGCATGTCGAACCCGAATATTGGAGCTGGAACGGCGACCGCCTGTTGACAATCCCTTGGGTATCCACCGACAGGATTTCCGAGCATCCAATAACCAGCCCCGTGGCCTTTTCGTGTTCAGCGGCATGGTCAGACCTGCGCCGGCATGCAAACGATGTAAACTCCAAGTCAGTCGCGCAATGCAAAGCTGACGGTGCAGCACACGCCGTTCGCATTGAACAGGATCGCCGCCTCTCCGTATTGAGGCGGAAACGCCGTCTTGAGAAGGCGCGACCCAAAGCCGGCCCGCGTCGGCGCAACGACCGGCGGTCCATTACGTTCCTGCCACTCCAGGCGCACGCGGCTCTTCTGCGTATCCCATTTGATGATGACAATCCCGTCGGGCGAAGACAGCGCGCCATATTTTGTGGCGTTGGTTGCGAGTTCATGGAAAAGCAAGGCACAACATGTACCAAGGTAGGGTGGAACCGTCACATCGGGGCCATCGATTTGGAATCGGGCGGCGTCAAACGGTTCAATAATACTCTGAAGGAACTGCCGCAGATCCGGCGGCGACCCGGAATTTTCGACAAACAGCTGTTGCGCTTGCGCCAGCGCTGCCAGCCGTGAAGTGAACAGACACTGATATTCGGCGAAGGTGGATGCATTTCGCGCCGTTTGCGCCGAGATCGCCTGCACCATGCCCAACAGATTGCTGGAGCGATGCTTCATTTCATGAGCCAAAAGGACCGCGCGTTCCTCGCCTTCCACATGAGCTTCGAGCAGGATACGGAACAAAGCAATCATCAGGATAGCGAAGCCGCAGAACAGGCTGAATGCCACCATCCAAATTTTCGCCGATGCATCGAATTTGAAGCTCCCGCCCTCCGGCGGAAACCAGAAGTAATTCGATAGAATCAGGGCGAGCAGCACCGTAAAGAATGCGGGTATCGTGCCGCCCCAAACCGCGGCCGCCAGCACAAACGGATAAAACAAAGCGATCGGCAAATTACCTTGGACAACGGGATCGATGGCGAACCGAAGCATCGCGCCGGCGACCACGCACAGCACCGCAAGCGATAGACCCTGCCATAATGGCGGTGATCGGTACGGAACGACTTTGACGACGTTTCGCACCCAAGAACGGATCGGCTCGCCACGCATCATCGGTCTCGCTTCAGAACGACGCATACCGTCCGTAGGAGCCGGTCAACATGAAGTCAGAGGGTCCGCGCGTCCTCTGTGGCCGCTGCAAGGGCGTGCCTAATCCATCGATCATGCTATTGACCGCCGGACGTATGCACAACCCCGCCATGTGCGGGATGCGCGCGTGCACTGCGCTCGGAACGACCCGGGAGAGACCAGCAGCTACAGGTCTCACAGCGGGGTACGTCGTTCGGGCGATCTCTTGTCAATAGACCGAGCAGTCGTGCTCACGCGCACCATACAGAATGTTGCTCTCCATTTCCGTCAACAGGCTTTCTTCGCCGTTCAACACTAAACTGGTGTGAGCGAAGGCCAGGATTTGCGCTCTGTCAGAATTGGAATCGTCTAAGTCGGGCGGCCGGCGGTGACGGTCGATGAAGTCCTTTCGGGCTCGCTCGCCGATGTCGGTAGCCTCCATCACCCTCACCAAATCGTGTTTCCTGGTTCCCATGGTATTTTCCTCCTCTCGTCCACGGGCTACTTTCCCAAATGCTATCAATCGGCAGGGGCGTGGGCAACGCCTTCGTGGCTGACTCACCGGCCGCGACGCGTAACCGGTACACAAAGAACGTGATGCTTTCTGTCGCTTCAGCGCTTGTCTATCGGGTACCCGACATAGCGATAAATAAATTTTGATGCGCTGGCTTTTACAACTCGGACATCTTATCTGACTGATACCACTGGCACCGAATAGGCTGGTCAGTGTCTGAGAGACACGTCGTGCTCCCGCCTCAAGGCAGGAGAACATGAGCCGTGTCTTCCGATTCCCCAAATCGACTGTTGGCGTCGTTGAGTTTCGCAGATTTTGAATTGCTGCATCCACATCTGAACGCCGTCACATTGGTCCATGAAGCGGTTCTTTTTGAGCCCGGCGACCCCATCGACCGCATCTACTTTCCCTATAGCGGGATCATCTCTCTGGTGGTGCCGCTGAAAGGGGGGCAGTCGGTCGAAGCCGCCATGATCGGTCGCGACACTGTATTTGGCGGGTCCTTAGCGATCGGTGGCTTGGGGTCGTCGAACAAGGTCATTGTTCAGCTTGCCGGCGACGGCGTTACGATCGACCCGACTCCATTTCGGGAGATCGCCGAGAAAAGTCCAAATCTCAGAACCGCACTCCTGCGACACGAGGAGGCGCTGCTCGCCCAAGCTCAGCAGTCCGCCGCTTGCAATGCCATCCACACGATCGAGGCCCGGCTTTCCCGGTGGCTGTTACGGTCGCGGGACTTGTCGGGCAGCGACAAACTCGAACTGACGCAGGAATTTCTCGCCCAGATGCTGGGCGTGCAACGCAGCAGTGTTTCCATCGTAGCGAACACGCTGCAGCAGGCCGGGCTCATCCGCTACCGCCGAGGCCGAATCGAAATCACAAATTTGGCAGGTCTTCAGGACGCATGTTGCGAATGCTATGGCGTGGTCAAAGCCCACTACGATCGGCTGTTGAAGGGGCCGGTTTGACGCTCGATGCAATTTATATTTTCATATGTCTGGAACCTAACACAAGGACGGCTGGTTGGCCGCGGAGATCATGGGCCTCCAAGAAAGTACGGCATTAGCACCGTAGTTTTGCTGCCTCTTATGCATCCAAGCACACGAGAGAGGTAGGTGAGCGGGGCTTGCTCGCCCAAGGTTTAAACAAACCGAGGAGAGGCATGTCCATGCAGAATGCTCGCTATTTCCGCGATCGAAGCGCGATATGCCTGAGGATCGCAGGAGGTATCAGCGATCCTCGGATGGTCCAAATACTGCGCGACAGGGCCGCGCAGTATTCTACCATGGCGGGCCAGATGGAGATGCGGGCGGCCGATGGGGCCACCGAAAGGAAAGAAGCTGACAGGTTCGAGGATAGCTTCTATTTTCGCACCATAGGAAGGAAGATTGGTGAGGAATTGCGAAGCCGATACGATGTGTCGGAGCCTCTGCCAGACCGACTCACCGACCTATTAAGCGAGCTGGACAAAGACTTGGAGGAACCTGCCCCCGCTGAGGGTCACGTACCTGGTCCCGGTACTTCCGGCAGCAGGTGACGCACATGCGGGTGCTTTTGGCTGCCGCCGATCCTTACGCACGGGCTAATCCGGACCGGCAACAGGCTTTCTTCGCCGTTCGGCATCAACACCAAACTGGTGTGCGCGAAGGCCAGGATTCTGGCCAGCTCGCCGATGTGACCTCCAGCAGCCTCACCAATCGCCGGGAGTGTTGGTAAGGTGTGCTCGGTGACCATGGCATTTTCAGGGACCGCGGTGGAACTTCAGGCCGCGTCCGGCATTATAATATCGGGATGTGGCCCCATCCCCATCGCCCCCCCAGCCCCCATGGGACCAATCCCAAGCCCCGGCGATATTCGCCGGGGCAACTTAGCAAAGGCCTGCGCCAATACGCACAGCCGTGTCGATCAGCAGCACCGCACGGGCCAGACCAGCTCCGTCCGATCGGCCGAACGCATGGCCAACCGGTTCCACTACGTCATCCTCGGCGCCGCTTCGTGCCGTGACGCTTTAAGCGCGCAGCACCGTCGGCCAATCCACTTCGTCCTCCGCCAGCACCCATTCTTCGACGAGGGCGGCGGCATGCCATTCCCGCCATGCGGGCAGCGCCATCACGGCATCCATATAGGCGGCCGATGCGGCGCCGACCGCGATCGCATAGGTGTGGAAGCGCGACACCACCGGCGCATACATGGCGTCGGCGGCGGTGAAGCCGCCGAACAGGAACGGCCCGCCGGCGCCGAATCGGGCGCGGCAATCCGCCCACATGGCGTCGATGCGCGCCACGTTGGCCGCGGTCTCGGCGCTCAGTTCCAGCTTCTTGACCGGCCGCCACATATTCATCGGGCATTGGCGCCGCAGCGGCTGAAATCCCGCATGCATTTCGCTCGCGATGGCGCGGGCGTGGGCGCGCGCGCCCCGGTCGCTTGGCCACAGGCCGGCGGCGGGAAATTGCTCTGCCAGGTATTCCAGGATTGCTAGCAACTCCCACACCGTCACGGCGCCGTCCTGCAGGATCGGGACCTTGCCGGCCGGCGAGCGTGTCAAGAAATTTTTCTTTGCTGCCCGGAACATAGATCGGAATGACGGTTTCCTCGAACGGAATGCCCGCGACCTTGAGGGCCAGCCATGGCCGCAACGACCAGGACGAATAGTTCTTGTTGCCGATGGTGAGGTGAAGCGCCATGGGACTCTCCGATCGTTGCGGCCGTCCCAGGTACCGCGCATCCTCCGCACACACAACCGCGGAACCTGAGCCGCCTGACAGCGTTCCTCCCGGTGGAGGTGCTGAAGGCATTGTTCGGCGCAGTGTGCCCATCAGCCTGCGTCGGCCTGGCAAGCGGAAAACATCTGGGGATGCGTAAGCGGTGCTGGAACATCCCGGCTGTCGAGTGGGTAATATGGCAACCGGGCTGATCGCCTCCAAATTCTAGACCGGATTTCGATCGGGTCGAATCACCCTCTCGGCGTCATGCCCGCGCTTGTCGCGGGCATCCACGTTTTACTTGCGACGGCTCTGCAAGGAAGACGTGGATGGCCGGGACAAGCCCGGCCATGACTCGGAGTGTCGGATATGACCGGAATTGGGTCTAAGCCGTAAAGCTTCTTAAGGCGGTGCCATGCAGGAAATAAAATTCAGACTGTTTAATCCCGGACTGGCGCCCCGCCGTACCAAGATCGAAATTCCCGGGTGGGGCGGCATGGCAATGCCCCGCAAAGACGGTTCGCACGAGTATCCCTGGCATTGCATGCCATTCACCGAAGGCGCCCAATGCGGAATCGAGGTTTTCTATCCCTATCAGAACGAACTGCGCGTATCGAAGAAGAATGGACAGTGGGTATTCGATGGAGATTTCGGTCCCGCCCCCGATAATGACCTTCAATGGCCGCCGTTTCGCAGCTTTGGCAATGAATATTACACCTATCAGCTCCTTCTCGACTTGAAGGTTGGAAAAGATTGGGCCGTCCGCACCGAGCCGCATCCACGCTTCTACACGGACACGACGGACACCGTACCGATCGCGGTTCCGGCTCTGCTGCGCACCGAATGGTGGCCAATGATATCGTTTGTGGTCTTCAAGGCTCCGCCGGAACGAACAACGCATATTTTCAGGCCGGGCGAACCCATGCTGCAAATTGTTATCCTGCCGGTTTCGTCGGACTTTGTCATTGTCCCCATGGAGGAGGAGGAAGCGGCCGAGCGCGAAATGCGCGCCCGCCGGATTCACGCGAGCCGCTCCACGCTCGGGGCCGATACCGCCTGGAGGTCCGATACCGACACCGTTTTCGACGGCACATATCGCTCGTTGCTGCGCGCCGCCAAGGCCCGAGAACGGGAAGATCCGGCCTGAGCATATCCCGCCGGCTCGCACCTCCGGCCTTCACCACCGAAAACCAAAGCGATGATGATGATGGTGGTGGTGGGGTGTGATGGGTGGGTGGCGGCGGTAGTAAGACCATTGCACGAGCTGCAATGGATTGTTCGCAAGCGCAGCGGTCATGCGCGCGTCATCGGCTTTGACGGCGGCTATTGCATCGGGTACCGGCTCAAGAAGATCGCGGTAGCTGGTCGCAGCCGCAGGTGTCGGCGATAGGGGCGCGGCGTCCGCCGCAGTGACGGTCGCGAGGGCAGCTACGCCCCCGACCAGACCTGCAAGTTTCCTTTCCATGGTAAAGCTCCTGACATGGCTAACCCTTCAAGTGGGAAATGCGGTGGCCCGCCGCGGCGTTCCGGTGTGTGGTGTCGCACCGATTTGCGCGTGTTAGGCCGGCCAGCGCCAATGAGGTGCCGGCGGATGCCAGGCGGATTGCGGTACGTAGTATTTTGATACCGTTTGTAAGAATGCACATCAAAGTCTATACATGGAATACACTAAATCATGGATTATGGAGGTAACATGGCCATCCATATCAGCAATGAGCGGACGGAGCGACTAGCGCGCCAACTTGCCGCGATGGAAAAGACTGGCCTCACAGCGGCCGTGACCATCGCGCTTGCGAATGAGATCGAACGCCGACAGGCGCAACGTTCCCTGGTCGATATCGGGGTTCAGTTCTGCCGCGAACTGCGGGCCAAGGCCAATCCGGGGGGCCTGCCGGCCGACAAAGCGTTTCGCGACAGCCTGTACGAGGAGGCCTGATGTTCATCGACGCGTCGGCGCTGACGGCGATGTTGACGAGCGAGGACGACGCGCGCGAACTGCTGGCGCGGCTGCAGCTGTCGAAGACGCGCGTGACCTCGCCGCTGGCGGTCTGGGAGACGGCGATCGCGGTCGCTCGCGTGCTCGGTCTTCCGATCAGCGTCGCGGCGGCGGAGATCGATTCCTATCTCGCGCTCATCGAAATTAATGTCGTTGCCGTTCCGCCCGAGGCGGCGCGGATCGCGCTCGATGCGTTCGAGCGTTACGGCAAGGGCCGGCATCCGGCCCGGCTCAATTTCGGGGACTGCTTTGCCTATGCCTGTGCTCGGCATTTAGGCCAGCCGCTGATGTTCAAGGGCGCCGATTTTACGCAGACCGACATCGCGGCCGCATGACGATTTCGCCGCCGATCTTGTGGCGTGCCGGAGCCGGGCGTCAAATTGGAGCCCGCGCGCTTTTCGAGTCGTTCACGGCGGCGAACGCATAGGCGACGAGCGGGACATGGAATTTTCGTTCGCGAGTCGAAAGCTTGAAAGAGAATTTTCCGACGAAAGGGCCATGCGGCGGGCGTATGGCGAGCGCAGCCGGGCACTGCAAAACCGGTTGACCACCTTGGCCCTTGCGGAAAAGCTCTCGGACGTTCCAACCGGTCCTCCAGACTGGCTGGAGCAGCTCAAAGCCGACCGAGATGAGCAGTTTTCCGTGGTTCTGAACGGCAACTGGCGGCTCATTTTCGCGGTCGATCACGCGCCGGTTCCTCGCCTAAAAGACGGCGGCATCGATCGCGACAAGGCCACTTCGATTCGCTTCAGCGAAGTTGTCGATTACCATAGAACATGAATGCACGCACAGAGCAGGACGTGAAACCATGATCGATATGTCGGGAGCAGTACCGAAGTGGGAGCCGAATTGGGCCGTCCATCCGGGCGTCCTCCTTAAAGAGCATATCGAGGCGCGCGGTCTCTCGGCGGCTGCGTTCGCCGCGCTTGCCGGTCTTGCCCCGGAGCTGGTCGGCGGCATCATCGACGGCACCAACCCGGTCACGGGCGAAACCGCCCTGCGGCTCGAACATGTGCTCGGCCTTAAGGCCTATATCTGGACGGGCGCCCAGGCGAATTGGGAACGTTTCCAGTCTAGCCCGCGAGCTGGCGCGGCGGAATAGACGTATCGCCCTTTCGGTGATGAGCGGGACGGAGGATGACGATGAAGACGATCCTGGTTCCGGTCGAAGAGCACGACTCCATGCGCGCGGTGCTGCGCGCGGCCCGCATGGTGGCACAAAAATTCGACAGCTACGTTGAAGGTTTTGCGGTCCAGCCGATCGCCACCGACTTCGTGACCGTCGATCCCATCAGCAGCCTGACGATGCCGCAAATCCATGCCCGCGACGACGAGATCGAGCGCGATGCCCGCGCGCTCTTCGCGTCGTTCATGGCGGCGAACCACGTTCCGCAGGAGCCTTCGCCGCCGCGCATGGCGCATTTGTCCTATGGCTGGCCGCGGCGCAGCCCGCAGGACGACGCTTTCATCGGTACCCATGGGCGGCTGTTCGATCTGATCGTGCTCGGCCGGCCCGGCCGCGCCGCCCAGGACCCCCGCATGGAACCGCTGGAGGCCGCGCTGTTCGAAAGCGGCCGGCCGGTCCTCGCGGTACCGCCGGAGCCGCCGCAGGTCATCGGCCGCAATATTTTGGTCGCCTGGAACGGCAGCACCGAGCAGGCGCGCACCAATGCGTTTGCGATGCCGCTGCTGCGCGGCGCCGAGCAGGTGACGGTGCTGACCGTCGAGGGCGGCATGACGCCGGGGCCGGAGGGAACCGACGTAGCCCTGCATTTGTTACGCAACGGCGTACCGGCCACCGCCGTGACCGTCGCGCCGGGATCGCGCAGCACCGGCGAGGCGATCCTCGATCACGCGGCCTCGCTCGGTTGCGATCTCCTGGTCAAGGGCGCCTATACGCAAAGCCGCCTGCGCCAAGTGATCTTCGGCGGCGCCACCCGCCACATTTTGGCCAACGCCACGTTGCCGGTCCTGATGGCGCATTGACGTGGCAAAGGGCAGAGGCTGATGAGTTCCGATGAAGGATCGCGGTCGGCGGGCGGGGCTGGTTCCGGCCAGCCGGCGCGGCCGAATTTCTTTGCGATCTTTCCCTCCATCATGCTGCCGATGTTTTTGGCGGTGGTGGACCAGACCATCGTGGCAACCGCGCTGCCGGCGATCGCCGCCAATACCGGCCGGGTGGACCGGGCCGCCTGGGTCGTCGTCTCATACCTGATCGCGTCCACCATCGCGGCCCCGGTCTATGGCCGCCTGGGCGATGCTTTTGGCCGCCGCCGGCTGATGTTCGCAGGGCTGGCGGTTTTCATCGTCGCCTCGATCGCCTGCGCGGCCGCGCCGACCATCGAGTTATTGACGCTCGCCCGCGTGCTGCAGGGGCTTGGCGGCGGCGGGCTGATGACGCTGTCGCAGGCGCTGGTCGGAGAAGCCATTCCGCCGCGCGAACGCGCCCGCTATCAGGGCTATCTGGCCGCGGTGGCGGTCGGCGCCAACACCTTCGGTCCCGTCGCCGGCGGCTACCTGACGCAGCACTTCGGCTGGCAATCGGTGTTCCTGATCAACGTTCCGCTCGGCCTCATCGCGCTGTGGCTGGTGCGCAAGCTCGAGAACCGGGTCCCGGACCAACCGAATTTTCGGCCGGACCCGCTCGGCCTGTTGTGGTTCACCACCTTCGTGACGACGACGCTGTTGAGCCTGGAACAGGCGCAGCATGTCGATGTAGGCGCGCTGCCGCTGCTGGGGGGATTGGCGGCGATCGCGGTGTCGTCGCTGCTGCTGTTGCTGCGCCAGGAGCGCCGGGCGCCGTCGCCGCTGATCCCGCTGTCGCTCTTGGGCCGGCCGTCGATCTGGCGCAGCGATGCGCTGGCCGCCTTCCATGGCGCCGCGCTGGTGTCGCTGATCACGTTTCTGCCGATCTATCTGGAGGTGGTGCGCGGGCTCACGCCGTCGCAAACCGGCGTGCTGCTGGTTCCGCTGACGATCGGGATCGGCACCGGTTCGCTCGTGACCGGCCGGATGGTCAGCCGCACCGGCCGCACCACGGTGTTCCCGGTCGTCGGCCTCGCTCTGGTGACGTTCTGCCTGGTGGTGCTCGCCGTCTGGGCGCAGGTGCTGAGCACGACCTGGCTCGGCTGGCTCTTGCTGTTGAACGGGCTGTTCATGGGCACCGTGATGGGCGTGGTGCAGGTCACGGTGCAAGTCGCCTCGGGACCGAAGCAGCTCGGCGAAGCCGCCGCCTCGGTGCAGTTCTCCCGCTCGATCGGCGCCGCCTTCGGCACCGCGTTCGTCACCGCCGTGCTGTTCGCCATGCTGGCGATGAAGAACCCCGACGCCGCGCGGGTGTTTGCCATGATGGCGGAGCGCAGCGGGCAGATGGCCGGCGACCTTTCCGCGGCGGCGCAAGCCGATGTGCGAAACGCGATCGCGGAGGCGTTCCGGATCGCGTTTCTGACGATCGCGGGATTTACGACGGCGGGATTTTTCCTGGCGCTGTCGATTCCGCTGCGGCGGATTTGACGCCTAATCTCAGCGAAGGCGCAGCCGCATCGCGGTAAATGCCTCCGCGTCTCAAAGCATCGCTCGCCCGAGCTTCTCCGATCGGACAACCGCCGCGGCGGGATCGGCGCAACCAATGGAGGGCAACATGCGAACGGCCAGCTTGTCGCGGTCTCGGTGGTTGTGGGCGGCCATTCCCGCCATCGCGCTGGCGTGCGGGCCGCCGCCCGCGCCGGTCCAAGCGGCCGATACCGTGGTGGTCGGCACCGTCGGTTCGGCTTCGGCGAATCTTTGGCCGGTCTTCATCGGCATCAACAAGGGCTTCTTTGCCGGCCGCGATCTGAAGATCGATCTCGTCTACGTGCCTTCGAGCGCCGCCGTGATCCAGCAACTCACCGCGAGTTCGCTCAATGTCACCATGTCCACCGGCCTGGTCGATCCGATCCGGGCGATCGAAAAAGGCGCGCCCGTCGCCATCGTACGGATCGAGGCGCAGTCGCCGCCCTATGCGCTGGTGGCCAAGTCAGCGATCAAGACGTTGCGCGATCTCAAGGGCAAGATCGTCTCGGTCGGCGGGGCGAAGGACATTACGCGCCTCTATGTGGAGCGCATGCTGGCGCCGAGCGGGCTTAAAGCGAGCGATGTCGACATGGTGTTCGCCGGCGCCACCACGGCGCGGGCCGCGGCGCTGCAGTCCGGCGCGGTCGATGCCGCGATCCTGCTGCCGCCGTCGAATTTCCAAGCCGTTGCCAACGGCTTTCATGAACTCGGGCTCGCGGCCGATTTCGCGCCCGAGCTGCCGTTCTCCGGCACGGTGGTGAACGTGCCGTGGGCGAACGGCCACAAGGGCGTGCTGCGGCGGCTTCTCGACGCCCATGGCGAGGCGGTGGCGTGGTTCGCGGACGAGCGCAACCGCGCCGAGGCGGTGCGGATGATGGTGACGGCGAGCGGCATCAAGCCCGACGAGGTCGAGAAGGCCTATGATTTCTATCGCAAGGGAGAGTTTTTCGAGCCGACCGGCAAGGTCTCGCTGACGCGGCTGCGCGCGCTCACGGCGGCGCTCGTCAGCCTCGGCGACATCGCGCCGGGGCTCAATGTCAATCGCCTGCTGCTGCCCGGCGTGACAGAGGTGGCGGATTGAATTATCCCTGCACCGGATGGCAACGATCGACACCAGCTCTGCGGACGCGATGGGCGCGGCGGCACGGCCGCAAGCGCCGGCGGCTGCGCTGTGGCGCGTCCATGGCCGGCAATTCGCCGGCGTGCTGTCGATCCTCGCCGGGCTCGCGCTGTGGGAATTTTTAAGCCGCGTGGTGGTGGCCAACGCGCTGTTCCTGGCGGCGCCGAGCCAGATTTTCGCGGCGATCTATAACCTCGCGGCCAGCGGCGAGCTGTGGCCGCATGTGGCGATCAGCGCCGCGGAATTCGCCATCGGCTATGTGATCGCGAGCGTTTTGGGGATCCTGCTCGGCCTCGTCATGGCGAGCAGCGAATTGGGCAAGCGCATCCTGCAGCCCTGGATTTCCGGGCTCTATGCGACCCCCACCATTGCGCTGGCGCCGCTGTTCATCCTCTGGCTCGGCATCGGCATCTGGTCGAAGGTCGTGGTGGTGGTGTTCCTGGTGCTGTTTCCGGTGACCATCAATACCGAGGCCGGACTGCGCACCACGAGCCCGAGGCTCATCGAAATGCTGCGCAGTTTCGGCGCCACGCCGCGGCAAATTTTCTTCAAGCTGTCGCTGCCCTCGGCGATGCCGTTCATCCTCGCCGGCCTCAAGCTCGGCATCGGGCGCGGCCTCATCGGGGTCGTGGTGGCGGAACTGTTCGGCTCGCGTGCGGGGCTTGGCCGGCTGATCAGCCAGTCGGCCGATGCCTTCAACATGCCGGATCTGTTCGCCGGGCGTGGTCATCCTGGCGGCGGCCGGCATCGCGATGACGGCCGGCTTCAGCTGGGTCGAGCGGGTGCTGGTGCCGTGGACGCGGGATTGAGCGGGCGCATGACGGCGAAACTCGCGCTTACGCACCTCACCAAGCGTTTCGGCGATCTCGAAGTGCTGCGCGACATCGATGTCGCCATCGCCCGCGGCGAGTTCATTTCCCTGGTCGGCCCCAGCGGTTGCGGCAAGACCACGCTGCTGCGCATCGTGGCGGGCCTTGAGCCCGCAAGCGAAGGGGCGGTCCTGCTCGATGGCCGCGCCGTGCGCTCGCCCGGCTCCGACCGCGGTTTCGTGTTCCAGAACGACAATCTGCTCCCGTGGCGCACGGTGTTCGACAATGCCCGCATCGGCCCCGAAATTGCCGGCCGCACCGGCGCCGCGGAGCAGGCGCGCATCCGCGACCTGTTGCGCCTCGTCGGCCTCGAAGGCTTCGAGCGCTATTATCCGCGCCAGCTGTCGGGCGGCATGCGCCAGCGCGTCAACCTCGCCCGCGCGCTCGCGATCGATCCGGACATTCTGCTGATGGACGAGCCGTTCTCGGCGCTCGATGCCCAGACCCGCGAGATCATGCAGACCGAACTGATGCGGATCTGGGAAGAGGGCAGAAAAACCGTGCTGTTCGTCACCCACCAGATCGACGAGGCGGTGTTCCTGTCGGACCGCGTGCTGGTGCTGGCGCGGCGGCCGGGCCGCATCCAGGAGATCGTGGAGATCGCCCTCCCGCGGCCGCGCTCGCTCGCGGTCAAGCGCACCGCGGCGTTCGTCGCCACTGTGGACCGCATCTGGCGCCTGATCGAGGATGATGTCCGCGCCAGCGTGATCGAGGAGCATGCGTAAAGGGCGCCGCGCGATTACGATGACGTGAAGGATGCCATCGAGCGGAACGTCAAAGAGAACTGGATGTTCAACGGCGACGTCTTCACCCAGCACCGCGGCAAGTTCATGCAGGTGCATGTGACGATCGACGATGCCGGCGCCTTTACAACGCCGTGGACCGCGACGCTCACCTATGTGCCGGGGCCCGAGCAGATACCGGAATCGGTCTGCGCTGAAAACCGGCGCGAGTATTACAACAACAAGGACGCGGACGTCCCGGAAGCCGAGAAACCGGATTTTTAAAACGCGGAGGCAGCAGCCGTAACCCCGGATGCGTGACCTCGTCCCCTCTCCCCATCGTTCTTTACGATGGGGAGAGGGTTAGGGTGGTCGCGCCGTCGGTGCGGGGACCTGCCCCTCACCCTAACCCTCTCCCCACGGCGTGAAGAACGCCGCGGGGAGAGGGGACGCGCGCATCCCCGCGTTGAGTGAACGGCATTGGGCAAGCTGCTCGGATGGCCCGCGTCGCCGTTCGGGGCTTGCATCTCAGCTTAAGCATCGCCGCGCCGGTTCGCGGGGCCGCGCTCAAAGGATTATCACCGGCCATGACCAATCCCCGTCGCAAATGTTGCGACGGGAGCCAAGCACGTGTACCTTCGAATTGGTATTGGTTGAAGCTGGCGATTAGTCGCGTATCAGCGCTCTCTGCGCTTCCATTTCGAGGTCTTCGTACGATGCTTTTTCGACCGTGACACCGACCGCCCGGATCGTTCCGCCATGGAACGTGCCGGGTGTCTTGTACTCGGCGCTGACGGCATCGCCGCTGTCGTAGCCGACGCAGAGGCCGTCGCCCGACAACGTGAACTTGGCCGGCTGCGTCTTCATCGGGCCTTCGGCAACGACCTTGTCGTTGACGTACAGCTTCATAGTGCCCAAAAACTCGTGGTGGGGACCGGCACCGGTTCGCGTGAACTCCATGCCGAGCGTATATTTTCCGGGCTTCAGTTTAACCGACGAGACGAACTTCTGCTCCGGCTTGATGCCGAGGAAGTTGTAGACGTAGTAGAGCTTGTGATCCTTGATGAACAACGCGTGTCCGCCGAAGCGCGACCCGTGAGCGAAGATCACGCCGCCGGCGTTCACATCCGATATCTCGACATTGGCGAGGATTTTGTACGAGCGATTGCGCACGTTGACGGCGACACCTTCCGGCACCGGGGCCGTATCGGGATAATAGACGTAGCGGTCACGAACCGGTTCCGCCGAGGGGCGCTCGACGGCAAGGAGTTCGGACGCGCTGCGGTCATCAATCGGCAACGCCAGATTGGCGCGGGCTTCCTCGTCCCACGCTTTCTTGAGCGCCTCCAGTTTCTCAGGATATTGGTTCGCCAGGTCGGTCGACTCCGAACGGTCCGTATCGACGTGGTAGAGCTGCCACTGGTCCTGATCGAAATGGCCCTTGCCGGTGAACGGGGCGTGCACGGCGGCAGCGAGCCAGCCGTCCTCCCACATCCCACGGGTGCCGAGCATGGAGTAGAACTGCCGCTTCTTCTGCGTCGGGGCATGAGGTGCCGCCTCGAAGGTGTACTTCATTGATACACCGGAGAGCGGGAACTGCTCGACGCCCCGGTACACCTTGGGCATTTCCAGTCCGACGACGTCGAGGATGGTCGGCACGATGTCTACCGAGTGGTGGTACTGGTCGCGGATCTCGCCGCGCGCCTTGATGCCCTTCGGCCACGAAATGACGAGCGGATCGGCCGTACCGCCGGAGTATTGCGAGTAGCGCTTGAACATCTGGAACGGTGTCGAGAATGCGACAGCCCAACCTGTGGGGAAATGGCCGTAGGTGTCGGGTCCCCCGAGCTTGTCGAACAGCTTCATGTTCTCGGCCAAATCATCGGGATAGCCGTTGAAGAACTTGTTCTCGTTGACGGAACCGTTCGGCGTGCCTTCGCCGGAGGTGCCGTTGTCGGCGGCGTAGAGGACCATCGTGTTTTCGAGCTGCCCGGTCTTCTCCAGGTAATCGATGACACGGCCGATCTGCACGTCGGTGTATTCCGACAGCCCGGCCCAGACCTCGGCCATATGCGAGAACAGCTTCTTCTCGTCCGCGTTGAGCGTGTTCCACGGACGGACGTGGTCAGCCGGATTCGCCTGGGACTCAGGGAGCGGATTGATCGGGGTGAGCTTTGTGTCCTTCGGCACGATGCCCTTCTCGATCATGCGCGCCAGCACCCAGGTGCGATACGCTTCGTAACCGTCGTCGAACTTGCCCTTGTACTTGGCGATGTACTCCTTTGGAGCCTGGTGTGGCGCGTGGTTGGCCCCCGGGTTGTAAAACATGAACCACGGCTTCGAGGGGGTGGCGGCTTGCTGGTTCCGGATCATCTTGATGGCCTGATCGGCGAGATCCTTGGAGAGGTGGTAGCCCTGCTCCGGTGAGGCCGGCGGCTCGATGAAGTGATTGTCCTCGACCAAGTCCGGATACCATTGATTGGTCTCGCCGCCGATGAATCCGTAGTAGCGCTCGAATCCCTGACCGAGCGGCCAGGTCTTGCGGTCGCCGCCCTCGGCGACATCCTGCTCCGGCACGTTGTGATTTTTGCCGAGCCAGAATGTGCTGTAGCCATTGTCTTGAAGCACCTGCGCGATCGTAGCGGCTTGCGGCGGGATGCGACCCGCCCAGCCCGGAAAGCCGTTGGAGCCCTCCGTGATCGCGGCCATGCCGTTCAAAGTGTGGTTGCGCCCCGTCAGCAGCGTCGACCGGGTCGGCGAACAGAGCGCCACCGTGTGCCACTGCGTGTAGGTGATTCCGTTCTGCGCCAGCTGGTCGAGGGTGGGCATGTTGATCCGGCCGCCGTAGGTCGACCAAGCGGCAAGCCCGGTGTCGTCGTAGAGCACGAACAGGATGTTCGGCGCGCCCGCGGGCGCCTTCTTCGGCGTGAACGGCCCCCAATCGGCCTTTAAATCGCGGATATCAAGATTGATGGTGCCGTTGAAATCCTTGTACGGCCCCACGGGCTGTGGCTGCTGAGCCCCCGCCGGTGCGATTGTCGCTGCAGCGGCGACCGCGAGCGAAGCGAGCAAGACGCTCCTGACTGAGTTCATATTTGACATAGTCCTTTCAGAGCAGCGCGCCGGCTCCGGAAAGAGCGTACGTCTTCAAGCCGAACGACAGCGCAACCAACACGTCAACGCATACATGTGACAGATGGGAAGCTATCGGTGTTGACCTCGATCAACCGGATTACGTCGTCTTGATCCGAAGTTGACCCGCGATGTCCGCGATGGGTCGGAATTTCGAGGCTTGTGGTCACGCTCACAGCAAAAAGACGCAAAAATTCATCCTCCGCTCAGCGCTACGACCAAATCGGATTTCGTTTTCGCACAGCCTGGGGTCAAAGGCCGCTGCGCCAATCGCGCGGCCGGCGCGACAGCTGTTCCTCAGCAACCGGACGCGCGGCCGTGCATGCATAAGTCAAGCAGACCGTGTGAAAAATCGGCCTGATGGATTCCCGTGTGCGGGCTCCTGGGGTAGAAATGCGCATGGTCCATATTTCTGGCCCGATCGCTCGCAACTGCTGCTTTTGCCGGAGGCGATCGACGACTATGTGGCGGCCGACAAATCCGGTCGGCTTCATCGTCGCCTTCGTTCGTCAATGGACTTGATCTCGAGGGGACGGGCAGCCTCATGCCGTGTTCTTTTAACGGCAACCATTGCGGAGACACCGCCCACTCACCTATGCAGATGCAACGCCTTACGCGACCCAGCTACCCACACGGGTGACCCCGATGACCATCCTGGTAACCGGCGGCGCCGGATATATCGGCAGCCACATGGTGCATGCCCTCGCGGATGCCGGCGAGCCTGTGGTCGTGCTCGACAATCTGTCCACCGGCTTCAAATGGGCGATCCCGGCGGGCGTTCCGCTGGTCATCGGCGAAACCGGCGACGAAGCGCTGGTCGCCGGGCTGATCGCGACCCATCGGGTGTCCGCCATCATTCACTTCGCGGCCTCGATCGTGGTGCCGGATTCGGTGGCCGATCCGCTTGGCTACTACCGCAACAACACGGTCAATTCCCGATCCCTCATGGAATGCGCCGTCAAGGGCGGGGTGAAGCGATTCATCTTCTCCTCGACGGCGGCGGTCTACGGCAACCCGGCCAAGTCGCCGATCGCTGAGGACGATCCGCTGGCGCCGATGTCGCCTTATGGCTCCTCCAAGCTGATGACCGAAATCATGCTGCGCGACGCCGCCTTCGCGCATGGCATCGATTACGTCATCCTGCGCTATTTCAACGTGGCCGGCGCGGACCCCAAGCTGCGGACCGGGCAATCCACCAAGGGCGCCACCCACCTGATCAAGGTCGCGGTGGAGACCGCGCTCGGCAAGCGCGCCGCCATGAGCGTGTTCGGCACCGATTACCCGACGCCGGACGGCACCTGCATTCGCGATTACATCCATGTCGCCGACCTGGTCCGCGCCCATGCGGAGGCGCTGGCCTATCTGCGCGCCGGCGGCAAGTCGGTCACGCTCAATTGCGGCTATAGCCACGGCTTCTCCGTGCTGGAGGTGATCGATACGGTGAAGCGCGTGGCGGGCACCGACTTCCGGGTCGATCGCGCCGGCCGGCGGCCGGGCGACCCGGCCCAGATCGTGGCGCAGTCCGATCGCATCCGAAGTGTCCTTGGGTGGCGGCCGCAATTTGCCGATCTGACCACCATCGTCACGCACGCCCTGGCCTGGGAGCGCAAGCTCGGCACACAATAGCACCACGTGACCCGTTGCGCCGGCTCTCGTGGACCGAGGATGGCCGCGCACGTCAAGCACGGGATGGGGCGTCTGCATGCTGATGCTGCCGATTGCCAATTGATCCGGCGCCGATTTTTCAATGACAGCGCAATGACAGCGCTTTGACGGTTGTCAGCGGCCGGCATCTCTGCCATAAGGCCGCCCTTCCGCTGCCCGGCTAAAGGGCTGCCGTGGCGGTGGCGAACTGCTCAAGCAGTACGCGCGATCGGGTGCACGCCGGTGGTCGAACATAAGGGTCAACCGGGTGGCGGGCGCCGTTGCGCACACCCGCTGGACGTGGCCGCAGGCCACCGATGTCCGGCTTGGATAAGGAGAGCAAAATGCCCAAGCTGAAGACGAAGTCAGGCGCAAAAAAGCGATTCAAGGTCACCGGTACCGGCAAGGTGTTGTACGCCCAGTCCGGCAAGCGCCACGGCATGATCAAGCGCACCACGAAGCAGATCCGTGATCATCGCGGCACCAGTGTGCTGTTCAAGACGGATGGCGACCGGATCAAGAAATACTGGTTGCCGAACGACTGAACCGCCCGGCCGAATTGATCGGAGGCGCCGCCATGCGGCCGCCGCCCGTGAACCACGCCATCCACAATCTGCGCTCGTGAAATCCGCGCTTGCTGACTTCGAAGGAGATCCGCCATGGCCCGCGTCAAACGGGGCGTCACCGGACACGCCAAGCACAAAAAGGTCCTTAACGCCGCGAAGGGTTATCGTGGCCGCCGCAAGAATACCATTCGGGTCGCCAAACAGGCGGTCGAAAAGGCGAACCAATACGCTTTCCGCGATCGCAAGCGCCGCAAGCGCACGTTCCGGGCGCTGTGGATTCAGCGCCTCAACGCCGCGGTGCGCGGATTCGGGCTGAACTACAGCAAATTCATCGACGGCCTCGCCAAGGCCGGGGTCATGGTGGACCGCAAGGTGCTCTCCGACCTCGCGATCCGGGAACCGGCGGCGTTCGAGGCCATCGTCGGCAAGGCCAAGGCCGCCTTGGCGGCCTGAGCGCCACGACGAATGAGGCGGCCGCGTCGGGCCTGCCGGCGCCCTTGGCCTATGCGGGCCCGGCATATTCGGCCGCGAGCACCGCGGCCAAGATGCCGGCGAAGCACGCCGGCATGAACCGGCGCACCACCCGCAAGATCAGGCGAAGTTCGTCGAGGATCATCAAGGCAAGGCGGGGGCGGCCATTGGCGCCCCAATTGCGTGCCGTAGCGGCACGCGCCGTGATTTCGCCATCCCGCAGGCCTTCGACAAGTGCGATAGCGCTCGACGAGGCCTGCCGCCCGGTGACGCTCGGCGAGAATGCGGTAACGCATCCGGACTTCGGGGTCGGTAGGCCCCGAGCGCATCAGCGCGGCCACACGCTCCTTGAACCGCGCATGACAGGCTGAGGGCGAAAACGCCGCTTCGATCTGGGCGTAGGCCGCGGCGAGCGGTGAACCGCCGTGGCGGCGGATGTGCGTGGCCGCCTGGCGGCCGTCCTGCAGGGCTTGGTCGATCCGATATTTTGGCATGATGGTTCCGGCACCGGCCCAATGCCGATGCATGACCCGATCATAGGAAGAGGCCTATTATCGTCAAGCCTGAAAATCTGGATCGACCAAAGCCACCCAGCAGTGCGGGGTGCGCTCACTTCGGATTTCCGATTTGGCTACCGCCCGTTCCCCGAAATCTTGCGCACGTCGATCACGTCGGCGCGCGCCGCGATATCCGCGAAGGCGGCCGGGTCGGCGCCGCTCATCCATACCTGCGAGCCAATTCGATCGAGGGCGTCGAACAGCGCCGCGCGCCTCGCGGGGTCAAGGTGCGCCACCACCTCGTCGAGTAGGATGACGGGTGTCGCGCCGGTCATGTCGGCGACCAGCGCCGCATGGGCGAGGATCAGTCCGATCAGCAGCGCCTTCTGTTCTCCGGTCGAAGCGTCGCGGGCCGCTATGGCCTTCTCCCGATAGGAGACCGCGAGGTCGGTCAGATGCGGTCCATCCAGGGTGCGCCCGGCGGCGGCGTCGCGGGCGCGATTGTCCAACAGCACCGTCCGATAGCGATCCTCGACCTCGACGGCAGGGCGTTCCAGCACCATCGCTTCCAACCAGCCGTCGAGCGCGATCGCCGCGGACGGGAATGCGGCCTGCGCGTCATGCCGTACCGCCAAGGCGGCCGACAGCCGCCTGACGGTCTCGGCGCGGGCGGCGGCCACCGCCACGGCGAGCTCGGCCGTTTCGCGCTCGTTCGCTTTGAGCCAGTGCGGGTCGGGCGCCGGATTCTCGAGCAAGCGGTTGCGCGACCGCAAGGCGCGTTCGAACGCCGCGACCCGCGCCGCATGGGTGGCATCGACGGCGAGCACCAGGCGATCGAGAAACCGGCGGCGTTCCGCGGCGGGCCCGAGAAACAGTCCGTCCATGCCGGGGACGAGCCACACCACGCGTAAATGATCCGAAAAGGCGGTCGCCGAGCGGACCGGTTCGCGGTCGATCCGATATTGGCGCGCGAGCACCGCTTCGGCCGCGCGTGCGGCCTCGACCCCGGTGCCCAGCGTGGCGAAACCCAAGGCACCGGTGATTTCGGCGGATACGGCCCACGAGCGATCGTCGCCGCCGGTGCCGGGGCTGCCATTGGCGGCATAAGCGATGTGGTCGAGCTGCGCGCGCCGCAGCCCCCGGCCGGGGGACAGCAAGGAAATTGCTTCCAGCACGTTGGTTTTGCCGGCTCCATTGGGACCGGTCAGCACCACGCGTTGCGCCGATGTGGCGATGCCCGCGGCTCGGTAATTCCTAAAATTGGTCAGGGTCAGACGGTGGATACGGGTCGCGGCGGTCAAAGGTCTGGGCTAGCCGTTTGGCGCATCAAACCCGCATCGGCATCAGCACGTAAAGTGCACTCTTGTTGTCCTTGTCGGCGAGCAAGGTCGGCGACCCAGGATCGGCCAGCTTGAGCACCGCGGTATCGCCATCAAGCTGCGACGCAATATCAAGCAGGTAGCGCGAGTTGAATCCGATATCGAGCGGATCGGACTCATAGGAGACCTCCAAATCCTCGCTGGCGTTGCCGGAATCCGGGTTGGTGACGGACAAGGTCAAACGCCCCGCCGAGATAGCGAGCTTGACGGCGCGGCCGCGCTCACTTGCCACCGTCGATACCCGATCGACCGCCTGCTCGAATGCCTTTTTATCGACTTCAAGCTGTTTGTCGTTACCGAGCGGGATCACACGCGTGTAGTCCGGGAACGTACCATCGATCAGCTTGGATGTCAGTATTATATTGCCGACCATGAGACGGATTTTTGCCTGCGACAGCTCGACCGCGATGTCGCCATCGGCATTGTCCGCCAGCTTCTGGATCTCGCCGACCGCCTTGCGCGGCACGATGACACCCGGCATGCCTTCTGCGCCCGGTGGAGCGGCGATTTCGAACTGCGCGAGCCGATGCCCGTCCGTGGCGACCGCCCGCAGCACCGGTCCTTGACTTGCCTGTACGGTATGGAGATAGATACCATTAAGGTAATATCTGGTCTCTTCGGTAGAAATTGCGAATTGTGTCTTGTCGATCATGCGCCGCAGATCGGCCGCCCCGACCGTAAACTTATGGGTCAGATCACCGACCGAAAGATCGGGAAAATCGCTCTCCGGCAGCGCTTGCAGGGCAAAACGCGAGCGTCCGGCCCGGATCGTCATGGAGCTGCGATCACCGGATGCCTCCAAAATGACTTGGGCACCTTCGGGCAGCTTGCGCACGATGTCGTAAAACATTTGCGCCGCCACCGTGGTCGCGCCGCCCGGATTGACCTCGGCCGCAATGGTTTCGGTCACTTCAAGATCGAGGTCGGTGGCCTTGAAGGAAAGCTTGTCGCCTTCAGCCCGCAGCAGCACGTTGGCCAGGATCGGAATCGTATTGCGGCGCTCAACCACGCGATGCACATGGGACAGCGCCTTCAGCAATTGGGCGCGTTCGACCGTGACCTTCATACGGAACTCCGCTCCACGCAGCGATTGAAGCCGGGCCCCGAGCGTGAACCGGGTCGCCGTTCGCGCTTGCAACCTGCCGCGCCGGTATCGATTCGACAAGGCAATTCGACGGATTTGAGGCTTCCATAAGTGACTGCTCCCCCGCCCGGTCTCCCGTCATTGCATCGGGGCGACCGGGCGGTCCGCAAAATTCGGGCTTTCTCTCACTCCTGCAGTTCACCTTTTAATGTCTCGATTTCCGCCGCCAGGGCGGTGTCGGTTCCGATCAGCGTCTCGATCTTTCTGACCGCGTGCAGAACGGTCGTGTGGTCGCGCCCACCGAAACGACGGCCGATTTCCGGTAGCGAACGCAGCGTCAGGATTTTGGCGAGATACATTGCCACTTGACGCGGTCGCACCACGTTGGCGGTCCGGCGCTGCGACAGCAGATCGCTACGGCTGACGTTGTAGCGCCGCGCCACGATACGTTGAATCTCCTCGATGCGCACCCGCTTCAGTTCGAGCGGCTTCACCAGATCGCGCAATTCGCGTTCCGCGAGTTCCAAGGTAATCGGCTGGGATGTGAGCTTGCTATGGGCAAGGAGCCGATTCAAAGCGCCCTCAAGATCGCGGCCATTGTGGGTGACGCTGCGGGCGATGTAATATAAAACCGCTTCCGGCACGTCAAAGCCCGGATGGTGTGCGCGCGCGGCCCGCACGCGCGCCGACAGGATTTCGAGCCGAAGCCCCTCGTCGAACGAGCCGATCTCGACCACAAGTCCGCCGGCGAGGCGCGACCGGACGCGCTCATCGAGGCTTTCAAGTTCGGTCGGCGGCCGGTCGGCGGCGACCACCAGCTGACGGCCCGCATCGATCAGCGAATTGATCGTGTGGGAGAATTCCGCCTGGCTGTTCTTGCCCTGCAGAAATTGCAGGTCGTCAACAACCAGCACGTCGATGCCGCGCAACGAGTCCTTGAAGGCCAGCGCAGTTTGGCTGCGCAGCGCCGAAACGAACCCGTACATGAAACGCTCGGCCGTCAGATAAAGGGCGCTGCGTTCCCCCGCTCCGTTGATGGCAGAAACAAGCGCCTGAAGGAGATGCGTTTTACCAAGACCTACGCCGGCGTGAATATAGAGGGGATTGAACATGACCGGGTCGTTACGCTGCGCCGTCGCGACCTGCTTGGACGCAGCGTGTGCAAGCGTATTGGCGCGGCCGACTACGAACGATTCGAATGTCAGACGCGGATCGAGCGGCGACCCACTCTCCTGGCCGCCCTGACCGTTCGGGCACGGCGATTTGACGTTCTGGCGAATTGGATGGATGTCCGGCTGCTCCGAGGGGGCGGTTGGAGGCGCCTCCATAATGATCGGCGTGCTGCGCGTCACCGCCGAGCGAACTGCCAGGTCGATACGCCGGACCTCGGGCTGTTCGGACTGCCAACATGTCAGCAACCGCTCGACATAATGCGACTGAATCCAGCTTTTCAAAAAGCGCGTCGGCACTGAAATCTTGGCCGTATCGGCTTCCACGGCCTCAAGTTCCATGCGGGCAAACCAGCTCGTATACACAGCCTCTCCGACTTCGGCGCGAAGACGACCCTTCACACGCGTCCAACACTCGTCCGGAATATCGACCATCATAACCTTCTCGTTTCATGGGAGCGTTGACGCCGGCAGCGGGCGCAACGCGAACAAATGGGTGACGGCATCGCGGCCGCGCGGGCGCAATGGTATTCCGTCGATGAAAACGGAGACCTAAGCTCCGTCGGATGTCGGATTAGGAAACGGTCATGCCGTGGTCGACGACGGCGGCCCCGTATACTGCTGCAGACATAGGTCTAATTCCGCCAAAGCCAAACCAAACGATGCCGGGCGGCGGCCGATTTCAAATGCATGCGCTGCTATCCGTCGCGTCGTAGTCACCATCGCCCCTGTCTCCCGCTCGATGCGCGAATCACGTTCGTAAAGCACGCACGCCAAAGTGTCCGTTCCCGATGCGGATTTCGCCGGCACCGGAAACTGTACTGCGCCAGTCGAACGAACAAATCCCCCCCGTTCTCGCGGCTCGCTAAGCCGCAAGAAAGACATGATTTGAACTTCTCACGCGAGGCGCGGACGTGCCGCTTTGCTCAGAACGTCGCTGCAGGAAAAACATAGGCTGGCAGAAAATACGCCGCAACACCATGCATGGCAGCCTACGAAAGATTGCCGGACGGGACCCGGTCAGTCGCCATGGAGATGCGGTAAATATTTGATTCTAATATCGAATTCGATTGCATCGCGTGGTACCGACGAAACCACGACCGATCTGTGCGAAGCGGGGAAAACTTCGAACCGCAAGCCCCTGCCGCCGCTTAGAGGTTAACGCTTTGTCAACACAATGAATTTTTTGTGCGTTTTGGAAGGGTAGCCGGGACAACCCAGTCAGGTAAAACCAAAACCCGAATATTACCCCGAGAGGTTGAAATTGGTGGCGGGTTTGATTTCTCCGAGCGCAAGTTTGAACCGTGCGGCGGGAGAGCACCCCGCTGTTATGAATGCCCGAGATCAGCGCTGTTTGCGGGGTCAAAGTAAGCTTCGGCAACCATAATCATATGGTTTTGCACCCTCAGTGCAGAAGCTATATGGCTCTTGACAACGCCTAAGCTTCACGACGCCAATAAAATTGCCACATGCCGAAAAACTAGACCGTGCACACTCTTGGATTTATTTAGCGGCCGTTGCGCCGCCGACGATCCGATAAACTACGAAGTTTACCCGGTACATTCCAAATCAATTTGCCGGCGTATTCGGAATCCGCGGCTCCAAGGTTGGCTCGGAACCGCCTCAGCAATGCGGCACCAGCTAGCCGAGCTTGGCGATCCGGTGCGTCAGACGCGATACTTTCCGGCTTGCAGACTTCTTATGGATGATCCCGGTCTGAGCCGCACGCATCAGGGCCGGCTCGGCGGCGCCCAGCGCCGCATGGGCCGCGGATTTGTCGCCCTTCGCAATGGCGTCCTCGACGTGACGAAGCGACGTCCGCATGCGGGAACGCCGCGCCTTATTCACTTCGGTGCGGCGTGCGATCTTGCGCGTCGCCTTTTTGGCCGATTTGGTGTTCGCCATTACAATACGTCCGTCGAATGATGCCTACGGCTGTGCCCGCCTGCGGATAGCCCAATCCCCGCCGAACAGGGCAACTGGCTCGCAATCCGAACCACCATTCTATAACGATGCCGCGAAGGGACGTCAACGCCTAACGAACCCGCTGACGCCATATAGCATATCGCCACTGTCGTTGCGCTGCGATCGGCGTGTTTAGGCTACTCGCTTCGCCCTGACCTGCTCGTATCCGGCGACGACGGCAGCCCGATCGGCAGGCGCGAAAGCCGCCAACGGCGGCATCACCTGTGCCCAGGCAAGATCGTCGTGGATATGGGCCAGCAATGCCTTGACGCCGGGCACCAGCGGCTTGCCATCGAACAGCTTGCGGATCGCCACCGCGGCATCAAGGCTGGCCGAGTCACCGCCGTGAAAGGCGCGGGCGCACAAATCGGCATTGAGGTTCGCGGTCGCCGAGATACATCCGGCGAACGCGCCGCTGCGCGCTTCCAACAGCACCGCTTCGGTCAACGGAAACACGTTGAAGGCCGCGTCGATGGCGGCGACATCCCGCGCATAGGCCATGTCGCCGGAGGAATCCTTCAATCCTGCGATGCGGCCGCCATGGGCCGCGAGCAGCCGCCGGATGAGCGCAGCGTGCCATGGGAGGCCGGACAGTTGCGGATAATGATACAGGTAAATCGGGATCGCTCGCTCCGCGGTCGCGCGCACGATCGCGGCCACGTAGGCCGCCAGGCCGTCATCGGGCACGCCCTTGTAGTAGAAAGGCGGGAGCACCAGCGCGCCGCCGAAGCCGAGATCGGCGGCATGACGGGTCAGCGCCACCGCATCCGCGGTCGCGGCGGCCCCGGTACCCACCATCATGCGGTCGAGCGGCAGCCCGGCTGACCGGTAGGCGTTCATGACCGCCTGGCGTTGAGCGAGCGAATAGGACGTGGCTTCCCCGGTCGTCCCCAGCACATTCAGGCCGTCGCAGCCGTTGTCGAGGAGAAAACGTGCGAGTTTGACCGAGCGGGCGCAGTCGGGCTCGCCGGCGCCGTCGGTCGCGGTCGGAATCGCCGCGATCACGCCGCGCAATGTGGGCTTGGTCATACCGGTCTCCGAAATCTAGTGGGGTTAGCCGCTGATACCATAGGCCGCGAGCGCGGCCGCATTGACCAAATCGGTATCCTTGGCGGAGAGACCGACAATCTGGACCGACCGGTCGAGGCCGACGAGGAGCGGTCCGATGACCGTTGCGCCGCCAAGCTCCTGCAGCATCTTGGTCGAGATCGCCGCAGAATGGAAGGCCGGCATGATCAGCACGTTGGCAGGGCCGGACAGGCGGCAGAACGGGTAGGCCGCCATCAGGTCCGGATTGAGGGCGACATCCGCCGCCATTTCCCCATCATATTCGAAATTGACGCGGCGCCGGTCGAGAATGCGAACCGCTTCCTGCACCCGCGCCGCGCGCTCGCCCGGCGGATGCCCAAAGGTCGAGAAGGACAGCAGCGCCAGGCGCGGCGCCTGGCCGAGCTTGCGGGCGACGCCCGCCGCCTCGACCGCGATGGCGGCGATGTCTTCAGGATTCGGCATTTCGGTGACCGCAGTGTCGGCGACCACAATGATGCGACCACGTGCCAATACCAGCGACACGCCCATGACGCGGTGTCCCGGTTTGGCGTCCACGCAATGGCGCACGTCTTCCAGCACCCCGGAGAAGTTCCGGGTGACGCCGGTGACCATAGCGTCAGCGTCGCCCAGCGCCACCATGCAGGCGGCGAAATGGTTACGGTCCTGGTTCACCAGGCGCTGGCAGTCGCGCACCAGATAGCCCCTGCGCTGCAGCCGCTCATACAGATAGGCGGTGTAGGCGGCATTGCGTTTCGACAACCGGGCGTTGTGAATTTCGATGCCGTCGTGGAGCTCAATGCCGGCATTGCGGGCGGTCTCCTGGACGCGATCCTCGCGGCCGATCAGCAAGGCACTGCCGAGTCCCTGGTGCACGAAGCTCGCGGCGGCACGAATGACCTGCTCTTCCTCGCCCTCGGCGAATACGACGCGCTTTGGCTCCCGGCGAAGCTGTGTGAAGATGTTGCCAAGCAAGCCGGCGACCGGATCGCGCCGCGACCGCAGCTGTTGCCGATAAGCGGTCATGTCGGTGATCGGCTTGCGGGCGACCCCGGTGTCGACGGCGGCCTTGGCGACGGCGGGCGGTATCGCCGAGATCAGGCGGGGATCGAACGGCACCGGAATGATGTAGTCGGGCCCGTATTTCAAGCGCGTCCCGTAGACGGCCGCGACTTCGTCGGGTACGTCCTCGCGGGCGAGATCGGCCAGAGCGTGTGCGGCGGCGATCTTCATTTCCATATTGATCGTCTTGGCACGGACATCAAGGGCGCCGCGGAAGATATACGGAAAGCCCAGCACATTATTGATTTGGTTGGGATAATCGGACCGCCCGGTGGCCATGATGGCGTCGTCGCGGACCTCCGCGACCTCCTCGGCGGTGATTTCCGGATCCGGATTCGCCATGGCGAAGATGATCGGCTTTGCCGCCATGGATTTTACCATTTCCTTGGTGACGGCGCCTTTCGCGGACAGGCCGTAGAACACATCCGCGCCCTCCAGGGCCTCCGCGAGCGTGCGCTTGGAAGTGTTGACCGCGAAGGCGGATTTCCACTGGTTCATCCCCTCGGTGCGACCCTCATAGATCACGCCCTTGGTGTCGCACAGGATCAGGTTCTCGGGCCGGAACCCGATGGCGCGCAACAGCTCGAGGCACGCGATTCCCGCGGCGCCCGGCCCCGTTGCAGACCAGCTTGGTGGTAGGCAATATCGCGGCCGGTCAGGTCCAGCGCATTGAGGAGTCCGGCGGACGCGATGATGGCGGTACCGTGCTGGTCGTCGTGGAACACCGGGATATCGAGGAGTTCGCGCAGCCGCTGCTCGATGATGAAGCACTCCGGCGCCTTGATGTCCTCCAGATTGATGCCGCCCCAGCTCTTGCCGAGCAGTTTGACGCAATTGATGATCTCCTCGGGATCCTCCGAGGACACTTCGAGGTCGATCGAGTCGATGTCGGCGAAGCGCTTGAACAGCACCGCCTTGCCTTCCATCACGGGCTTGGCGGCCAGCGCGCCGAGATTGCCGAGCCCGAGGATCGCGGTACCGTTGGTGATGACGGCGACGAAATTGCCCTTGGTAGTATAATCATACGCCAGCGCTTCGTTCTCGGCGATCGCCAGCACCGGAACCGCAACGCCCGGCGAATAGGCGAGCGACAGATCGCGCTGCGTCGCCATCGGTTTCGTCGCGATCACCTCGAGCTTGCCGGGGCGGCCCTGGCTGTGAAACAGCAAGGCTTCCTGATCGGTAAAAGTCGGCCTGTTGTCGCGGCCACGGGTGTTGCCAGCCATCGTTCCTCCCAGCGCCGGCTTCGAGGCGCGGCGGCGGAACTTACCGGAAGGTGCCATCCCGGCTCAAGGCGTATCGTAGCGAACCGACAGCGATGCTGTTTCGCTATCTGGTTGCATCGAAGGGAAGCACTATCGGGTCCGTGCCATCGAGCGGCGCCCGGTTCGGCGAACATTTTGTGCAAATCGGTGCATTCGGGCGCACGGTAACCGAAGCCGGGCACGGTGGAAGCCGATCGTTTCGATCTGCTCGCTCTGGTGATCGAGGCCTATGAGCGCAAACGCTGGCCCATCGCACCTCCGGATGCGGCCGACGCGATCCGCTACCGGACGGAAACCGCCGGCTACACCCGGGCCGATCTCGCCCGCCTGCTCGGCTCGCGCCAGCGCACATCCGACATCTTGGCCGGCAAGCGCCCTCTCACCATGCGCACGGCCCGGCGGCTGCACACGGAGTGGGGCATTCCGGCGGAAGCTTTGATTACGCAGCCGCGCGGACTGAAGCTGGCGGCATAGCGGCCACAAAGGACGGGATGTCGGGGATGGGGATTCACCCCCGCCCGCTCGGCCGCCAGCGCTCGAACCGGCGTTCGATCGCGCGCAGCACCTGCGTCATCGCCATGCCGGCGCCCGCAATGATGAGGATGCCGACCATCACCTTGTCGGTCTGGAACCGCGCGCCGGCAACCGAAATCAGGTACCCGAGCCCTTCGGTGGCGCCGAACATCTCGCCGACCACGATGCCGATGAGGGCGTGGCCGAGGCCGAGCCGCAGGCCGGCGAGCAGCAGCGGCACCGAGGAGGGCAGTGCCACGGTGAGGAACAACTGGCGGTCGCCGGCCCCGAAGGAGCGCGCCACCTTGATGAAATCGGCATCGATAGTGCGCATGCCGGTGATGGTGTTGACCAGAATCGGAAACACCGCGCCGAGGAACACGATCGCGACCCGCGACATCAGCCCGATGCCGAACCAGATCATCACCAGCGGCAACAGCGCGATGCGCGGCGTCGCATAAAGCGCCGAGACGAACGGATCGAGCACCGCATTGACGCGGCCGTACCACCCCATCAGCACGCCGAGCGGCACGCCGATGGCGATGGCGAGGCCGTAGCCGAGGCAAAACTCCAGGCCGCTCGCGGCGAGGTCGCCCCAGATGGTGCCGCTCGCGAACAATTCGTAGCCGGCGGCGGCGATGCGGCTTGGCGAACTCACGAACAACGGATTGACCAGGCCGAATTGCACCACGGCTTCCCAGAAGGCTAGGAATGCCACCACGGACATTGTTCCGATGAGCGCGTTTTCGTGGCGCCGCCATGCGGGACGGGCCCGGGCGAGCCCAGCGGATTGCGCCGCGTTGACCTCGTTCGGTGTCGGAATTGCGTCCAAATCCTTGTCCTCGTGGATGATGTAAGGCCGGTCAAACCGAACTCGCCCTGCGAGCGCATCTGCATCATTCCGGGGTGACACGCGGTGGCGAGCGCAGCATCCATAAGCGCCGACTGAGGCTGTCGATTGAACTCAACCGCTTTGCCGTAGGGCGGCGCGGAACATCTCTTGCCTGATAAGGATCTGCAACGCATCATCGCTGCCCTGATCCAAACGGCCATCATTGCGAAGGCGTGGACGGGAGATCGTAGAGATCAAGGGTCACATTCTCGCCGTCGATCCCGACCTCAAGCACGCGATTGACAAGGTCGTTTGCGCTGGCCACCGTATCGAGCGCGGCCCGGAACAGCGTCTGTTGCAGACCGCGATCGACGTTGGGGACGATGATGATAAGACCGGTATGCAGCGGGTTCGCCGCATACAGCTTGCGGAAATCGCTGGCGTTGTTGGTAACCAGCACAAAATCTCCGTCAGCAGCATAGCTTGCGACATTCCAGTCTTTCCAGCCAGCCCTGCCGATGCGGGCAACATGTTGCGCCTCGTATCCGGCCTCGGCCGCGATCCGGATCAGATCGATGGTGAGACACTCATCGATCAAAAATCTCATTCCGCGGCGATGGCCGCCAGTTTGCGCCGAAGGCGCCGGACGGGCGCCGTGCCGTGCCAGGGTTGTGTGCGGTGACGTTCCGTCGGCGGGTATGCGGCGACATAGAGCGGCGCGAGACGCAGCATTTCGGCAGTGAGCCGCGGATAGGCTTCCCGCAGTTCCGCCGCGGTCGCCCCGCGCGCAAGCTCGTCCGCGATCGGATGCACCGGCACCCGCGTGCCCCGGAACACCGGCTCGCCGCCGAGGATGTCCGGGTCGGCGACCACCAGCCGGCGCGCGCGGCGCAGCTCCCGCAAGGCCGCCGCCAGCTCCCGCCGCGGCCCCCGCAAATCGACGTCGATCGGGCGCCCTCCAAGCGAGCCCATGTTGCGTGGCCCGTCCATCAGCACCGCAAACAGCGCGCGCCGCTGCGCAGGGGTAAACCGATCGGCAAGCCGGTGTTCCAGCATGAGTGACAGGAGTGCGCGCAGGTCGAGCAATCGTGCGGAGCCGTTCTCCCGGCCGGCGGTCGCCGGAACAATCTTGCTGTCGATCGCGTCGGTGACCACCGTGACGGACAGCCGCGTCAGCGCGGCCGCCTCGGTCGGCGTGAACAACGGGCCTTGGTCCGTCATCATCATTCTCCGAGCGGAGATTATATATCATTGCCGAAACCGGCCGTCATGCGGGCGCAGTCTGCACCGAGAACGGGGTATCACAAACGAGAGCAGCGATACCCGCGCCCATGCTCACGCCACCGCTGGCATGGCGCTCCGCGCTTCCTGCTCGATCAGCCGCCAGATGCGGCGTTCCAAGTCCACGAACCGGGCGTCATGCTTGACATCCAACATGCGCGCGCCCGGCAGGTCCACCGTGATGATCTCCTTGATCCGTGCGGGCCGCGCCGAGAACACTGCGACGCGATCGGACAAGAAGATCGCTTCGCCGATCTGGTGGGTGATGAACAGCGCGGTCGTCTTGGCGCGGGCGAGGATTTTTTTCAGCTCCACCTGCATGAATTCGCGGGTCTGGGCGTCGAGCGCCGCAAACGGCTCGTCCAACAGCAAGAGTTCCGGCTCCATCGCCAGCGCGCGGGCGATGTTGACGCGCTGGCGCATGCCGCCGGACAGTTCGTGCGGGTAATGCTCGGCGAAGCCCGAGAGCCCCACCAGGTCGATAAGCGCGGCGACGCGCTCGCGCCGCTCCTGCCGCGACAGCCGCCCCTGCAGGTCGAGCCCGTAGGCGACATTGCCGGCGACGGTGCGCCACGGGAACAGGCTGTCGTGCTGGAACACCATGGCGCGGTCCGGCCCCGGCTGGTCAACCCGGCGGCCGTCGAGCAGAACCTCCCCGGCCGTCACGCGGATCAGCCCGTTGACGGCATTGAGCAGGCTCGTTTTGCCGCAGCCGCTCGGTCCGACGATGGAGACGAGTTCGCCCGGAAAGACCGAGAGATCGATGCGGTCCAGCACCGCCAGCGTCTGCCCGGTCCGCTCGTTGTGGCGATCGAGCGAAACCCGGCGGATATCGAGCTTGGCGGCCGGCGCCGTCATGGCAGGGGCGCCAGCAGCTTGGTGAAAAAACCCTCGCGGTCGAGCGCATCAAGCGGCCCGGTCTCGATCAGCTGCTCGGGCTTCATGCGCCCGGCCTTCGGATCGGTTGCGGCCAGTTCTTTCAACACCAGCGCAATGCCGGCGAGCGACGGCCGTGGAATGTCCGGATAGACCTTGAGGTAAGCCTCATAGGCCGCGGTGGCGTCGGCTGCATCCTTGATGCTGAGGAATTTTTGGGTCAGCCGCACCGCCTCCGTAGGGTTGTGCTTGTAATCGTGAATGGCGGTCGCGATCGCCATCAGGAAGCGTTTTACGATCTCGGGGTTCTTTTTCAGATAGGCCCGGCTGGTGACGTAGGACGTGTTGGGATAGTCGCCGGCCAGGTCGGTGAGATCGACCAGCACGTGAAAGCCGTGCCGCGCGATTTCGGCGGTGTCCGGATATTGCTCCATGGTGCCTGCGATCTGCCCGCTGAGCACCGCGGCGATGCGCGTCGCGGGCCCGCCGAGCTGGAGGATTTTCACGTCCGTCCGGGCAAGCCCCAGCTGCTTGAGGGCGAATTCGGCGGCGGTGTCGGTCGAGGAGCCGTAGCGGCTGATGGCGATCGCCTGGCCCTTGAGGCCGCGCGCATCGGTGATCGCTGCCTTGACCACCAACTGGAACGGCAGCGTGTTGGCAATGCCGCCGATGAACACGATGTCGGCGCCCTGCACGGCGGCGGCGGCAGCCGGCGTGTAGCCGTTCTGCGCAATGTCGATCGAGCCGCCCACTACCGCGTGGGTCAGGGTCGAACCGCCCTCGACGAACACCGGCGTCACATCGAGGCCGAACCGTTTGAACAAGCCCTTCTGGGTCGCGTAGTAGAGCGGGGCCGACGTCATCGAGAACCCGTCATAGGCGACGCGGATTTTGATGGGCGGGGCCGCGGGCGCCGGCTGCGCGACTGCCACCGCCGAGCCGCACAGTGCCCAGCCGATCGCCAGGATGGCGTGGCATCTCCTCATCGCTTCCTCCCATGTCGCCGACCCGGCCGCGGCGTAGGGTGGGCAAAATCGCCATGCCAGGCGTTAAAATCTGGCACGGCCGCTTCGGGCGATTTTGCCCACGCGGTCACACGCGGTTGTGTTTCCCATCCTGTCCGCGTGGGCAAAATCGCAATCGGTTCGGGGCGTATCCCGCTTCCGCGCCGAGGCAGGCGATTTTGCCCACCCTACGCTCAACGTTCTCACTCAGCCCAACAGCGCTTTCATCTTGTCCTGATTGATCGATTTCACCAATTGATCGACCAGTCCGGACAGCGGCATCGGGACCTTGGCATGCTGGGCAATGTCGAGCGCCACGTCCATATCCTTCTCGGCCCATTTGCCGGTTCCGGAACCCCAGCGCGACAGCGACCAGTTGGCGCCGCTCCCTTGGTTGAGGGCCTCGACCAGTTTGGGCACGTCGGCGCCGAGCGATTTCGCGAGCGTCAGCACCTCGAAATTGGCGCACATACAGGCCCACAGCAGCAGATTATTCATGGTCTTGGCGATCTGGCCGCTGCCGACCGCGCCGACATGGATGATCTTGCGTCCGAACGCAGACAGCGCAGGCGACGCCCGCGCAACAAAATGTGCTTCGCCGCCGACATAGATGGTCAGTTCGCCGTCATCTGCGGCCTTTTGGCCGAGCACGACGGGCGTATCGAGCACCCCGATCCCGCGCGCGCCAGCAAGCGTCGCGAGGTCCCGGCAGGTCTGCGGCGCGACCGAGCTGGCGATGCAGATCACGGCACCGGGCCGCAGGCGGTCGAGCAAACCGGACGTGCGCACGATGTCATCGACCTGGGCATCGGTTGCGACCATCACGACCACGACCTCCGCGCGTTCACCGACCTCGGCGGCGGAGGCGCACAGATGGACGCCGTGCGCCGCGGCGCGGCGCATCGCCTCCGGGTCAATATCGGTGCCGGCCACCGAAAATCCCTTGGCCACCATGTGGCGCGCCATCTGCAGGCCCATGGCGCCGAGGCCGATCACCCCCGTTCGGGTTGGTGCCGGTTCGGTCATGTCCTTCCTCCCGTTCTCCGCCGGGCCAAGCTGCACGGGCGCATGGCCGTCGGCCTTCTTCACTTGCCGCGCTGCGATGTCCCTTCACGCGGGGACAAGCGCAATCATCAATGCGCCGCGGGCGCGCTCGCGCCGGTCATTTTTGGGAGAATATTTGCACGTTGACCCCGTCCGGATCCTTGACGTGCAATCCCGCATAGGGGTCATCCTCCACGCGCGCGCCCCGCTGGGTCACATAGCGCGCGGCGGCTTCCTTGGTGAACCGCGGCACCCCGATCGCGAAATGATCCACGATACCGGCCGGGCTTTGACGGTTGAACGAGACCAGCGTCCTGCCATTGCCCACACGGATGATGCCGAGAGGCTTGTCCTCGCTGACCACGGTGAATCCGAACATCTTTTGATAGAATTCGACCGAACGCTGCAGGTCGGCGACCTGGATGCTGACATGGTCGATGGTCGCCGTCTTGAAATCGATGGTCGCCTGGGCAGTCTCTTTGGCAGTCTCTTGGGCGGTGGCGGCGGTTCCGCTGGCCGCCAGCATGGCGAGCCCTTGAACCAGGTCCCGGCGGGACAACGCGCCCTTCTCGAAGCGGCTTACAAGGCTGGAAATGATCGACTCCATGGCGGCATCCCTTCGCGCGAAAGTGGACTTGAGGAGCGGATGATAGCGCAAGATTCGGTCGGGTTTTAAGGAAAAGCGGAAGAGCATGATCCGCGCGCACCGTGGCTGAGCACACCAGGCCCGCGAGTAGCCAATGCGTCGAACCCATTTTAACCGTGGTTGTGGGCGTGCTATTTTAATCGAAAAGGACGTCCGCGTTGGACCGCTGCGCGGAGCGGCGATTTTGCCACTCCCGCGCCGCTTGGATTGCGTGGCGGGACTGCAAACAGGCATCGCACGAGGGCCGTGATGGCGCATATCGGCTTTATCGGTCTCGGCAACATGGGCTTGCCGATGGCGGGCAATTTGATCAGGGCCGGTCATGCGGTGACCGGGTTCGATGTGGCCGGCACGGCTGGCGCCAAGCTCGCCGCCCTCGGCGGCAACGCTGGCGAGTCGCTTGCGGCCGCGTGCAAGGACGTGGATGCCATCGTCACCATGCTGCCCGCGGGCGCGCAGGTGCGCGAGGTTTACACCGCACCCGGAGGCGTGATCGATACCGCGGGAGCGGATACGCTCCTCATCGATTCGTCCACCATCGATGTGGCGACCGCGCGCGACGTGGCCGCGCAGGCCGCCGGGCGAGGCCTTCCCATGGTGGATGCCCCGGTGTCGGGCGGCGTCGCCGGGGCCCAGGCCGGCACATTGACTTTCATGGTCGGCGGTACCGCCGCGGCGTTCGAACGCGCGCATCCGATCCTCGCCGCGATGGGCAAGACCATCGTGCATGCTGGCGGAGCCGGCAACGGGCAGGCCGCGAAGATCTGCAACAACATGATTCTCGGCGTGTCGATGATCGCAGTGTCGGAGGCCTTCCTGCTGGCGGAGAAGCTGGGCCTCGATGCCCAGCGCCTGTTCGACATCGCATCGAAATCGTCCGGACAGTGCTGGTCGATGACCAGCTATTGCCCGGTGCCGGGGCCGGTACCGGCCTCGCCCGCCAACCGCGACTATCAGGCCGGTTTTACCGCCGCCATGATGCTCAAGGATTTGCAGCTGGCCCAGGATGCCGCCCGGCAGACGCAAGCCGTAACCCCGCTCGGCGCCTCGGCCGCGGAGCTTTACGGGCTGTTCGCGGGGCACGGTCATGCGGCCGAGGATTTTTCCGCCATCATCCGCTTCTTGCGTGGCGTGTAGCTGTTCGCTCACGCATATGTTGGCGTGCTTGCCGATCTGTGGCAGGGATGCTGGGCGGCCGCATCCGACCGATGACGAATTGTCCGCGGCACCGGATCGAGGGCGCGCCCTTGCGCGAACCGAAACGCCAATTCGCCAAAATGCCACGGCGGGGAAACAATGCGCTGCCCGACTTGTGCCAGTCTCGATACCCAGGTCAAGGACTCCCGGCCGACCGAAGACTCCGCCGCGATCCGGCGGCGGCGGCTGTGCCTCGCCTGCGGGTTTCGCTTCACCACGTTCGAGCGGGTGCAACTGCGCGAACTTGTCGTCATCAAACGCAACGGCCGGCGCGTGCCGTTCGATCGCGACAAGCTGGCGCGGTCGATCACCATCGCGGTGCGTAAGCGTAATGTGGACCCCGACCGCCTGGAGCAGACGGTATCCAACATCGTCCGGGAACTCGAAAACCTCGGCGAGAACGAGGTCACGACCGAAACCATCGGCGAGACCGTGATGGCGCACTTGCGGGAACTCGATGACGTTGCCTATGTGCGGTTCGCGTCGGTCTACCGCAACTTCCGCGAAGCCAAGGATTTCGAGCGGGTGCTCGGGGAATTGTCGGGCGACGAAGAAGGGGCGCCGGCGATGGTGCCGGCGCGGAAGTCGTGATGCTCCCATTGCCCAATCCAGCCGGTATTGGCAGCCTGCGGCGCGACGAAGGTGATGACACTGGCGGATCGCAAGCGCGCCACGTGATGAAATCCGCCGGGAGAATTCTCGCGAAGATTTCGCGCCACCGCCTTGCTGGTGCTCGTGCGCTACCTGACCCCGATAACCCCTGTGCTTACAAAGTCGCCACCCCCAGTCACCCCATCCACGGCATCCACGGCTTGACAGATGGGCCATCCCGAACTAGAACAAATCATGAACATTTCATGGCGTGCCGACTTCGCGTACGCGTAAGAGTGCAAAATGTCCGCCGCATCGCAAACGACCTTGCATGCACTCCGCCGCGCCGTTGCGGATATCGCCACCGCGACGGGCGATGGGTGCGGTGCGGATGGGGGCGGTGCGATCGGCTTCGGCATTGCGGCGCTCGATCAGGCGCTCGCGGGCGGCCTTGCCCGCGGGACCCTGCATGAGATCGGCCCGGCGGCTGCGCGGCAGGGCGGCGCGGCGGCGGGTTTTGCCATAACGCTAACTGTACTGGCGCTGGCCGAACGGACGCTGGGCGGACACGGCCAAGCGCTGTGGATCCAGCCCGATTTCGCCGCCACCGAGACGGGGGCGCTTTACGGGCCGGGACTCGCGCTCATGGGGCTGCCCATGGGGCGGCTCGCCATTCTGCGGGTGCCGCGTCCGCGCGATGCCCTGTGGGCCATGGAGGAGGCACTCAAATGCCGCGCCGTGGCTGCCGTCGTGGCGGAACTGGCGAGCCGGGAGGCCGATCTCACGGCGACGCGCCGGCTCGCCATCGCGGCGCGCGAAGGCGGCGGGCTCGGCCTCATCCTGCATCCCGATGCCGCTCCCGGCGGTGCATCCGACGGAACATCCGACGGCACATTTCTTGGCCGCCCACCCAGCACCGCGACGACGCGCTGGGAGGTCGCGTCCGCCCGTAGCGAAGCCGACCGTTTCGGCGGGCTTGGGCCCCCAACCTTCGTGCTTTCGCTGGTCAAGAACCGCCGCGGCCGCACCGGCCAGTGGCGCTTGTCGTGGGATCATCATGCCTGCGCCTTTGCAACGCCGCTATCTCTCCCTGTGGCTGCGGCGGCTCGCGACGGATCGCCTCGCGGCGAGCCGGTCTCGCGCGCAGCCGCTCCGGTGGGCCGGATGAACCGCTGGTCGTCACCCGGCTCATCAAGAGCGCGCTGCGCATCGTGGCCATGGATGACGCGGCGCACCGGCTCGGCCTGCGGGTCGGCATGCCGCTCGCCGATGCGCGCGCCATGTATCCGGCGCTGGCCGTCGCGACGAGCGACGAGGAGGCGGACCGGCGCCTGCTTGAAGGCGTCGCCGACTGGTGCGACCGTTATACGCCGCTGGTCGGCCTCGATGCACCCGACGGCCTGATGCTCGACATCGCGGGCTGCGCCCATCTGTTCGGCGGTGAAACCGCCATGGGCCGCGATATGCTCAAGCGCCTGGCCGCCCAGGGCCTGCAAGCCCGCGCGGCGATTGCGGATACGCCCGGGGCCGCCTTCGCGGTCGCGCGCTTCGGCGGCGCCTCCGTGGTGCCGCCGGGCGCAATGCGCCAGGCGCTGGCGCCGCTGCCGGTCGCGGCCTTGCGGCTTTCCCCCAGCACCGCAGAATCCCTCGCCGAACTTGGCCTCAAGCACATCGCCGATCTCATCGACCTGCCGCGCGCCCCGCTCGCCGCCCGGTTCGGCGAGGGTTTGGTTCGCCGGCTCGATCAGGCGCTGGGCCGAGAAGACGAGCCGATCACGCCCCGCCTGCCGGTGCCCTCCTACGTGGCCGAGCAGCGCTTTCCCGATCCGATCGGGCTCGAACGCGACGTGCTCGGCGTCATTACCCGGCTTGCCGCCCGGCTCGGTACTGCCATGGAGCGGCGCCAGGACGGCGCGCGGCTGTTGCAGGTCGCGTTGTTCCGTACCGACAACAAAGTCTACCGCATCGAGGTCGGCACCGGCGCGCCGGTGCGCGATGCCGCCCGCATCGCCCGCCTGTTCGCCGACCGGCTGGCCACGGTCGGCGACGCCTGCGATCCGGGTTTCGGCTTCGACATGGTGCGGCTCGCCGCCGTGGTGGTGGAACGCAGCGAACCGATGCAACCCGGCCTCCGCGAAGCAAACACCTCTCGTCACCTTTCCCCGGCGAAACCGGAGCGGCAGCCGGAACCGTCAGAAGTCGTCTCACCCGAAATGGCAGCTAGCGCGCCCTCTGAAACAAGGACCAGGGATTGTGTAGGGTGCGCAGAGGTGCCTGCTCAGGCTTGCGGGATTGGTCCGCAGACCGACCGCGCCGTGCGCACCTGCGGCGTTGATGGTGCGCACGGCGCGACTGGCCGGTGCGTACCATCTTGGCCTGAGCAGGCGCCTTTGCGCACCCTACCACGAAGACCTGGAAGGCTTTTCCGGAGCAGCTTACCGTCGGGCGGTTTCGGGGACGATGGCTGGGACAATGAGGCCGAATTTTCCCACCTCATCGATCGCCTCGGCGCCCGCTTCGGCCCGCACCGCGTCGTCCGCCTGGTCGCGCAGGACACCCATATTCCGGAATTCGCCGTGATGGCGACTGCCGGCCCATGCGGTAAGCGCAGGCAATTACATAACCCAAGCTATGAGTTCAGGCTTACCCAGTAGCTCGGGTTACAGGCACGGCGCCGCTGCTCCCTCTCCCCGCTTGCGGGGAGAGGGTCGGGGTGAGGGGCGGCCCGAAGCACGGAGAGCGAAGCTTAACGTCCCACGCCAAGCCTCGCCCCGGCCCCGCACCCGTCGCGCTGGCGCGCGCCGACCCCCGATCAAGTCGGGGGCAGGCTCTCTCCCGGCAAGCGGGGAGAGGTGAGGAACAGGACAGCCTTTCTCCCACCCGCCCGGTGCGGCTGTTCGGCCGGCCGGAGCCGGTCGAGGCGATCGCGGAAGTTCCCGACGGACCGCCGGCACGGTTTCGCTGGCGGCGCGTGCTGCACGAGGTCGCGGTGGCGGAAGGTCCCGAACGTATCGCCATGGAATGGTGGCGCGACGCCGACGGCCAGGTGCTCACGCGCGATTATTTCCGCGTCGAAAGCCGCGAGGGCCTGCGGGTCTGGCTCTACCGCGAAGGCCTTTATGGCCGCGAAACACCGGCGCCGCGCTGGTTTTTGCACGGAGTCTTCGGATGACCGACGAAATCGTACAAGCATTTGCGCGTGTGAGTTTACATAACTCGAATTACATAATATGAGAGAGCTTGCCTATGTCCGCCTATGCGGAACTGGCCGTCAGCACCAATTTCTCGTTCCTGCGCGGGGCTTCCCACGGCGAGGAACTGGTCGCCCGCGCCAAGGAGCTTGGCCTTGCGGGGCTCGGCGTTGCCGACCGCAATTCGGTCGCCGGCGTGGTGCGTACCCATCAGGCTGCCAAGGACGCCGGCCTGACCTTCGCCCCCGGCGCGCGGCTCGTGTTCGCCGACGGCACGCCGGACATTCTCGCTTATCCGCAGGATCGCGCCGCCTGGGGGCGGCTCGTCCGGCTCCTGACGCTGGGCAAGCGCCGCGCCGGCAAGGGCGAATGCCTGCTCCAGCGCGACGACCTTTTCGCGCATATCGCGGGGCTCAATCTCATCGTGATGCCCGGCCGCATGCGGAAATCCCATCGGCCTTCCGATGGGCCATCCTTCGAGACGGCCGCTATGCGGCCTCCTCAGGATGAGGTCCTCAAATCAACGAAACCCCATCCTGAGTTGTCCACCGGCTGCGCCGACCCGTGCGAACGTAACGGAGAATCCCTCCCCGGCCTCGGGGAGGGTAGCCCGCGGCCCTGGCCGCGGGCCGGGTGGGGTGGGGCTGCGCCAAATCTTCACGACGCCATGGGTGTCGCCGGGCCGCGACCCCACCCGACCGGCGCTACGCGCCGGCCACCCTCCCCGAAGCCGGGGAGGGATTCCGCCGATCCCGACCAAGACCTGGTCGCCCTGCTGCGCCATCTCGGCGAAGCCGCGCCCGGTGCCGTATGGCTTGGCGCCGGCATGCTGTATCGCGGCGATGATGCGCGCCGCCTCGCCCGGCTTGCCGCGATCGCCGGCGAAGCGGGCGTGCCGCTGATCGCGGTCGGCGACGTGCTCTATCACGCGCCGGAGCGGCGTCCCCTGCAGGATGTCATGACCTGCATTCGCGAGCATCTCATGCTTGCGGCGGCGGGCCGCAGGCTTGAGGCCAATGCGGAACGCCACCTCAAGACGCCGGCCGAAATGGCGCGGCTGTTCCGCACCGCGCCCCAGGCCGTTGCGCAGACATTGCGGTTTCTCGACCGCTGCCGGTTTTCGCTCGACGAATTGCGCTACGAATATCCCGATGAAACCCGCGCGGGTTTTGCCACGCCCCAGGAAGCGCTGGTCGCCTATACGGAGGACAGGCGCCCGCGCGCGCTATCCGCACGGCATTCCGGCGAAGGTGCGCGCGGCTCTCGACCACGAATTCGGGCTGATCGCGGAACTCCAATACGCGCCCTATTTCCTCACCGTCCACGACATCGTGCGCTACGCCCGTTCGCAAGGCATTCTGTGCCAGGGGCGCGGCTCGGCGGCGAATTCGGCGATCTGCTTCTGCCTGGGCATCACCGAGGTCGATCCCGACCGCGCCGATCTCCTGTTCGAGCGCTTCGTCTCGGCGGAGCGGCGCGAGCCGCCCGACATCGACGTCGATTTCGAGCACGAGCGGCGCGAGGACGTGATCCAGTACATCTATGGGCGCTACGGCCGCCACCGCGCCGGCCTCGCCGCCACCGTGATAAGCTACCGCGCCCGCAGCGCCATCCGGGAAGTCGGCAAGGTGTTCGGGCTCTCCGACGACACCGTCGGCGCGCTCGCCGGCATGCTGTGGGGCTGGTCGGATAAGGGCGTGACGGAAAAAGATGCGCGCCGCACCGGCCTCGATCCGGCCGATCCGCAGCTTGCCAGGGTGCTGGCGCTGGCGCGCGAACTGATCGGTTTCCCGCGCCATCTCTCCCAGCATGTCGGCGGCTTCGTCATCACCCGCGGCCGGCTCGACGAGGTCGTTCCGATCGAGAATGCCGCGATGGCGGACCGCACCTGCGTGGAATGGGACAAGGACGATCTCGACGCGCTCGGTATTCTCAAGATCGACGTGCTGGCGCTCGGCATGCTGACCTGCCTGCGGCGCGGCTTCGATCTGCTGAACCGGCATTACGGCATAACGCCCTCTTCTCCCTCTCCCCGCTTGCGGGGAGAGGGCCGGGGTGAGGGGCAGCCGCAGGCACGAACTCGCGGAGAGGTCCCCTCCGGGGAGGGGTGTGGAGCACCGTCTTCGTCTGCCCCTCCCCCGCCTTTGGGGGAGAGTAGGGACGGGGAAATCAGCCGCGTCGAGCCGGTGGAGGCGAGAATCCCTCCCCGTTTTCGGGGAGGGTGGCCGCGCCAACGGGTCCGGCCTTCGGCCGGCCCGATGACAGGCTCCGCGCGGCCGGGTGGGGAACACTTCGAAGACCAGGAAAAATCGTTTGACCCGCCGCCGTACCGTGGAGAAGACCCCACCCCGGCCCTCCCCGAAGACGGGGAGGGAGAAGGAGCCCCGTTCTCCCTCGCCGCCATTCCACCGGAGGAGTCCGCGGTCTACCGCATGCTGTCGCGCGCGGATTCGATCGGCGTGTTCCAGGTCGAAAGCCGCGCCCAGATGTCGATGCTGCCGCGGCTGCAAGCCGAAAACGTTCTACGATCTCGTTATCGAGGTCGCGATCGTGCGTCCCGGCCCGATCCAGGGCGATATGGTGCATCCCTATCTGCGCCGCCGGCAGGGGATCGAGAAAGTCCAGTATCCTTCTCCCGCCCCGGCCTTCGGCGATGCCGACGAGCTGGAAAAGGTGCTTGGCAAGACGCTCGGGGTGCCGCTGTTCCAGGAGCAGGCGATGCGCATCGCCATCGTGGCGGCCGGCTTCACCCCCGCCGAGGCCGATCAGCTGCGCCGCGCCATGGCGACGTTCCGCCGGGTCGGCACCATAAAGTATTTCCGCGACAAGCTGATCGAAGGCATGGCGGGGCGCGGCTATCCGCGCGATTTCGCCGAACGCTGCTTCCGCCAGATCGAAGGTTTTGGCGAATACGGCTTTCCGGAAAGCCATGCCGCGAGCTTCGCGCTGCTGGTCTATGCCTCCGCCTGGATGAAGTGCCGCTACCCGGACGTGTTCGCGGCGGCGCTGCTCAACAGCCAGCCGATGGGTTTTTACGCCCCCGCCCAGATCGTGCGCGATGCCCAGGAGCACGGCGTCGCGGTGCGCCCGGTCGATGTCAATTACTCCTGCTGGGATAATACGCTGGAGGCCCGGCCCCCATCCCTCCCCGAAGCCGGGGAGGGATGGGCGTACCCCCGCGACGCAACCGCCCCCCTTCACCTCTCCCCAGAGGGGAGAGGTCGGATCGCGCCATGGCGCGATCCGGGTGAGGGGGAGCCGCCGGGAGAGTTACATCAGTCGGAGGCCCCCTCACCCGGAATGGCCGCTGACGCGCCCATTCCGACCTCTCCCCTCCGGGGAGAGGTGAAAACGGGCTCCGAGGGCGCGCCGGGTGAGGGGCAGACACAGGCACCGGAGCGAGGACCCGCCCCTCACCCCGCCCCTCTCCCCGCAAGCGGGGAGAGGGAGAGGAGCGTGCATCCGCGCCATGCCGAGATGGCGGGCGACATCCGCGCGACGCATGCGATACGGCTCGGGTTTCGCCAGATCGCCGGCTTTGCCGAGGACGACGGGCTCGCGATCGAGCGCTGCCGCGGCGCCGGCTTCGATTCGATCCGCGACCTGTGGCTGCGCAGCGGCCTCAAGCCGTCGGTGCTGGAGCGGCTGGCCACCGCGGATGCGTTCCGCTCGCTCGGCCTTGACCGCCGCGAGGCGCTGTGGGCGGTGCGGGCCTTGCGCCGCGCCGGCGACAAGGACGACCTGCCGCTGTTCGCGCATGCGGCAATGCCGGCGCGCGAGCCGGATGTGGCGCTGCCGCCGATGCGCATGGGCGAGCAGGTGGTCGAGGACTATCGCCGCCTGCATCTGTCGCTCAAGGCGCATCCGGTATCGTTCCTGCGCCGTGATCTCGACCGCCGCGGCATCCTGCCCCATGAAAAGCTCGCCGACGACGCCGTCGGGCCGCCGCGTCACCGTCGCGGGCCTCGTGCTGGTGCGGCAGCGGCCGGGCAGCGCCAACGGGGTGATTTTTATGACATTGGAGGATGAAACCGCGGTGGCAAACACCATCGTATGGCCAAAGATCTTTGAAACCTTCCGCCCCATCGTGCTGGGCGCGCGGCTCATCAGTGTCACCGGCAAGCTGCAGAACGAGTCCGGCGTGATCCACGTGGTCGCCGATCGGCTCGAGGATTTTACGCCGCTTCTGAAGCGGCTTGCCGAAGATGCCGGCTGCGTCGAGGCGCTCGCCCATTGCGACGAGGTCCGGCGCCCAATTCCGCAATCCCGCCAGCCGCCGCGCGTTACGTCGCGCACGTCCGCCGAGGTCAAGACCGCACCCGCGGACGATCCCGCCCACGCGGAGAAAATCCGTGCCGTCATGCCGAAGGGCCGGAATTTCCATTGAGTCGGCACGGCTCCCGCGGTCGCGAGAGGACGCGCGCGCACAAAAACGGTGGCTGGCGCGCGCATCGGTTCGCTCGATGCCGGCGGCTTGACACCAAAACACCAATTCCTTCACACGTTTTTCGCGGGCGCGACGGCACCGAATAACGGGCACGTTTTCGCCGACCGCAGCGACCCGGATCCGCTACAATGCAGAACTTCACCACCGCGCTTCACCACAGAGCCCACGGAGGAACCGCATGCTCACCCGCAGCTTGATCGGTACGGTCGCATTGGCCGCCGGCCTGGCCATGGCCGGCATCGACGCCCAGGCGTTCGATCAGACCAAATATCCCGATTGGGCGGGCGCCTGGCGCCGCGTTCCGGTCCCCGGCGTCACCGGCCAGCCCGGCTATGATCAGACCAAGCGGCTCGGTCCGGCGCAGCAGGCGCCGCTGACGCCGCAGGCGCAGGCCGTGCTCAAGGCCAGCATGGACGACCAGGCGAAAGGCGGGCAGGGCAACTATCCGACCTATATGTGCGTATCGCCCGGCATGCCGCGGGTGATGACCCCCTATGGCGCGATGGAATTCGTGATCACGCCGGACACCACCCACATTTTCATCGAGCACGTCCACGATAGCCGCCGTATCTTCACCGACGGCCGCGACTGGCCCAAGGACATGCATCCGTCCCTGCAGGGCTATTCGATCGGCAAGTGGCTCGACACCGACGGCGACGGCCGGTTCGACACGCTTGAGGTCGAGACCCGCGGCCTGCGCGGTCCGCGCGCGTTCGACGCCAGCGGCATGCCGCTATTCAGCGATCCCGACAGCCGGGTGCTGGAGCGGATTTCCCTCGACAAGGCGAACCCCAACGTGATGCTCGACGAGATCACGACCATCGACCAAGCGCTGACGCGGCCGTGGACGGTGACCAAAAAATACAGCCGCGACCCGAAGGAAAATCCCGAATGGCCCGAGGATAACTGCGCCGAGGGTAACAACCACGTCGTCATCCAGGGACAGGGCTATTTCCTCGCCGGCGATGGCCACCTGATGCCCACCAGCAAGGATCAGCCGCCGCCGGACCTGCGCTTCTTCAAGCCGCCGTCGAACTAATCGGCACGCCGCGATTTAGACCGGATTCCGGTCACGTCTGAACACCTGGGAGTCATGGCCGGGCGAAGTCCCGGCCATCCACGTCTTTGTTCCCGAACCGCCGCAAGAAAGACGTGGATGCCCGCGACAAGCGTCGACAAGCGCGGGCATGACGCCGAGAGTGTCATCGACCTGATCTAAATCCGGTTTCTCCGCCGAACCGTTCGCGGCTGTGTCCTGCACTCCCCCCATAAAGGCCGCGCCACTGGTTTATTCCCGGAGCGCCGCCGGTACCGCAAACGGTGTCGGTCATGATTGATTTGCACGACTATCCGCTGGTGCCGATCTTCCTGGTCAGCCTTGTCGCCATCCTGGCCGGCAGCGAAATCGGGCGCCGGCTTGGTGTGCGCGCCGGCCGCCGGGGCGGGGACAACGTATCGACCCTGGAGGGCGCGGTCCTCGGCCTCCTGGCCCTGATGATCGGCTTTACGTTCGCCATGGGCCTGTCGCTGTTTGAGATCCGGCGTGAAGCCGTATTGAACGAGGCCAATGCGATCGGCACGACGGCGTTGCGGGCACGATTGCTGCCGGCGCCGCACAGTTCCGAAGCCTTGAAATCCTTACGGGACTACGTGCAGATTCATCTCGATATCAGCCAGCGCGTTGCCTCTGAGGCGGAGCTCGATGCCGCCATTGCACACGCGAACGCGGTTCAGGAAGCACTGTGGCAGCAGGCGAAGGCGGTGGCCGCAAAAGACAACGGGATGGTGCCGGTCGGGCTGTTCATCCAAAGCCTGAATGAGATGATCGACAGCCAGGAGAAACGTCTAACGGCGGTCCGCAACCGCGTACCCAATATCGTGCTGATCGCGTTATACGGCGTCGCCATCTTCGCCAGCGCATTTACCGGTTATGCGAGCGGGCTGGAGGCACGGCGATCACGATTGCCGGTCTATCTCATGGGGACGCTTGTAGCAGCGGTGATACTCCTGATCCAGGATTTGGATCGGCCGAGCAGCGGCTTCATCATGGTGAGCCAGCAGCCCATGATCGACACCGCCGCGGCGATAGCGGGTTACACGGATTAGCGACGAAGCTCCTCACCCGCCCCACCAAATCGTGCGCTTTGGCATGGATGGGTGCCGGATGGCGGGACCGCAGAGAAGCATGCCTCGTCGCGGCTCACGAGCCATTCGGGCAAGGACACCCTTGAAATCCCTGCCGATCGCGCCGTACGCTTTTTTCACCACTCTTCCCGGCGGCGACCACCGCAGCGGCCGGGGGACGTCGCCTTGATGTTGCGGGGAACACAAAAACGGGAGGATCGAATGGGTAAAGCTTTGCGGGCGAATCTCACCACCTGATGACCGGTGCGGCGCTGGGGCTCGCGGCGATCGTGTCGGCCACCGGCGCGTCGGCCCAGGCGCCGGCGCCGACATCGCCGCCGCAACTCGCGCCCGCGCTGGTGCCGGCGCTGGTGGTCAATCTGATGACGGCGGACGGCGCCGCGGCGCTCGGCGCCACCTGGAAAACCGCCGAGGCCAAGATCGTCGAAGGGCCGGCGCTCGCAGGCGCGATGCCGGGCTACAAGACCTCCTACGACATCGCCCCCCATGCCGGCGACAAGGCCTTCGACGATTCAGCCTGGCAGACCATCGAACCCAAGGGATTGGGTGACCGGCGCGGCGGCGGCAAGGTTTCTTTTCTGTGGTACCGCACCAACCTAAAGATTCCGGCCAAGATCGGCAATTTCGATCCGACCGGCGCCAAGGCGGTGCTGACCGCCTATGTGGACGACTATGCGGAGGTGTGGGTCAACGGCGAAATGCCGCGCCGCGCCGGCATCACCAGCCCGGCGACGATCCAGGGCTTCAACATGCCGAACCGCGTCGTGATCGCCGATTCCGTCAAGCCGGGCGACACCATCCAGATCGCGATCTTCGGCATCAACGGCCCGATTTCGGTGGCGCCGCCGAATTTCGTATTCTTCCGCCAGGCCTCCGTGGAGTTCTACAAGTAGGGGCATCGGCACGGCGAAGCCGGCCGTCTTGGCAGGCGAAGATACGGTGGAGCGTGCGGTTTCTTCGCCTCTCTCCGCTTGCCGGGAGGGGTCGGCGCGCTTGCGCGCCAGGTGAGGGGCTACGGCACAAAACTTGGGATCGGAGAAGGGGCTGCCCCTCACCCCGGCCCTCTCCCCGCAAGCGGGGAGAGGGAGAAGAAAACGGCGCCCGCCGCTCACAGCGACAGATACGGATCGTTCAGCCGCTTGTCGTTGCGCCGGCGCTGTTTCATCACCTCGCCGGTGGTCCAATATTCGCTGCGGGCCGCGCGCTCCGCCTCCACGGCGAATTCCTCCGGCCATTGGCCGAGCGAATAGCCGAACCACGGCATTTCCGGTTTGAGCGGCGGCAACCCCAATTCCTCCCAAATCACCTTGGCGTTTTCCATGTATTCGCGGGCCGGCAGCGAGATCGGCGGGTAGGGCCGCTTGATCATGGCATTGATCAGCATGCACGAATCGGTCGCCTCGTAATGATTGTCGTCGGCGCCGGTGCGGGGCCCGTGGCCCATGTCGCGGTGGTCGAGAATGCGCAAATCCTGGTGCGGGCGCATCCGGTAAGCCATCGCCCAAAACAGCATGTCGAGGTTTTCCGGCTCGATATCCTCATTCACCGCAATGATCATCTTGCCGACCGAGGAGGAATAGGCCGAAGCCCCGTAAAGCGCGCGCCAGACCTCGGCGTCGAACGTATCGGCGCGCAACTGGATCACCACCAGCTTGCGCAGATTGGTCAGCGGCTCGTGCATGAACACGCGGGTGACGCCGGAAATGTTGAGGTGGTGGCGCAAATGATGCAGGAACGCCGGCTCGTAGGCCACGCGCTTGATCAGGCTCGATTCGCTCGGCGTCACCTGGCTGATGATGGAAACCAGCACGGCATCCTTGCGCCGGGTGATCGCCGTCACGTCCATGAAGGCGTTATACTCTTTCAAGTTCATATAGCCGTGCGATTCGCCGAAACTGCCCTCCGGCTCCAGCCATTCGGTATCGATAAAACCCTCGATGACGATCTCGGCCTCGGCCGGCACGATGAGGTTGACGGTCTTGGCCTTGCACACGCGGATCGGCGCGCCGACGAGCCCGCCCGCGACCGCCAATTCATCGAGCTGCTTCGGCAGCTTGTGCACGGCCGCGAACACGATCGCCGGCGGCGCGCCGAGCAGCAGTACGGCCGGCATCCGCTCGCCGCGAGCCTTGTATTTCAGCCAGTGCTCGTGGATGCCCTGGTTGAGTTCGATCTCCGGGTTCATGCCCAGCCGGGTCGGGCTTTTGACCATGGCCCGGTAGTTGCCGATGTTCTGCCGCCCGGTGTCCGGGTCCTTGGTGATGAACATCGAGCAAGAGGAATAGGGCGCGTTGTCGAAGCCCGGCGTCGAGATCGGGATCGGCAGCCCATCGACGCCCTGGCCGTTCTCGTTCAAGGCGTCCCCGATGGTCACGATCTCCTGGCACGCGGGGCTGTCGACAAGCTGCGGCTCGAACTGATGCTGCTCGGCGAAATCCCATTGCTTCTTGATGTCCTCGACCTTGCAGCCGATGCCGAGGCTGTAGATCTCGCGGTTGGAGGCGAGGATGCCGACCGCGACCGGGATGTCGTAGCGCTTCCCCTTGGAGTCGGTGACGTTCTCGAACAAAAACCCCTTTCGCTGCGCCTCCGGAATGCCGCCGCGGAACTGCCAGCGCACCAGCGCGTGCATCTCGGTGTCCTTGTTGATCGGCCGCTGCACCCGCACCAGATGGCCGTCCCGCTCCAGCGCCGCGATATGCGCGTGCAGGTCGGCGTAGGGGAGGGCGGCGCCCGTGGCATCCACATGTGCGGTTTCGGTTTTTGTAAGATCGTCCATGCCATCCCCTGGGTTTGCGGTGCACAGCCACCCGCGGGCGGCAGGTTTATTCAACAACACTGTCCGCGGTGGTTGTTCGGGTACATGGACCGTATCGACCGCCGCATGCGCAGACCGAGGCATATGCCCGAAGATCGGCGCGCGACACAACCCGCTTGAATGCAAAGGTTTGGCGACACCTGGCGTCGCGAAGGGATGGCGGCCGCGTACCTCAGGATGAATTTGAAGGCGCATCGCACCGATGAATTTCACCGGATCGACGGCGAGCATAGGGTCAGGTTTTGGACTGTTCGCCAGCGAGCGCAGCGTCCAACTCGGCGCGGCAGACTTCTTCGAGCAGAGGTAGCTCTTCGCGGATAAGCGTCCAGAGGATGCTGGCGGAAACATGTTCGTAGTTGTGGCGAAGGACGTTGCCGATCCCGGCGACTTTGCGCCAAGGGATTGCATCGTGTCGGGACTTCATGTCGGCGGGAAGGTGGCGGCTGGCTTCAGAGATGATCTCGATGCCACGTTCGACGACCCATTGGTTAAGCCAATCGGTTTCGAATGATTTAAGCGGGACGTTGCGGAGAAGGGAGCGGACGCGTTCGCTGGCTTCGACGATGTCGGTCAGGCGAGCAATCGGGGACCGCGGCGGCATCAGAATACGCGCACCGCGGATTGCTCAATGCGGGAGCGCAGAACCCGGTGGATGCTGTCACGCGTCATGATGTCGGCGCGACGACCGAGGATGGCACAGGCGCGTTCCTTGATTTCCATCAGACCGAATAGACCGAGTTTACCCTTTTGGTGGTCGAAGAACAGATCGACGTCGGAAGCGTCGTGCTGATCGCCACGCGCGACGGAGCCGAACAGGTACAGGCGTTCGACACCGAGACGGCGCAGTTCCACTTCATGGTCTTGCAGTCGGCGGATGGCTTCGTCACGCATCATTAGAATAGGATATCACATGCATCTGAATTGTGCTACTCGCCATCTGGTTGTGTGCTGATTAAGCGGCTTCGTCGCCGCACCTGAATGCATCCGTTCTGAGCCGCGATGCCTTGACGGCGGCGGCTTCCGCGTCATGATCGTATCGACCCTGCCAAGACCTCAGACCCACATCCCTCTCGTCCAGGCATGGCCAACGTGATAAAAGACCGAGCTTCCATCCGGTTCGAGGGCGACATGGCTTTCTGTCTTCAGCTTGGGCTTGCGGCTGTGCCGCGTGATCCGGGCGCCAACCCGTTGACGGTTTGGGCGCGGTCCGCCGCCTACTCGGCGGGCTTTCCGGAGTGCGACATCACCTTCGTCATCAGGCTTGGAATTGCCACATTAATTATTTTTTGGTTCTCTGGCTATTTGTGGTTAGTATATAATTCCATCGAAGATGGGCATTATCGTAACTTCTCTGATGCTGCAATGTTATTCATTCTTACAGTTTTGCATTCTGCTTTTTTTACATGCTTGGAACCCATCGGGTGCCGGCGGGAGATGATCTCAATCATCCATCGCAAGCCCAGGGTCGTGGCTGCGCCGTGATGGGATCGGCTGCGATCAATCCATACTACGACCGGTCGCGGATGTAACGAGGGACTACTTCGCTCATGTTGGACGCGTGGCTTGCCGGCATCGAGGGCCTGCTGCAGGTGCGGGAACTGATGTTCCTGACGCCTCGGCATGGCGATCGGCCTGGTGTTCGGGGCGCTGCCGGGCTTGGGCGGCGCCACCGCGCTGGCGCTGCTGATGCCGCTCACCTATGGGCTGGAGCCCTTCACCGCGGTGGCACTCGCCGGCGGGGTCATGGGCGCGGTGCCGATGGGCGGATCGCTCACCGCGATCCTGCTCAACTCGCCGGGGGCGGCACCCAATGCCGCCACCTGCCTCGACGGCTATCCGCTGGCGCAGCAAGGCAAGGCCGGCTACGCGATCGGGGCGGCCGCGACGGCCAATTCGCTGGGCGGCCTGATCGGCACCGTTTCGGTGCTCGCCGTGCTGCCGGTCGCCCAGCAATTGGTGCTGCTGTTCGGGCCGCCGGAATTTTTTCTGCTCGCGATCCTGGCGCTGGTGACGGTGGCCGCGAGCCTCACGGGCAAAATGCTGCGCGGGCTGTTGACCGGCGGCATCGGGCTGATGATCGCGACCATCGGGTATGACGGCGTCACCGGCACCACCCGGTTCACGGGCGGCAGCGAGTATCTGTGGGACGGCGTGCACCTGGTGCCGGCGCTGATCGGGCTGTTCGCGGTCGCGGAGATGATCAATTTGTCGGTCACCGGCGGGAGCGTCTCCAAGGATGTGCGCGCCGTAAAAATCACCAGCATGTGGAGCGGGGTGATCGCCACGTTTCGCAACTGGCCGACCGTGCTGCGCGGCTCCATCATCGGCACCATCGTGGGCGCCATTCCGGGCGAGGGCGGCACGGTCGCGGCGTTTCTGTCTTATGGCATGACCGTGCAGGCATCCAAAGATCCGGAGAGCTTTGGCAAGGGCAACATCCAGGGCGTGATCGCGCCGGAAGCCGCCATCAACGCCAAGGACGGTAGTGCGCTGATCCCGACGATCGCGTTCGGCATTCCGTCCGGCGCCGAAATGGCGGTTTTTCTTGGTATTTTGGTTTTACACGGCATGCAGCCGGGGCCGCTGATGCTGGCGCAAAATCAGAAGGAAATTTACGGGCTGGTCTGGGCTCTCACCGGCGCCTGTATCCTCGCGTCTTTCATCGGGGTGCTGCTGGCGCGCCCGCTCGGGCTGATCACGCTGGTGGATTCCCGCATCTTCGTGCCGATCATCATCGCGGTGGCGATGGTCGGCTCCTATGCGGTCAACCGCAGCATCGAGAACCCGATCCTCACGCTCGCCTTCGGAATCCTTGGCTACATCATGATCCGCTACGATTATCCGCGCCTCACCATCGTGATCGCGCTGGTGCTCGGCGGTACCGCGGAGCGCAATTTCCATCAGGCCATGATCATGGGCGACGGCAGCTGGTCGATCTTTACGGCACGGTGGGTGAGCCTCATCCTCATTGCCGTCATCGTGCTGTTCCTGTCGGTCTCGCCGCTGCGTGCGTGGATGAATGCGCGCCGCCGCACGGCGGCCGCGGCCGGCGGAAAGGCCTGACCATGCGGCTGTTCGGCACCGATGCGGGCGATTATTTCCCCCCTGTCGCCGCGGCGGCAGTGGCCGCGGTGTATCTCACCACGGCCTACGGCTATTCCCCGGAGGCGCGCGCGGCGCCGCTCCTCATCGGCTGGGGCGTGGTGGTGCTCAGCGTGCTCGATTTCGTGTCCCGCACCCAGACGCCGCCGGGAAGAGCGCTGACGCGCTGGCTCAACCCCGTCTCGATCCGGCCCGGCGCCGGCAAGGCGCACACCGCCTACCCATTGCGCCGGCAGCTTGCGGCGATCGCCTGGATCGCGGGATTTGTCACCGCTTTCGCGCTGATCGGCGTGGCCTATGCGGTGCCGCTCTATGTCTTCGCCGCGACCCGCATCCGCGGCGGCCGGCCATGGTTCGCCTGCGCACTGAGCGCCGCCGGTACGCTCGCGGGCATTTGGGTTCTGTTCAGCTGGCTGTTGCGGCTGGAGCTTTATCCGGGGATATTGTTTGGAGGGGCGTGAAACGAGGGGCGGAGCGCGTGTAGGTGACACGAAGTAGGCGGCGCTCGGGCGAAGGAGGTCGAATGAACCGGAAGTTTATTCCCGTTGAGGAAGCCGCCGGGGAATGGATGAAAAGGCCGGAATTCGTTGCCGCGTATGATGCGCTGGAAGACGAGTTCGCGATTGCCTCGGCACTCATCAAAGCGCGCGGCGATGCGGCCATGACGCAGGAGCAAGTGGCCCGGGCGATGGGAACCACCCAGGCAGTGGTCGCCCGTTTGGAAAGCGGCAAGGCCATGCCATCGACCCGCACGCTGGAACGCTTCGCGAAAGCCACGCATACGCGTCTGCGCATCAGTTTTGAGCCGGACAAACCGCGCCAAGGGCCGGCGACCTGACCCTGGAACCGGTTAGCCACAAGGTCGGCGCGCGCTGGCGCGACGGCGTGAGCTGAGGATCGAGATGATCCAGACGGTCAGCGGGGCAAGAAGGCGTCCCGGATGGGGCGCAGCTGAAAGCCAGACCACAAGACTATGGTTTTCTGAGCTACAAGCGTTCAGCCGCGGCCCGCAATGACAAGCAAAGACGCGAGCATCAGCACTTTGCGATCATCTTAGCCAAGCAGATACCGCGCTTTTGAGTGACACCCGCTTGCTCACGCGCACGGATCGCGCTAAATCCACGGCGTCGCGTCCGCATCGGTGTTGTCTCATGCGGGTACTAACCGCGTGGACGTGCCGAAGCGGTGCCAGAGACTTTCGCCTATCGCGTAAGTCTCTGATTTTACCGGATGGCGGAGTAGCTCAGTTGGTCAGAGCGGCGGAATCATAATCCGTGTGTCGGGGGTTCAAATCCCTCCTCCGCTACCATTTCCGCGCACCGCGACCCTGTCTACTATGATCAGACAGTACCAGCGCCACGATCGGTACATTCGAAGACGCGCCTTAGGTCCGCGGCCTAAGCACGGAACGCGGAACCTGCGCCACCCCTCATCATCGGAGTCGTTCGTCGCGATGTCGTCCCTCACCGAGACAGTTGCCGAAATCCTGCGCACGGTCGATCGGCCGGGGGATTTTTTCGTCGCCGGCACGATCGATCTGCCGGCGCCGCGGCTGGAGGTAGAGGGGGTCGGTCCGCTCGCGCTGCCGGTGCTGCCGGCGCAGGCCGCGCAGCTGGTGGCCGCGGCCGAGCGGGCGCCCTACGGCCGCGGCGCAGAAACCGTAATCGACACCACGGTGCGGCGCACCTGGCAAATCGCGCCCGAGCGGGTGCATATCCGCGGCAAGCAGTGGCCGCAGACGCTCGAGGCAATTCTCGCGCGTGTTGCCGCGGGCTTCGGGCTGGCAAAACCGGTCACGGCCGAACTCTACAAGCTGCTGGTCTATGACCAAGGCAGTTTCTTCGTAAGCCATCGCGACACCGAAAAGGCGCCCGGCATGTTCGCGACCCTGGTGGTCGCGCTGCCCTCGATCGGCACGGGCGGCGAACTTTTGGTGCGGCACAAGGGCCGCGAGGCGCGGCTCGAGCTGCGCTGCGACGATCCGTCGGAAGCCGCCTTTGCGGCGTTCTATGCCGATTGCGTGCACGAGGTGCTGCCGGTCACCGCCGGCTGCCGCGTGGTTTTGGTCTTCAACCTGCTGCGCGGCGGCCGCGAGGCCGTGCCGGAGCCGCCGGATTACGCGGGCCAGGAGGCGAAGCTCGCGGCCGTGCTGCGGGAATGGGTTTTGGCCAAGAAGGCCGGCGACGCACAGGCCCCGGAGAAGCTGATCTATCCGCTGGAGCACGCCTACACCCAGGCGGAATTGAGCTTCGCGGCGCTGAAGGGCGCCGACGCGGCGGTCGCCGGCACGCTGGTGGCGGCGGCGCCGCAAGCGGACTGCGAACTTCACTTGGCCTTGATGTCGATCGAGGAGAGCGGCATCGCCGAATATGTAGATACCGGTTCCCACCGCCGCTGGCGGGAGGAAGACATGGAGCTCGAGGCCGGCGAAGTCACCGACCGATCCGCGGTGCTGAAGGAGTTGCGGCGCCCGGACGGCGGCGCGTCGATCGCGGCGGAACTTCCGATCGAGGATGAGGAAATCTCGCCGCCCGATGCCCTCGATGGCATGGAGCCGGACGAGGAGGATTTCCAGGAGGCGACCGGCAACGAAGGCGCCTCGTTCGATCGCACCTACAGCCGCGCCGCGCTGGTGCTGTGGCCGCGCGAGCGCGTACTGGCCGTCCTGAACCAGCAGGGCCTCGGTGCCACGGTTCCGTATCTCGGCGACCTCGCCGACCGCTGGGCCGCGAGCGGCGCCGGACAAGACGCGCTCTTGTGGCGTGAGGCGCATGAACTGGCCGGATATATTCTTGCCACCTGGCCCGAGGGTTGGTTCGGTGAAGAAACCGCATCGAGCCCGGTCCGCCGCATGCTGGAGCATCTGAAGCGGCTGCGTGACACCGAGCGGCTCGACGGCCTGCTGGCCGCGATCGCCGCCGCCGGCCGGCACGCAAAGGGCGACAACGAGGCCCTGCTGGCGGCACTGGAGTTGGTTTCGCCGGGCGAAGCGGCGACGCGGATCGAGCGCATCATCGCCGGCACCGCCGGGGCGTCACCGGCCGCATGCGCCGACCTGCTGGCGCGTGCCGTAGCGGTGGACGCGGGCGCGCTGCGGGCCGAACTTAAGGGCGCCGCCGCAAAATTGATCGCGGAACTTCCCGGCGATCCGGCGCGCCCAGCGCCAGCGCCAGCCTGGCCGCGGCGGCCGGTCGTTCCGCCCGGCTTCGTTGCCGATCTCCTCACTGCGCTCGCAGCGATCGACGAGGCGCAAGCCGCCCGCGCGGTGGATCATATGGCGGCTTGGCCCAATGCTTACGGCTTCGACGCCGTGCTGATCCCGGACATGCTGCAACTCGCCAAGAGCGGTGCCGCACAGGATTCCGCTGCCGTGCAGCGACTGCGGAACGCCTGCCTGGCGCACTTGCGCGGCCGCGTCGCCGAACTACTGGAACCGCCGAAAGACTGGCGCCGCGACAGCGAAGTCGGGTGCAAATGCACCCATTGTACCGCGCTGAGCCGCTTTCTCGCCGACCCGGAACGCCCAACCTGGACACTCAAGGCCGCACAACAGGCCCGCAGCCACGTCGAGAGCACGATCCGTGCCGCCGCCTGCGACGTCACCACGACGACGGAGCGGCGTGGCAGCCCCCATGGCCTGGTGTGCACCAAGAACCAGGCCAGCTACGAGCGCCGGGTCAAGCAGCGCAAGCAGGATTTGGCGGATATCGCAGCGTTGGCGACATGAATCCGGGGGTACGTAGTGAATTGGTGCGACGCCGCAATCCGCGCATGCCGGCGCATACGCTGCGCGCGTGCATGAGGTAAAAAATACCACACTGACGCGTCAGCTCTTGTATGATCATGGCGCGCAAATACAGCGCATTTGGCATTAATCGCCGCCCGCAGTCGCGGCCGGGATTACATCACCCAGCCGCGTTGGAAGATCCGTGTTGGCTCTACCGGATGCCTCACACCAAGCGGGGGCATTTGGCTGGCATTCCGGTGCTGGCATAGCAGTGGGGACGCGCGTGGCTGCGCCCCACCGGAATTCGACCTACTGACTATGCTCGAGCACAGCGTAGAGCAAACCTCCGGCCACCACCGCATAGCCGGCGCAAATCAAAATCCAAAAAACAAGATTGGTCAGCGGCCATTCGGCGGCGTGCGGCGTCGTTGGTGCGATCATCTGCGTCCTCTCCATGCTCAGCCCAAGATCGTGCTCGTATCCTTTGTGGCCGAAGCGCATGGTCCTTGACAAGGTCAAATCGTCCCACGGCTTCGCCCGCACTCAGTGGCACCGCACAGGCCTACAGCCTTGCCTCGGTGCCGGAAGAGCTGGGTGAGCATATAGCACGCCAGGCCGGTCACGGCGCGACAAATTCGTCGGCACCCCGCGCGCTTTCGCTGACGCACTGGCAGCAGTATTCGCCGCGATGGTTGGAGCGGCCGCCGCGGCGACGGACTAGTGTACCATGATGGCGTATATCAGTCCTCCCGCCACGACCGCGTAACCGGCGCATACCAGAACCCAAAAAACCAAAGGTGTCAGCGGCCACTCGGACTCCTGCGGCGATGTCGTCGTTGTCATTTTCTACCTCCGTTGGTGCAGCAAAACGATGAAGTTTGCTTACGCCGACGCCGCCGCCATGAGCTTTGACTTGGATCAAATCGCGCAATGCGCTTGTTAGGGGCTGTTTAGGGATGGGATCGGCGCCGATCCTCAGCGCTCTTGCGTCCGGGCGGCGACTACCTATGATCCGCGCGCGCTTGCCAGAGCTTCACGGCAGTCCACAGGGAGACTTTGATGGTTGCGGCAATACGTGTTCACAAGCACGGCGGACCCGAGGTGCTGACCTATGAGGAGATCGATATCCCGGCGCCGGGTCCCGGACAGGTCAGGCTCAAACAGCACGCCGCCGGCATCAATTTCATCGACACTTATTTTCGCGGCGGAATGTATCCGTCTCCCGTCGGCATGCCGTTCGTCGCCGGGAACGAGGGCGCCGGCGAGGTCATCGCGGTGGGGCCGGGCGTCACCGACCTCAAAGTGGGCGACCGCGTCGGCTATGTGGTGCCGCTTGGCGCCTATGCGGCCGAGCGCAATCTGCCGGCCGAACGGGCGGTGAAGCTTCCCGCCCACATCAGCTACGAGCAGGCCGCCGCCACCATGCTCAAGGGCATGACGGTGTGCTACCTGGTGCGCCGGACGTTTCACGTCAAACCCGGAACGACGGTGTTGATTCATGCGGCCGCCGGCGGCGTCGGCTTGATCGCCAGCCAGTGGGCCAACGCGCTGGGCGCGACCGTCATCGGGACGGTCGGCAGCAAGGACAAGGCGGAACTTGCGCGCGCCAATGGCTGTCACCATACAATTCTTTATCGGGACGAGGATTTCGTCGCCCGCGTCAAGGACATCACCAAGGGCGCGCTGTGCGATGTGGTGTACGACGGCGTCGGCAAGACCACGTTCCCGGCCTCGCTCGATTGCCTGCGTCCGCTCGGCCTGTTCGTGAGCTTCGGCAGTTCGTCCGGACCGATCGATGCCTTCAACATCAATCTCCTGCAGGCCAAGGGCTCGCTGTTCGCGACCCGGCCGACGCTCAATAATTACGCTGCCAAGCGCGAGGACCTGCTGGCCCTGGCGGCCGAGACCTTCGACATCATCGCGAGCGGCAAGGTGAAGATCCCGGTCAACCGGAAATACCCGCTCCGGGACGCCGAGCAGGCGCATCGCGATCTCGAATCGCGCGCTACCACCGGAGCCTCGATTCTGCTGCCATGACGCGCTTCCGTTTCGCCGCGACGGCGGCATCCATGAGAGCGTGGCGGCGGCACCGCGGCCGCGGCGGCGCCACAGCGGCGATCGGGGCCGCGCGCCACCGGCCGGACATCGGCCGGCCGGCGCTAGGGATTGCGGCTATGTGGTTGACCGCCACCGCAGCGGCGTTCGGACAGGCGCCCTCCGGGGTGCCGACCGAACTCGGAAATTTTGGCCCTAATGAAGGCGCACTGCGTGCAGTGCCACGCGGCCGAACCGACCCACGAAGCCTTCGCCCGGGCACCGGCCGGCGTGCTGTTGGAAACCATCGACCAAGTGTCCAAAAACGCGCCGCGCATCCTGAACCAGGTGATGGTTACCCGCGCGATGCCGCTCGGCAACGAGACCGGGATGACCGATCAGGAACGCGAGCGCATCGCGGCCTGGATCGAAAGCCGCGCGAAATGAAGGTGTGGGGTCTTCTCGCCACCCTTGCTTTCGCCATCCTGGCGTTCGGCCTCGGCCAGGCGGTCGGTATCGGCGCCCTGTTGGCGGTAAAGAGCATAGACCCGCAGCGCGTCGATTATGACGGCACCGCGGTCGCGATCGTCACGCTGATCGCCAATCCGGTGCAGATCGTCACGCTGGCGCTCGCCGTACGGCTCACGGGCTCCGACGTGCTCGCCTATCTGGGGCTCACGGTGCCGCGCTGGCGGGACGTGACCATCGCGGTGACCGGCCTCGCGGTGCTGATCGTGTCGGCGGATGTGCTGACGGTGATGCTCGGGCGCGACCTGGTGCCGGCGTTCCAGTTCGACATTCAGCGTTCCGCCCAGGCGGACGGGACGTTGCCGTGGCTGCTGCTCGCCATCATCGTGGCGGCGCCGGTCGGCGAGGAACTGCTGTTCCGCGGTTTTCTCTACCGCGGCTTGGTGCACGGACCGCGCGAGGTTTTGCCTGGAATCATTGCGATCGCGCTGATCTGGTCGCTGCTGCATCTCCAATATGATTGGTTCAGTGTCGGCCTGATTTTCATGATCGGGATGCTGTTCGGCTACGTACGCCACCATACGGGCTCGACCACGCTGGTGATCCTGCTGCACATGCTGATGAATTTCGAGAGCGTTTTGGAAACCGCGATGGTGTCAGGGTAGCAGAGCAGGCGTTCACATCAAATCCGCGATGGCCGCCATGACGGCGTGGTCGAGCACTCCTTCGGGCAGCCGCGGCAGGGCAAGGACTTCGACGCCCTTGCGGGAAAAGCGGCGGACCGTAGCCGCCATGTCGGCGAGCTTTGCGGCGCTCCCGATGGTTTCGCTCACCACCACGGCTGCAACGTTAAGATCGTGGCGATCGAGCACGTCGAGCGCCGTCAAGGTGTGGCTCAGCGATCCCACATAGCTGCCGGCGACGAGGACCAGGGGGAGGCCGGTCGCGATCATCCAGTCGAGCACGGTGTGCCGGTCATCGAGCGGGACCATGACGCCGCCGATGCCTTCGATCAGCAGCGCGTCCTGGTGAAACCCGATGGCGTCGCGGCAATAGGCGGTCAGCGCCGCGAAATCGACGCCGGTGCCTTCCAGGCGGGCGGCGAGGTCGGGGGAGACCGGCGCGCGCAGCCGATAGGGCGACACCCGGGCAATATGCTCCGGTGTCAATGCGAGCCCCGCGGCGGCGAGCAGGTAGCCGGTATCGCTCACATGCGCGATGCGCGGATCGAATCCGGTGACGACCGGCTTGAGCACCTCGACGGTACGCCCGCGCCCGCGCAGTTGCTTGATCACGCCGCGCGTCAAAAAGGTTTTGCCGATATCGGTGCCGGTCGCGGTCACGAACAGAGCGGTCATGGCAGGGTTCTCGCCTTGAGGACATGGGTGCGAATGACGTCGGCAAGCCGCGCGATATCGGCATCGTCGTGGCGCGCCGTGAAAGCGAGTCGCAGCCGCGCGGTGCCTTCCGGCACTGTCGGCGGGCGGATCGGCACCACCAGAAATCCCTCGGCTTCGAGCATCCGGGCCGCCGCCAGTGCGGCCGCCGCATTGCCGACGACCACCGGCACGATCGAGCTTTGCGCCTCCGGCAGACCCGCCCGCAGCGTAAAGACCTTAGCCTTGCGCACCGGCAGGGCGATGTAGCCGGGATGGCCGGCGATGAAATCGAGCGCGGCGATTGCCGCCGCCACCACGGCGGGCGGCAGGGCGGTCGAATAAATGAGGGTGCGGGCGCGGTTGCGCATCAACGCAATCACCGGTTCCGATGCGCACAGATAGCCGCCATAGGCGCCGATCGCCTTCGACAAGGTGCCCATCTGCAGCGGCACGTCGGCCGGGGCACCCTCGGCAAAGGCCGCCCCGCGGCCGCCTCCGACGACCCCGATGCCGTGGGCGTCGTCGGCCATGAGCCAGGCGTCGTGGTCACGGGCGATCCGGCCCATCTCGGCCAGCGGGGCCAGGTCGCCGTCCATGGAAAATACGCCGTCGGTGAGTACCATGGCTCTGGGATGCCGGGCGCGCCGCTCGGTGAGAACACGCCGCAGATGACCGAGGTCGTTGTGGCGAAACCGCGCGACGGTCGCGCCCGAGAGCCGCGCCCCGGCGAACAAGCAAGCATGGGACCATTCGTCGATCGCGACCAGATCGCCTTCGCCCACCAGAGCCGGCACAATGCCGGTATTGGCGAGATAGCCCGACCCGAACACACACGCCGCGGCGGTTCCTTTGAGCCGGGCCAGCCGCGCCTCGAGTTCCCCGTACAGCGGATGGTTGCCGGTCACGAGACGCGACGCCCCGGCGCCGATCCCATAGCGGTCGATTGCCGCGCGCGCCGCCGCCATGAGCGCCGGATGCGCCGAGAGCCCGAGATAGTCGTTGCAGGAAAACGAGATCAATCGCCGTCCGTCGCGCTCGACCACGACGCCATCGCTCCGTGCCGAGGTGACGAGCGAGCGCCGCAATTGCCGGCTGTCGAGCGTGGCAAGCTTGGTGTTGGCAAAGGCGTCGAGCGAAGACATCCGACCGATCGGTGTTGAGGGCTGCCGACGCGACCACCGGAATCGCCAAGCGGAAACCGGCCGTATCTATCAGGCGACGGTGAGCTATAGGCAATTGCGCGCATCGGCGATGAGGCATGTTGGCGCTCACCCGCGCTGCGGCGACATGGGCTTAGGATTAGTTCGGCCAGGCTCCGAAGCTGGCATTAGCGCTTCGAGGAACCCGACGCCCGCAACCTTCCGCGTGCATGTGCCCAAATCCCGCACGGCCTGCCGAGGCGGCACCGTGGCAGCGAGGGTATGAGGGCTGCGCTCCTTATCCGCGCATGACTCCGAGGGAGATCACCGTCCCGACGGCGGATTTGCGGACGGCTTGCGTGCCGTCCGTGCCTCCCCATCCCCGCAGCGCACGAACACGCCCGTGCCCATGCGGCCGGCGACTTCGGGATCGACCCAGCGCAGCACCATGACCTGGCCATTGGCGCTGACGATCTCGCGATCGTCCATACCTCCCGGCTCCGGCCCCGGCCCGACATAGGTCTTGCCATCGACGCTACCCTTGAGGGTCATCTCCTGGATCTGCGGATTGTCATGACCGTACATCATTACGGTATTTGGAGCCGCGGCCCGGTTGATGACGTAGGGCTGCGTGCACTGGCCGCGGGTGGTGGCCTCGGTGCGGGCGCGATCCTGCTCGCGGTGATAGGCCCCAAACGCCCAGCGCCCCACCACATCCTCGACCGGAACCCTGGGCGGAAGTGCCACTTGCACGGGCTTCGGCGCCGGCGCCTGCGTCGAGCCGAATGGACTGCCGAAGTTCTGACAGCCTGAAAGCACCGACAGGCCGGCCACAAGGAGGACCGCAGGCAACATGGAGCGGCGCGATGGGGCCATGGGAAGCGTCTCCTGAGCTGGACGAGACCGCCATTGTTGCCGGCCGTTTTGGGCAAGCACAAGGCACCATGCTACACGGATTTCGGCGACGATAAGGCGTTCCACAAATTCAGAGCCGAAAGGCTGAATGTGGACACGCTCCGGTTCTGTTTGCTGTGTCATATAACCGTCATCGACCCTCACGGGCCGGATTCCTTGACGTTGATAGTCCGCATCACCTCCGGATCGGTGAAATCGGAGCAGGTCTTATGCCCCGCCGCATGGATGCCCGCGGCGGCGCATACATCGTCCATCTCGCCCGCATCGCCCGTGACTCCGATGGCGCCGATCACCTCGCCGGCAGCATCGCGAATCAACTGTCCGCCCGCCTCCAGAAACATCGGCCCGTCGGCGAGGGTCATCAGATTGTCCATGAACACCGGTTTTTCGCGCTGCTTTTGCAGAACTAGGCGCGACGGCCGCCCCATGGAGAGGGCCGCATAGGCCTTGCCATAGGCGATCTCGAATCGCAGCATCGCACAGCCATCCTGCTTGAGCGCCGCCTTGAGCCGGCCGCCGGCGTCGAGCACCACCGCGGTCAGCGGCCGCAATTTGTGCACCTTGGCTGCGGCGAAACAGCCGTTGATGATCGTCATCGCCTCATCGAGACTGATTGCGCGCATGCGAACTCCTGGTGCCACGCCGTGCCGTCCCGGTATGGCGCCGCTGTGGATCCAATACACGTGGGAACCGCGAAAGTGTCAAATGTCTGTGATCAAACGGTGCATAGGCCACATACAGCTGTCGCGGGTTGGCGAGACTGAGCCGACGCGTTGCAACCAAGGTCAGGGATGGGTATCAAAATAGCGATTCATATGCTTCCGTTCTATTTCGATGGAAACTCCGCTACCATGGTCGATCAATGTAAAATACCAGGGAGGTTATCATGCATTCAACCCGTCATCTTCTGGGCCATCTGTTGCTATCGGGCGCCGTCCTTTCTTGGGCAGCGCCAGGCTTAGGGGCGGAGGTCACGCCGGCCCGGCTCGCCAATCCGGAGCCCGGCAACTGGCTGATGAACCATCGGACCTATGACGCCCAGCGTTATTCGCCGCTCGACAAGATCAACGCCGCCAACGTGAAGGGCCTCAAGCTCGCCTATGCGGTGGCGATCGGCGGCACCTCGACGCTCGAGAACCTGGAATCCACCCCGCTGGCCGAGGACGGCTTCCTCTATGTGGTCAACCAATGGGGCGTGGTCTACAAGATCGACGGCCGTTCGGGCGAGACCGGGCGCATCGTCTGGCGCATGGACCCGGGACAAGAAAAATTGCCGCTGTCCAACCGCGGCGCCGCGCTGTGGGGCAATTTCGTCATCAGCGTTGCCAGCTACCCGCCCCGCGTGATCGCGACCGACAAGGAGAGCGGCAAGGTAGCCTGGGAGACCAACATGTCGGACGGCCAGGCCGACCTGCAGCTTACCGCGGCGCCCCTGCCCGTGAAGGACAAGATCATCGTCGGCGCCGCCGGCGGCGATCGCGGCGTGCGCGACTTCATCGCCGGGCTCGATGGCGCGACCGGCCGCGTGCTGTGGCGCAAATATACGGTCCCAGCGCCCGGCGAACCCGGCTCCGAGACCTGGAAGGATACCAACAACGCCTGGCGGACCGGCGGCGCCGCCATGTGGGTCACCGGCTCCTACGATATCGCCACCAACCAGGTGCTGTGGGGCACCGGCAATCCGGTGCCGATGTTCAATGCCTACTACCGGCCCGGCGACAATCTCTATACCAACAGCCTGATTTCGTGGGACCCCGACGCCGGCAAGATGAACTGGTATCACCAGTACACGCCGGGCGACATGTGGGACTATGACGAAGAGGGCTCCCACATCCTGATCGACGGGCAGGTCGGCGGCCAGGCGCACAAGGTGGTGACGCATCCGGCCCGCAACGGCTTCCTGTATTCGTTCGAGCGCAGCAACGGGCAGCCGCTGCTGGCCAGGCCTTATATGGAAGAGATCACCTGGACCAAGGGCATCGACCAGAAGACCGGCAAGCCGGTCGATTACGATCCCAACCGCGACGTCCAGGTCTATTCCGGCCGGCAGACCATGACCCCGACCGACCGCACCAAGCGGATCTGCCCCTCGCACGAGGGCGGCGCCAATTACGAGCCGGCCGCGTACAGCCCGCGCACCAAGCTCGTGTACTTTCCCTCGCGCCCGACCTGCAACGAAGCCACCGTGACCCCGGACCAGCTCAGGAGCGCGAACGGCGGGATGCCGGGCGGCGGGACGCGGTTCCTGACGCGCACCGAATCCGAGATCGTCGCCGCCGATCCTTATACCGGCGAGGTGAAGGGCCGGGCGCGCTCGACCTATCCGAACGTCACCGGCGCGCTCGCGACCGCCGGCGGGCTGGTGTTCACCGGCCTCGCGGACGGCACTTTCGTCGCCTATGACGACACCAGCCTGGCGCCGCTGTGGAAGATCAATGTCGGCACCGGCTTCAATGCTCCGCCCATCACTTTCGAGGCCGGCGGCAAGCAGTATGTCGCGATCCTGTCGGGCTTGAGCGTGATTACCAAGGGCCGGCTCACCCTGACCCCGGAACTGCGCGACATGCGCAACCAAACCATGCTTTGGGTGTTCGCGCTCTAAAGCGAAGGCGAAGCCCGGGTGATCCGGCTTCCCCGGATCACCCGGTGGCCAATGACATTATCGGCACCGGGCCGTCCGGCCGTGCCGCCAGGACCAAGAGTCCCGGAACGTCGGCGCCCGCCTCGGTGCGGGTCGCGACCGGTGACAATTCCAACAATCGCAATCCCGCCGCCGTCAGCGCGGTGCGCACATGGGTGGCGCCGTGGCGGTAGCGCAGCTTGGCGCCGAGTTCGACACCGTCGCTGCTATGCGTTTCGACCGTGAACGCGAACACACCGTCCGGGCCCAGCACCTGCGCCGCGGCGAGCGCGACCGGCGCGAGATCGAACACATAGACGAACACATCCGCCGCGATAACGAGGTCATAGCCGCCGCCGTCACGGCCTTCGGCGGCGAGAAACTCCAGCACGTCGCCGGTTTCCAGCCGATCGTAGATGTTTTTGCCGCGCGCCTGGGCCACCATGGCGGACGATAAGTTGACGCCGGTGAGGTGCGATACCAGGGGCCGGAACGCGGCGCCCGCAAGCCCGGTGCCACAGCCCAGATCGAGCATCCGGCCGAAGGCCGTGCCGGGACGCGTCCGTTCGACGGCCGCGCGCAAGCGTTCCGGTCCCCGATAGGCCAGGGCCTGGAGCGCCGCGTCGAAGCGGGGAGCATACTGGTCGAACAGCGTCCGCACATAGGCGCGCGACATGGCGCTTGCCGCTTCGGCGGCGCCGAGGCTCGCAAGCTGCAGCCCGGCGCCGCAGCGATCGTCCGGATCGGCCGCGAGCGCGCGTTCGAAAGCCGCGGCGGCAGCGGCATTATCGCCGAGCTTGGCCCGCGCCTCGCCGAGCGCGAACCAAGCCGCCGCAAACGCGGGAGCCGCTTCGGCGGCCTGGGCGAACAGATCCGCCGCGGCGGCGATGTCTCCCCGCGCCGTCAGATCGCGGCCGAAGCCGTAACGTCGGTCGGCGATCAGATCGCCCGAGGAGGCCAACGGCGGCATGGTGCTTGAGTTCATCGGCGGTACTTATGAACCTCTCTTGAGCTCGGTGAGAATTTCGTAGGGTGCGCGAAGGCGCATGCGCCGGCCTGTGGAGTGTCCGAAGGCCGGTCGCGCCGTGCGCACCGGCAGCGGCGATGGTGCGCACGGCGCGAACCGCCGGTGCGTACCGGTTCGGCCTGAGCAGGCGCCTTTGCGCAACCTACTCCAACCTGCGGTTTCATCCACCAAAGTGTGCGAAGCTCATGGGAACTATCCCCTCGGGGGAGAGGTCAAGAAGTGCAAACATCTGAGGGATGTTCATGAAGGAGCCCGCGGTCACGGGGATGGAAAAAACCGCTCCCGGTTGCTCCACTCGGCAATCCCGTTGTCGCGAACCCACTGCGCCAAGGTGTCGTGGCGCACCATCCAGACGTCCGCGAAGCCGCGGAAATATTTCAGGATGCGGTCCACCTGTGCGGCCATCAACGGACGGCCGCCGAAATGACAGTGCACCGTGACGTTGAGGAACGACGTCGGTTCGTTTTGATAGAGATAATCGAAGCTGTCCTTGTAGACCTCGAACCAGTCGCGCGGATTGCCGCGCAGCACCCGGTGGTCGGCGAAATCCGTGTGCGGGAATGCGACGATGGTGCCGTTGCGGTTATTGGCGCAGAATGGCAGGTCGATGTGGTTATAGTCGCCATACCACAAGAACCCCGCCGCGGTGAGGAGTGCTTCCGTATGGGCGGATGACGCCAGCACCGGGCTGAGCCAGCCCTTCGGCGGCGCGCCGGTGAGCTTTTGGAAAATGTCGATGCAGCGGCGGATCACCGCCTGCTCCGCTTCGGCATCAAGGTAAGCCAAAATATTGTCCTGGGTGGTGGAATGCGCCGCGATCTCGTGGCCTGATTTGAGCATCTGCGCGGCTGCTTCCGGTGCCAGTTCCAGCGAATGCGCATTGGCCACGAAAGTGGCCGGCACCTTGTTGGCGTCGAGAATTCTCAACAGCCGCCACACCCCGGCGCGGCCCCCATAGGTGCCCCACGTCATCGCGGCGCGGTCGTGGGTGCCGGGCTTGAGCGATGTCGTCTGCACGGAAAACGGCGGCCCCTTGTCGCCGGACCAGTTTTCCAGCAGGCACGTGACCGCCACCGCTATGCGGGCGCCGTTCGGCCAGGCGAAACCGGGATTTGGTTTTGGTGTCATCCTCTGGCAAATCCTCGATAACGTTGCACCTATCGGTGCTTCGCTTTCAGCTATTACCTCAGCAAATGTTTTGATCGATCCGGAAGGGTATCAAAGCAGGACCGGCAAGTCCTCTGCATCGACAAGTAATTTGATGCTTCGGGGAACGCCTGGCTGTCTGGTGATGAGGCCCGCGCGTTCAAGTGTTAGCACCATCTGGTGAACAGAGGGCGGGGTCACACCAAAAAATTGCTGCATATCGATTTCCGACGGGGACCGGCGATGCAGCCGCGTATAGGCGTAAATGAACGCCAGATACTGACCCTGCTTGGGCGTAAAAGTTTTAGCAGCGCGCGGCGCGTCAGTCATCTGAGTCGGGTGCTGTTGGGCCAGGTGAAGCCGGTTTTGGGATTTGTTGTCATGGTCTCGCGAGTCCTCGACGCTGCCGCCGGCTACTGGGGCTCAGCTTCGGGCTTGCGGATGCGATCATTCATCCGAGCAACCTGGGCATGCGTCGCCCGCGCTTCCTGCAGCAATGCCGTTTGCGAGCCATCGAGCCGCATGACCATGGCGGTCAACACCGCCATGTCGTCGCCCAAGCTCGCGACTTCAGCCCGTATCCGCTCATTTTGGCGGACGAGAAAACTGAGATCCGGTTCCACCGCGTTAGGTACCTCGTCATGTCGTGGGCCGAACGGACCGCACCCGCAAGACCAGCGCAAATATAGTGAAATTTGCGTCGCGACACCAGGGAGCGCCGCAAGGCACCATCCGTTTTGCCGTTTCGATCGAGGTGCAACCGCCGCAAAGGACGTGGCGCCGCCGGCATCAGCGTGTTCGAGGCGCCTCACTTCCGCACCTCCTGCGGCGCGCGAATGGCGCGACCGCGTAAACGATGCATTTCCCGCGCAAAACGGATACCTCGCCGCGGAAAAATGCCGTAGAAGCCTGCCATGACCATCGCCGCTTCGCCCAGCCCGAACCCATCCCCTGCCGCCGCGCCGCGCGGCTTCGATCATGTCGCCACCTGGGTGTTCGACCTCGACAACACGCTCTATCCGCATCACCTCAACCTGTGGCAGCAGGTCGATGAGCGCATCCGCGCCTACATCGCGGACTTTCTCGGGCTAACTCACGACGAGGCATTCCGCAAGCAGAAGGATTTTTATCGCCGCTACGGCACCACCATGCGCGGCATGATGATCGAACACGGTATGAGTTCCGACGATTTTCTGGAATATGTCCACCAGATCGATCATTCTCCCGTCGAGCCCAACCCGGCCCTCGGCGCGGCGCTGGAAAAGCTCCCCGGCCGCAAGCTCATCCTCACCAACGGCACCCGGGCGCATGCCGACGCCATCATGCAGCGGCTCGCGGTCCAGCACCATTTCGAGGATGTGTTCGATATCGTGGCCGGTGAGCTTGAACCCAAGCCGCTGCCGCAGACCTACGACCGCTTCCTGGCCCGGCACGGCGTCGATCCCCGCAGCGCCGCGATGTTCGAGGATCTCGCCCGCAATCTCGAAGTGCCGCACCGGCTCGGGATGACGACGGTGCTGGTGGTGCCGGAGCAAACCCGCGAGGTGTTTCGCGAAGGCTGGGAACTCGAAGGCCGCGACGCCGCCCATGTGGACCATGTCACCGACGATCTCGCGGGATTTCTGGAGGCGATCACGGCGCGGCGCGGCTCGGCGGGGCTTTAGCGGGCCAAACATGCCGACGCGGCGGCCGCGCCACCTCGCGCGTCTAAATGCCTGCGCCCGCGGGGCGCACCAGGATGTTGTCGTTGACCGCCTTCACGCCCGGTGTGGTTTCCACCGCCACCCGAAGCGCCTGCTTCTGCAGGGAGGAGTCGACGATGCCCCACAGATCGACCGTGCCGTCGGTGACGGTGACGTTCACCATGCTTGGCCTCACCCACGCCTCGGATTTCAGGAACGCGACCAGTTTTTCGCGGAGCTCCGTATCGGCGACCGGTTGCGGCGGCGTCCCACGGTAAGTGGCCAGGGCTTGAATGAGGTTGGCGCGGCTGACCACGCCGACCAATTTACCGTCGCGCACGATCGGCACCCGCTTGATCCGGTGGCGTTCGAGCAGCGTCGCGATATCGGCGACCGAGGTCTCGGGGTGCGCCACGACGACATCACGCGTCATCACATCGGCAATCTTGCGGCTGTGCTCCTTCAAATATTCCGCGGCAAGGATATCGCGGTCCATCAGCAGCCGCAGCCACCACGCCCGTTCGTGGCCGGTGCCCGCCTCACCACGCCGGAGCAGATCCCCCTCGCTGACCATACCGACAAGCTTGCCGGCGGCATCCACAACCGGGACCGCGCTGATGCGATTGGCAAGCAGCAGCTTGGCGACATCCTGCACGTCGCCGTCGCGGGTTGTCGTGATCACGTCGGTGACCATGATGTCGGAGGCATTCATGAGCCCAGTCTCCCACTTTGACCGCGACGAGGCCACGTCGCGGATTTCGTCGCGGCCAGGGTTGCACCAAGAAGCTCAAGCCTTCTTGATGACGATTTGCTTCTCCGCCTTCTGCGCCTCCGGCGACTTCGGCAGGTGGACCGTCAGTACGCCGTTCTTGAACGCGGCCTCGATTTTTGAAGCATCGACGTGATCCGGAACCGTGAAGGAACGCTCGAAGACGCCGTAATGGCGCTCGGACAGATGGTAGTTCTTTCGATTTTCTTCCTTCTCCTCCTTCTTCTCGCCCTTTATGGTCAAAAGGCCATTGGCGAATTTTACTTCGACGTTCTTTTCATCCATTCCGGGCAGCTCGGCCGTGATTTCGTAAGCCGTCGCGGTATCCACGATATCGACCGCGGGGGCCTTGCCCCAACCCCGCCCGCCGTGCCAAAACGGCTCACCGTGGAACAGACTGCGCGCCGACGGTAAATGCCATGATCGTCGTTCGAAATCGTCGATCAGGTGGTCGATCTCCCGGCGCAGGCCCGCAAATGTCCCGGATATGGTCGGCAGCTTCTTTTCCTCGTTTCGCGGCATTGCTTCCGTCATGTTAGATGCCTTTGCTTGTATATCGGGTATGTCGGCTTCGAACCAACACGTTGCAAAAATATTAAATCCTAAGCATCACTGGGTCATTGATGCAGATCAACGGCGAGCATGCAGCCATTTATTGCACGGCGCTCGAACTCCCCTCACCCGGCGCCGAGGCGCGATCCGACCTTTCCCTCCAGGGAAAGGTAAATGAGCGTCCCTCGCAAATACGTGCATCGATGTGCCGAAGACGGAGGCATGGCTTTCATTTTTTGGCGCCCGTCTCCGATTCCGTCACACGCTCGGAAGGTGCCTGTCCGATAATCTTGATCTCGATCCGGACGGCGCATCACGCGGGTTACGGAATGCGCCGCCCTCGAGCCATCCCCCCTGCGGTCTTGACCGCCGCGCAGGCTTTGGCGCTGATGGCGCCGCAGGTGTCCCTGCCCGCAACACCGGAGAATACCGATGCATTACCCATACACCGCCGCCGCGACCCTGCTGGCACTGCTGCTTTATCTCGTTCTGGTGATGGCGGTCGGCCGCGCGAGGGCCAAATACGGCATCAAGGCCCCGGCCGTCACCGGTAACGAGCACTTCGAGCGCACCTATCGGGTGCAAATGAACACGGTGGAGCAGATGGTGTTCTTCCTGCCGGCGCTGTGGCTCTATGCGCTGCTGGTCAATGACATCGGCGCCGCGGTCGGCGGACTGATCTGGGTGATCGGACGTGCCGTGTACGCGGCCGGCTATATTGCCGAACCGACCAAGCGCGGGACCGGCATGATGATCTCGTTCATCGCCCAAATCGGCTTGTTTCTGGGTGCCCTCTATGGCGTCGCGCGGGCGCTGCTTGGGTAGAGCAAATTCCGGTAAGCTAGCTGCGGTGCAGGAGAGAGTTCGCGCCAGATGCCGCCCGGTCCGGGCACACCGACGCTTCACCTGCGATAGCATCACTTGCGATTTCGATATATCCATGAAAATATAGCGACCGCGCGATGGAAGGTCGTTCTGCGGTTTACCACAACGGCAATACTGCTCGGCGTCACGGTACTTGCCGGCCAGACCGCCGCCCGATCATTCCGGCACCGACGGACGCGTGTCGGGAGGTCATTGCCGCCGCCAAACCGCCGAGCGTGCCGGACACCCCGCTGTAGAACAGGATGGTGCGTGTCACGCTTGCGCGCGGCAGGACCCGCTGCGTTTCCGCGCGCCGGGCCTGCGCACCGATGCGTGAACTCCGGCCCGCCAATGACGTAGTGACGGCCACAGGCGGGCAGTGTAATGAAAGCGCGGCACTTGGACCGCCCTTGTCGGGTCGGCATTCGGGGAACGTAAAAGCGTTTATTCCGATGCCATCTGCAGCCTTAATCGGCCGCTTGGGCGGTAGCGCAGAATCGATGTGGAGCCGGATCCGGCCGTACAATGGTCGATTCGGCCCCGCGGACGTGAGATCAGCGACTTTTGGGTTCGAAAACTAACGGGAGAGACCATGACCATGCGCCGAGACTGGAAGACGACGGCGTTGTTTGTGCCGGCCCTGCTGTTGGCCGGAGCATCCGCGATGGCGCAAGCCCCGCAGGCGCCCAACCCGGCAGCGGCCTTGACGCCGGTAACCGATTTTATGCTGCGCGATCCGCCGGCCGCCGATTGGCTGATGTGGCGGCGCACCTATAACGGCTGGGGCTACAGCCCGCTCGACCAGATCAACAAGGACAACGTCAAGGACCTGCGGCCGGTCTGGACGTGGTCGCTGACCCCCGGCCCCACCGAGACGACGCCGATCGTGCATGACGGCGTGCTGTTCATCTTCAATTACGCCGACAAGGTGCAGGCGCTCAATGCCGCCACCGGCGATCTGATCTGGGAGTACAAGCGCGACCTGCCGGAGAAGATCCTCACCGAGGGCGGCAACAACATGGCCAAGCGCAACATGGCCATTTACGACGACAAGCTGATCGTCGCCACATCGGACGCCCACATCGTCGCGCTCGATGCCAAGACCGGCAAGATCGCGTGGGATCACACCACCGCCGACTGGACCAAGGGCTGGCGCTATACCGGCGGCCCGTTCATCGTCAACGGCAAGGTCATCCAGGGCATGACCGGCTGCGGCAATGCGGAACCCGGCGGCTGCTTCATCACCGGCCACGACGTGAAGACCGGCGCCGAGCTGTGGCGGGTCAACACCATCGCGCATCCGGGCGACCCGAACTACGACACCTGGAACGGCCTGCCGATGGAAAGCCGGTTCGGCGCCTCGGCCTGGATTTCCGGCGCCTATGATCCGGAACAGAACCTGGTGTTTTACGGCACCGGCCAGCCCTATCCGTGGATCGCGGAAATGCGCGGTACGCTGCCCGCGAAGCCGGGGCTCAAGCATAATGCCATGTATTCGGACTCGACGCTGGCGATCAATCCGGACACCGGCAAACTCACCTGGTACCACCAGCATCTCGAGGACGACACCTGGGACCTCGACTACGTCTATGAACGGCTTCTGATCGATCTCCCGGTCAACGGCGAGACGCGCAAGGCGGTGGTGACAACCGGCAAGCTCGGCATCGTCGAGGCGCTCGATCGCACCAACGGCGAGTGGCTGTGGCACAAAGAAACCGTGCCGCAGAACGTGGTGGCGGCGATCGATCCGAAAACCGGCGAGAAGACCATCAACCTTGCGGCCATCCCGCATATCGGCAAAACCACGGTGAATTGCCCGGCGGATCCGGGCGGCCGCGGCTGGCCGGCCACGGCCTACAGCCCGAAGACCGGCATTTTGTATATGCCGCTCAACGAATATTGCTCCAACACGACGCCCACTCCGCTGGATGCGGGGCAGGCCTATACGGGTGGCGGCCGCGCCATCTTCGCCCGCGTGCAGGTGCCCAATAGCGACAGCAAGATCGGGCGCATCGATGCCATCAAGCTCGCCGACCGCTCGCAGGTGTGGTCGTTCCGCAACCGCGCGCCCGAGACCTCGGCCGTGCTGCCGACCGGCGGCGGCCTCGTTTTCAACGGCGCCTGGGATCGCGTGTTCCGTGCCTTCGACGACACCACCGGCGAGGTGAAGTGGCAGATGCGCCTCAACAACGTGATCAACGCGTTCCCGATCACCTACAGCGTCAACGGCAAGCAATATGTCGCGGTCGCGGTCGGCAGCGGGTCGAGCCACTCCAAGGCACTGGCGACGCTGACGCCGGAAATCCAGAACCCGGATGGCGGCTCGGTGCTGTGGGTGTTCGCGCTGCCGGATCACTGAGGGCGTCTTCTATCTCCCCCGCGCTTTCTGCTCCCTCTCCCCGCTCTTGCGGGGAGAGGGTCGGGGTGAGGGGCAGGCCACGAACCGAGCGAGAGGCAATTCCGTTCACTTGACACGAGGATGCGCGTCCCCTCTCCCCATCGTTCTTCACGATGGGGAGAGGGTTAGGGTGAGGGGCTGGTGCCAGCACAGACGGCGCGGCCGATCGTCTCTCGCAAGATGCAACGAATGCACTTCCGAAGGCCCTCACGTGCCTCTGCCCCTCACCCTAACCCTCTCCCCACGACGTGAAGAACGCCGCGGGGAGAGGGGACGCGCGCGCCCCGCGTTAAGTGAACAAGCATTGGAGCGAGGGGGGTATAGCACCGAGCGGCCCCACACTCGGCGCGCCGTGGCATCCAGCAACCTCTGAGCGGACGATGGCATGAGATGACAGTTTGGCATGATTTGACAGCTAAAATCTTCGGTTCGGCCATTGCCGCCATTGCGCTGGGCATGTCGTTGTTTCCCGCGCGCGCGCAAGATACGCCGTTCGTCCAAGACGAATGGAAATACGGCCGGCGTCAGACCGGCACCGTGCTGCAATACTGCCTGGATGGCCGCGATGCCGATTTGCCGGTCGCCCGCAAGATCGGGCAGGCGATCGCAGAAGGCGCTGCTGCTGGAACCCAAACCCCGCGAACTGGGCCAAAATACCGTCGGCGAAGATATCGACAATCTGTATCGAATATTTCTCGAAAGCTGCGACGTGTATCTGGGCTTCAAATTGATCCCGGACGCCTATCCGAAATGGCTCGCCATCACCCGGCCCTATTACCGTACGTCCTATGTGCTGGTGACCGCTGGCGCGCCATGGACCGCGCTTGCCGATATGCCGCGCGATCAGGCGATCGGCGCCACCATCGGGACCAGCGCGGACATCAGGCTGATCCAGTATCTCCAAGCGCTGCCGGCGGAGAGCCGCTGGAGCCGGTTTCCGATGGGATCGGATGAACTTGCCTTGCGCGCACTGGCGCGCGGCACGGTCGGCGCGGCGCTGGTGTGGGCGCCGTCGTTTTGGGCGCTGCAGAAAAGCGATCCGGCGTTTGCGAAGCTGCGCATCATTGCGGCGCGGCCGCTGCCGGATTCCGCGGTCGATGTCGGGGCGACGCTGCTGTCACGCGAATCCTTTCTGCGCAGCAATATCGATCAGGCGATCGCCTCGCTTACCGCCGACGGTACGATCGCGGCGATCCTGGACGGCGAAAAATTCCCCGCGGCACCGGTGAAATGACCACAGGCGTTGCCGCAATTTCAGGAGGGCGCGCGTGAACGAGGCCGCACGGGCGATGGTCGATATCGGGGGCGTGACCAAGCGCTACGGCCGCACCCTGGCACTCGACGCCGTCAGCTTTGCGGTTCGCCCCGGCGAGCTGTTCGCGCTCCTTGGCCCCAACGGGGCCGGCAAGACGACACTCCTGCACATCCTCTGCACCATCCTGCGGCCGGACAGCGGCAGCGCCACCATCAACGGCGTCGATGTGGTCGCGCGGCCCTTGCAGGCGCGGCAGAATATCGGCGTGGTGTTCCAGGAACCGAGCCTGGACGACCGCCTGACGGTCCAAGAAAATCTCAATTTTCATGGCCTCGTCTACGGCGTGCCGACCGCCCTGCGCCGCCGCCGCATCGACGAACTTTTAGACCTCGTGGAACTCGCCGACTGGCGCGACAAACTGGTGCGCACGCTCTCGTCCGGCATGAAGCGGCGGCTCGAAATCGCCCGCGCCCTCGTCCACGAGGCCCGCGTGCTGTTTCTCGATGAGCCGACCGTCGGCCTCGACGCGCAATCGCGGGCGCGGCTATGGCAGCATGTGCGGACGCTGCGCGACAAGCGCGAGCTGACCGTCATCGTCACCACTCATTACATTGAGGAGATGGAAGGCTGCGACCGCGTCTGCATCATCGACAAGGGCAAGATTTTGGCCGATGACGCCCCCGCCGCCCTGAAGGCCGCGCGCGGCCAGCAGCTGGTGCGCATCATCCCGGCCGACGAGACCACCGGTGCCGCCATGCTGTCCGCCTATCCGGACCTCACCATTCGCAAGGATGCCGAGATCGTCTTCAAATCGAGCGGCGACGCCTTCGCGGAAGAGCTGCTGTCCCGCTTTGCCGGCCGCATCCGCAAATTCAGCGTCGAGGAGCCGAGCCTCGAAAGCGTGTTTTTGTCACTGACGGGGCGTGATCTGCGCGAGCAGGCGGCCGGCGCGCGGGAGCGCACCTATCAGTTCGGCCGCCGCGGCGGCGAGCATACGCGATGACGGCGAACGGTCGCTTCCCTCCCCCGCTCGCGGGGGAGGGCCAGGGAGGGGGGCTTTAAACGATGGCATCGAAGCGTTGCATAGGCCCCCTCCCCAACCCTCCCCCGCAAGCGGGGGAGGGAGAGTCGCGCCATCGAACGCCGGTTACAGCGATCCTTGAAAATGCTTGAGCGGTCCCAAAACGGCGAGCGGATGCGGTTCGGGCTGATGGCGCAGCTCGGCGGCCTTTATGCGATCTGGCTGCGCGAGGTGAAACGCGCCATCCGCGACCGCGGCCAGTTCGTCGGCGGCGTCAGCCGGCCTATCCTCTGGGTGCTGATCCTGGGCATCGGCTTGAACCCGTATTTTCGCGGCGAGGTCTACGGCGAAGTGCGTTTCGTCGTCCCCTACACCTATCTGCAGTTCATCTTTCCGGCGGTGATTGCGCTCAACATCATGTATACGTCCGTGCAATCGGCGGTATCGACCATCTGGGACCGCGAGTTCGGCTTTTTGCGCGAAATTCTGGTATCGCCGATGCCGCGCTTCACCATCCTGCTCGGCAAAATTCTTGGCGGCACCACGGTCGCGATGTTCCACGGATGCTTGGTCCTTGCGCTCGCCAGCTTTGCCGACATTTCGCTGGCCGCCGCCGATCTCGGTCGGGGCTTGGGATACATGTTCCTGCTGGCGTTCGGGCTGACCTCGCTCGGCGTGGTGATCGCCAACCGCATCCGCAGCTTCGAGGGTTTCGGCGTGTTCTCCAACGCCGTCATCCTGCCGCTCTACTTCACCTCGAGCTCGATCTTTCCGCTCGATCCGTCGCTTACCGCGGCGCAGACCAAGGTGGTCTATCCGGAATGGCTGGTGATGATGGTGCAGTGGAATCCGTTCACCTATGCGGTCGACGCGCTGCGCGGCGCCTTCATCCATTTCAACCAATTCGACCCAAAACTCGGCCCGATCGTTCTGGTCGGCATGGCGGTGTTATTTTTCGCCATCGCCTGGCGGGATTTCCGCAAGGTTTGAGGCATGAAATAGCGCCGTAGCCCGCATTGCAGCGCAGCGCAGCGGAGCGCAAATGCAGGGGCAGCGGTGCCATTGGTGCGAAATCACGTGCACCGAACATCCGCCGAAGCGGGGTATCTCCGATTTGCGCCAACCGAACCGCTGCCCCGGATTTCCGGCTGCGCCTCCAATCCGGGCTACGGATCGCTGCGCCGGCGCTGATTTTCGCCGCGCTTGGCCGTGACCTCGATCTCGACCTTCATCTCCGGCCGCAGCAAACCGGCAACGATCAGAATGGTGGCGGCCGGTCTGATATCGCGCAAAACTTCGCCGCATACGGCCAAAACGGCATCGGCATCCGCCCGATCGAGGATGTAGTAAGTCGCGCGCACGACATCCGCCAAGGCGAAGCCGGCTTCGCCGAGAACACCCTCGATGGTGCCAAAGGCGTTGCGGGCCTGCGCGGCCACGTCGTCCGGCATCGACATGGTGACGTAATCGTAGCCGGTGGTGCCGGCCACGAAGCAAAAGTCCCCGTCCACGACCGCCCGGCTGTAGCCGCCCTGGCGCTCGAACGGGGAACCGGTGGAGAGGAGACGGCGGGACATCGAACGGCCTTTCGATCCAGTGCGTGAAAAGGGAGACCAATTTCCGTTCAGGCCATGCTATCGTGCCCGCGCCGGGACGTCGCGCAAGCCGCGCAAAAATCCACCGCGAGAACGCTTCATGGCAAAAACCAATTCCGGCAATTTCTTCGAGGACTTCCGTCTCGGCCAAATCATCCGCCACGCTACGCCCCGCACCGTCACGGTCGGCGATGCGTCGCTGTATACCGCCTTGTACGGTCAGCGCTTTGCGGTGCAATCGTCCGACGCCTTCGCCCGTGCCTTCGGCTATCCGCACGCGCCGATCGACGATCTCCTGGTGTTCCATATCGTATTCGGCAAGACGGTGCCGGACATCTCGCTCAATGCGGTGGCCAATCTGGGCTACGCCAATTGCCGGTTTCTCATGCCGGTCTTCCCCGGCGATACGCTGTCGGCGACCTCCGAAGTGATCGGGCTGAAGGAGAACGCCAGCCGCACCACCGGCGTGGTTTATGTGCGCTCGACCGGGTTCAACGCCGACGGCGCGCCGGTGCTCGACTATGTGCGCTGGGTGATGGTGCGCAAGCGCGACGCGGCGGCCGCGGCGCCGGGCGAGCACGTGCCCACCCTGCCGAAGGCGGTTGCCGTCGAGGACATCGGCAAAGCCTGTCCGCCGCTGCGGCCGGACGCCTATGACGATGCGCTCGCCGGCAGTCCGCACCGCTTCGGCGATTACGCGCCGGGCGAGCGGATCGACCATGACGACGGCATGACGGTGGAGGAGGCGGAGCATCAGATCGCGACCAGGCTTTATCAAAACACCGCAAAAGTGCATTTCAATCAGCTCGCCGCGACGGAAAGCCGGTTCGGCCGCCGCCTGATCTATGGCGGGCATGTGATCTCGCTCGCCCGCGCGCTGTCCTTCAATGGGCTCGGCAATGCCTTTCACATCGCCGCCATCAATGCCGGCCGGCATGTGGCGCCGCTGTTCGCGGGCGACACGGTATTCGCCTGGTCCGAGGTGATTGCGCGAGCCGACCTGCCGGGCCGCAACGATGTCGGAGCGCTGCGGCTGCGCCTCGTCGCCACCCGCAACCGGCCCTGCGCGGATTTTCCCGATCGCACGGGTGCGGATTACGATCCCGCCGTGATCCTCGATCTCGATTATTGGGCGCTGCTGCCGCGCTGAGCGCGGCAGCAGCGTGGAACCTACAAGCAACTTTATGGTACGGTGCGTTGATCGCTGCAGGGGAAATAGGAACCTTCGGTCCATGACGGCCTATGTGACGCGCGAAGAATTCGAGGCCCGTGTCGGCGTGCTCGAACGCGAGGTCGAGGGCGAGAAACTCGTTACACGACACGTGCTCGAGCAGACCCGCCGCAATAGCGACGACTTAGCGGCTATCAAAACGCGACTCGACCGTGTCGAGGCGAAACTGGACGGCCTGGAGCAGAAAGTCGATGGGCTGGACCGGATCGTCCGGGACCTGCCGACCATCGTCGGCAATGTGGTCCGCGATGTGATGCGCGAGCGCGACGCGAAATGAAGCGCAGAGCACAGCCGGCAAGCCGGCTGGTCCCGGCACGGTGGCGCGGAGCGCGGCGCAACAATTGGCCCTCAATAGCTGATCAGCCGCGTGTCGGGCCGGCTGGCGGCGGCGTGGAATTCGTTCATGCCGCCGAGCTTGATGCGCCGATCGAGCGCGGCGCCGCCGAGTCCGCGCACCTCGACGCAGGGCTTGCAGGCCCACAGCGTCACCTTGGGGTGCGCCGCGATCTCCTCGTAGCGGTTCGGCGGGCCGACCGGTACGAGTTTCGCGCCGGCCCCTTCCACCGCCATGTAGACGGCATCATGGAACAGCATCAGCGTCACCTCGTCCCCGGCCTGCACGGCCGAGGCGGCGAACACGAAAGGCAGCAGGGCGCGGGTCGGATCGGTCGGTCCCCAGCTTGCGGAAATGACGAAATGCATCGCGTGGCTCCTCCGCCATCGTGGCTATCGAGATAGACTCAAGCGTCGCACGGCGCACCCATTCATCGCAACCCACTGTGCAACCCTATCGCTTGCGTCGAAGCGGGAACCGCCGATCCGAAAAGTTTCCGTCAGTCGCCATTGCGGGTCATCGAACCGCCGATGAAACCAGTATCCGCTTGTTCTCGCTGGCGGCATGCCGACGCCAGCGCTACGCCGCCTCGCTCATCCCCGCAATTCCGCCAAATCCAGCGCCCCGTCGTAAATCCCCCGTGCCGCCGCCAGCGCGGAGGCGATGCGCGCCTGCGGCCAGCCGCCATGGCGGGCGTTGAGGACGAACTTGTCCTCGATGTCTTGGCTCGACAGCGGCTCATGGGCACCGCCGCGCATATAGGCCTGACGTTCCTCGACGACGCTGCCGTCCGCCAGCACGGCGCGGATATGGCCGGTGAACTCCGCCGGATACGGATTGTCCGGATCGACGACATAGCGGACCTTGGCGGCGAGCGCGCGCACGGCCTCCTCGCGCACCGCCTCATCGGTGAAGTCGCCGAGCCCCACATTGCCGCGCACGAAGCCCGTGGCGATACAATAGGGGGTGGAAAACTTCCCCGCATAGCCGTTGGCCGGGCGCTGCTTGTCGGCGAGCGGCTCCCACAGGCGGTGCACCGTGCCTTCGCCGACCTCGCACACCATCTCGCGGATGGCGTTGGCGTCGATGCCGCGCGCCGCCAGCCGGCGGGCGCAGTCGATATAGGGATGCGTCATGGTTCCGCACGGATAGGGCTTGAAGGCGAGCGTCTCTGCCACCCAGCGGGTGCCGAAATCATCGATCAGCAGGTCGTAACGGCCCTTGGTGGTGTGGGCGAAGCCGTGGAAGAAGCCGTGGGTGCCCTCCAGCACGGTGCGCGGGCCGACGAAGCCCGCGCGCGCCATCAGGGCGGCGCGCAAACCGGATTGCGCCGCCCAGCCGGCATGCATGCGCTTGGTCCAGGCGCCCTCGGCGAGATATTCGATGATGCCCGACGCCATGCTGCCGGCGATGCCGAGCGCATTCACGATGCCGCGGCGGTCGAGCCCCAGCGCCGCTGCCACGCCGGCCGCCGCCGCCAGCGCGCCGAACACGGCGGTCGGGTGAAAGCCCGCCTTGTGGATCAGTTTTGGCGTCACCAGGCCCAGCCGGCACATGGTCTCGACGCCGACCGCGATGCCGCGCAGCGCCGCGGCGCCCTCGGGGTGGTGGCGCTCGCAGGCGGCGAGCACCGCAGGCACGATGACGGCGCCGGCATGCACCGGGCCGCCTTCAAACGTGTCGTCGAAATCCTCGCCATGGATGGCGGTGCCGTTGACCAGCGCCGCGGCGGCCGCGCTTAAGGTGCGGGTATGGCCGATGGCGGTGCAGGGGCCGTCGTCGTCGCAGGCCGCAAGCGTGCTCTCCACATAGTCCAGGCGGCGCGCCGTGAGGCAGAGCCCGACCACATCGACCGCAAGGTCTTGGCATTTCGTCCGCATGGCGGCGGGCAGATGCGCCGGGTTGACGGCAGTGATGCGGTCGGCGAGATGCTCGGCGACCGCGGTGGCGGGAAGGGCTTCGGTCATGAGTGAAGTGGTGTCCGATGCTGAGATTTGGGATCGGCGATTAACAGGTTGATTGAGGGGGCGGGTGATTTCGATGCGGCAAATTAGGTAGGCCGGGTCGATGGGACGCGGTGTAGCCATTAAACTGCTCCGAGGATGGTAGTGCTCGTGCAACACCATCCTCGCTCGTACAAACAGCATGATTAGCGAGGTCGGTCACTTAGTCTCGGCCCGATGTCATGATTTTCGTAACCACGCCTGCCAAGCAAAGACGCCGATCCCGGCCAGGACAATGATGGCGAGCATTGCGCTGCCCCAAGCACCGCAGCCGACCCCCTCGAAGACGCCCCAAAGCCGAATGGTAACCTCACAGGCTTGGGTCGTCATTGCTGCTCTCCGCCTCGGTTCTGATATCCCCAATGGTTCGGTCGTGCAGCAGTGATGAATTTTGGTTCGGCGCTGAGTCGGGGTGACGGGTGTCGAGGAGGTGCCCCGCCCTCCTCGAAATCGAGGTAGAGCGAAGGTTTAGAAGCCGTGGCGGGCTGATTGTTAACTGCCATCGTACCTATCAACATTAATCCACAGGGCTGGATGCCAAAAGTCACATTGACTTACGGCACCCCAGGGGTACGTTCGGCCCGCTCCGTCGCGGAGCGCGGGGTTACGTACCTCGTCGAGCCGTGGGAACCCTGATCCGGTTCCCGCGGCTCTTTTGCTCTGTAAGTCGCTTCCGAGCGGGAAGCGCGCGACGAAACGGAGTTCCGTGCCGTCCATAAAGAAACTGCCGCGCCGGAATCGATTCGACAAGGCAATTCGACGGATTTGTGTGGAAATAAGGCGGATAACTTGGATAAGTCCGTGCGAGCGGTCGAAGTCCCGCATGGATTTCTTGTGGGCAGTCTACCGAGAAGAGCGGGCGGTCCGCGGGCGAATGCGTCAGTAATTTGCAGGTTCGTCTTGGAGACCCAGGCCAGGCGCCGGGGCCACTCTTGCGCCGGAATTCCCCCTACGGCTCCAGCTCGCTATCCCAGTACAGATAATCGAGCCAGCTGTCGTGGAGATAATTCGGCGGGAACAGGCGGCCGTTCTTGTGCAGATGATGCACCGTGGGCTGGAACGGCAGCTGCGCCGGGAACATGCCGGCCTCCTGAGGCGTCAAGCTGCCCTTGCGCAGGTTGCAGGGGGAACAGGCGGCCACGACATTGCCCCAGGTGGTTTGTCCACCGCGGCAGCGCGGGATCAGGTGATCGAAGGTGAGGTCGTCGTCGGACCCGCAGTACTGGCAGACGAAACGGTCGCGCAAAAACACGTTGAAGCGCGTGAAGGCCGGGTTGCTGGACGGCTTCACGAAGGTTTTTAGCGAGACGACGCTCGGCAGCTGCATCTCGAAGCTCGGGCTGCGCACCGCCTTGTCGTAATGCGCCACGATGTTGACGCGATCGAGAAACACGGCCTTGATGGTATCCTGCCAGCACCACAGCGACAGCGGATAGTAACTCAGCGGACGAAAATCCGCGTTCAGCACCAGGGCGGGCCAGCCGTTATGGGCCGTGTGAGCGCTCACGACGACGCTTCTCACCTCGTTCCAGTGCGCCGGTCCGCAGGACCGGTTCATCCGGTCCAACGGACAGCGCCCCAAGCGAGCGGCACCGCAAGCGGCAGCGCCGCAAACTGTCTCTAAATTATACGCGGACGTGACGGGAATGTGAAGCCGGACGTTAACGCCCGTCCAGCCGCGATTGACGATCCCAGCGCGGGAGCCCGATCCGGCCCGCTATGGCCGCTTCACCCCGAAATCGCCGCGCCAAGAATTCGCCGCCGTGACGCAAGCCCTCGCCGTCGATGCCGTGCCCGATTCCGGCGGACAGGTGCCACTCGGCGGGAATTTCCAGCTGGGCCAGAGATTGCGCGGACATGAACACGGCCTGCGCGGGGATGAGATCGTCGCGATCGCCATGAACGAGCAAAACCGGCGGACGCGACTTGATATCGCCGGCAACGGTTTCCGGTCCGGCGCCGTCCGGCAGCACGAACAGCCCCGAATAGCCGACGATCGCGGCCGGACGCTCGCGGCGCCGCAAGCCGACATGCAGCGCCATCATGGTGCCCTGGCTGAAGCCGACCAGCGCCAGCGCGCTGCCGGGCAGATTGTTGCGCTTGAGCTCCTGGTCGATGAATTGCTCCAGCACCGGGGCGGCCTTGTTGACGCCGACCCAGCGCTCGTTCTTTTCCCGGAAGGTCAGCGGAAACCATTGCCGGCCGGCCCCCGATTGCACGCAGCGCTCCGGCGCATGGGGCGATACAAACGCCGCATCCGGCAGCAGCGCCTGCCAGGCCCGCCCGAGTTCGATGAGGTCGTTGCCGTCGGCGCCGTATCCGTGCAGGAAGATGACCAGCTGGCGCGCGGGTCCGCGCGAGCGCGGCGCGATCCGTGGACCGGTGAGTTCTGCGGCCATCATGCCTCCGTGGACGCCGTGGGTGTGGATGTCGCGGGTGGGGCGGGCGGCACCGGAACGGCGTCCCGCTGTTTGACGGCGCGATAATAGGCCCACAAGAGCCGCGCCGCCACCCCGCGCCACGGCCGCCACGGTTCGGCGAGCAGGCCGGTCTCCTTGATGGAAGGGCGGGCCGGCAGGCTGAAGGCGATCCGCGCGGCTTCCTGCAAAGCGAGATCGCCGGCCGGCCAGGCATCCGGATGGCCGAGGCAGAACAGCAGATAGACATCGGCCGTCCATGGCCCGATCCCGTGCACTGCGCACAGCGCCCGGTGGGCGGCATCGGCCGGCATGTCGGGGAGCGCATCGCAATCGAGCGCACCGCTGCGCATCGCCCGCGCGATCTCCTTGAGGGCGCGGATCTTCGGCGCCGACAGGCCGAGCCGGGCGAGGCGATCGGCGCGCGCCCGGATCAGGGCCTGCGGGGTGAAGGGGTCGTAGGCGGCGGCGAGCCGTCCCCAAATCGCCGCAGCGCTCGCGGTGGACAGCTGCTGCGACACCACGATGCCGGCGAGCCCAGCAAAGCCGCCCGGCCGGCGCCGCAGCGGCAACGGTCCGGCGATCGCCGCCATGGCGGCCAACCGCGGGTCCGCGACCAACAGCGCGTCGAGTTCGGCGGCGATATCGGCTTGCGTGTCGATGCGGTGGGACATGATGGAGCGGCTGATCCATAGAGGCGGGGTGGAACCGCCAAGATGAACCATGATGGGCCATGATGGAAAGCGTGCCAGGGGCTCCCGGAACGACGACGCCATGACGACACCGGTCTTCCGATTCGCGCCGAGTCCCAACGGCTACCTGCATCTCGGCCATGCGCTGTCGGCCGCGTTGAATGCCGATCTGGCGCGGGAGGCGGGCGGACGCTTCCTGCTGCGCATCGAGGATATCGATGCCTCCCGCTGCCGCCCCGAATACGAGGCGGCAATTTACGAGGATCTCGCTTGGCTCGGGCTTGCCTGGGAGGAGCCGGTGCGGCGCCAGTCGGCGCATTTCGCCGGCTATGCGGCGGCGCTCGACCGGCTCACCGCCCTGGGGCTCGTCTATCCGAGCTTCGAAAGCCGCGCCGAAATCGCGCGTGCGGTGGCGGAGCGCGAGCGCGCCGGGCCGTGGCCGCGCGACCCCGACGGCGTGCCGCTCTACCCGGGCGGCGCCAAGGCATTGTCCGCGGCCGAACGGCAGCGGCTGCGGGAGGCCGGCGGTCCGTTCGCGCTGCGCCTCGACATGAAGGCAGCGTTGATGCTCGCCCAGTCGTCCGCTGATCCGTTGACCTGGACCGAGACCGGCGCCGGCCCGGCGGGCGAGACCGGCACGATTCCCGCGGATCCGGCGGCGTGGGGCGACGTCGTGCTCGCCCGCAAGGATGTGCCGGCGAGCTATCACCTGTGCGTCGTGGTGGACGACGCCGATCAGGGCGTCACCCATGTGGTGCGCGGGCAGGACCTGTTCCACGCGACCGGCTTGCACCGCCTGCTGCAGATTCTGCTCGGCCTGCCGGCGCCGCTCTACCATCATCATCGGCTGCTGCGCGATGCGCAGGGGCGCAAACTGTCCAAATCCACGCAGGCGACCGGGCTGCGCGAATTGCGCTCCGGCGGGGCGACACAAGCCGACATCCGGCGCATGATCGGCCTGCCGCGATCGTGTCACTCCAACGCTTCTCCGGTGCCTGCGCATCGTGGCATGGTGCATCCGGACAGGGAGCCGCATGGCTGAGCGCAGCGTCAACGACCCGAAGCCGCGGCGTCGCGATCCGGCCGCCCGCAAGCGGCCGGCACGCAAGGCCGCCGGCCGCATTGCGCCCGACGAGGCCCGGATCGACGCCGTGCTCGCCGCGTTCGCGCACGACATCCGCACGCCGCTGACCGGAATTCTGGCGTTGAGCGATTTGCTGGCCACATCGGGACTGGGTGAGCGCGAGCGGGCCTGGGTCGCGGCCATCGGGGATGCGGCCGATCATCTCGCCGAGCTGACGACCCTCATCGTGGAGGGCGCACACGCCGGTGCCGGGCGGGCATCGTCCAGGCGCGACGTGTTCGACCTGCCGCGGCTCGCATACACCCTCGCGGCTTCTCTGGCGGCGCGGGCCGAGGCCAAGAACCTGGTTTGTGAAATCGACATCGCCGATGATCTGCCGGCGCACGTGCGCGGCGATGCGGTGCGGCTGCGCAGCGCCATCGAGAACTTGATCGCCAATGCGGTAAAATTCACCGCGGAGGGCCGGGTCGGTTTGGCGATCGCCGCAGCGCCGCTCAAGCGCGACAAGGTGCGGCTCACCTTTACGGTGAGCGACAGCGGCATCGGCATCAGCGCAACCGAGATGAAGCGGCTGTTCCGGCCGTTCGCCCAGGCCAATCGCGGCATCGTGCAAAAATTCGGTGGTTCCGGGCTAGGCCTCGTGCAGGTGCGACGGCTTGCCAAGGCGATGCACGGCGACCTGGCGGTCGAAAGCGTACCCGGCCGGGGGTCGATCTTTCGGCTCGCCGCCACGGTCGATGGCGTGCCGGCGGATCAGACCGAGGCCCCTGAGCATGACGGCATGGTCCAAGCCACCGGCGCGCCACGTCAACTCAGCATCCTGTGTGTCGAGGATAATCCTTATGGCCGGGTGGTGATGAATGCCATTCTGACTGAACTCGGCCACCGGGTCGCATTCGCCGGCAGCGGCACGGGGGCGGTCGACACGGTTGCGCGCGGGGGGCACGACGCCGTGTTGATCGATGTTTCGCGCGCCGGCCTCGACGGCTTCAACACCGCGCGCCGCATCCGGCGCCTGCCGGGCGCTGTCGCCCGCGTGCCGATCATCGGTATCTCGGGGCGCGCCACCGATGCCGATGCCGCGCTTGCGGCCGGGATGAATGCCCACGTGGTGAAGCCGATCAGCCCGCGGGGGTTGGCGGATTCCCTGGTCCGGGTATTGGCGGACAACGCGGAGCCTGAATAATCGAAGCGCCGATACTTTTTCCCCGGCGGGTGCGCCTTATTTGGCCGAGCATTGCGCAGCATCGCCGGCAGGGATGCAAACCTGCTCCCGGCCTGCACGGTGCCGCTGCGAACGCGCTGAACGCGCTGATCACGCTGGACAGCAACGCCGTCTTGCGATAGTAATTTTTTTTAGCGTTTGCGAACCGTGCTGCGGCCGCGGAATTTATGCTCTTCGCGCGTCATGACTTTCGCTGCCTTGAAGCTGAGCCCTCATGTCTGGCCTCACGGGTCGGGAGGTGTGAGATGCGCATGCGGCTTATGGAGGCAATCGGGGCATCGGCGGTGACCCTGGCGGTATGCACAAGCCGTTGCAACAGTTGCGGCTGACGCTCGGGTGAATGCGGCGCTGAAGCCACGGGACAATACAAGTGGTGGTTTCGTAACGGAAGCGGATCCGCTACAGTAGCGAAATCGACAACAAAAACGCTAAAGGGAGACCGTCATGGGCGACAAGGGGGCGGGCTTGATGATCATGGTCGCGATCGGCGCGATCACGGTCGGAGCCGCCGATGCGGTATCCATCTCTCCGGCGCTGGCGCAAGCTCCGGCGGTTGCCTCCGCCTCTGCCCCCGTCGCGACGTTCAAAACGCCGTGGGGAGAGCCCGATCTGCAGGGCATTTGGACCGTCGAGTCCGACACGCCGTTACAGCGATCGCCCAAGTACGCCACCCAAGAATTCTTTACAGCGGCGCAGCGGGAAGAATTGGACAAGGAGCGATCGGCGCTGCTCGGCCGTGACAAGCGGGTGGAGCGCGGAACCGAGCTTGATGTGGCCGGCGCCTACAACTCGGTCTTCATGTCCATGAAGCGCACCGGGGCGCGCACGTCGATGATTGTGGATCCGCCCAACGGCCGAATTCCGCCGCTGACGGCGGAGGCGCGCAAGATTGTCGCCGCCGATGCGGAATTCCGGCTCGCCCTGTTGCAGGCGACCGAAACCTGCAAGACCAATTCGGTTGCCTGTAATGGCGGCAAATACGATCCGACGCCCTCGCCCCGGCGGGCGGAACGTCCTCCCCGCTACAATACCCAGCGCATCAATCGCCACGATGGCCCGGAAGACGGCGCCTTGGGCGATCGCTGCCTGATCGGCGGTCTGCCGGAATTTGGAACCGCCTATGGCGGGAGCTTTCGCCGGATCGTGCAAACCCCGGGCGGCATTTCGATCTTCTATGACGTCGGGCAAGGGCAGGGGTGGCAACGCAATATCGTCATGAACGGCAGCCCGCATTTGCCGGCCAATATCCGCCAATGGTTCGGCGATTCCCGTGGCCATTGGGAGGGCGATACGCTGGTGGTCGATGTGACCAATTTCAGCGCGAAAACCGATTTTCAGGGTTCGCGGGAAAACCTGCACCTGGTCGAGCGCTGGACGCGCAAGGGCCCCGATACGCTCGAATATGTTGTCATCGTCGAAGATCCGGCCGTGTGGACGCGACCATGGACGGTCAAGCACGATTTCACCAAACAGAGCGAGCAGGCCAACAGAATCTATTATGAGCCGCGCTGTGTCGAAGGAAATTATGGGCTCCCCGGGCTGGTCCTGGCAGCGCGCGTGGAAGAACTCGCCTTTGCAGAGGGGCGAGGTCCTAATCCGGCGGCGAAAGACAACGCCACGGATTTCGTCGGTGTTGAAGACGATCCGTTCCAATAACACCCCGGCATCTGCTGCATCATAGCGGCCGCGCCGACAAGCAACAAAAAGGCGATGATGCGCCACCGGTTTCAGAGGCTCCGTGATACGCGGCCGCGGCATTCGGAGCGAGAGCCACGAGCCAGATCGGCTTTGCTTTTGCGGGACGGACGCAGTACGAATCCTGCAAAGCGGAACAGTCGAAGCGCTGTGCTGGTCGTTGGACCAAACCTTTCGACTGATGCAAAATGATACCATAATCTGTAACAAACACGCAAAGGGGAGACCGTCATGGGCGACACGTTCGCGGGCTTGATGATCACGGTCGCGATCGGCGCGATCACTATCGGCGCCGTCGGCGCGGTATCGGTCTCACCATCCGCGGCGCAAGCTCCGGCGGCTTCCGCCGGCGCGCCCGCCGGTGCGCTCAAAACACCCTGGGGCGAACCGGATCTGCAGGGCATTTGGACCGACGAATCCGACACGCCGCTGCAGCGTTCGCCGAAGTTCGCGAACCAGGAATTCTTCACCGAGGCGCAACGCGCCGAATTGGATAAGCTGCGATCGGCCTTCCAAGGCCGGGAGCGGCGCTCCGTGCGCGGGACCGAGGCGGACGTGGCCGGCGCCTATAATGCGGTGTTCACACCGATGAAGCGCACAGGGACCCGGACATCGCGGATCGTGGACCCGCCCAACGGCCGGCTGCCGGCCACGACGGCGGAAGCGCAGAAACTGGCCGCCGCCGAGCGGGCTTATCGGGTCGCCTTGCTGCAATCGACCGAAACTTGCAAGAATAAGGAGGCGGCGTGCAACGGCGGCAAATACGATCCGGCGCAATCGCCGCGATTTGACGAACTCCCTCCGCGTTACAATGTGGCGCGCATGAATCGGCATTACGGCCCGGAAGACGCCACGCTGGCGGAGCGGTGTCTGACCAGCGGGTTGCCGGAATTCGGCAACGTAAGCTTCCGCCGCATCATACAGACACCAGGCGGGATTGCGATCTTCTATGACGTGGGGCAGGGGCAAGGCTGGCAGCGCAATATCGTGATGGACGGGAGCCCCCATTTGCCCGCCAATATTCGGCAATGGTACGGCGATTCCCGTGGCCATTGGGAAGGCGATACGCTGGTGGTCGATGTGACCAATTTCAGCCCGAAAAGCGATTTTATGAACGCGCGCGAAAACCTGCACCTGATCGAGCGGTGGAAGCGGACGGGGCCGACCACGCTTGAATACGCCGTCACGATCGAGGATCCGACGGTGTGGACGCGGCCTTGGACCGCCAAGCAGGATTTCATCCGGCAAAACGACCAGGAAAACCGAATCTATACCGAGCCGCGCTGCGTCGAAGGCAACTTCGGCCTGCCGGGCCTGCTGCATGGACGTCGCCTGGAGGAACTTGCCTTCGCGGAGGGCCGCGGGCCTAGCCCATCGACCAGGGACGCCATCAAGGTCGTTGAATTCGAGCCGGATCCGCTGCAGTAAATTCGCTTGAAGGTAAAGGAGATTATCATGATCGACCGTGTCTCTGGCTCGCCGATAACCACCGCGATCGCGGCGGTTATCCTCGGCAGTGTTGTCGGTGCCGTTACGCCGGCGTTGGCTCAGGCGCCGGCCGCCTCGGCCGCCGCCACGTTGAAAACCCCGTGGGGCGAACCCGATCTGCAAGGCATTTGGACCGACGAAACCGATACGCCGTTGCAGCGCGCTCCCCGGTTCGGGAACAAGGAGTTTTTCACCGACGCCGAGCGTGCCGACATCGATCGGCAGCGATCGAATATGCTGGGCCGTGAACGCCGTGCGGAGCGGGGGACCCTGGCGGACGTGGCCGGTGCCTACAATGACGTGTTCACCCCGAAGAAACGCACCGGTCTGCGGACGTCGCGCATCGTCGATCCGCCCAATGGCCGGCTGCCGCCGCAGACGGATGAGGCCCGGAAGGCCGCGGCCGCCGAACGGGAATTTCGCCTGACCCTGTTGCAAGCGACGGAAACCTGCAAAACCAAAAACTCGGCATGTGGGGGTGGCAAATATGATCCGACGCCATCGCCGCACTACGCCGATCTGCCACCGCGCTACAACACGGCGACCATCAATCGCTATGATAATCCGGAGGACGCCGCATTGACGGTTCGCTGCCTGATGGGCGGGGTGCCGGAGGCGGCCCCCCTTGCGGCCATCGGGGACCGCATCAGCTTCCGGCGGATCGTGCAGACTCCCGGCGGCATTTCGATGTTCTATGACGTGGGGCAGGGCCAGGGCTGGCAGCGCAACATCGTCATGAATGGGAGCCCGCATCTGCCCGCCAATATCCGCCAATGGTATGGCGATTCCCGTGGGCATTGGGAGGGCGATACGCTGGTGGTTGACGTGACGAATTTCAGTGCGAAGACGGATTTTCAGGGCTCGCGCGAGAATCTGCACGTCGTCGAGCGATGGCGGCGCACGGGCGCCAATACGCTTGAATATACCGTGACGGTCGAGGATCCGACGGTGTGGACGCGGCCGTGGACCGCCAAGCAGGAATTTGTCCTGCAGAACGGGGAAGAAAACCGGATCTATACCGAGCCGCGCTGCATCGAAGGAAACTTCGGGCTTCCAGGGCTGCTGCATGGACACCGCTTGGAAGACATTGCCTTCGCGGCGGGACGCGGGGTCGATCCGAGAACCATCAGTACCATCAACGCCAGCGACGGCGAAGTCGATCCGCTGCAGTAAGCAAGCCTTGGCCGAAGGGGACGAGGATGCGCGACCGCGCTGCGGCGTCGCTGATAATTGTCGCCGCTGCGGCGTCTGCCCTTCGGCGCGGTCGGTGCGTTTTTCGTCCCGCCGGTTCACGCTCCGGCGGTGTCCCCGATCCTCTTGTCGGGGCCAAAAGGAACCGAACGTCTCCGGCGCTTGGTGCGGGGCAACTGGGCTCGCGGCAACCGCATTTGCACGGGGGATCGGTGCGGCTCCGCCAATCGAGGACAATGCGACTGGATTTATGGAACAGGACCCGGTACAGTGAGCAAAGAGAGAAAAATATGCGGGGGACCACTGTGCGCGACCGCGGGCGGGAACCTTGGCCCACAGGGTTAATGCGCTCATGGAGAGTTAATCGCATACGCGGAGGGGCGACATCCACATCCGGTAACCAAGGATAACACCGCCGGCCTTGTCGGTGCGAAGACGATCCATTGCAACAGACCGCCGCAATCGGATATCGTCGACAGTAACGTTCAGTGCAAAACACAAAGGGAGGCACGATGCGCGACCGGTTCCTAAGTTCGACACTGACGGCTGCCATGGGAGCGGCCGTCGTGAGCGTCATGATCTCGATGTCCATCACGACGGCATTGGGACAGGCGCCTCAAATCAACAGGCCGCCGGCGCGGGTCGACGGCAAGCCGAACTTCAGCGGCATTTGGCAAACCAACAATGAGGCGAACTGGGATTTGCAGGCGCACGCCGCCCTTCCCGCCGCGGTGACCCAGCAGGGTGTCTACCCTTACGAGTATGCGCGCGTCCCGGCGGCACCGGTCGTCGCGCTGGGCGCGGCGGCCGCGGTGCCGGGATCGCTTGGCGTCGTTCAAGGCGACGGCCAGATTCCTTACAAGCCGGAAGCGCTGGCGAAGAAGATTGAGAACAAGGAAAATTGGATCGATCGCGACCCGGAACTCAAGTGCTACCTGCCGGGCATTCCGCGGGCGATGTATCTGCCGTTTCCGTTCCAGATCACCCAGAGCACGAACAAGATCCATATTGCCTACGAATTTACCAATACCGCGCGCACCGTCCATCTGGACAAGGTGGAAGGGCCGCCTGACGATACCTGGATGGGCCACTCGGTCGGACACTGGGAAGGCGACACGCTTGTCGTAAACGTGACGAATTTCAACGATCGCAGCTGGTTCGACCGTGCCGGCAACTATCACAGTGACGCCCTGCATGTGGTCGAACGCTTCTCAATGATGTCTCCGGACATCATTTGGTATGAAGCGACCATCGAGGATCCGAACGTCTTCACCCGGCCGTGGCGCATTGCGATGCCGATCTACCGTCGGGTGGAACCGAACATGCAGATGCTCGAGTTCCGCTGCAACGAGTTCGCCGAGGAGTTCATGTACGGAAGTCTTCGGAAACAGCCCTTGGTCAAACACTGGGAAGGCGAGATGATGTCGATCGACATTACCCGCAAAATCCCACCGGGCGATGCGTTCTATCAGTGGTATGGTAGGTAAGTTGGACGGGCGCCTGGCAGGTGAAAATTTAGCCGCCGCTTGCCAGTGCGCTTGAATATTGGCTCTAGGCGCGGCAGGAGTGCAAACCATGAGAACGAAGCTTGCCATTATAGTCTCTGTCACCGGTCTGGCCTTGTCGGGATGGGCGTCCTCAGCCTCCGCCCATCACGCCTTCGCGGCGGAGTTCGACGCGAACAAGCCGGTTAACTTCAAGGGAACGATCACCAAGATGGAGTGGGTCAACCCGCATACTTGGTTGCACGTCGATGTGAAGGCTCCGGATGGCAAGGTGGAAAACTGGGCCATCGAAGCCGGCACGCCGAACGTGCTGTTCCGGCGTGGATTCACCAAGGATTCCCTGAAGCCCGGCACCGAAATTGCGATCGATGGGTATCAGTCAAAAGACGGATCGCATCGCGCCAACGGCCGCGACCTGACGTTTACGGACGGACGCAAATTGTTCCTCGGCTCCTCCGGAACCGGTGCTCCGTATGAACTGACTCCGGCGGCGAAGACTCAGTAATAGTATATCGGCCTATATCGGCGGAGACCGCTTTCGACGTGCGTCCCGACGGATGCACGCCGAGAGTGTCCTATCCTAAACGTCACGGCAGATGCGGTCGGCAAATCCGGTTTTCGACAAAGCAGCGCGCCGCCGCCGAGCCGTTGAATGCCGGTTCAAACTCAACTCCTTAACCGTGGATTGAACTTCGAAATGGGAACGTCACTCGTACCATTCTTCGCAGAACTGGGGGAAACGCCCTGGAGCGCTGCGATACACGAGTCGGAGATCGCCTACTCGATCATCGAGTCGCTGCACGTTTGGTCCCTGGCCCTGTTCTTTGGCTTGGCGGTGGTGTTCGATTTGCGGTTACTCGGCTGGAGCTGGCGGAAAGTGCCGGTATCGGAATTTTCCAACCGCCTGCTGCCGTGGACCATCCTTGGGTTTGTGCTTTTGCTCATTACGGGTGTGCTCTTGGTGTACGCTATACCATTACGTACGTATCAGAGCCTCTGGTTTAGAATGAAAATGGTCATGCTACTGCTGGCCGGTTTGAATGTATGGATCTTTCATTCCCGCGTCTTGCCATCGGTGGCGAACTGGGATGTCGGCGTATTGCCGCCGCGGGCAGCCAGGCTCGCGGGAGCATTTTCTCTCATCCTTTGGATTGGAGTCGTTTTCTCGGGGAGAATGATCGCCTACAATTGGTTCGATTGCGATCGGCAGCCGCAATCGAATATCGTGAATTTCCTCACCGCCTGTGTACCTTCGGAAACGGAGCACTGAAGTCCATGCCGCCCCTTTTTATTCAGTGGTGCTATGATACCCAAATCGGTGAGACGATCCGGAATTCGTTGTGGCTGTTTCCAATCATGGAGGCATTCCATCTGGTGGGATTCGGTTTGATTGCCGGGGCCGCGCTGACCGTCGATCTGCGGCTGTTGGGCGTTGGTATGACCCATCAGCCGGTAGCACGGCTTGCGATCGGCGCGCAGCCCTGGACAATTGCCGGGGTTGTCTTGATGTTCGCGACAGGGGTTCCGTTGTTTTTGTCGGAATTGCTGAAGTGTTATTTCAACCCCGCCTTTTGGATCAAGATGACGTGCCTGCTGCTCGTGCTGATCTTTACCTTCACGTATCGCCGCCGCGTGACGCAGGCAGCCGTGACGTTGGCCGAGCCCACACATGCGCGCGCAATGGCGATCACATCGATTTTGCTGTGGTTTGGCGTGGCCTGGGGCGGGCGGTGGATCGGATTTTCGTGAAAATCCCGCTACAACTCCGAGCTTCGGGACGATGATATGCTAGACCGGGTTGCGGTCACGTCGAAGCGTCCCGCGGAAGTCATTGAGTTATGGCCGGACCTGTCCCGGCCATTTCGTTTTATTGGGTTGGCCGGTATGCATCATCGTTTATCCAGCCGGAACGAATAGCCGATGCCGAAAATATAGGCGGGAGCTACGCGGTTGAGCCCGATGCCGACGTGGAAATCCACCTGCTGGGTATCCGTGATCCGGTAGCCGCCGCCGGAATTGAACAGCTGCCCGGCACCGCCTTTGAGCGGGAAATCGCCGACATATTCGGCGAATAGGAAGGAGCGCTCGCCGAATTCCCGTTCGATCACGAAGGTCGATTGATTGCTGTAGCGACTGACCATGCTCGTGGGCACGAAAAAATTCGTCACCATGCCGCTGATGCCCCATCCGCCGCCGAGTTCCACCGACCACGGAAATTGCAGGTAGGGCTGCAGGCCGGGCCCCGCGATGGCCCGCGCGCCGGTGGGCAGCCCCAGCCCGGCCGTCACCGAAAACTCCACCTTGTCCGGCAGCGGTTTGACCTGCCACTTGAAGGCCGGCGCGACATTGCCGAATCCGGAATTGCCGGCACCGCGGAAGGTGCCGGCATAATTCGGCACGTCGATCAGAACCTCGAAGCACGGCGCCACGCCGTACCGCCAGCGGGTGTTGGTCCCGTCGAAGATATCGGCGCCGTCACGCCGGCTGACATTGATGCCGTTCTCGTTCTGCAGGCTTCCCTGGGGCACCACGATGCTGGAGTTGGTGACGTCGGGCCGGTCGGTGGCGATCGGCATATTCGGCTGCGTGCAGCTTTCGGCCGCCCCCGCCTGTGCGGCGCGACAAAGCATGAGCGCGCTCCCTGAGAGGAGAGCTATGCGGATGAACCTTCGTGCGGAACCGAAACACGCCATCGTGGATCGCGGGTCGGCGCCCGACGCTGTGCGGCCGCCGGGCATGGCCTCGGCGGTGTTTAGACGGTTTTTCGGTGACACCACAATCGCACCGTTCGTCCGGCGATGCAAAACGCCGGAATTCGCTCCGCTGCCAGAAGCTGCGGCTCCCGTGGCGGCTCTGTGCGGAAGGGTCAGCCGAACACCATGAGCCCTACCAAGCCCAAAGTGCCGACGATCACCCGCCACCAGGCAAACAGATCGAAGCCATGCCCCGACACATAGTCGAGCAGGCGCTTGACCACGATCCAGCCGGCGATGAAGGACATGATGAAGCCGACGGCCACAACCACAATGTTGGCTCCGCTGAGGTGCGCGCCGTTCTTGTAGAGATCATACGCGAAGGCGCCCGCCATGGTGGGCATGGCCAGGTAGAAGGAAAACTCCGCCGCGGAACGCCGGTCGGCACCGAGCAGCATGGCGGACACGATGGTCGCGCCGGAGCGCGAGACGCCGGGAATCATCGACAGGCACTGGCAGACCCCGATGATGAGATACATTGGCAGCGTGAAGCCGGTGGCGTCATGAAAGCGCGGCCGCAGGTCGAGGGCGTCCACCAGAAGCAGAACCCCGCCGCCGAATATCAGGCTGAAGCAAACGATCCACGGGTTGAACAGCACGCCCTTGATGAATCCATGCAAAAGTGCCCCGACCACCGCGGCCGGCAGGAAGGCGATCAGGACGCCGAGCACAAACCGGCGCGCGCCGGGGTCGGACACCATGCCGATCGCGATGCGCCATAGCTTGGTGAAATAGATGGACAGCAGCGCCAGGATCGCCCCCAACTGGATCAGCACCGCAAACGTGTTGCCGAAATCTTCGTCGCTGAAGCCGAAGAAATGCTGCAGGAGCAGCAGGTGTCCGGTCAACGACACCGGGATATATTCGGTCAGTCCCTCCACGATTCCGAGGAAGGCCGCCTTGAGTATGTCGATGAACATGGATGGAAGCTCCGGGGTCGCGGTCGGCGGTCGGATTGGTGGCTTGCGGCGACGGACGACGCCTTTTGGCCTAACGCGGCAAGGCGGGCAAGGAAATGCCGTGTCACCCGGCACCGCCCGTTAGGGGCGGAGGCCGGGCGCCGCCGCGCTACCAATGCATGGTCTCATCGTTTGGGTTAAGATCATTTTAAACGGCGCCGCAGCGCACCTTGCCGCTTCCGGAAATCGACGGGTGCCGCCCGGATTTCAACGCATTCCTGATTTTTATGCCTTGATATCGCGACGGGTTGCCCGCTCGTTGCCAGGCCGCCATTCCGGCCACAATCCGGTACCATGATGCTCACATTGTTCCATCACCCGTTCTGCCCACATTCGCAATTCGTCCGCATCGTGGCGTCCGAGTACGGGCTTGCGCCGACGCTGGTCGAGGAGCGAGCATGGGAGCGGCGGACCGAATTCCTCATGCTCAATCCAGCCGGGACCACACCGGTGCTGCTGGAGGAGGGCCGCCCCGCCGTGCCGGGTGCCACGATCATCGCGGAATATCTCGACGAGACCCGCGGCGATGCGCTCGACAGCCATCGGCTGCTGCCAGCCGATGTCGGCGGCCGGGTCGAGGTGCGGCGGCTCCTGAGCTGGTTCAACGACAAATTCTTCGCCGAAGTCAGCGGTCCTTTGCTGCTGGAACGGATATTGAAGCGGCGCATGACCGCGGAGCAGGGGGGCGGTTCGCCGGAGCCGAACGCGATCCGCGCCGCACTCTCCAATATTCGCTATCATCTCGACTATATCAGCTGGCTGGTCCGCACCCGCCATTGGCTTGCCGGCGACCGCCTAAGCTATGCGGATTTTGCCGCGGCGGCGCATTTGTCGGCGATCGACTATCTGGGCGACGTGCCATGGAGCCAGGACGAGGCCGCCAAGAGCTGGTATGCGCGGGTCAAGTCACGGCCGTCGTTCCGGCCGCTGCTCAGCGACACCTTTCCGGGCGTCGTGCCGTCCAAGACTTACGCGGATCTCGACTTCTGACGGCGCGCGCCGATATCAAGCCGGCGCTTACACGGGCCGCGGCGGCTCTGGGCTTCGATGCGATAGCGGTGGCTGCACCGGCTGTCCGGCCCGGGGCGGCCGAAGGTCTTACGCAATTTTTGGCGCAGGGCATGCACGGCGATATGGGCTGGATGGCGGCGCGGCCCGAGCGGCGCGGCGATCCGCGTACACTGTGGCCGCAGGTGCGCGCGATCGTGATGCTTGGGGTCAATTACGGCCCGCGGCACGATCCCCTGGCGGTGCTGGCGCGGCGCGACCGCGGCGCCATTTCGGTCTATGCCGCGGGCGACGATTATCATGACGTGATCAAGCCGCGGCTCAAGGCATTGGCACGCTGGCTGATCGCCAACAGTGGCGGCGATGCCAAAGTGTTCGTCAACACCGCCGCAGTGATGGAAAAGCCGCTAGCCGCTGCCGCCGGATTGGGCTGGCAAGGCAAGCACACCAACCTGGTGTCGCGCGAATTCGGTTCCTGGCTATTTCTCGGCGCACTATTCACTACGCTTGATTTGCCCCCGGATGCGGCCATGGCGGATCATTGTGGAAGCTGCCGG
>CAWDKL010000056.1:0-283869 GCA_963802745.1 uncultured Alphaproteobacteria bacterium | reverse complement strand
CCTTGATCGCCGTGTGGGCCGGATAGGCGGCGTCGGCAAGCTTGAGGAATTCGATGAATTCGCGGCTGCGATGGCGGTTTCTAACCAGGGCATGGACCTTTCCGCTGATCAGGTTGATGCCGGCCAGCAAGCTGACGGTGCCGTGGCGCTTGTATTCGTAGTCGCGCGTGAAGCTGGCATGCTCGCGGGGTACGGGGGGCAGGTCTGGGGACGTGGTTGCGATCGCCTGGATGCCGGGTTTCTCGTCGTAGGAGATGATCGCCACCGCATCGCTTGGCTCGCTTTTCGCTGCGGCTGCTGCGGTCTTGATGCTTTGCACCTCCCGATAGACGTCCAGCACGCCGGCCATCTTGGCGTCAAAATCGGGTCGCGGCAACATTTCCACGTAGTAGCGCACTTTGTGCGGCTTCACCTCGTCCCGGCCGAGGATCTTGCACACCGTGCCCTGCGCCAGCTTGGCAAAGCAGGCGTGGCCCTCCGCCGGTCCGTGCTCGCGCGCATGACCCGCCAGAAGCCGCGTTGTCCACAGCTCGTGGGGATAGCCAAGCTCCTTGGCCTTCCGGCACGCCAACGATGCCAGCCAGGCCTTGGCCTCAAGCGTAATGGTCGGTGTCCGCCCGGGACGCGGGCGGTCGTCCAGCGCCGCCATCGGGCCTTCGGCCACGGCGCGCTCGACACAGCGCTGCACCGTCTGATGATGCAGTCGCAGCGCTCGGGCCACCGCGAAAAACGAAGACTCTTCCCGATAGGCCAGCAATATCCGCGCCCGCTCGACCCGGCCCGCCGGCTCAGTTCGCGATTGCGCAATCGCCTCCAACCGCAACCTATCCTCAACCTCAAGCCACAATTCAATCGCCCGCCGCCACGCCGCCATGACCTTCCAAGAGCTCCATAAGGGACACACCCGACCTATATAGAGTCCGGAAACTCAAGAGGAATCCCTCGTTATGACAACTTTCATGGAATTGATGGTCTAGCGATATCGAACCAACAGACTACACGGTTGCCCCCTGGGCCTTGGCGCGGCGCAGGTGCTCATCGAGCCGCGGCATGATCTCGACGAAGTTGCACGGCCGGTAACGGTAATCGAGCTGATGGACCAAAATGTCGTCCCAGGCGTCCCGGCAGGCGCCGGGCGAGCCCGGCAGGCAGAAGATATAGGTCGCCCCGGCAACGCCGGCGGTGGCGCGGGTCTGGATCGCCGAGGTGCCGATCTTGCCGTAGCTGAGCATCAGAAACAGCATGGCAAACCCATCCATGCGCTTTTCGAACAGCGGCTCCACCGCCTCCGGCGTCACGTCGCGTCCGGTAAACCCGGTGCCGCCGGTGGTGATGATGACATCGACGGCCGGATCCGCGATCCAGGACTGCACCTGGCCGCGAATCCGCTCCACGTCGTCGGTGACGATGGCACGCGCCGCCGGCGTGTGACCGGCCTTGGCAATGCGCTCGGCCAGCGTGGCGCCGGACTTATCGTCGTCGAGTGACCGCGAATCCGAGACCGTCAGCACCGCGATGCGCAGTGCTACGAAATTTTTGGTCGCGTCGATGCCGGGCATGTCGCTCCTCGTTGTGGAAGTTTCGAACGCCTCATCCGCCATTTCGGCGCTCAGCTCAAAGTCCGAACCCGAAATCCCTAACCGCCGGTTTGCGGTTCTGGATTCTCGGCGGCGCACCATGGCGGATTGCGGTTTGCAATCTCCCAGCCGTCAACGGGCTTAAACGCAATACCGTTCACTTAACCTGGGATGCGCGCGTCCCCTCTCCCCACGGCGTTCTTCACGCCGTGGGGAGAGGGTTAGGGTGAGGGGCGGGAGCACGTGAGGGCTTCCGGGCAGGTAATCCGCGCAGCTACAAGAGACGATCGGCCGCGCCGCCTGCGCTGGCACCTGCCCCTCACCCCAACCCTCTCCCCATCGTGAAGAACGATGGGGAGAGGGGGCGGGCGCATCCTATGGCTAAGTGAACGGTGTTGGCCTTAATCGGGCGGCTCAAAGATTGACGCCGTTCCCAAAGGTATCGCACGCCGTGATGGTTCCCTGGCGGTATCCGGTCATGAACCAGCGCTGCCGCTGCTCGGCGGAGCCGTGGGTGAAACTGTCCGGGACCACCCGGCCGGTCGCCTTGCGCTGCAGCGTGTCGTCGCCGATCGCGGAAGCCGTCGTCATCGCCGCCTCGATATCTCCGGGCTCGACCAGCGGTGGCTTGCCGGCCTTTTGCAGGCGGGTATTGGCATGACCGGCCCACAGGCCGGCGAAGCAATCGGCCTGCAATTCTACCCGCACCTGGAGGCGGTTTGCGCCGGCGCGATCCAATCCTTGTTGCTGCTGCTGAACCTTCGGCAGAATGCCGAGCAGGTTTTGGATGTGGTGACCGAATTCATGGGCGATCACATAGGCCTGGGAAAATTGGCACGATTTTCCGGAGCACCCCCCGAACTTGGTCTCGATTTCACGGAAAAACGACGTGTCCAGGTAAATTTTCTGGTCACCCGGACAATAGAATGGACCCATTGCGTTTTGGGCGGTGCCGCAGCCGGCGGCAGCGGTCCGGCCCTGGTAGAGCACCAGCACGGGTTTGCGATAGGTGCGCCCATATTCGCGGAAAATGTCGGTCCACTCGACCTCGATATTGCCCAGCACGGTGGCGACGAAGCGACCGGTTTCGTCGCTCGGCGCGCCGGTGCGCCGGGCCTGGCCGACCGGCTGCGAATGCTGAACGTCCGACCTTGAACCCGAGAGCACCGAAGCGCCGCCGATCAGCAGCCGCGGATCGATCCCGAGCGCCCAGCCGATCAGTCCAAGGATCACGATGGTGCCGATCCCGAGGCCGCCGCCGCCCCCCAGGCCGAATCCACCGCCACCGCCGCCCTCGCCGCGCCGATCCTCGATATTGCTGCTCAATTCACTGTCGTCCAAACGCATTGTCGCGCTCCGTCATTCGTCCCATCGGTGGCTGGGCTTCGGTGGGCTGGGCTTTCGTTCATCGCGGTTCCGAGACCGCCGCCGACACCACGATGGCGGCCGGCGTTCCGCGCTTTGTTCATGCAGCCGGAACGCCCGCCCTTCCAGTCCGCCCCGCCGCCGCAGCCCCGGCTTCGCAGCTTGCATCCCTCATATCATCAATTCCGGTCCCGGCACACGCGGCGTGCCACCGCAATGTGGCGATCCATGCCGCACGCGCCAGGCGTGGCGGTTTGGTTAACACGATCTTTACCTTCGGCTGTCACGGTCCGTGCGTCGGTTGCAGGTTCCGCGTCGCCGACGCTGCATCAGAGTTCCATGATGGTCATGCCGCGTGGCGGGGCGTCCCGAAGGACGCCCCGCGTCAACCCCGCCGACGATCCTGCATTCGCGCAACAGCCGCGCATCATGCGCGGCGATTGCGTGGCGGAACTGTCGCGGCTGCCTGCGGGGTGCATCGATCTCGTTTTCGCCGATCCGCCCTACAATCTTCAGCTCCAGGGCGATCTCCTGCGCCCCAATAACCAGTCCACCGTCGATGCCGTCGATGACGATTGGGACAAATTCGCCGATTTCGCCGCCTATGACCATTTCACCCGCGCCTGGCTGTTGGCCTGCCGGCGGGTGATGAAGCCGAACGCCACCCTGTGGGTGATCGGATCCTATCACAACATCTTCCGCGTCGGCACGATCCTGCAGGACCTCGGCTTCTGGATCCTCAACGACGTGATTTGGCGCAAGACCAATCCGATGCCGAATTTTCGCGGCCGCCGGTTCACCAATGCGCACGAGACGCTGATCTGGGCCTCGCGCGATCCCGCGGCGCGGCGCTATACCTTCAACTACGACGCCTTGAAGGCCGGCAATGAGGACATCCAGGTCCGCTCCGACTGGACCATTCCGCTGTGCACCGGCCCCGAGCGCCTCAAGGGCGACGACGACAGGAAATTGCATCCGACCCAGAAGCCGGAGGCGCTGCTCGCCCGTGTCATCCTGTCGTCCTCGCGCGCCGGCGATGTGGTGCTCGACCCGTTCTGCGGCTCCGGCACCACCGGCGCGGTGGCCAAGCGCCTGGGCCGCCGCTTCATCGGCATCGAACGCGACGCCGGCTATATCGAAGCGGCGGAGCGCCGCATCGCCGCCGTCGCGCCGCTGCCTGCCGCCACGCTGGCGTCGTTCCAGACCGCGCGCGAAGTGCCGCGGGTGCCGTTCGCGGCGCTGATCGAACGCGGCATGATTGCGCCCGGCGCCAATTTGCACGACGCGCGGCGCCGCCACACCGCCTTGGTGCGCCCCGATGGCGCGATCGCGCTCGGCGACCAGGTCGGTTCGATCCATCGCATCGGCGCGCTGGCGCAGGGCCTCGATGCCTGCAACGGCTGGACGTTCTGGTATGTGGAACGGGCCGGCGCCCTGACCTCGATCGATGCCTTGCGGGCGGAAATCCGCGCCGGGCGGCCGCTGTAGGCAACCGCAACAATTTACGCGTACCTTAATCTCTCCCCCGGAGCGCGGGCGTCCCGCCCGCATGACCAAAGAGCGGGCGGGACGCCCGCGCTCCATCGAGAGGCGAAGCTTTGCGCTTTTTGGCCGAACCGCTTAGGCTCCCCGTAAACGACAGGTCGCCAAAGACCGGCGTCACAGGGAGGCACGTATGCGTAGTCTGCGTCACATTGCGGCGATGGGCTTGGCGGTGTCGGTTGCGGTGCTGCTGGCACCCGCCGGCGCCCGTGCGTTCGACGACACCAAATATCCCAATCTCAAGGGGCAGTGGCGGCGCGTCGCCGTGCCGAACGGACGCTACTTCGGCGTTCAGTTCGATCCGCACAAGCCGGCCGGCCCCGAACAGCAGGCGCCGCTGACGCCAGAGTACCAAAAGATTTTCGAGGCCAATCTGGCCGACCAGGCGCAAGGCGGCCAAGCCGGCGATCCGACCTATCGCTGCCTATCCCCCGGCATGCCGCGCATCATGGGCCCTTACGGGGAGATGGAAATCGTGGTCATGCCGGAGACCACCTACATTTTGATCGACCATATCCACGACAACCGCCGCATCTATACCGACGGGCGCGACTTTCCCGCCAACATGGCGGACAATCCGCAATTCGCCGGCTATTCGATCGGCCGCTGGGTGGACGACGACGGCGACGGCCGCTTCGACACGCTCTTGGTCGAAACCCGCGGCCTGAAGGGACCGCGCACCTTCGAGATGACCGGGCTGCCGCTGCACGAGGACAACCAGACCATCATCAAGGAACGCATCTATCTCGACGCGACCAACCCGAACATGCTGCATGACGAGATCACCACGATCGACCATGCGCTGACCCGGCCCTGGGTCGTCACCAAGGATTATCGCCGCGACGCGAGCGACCAGCCGATCTGGTGGAACGAGACCGTGTGCGCGGAAAACAACGTGCACGTGATGATCAACGATGAGGCGTATTTCCTCAGTGGTGACGGCCTGCTGATGCCTTCCAAGAAGGACCAGCCGCCGCCGGATTTGCGGTATTTCAAACCGGGGCGGAAGTGAAGGGCTGCCCCCCTGCATCGGTGTCGGCCCAAGTCCATTCCGGCCGACCCGATCAAGTTCCCGTGCACCGCGCCGAAGGCTTGGCGGTAACCATCACTCCGTCGGCGTCTCGTCGAACGCGACGCCCTCGTAAAACTCCGCAACCGGAATCGCGATGCCGATTTCCCGCAATGCAAGCAGCTCGTCGCCCGTCAGCGTCGTTGCGGTGAAAGCGTCATTGCCGCTTTGCCGGTGCAGAACGAAAAGCCCGCTGCTCGCCAACTCGACAATGACGTAGCGGCGGATCGACGGGACGGCCGCGTATTCCGGGACTTTTTCGATGCGATCACGGCGGCCGGATTCCGCACTCAATACTTCAAAAACTACGACGGGGTCGGGGGCGAGCCGTTCGGTGCCCGGAAATTTGGTGCAGGTCACGAGGGCGTCAGGATAGCGAACGCGGCTAGCCCCGGTTCTGATCCCAAGGTCCGGCCCGTAGGCAGCGAAAGGGTGCCCCGCAGCCGTAATCGCAACGCAGCAAGAATATTGATCGTGATGCGATTATGGTCGGCCGTGCCACCGGTCATGGCCACAGGACGGACGCCGTCGAACTCGTAGCGCCCTTCTTGCCGGTCCGCCCAGGCAAGAAAGCGTTCGACGGTCCACGGCCGGGTCAGTGCGACGTTCATGGCGTTCATGTAGCACGGATCGAGGTCAAGCCACACGCCCGCCTTCAACATGATGGCCACTCTCGACCTACCATCGCGGCGTCCGGCAGTGCCGTGCCGACTTTTTCCGCCGCCGCGGCGCTTTCTAGGCTGCACCAGGACCGGGCGAATTGCAGCGGGCACGGACGTGCTTGTTATGATCGGCTCCACCAAGGAGCAGCGAACAATACGTCGGCGCCGTGTATCCGCCTTATATCTGGGTTGTGGCTCTCGCCGCGTATCGGCGACCTCCTCACGAGACCGAAAGGATTTAATTCATGTGCACACTCATTACCGGCGCCCTCACGGGAATCGGCCGTGCGACCGCGCTGGAATTCGCCCGCGGAGGAGCGCGTGTCGTGGTCTCCGGCCGTCACGACCAGGACGGCCAAAAACTGGCGGAGGAGCTGTTTGCCGAGGGGGCCGATGGCGCGGCGTTCATCCGCGCCGATGTCCGCGATGAAGAGGATGTCCGCCGGCTGATCAATGCCGCGGTCGAAACATTTGGCCGTATCGATGTGGCCGTCAACAATGCCGGCACCGAAGGCAAGCCGGGGCCGGTGGTCGAGCAGTCCGCCGCGACCTATGCGGCAACCTTCGACACCAATGTCTTGGGAACACTGCTCTGTATGAAACACGAGCTGCGCGTGATGGTGGCACAGCGTAGTGGAAGCATCATCAACATATCGTCGGTTGCCGGTCATAAGGGGGTTGCCGGAGCCTCCGTATATTGTGCCAGCAAGCATGCGGTCGAGGGCTTGACGAAGGCTGCCGCACTGGAGATGGCCGAGTTCGGGATCCGCATCAACGCAGTAGCACCGGGACCGATCGAGACCGGGATGCTGAACCGCTTTACCGGCACGCCGGAGCGCAAGGCCGGCATGGTCGCCGGCATTCCGCTCGGGCGGATCGGGGAGCCCGATGAAATTGCACAAGTCATCGCTTTTCTCGCGAATGATGATGTGGCTTCCTACATCACCGGTCAGATCGTCGGCGTCAACGGCGGCAGATCGGCGTGACGGATTAAAACAATGAACGCCGATGTCACTATCGCGGCCGCGCTGTTCGCCGGGATCTTGAGCTTTCTCTCGCCCTGCGTGCTGCCGCTGGTGCCGCCTTATCTCGTCTACCTCGCCGGCACCTCGCTCGAACGGCTCGCCGATGCCGAGCCGGAACCGATGGTGCGGGCCGATACGGTGTTCGCGGCGCTGTTGTTCGTCGCCGGCTTCTCTACGGTGTTCATCGCCTTCGGGGCGAGTGCGAGCGTGATCGGCTCCCTGGTCCAAGCCTATTCGGCCGAGCTTGGGACGCTTGCCGGCATCGCCATCATCGCCATGGGCCTGCATTTCCTGGGCCTCACCCGGCTCGACATCCTGCTGCGCGAAAAACGCGCCCCGATGGCGCGTCCGGTCGGCCTGTGGGGCGCCTACGCAATGGGGCTCGCCTTCGCGTTCGGCTGGACGCCGTGCATCGGGCCGATCCTGGCTGCGATCCTGGCGGTCGCTGCGTCGAAGGAAACCGTCGCCAAGGGCGCCGGGCTGCTCGCGGTCTATTCGGCCGGGCTCGGCATTCCGTTCATCCTGGCGGCGCTCGCGGTCGAGCCGTGCGCGGCCTTCATCGCGCGCTTCAAGCGCCATCTCGCCATGGTGGAAAAGGCGATGGGCGGGCTGCTGGTGATCACCGGCGTCGCATTCCTCACCGGCCTATTCAGCGAGGCGAGCTATTATCTGCTCGAATGGTTCCCGGCGCTGGGAAGGATCGGGTAGCCGCGGGATTTGTGCTCACCCCGGCCGCGTGGAGCCTCATGGGACAGGCGCGCGCCTACTCCACCCGGATGGCGTTGCGCACGATGACCTCCCGCCAGCGCTCCGCCTCCGCCTTGATGAAGGCCGCGGTCGCGGCCGGCGTGGTGCCGCCCGGCTCGGCGCCGACGGCGCGGAATTTTTCCTGCACGTCCGGCAGCCGCAACACCGCGGCGAAATCGCCGGCAATGCGCTCCGCCAGCGCCGGCGCCATTTTCGGCGGCCCGGCGACCGCGAACCACGCCGTGGAGACGAAGCCCGGAAGGCCGGCCTCGGCCGCCGTGGGCACGTCGGGCAGCTGCGGCGCGCGCTTGCCGTCGGTGATCGCCAAGACCTTCAGCTTGCCGTCGCGATAGAACGGCAGCACCGGCGCCACGTTGCCGAAAAACACGTCCACATGGCCGCCCAGCATATCGTTGATGACAAGATTCTCGCCGCGATAAGGCACGTGGATCAGGCTCACCCCCGCCGCGGTCATGAACATGCTCCCGGTCAGATGCGGAGTGGAGCCGTTGCCTTGCGACCCAAAGGTGAGCCTGCCGGGGTTTTTCTTTGCAAACGCGATCAGGTCGGCCAGCGTGTTCAGGGCGAGTTCCGGGCGCACGATGACCAGATTGGGGATCTCCGCCAGCACCGTGATCGCCACGAAATCCTCCGGCCGGTAGGCCAGTCGCCGGTAAAGGCTCTGGTTCACGGCGAGCGGCCCGGGCGGCGCGATGAACAAGGTGGTGCCGTCGCCCTCCGCCTGCGCGGCAAATTCCGCCGCGATATTGCCGCCGGCGCCGGTGCGGTTCTCGACCACGATCGTCTGGCCCCATTTGGCCGTGAGCTTATCGGCCGCGATGCGGGAGAGCACGTCGTTGAGCCCGCCGCCGGGGAACGGGATGAGGAATTTGATCGGACGCGATGGAAACGGCGCCTGCGCGGCCGCTGGGGTGGTTGCCGTGGCGGCGAGCAGGATGGCGCAAAACGCGAGGGCGCTTCGCAAGGCCGATGCGGCTGGTGGAGGCGGTGCGACGCGAAATGGCGAACAGCGAAGCCACATGATGGGACCTCTCCATGTGCGTCCAGTATACACCTTTCGCCCTCGTCTACCCCGTGCGGAGAGGGGCACACCTCCCGCGATCCCGCGCCCCCTCTCCCATCGTCCTTCACGATGGGGAGAGGGCTGGGGTGAGGGGCCGGTGCGCGCACCGGCGGTTCGGCGGCTCGCCCGATCCGCGCCCGGCAGCGTGTGCAACGGTGCCCGAGGCCCTCACGCTCCTGCCCTCCCCCCCTCTCCCACGCGTGAAGAGCCACTGCTCCTGCCCCTCACCCTAACCCTCTCCCCACGGCGTGAAGAACGCCGCGGGGAGAGGGGACGCGGGCAACTCCAGCGTCGTGCGGAAGAAGGAACGCCCTCCCCGCGAGCCCGCGCCCCCTCTCCCCATCGTCCTTTACGATGGGGAGAGGGCTGGGTGAGGGGCCGGTGCGCGCACCGGCGGTTCGGCGGCTCGGCGGATCCGCGCAAGGCAGCGTGTGCAGCGGTGCCCGGAGGCCCCCACGTGCTCCTGCCCCTCACCCTAACCCTCTCCCCACGGCGTGAAGAACGCCGCGGGGAGAGGGGACGCGCGCAACTCCAGCGCGGTGCGGAAGAAGGAACGCGCTCCTCCCTCGGCGCGGTGCGGCCGCGACCCTACTTGTAAAACTCCACCGACGCTTGGCGGAAGAAGATGAAGTTCGACGGCGCGACCGAAATCGGGCCGTTGATGCCGAACACCGCGATCTGGAATTTGTCGCCCGGATTGACGGTGTCGGCCAGCACGACCCGGTTCGGCATGTTGAGGCCCTGGATGGTGGCCGGACTCGGATAGCCGGAGCGGCGCGGCATCTGGCCGTTCACCCACACTTCGGCGTAGTCGTCCACATAGGCGGTCAGCACCGCCTTGGCGCCCTTGGTTTCAAAACTCCCGATCTTTTCCGGGATCGTCAGTGTGGTCCGATACCAGAGAAACGAGGACTTGCCGCCGCCGCGGCGGTCGCCGAGCCCCTTGGCGTCGATGACCGGCCATTTCGAATCGTCGAAATTCGCGGCGCCGGCATGCGGCTGCATGTCGTAGGTCTTGTCATATCCTGGAAGGCGGCCGGCCATCGGCTCGACCTCGACCACATGGGCCTCCATAGTCTTCCAGACCGCCCCGAAGGCGCGCGAACCTTCCGCCGTCATCAGATCGACCGAAAGCGACGGCACCAGCGACGGCGGCATTTGCGGGGCGGGTGGCGGCGCGGCGGGCGCTTGCGCAGCCGCATTCGATGCCATCAGGGCCGGAATGGCCGCGAACGCGGCGCATGCCAGCAGCGTGCAAATCGGTGTCCCGAGCATGGTTTTCCTCTCTTGTTTCGGTGGTCGCCTTCGATGCTGGAGCTGTGCATCCAAAGCGACACGGCACCCTGGCACAGATGGCCGAATGGGACAATCCGGGAGCCCGCCGCGCTCACGTCCGCCAGCACCCTCTGGTGTGCAGCGTGTGGCAGGCCGATCATGGCGCGGCCGGGGTTAGGCTGATCACGGCCTATCCAGCCTAGCCGCCACGATTTGCCCGTTGGTGGAGAACACAATGTTTCAGGAGCATGCCCAGGTCGTTCTCGCGTGTCCCCTGCCGGCGCTCGGCCTCGAACCGGGTGACGTCGGTGTGGTCGTGTGCGTGCACGCGAACGGCGCCGCCTACGAGGTCGAGTTCATGAGTCTCGACGGGCATACGATCGGCGCGGAAACACTTTTGGCCGATCAGCTGCGGGCGGTGTCGGGAAGCGCGGTGCCTTTCAATTCGGCGTCGAGATGCTCGTGACCCGGTGGAACTGCCGCCATTTCCAAAGCTGCAATATGGTCCGGCGTCAGGTCTTCGACCGGGAAGGCCCGGCGCATGTGACGTTTCATGCGATGAAATTCCTCCGCGGCGAGCAGCACGAGGCTTTCCTTGCCGTCGGCGATGATCGTCACCGGCTCAGTGCGCGCTTTGTCCTGATACAGCGCAACGTTGCGCTGAAACTCGGAAGAAGTGACGATAGACATGGGACCCTCTTCAGATGGCAAGGCGAACCAATTGCAGTGCGGTTTTCACGTAACAATACAAAAGATGCGCGGCGCATCCAGCGCCGCGCATCTAAACATCGATTGGGGATGGCGTCATGCCATCCCCAAGTCCTCAGGACAGCACGCCGTATTTCTTGAACCAGCCGATCATCCGGTTCCAGCCGTCCTCGGCGGCTTCCTTGCGGTAGCTCGGCCGGTAGTCGGCATGGAAGCCGTGCGGCGCGCCCGGATAAATGTGGAATTCGGCGGTCTTGCCGGCGGCCTTGAGCTCGGCTTCCATCTTCTTCACGTCGTCGACCTTGATGCCCGCATCCTCGGCGCCATAGAGCCCGAGCACCGGCTCCTTGATATCCTTCGCGGTGGCCAGCACCGGAACCGGCATCGCCTCGGTCACCGCATCGTTCAGGCTGCCATAGAACGCGACGCCGGCCTTGAGGTTCGGATTGTGGGTGGAGTAGCGCCACACCGTGCGGCCGCCGCGGCAATAGCCCATGATGCCGAGCTTATCGGTGTTGCCGCCCTGCGACTTCGCCCACGCCACCGTGGCGTCGAGATCGGCGAACAGCTCGGTGTCGGTCTTGGCGTTGACGATCGGGAACAGCTGCGGCATGTCGGTGATCTTGGTGAGATCGCCCTTGCGGAAATAATAGTCCGGGGCGACCGCGAAGGCGCCGAGCTTGGCGAGCCTTCGGGTCACGTCCTTGATGTACTCATGCAGGCCGAAAATCTCCTGGGAGACCAGGATCACCGGCGGATTGGCGACGCCCGTCGGGCGCGCGAAATAGACCGGCATCTGGCCGCCCGCGACCGCGACCTTGGCATCGCCCACGGTGATGCCATTGGTGTCGGTCTTGATCGCGTCGGCACGCACCGGGCCGGCCGCGAGCGTAAAGCCCGCGGCCGAGGCGGCGGACGCCGTCATGAAGCCGCGGCGCGAAAACGGCGCAACTTTTGTCAAGCCGACGATGTCTTGCATATTGGTCTGTATGTTCATGTCCAACCTCCTCGTTAGGGTCGCTAATCGAAAGCGTTAGGGCCTCTTCTTCAAGCACGAACGACAACCGGCGACAACATGGTGTGATGACAGCGGGGCTTGTTGCGGCGGCCGCTGCTCCCAGCGAGCGGCGGTCGCGACCGCAGGAAATTGCGACAATTTGCCGCACCGATCCCATGCATGCGAATCGAATGCTTGCGCCCGCGCTATATATGATTGAATATAGCGATAGCCGGTGATTGGAGAAAACCTTGATGCTCCTCATCCGGGTCTTTTGTTGCGGGTACAATCCACGAGGAAGATCAGATGCATTGTGTTGTGAAAAGTACGAAGCCAGCGCTGACGCTCGCCGCCGCGCTGGTGGCCGTGACGCTTGCCGAACCGGCGTGGGCATGGCAAGACGCCAACGAAATAATTGCTACCATCCCGGCCGGGGTTGGCCTTGCGGTGGTCGTCGATCCGCTTCGTGGCAAGGTATATACGGGTGCCACGGTCATCGACGAGAAGACCGACACTGTGACGAAGACCCTTCCGCTTCCTGCCGGGTATTCAGTAATTGCCGGCGACCCGATCCACGGGAAAGTCTATGCGGCAACCTACGCAAAAAGCCCCTATATACTTGTCATCGATGAAGACACCGACACTGTAATTGCAAGCATCCCCACTAATCCGGCTCCCTATCTCCTGTACCAACAAATCGTGGTCGATCCACTGCACCAGAAAGTGTTCTACGGGACTGAAACCGGAGACGGGACACCAAATTCGGCAGGAAATTCATATGTGGTAGTCATTGATCAGCGCACAAATGCAATCGTCTCCAAACTTGCCGTTCCAGGTGATGTGCGTGCGCTTGCCGTAGACCCTGTTCGTGAAACGATTTATGCATTCCTTACCGATTATGAAGCCAATGGTCTGCAAGGGCCTCACTCCATCGTCGCTCTTGACGAGAGTACCGGCAAGATCAAAGCCACTATTCCAATGGTCAACCTAGCACAAGGACTAGCGGTCGATGTAGAAAAAGGGCTGCTTTACGCGCCGGGTACGGGGTATTCGACAGAGACGAATGACTTCAACGAACAAACTCCGGGCTGGGTGGTCGTGATTGACGAAAACACCAATAAAATCGTCGATACGATTGTTGTGGCTCCGCTTAATCCAAACAGCAGTAATGTAATAACTGAGGAGGTGGCGGTAGACCCGCTCAGCAATACCGTCTATGCGACCAACTTCGCCGTTCACACCGTGGTCGTCATCGACCAACTGACCAACAAAATAATTAGCACCATCACGACGCCCGGCGGAAATTTTGGGGTGGGGGTCGATCCCATCAGGAGGAAAGTCTATGTGGGGTGCAATGGCGCTGGCTCTGTCCTTGTCATCTCTGCCCCTGGCTGGGGCAATATTGCCCTTGGACAGTGAGAACTGCCCTGCTTTTAGACCGGATTCCGGTCAGATCAGAACTCCTGGAGTCATGGCCGGGCTTGTCCCGGCCATCCACGTCTTCCTTACAAAGCCCTCACAGGGAAGACGTGGGGGCCCGCGAAAGCGCGGGCATGACGCCGAGAGTGTGATTCGACCTGATCGAAATCCAGTCTAGGAAGACGCAAGTCTCGGCCGCTTTAAGGGCTGCTGAGATCGTTTAGGCGAGGCTAATAACCCGGCCGCGCGGCCGGACAGCGAAAATGCCTGTTGTTTGTGCCGTCCACTTTGCCCGGTGTGCTCGTTCGGCTCACGCTGCAAGATGACGGGCATGGCTGCAACTTGGGCGTATTGAGCAGCGAAGCTGGAACGCCACCCCATAAGGGGACGCACCGAGCGCGGGGCCGTGTGCTGCCACCACGATTCGCCATCCAAACGGTGAGGCTGGCCCCGCTATCCGCCGCCGCCGTCAAATAGTGGTGCCGGTCAATTCGTGATACGATCCCTCAAGGCGCGCCTGCCGTCCCGGACCGCGCCGGCACCTCGGAAGCCGAACCATTCGGAGCATCGCCATGCTGCGCACCATCATCGCCGGAGTGCTGGCCTTGGTTCTCGGCAGCGAACTTGCCCGTGCGCAGAGCAGTCCGCAATTCATCGCCTTCCCGGGGATAGCCAAGGGCGCGCTCTACCGGCCCGATGCCGGTCCCGCGCCGCATGTCGGCATTTTGGCGATGCACCGCACCGCGAACTATCTCAACCACCGCGCCTGCACGGAATTGTCGCGGCGCGGTTTTTTGATGCTTTGCATGAACACGCGCTACGAGAACAACGAAGCGCAGGTGGATTTCGAAAAGCTGCCGCTCGACGTGAAGGCCGGCGTCGCGTTCCTGCGCCGGCAGCCCGGCATTACCAAAGTCATACTGTTCGCCCATAGCGGCGGCGGGCCGCTGATGTCGTTCTACCAGGCGGTGGCCGAGCACGGGCCGGCCTACTGCAAGGGGCCGAACAAGCTCACCGAATGCGGCGACGATCTCGCCGGTCTGCCGCCGGCCGACGGCATCGTGTTCGCCGACGCGCATCCCGGCAATGCCATCAACACGCTGCGCAGCCTCAATGCGGCGGTGGCGAACGAAAACAATCCCCCCGATGCGCCGCCGGTTGCGGCGTTAAACATGTTCGATCCGGCCAACGGGTACAATCCGCACGGGGCCTCGCATTATTCCGCGGAGTTCCAGGCGCGCTATTTCAAGGCGCAGGCCGAGCGTATGAACCGGCTGATCGCGATCGCGCAGGACAAGCTCGCCCGCATCAAGCGCAAGGACTATCCCTACCCCGATGACGATATCATGCTCATCCCGCGGGGCGGCAATCCGGGCGCCGGGGCGGGCGCGGACGCGCGCCTGTTCGTGACGCAGCCGGATATCGCGGCGATCAATTCCACGGTGCGGCCCGTCAAGCTTTTACGCAACGACGGGTCGATCGCGACGCAGATCGTCAAGAGCGTGTTCGTGGCCGATCCGTCGGTCGCCCGCACCAATCTGCAGTTCCGCACCGGCACCAAAATCTTCACGCTGCGCTCGTTTTTGAGCGCCCAGGCGGTGCGCGCCAACGATGCCGCCGAGGATATCGATTTCTGCTCGACCAACAATTCGACGATCTGCGCGGTGCAATCGATCTCGGTGCCGGTGATGTTTGCCGCCATGGGCGCCCATTACTTCATCCGCGACAACGAGCGCCAGTACGATATGGCGGCGAGCCGCGACAAGGATTTTGTCGTGATCGAGGGCGCGACCCACGGCTTTGCGCCGTGCACGCCATGCGAGACGCGCCCCGGCCAATATTCCAACACGGTTAAGAATCTGTTCGACTATATGGCGGCCTGGATGAACGCGCGGTTCTGACCATAGGAATGCGGCGGGCGCCTTTTAGCCCCGCCGCGAACGAAACCGCATTCCGCCCATGTGCAATCCGAACAGGCTTGCCGGCTGTTCGCGATCAGCCTTCGCGGCGAAAGCCGGTAGGACACGACGTTCGGGCGGCCTTCGGAAGCATGGCGGCGCCTCCTGCTACGCGTCGGCCGGCTCCAGCAGTGTCCTGGCGTCTAAGACGATCGCCGCTGGCGAGAGGCCGAGCCCGTCATACGTGGCGATCAGACCCGCCAAATACCCGCAGTCGAAATCAGTATCCGGCGGATCGGCAATGAACCGACCGATCTCCGTTTGCAGATACTCGGCTACGTCGGTGTTCAACATTTCAGTGCTTTCCTTTCTCATTGCACCGTCCAGCTCGGAAGGGTCGGCACAGCAATGCATATCGCGAATATCTTGCCGTTTCGTAGCAATACCCTTCACTTAACCCGGAGTTACGCGCGTCCCCTCTCCCCATCGTTCTTCACGATGGGGAGAGGGTTAGGGTGAGGGGCAGACGCACGCCAAGACTTCAGGAGCACTGTGGGATCGGCCCCGCCGTCAGTGCGGGCACCTGCCCCTCACCCTAGCCCTCTCCCCACGGCGTGAAGAACGCCGCGGGGAGAGGGGACGTCATGGCCGCCTTCTTGGGGGCGAGGAACCGCAGCTGCGCGGCCGTCCACGTGCCGCCTCCGCGCGCTACCGGCCTTCACCAGCGCGGCAAGACCGGCGCTCCCGCCAAAACCTCGGCGATGCGTGCGCGCGTGGCCCTGCCGGTATCCTCGGGGAGCGCATCGGGCGCGAAGAAGCCGTGCGCGATGATTTCCCGGTCCGGGACCGGCGGCGCCGGCTGCCGGAAACACCGCACCACGAACAGCACGACGTGATCGCGGTCCGAGACCGTGGGATGAAAATAAATCCCGTGCAGCGCGGGCGTTTCCAATAGTTCGATATTGCCTTCTTCCTTGAGTTCACGCGCGAGCGCGTCGAGCACGGTCTCCCCCGGCTCGACGCCGCCGCCCGGCAGGTGCCAACCCGGGATGTAGCTGTGCTTGACCAGAAAGACGCGGCCTTGCGGATCGATGACCAAACCGCGCACGCCGAGCGTCAATCCGCGTGACAGCCGCCAGTAAATATGCACCGGGCGGCGCGTCAGGCGCGCGAAGCCATGTTGCAGTTTGCGCAGTACCGAGTTCAGACGGTTCCATGTTAGGCTATGTTAGATCCAATGCTGTCCACTGAACTTCGGGATGCGCGCGTTCCCTCTCCCCGCGGCGTACTTCACGGCGCGGGAGAGTTCCCATCCGCTTTGCGCATCTTGATCGTTGAAACCCTATATCCCTGGGACCGGCAGGGAGGTCGTTGCTAGCTCGATATCACGAATTCGAGGGAGAGTTTGACCCGAGGCCCTTTGGCGTATTTTGAATTGTCGCCATGGCGAACGAGCTATGACTCCTGAACTCGGAAGTCCCTTGATACAGGGCGACATGCGGCTTGTTTGATTTCGACTTGGTAGCCGAGTGCACGGATGCGGTTGGCGAGGATTGCCGCGGCGCGTGCTGGATTGCGGATCCGGGGTAATCCCGAGATCGGCACGCGCGCCCTTCCGCCTCGCGCAGCGATTGGTGTAGCCTCCCCGGCGCATGACGGTCGAAGCGAAACCAAGACATCGTCACCTGCCGCGCCAGCGGCCGGATCGTTACGGGAGGACACCATGACGTACCGGAATTTTTGCCTGAGCGCCGCCCGGCTGTCGGTGCCGATCTTGGCCACGCTGCTCATCACGGCCGGCGGCGTGCAGGCCTTCGACGAAACCAAATACCCCGACCTCAAGGGCCAGTGGCGGCGGGCCGAGCGCGGCGACATCGCCGGCGGCTTCGGCGGGCTGCGCTACGATGCCACCAAGCCGCCGCTGCTCGGGCAGGAGGCGCCGCTGACGCCGGAATATCAGGCCATCTACGAGGCCAATCTCGCCGACCAGGCGGCCGGCGGGCAGGGCGGCGAGACGACCTACACTTGCCTGTCGCCCGGCATGCCGCGGGTGATGCTGGCCTACGCGCCGATGGAGGTCGTCGTCACCGCGGACACGACTTACATTCTCATGGAGCACATCCACGACAACCGCCGCATCCATACTGACGGCCGCGGCTTTCCCGACACCATGGACGACGACCCGCAGTTTTCCGGCTATTCGATCGGCAAATGGGTCGATGAAGACGGCGACGGCCGTTACGACGTGTTGGAGGTGGAGACGCGCGGCCTCAAGGGTCCCCGCACCTATGATGCAAGCGGCATTCCGTTCCATCGTGACAACAAGACCATCATCAAGGAGCGCATCTGGCTCGACCGCGCCGACCGTAACCTGCTCCACGACGAAATCACCAGTATCGACAACGCTTTGACGCGGCCCTGGACGGTCACGCGGACCTATCATCGCTTCGTCACCGACAAGCCGATCTGGTGGCGCGAAGATATCTGCGCCGAAAACAACGTCCATGTCGGGATCGGCGGCGAGTTCTACTACCTCAGCGCCGACGGTCTGCTGATGCCGGCCAAGAAAAACCAGGCCCCACCGGATTTACGGTACTTCAGGCAGTACGACCGGTAAGCATGGGTAAGGCAAGCGCCGAATCAGGTGGCACCGAAATCCTGCTCGCCGTTGACAATGTCTCGCTTGCCTTCGGCGGCGTGAAGGCGCTGACCGACGTGTCGTTCACCATCGCGCAGGGTGAAATTCGCGCGATCATCGGGCCGAACGGCGCCGGCAAGACCTCGATGCTCAACGTCATCAACGGTTTCTATCAGCCGTGGCAGGGCCGCATTACCTTCAAGGGACGCACGCGGAGCGCCATGCGCCCGCACGAGGCGGCGGCAGGCGGCATCGCCCGCACGTTCCAGAACGTGGCGCTGTTTCGCGGCATGACGGCGCTCGACAACATCATGGCCGGGCGGGCGCTGCTCATGCACCGAGGGCTGTTCTGGCAGGCGCTGCGGTTCGGTCCTGCGCTCGCCGAGGAGGTGGCGCACCGGCGCAGAGTGGAAGAAATCATCGATTTCTTGGAAATCCCGCACATCCGCAACACCCCGGTCGGCCGGCTGCCCTACGGCCTGCAGAAGCGCGTCGAACTCGGCCGCGCGCTCGCCATGGAGCCGGATTTGCTGCTGCTCGACGAGCCGATGGCCGGCATGAACCTCGAGGAGAAGGCGGACATGTCGCGCTATATTCTCGACGTGAACCACGAGTTCGGCACCACGATCGCGCTGATCGAGCACGATATGGGCGTGGTGATGGACCTGTCCGATCGTGTGGTGGTGCTGGAATTCGGCCGCACGATCGCCGACGGCACCCCGGCCGAGGTCAAGGCGGACCCGGCCGTGATCGCCGCCTATCTGGGGGTGGCGCGGTGAGGTGGCGCATATGACGATGCACGGGCCGGTGCCTTCAATTTGTCGGGTGCTCGTCTAAAGGCGCGATGCGCTCCGCTTATCGCACCCTGCGCGCCAGTTCCAACCCGGCCGATGGACTGCGGCGGCGTCGCGATCGACCCGCGATGCCGCGCACCCAAGCCTGGGCGGCGCGCCGCGCCTGCCGTGTAGACTTGGCGCAATTCGCGCGCTAAACGTCACGCCGTACTTCCGGGCGCTCCATGGGGTTGTTCGACATACCGTGGACACCAGATTTTGGAGCTCCTGTAAGTCACTGAGAAATCAGAACGTTCCGGCTCGGACCGGCCACCAATTTGGCGGTACCCGCATCGGAATGCCTCAGGGCCTTGAAAAATAGCGATTCCATCCTGCCGGACGAGGCCCCGTTCGGCCGCGCTCAACCGAGGTCATTCAATGACAGTCTTGTGGATCATCGTCCTGTGTGGGGCGCTGGCAATCGCCTATGCCGTCTGGGCGATCCAGTCGGTAATGAAGGCCGACGCCGGCAATGCCAGAATGCAGGAGATCTCCGCCGCCGTGCGTGTCGGCGCCCAGGCCTATTTGCGGCGCCAGTACAGCACCATCGCGATCGTCGGCATCGTGATCTTCGCGATCGTCGGGTTTTTTCTCGGTTGGCTCGTGGCGGTCGGTTTCGCCATCGGGGCGGTATTGTCGGGGCTCGCCGGATTCATCGGCATGAACGTGTCGGTGCGCGCCAATGTGCGAACCGCACAGGCGGCGATCAGTTCGCTCGCCGGCGGCCTCGATATTGCGTTCAAGGCCGGCGCCATCACCGGCATGCTGGTGGCGGGCTTGGCGCTGCTCGGCGTCACGCTTTATTTCGGTTACCTGACCGGCACGCTCGGCCTCGCCCCCAATGACCGCACCGTCATCGATGCGATGGTGGCGCTCGGCTTCGGCGCCTCGCTGATTTCGATCTTCGCGCGGTTGGGCGGCGGCATCTTCACCAAGGGTGCCGATGTCGGCGGCGACCTGGTCGGCAAGGTCGAGGCGGGAATTCCGGAGGACGATCCGCGCAATCCGGCCACGATTGCCGACAATGTCGGCGACAATGTCGGCGACTGTGCCGGTATGGCGGCCGACCTGTTCGAGACCTATGCGGTGACCACCGTTGCCACCATGGTGCTGGCATCGATCTTCTTCCGCGGCACCCCCATCCTGTTCGAGATGATGACCCTGCCGCTCGCGATCGGCGGCGTCTGCATCCTCACCTCGATCGCCGGCACCTTCTTCGTCAAACTCCCGGCCAACCAGTCGATCATGGGCGCGCTCTATCGCGGCCTGATCGCGACCGGCGGGCTGTCGCTGATCGGCATCGCGCTGGTCATGGGGCTGCTGGTCGGGTTCGGAAAACTGCCCGGCGTGAACTATTCCGGCCTGTCGCTGTTCGTCTGCGGCGTCATCGGACTGGCGGTCACCGGCCTGATCATCTGGATCACCGAATACTACACCGGCACCAATTTCCGGCCGGTTCAGTCGATCGCCAAAGCTTCGGTCACCGGGCACGGCACCAACGTGATCCAGGGCTTGGCGATCTCCATGGAGTTCGACCGCGCTCCCGGCGCTGGTCATCATCGCCGGCATCCTGATCACCTTTGCGCAGGCCGGCCTGTTCGGCATTGCGATTGCGGTGACCACCATGCTGGCGCTCGCCGGAATGGTGGTGGCGCTGGACGCGTTCGGTCCGGTCACCGACAATGCCGGCGGTATTGCCGAGATGGCGGGCCTGCCGAAGGAAGTGCGCAAATCGACCGACGCGCTCGACGCCGTCGGCAACACCACCAAGGCGGTCACCAAAGGCTATGCGATCGGCTCGGCCGGGCTGGGCGCCCTGGTGCTGTTCGCGGCCTACAACGAGGACCTGAAATTCTTCATCGCCGACGCGGCGCAGCACCCCTATTTCCGGGGTGTGCAGCTCGATTTCTCGCTCAATAACCCCTACGTCGTGGTCGGCCTGCTGTTCGGCGGACTGCTGCCCTATCTGTTCGCCGCCATGGGGATGACCGCCGTCGGACGCGCCGCCGGTGCCATCGTCGAGGAGGTGCGCCGGCAGTTCAAGGAAAACCCCGGGATCATGAAGGGCACCTCTCAGCCCGATTATGGGCGCGCGGTTGACCTTTTGACCAAGGCGGCGATCAAGGAAATGATCATCCCGTCCATGCTGCCGGTATTGTCGCCGATCGTCGGCTATTTCATCATCTATGCGGTTGCCGGCGGCGGCGCGGCCGGGAAATCGGCGGCGTTTTCCGCGCTCGGCGCCATGCTGCTGGGCGTCATCGTCACCGGCTTGTTCGTGGCGATCTCGATGACCTCGGGCGGCGGCGCCTGGGACAACGCCAAGAAATACATCGAGGACGGCCACTACGGCGGCAAGGGTTCCGATGCCCACAAGGCGGCCGTGACCGGCGATACGGTCGGCGATCCCTACAAGGACACTGCGGGGCCGGCCGTCAACCCGATGATCAAGATCACCAACATCGTGGCGCTGCTGCTGCTGGCGATATTGGCGCACGGGTGAGGGCGGTTGGCAAAGGCCGACACATGGCGGGTTCGCTTTAACCCGCCCCTGCATGCTACCAGGGCGGGTTGAAGCGAACCCGCCCTACGTGCCACCGTTGATTTCCTTCTTGTTCCCCGCGCCGCCGCAAAATCGCGTGTCGGGGCGAGCTTTCCACGCTGCATTTGGCAGCCCTTTGCTAGGGACTGCTAGGGTCGGGAACTGGGGCACCAAGCCCCTCTCTACCGAAAGGTGGTTTCTTTCCGGATTGCATGATCGATTGCTACATTAATGCGTTCAACGCATAGTCGCCGCGCCCGGCCGCGTCGGGAAGCTCGCCCCGTTTTGATCGCCAATGGCTAAAATGAATGCCGGAGCATTCTACTATGGCATCCACAAGCAAGTGGGGGTCTCATCGCAGCATCGGCGGATCCCTCATCCTGCTTGTGGCCACGCTTGCATTGCCGTTGAACGGCCTGCTGGTCGTTGCGCTGTTGTCGCTCTCCTCGCTTTACCAGGATGGGCAGCGTGCAGCGTTGCAATACACCTCGCGTGCGATCGCAGCCGGCGTCGATGCGGAACTCGGCACCTACATCGCACTGGCCAATGCGCTGGTCAACTCACCGGCGCTGCTTGCCGACGATCTCACGGAGTTCGAGGCCGAAGCCCGGCGGGCGACGGCTTGGAACCCGAACGCTTGGGTGGTGGTCTCCGACCTCGACGGCAGGCAGCTCGTCAACACCGGCGCGACAGCCCGCCAACCTCTGCCTCGGCGCACCCCGGAAGGCCTGGCCGTTCACACGCGCGCGCTCGCATCGGGTCAGGTTGAGGTGTCGGGCGTCATATTCGGATCCGTCCGCCGGACGTGGGTCGCGACCGCTGAACTTGCTGTGTCCAAAAACGGCGCGCCGTTTCGGACGCTGTCCGTCGCCTTCGAGTTGCAGGGATTTGCGACGCTGTTGAACAGTCAGAAAATTCCTCCTGGATGGATCGCAGGGATCATCGACCGACAAGGCAAATTTGTAGCCCGCGTGCCCCACGATGCCGATTTTGTCGGGCGCTCCGCTTCGGCCGGCTTCCGCGCCTCTGCCGCTGAGGGCTTGGAGGAACACGTCTCCCTTGAAGGCGACACGGTCGTCAACGCCAGTACGATTTCGGTGCGCAGCGGCTGGAAGATCGGGGTTGCGGCTAACAAAGCGGATTTGGTGAGCGGCGGGTGGCGCACGCTCGGATGGGCTGGGGGTCTCGCCGCCGCAACGTCACTGGTCAGCCTGCTATCGGCCGGCTTCCTGGCGCGCCGTATCGCCGCCGCCATCTCCGAGTTCCGCCGCAAGTCCATAGACTTGATCGCCGGCCGCCGCGCTGAATTTCGGGCGCAGGTGCCTGACCTTGCCGAATTGTGGAACGCACTCGCGGCCACGGTTGCGGAACGGAACCGATCTGTCGCCGCGCTAGCCCAGCTCGCCGAGCGGTTTGCCGCTGCGGAACAAGGAAGCGGGGGCGTCGTTTATGACTTGGATGCCGAGGCCGACCGCTTGTGGATCAGCGATAATGTCCTCGGTCTTTTGGGCATGCGAACAGAGGAAATCACGCCCACCCGCAACGGATGGTTAGCACTGCGGCATCCCGAGGACCGCGTCCGCATCGAATCCGTACGAACCGAAGACGTCGCCTTAGCGGATGACCGGTATAATTTGGAATACCGTATGCGTACCAAGTCGGGCAAGTGGGTCTGGATTTGGGATCGCGGCCGCGCCGTGCGCGCCGGCGACGGGCGTCTTGTCCGGCTGATCGGAACCGCCGTCGATATCACCGAGCGGAAGAACCTTGAGGCCGAGCTCGCCCGCAGCCGCGAGACCATTCGGGCGCAGTTGATCGAACTCAGCTCCATCTACGACAGCGCCCGCATCGGCCTTTGCGTCATCGATCGCGAGTTGCGCTACGTCCGCATCAATCAGCGTCTGGCTGAAATCAACGGCATTCCGGCCGCGGATCATATCGGCAAGACTATGCGCGATATTATTCCCGCGCTTGCCGACACGTTGGAGCCGATGGCGCGGGAAATTTTCCGCACCGGCACCGGCGTCGTGAACTACGAGGTTTCCGGCATCACCGCTGCTGCGCCAGCAACGCTGCGCACCTGGAACGAACAGTGGATGCCTTTGCGCGATGACACGGGGGAGATATTCGCCATCAATGTCGTCGTGGAGGAAATTACTGAGCGCAAGCGGCAGGAGGACCTGGTCCAGCTGTTGATGCGGGAAGTCGCCCATCGGTCGAAGAACCTGCTGGCGGTGGTTCAATCCATTGCGCGGCTCACCGCCAATTCGGGTCATCCGGATTTCGCCCAACGCTTTTCCGAGCGCGTCCAGTCGCTCGCGGCCAGCCAGGACGTGATCGTCAAGAGCGATTGGAAGGGCGCCGACATCGCCGATCTCATCCGCAGCCAATTGGCCCACTTCCAGGAATTGATCGATACCCGAATCGTGCTCGCGGGCAAGCCTTTACAAATCTCGCCTGCGGCGGCCCAGACACTCGGTATGGCGCTGCACGAACTCGCGACCAATGCCAGCAAATATGGAGCATTGTCGAACTCGACCGGCCGCATCTTCATTGCGTGGCACCTGAGCGTGGGTGAAGGCGGCGAGCAACGGTTCGAAATCGATTGGACAGAGCGCGACGGTCCTGCCGTCACCGCACCGACGCGCCGCGGTTTCGGCACCACGGTCATCGAGACGATGGCAAGGGGCGGACTTTCGGCCAATGTCCGATTGGAGTACCGCTCCGCCGGCGTCGAATGGCATCTCGATTGCCCCGCCGATCACGTACGCGGCGCGGGCTGAAGGGATCCGATTGACCGTCCCTTGCGCTACGTTCAGCTTTTTGAGGGATGATTTTCGATATATCCGGAGAGCACGAGGAAGGCGTACTCGCTCGCGCAGTTCGCGTCCGATGGGTGCCGAGGTGGCCCCGCCCAGATTGACGTCCAGGATGGCCGCGTCGCAGCCCTCAGTGCTGACCAACCTCAGCGCCTCGGCGACGATCCCAGCAGGTCTCACGACCTCAAGGCCGGCTTTGTTAAGCATTTCGGAAAGATCGACCGCAATCAGTGCCGCGTCCTCGACGACCAGGATGCGCTTTTTGGAAATGTTAGTGCCGGGGGCCCTCCAGGGCGCCCGAAGCAAACCCCGGAGCTCCAGCGGGAGCGTAGCCGAAGTCCTTAACCGTCTTCAACTCATGACAAGACTGGCGATGCAATCGATGCACATCCGTCACGCCGGGTCACGCCGCAACTCCACTGGCGCGCGGCGCTCGATTTGGGTAACAATTTGGCAAGTCCCGATCGATCGAAGAGGAACAACCATGCGCATGTTGACGAGAATTGCCCTGGGAACCGCCCTGGCTGCGGTGTGGGGCGTTTACGGCGCCGATGCCGCGACCATCGCCGGGACCGTGGCAGGGCCGGACGGCAAGGGCTTTCGCGGCGCCTTCGTGCAGGCGCGCAACCTGAAGACAAAGATCACCGTCAGCGTGCTGTCGGACAATGCTGGCAAGTACCGCATCGAGAATCTGCCGGCCGGCGACTATCGGTTGCAGCTGCGCGCCATCGGCTACAAGGCCGATCCGAAGACCGGCATTACGCTCTCCGCCGACCAGAACCTCGCCCAAGACCTCGCGCTGCAACAAGGCATGGTGCGGTGGAGCGACATCTCCATGCACCAGGGCAAGAAGCTCTTGCCGGAGGCGGAGGGCAAGGAGGAACTGTTCACCCATTGCATGGCCTGCCACGGCTTCGAGAGCCGCATGGCGGCGGTGGTGCGCGACGAGGACGGCTGGCGCGACCGCGTCGCCTTCATGCGCGACGCCATGGGGTATTTCATCGGACGGCCGGTGTTCGGCTTCAATGACGAGAAGGCCGAGAAGGTGGTCTCCTACGTCAACCAGCTGTTCGGCGAGAACTCGACCCTGCCGAAATCCCCGGCCGATCTGCCGCAGTATCAGAGCGAGGTCCGGCCGTTCAGCGACGAGGCGCTAAAGATCGTCTATGTGGAGTACGATACGCCGGGGCCGAACCGGATGCCGTGGAGCGCGCATCCGGATAAGGACGGCACGTTCTGGATTCCGTATTACGGCCGCGCCAACAAGATCGGCCATCTCGATCCGGTTTCCGGCCAGATCACCGAATATCCGGTGCCGAACATGGGCACCGCGGCGATCCACTCCGCCGTGCCGCATCCCGACGGCAGCGTATGGCTGACCGAACAGGGCTCCGACAAGCTCGGCCGCTGGGACCCGGTGACGAAAGAGATCACCGAATATCAAGACACGGTCGGCAAGCACACGGTCCGCGTCGATCCCAAGACCGGCATGGTGTGGTCCACGGGTGCGCTGTCGGTATTCGATCCCAAGACCGAGAAATTCACCCACATTCCGGAAGTGCCGACCAGCTACGGCATTGCGCTCGACCAGGAGGGCAATGCCTGGTTCACCGAACTGACGGCCAGCGGCAAGGTCGGCAAGGTCGATGCCAAGACGCTCAAGGTGACGAAGTACACGCTGCCGACCCAAAACGGCCGGCCGCGCCGCATTGAGGTCAACGACAAGGGGATCGTGTGGTTTGCGGAATTCGACGGCGGCAAGATCGGCCGGCTCGATCCGAAAACCGGAGTCGATCACCGAGTTCCAGCTGCCCGGCCCGCAGCCGACCCCCTACGCGCTCGGCATCGATCGCGACGGCATGGTGTGGTACTCGTCCGAATATATGGACGTGGTCGGCCGGCTCGATCCCAACACCGGCAAGGTGATCGAGTATCCGTTCCCGCATGCGGAAAACGCGCTACGGGACTTCTTCATGGACGATCAGGGCCGCATGTGGTTCGGTTCGCCGCCCAACGATAAGGTAGGGTACTTCTACCTCGCCAAGGACGCCGCGAAGTAGAGCGGACCCGACGGCTTAAGGCCAATACCGTTTACGTAACCCCAGGATGCGCCCGCCCCCTCTCCCCATCGTTCTTCACGATGGGGAGAGGGTTGGGGTGAGGGGCAGGTGCCAGCACAGACGGCGCGGCCGTCCCCCCCAGGCCCTCACGTGCCCTGCCCCTCACCCTAACCCTCTCCCCACGGCGTGAAGAACGCCGCGGGGAGAGGGGACGCGCGCAACTCCGGGTTAAGTGAACGGTCTTGGCCTTAAGGCAGTTCTCGATCGCGTCGAATCACCGTCTCGGCGTCATGCCGCGCCTGTCGCGGGCATCCGCGTCTTCTTTGCGGCGATTTTGGAATAGGCGTTTCCGTGACACGCATCGCGCTCATCTGTCTGCTGGTGCTTGGTATTGTCACCGGGATGGTTTTCGCCGCCGATCCGGCGCTCGATCTTCAGGTGGCGTCGTTTTTCCATGCGCTGAACACGCAGCCCGGCATCCGAAAATATGATCACGCGATCGAATTGTTGCGTCGGATCGGACCGGTTTTAATCGCCGCGGCCATCGCTCCGGCGGCGATCACGTTGGTCATGAAAATATTTTGGCCGCGGCGCGCGACCCCAATATCGGCCCGCGCCGCGCTGTTTCTCGTGCTGTCGCTCGCGCTCGGGCCCGGATTGCTCGTCAATCTGGTTCTCAAGGAGCACTGGTCGAGGCCGCGGCCCGGGATGGTGACGGAATTCGGCGGCGATTATATCTTCAAGCCCTGGTGGGACCCGCGGGGCACCTGCGATACCAACTGCTCGTTCGTTTCCGGCGAAACCTCCTCGGCCGTGTGGATGGCGGCGCCCGCTTTGATGCTGCCGTCGCCGTGGCGCTATGTGGGGCTCGCCGCCGCGGCCTTCTACGCGGCGACCTTCGCGTTCATAAGGTTGCTGGCGGGCGGGCACTTTCTTTCCGACGTGATCTTCGCGGCCGTCTTCACCGGCCTGGTGATGTGGGGCGTGCACGGATTGCTGTTCCGTTGGGGCGTCGCTCGGCTGAGCGAACGGCGGATCGACGCTGCCTTGGAAAAACTCGGCCGTGCGCTCGTCGCCACCTTTGCGCCGTCGCGCCAAATCGGCGGAGATAAACCCGCGCCTCCGAGCTGAGGCGCGCTCTGGCGGTACGACAGCGACCGGATTCCGTTGAGGTCGGAGCGGCGTAGGGTGGGCAAAATCGCGTTCCCCGCGCGGGGTCTAGCGCCGGCCTTCCCGGCGATTTTGCCCACGCGGTCAAGCTCCGTGGTGTCGTCCGCGTGGGCAAAATCGTCGCCGGGCCGAGCGTATTCGCTCCGTCGAGGCAGGGCGATTTTGCCCACCCTACGCGCGACCCTACATCATGGAAACATAGTATAGGCCCTCACTCCCACGGCATCAGCGAAGCGTGGATCACGTCCTTGACGCCATAGCCGCCGACCGAGCGGATCGCCAGATCCACGTCCTTGAGGCCGAATTTGTGCGTGGTGATCATCTCCAGCGGAAAGCGTTTTGACGCCAGCTGCGCCAGCGCCAGTTCGCACGCCTTGAAGCTGTGGCCGCGGGCGCTTTTCACCGTGATGAATTTTACCGTCATGCGGCCGATCGGCCAATTGGGAAAATCCGTCATTTCGCCTTGCACCACGATGGTGCCGCCCTTGCGCTTGAGCGCCTCGATGCCGAGCAGCACCGGCATCGTGCCGGCGCCGGCGGTGCAGTCGAGCGCCACATCGACACCCTTGCCGCCCGTGATCTCCATGATCCGGGCGAGCGGGTCCTCTTTCTGCACGTCGATCACGAAGTCGGCCCCGAGCTTGGTGGCGACCTCCATGCGGGCGGCGTCCTTGGTGGTCCCGGTGACGATGATGAGCGAGGCGCCGGCCTGCTTGCAGATGACGGTCTGCGACAGGCCCTGCTGCCCCGGCCCCTGGATCAGCACGGTGGAATTGTAGCCGACGCCGCCGTCGAACAGCGACCATTCGACCCCGTTGGCCATCGGGGTGACGAGCCCCGCCAGTTCCGGCGTCACGCCCTTCGGCACGTGATGCAGCACAGAATTCCAAGGCAGATAGACGTATTGCGCGAAGCCGCCCCACAGATGCGGGGCCTTTTCGGCGGAGGTGTAGCCGTAGCGGATGGCATCCGGATTGTAGCGCCAGTCGGTATTTTCGCAGTGGCGGTATTGGCCTAGATGGCACCACTCGCATTTGCCGCAGGCCACATAGTGCTCGACGAAGACCAGATCGCCCTCGCGAAAACCCTTGCGCCGGGTGAATTCGCGGCCCGCCTTGGCGATGAAGCCGATGTTCTCATGCCCCATGATCACCGGGGCGGCGGATGGCGGCGTCTTGTAGAGCTTGACATCGGTCCCGCAGATGCCGGCCACTTCCATTTTCATGAGGGCGGCGTCATCTGGAACGTCCGGCATCGGGTATTCGCGAATCTCGGTTTTGCTCGGGCCGGTCCTGACTGCCGCAAGGACTTTCTCCACCGCTACGCCTCCCAAAGTTGATCATTCATTCGGTCGGGCCGGGCGAACCGGCGCCGGACCTCGGTTACATCCAACAGCGGAATCGATGTTATCGAATTCATCCGCTCCACCATCATGCCCGCGCTTGTCGCGGGCACCTACGCCTTGCTTTCGGCTGTTCAGCAAGCAGACGTGGATGGCCGGGACAAGCCAGGACAAGCCCGGCCATGACTCCGAAGCAGTGTCCCAACGTCATCGGAACCCGCTCCGGGATTTGTCAGCACCCATGTGAACGCGGGGTCAATCCGTGAACGTGAGCGATTGCTGAAAGCGGATCGCATCCGCGGTGGCGTCCGAATCCTGCGCCTTGCCCTCGATCTGGTAGAGTCGCTGCTTGTGGTAGAACAGTGCGACCGTGGCGCGGCTGCCATCGGCGCCGGCCGTGCTGAGCTGGCGGCCATAAAACCGGCCGATCCGGTGTGGGATGTCGACCTTGACCTCGCGCTCATGCGTCAGTGCCTTGATGGCCTGCTCCATCACGGCGCTTTCCGGCACATCCGGGCCGGTGAAGTCCGCGACCATCATCCTGAATGCGCCGCCATCCTGGGCGACGGAATAGACGCGCGCCGCAACCTGCCGGCCGTCCGGCGCCTGATAAACGATGGTCTCAACGCTCGGCTCGGCCGGAAACGCGACCGTAAATCCATCGCCCGGATAGGCATATTCCTTCCAGCCCTGCGCGACGGAGGGGCTCGCAACCGCGATTGCCGCGAGAACGAGGGCGATGAAGCGCATGGCGGGCTCCGAGACTGGGCGAGATCGACCGACATCTTAGCGGCTTTCGACCTTCAAGTATATGCGACCGGTGGAGCCATGGCCGCAATGAACGCGTCTGAAGCGTCCGGATTTGCATCGCACGCAACCTTTTGTCGTGATGCCCTTCTTTCCGGGCGCGTGCCTGCCTGGCACCCTGACAATCGGCTTGCGGCGGTCTATAAGCCGCTTCGAACGGCCGACTGCACTTTATTCCGGTCACGGATAATCGAGGGAGCCTCTCGCGTCCTCAGGGGTCATCGTCCGCGATGCGTGGGCATGACGGTGGGCCGTTCGCACTTCCACCTCATCGGATGCCGCCAAAACCATGCGCACGCTGCTGTTGAAATCGCTGTTCGCGCGGCCGGTGACCGTCCCGCCGCCGGGGGCCGATGCTGACGGGCTCGAAGAGATCGGCCGTGCGCTGGCGGCGCGCGGGCGAAAGCTGTTCGGACGCTCGATCACCATCCGGGAGGTCGATGCCGGGTCGTGCAATGGCTGCGAACTGGAAATCCACGCGCTCAACAATGCAGTCTACGACGTGGAGCGGTTCGGATTGAAATTTGCCGCGTCGCCGCGCCACGCCGACGTGCTCTTGGTCACCGGTCCGGTTACCCGCAATATGAAGGTCGCGCTGGAGCGCACCTATGCGGCAACGCCTGATCCCAAATGGGTGGTAGCGGTCGGCGATTGCGGCTGCGGCTGCGGCGTATTCGAGGGCAGCTACGCGGTGATCGGCGCCGTCAACAAAGTGATCCCGGTCGATCTGCATATCCGCGGCTGCCCGCCCCGCCCGATCGATCTCTTGCGCGGGCTGATCGCGCTCATGGATAAGGCCGCCGGGTAGGCAGGCCGGATCAACGATCACCGCGCCGCCGATTTGGTCGTCACGAGCGACCTGAGGTGTCGTGGGCCGCCAGATTGCGATAGAGTTCGCCGATCCGCCAACAAGGAACCCACGATGCCAACCCGCTTCAAGCCGCTGTCCCAACACGACATGACCCTCGACCAGCGCCGGGTGGCGCAGGCCGTGGCCAGCGGGCCGCGCGGCGGATTGCGCGGACCGTTTCCGGCGCTGCTGCGCAGCCCCGAATTGGCCGACCGGGTGCGCCAGCTCGGCGACTACGTCCGCTTCGAGAGCAAGGTTCCCCCCGTGCTGCGCGAGCTGACGATCCTACTGGTGGCCCGGTTCTGGTCCGCGCATTATGAATGGAACGCCCACCGCAAACACGCCATCGCGGCCGGTCTCGACCCCGCGATCGCGGACGCGATCGAACACAATAAGCGCCCGGAACACCTGTCCGGCGACGAGGCGCTGGTCTACGATCTGGTCCACGAACTGCTGCATCGGCGCGACATCAGCGACGCGACATTTGCGGCGGCCGTGGCGCGGTTCGGCGAGCAGACCATCATGGAGCTGATCGGTGCGGCGGGCTATTATAGTGTGGTTGCGCTGGTTCTCAATGCCAACCGCACTCCGGTTCCGGACGGCGGCAAAATGCTGCCGCCGATGTGATGCCGTTGCGTTGCGGTCTGGGTACCTTATACCAAATTCCGGTCGCATAGAACCTACGTTTTCGGACCTCACCGGAATCCGGTCTACGGGCAATGCCGTTCACTTAAGCTGGGGATGCGCGCGCGCCCTCTCCCCATCGTTTTTCACGATGGGGAGAGGGTCGGGGTGAGGGGCAGGTCCCCGCACAGACGGGCCGACCGTCACTTGTGGCTGCACCGATTGCCTGCCCGGAAGCCCTCACGTGCTCCCGCCCCTCACCCTAACCCTCTCCCCACGGCGTGAAGAACGCCGCGGGGAGAGGGGACGCGCGCACCCCCGCGTTAAGTGAACAGCATTGGGTCTGGGGGGACTTATCCGTTGTGGCTTTGCGCATGCGCCTCGGCCATTCTGTGCTAGCATATACATGCTCGTCCCCGGCGAAATCCGTGGTGCGGTGCCCCGGGCCGCCTTTGGGTTTGGTCGCCGCATCGCGCGGCGCCGCGGCGCCGACCTTTAGAGGAACCGCCATGCTGTCCCGCCGCGCCGTCATTGCCGCTCCGGCCGCCACGCTGCTCGGCACCGGGGCCACGCGCGTCACGGCGCAGATATTGAAGAAAACGCTGCACATCGTGGTGGGGTTTCCGCCGGGCGGAGCGACCGACCTGATCGCCCGCATTCTGGCCGAACGGTTGCGCGGCCCCTATGCGGGCGCCGTCATCGTCGAGAACAAGCCCGGCGGGGCGGCGCGGGTTTCGGTCGAGTATATCAAGAATGCGGAAGCCGACGGCAGCGAAATTCTGTTCACGCCGGATTTTCCGCTCACCGTCTATCCGCACAGTTTCCGCTCGCTGAGCTACGATCCGCTGCGCGATCTGGTCCCGGTCGCCCCCGTGGCACGATCGACGCTGACCTTCGTGGTCGGCCCGGCGGTCCCGGAGCGGGTGGCGACGCTTGGCGACTATGTGGCCTGGTGCCGGGCCGATCCCAGCAAGGCGATCTTCGCCACCACGGCCGCCGGCAGCACGACCCATTTCATCGGGGTGATGCTGGGCAATGAATCCGGCGTCAGACTGACCCCGGTGCATTATCGCGGCGGCGCTCCGGCCCTGCAGGACCTGTTCGGCGGCCATGTGCCGGCGAGCGTCAACCCGATCGGCGAGACGCTGCCCCTTGCGAATTCCGGCAAGCTGCGCATCCTGGCGGTGGCCAGCGCCGCGCGATCGCGCTTCCTGCCCGCCGTACCCACCATGCGGGAAGCCGGCTACGATGTCGTGCTGGAAACTTGGCTCGGCGTATTCGCGCCGGCCCGGATACCCGCCACGATGGTTCGCGCCCTCAACGCGGCCATCGGGGACGCGCTAAAATCGCCCGAGATGATCGAAAATCTGGCGCGCAGCGGCAACGAGCCGAAATTCCAGTCGGCGGAAGAATTCGGCGCCACCGTGCGGGCCGATTTGGAGCGCTGGGGGCCGGTGGTGAAAGCGTCGGGTTTCGTCGCGGAAGAATAGCGAATGCGGCGGCTTGGCGCCGCGACCGCATCGATCTTTCCTCAATACCGCCGATTTGCGCTATCATTCGAAACTTCGGGAGCATTCCATGTACGACATCGTCATTCGCGGCGGCACCATCATCGACGGCACCGGCGCGCCGCGCTTCACCGGCGACCTGGCCATCGCGGGCGAGCGCATCGTCGCGGTGGGCGGCAAGCTCGGTCCGGCGCGCCGCGATATCGATGCCGAAGGTCTCCTGGTCACGCCCGGTTGGGTGGACGCCCACACCCATTATGACGGGCAGGCGACATGGGACCCGCTGCTAGCGCCCTCATGCTGGCACGGCGTCACCACCGCGATGCTGGGCAATTGCGGGGTCGGGTTCGCTCCCGTCAAGCCGCAGCACCGCGCCGCGCTGATGGATTTGATGGAGGGGGTGGAAGAAATTCCCGGCATCGTGCTCGCCGACGGCATGTCTTGGGATTGGGAAAGTTTTCCGGACTATCTCGATGCCCTGGAGCGGCGGCCGCGAGCCATCGATGTCGCGGCGCAGCTCGCCCATCATCCGCTGCGGGTCTACGTCATGGGCGAACGCGCCATCCGCCACGAAGCCGCGACGGCCGACGAGATTGCGGAAATGCGCCGGCTGACGATCGAGGCCTTGCGGGCCGGCGCCTTCGGTTTCACCACCTCGCGTACCGATTCCCACAAGACTCCGGTCGGCGACATGGTGCCGTCGCGCTATGCGGGAAACGACGAGCTGCTGGGCATCGGTTCCGCGCTGGGCGCCGTGGGGGCGGGCGCGTTCGGGATGAACAGCGATTTCGAACACGAGGCCGACGAACTCGCCTGGATGACGCAGCTCGCCAAGGCGACCGGGCGGCCGGTGTGGTTCCTGCTGACGGACCGCTACGAGGACCCGCAGCGCTGGCGGCGCCTGCTCGCCGCCGCGCACGCGGCACGGGCCGAGGGGGCCAACCTGACGGCGCAAATTTCCGGCCGCCCGATCGGCGTCATGCTCGGCATCGGCACCGCGCTCAATCCGTTCTCGATCCGGCCGAGCTATCGCGAACTCGACGGCTTGAGCATTGCGGAGCAGCGTCGGCGGCTCGCCGACCCCGAACTGCGGCGGCGGATTCTGGCCGAGAAACCTTCCGCGGAGGACGTGGCAAGGCTGCCGCAGTCGCGTCAGGCGATCACCACCCGCTGGGACAAGTTTTTCGTCATGGGGGATCCGCCGGACTATGAACCCTCCGAGGACATGAGCGTGGCCGCCATCGCGGCGCGCGAAGGCCGCACGCCCGACGAGGTGGCGTATGATTACATGTTCGCAGCCGAGGACCGGTACCTGTTCTTCCCGATCCTAAATTACGTCCAGGGCGACCACGCGCCGATCCGCGAAATGCTCACCGATTCGGCCACGCTGCTCGGCTTGAGCGACGGTGGCGCCCATTGCACTTCGATCATCGATGCCGGGGTCCCGTCCTACATGCTGATGCATTGGGGCCGCGACCGCCGCCGCGGACCTACATTGCCGCTGGAATTGCTGGTCAAGCGCCAGACCAGCGAGACCGCCGATTTCTTCGGGCTTTGCGACCGCGGCCGTCTGGCACCGGGCCGGCGCGCCGACGTGAACGTCATCGACTTCGCGCGCTTGCGGATATTTCGCCCGGAACTCATCCACGATCTCCCCGCCGGCGGGCGCCGTTTCGTCCAGCGGGTCGAAGGCTACAAAGCCACGCTCGTCGCCGGCATCCCGATCTTCCAGGATGGCGAACACACCGGCGCGCTGCCGGGCCGATTGGTGCGGGCCGGCCACGCGTAAAGCGACTGCCGCGGCATCGGGGCTATGGAGGGTGTGCATCTGGGCGCTCGCTGGCGCAATCACCGTGGAACTCGGTTTAGAGGTTGCGCCCGTGTTCGGTGGTGATTCGACCTCGCACTTAACTTGACCCATCCGGCCGGAAAAAAACCTTGCGCTGCTTTGCGGCCCAAGGTTTTTCTGGCCGGAGAACCCGATGCCTCCCGCGCTCGTGGTGACGATCCTGATCAGTCAAGGCGATGGCACGGTAGTGAACAAGACGCGGGCATTCGGCGCCTTCCAAGCGCGACTTGCGTGCTCTGGTTGCCTGATTGCTGGAGGATCGCATCCAACAGGTAGCGATGGAGAGCACCGGCATTTTTGCAAGCGCGTGTACGCTCATCTCGAAGCGGCCGGCATTCCGGCCCAGGTGCTCCGGGTTCCTCCGGGTTCTTCCCCGTATTGCACCGCACCGGGCGCTGTGTTAGCAAGCGCGCGATTTGATTGGGCTGCGCCGGTGTCCGGCGTTCTCACAAAATCCAGGTCCTCTATCATTTCCAACGGCTTGCGCTTGAACCAGGCGCTTCGGCTCGCGGGACTGATTTCTCCTCATGGAACGAGCGCGACGGTGGCAGGGCAAGATCAAGTTTCCGGCGTGGCGGGGCGCTACGCGACCGCCTTGTTCGAGTTGGCGCTGGAGGCGAATGCCGTCGATCCGGTGCTCGCCGATCTGCGGCAATTCAATACTCTCCTCGCGGAAAATCCCGATCTGATGCGGCTGGTGCGCAGCCCGGTGTTCGGCGCCGAGGCCCAGTCCAAGGCCCTGGCCGCGGTGCTGGACAAGGCCGAGATCGGCGGCATAGCGGGACAGTTTCTAAAAGTCGTGGCAGCGAATCGGCGGCTGTTCGCGGTTCGCGACCTGATCAAGGCCTATGCGGCGCTGGTGGCCCGTCACAAGGGCGAGGTGACCGCACAGGTGACGGTTGCGGATAGCTTGTCCGACAAGTACCGCAGCGAGATCGAGAGTACCCTCAACACCGTTACGGGAAAAACCGTGCGGGTCGACGTTAAGGTCGATCCGTCGATCATCGGCGGGCTGGTCGTCAAACTCGGCAGCCGCATGGTCGATAGTTCGTTGCGCAGCAAACTCAATGCCCTCAAGCTTGCGATGAAAGAGGTCGGCTGATGGATATCCGGGCGGCGGAAATCTCCGCGATCCTCAAGGAGCAGATCAAGAATTTCGGCCAAGAGGCCGAGGTCTCGGAAGTCGGCCAGGTGCTGTCGGTGGGCGACGGTATTGCCCGCGTGTATGGCCTGGACAATGTCCAGGCCGGCGAGATGGTGGAATTCGAGAACGGCGTTCGCGGCATGGCGCTCAATCTCGAAACCGACAATGTCGGTATCGTGATCTTTGGCGAAGACCGCGCCATCAAGGAAGGTCAGACCGTCAAGCGCACCCGCGCCATCGTGGACGTGCCGGTCGGCAAGGGCCTGCTCGGCCGCGTGGTCGATGCGCTCGGCAATCCGATCGACGACAAGGGGCCGATCCCGGGCGAGCGCAAGCGGGTGGACGTGAAAGCGCCCGGCATCATTCCGCGCAAATCCGTGCATGAGCCGATGGCGACCGGCCTCAAGGCGATCGACGCGCTCATCCCGATCGGCCGCGGCCAGCGCGAACTGATCATCGGCGACCGCCAGACCGGCAAGACCGCGATCGCGCTCGACACCATCCTGAACCAGAAGCCGCTCAACGCCACCGGCGACGAGAAGATCAAGCTTTATTGTGTGTATGTGGCGGTGGGGCAGAAGCGTTCCACGGTCGCGCAATTCGTCAAGGTGCTGGAGGAGCAGGGCGCGCTCGAATATTCCATCATTGTCGCCGCGACTGCCTCCGATCCGGCGCCGATGCAGTTTTTGGCGCCGTTTTCCGGCTGCACCATGGGGGAATATTTTCGCGACAACGGCATGCATGCCGTGATCATTTATGACGACCTATCGAAACAAGCGGTCGCCTACCGGCAGATGTCGCTCTTGCTGCGCCGGCCGCCGGGCCGCGAGGCCTATCCGGGCGACGTGTTCTACCTGCATTCGCGCCTCTTGGAGCGCGCCGCCAAAATGAACGACGAGCGCGGCGCCGGTTCGCTCACCGCGCTCCCCGTTATCGAGACCCAGGCCAACGACGTCTCGGCCTATATCCCGACCAACGTGATCTCCATCACCGACGGCCAGATCTTCCTGGAAACCGACCTGTTCTACCAGGGCATCCGGCCGGCCGTGAACGTCGGCCTCTCGGTGTCGCGGGTGGGCTCGTCGGCGCAGACCAAGGCGATGAAGAAGGTTGCCGGCCGCATCAAGGGCGAGCTTGCGCAATACCGCGAGATGGCGGCGTTCGCGCAGTTCGGCTCCGACCTCGATGCCACCACGCAGCGTCTGCTCAACCGCGGCGCCCGGCTGACCGAACTTTTGAAGCAGCCGCAGTTCTCGCCGCTCAAGATGGAAGAGCAGGTCTGCGTGATCTATGCCGGCGTCAACGGGTATCTCGACCCGCTGCCGGTGGCGCGGGTGCGCGCCTTCGAGGACGGCCTGCTCGGCGTGCTGCGCAGCCAGCATGGCGATATTCTTTCGGATATCCGCAATGCGCGGGACTTGAGCGACGCCACGACCGCGAAACTCAAAGGCGTAGTGGATGCTTACGCGAAGACGTTTGCGTAACGTCAGGCCTTCGCCGCGGCATTGGTTGGTCTTCGCCCGGCGGACCGGCTGTATGCTCGGCTGCGATTGATCAATGGATGCCCGGCGGTGACGCCGCCAAGTACGGGCGTCCCCCGATAAGACGCTGGCGACGGGCGAAAATCCGTTCGCAGGGGTGAAGACGTAAATGGCCAGCCTCAAGGATATGCGGGTGCGCATCGCCGCCACTAAGGCGACGCAGAAGATCACCAAGGCCATGCAGATGGTCGCGGCCTCGAAGCTGCGCCGCGCCACTGCGGCCGCCGAGGCGTCGCGGCCTTACGCGGAGCGCATGGAAAAGGTGCTCGGCAATATCGCCGCTTCGGTCGGCGGCAACCCGGGCGCCCCGCGCCTGCTGGCCGGCACCGGCGCCGACCGGGTGCATCTGCTCGTGGTTTGCACCGGCGAACGCGGCCTGTGCGGTCCGTTCAATTCCGCCATCGTGCGCCTTGCCCGCGAGCGCGCCAACGCGCTTCTGGCCGACGGCAAGGAGGTCAAGTTCTTCTGCGTGGGTCGCAAGGGTTTCGATCAGCTCAAGCGTCTCTACGAGGATCGGATCATCGAGGCCGTCGATCTGCGGTCGGTGCGGCAGATCAAGTTCGAAAATGCCGACGGCATCGGGCGCAAGATCGTAGGCTTGTTCGAGGCTGGCCAGTTCGACGTCTGCACCTTGTTTTTCTCGCGCTTCAAATCCGTGATGGCGCAACTGCCGACCGCGCAGCAGCTGATCCCGAGCGTGTTTCCCGCGACAGGGGGCAGTGGTCCGAGTGCCGTCTATGAATACGAGCCCGACGAAGAGGACATCTTGGCGGAGCTCCTTCCGCGCAACATTTCGGTGCAGATTTTCCGCGCCCTGATGGAGAACGCCGCCTCGTTCTACGGCGCCCAAATGACCGCGATGGACAACGCCACCCGCAACGCGGGCGACATGATCCGCAAGCAGACCTTGACCTACAACCGCACCCGCCAGGCGATGATCACCAAGGAGCTGATCGAGATCATATCGGGCGCCGAGGCGTTGTAGTTGACCGCGCGCCGGCCGCTCAGGTCCAGTACACCTTTTACAAGTTAACGAGGACGATCCATGGCCATCTCAGTCGGACGCATCACCCAAGTCATCGGCGCCGTTGTCAACGTGCAGTTCGACGGCCATCTGCCGCCAATCCTGAACGCGCTGGAGACCAACAATCAGGGCAGCCGGCTGGTGCTCGAAGTCGCCCAGCATCTCGGCGAAGCCACCGTGCGCACCATCGCCATGGACACCACGGAAGGCTTGGTGCGCGGCCAGGAAGTCTCTGACACCGGCCTCGCCATCGCGGTGCCGGTCGGCGAAGGTACGCTCGGGCGCATCATGAACGTGATCGGCCAGCCGGTGGATGAAGCCGGGCCGATTCCGCATCAAGAAACACGTCCGATCCACGCACCCGCGCCGTCCTACACGGATCAATCCACCGAAGCCGCGATTCTGGTGACGGGCATCAAGGTGGTGGACCTGCTGGCGCCCTATGCCAAGGGCGGCAAGGTCGGCCTATTCGGCGGTGCCGGTGTCGGCAAGACCGTGCTGATCCAGGAACTCATCAATAACGTCGCCAAAGCCCATGGCGGTTATTCGGTGTTCGCAGGCGTCGGCGAGCGCACCCGCGAGGGCAACGACCTCTATCACGAGTTCATCGAGTCGAAGGTCAACGCGGACCCGCACCATCCCGACCCCAACGTCAAATCGAAATGCGCGCTGGTTTATGGGCAGATGAACGAGCCTCCGGGCGCCCGCGCCCGCGTCGGTCTTTCCGGGCTGACGGTTGCGGAATATTTCCGCGACCAGGGCCAGGACGTGCTGTTCTTCGTCGATAACATCTTCCGGTTCACCCAGGCGGGCTCCGAAGTGTCGGCACTGCTCGGCCGCATCCCGTCGGCCGTGGGATATCAGCCGACACTCGCGACCGACATGGGCGCCTTGCAGGAGCGCATCACCACGACCACCAAGGGATCGATCACCTCGGTGCAGGCGATCTACGTGCCGGCCGACGATCTGACCGATCCGGCACCGGCGACCTCTTTCGCGCACCTTGACGCCACCACGGTGCTGTCACGCGGCATCGCCGAAAAGGGCATCTATCCGGCGGTGGACCCGCTCAATTCGACCTCGCGCATGCTGTCTCCGCTGGTGGTCGGCGAGGAGCACTATCAGGTCGCCCGGCGGGTGCAGCAGGTGTTGCAGCGTTACAAGGCGCTGCAAGACATTATCGCGATTCTCGGCATGGATGAGTTGTCCGAAGAGGACAAGATCGCGGTGGCGCGCGCTCGCAAGATCGAGCGGTTCCTGTCGCAGCCGTTCCACGTCGCCGAAGTGTTTACCGGTTCGCCCGGCAAGTTCGTCGATCTTGCCGACACCATCCGGGGGTTCAAGGGGCTCTGCGAGGGTCAGTACGACCATCTGCCGGAGGCGGCCTTTTACATGGTCGGAACCATCGAAGAAGCGGTCGAGAAGGGCAAGCGCCTGGCCGCGGAAGCGGCCTGAGGATAGCCATCATGGCCACCTTTCATTTCGAACTGGTTTCGCCGGAACGCTTGCTGTTTTCCGGCGCCGTCACTCAGGTCGATGTTCCGGGCGAGGAGGGCGAGTTCGGCGTGTTCGCAGGTCACGCGCCTTATGTCGCGACGCTCAAGCCGGGCGTGCTTACGATCTATGGCGAAGGTGCGCCGCAGCGCATCGTGGTGCGGGGCGGATTTGCCGAAGCAGGGCCGACCAGCCTCACCGTGTTGGCGGAGCAAGCCCTTCCGGTTTCCGAAATCGACGCGGCGACGATTGCCCAGGCCGTCAAGGACGCCGAGGAAGATGTCGCCGACGCCGGCAGCGACACCGCGCGCGACAAGGCCCGCCAGCGGCTGGAGCAGCTCAACATGCTCAAGGCCGCATTGGGGCATTGAGGCAGCCGCCGGAGCTTGGCTTCGCCGATATTGGAACGGCGGGAGCCGCGGCGCAATGGAAAACGAAATGGCCGGGATGAGCCCGGCTATGATTAACATGTGTTTCTATATTATCGAAATCCACGCCGGTCTAACTTCAAACGTGCTCAAGATTTAGTTTATTACGGAATTTCGTTTAGTTTCGATAAATTTCGTCTAAAACTGTTCAGGATCAGCCTGTCGTAAATTTTGAAAACTCAGCCACCACCCGTTCGTAGGTCGCCCGCTTGAACGGCACTACCAGGGACGGCAGGTTGGCGATCGGCTCCCACCGCCACCCAATGAACTCCGGATGGTGCAGACCGCCGCCGGGCGTTGCAATATCGATCTCGCTGTCGTCGCCGGTAAATCGTAGCGCATACCATTTCTGGGTCTGGCCGCGATACTTTCCGCCCCAGGCTTGACCGACGATATCGTGTGGGATGTCGTAGGAGAGCCAATCCGCGATCTCGCCGACACGCTCGACCGAGCGGATGCTGGTTTCCTCATAGAGTTCGCGCAGCGCCGCCGGCCACGGATCCTCACCGTGATCGATGCCGCCCTGGGGCATCTGCCAGACATGGGTTTCGTCGATATGTTCGGGGCCCTCCGACCGGCGGCCGATGAAGACGAGTCCATTCCGGTTGATGACGGTGACGCCGACGCAGGGACGGTAGGGGAGGTTTTGGAAATCGGTCACGCCATCATCCCCTGGTCAACATGTCCGGACTAATGAGCTTCACGCAGCACCAGCCCGATAAATTCGAAAGGCCGGTGCACCGTAATACGGGGAGCCGAAAAACAAATCCCGGCAGCATCAGCCGCCGGGATCAGCTTCACGAAGCGGTTGCGTTCAGTTCGGCAGCGTGGCCGACTTTGGATTGGGCGGGAACGCCGGATTGCTCTTGGTGCCGCGCAGCAATTCCAACGCCGTCGTCAGCGCCTTGTCGTCCTTCTCCTCCGGCGGAATATAGGACTGCGACCCACCTTGTTCGTCGCCTTCGGCTTTCAGGTGACCGCGCAACGAGGATTCGCCTTTGGTTTCGGTGGACGACCGCGCCTTGATCTCCTCCGGTACCTCCTGCAGCACTTCGATGTCGGGCGAGATGCCCTTGGCCTGGATCGACCGGCCCGATGGCGTGAAGTACCGCGCGGTGGTCAGCCGCAGTGCGCCATTGCCGGAGCCGAGCGGGATGATCGTCTGCACCGAGCCTTTTCCGAACGAGCGAGTGCCCAACAGCGTTGCCCGCCGATGGTCCTGCAGCGCGCCGGCGACAATTTCGGACGCCGATGCCGAACCACCATTGATCAGGACGATCACCGGCTTGCCCTTGGTCAGGTCACCCGGCTTGGCATTGAAGCGTTGGGTCTCTTCCGGATCGCGGCCTCGCGTCGAGACGATTTCGCCCCGCTCAAGGAACGCATCCGAAACCGAGATGGCCTGATCGAGGAGTCCGCCCGGATTGTTGCGCAGGTCGATCACATAGCCCCGCAACTTGTCGGCCGGTATTTGCGTGGAGATGTCGGCGATAGCCTTCTTGAGGCCGTCGGTGGTCTGCTCATTGAATTGCGTGATGCGAACATATCCCACGTCGTCACCCTCGATTTTCATGCGGGTGGAGCGGACGCGGATGTTGTCGCGGGTGAGCGAAACGTCGATCGGTGCATCATTGCCCTTGCGCACGATCTTCAGTCGAATCTTGGTATTCACCAATCCACGCATCTTCTCGACGGCTTGGTTGAGCGTGAGCCCTTGTACCGCCTCGTCGTCGATATGGGTGATGATATCGCCCGCCCGAATGCCGGCCTTGGCCGCCGGGGTGTCGTCGATCGGTGTGACCACCTTGACGAGCCCATCCTCCATGGTCACTTCGATACCAAGCCCGCCGAACTCGCCGCGGGTCTGTATCTGCATGTCCTTGAAGCTCTTGGTGTCCATGTAGCTCGAGTGCGGATCGAGCCCATTGAGCATGCCGTTGATGGCCGCTTCGACGAGCTTGCTCTCGTCCGGCTTCTCCACATAGTGCGAGCGCACACGCTCAAAAATATCGCCAAATAAATTGAGCTGGCGGTAGGTATCTGCCTGGGCCGCCCGCGCACTCGTTCCAAAGACCAGCCGGGCTGACGGCTGAACCGCGACCAGGGTTAGTACGGCACCTGCGACGGCGCCGAGGAGAACCAGGGAAGTCTTGCGCATCATCCTCGAACCTTTTCTTTCAGTTGCCGCCCATTACGGACTCTTCAGTCGACTGGAATGCAGTTCATCGAAAGCTCCGCTCGACGGCAGTTCGGAGCAACGTATTTGTCCATCGTAGCGCCGCCGCACGAAACATCCCAGAGCAAATTCCATGCCGCGTACCTGCAACCACGATCACTTGCCCGGTCACGCCGAACGTCCGATCACTGGCCGTCATGACGCTGCATCATAATCGTCACCATGGCCGATGATCAAGCGTTGTCCGCACAGTCTGAACACCGATATCGCCGAATTGGGGCGATATCAGGCCGTCACAAGGGACGGTCGCGACGATTTGTCCGGGACTTGATCTTTGCGCCGGCCGGCGATCGTATGACCGGACCGTCGGCGGCATCATTCCCGATGGTATGGATGCCCCGACAGGATGGTGACGGCACGGTAAATCTGCTCCATCAGCATGATGCGGACGAGCTGGTGCGGCCATGTCGCCGCCCCGAACGCCAGCATCAGATCGGCGCGCTCGCGCAGCCCGCCGCCGAGACCATCCGGGCCGCCGATCAGAAAGCACACCGATTCGCGCCCGCCGTCCTGCCAGCCGCGAAGCTGCCGGGCGATTGCCTCGCTGGCGAGATTGTCCCCGCTGCTATCCAGAACGACGGCCGCGGCACGCTCCGGAACAATGCTGGCAAGCGCAATGGCTTCCTCGGTGACGCGGCGGCCGGCGTCGCCGGCGCGGCTCTCCTTGACCTCGATCAGGTCGATGGCCCGTATGCCCAGCGCCCGGCTCGCCGCGGCGGCGCGCTCGCGATATCGTTCCGCCAGCGCACGCTCGGGGCCCGCCTTGAGCCGGCCCACCGCGGCGATCAGGATTCGCATCGGCTGAGTCCATTCCCCAACGGCGACCATATCACTTGCTCCACCCGGGAAGCACGGGCCGCCAGCATGGCAAGCCGGTCGAAGCCAAGCGCGCAGCCGCTTGCCGGTGGCATGTGCGCCAATGCGGCCAGGAAATCCTCATCGATGGGATAGCGTTCCCCATAGAGGTGATGCTTGCGAATCATTTCGGCTTCGAGCCGCAGGCGCTGCTCGACCGGGTCGGTCAATTCGCCAAAGCCATTGGCCAGCTCGACCCCGCAAATAAACAGTTCGAAGCGTTCCGCGACCCGCGGATCGGAAGGTTTCGGCCGCGCCAGCGCGGCTTCATGACGCGGGTACTCGGTCAGCAAGGTGGCGCGTCCATTGCCGAGATTGGGCTCGATGCGTTCCACCAAAATGCGGCTGAAGATGTCGCTCCAGCTGTCGTCATCGCCAAGCCGGATGTCCGCCTGACGCGCCTGCGCGGCAAAGCCGTCGCGATCGGGCGTGGGGCCGGCCAGCGTTGCCAAAAGATCGATTCCGGCGTAGCGCGCGAAAGCCGCCGCCACGGTGAGGCGTTCCGGTACCGCGAGCGGATCGGCGCTGCGGCCGCGGAACGAAAATCTGTCGGTGCCGGCGGCGGCGGCGGCGACAGCCAAAAAGGCCGCACAGTCCTCGAACAGCAATTCATAAGGCTCGCCGGCCCGATACCATTCCAGCATGGTGAACTCCGGATGGTGCAGCGCGCCGCGCTCGCGGTTGCGAAACACTTTGGCGAATTCGAAGATGCGCGGCTCGCCCGCAGCCAGGAGCTTCTTGCAGGCGAATTCCGGCGACGTCCGCAGATACAGTTGCCGCCGCGCGGCATCGGGTTCCACCAGTTCGGTCGCGAAGGCGTGCAGATGGGCTTCGTTGCCGGGCGAAACCTGCAGGATGGCGGTCTCGACCTCGGTGAAGTCGCGCGATTCGAGATAGTGGCGCAGCGCCGCCAGCACCCGCCGGCGTGCCTGCAGAAAGGGCCGGCGGTCGGCGTGAATGTCCGCCCTCCACCACGGCGAGACCGGCATCGCCGTGCTGTCACGCATCGGGGCGGATGATGGTTGCGAACAAAGACCGCGGCCGGACGGCGAAAGGACTGGCGCCGCAGCGCAAGATCGCTATGTTGCGGGCCGCGATTGCGGCATCGGGTACCGGAGCGGATTCCGGTTGGCCGCGCCGGTCCACCATTGATCGAGGGATTGTACCAGTGAAGGTCATCGCCAGTTCGCTCCGCAAGGGAAACATCGTCGATCTCGACGGTAGGCTCTACGTGATCCTGACCGCGGAAAACATCCATCCTGGCAAAGGTACGCCGGTCACACAACTCGATATGCGCCGCCTCAGCGACGGCGTGAAGTCGTCCCAGCGCTATAAAACGACCGACCAGGTGGAGCGCGCGCTCGTCGAGGAACGCGAAAATCAGTTCCTCTATCAGGACGGCGACGGCTTCCACTTCATGAACATGGAGAATTACGACCAGATCACGGTCCCGGGCGATGTGATCGGGGATCAGGCCGTGTATCTCCACCCGGAGATGAAAGTGAAGCTCAGCGTTCACGAGGGGGTCGCGGTCGGCATCGTGCTGCCGCCCCGGGTTACGCTGGAGGTCACCGAGACCGAGCCCACCACCAAGGGTCAGACCGCGTCGTCCTCCTACAAGCCGGCCGTGCTGTCCAACGGCGTGCGGACCACCGTGCCGCCCCACATCGTCGCCGGCACCCGCATCGTGGTCTCGACCGAGGACGGGTCCTACGTTGAACGCGCCAAGGACTGAGGCTGTCGATATCTCCGTCTGTCGGCGGTGGGTTGACGAACATCAACAGCCCCACCCCTTCGGGCCTCTCGGGACTCCTTTATTCATAAAAATGATTTGAGGACGCGGCACAACGGATGGGGTAACACATGCGCCTGCTCCAAATTGCATTCTCGCCCCGCTTCGTGGTCTACACCGTCAGCATTGTGTTAACCGTCGCGCTGCTGCTTACGATTTTCATTGCTCCGGCCTGGTCCCCTGCTGCAAGTCTGCCGCTTGTCTTGTTCGGCGGGCTCACGGTGCTGGGTACGCGCGACCTGATGCAAACCCGCCATGCGGTGCTGCGCAATTATCCGATCTCGGCGCATTTGCGCTTTCTGCTCGAAGGTATGCGGCCGGAAATGCGCCAGTATTTCTTCGAGGACGACAAAGTCGGCATGCCGTTCAGCCGCGACAAGCGGGCCGTGGTCTATCAGCGCGCCAAAATGGTGCTCGACAAGCGTCCCTTCGGGACCCAATATGAAGTTTATGCGGAAGGGTTCGAGTGGATCCAGCATTCGATGCTGCCGCGGCCGGTCGCCACGGCGCAGTTTCGCGTCACCATCGGGGGACCGGACTGCACGCAGCCCTATGATGCGTCGATCTTCAATATCTCGGCCATGAGCTTCGGGGCCTTGAGTCCCAACGCAATCCGAGCCTTGAATAAGGGCGCCAAGGCCGGAAACTTCGCCCAAGATACCGGCGAAGGCGGGTTTTCCCCCTATCACCGCGAGAACGGCGGCGACATTATTTGGGAGATCGGGTCGGGTTATTTCGGCGCCCGCAACCCGGACGGCACGTTTTCGCCCGAGCGCTTCGCGGAAGCGGCCCAAGTCGACCAGGTCAAGATGGTCGAACTCAAGATGAGCCAAGGCGCCAAGCCGGGCCACGGCGGCGTGCTGCCCGCCGCCAAGGTTTCGGCGGAGATAGCGCGCACCCGCGGCGTGCCGATGGGCCGGGACTGCATCTCGCCGTCCGGCCATTCGGTGTTCGCGACGCCGATCGAAATGATGCAATTCATCGGCGAGATGCGGCGGCTGTCCGGCGGCAAGCCGGCCGGCTTCAAGCTGTGCGTCGGGCACCCGTGGGAATTTCTTGCGGTCTGCAAGGCAATGCTGGAAACCGAGATCTATCCGGACTTCATCGTCGTTGACGGCAAGGAAGGCGGCACCGGCGCGGCGCCGCTCGAATTCGCCGACCACCTCGGCATGCCGCTGCGCGAGGGGCTCAACTTCGCGCACAACGCGCTGATCGGCATCAATGCCCGCGACCGCGTTCGGCTCGGGGCCAGCGGCAAGATCATCTCCGGCTTCGACATTGCCCGCGCGATGGCGCTCGGCGCCGACTGGTGCAACGCGGGGCGCGGTTTCATGTTCGCGCTGGGCTGCATCCAGTCGCTGGGCTGCCATAAGGACACCTGTCCGGTGGGCGTCGCCACCCAGGACTCGACGCGGCAGCGCGCGCTGGTGGTGGCGGACAAATGGATGCGGGTGAAAAATTTCCACGCAGCGACGATGCACGTGCTGGCGGAGCTGGTCGCGGCCGCCGGGCTCGATCACCCGAACCAATTCGCGCTGATGGATTTTTCCCGGCGGCTGTCGCCGTGCGAGGTCGTAACCTACGATCGGCTTTACCCGGCCCTGCAGCCGGGCGAACTCCTCGCCGGGACCGACGACCCGCGCTTTCGCGACGCGTGGAAAATGGCGGATCCGCGGAGCTTCCGGCCGGCGGCGTAAGCTGACTAAACCGGATTTCCCCGAGGTCAAACGACTCGCTCCGGTGCCATGCCGGATTTTCCGTCGCTACGCTGTGTCGTGTCGCCGAGCGCCAATCGGGTGGCATGCGTTCGCGTATAATTTCTACCGGTCGGGACCCGAGACCCCGCGTGGAGGATCTCTACGCATGCCCATCGCCAACCACTCACCGTCATCCGCACAACCCGCTGCTCGTCGGCATTGCGCCGCCGCTCTTCGCCCAGATACGGATCGGCTGATGGCGAACGCGTAGTTCTACGAACTTCTCGGAACCACGGAAAGTGCATAGCTTTTGCGGATCAATCGCCATCCCCGGCGACCCGCGCGGATCATGCGTGCACGGTTGAGGATCGGCGAGGAAGCCAACGCGGAGGCAGCCGTGCCGATCTCCAAGCCATTGCTGGACTTTCTGAAGCTCGTTTTGGCCTTCGCGCCTTGGATTACGTTTCTGATCGTTGCCCGCGGGGGCCTGTTCTGGCTCAAGGCCGGTTTGCTCTGCGGTCTCGCGCTCAGCGTTACCATGGGCATTGCAAGATTGCACCGCGGCATCATCTTGTGGGCAGGCCTCCTGTTCTTTGCGTTCGCAACCGTCGCGGTCGTTGTATTCGAGAACATGTGGACGGCGCAGCACATGGGCATATTGGCCAACGCCGTTCTTGCCACGTCAACATGGGCGACAGTTGCGATCGGGAAGCCGTTCACCCTCGACTACGCGCGCGACCATACCGACCCCGCCCTTTGGAACGCTCCCGAATTCATCAGAACGAATAGCCTGATTGCCTCGATATGGGCAGGGGTGTTCACCGCGAACGCATTCTTGGCATGGGGAAAAATGATCCAGATGGCATTGCGGCCATGGCAGTATGAACTCCTCTCCTATGGGCTGCTGACCGGGGCTGCGGTATTCAGCGTTTGGTATCCGGACCATATCCGCCGTGTAAGCCAACCGCGGGCGATCTGACCCTCCTCAACGCAGGTCAGGCGAGTACACGGTGGCTTGCGCGAAGCTAGGCTCAGCGGCGCGCTGCCCTGTGGCGACGCTCGCGACGGCTGCATGTGCGCGTTCCGCGCCGAGAAGCAGGAGCACAGGTTCGGCCGGGTCGAGAGCGCGTTCACGACCTTGGGCGACGTTGCGACAAGCAATCACAGGGGGCCGTCCGTCGACCGGAGAACGCGGCACCGGCAGTGTCGGCGTCGTCGCCTCCGCCCTCGCTGTTGCGTCCGCTGGTCGAAGACGAAACTGCGATGGGAAGGAGTTTGGCGAAGCAGACAGTTACAGCCACTTCATCCACTTGAAGAAAAAATACGGCAGCACGGCCGCGAGCAGCATGAGGGCAAGCGCCACCGGATAGGCATATTCGTATTCGAGTTCCGGCATGTGACGGAAATTCATGCCATAGATCGAGGCGATCAGGGTCGGCGGCATGAACACCACGGCGGCCACCGAGAAAATCTTGATGATGTTGTTCTGCTCCAGGCTGACCACGCCCAGCATGGCATCGAGCAGGAAATTGATTTTTTGCGACAAATAGGTCGCGTGATCGGAGAGCGATTGCACGTCGCGCTGCATGCCTTTGATGGCGGCGCGCTGGTCCTTGGCCCATTTCATGGTGTCGGCCTCGGCCGCGAGATATAAGAGCAGGCGGCCGATCGACACCAGGCTCTCGCGCACCTTGGAGGTGTGGTCGCCGCGGCGTCCGATCGATTTGAGAATCTCCTTGAAGCTGTGGCCGCGGCTCATGCCGGGTTCGGAATCCAGGATGTCGTGAGAGATGGCATCGACGTCGGCACCGATGCGTTCCAAAATATCGGCGGCGCGGTCGATGACGGCGTCGAGCAGCTCCATCAGAACCGTCTCGCCGGTGATGGTCGGCGGGCACTGACGGGCGAGCTTGGCGCCCACGATGGCGAACGGCTTTGGCTCGTCGTAGCGCACCGTGACGAGGCGGTGGCCCGACAGGATGAACGTCACCGCGGTGGTGCGGGGGACTTCGTCGGACTGGCACATCAGCGTCGCCGTCATGTAGCGGGCGCCGTTTTCCACATAGAGCCGGCTGGTGACCTCGATCTCCTGCATCTCTTCGCGCGTCGGCACCGCGATCCCGAGCGCGCGTTCGACCAGCTTGTCTTCGGGACTGGTCGGGCTGAACAGATCGATCCAGACGGCGCGATCCGGCAACTCGCCGTCCATGTCGAAATTGATGCGTTCGAGCGTGGTGCCGCGCGGCACGTTGACGGACAGCATGGCGGACCTCTGCGCGAGCGGCACCGCCTCGACCCGGGCGCGGGGGCTACCGCGTCGCACTCATGCCCGCATCCAGGCGGGTCGGCAAGCGTTTCGTCCGGCGGTCTGATGGGGAGGAGCTTGCGTGCACGCGGCGCAGGCGCGGCGGCCGCAATCGGTACCCGGACCGAACTGCGCGCGCTCCGCGGGCACCCGAAGCGGACGAATAAATTCTGCATATACCACTTCGCCAAGTGGTGTAAATTTGCAACACTTTTGCGGCATCCATCCCCGAGACAGCCCCTTAATCTGGAATTGAAGGCCGGACTCGGCTAATTCTGAATTCACGACATAACGCAGCCGCGCCCTGACGACCATGAGGTATGTGATGTTACGCTGGACTTTTGCATGTCTTGGTATCGGAATAATGTTGGGCGGGTGCATGCAAGCGACGCTTGAGCCGGCACCCACTACATCGTTGAAGCCGCGCGACAAACAGCTGCTCGCGCATGTTCCGTATAACGACAAAGTTCCGATTCCGGAAACCTTCCAGCGCCACATTGTCAACTACCACCGCAAAGAGGCGCCCGGCACCATCGTGATCGACACCGACAACAAATATCTCTACCTGGTCCAAGCCGACCAAAAGGCGATTCGCTACGGAGTCACGGTCGGCGAAGAGGCCCAAGGGTGGTCCGGCGTTGCCAAGATCGGCAACATGACGGAGTGGCCGGGGTGGACGCCGACGGCCGGCGAGCATGAGCGCCTCGGTCCGCTGCCGTCCTTCGTCCCCGGCGGCCCGCAGAATCCGATGGGCGCGCGGGCGATGTATCTCTTCGCCGACGGCAAGGACACGCTGTTCCGCATTCACGGCACCAACCAGCCGGAATATATCGGGCAAGCCATCTCGTCGGGTTGCATCCGCCTCACCAACGAGGATGTCATCGATCTTTACAGTCGGGTCAAGATGGGCACTGCGGTTGTGGTATTGGCTCCCGGCCAAGGCGATTCGCCCTATTCATCGCGGGTCGCGACCAACAACCATCAATAAGGGAAATGGCGGCCGCGATAAAAGCCGCGGCCGCCGGCAAACCGCATCTGAGATTACGGTATCTCTGGGGTTTGTTGGCAATAACACTTGCTTGAAGCGCATGTTTCTCAGCGGGTGCGTACCCCGATTGCATGAAAACGGTCGGTTGCCGACCTTTGCTCAACGAAAGCAAGTGCCATTTCACAGCTAAAAGTAGTAGCAGACCGACCACTCGATATGTTTCGAATCAAGAGATCGCTGTACTAAATTACGATCCGGGTGGAACCACTTCCGCAAAATGGGTATCGCTCTGGAGAATAACCGATGGGTGCTATGCGCCGACTTGGAAGCGTCACCCGCGACGCGCACCGCGACCTGCGGTATGCGGCGGACACGATCGGCGCCTTCCTGGTCGATGTCTTTCATTTGCTCGCACTTTTCGTCATCGGCGCCACCACGGTGTGGTCGGCGGGGGCGGCTTTCCTGGAGATGGCGGCCCGCGGTCGTGCCAGTCTCGGCGACCTTCTGCTGCTGTTCATCTATCTCGAAATCGGCGCCATGATCGGCATCTATTTCAAGACGACACGGCTCCCGGTGCGATATCTGATCTATATCGCCATCACGGCGCTCGGCCGGGTGGTGATCGAACTGGTCGGCGCCGAACACGAGACCGGCCTCGACCTGTTGATCGTCGCGGGGGCAATTCTGCTGCTGTCGCTCGCCGTGCTGGTGCTGCGATTTGGGGCGAGCCGCTACCCATCGGAAATGCCCGCGGCCGAAGCGCAAAGGCCCATGAAACAAGATGGGACGGAAGGCTGATCCAGCATTCCGCCGTGCCGCGAAATCCGAACCCCGAACCCGCATCGCGCATATCGTTCGATCCGCGATTGCGGTATGAGTAACCATGGCCCGCCGACCGAAGGCCAGTCGAACGAGGATTACGGAACCACTCTAGAAACACGAGAAGGAGATGAGGATGGAGCACGATTGGGCACAACATGTGAAGAAATATGCCACCGCTGCCGATGACGCCGCCATCAAGGGCATCATCAAACACTGCGGCATTGCGCTTCAGAACCGGGACGCCTCGCTGGTGGCTTGCAGTGACAAGGCGGAGCGTGATCGCGTTCGCGACAGTTTTCTCAAGAAAAAGCTTGGTCTCACGGCACCGGACAGCGAACTCGACAAGGCCGTGCTCGACGTGTGCCAGAAGATGCATGCCGACCACGATAAACCGCGGGTCACATTCTACTATTTACTGGCCGAGCATTACGGAAAACTGGCCGAGTTCCATTAGCTATAGTTTCGGGCACAAAAATAACGGGCCTGCTGCTTGGATTTCAGAGGAAGCCGAGCCTAAAAGGTGCAAGGGCGAGCGGGTTCGGGTCTGACCCGGCCACCGCCGCCCATCGCGGCCCCTGCTTGGTTAAGCCGGATTTTAGCAAAAGATTTCATGGTAACGAAGGATCTCTTCATAACCCGACGACGGTCCTGATCGAAACTGGTTTCGAAGCAGATTAGCGATGAGGCGCCCAAAGAAAACTGCGGCGCAGTGGGTGTGCAGCCGATGGAAGTTCGGCCACCCTCGTAGGGCAGCCGTTCTGAACACGAGGGAAGCCGTTCGTCCCTATAGTCCGAACACGAACAGCATCGTCTGGCTGCGCATTTCGCGCAGTTCCGGCGTGTTGACGAGGGCCGCTTTGGCGTTGCGCCCCAGGCCCGTCAGGATGGCGACATATTGCTTGCCGCCGGCCTCGAAGGTCATGGGCGGGGCGTTGAAGCCTGTCCCGACATTGATTTCCCACAGCTGTTCGAGGGTCGTGTCGTCATAGGCGGCGAAGGTGCCATCCGCAAAGCCGGTAAAGAGCAGCCCGCCCGCCGTGGTGAGGGCGGCGCTGCGGTTCGGATAGAGATTGTGAATCTTCTTTTTCACTTCGCCGCTGAACGGGTTGACGATCACCATGTCGGATTCATTGCGCTCCGGATATCGGGCGGCGCCGCCCAGCATCGAGCCGTTGGCGTTGCGGCCCTCATTGGGATCGAAAGTCGCTTCATTGCAGGTCGAGGACGAGGGAATGTAGAGCAGGTTCGTCCTGCGGCTGTACGATGCCGACCAGTAATTATTGCCGCCGAGCCAGGACGGGCACAGTTTCTTGGTGCGGTCCGTCAGCGTCATGGCCTGCTGGCCGGAATAGACCTGAATATCCTTGGTGGGATCATAGTCCACCGGCAATCCGGTCTTCTGATCGATGCCCTTGGTCCAGGTGACCGAATTGACATACGGCTTGGCCAGCACCGTCTGCCCGTTGGCGCGTTCGAGGGCGTAGAAGAAGCCGTTGCGTCCAGAGTGGGCCACCAGTTTGCGGTTCTGGCCGGCGATCCGCCCGTCGATCAAAATATGCGTGCCGGCCTCGTCATAGTCCCAACTGTCGCCCGGCGTATATTGGAAATACCAATTCATTTTTCCGCTATCGGGATTCCAGGAAATCAAACTGTTGGTGAAGAGATTGTTTCCCGGGCGATAATACGGATTGAACATCGGCACCGGGTTTCCGGTGCCCCACAGCACCTGATTGTTATCGACGTCATAGGCTCCCGTAACCCACATGGCGCCGCCGCCGGTCTGCCAGGCGTTATTCTTGTCCTTCCAGGTTTCCGACCCCGGCTCGCCGGGGGCGGGAATCACGTATTTGCGCCACGCCAGCTTGCCGGACGCGGCATCGATCGCGACCATGAAATCCCGCACCCCGCGGTCGCCGCCGGCGGCGCCGAGAATGATCTTGTCCTTGACGGCGAGCGGCGCCGCGGAGAATTGCAGTTCCGCCTGCCCGTCGGAGAGATCGGTTTCCCATGCGACCTTGCCGGTTTCCTTATTGGTGGCGATCATGCGCGGCGGATGATTGGCGATGGTAATGACGAAATCGCCCCACAGCGCGGCGCCGCGGTTGGCCGCGAGAATCTTTTCCTGCCCCGGATCCATGCGCCACACGATGCGCCCCGCCTTGCCCGTCCGCCCGTCGATCTTGTAGAGCACCCCCCATTGGTTGACGATGTAGAGAAAGCCGTCCTCGGCCAGCGGGGTCGCTTCAAGATTTTCGTTGGCGGCGGTGCCGCCGATGGCAACCGCATAAGCGAGCTTGAGGTCCTTGGCGTTCCCCTTGTTGATCCGTTCGAGCGGCGAGTAGCGCTGCGCGTCATAGGTGCGGTGGACCATCAGCCAGTTCTGCGGCTCGCGGTCGGCATTGACGAGCCGCTCCGCCGTCACCGGCGCGGCAAGCGCCGGCGCGGCGGAAATCATCAGGCCGGCAACCATTATTGTGGTGCGTTGTTTCATGCATCCCTCCCAGTACGAATGCGGCCCGCTCATGCGCGCCTGCCGATCGGATTGCCAAACGAACGGCCCCTGCGGGGACTGCCGCCGCCGTCGTTTTTTACAGGATGAGCGGTCCGTCGGAAGATTTGCGGCCAGCATACGACGATATTGGGGTGCATGGAACTGGAGCGTCATCGATCCTTGCAGGATGCTGCAGCCGGTCGTCCAGCGTCGGCCGATTCTGCCTCCAGTCGGCCGACCGGCAGCCATTTACCTTCCGCCGGCGACCCGACGAAGTTTTTGTCAGCCGTGCGAATGTTTGCTAGGAGCCAAGCATGACCTCTACACGCACCATCTCCTTCACCCTCAACGGCGAGCCGGTATCGGCCGCGATCGCCAATCATCACAGCCTGCTCGAAGTCGTGCGCAACGAATTCAGCCTCTATGGCGCGCGCGAAAGCTGCGGCCAGGGGCTGTGCGGCTGCTGTACCCTGATCGTCGATGGCCAGGCGGTTTCCGGGTGCCTTTATCTCGCCGCCTTCGCGGACGGTGCCCAGGTGGAAACCATCGAGCACCTCGACCACGACAATGTCCTCGATCCGGTGCAAGAGGCCTTCATCGAGGAAGGCGCGTTTCAGTGCGGCTTCTGTACGCCCGGCTTCATCTTGATGGTGAAGCAGTTGCTCGACGCCTATCCCGACCCGGACGACGACCGCATCCGCGATTATCTCTCCGGCAATCTCTGCCGCTGCGCCGCCTACCCGGAAATCATTTCCGCGGTGAAATCGGCGGCGCGCAAACGCAAGGCAAGATCGGGCTAGTACGACTGAGTCACAAATCGCCTATGCCTTTGAAATCGCAAGAGGTTTACCAATCCACCGGTTTTGAAAAGCCTTGTGATGTCAATGACGTCTGAGATTTTCTGGTAACTGGGGCAAAGCTCATGGCGGTCCCCAAGGGTCATGGCCGGGCTTGTCCCGGCCATCTCGAAAGTCGGCGAACCGTGCCCTCCTGAACGAGATCGCCGGCACAAGCCCGGCGATGACGAATGATCCGCCACGACTTTTTCCCATGTTACATTTTCTGATTTCAGTAGTACTCGACCAGCGTTTCCTTGGTTCGAACCGAAGAGTTGTCCAGCATGTGACTTTTCCTTGCGACACGGTTCCTGCCGACGGAGCTGGCAAACGATCAACTCCTTGGAATTGACGGTCCAGTCCGGTAGTTTGGTTTCCATCCATGGCGCTAATGGCGGCGAGGACGGAGCATCACTACCTTCGCACTGGGAACGCGCCGTATTGAATGCCGTGATCGGTAAAATATCGATCGATGGCATTCACAGTCCCGGAGGCATCGGCGAGCGCCACATAGGTGTCGGGTCTGAGCAAATACAGTGCATCACGAACCAAGCCGGCGCGCTCATACTCGGATCGCCAATCCATCGCGTGAAGAGAAAGATTTTGCGCCGTACACCAAGTCTTAAGTTCGGGGCGGGGCGAGCCGTAAATATGCATCTGCCAGTCCATCAGGGCGAGCGACTCGTAATTATCCTTTCCCGCGATCGATACCCAAGGTAGGCGATCGCCGCCATGCACCGCGCCGGCTGCACCGCGGCTGAGCGGACCACCACGATAATTCACGGTGATCTGCGAAACCGTTCGAAAAATATATTCACGGCCTATGCCGAACCTCATGACCTGCCGCAACAGCACGGGGGCGATGCGCGTCCGCACGAGATCCGCGATGGGGCCCTCGGCGGTCACAAAGCTGAATACGCGATCGGTGGTTGCCACCAGCCGCCGCGCAAAGCCGATCCTTTCCGCCTCGTAACTGTCGAGGAGGCTGTCGGGGGCGCCGGCAGCCAGGACCGTAGCCAGTTTCCAGGCCAGATTGATGGCATCGCCAATCCCGGTGTTCATGCCCTGGCCGCCGGCAGGACTATGAATGTGCGCTGCGTCGCCAAGCAAAAAAGCACGGCCTTTGCGGAAATGCTCCGTCACCCGGTGATGCACATGATAGGTCGAAAACCAATTGACCTTCGCGACGCGCACCTTGAGGTTGTTGATCGCCCGGTCGCTCACGTCCGCAAACGCTAACGTATCGGCGCGATCGGCCCGTTTATCCCGCACAGTTCCGATGAGGCGTGCGCGCCCTTGTCCGGCCAACGGAAAGACCGCCAGGAAATCCGCCTCGTCAAGATCGACGTGCAGTTCCCCGTCCACCGCAGGACCGCCAGCCTCGACGTCGGCGACATAGAAGATTTGCCGATAGGTGCCACCCGGAAATCCGGTGCCGATCGTCTCGCGCACGATCGAGCGGGCGCCGTCGCACCCGGCGATATATTGCGCTTCAGAGGATTCCTCGTGGCCATCCGAGCTGCGCAGGCACGCCAGAATGCGATCCCCCGCATCGGCAAAGCCCACCAATTCGGTTCGCCGCTCGACCGCGACGCCAAGCGCTTGGAGCCGATCGATCAGCAGCCGCTCGTGCCGATCCTGAGGAAAGATTTGCAGGAACGAATAAGGCGTAAGATCCGAGCCGATGGTTTCGAACGGAAGCCGTGCCGCCGGTTCGCCCTTGACCCACAAGTTGACGGCGCCAACCTTGTGGCCCTGGGCCACGACCGCGTCGGCCAGGTCGAGCTGCCGATAGAGTTCCAGCGTCCGTGCTTGCACCGCCAGAGCGCGCGACGTCGTCCCCGCCTCCGCCGTCTTGTCGATGATGCGCACCTTTACGCCAAGCTTGGTCAGCCATAGCGCCAGCACCAGCCCGGTTGGGCCGGCGCCGACAATCAGAACGTCGCTACCGGGCATCGTGTCCTCCGCGTCGGCGTTATCGTCTCACTGCTCCTGCTGATGGTGAAGCCCTCATCACCGGACCCCGCAACGATTGAAGGTGAACGCCCTCATTAGGCGCAAGGTTGCAGCTTGAATTTACGGTTGCATGGCATCTTCATGCTGTTCAGGTGCCGAACGATCAAGCATTGGATCGATCTCCGTGCCCGCGCCCGTCGCTCGCCCCGCGTGAGAAAATTGCCAATTGTCGCGGGAGTGGGGCCGTAACGGTGCGGGGTGCGGCAGGCCAGTGTGGTTCTGCGGCTTCTGGCGCACACGGATTTCGGAATCGCGTATAACAGAAGGCGAAAATGGAGGACTCGCACCAATGTCGCAGGCCGTGATTGCCGCCGATCTCCCCTGGTACCGTCAACTCGACCGCGCCCAGTGGAACACCCTGCTGGCATCCAATCTCGGCTGGATGTTCGACGGCTATGAGGCCTTTGCGCTGGTGATGGCGGTCGGCGCGGCGCTGCGGCAGCTGCTCGACCCCTCGCAATATGCGCAGATCCCGTTCTATGCCGGCACCATCATTGCGCTGAATCTGCTCGGCTGGGGAATCGGCGGCCTGGTCGGCGGCGTGCTGACCGACTATCTCGGCCGCAAGCGCACCATGATGCTGGCGATCATCGCCTATTCGGTGATGACCGGGCTCAGCGCATTTGCCTGGAACTGGGTGTCGTTCGCGGTGCTGCGCTTCCTGGTCGGCCTCGCGATCGGCTCCGAATGGGTGACCGGCGCATCGATCGTCGCGGAGATTTGGCCCGATAAGGTGCGCGGCCGCGGCGTCGGGCTGATGCAGAGCGGGCTCGGCGTCGGCTTCTTCCTTGCCTCGTTCGCGTGGCTGTTCATCGGCGCCATGGGGCCGGATGCCTGGCGCTATATGTTTCTGCTCGGCGTGCTGCCGGCACTGATGACCATCTGGATACGCCGCGCCATCCCGGAATCCGAGCGCTGGGAACGCGTCAACGACCAGCGCCAGGCTGCACTTGCGCGCAAGCGCAGCGGTGCCACGCTGGGCGCCCAGGATGCGGCGCTGGCGCGCTTCACCGTGGCGGGCCTGTTCGCGGAAACCGACATCCGCAATCGCGTGCTGCTGGCGCTGGTGATGTCGTTTGCCACCACCGTCGCCTTTTGGGGCATCGGCGCCTGGATCCCGCCCTACATGGCCTCGGTCGGCGCCAAGGCCGGACTCAACGGCCAGGAATGGGCGAGCTATGGCGGCATGGCGCTCAACGGCACCGCCGTCATCGGCTATGCGGCATTCGGCTTCCTGGCCGACGCCTACGGCCGCAAACCGGTGACGATCTTCTACGTGGCGGCTGCGTTCGTGAGCGTGCCGCTGCTGTTCTATTGGGCGCAGACGCCGGCCATGATGCTGGTCTGCGCCGGCCTGTGCGGCGCCTTCGTGTCCGGCCAATACACCTGGATGGCAGCCTGGCTGCCGGAACTGTTTCCCACCCGCATGCGGGCAACCGCCGCCGGCTTTATTTTCAACACCCCGCGCCTGGTGGCATGGCTCGGACCGCTGCTCTCGGGCTGGCTGACGACGCAGGCCGGGGGCTTGAGCCAAGCCGCCATGACCATCGCCATGGTGTATCTCGCGAGCCTGCTCGCGGCGCTGTTCCTGCCGGAGACTCTTGGCAAGCCGCTGCCGGGGTGAGCGACACTCGCCTTATGAATCCGTCGATGTCCGTCATGATCGATCGCGTATTGCTCGAAGTCCTATAGCCGTGCGGATCCCGCTCGGCGCGACATGAGAATCGCACCGGTCAGACGGTACTTGCGCGCCCTGCTAGGACTGCAGCACCAGCATCGGCCTATCGCTGCCAGGCGATTCAGAACATCAGAAGTCGCCGATAGGCGCGCAACGATACCGCCAACTCGCGGAGAGAACAGCGCCGCATAGGCGATGAGCATGCCGCCAAGCTTCGTCTGGACAGCGGCACCCTGAAGCTCGGCCACAAAGTTTCGACTATCTGCTTCGGGGCATTGCCAGCTCTTGATACCGGACGGCCGATCGCTTAATGAGGCAACGCTCGACAGGCCGCGCTGGCTCGGCAGGAATCGCTCGATTGGGCGCAGCGGATGCTGTACTGGTGCGCACCGTCAGCATCGGAATCCCTTCTTCAACTAATCGAAGCCGGAAGCAACCCGGCCCATCAAGAAAGTCCATCAAGCGTCCGCCTCGAGCCTCCACGTCGCCGATGCACCTCGCCCCGCAAGATGGCGTGCATCTTGGTCGGCCGAGTTGTGCGCGTCTGCGGCGCTTCCTCGGTCGCGTTCCGAGGACACGCAACTGCCGCGCGCATAATCCATCCGTTCCGCGATCTCCTCGAAGGCATGGCGGCCGGCCACGCATCATTCGGCCGCGGACTCTACGGCGTGCCAAGGATGCCGGCCGTCTGCCAGCCGGCGCGCCGCGCTATGGATCTGCATGAGGCGCCCGCGCAGCGGTGGAGCGATTGCTGCGCCCGCCGATTCGCATCCGAAGGATAGCGAAACTGATCATGCGCGTGAATTAAATCTGGGGTTTTGAAACGAAAAGGTCCATGCCCAACCGCTGGGACAGGAATTTTGCGACCAGCTGGCCCTTGACGCTGTTGCCCGCGCTGTCGAGCGGCGGGGCGAATGTGCCCAATCCGCCCTTGCCCGGCGAAACCGCGACGATCCCGCCGCCGATGCCGCTTTTGCCCGGCAGGCCGACCTCGTAGAGCCAATCGCCGGAGGTTTCGTACAGGCCCGCCGTGGTCATGACGGCGAGCGCGTAATGACAGACGGCCGCATCCACCACGCGCTCCTTGGTAAGCGGGTTGACGCCGCCGTCGGCAAGCGTTGCCCCCATCACCGCGAGGTCGCGGGCGTTTACATTGAGCGAACATTGTCTGGTGTAGAGCGCGGTCGCTTCCGCCGGATCGCAGTAAATCCGGCCGTAGCTCTGCAGCAGCCGCGCGATGGCGTGGTTGCGGAAATTCGTCTGTATTGCCGAGGCGTAAACTTCCTCGTTCAACGTCAGCTTGCGCCCCGCGAAACGCGACAGACCGTCGTGGATGAAGGACCATTTCGCCGCGACGGACGCGCCGGGAACGAGGCTCGTCGTCGCGATGGCGCCGGCATTTACCATCGGGTTGGTTCGGCCGCCAGCTCCCTGCTCAATCGCTGCAAGCGAGTTGAACGCCAACCCCGTGGCATTGACGCCGAGCTTTTCGCGCACCGCGCCGGCGCCCAGTTCCTGGCAGATCAGCGCGAACACGAACGGCTTCGACACGCTCATGATCGAGAATGCGTAGTCGGCATCTCCTGCCGCGAAGATGCTGCCGCTCGTTCCCGCAATGCAAATGCCGAACAACGTGCTCGGCATGCGGGCGAGCGCCGGATAGACGCTAGAGTTCTTGCCGCCGCTATCGGACTTGAAGCGATCGTGCGCCTCGGCCACCAGGGCGCTGACCAGATCGGACGGCGGCAACCGGCCGGTCGAGACGAAGTCGTATCCGGCTTCGGGCTCGTCGGCGGGCCGAATCTCCATGTCGTCCTCCCCGAGCCGCTATCGATTTAAAGTTCGATCAATCGGCCGCACCAATCACCCGCGCAGGAACGTCGCACTGTTGCAAGCGCCGCCGTTTAAAAACCCAAACCAGCAGTTAAAATGAGCATCAAGCGCGCGTCGGCACGGTCGGATAGTCGGCTTTGACTGAAGGGCCGGAGAACAGAAGCGTGCCGATAAATACCATCATGAGCCATTCGGGCGCGGGCGGGAGGGAACCGCATGCCTCGTGGCCATGACCCTGCGTCGAATTGATGGGGTACGTGTGTTGCTTTCGTTTTCCGCTTAACGGCCGGCAAAAAGCATCGCCCCCAGAGCCACGGCGAGCGACAACAGCGATACGCCCGCCACTGCCCACTGTCGCAAGAGGGCATCGGTTCCAACGACGCGCGCCGCCGCGGCAAGCGCCAGGCGCCGGGTCGCTCGTACCGTGGCCGCTACACTCCGAGGCGCGCCGGACCATTGAACCCCCCAATACCCCAGCAGCATTGCCAGCAATCCGCCGCCCAGGATCGGCCACAGCAACGACGAAAGCGATTTGACCGTGAGCGGAACCGGCGCCAAATCCGGGGAACCTGCGAAATAGGGCTGCCACGGCACCAGTCCGAGCAGCAGCGAACACAGCGCCAGAAAAAGCGCCGCGATCTCCTGGCTGCGCGAAACGGCGCGACGCAACGGAATTGAGGCATCCCCAGGCGCCACCATGTGGGCGAGCACCAGCAGCACGTAGCTGCCGGTCAATATCCCACCGGCCTGGATCACCGCATCCCACCACGGCTGCGCCGTCTGCGCCGCCGCTTGCAGCAACAAGGTCTTCGCCAAATAGGTGCCGCTCGCCGGCAGCCCGATCAGCGCAATCCCGCCGAGTGCGAACGCCGCGACCGTCACCGGCAGGGCGCGCGCGACTCCGCCAAGTCCGGCGATCCGGTCGTGCCCCAGCGCCGCATAAACCAGGCCGGCGGCGAGGAACATCGCGGCCTTCGCGGTCGCGTGCGACATCGCCTGGAGGATGCCGCCTGCCAACGCGGCGCCGCTCTGCATGCGCCCCGCGACGGGATCGAAAGCGAGCGGAAACATCAGGAACAGATAGCCGATCTGCGCCAGCGTCGAATAGGCGATGAGCAGCTTCAGCCGCTGCTGGCGCAGCGCCACGATGCTGCCGACGACAATCGCGGCAGCACCCATGGCCGCCGGCAATTGCATGGCTGCCGGAGTGGCGACGCCCGGCATCGCGTCGAACCACAATCGCACCACGATAAAGAACGAGCCCTTCACGACCAGCGCCGACAGCACGGCGCTGGCCGCTGCGGGTGCACCCGCGTGCGCCGGCGGCAGCCACAGATGCAGCGGAAACAGCGCGCTCTTCGCCACCAGTCCGATCGTCATCAGCGCCGCGGCGATCAAGGTCGGCGGCACGGGGCCGACCCGCTGCGACAGCAGCACGATGTCGAGCGTGCCGTACATGCCGTAAAGGAGTGCGGTCCCGACCAGATAAAGCACGGAGCCGGCGAGCGCGAACAGCAGATAGCGCAGCGCCGCCCGCAGGGTTTCGCCCCGGCCATCGAGGCAAACCAGTGGCACGGCCGCGAAGGTCAAGAGTTCCAGCGCAACGTAGAGCGTAAACAGGTCGCCGGCCAGGAAGACCGTATTCAGCGCGGCCCAGACGGCCAGCAGCAGCACCCAGAACGTGAATGGCGCGCGGGCCTCGTCCGAACCCGACGGTGTGAAAAAATCCGCGCGGGCAAAGACCCCGATGGCGCTCATCACCACCGCCGTCGTCATCATCATGACGGCGGAAAGTCCGTCGGCGCGCAGCGCCACGCCGAGCGGCGGTGCCCAGCCGCCGAGGAGGTAGGACAGTGGACGCTCCGTTCGGCCCAGCACCACGAACACCGCCACGGCGGTGGCGAAACCCAGTACCATGGTTGCCAGCACAACCCGCTCGGCCCAGCGGCCTCCGCGAGCGAAGGCAATCAGCGTGCCGGCGGCCGGGACGACGAGCGCCATCACCAGCAGGAATCCGCCGGCCGTCGAACTGTCAAGTGCCGAGGCCGGCTGACCGGTCATGGCGCGGGAGCGTCCTGACCGGCCCCGGCGTCCGCGCTGTCATCGCCGAGCGTCGCGACCCCCGACACCTGGTGCAACCGCAACAGCAGCGCGACCGCCAACGCGGTCGCCGCGAACGCCACTACGAGGCCGGTGATGACGAGGGCCTGCGGCACCGGATCGCCGCCAAAGCCGGCGGCGGCGCCGCGGCGGGCAACGACGCCGAACAGCAAAAACACGCCGGCACCAAGCACATTGAAGCTGAGGATTTTGCGCAGCGGCAGCGGATGTGTGATCAGGCCGTAAAGGCCGAGCCCCACCGCGACCGCGCCGCACAGGGCGAATGCCGTCGCGGCGTTCATCCCATGCGCTCGGGTTGCGGCGGACCCGCCACCAGGAGGCCGAGCGTCACCGTGATGGTCAGCGTCATGGCGAACTCGATCGCCAGAATGAGTGGCTTCGCATACGCGACCGGATAGGCCAGGAAGGCGTCGAAGAACCAAAGGCCCGCAAGCCCGACCAGGAGAAACACCGCCGGTCCGGCGATCAGCATCGATCGCAGCCGGCGCGAGCCGATCGGCGGCGCTTCCGCAAGGGCTGCCATCATCACCAGCAGCCACATCGCGGCCAGCACGGTGCCGCCCTGGAAGGCGCCGCCGGGATGATCGGCACCCTCCCATAGCAGGTAAACTCCGACCACGATTCCGACCGGCGGCAGCAGCCGCGCCAGGAACGCCAAGGTGCCGTCCGGATCGACGCGCCGCATGATGCGTGGGCGGTTACCCCACGCGCTGATCGGGCGCGAGCGACCAGACGCCGACCAGCGCCAGCAACAGCACGACTTTCTCGAGCAGCGTATCCATGGCGCGGAACGCCATCAGCACATTGGTGACCGGATTACCAAGACCGGTCGCCCCAGCATTCCGCGCCGCCTCGGGTGCCAGCGTGGGGGCAGGGTCGGGGAGCAGCAGCACGGCGGCCGCCAGAGCTATCGCTATCGTTGTGGCGAGAGCCGCGGCGGCGATCCGAACCCCCAAATCGGGATGTTCTACCTCACCGGCGGCCTCGCTCGGCTTCAGGCGCGCGGCGGCGCCGAGTAACAGCGTCCCGGTCAAACCGCTGCCGATCGCCGTCTCCGTCATGGCGATGTCGGGGGCGCCGAGGCCGACCCAGACGAGTGCCGCGAGCAGCCCGAAGGCGACGAACCCGACGACCGCCGCGAACGAGGCGCGTGCCGCCACCGTCCAAAGCGCCCCACCCGCGACCAGCACGGCCAGGCCAAAGGCAACCGCGGCATCGGCCGTCATGTCGGCAATCCGCCGCGCCGTGCCTCACGCGCGATCAACTGCGCGACGGTGGTCCCCGCCAGCTGAACGAGCAGACCAAACCGCCACCAATTTCAGCGCGGCGAGCGATCCACCGGCGCGCGGCAGCAGGCCCAGCACCACCAGGCCGAGGCCGAGATTGTCGGCCTTGGTGAGCGCGTGCAGCCGGCTCAACGGATCGGGAAACCGCAGCAGTCCGACCGTGCCGGCAAAGAAGAAAAACAAGCCGCCGCCGACCGCCAGAACGGTGAGGATGTCCGACAGGAGTTTCATGGCCGCCGCGCGCTCATGAGCGCTCCACGATTTCGGGATCGCCATCCTCCGCGCGCGAGCCGGCGAGCACGAAGCCGACCGAGGCAAACGCCGCGAGCAAAGCGAGGATCAAGGCGATATCGATCAATTCCCAGGACTCGGTCGCCGCCGCCCGCAGCAGCAGCGCCGCAATGCCGCCGGTCCCGAACAGCTGTGCCGCCATCATGCGGTCGACGACCTCCGGGCCGCGCAGAATGCGGATGAAGCCGAGCGCCACCGTCGCCAGGACAAAGCCGGAAGCGAGGACGAGAAATTCATTCAATCGGACCCTCCATAGCCGCCGTCGCACAAAAGCTGTTCCTCCGCGGCCAATTGCGCCGCTACCGGCTGGCCGGAATCGAGGCAATGCACCATGATGGCGCCGTCCGCATCCATGCCGGCCGGCAGTGTTCCGGGCGCGAGGCTCGCCAAAACGCAGAATACGTTGCGGGCCGGACCGGGAGGCAGGCGCGCCGGGTAGACCACAAAGCCGGGCCGCAATGGCAGCCTCGGGTCGAGGGCACGGAGCGCAATATCGATTCCCGCCACGACGGATTGGCCCAGCGTGCGCAGCACCGCAGCCGCCAGCCCCGGCGGCGACAGCCGCGACTGCCCAGGCGGCAGCAACCAAAGGCTGGCCCACGTCGCCGCCGCCGCGGCAAAGATCCCGATGGGAAGATCCGCGGTATCGGGGCCGGCGAGCACAAGCCAGAGCCCGAGAAATCCACCGGCTCGCATGATCGCGCTCGAAGGGAAAGCATCCCACGAAACAAGACGGTTCATCGCTGCTCCTGCGCGGACCTCAAAGCTGCCCTCGTCGCGTTATCGCGAGCAAGCGGGCGCCGCCGGAACGGGGTGCCTGCTTGCCAGCTTCGCCCCGCTAGGCAGCAGGCGCGGCCTTGGCGAGCGCGTCGCGCAGCGCCTGTTCCCGCTCGTCATTGAGCGACGTCTTCAGCACGACGCCGCCATAGCCCTTGATTTGATCCAGCACCTTGTCGCTGGTCATCTCCTTGATGAGGACGAACAGTGCCGCACTGCCCGGCTGAATGCTTTCGGACAGCTGTTTCATGAATTGGTCGTTGATGCCAAAATCAGCGAGCGCGCCACCAAGCGCGCCGCTGGCGGCACCGATCGCCACGCCCAAAATCGGATTGAGAAACAGCACGCCGATTAGCAACCCCCAAAAGCTGCCGGAAACGGCGCCGGCCGCGGTCGTGTTGACAATCTGGTGCAGGTGAACTTGACCATCGGGGGATTTGGTCGCGATGACGGCATCCGCAAGTTTGATCAGATATTCCTTCTGCAGCTCGAAAAGGCGCTTTCGGACCTCTTCGGCCTTCTCTTGGGAGGGGTAAACGATAACGACGAGATCGGACATTGCAAGTCTCCCTACCTTCATTGGCGTTCAATTGAAACACATCGCCGAAAGGCTTGTGCCCCGACGATTGGTTTAAGCCACAACTTTACGGCCGGCTCATCACACACGCTGTATGTAACGCAGCGCCACTGTCCTTGTTGTCGATGCTGCCGGATCCCGCCGTTACTGCGGGAATCGGACTTCATCACCAATTGTCATGCCCGGTAGCACCGAAAAGACGCCCACGGGAGTCACGAATTCCTGCCGGCTCCGCGCGGCCAGAACGCGACACCGAGCCCGAACACGGCCACGGCGGCCAAGACCAGGAAGAGGGCCGACGTTTTTAGCCAAACGAGTGCCGGGACCGAGAGTGCCAGCGCCAGGCCGAGAAAGCCGATTTCCACCGAGAGCAGATTGATGCCGGCCAAAAACGTACCCAGAGCCAACAGCACCAGCAGCACCAGACTGCTCGCGGGTACCGGCAGCAAACCCTGAAGGCCGGGTAACAAAACGATGTTCATCGTCACCAGAATCGTCATCCAGTGCAGGACTTGAGTCCAGATCAAGCGCGTGCGTGCTTCGCGATCCGGCGCGCGCGGCCAAGCGGTCGCTACGCAGAGCAATCCCATCACGATCGCCAAAAACTCCCAATAGCCGTTCAGCGGCTGCTGCGAAATATTCGTGAATGCGATCCCGACAATCGCCAGCACCAGCACCGCGACATAGGGCAATTTGCGGCGCAAAAAACCACGCATCCCAGACGCCGCCGTGGGCACAACCGAACCTTCAGTCACCTTCGCTTCGCTCATCGGCAGTCCAATTCATCTCATGCAGCATCGATCGCGGTCGCGATATTGAATTAGTGTGTACGCACTGGCGGCTGCTCCGCTCACATCGTTTCGGCCTATCCCAACACCGCGTAACGGCCCACAACGAACGATCCGCGATTGCCCTCGCCCCGGTGAGCGCCCACGGATGTCAGCATCACGAGACGTGAACGTCACATGACGTTGAGCATGCCCAAGATCGCACCGGACACTAACGTCGGCCATCCGGCGATGTCAATCGCCGACGTGATCCAACTTGGCGATAGCTTACAAAAACACAACCAAAGGTTGCGAAAGCTCGCTATCATTTCAGGTTCTCATGCGATCGTGACCGGCCGCTTGTGCGCCGCCCCATCCCATTTCGACATCAACTCGGCGATCCAGCGCGTTGAGGGATTCCTTTCCCAGATCGTGAACAGCGCGATCGTAACCGGAAGACCGATGAACGCGCCGGGCATGCCCCACAAAAAGTCCCATAGCAGGAACGCGAACAGCATCACGAACGGCGAAATCGACAGCGCATTGCCGGTCAGCACCGGTTCCAGGTAACTGCCGATGACGAACTGGATCAGATACAAGCACCCGAAAATGATCGCCGCCGATTGCCACGATTCGAATTGCGCGGTTGCAAAAACGACCGGAAGGATGGTTGCTACAACGGTACCGATATACGGGATGTAGTTTAATACAAAAGAGATCACGCCCCACGCAAAGGCGAGGTCGAGTCCGATGGAAAGCGTGAAAATAAATACCGCCACTCCGGTCGCGAGGCTTGCGATGGTTCGGATGAGCATATATTTCCGCAGCCTTTCGGCGGTTCGGCTGCAAGTTTCCAACAAGCTCCATCCGCCCATCCGTTCGTCCAGCGCTGCCAGCTTGGATTTGAACGTATCCATTTCCACCAAACCGAACGCCAGCGATAGCAATACCACGAGCGCAAAGCCGAGAAACGAGTTGACTTGTCCGGCTACCGTCCGAAATATCCCGGCTATCGAACTCGAACTCAAATTCGTCAAGTCGCCGATGAAAAGATTGTACTGCGCAAACCACGTGGTTGCGCGGGCGTAAAGCGACTGCAAGCGCTCCACATTGGCGATGCCCCAATGGGCGATATCGCTAATGCTCCAGGCGATCGCCAGGACGAACAGCGACAGGACGACGAGGGTCAGCAGGATGGTGAGGACCAGCGCGAGCGGTTTTCCCACCCTGGCCTCGGCAGCCGACAAAAACGGTTCAACCAGCGCGACCGCAAAAATTACGAAGGCGACCGGCTCGAGGACCGCACGACCAAAGTACAGTGCCCCCGAAAAGAGGACCACTATGAAGACGGCGCTGCCGAAGCGGCCCCCTGGGACCGCGATTACGGTCGGCGCGTCAACGTCCTGATTGCGCATTTTTGCCCTTGCGATGTTCGATCTTCAACTTATCCACCCTCATCGGCCATGTACAAACCTGGCCGTCGGATGTCTGGATGCAATCGCCCCAGAGCCGCCGCCCCTGTTATCACGGCACCGGGATCGCATCCAGCCGATAGCTTGCTGATCATAGCAAGATCTGGGAGCAGCAATTGATGGCGCAGGGTTTGGATTGGCCGGTATTAAATGACCCGGTTGTGCATTGCACTCCGCGATCGGTTGCCCTGTGGACAGTCGTTGTGTAGCGTCGCGCGAAGATCGGCAGTCGGCGACGGTATGGGAAATCGGACCGAAATGGCAACGAGCGGTGATCCTGCGCGAGGGCTGGTGTCGGCCTGGCTTGTAACCGCCGCAGCGGCGCTCTCGTTGTCGGCATGCCAGCGCGAGTCCGAAGCGTCGCCGCCGGAAATTAGGCCGGTGCGCACCGTGACGGTGGCGAAGCGCGACGTCGGTGAGGTCATCACGTTCACCGGCCGCATCGAGGCGGAAAATGAGACCCGCCTTGCATTCCGGATCGGCGGGCGGATGATCGAGCGGTCCGCCAATATCGACGATCGGGTAGAACCCGGGCAGATCGTGGCGAAGCTTGAACCGCACAACGAACTCAATGCGTTGCGCGCGGCGCAGGCGGACGTCAATGCGGCCCAGGCGCAAAGCAACGAAGCGCAGCGCGACTACGAGCGGCAGAAATTTCTGGTCGCACGCCGTAGCGCCGCGCCGGTCGCGCTCGAACGCGCCGAGCAGGCGATGAAGACTGCCGCAGCGAGGCTCGAAGCCGCCCAGGCGCGGCTGAAAATCTCCAAAGACCAGGTCGCCGATACCGAGTTGAAGGCCGACGCATCCGGGATCGTGATCGCTACAGCGGCTGAACCCGGCGAGGTGGTCCAGGCCGGGCAGCTGATTCTTCGTGTGGCGCCGAAAGGCGGGCGGGACGCCGTTTTCGACGTGCCCAACCAGGTGCTAAGGGCCGCGCCAAGCGACCCCACCGTTATGGTCAGCCTGACCGAGGACCCTGCCGTCACCGCGATGGGGCGCGTACGCGAGGTTTCCCCTCAGGCAGATCCGGTGACGCGAACCTTTGCGGTCCGGGTCGGTTTGACCGACCCTCCGGCCGCGATGCGGCTCGGTGCCACCGTCGTCGGCCGCCTGCGGTTGGAGAGTGTGCCCACGATTGAAATTCCCGCTGCGGCGCTCACCGAATCCGGTGGTCGCCCGGCGGTCTGGGTGGTCGATCCGGCAAGCTTGACGGTATCCTTGCGCAACGTCGAAGTGCTCCGGCACGATCCCGCTACGATCGCCGTCGGCGACGGATTGGATACCGGCGACATCGTGGTGACCGCAGGTGCGCAGGCGTTGCATCCGGGCCAAAAGACCCGCTTGTTGGGAACCGCCCGGTGACCGGATTCAATCTGTCCGAATGGGCGCTCAAGCATCGCTCGTTCGTCGTTTATCTCATGCTGGTCGCCACCGCGGCCGGATTGCTGTCCTATTTCCGCCTCGGCCGCAATGAAGACCCCGCGTTCACCTTCCGCACCATGGTGGTGCAGGCTGCCTGGCCCGGCGCGACCCTCGAGGATACGCTCGACCAGATCACCGACCGCATCGAGCAGACCCTCAAGGAGACGCCCAACCTCGATTTCGTGCGCAGCTTCACCCGCGCCGGCGCCACCACCATTTTCGTCACCCTCAAGGGCAGTACGCCGCCCGGGGAGGTGCCGGACATCTGGTACCACGTGCGCAAAAGTGTCGGCGATATGCGCCGCACGCTGCCGGCGGGCGTGGTCGGCCCGGGATTCAACGACGAATTCGGCGATACTTTTGGAATTATTTACGGCTTTACGGCCGACGGGTTTACCTTCCGGGAGCTGCGCGATTACGTGGAGACATTTCGCGCCCGGCTGCTGCGCGTGCCCGATGTTTCCAAGATCGAGATCATCGGCGCCCAGGACGAGCAGATCATCATCGAATTCTCCACCGAAAAGCTGGCAGGACTTGGGATCGATCGCGCGGCGCTGATCGCAGCCATTCAGGCGCAGAACGCAGTCAGCCCAGCCGGCACGTTGGAGACCGGCGACGAGCGGCTGTCCATTCGGGTGTCCGGCGCCTTCGAATCCGAGCTCGATATTCTTGCCATCAACATCGCCTCGAACGGCCGCCTGCTGCGCCTTGGCGACATTGCGGACGTGCGACGGGTTTATGCCGACCCGCCGCAGCCGATGTTCCGGGTCAACGGCAAGCCCGCGATCGGGCTCGGCATTGCGATGCGAGAGGGCGGCGATATCCTTGCACTCGGCCGCAATGTGCAGCGGACCGTGGACGAACTCACCGCCGACCTACCGATCGGCATCGATGCCACGCTGGTGGCGAACCAATCCTCCGTGGTGCAAAGCGCCATCGGCGAATTCATGGAATCGCTGTGGCAGGCCATTGCCATCATCATGGCGGTGAGCATCGTCAGCCTCGGGTTCCGGGCCGGCGCCATCGTCGCGCTGTCGATCCCGCTGACCCTTGCCATCGTTTTTCCGGTGATGGAATCGGTGAGCATCGACCTGCAGCGCATTTCGCTCGGCGCCCTCATCATCGCGCTGACGCTGCTCGTCAACGACGCCATGAGCACGATCGATGCGATGACGATGCGCCTCGCCGCGGGCGACGATAAGGAGCACGCCGCGACCTATGCCTACAAGACGTTGGCCTTTCCGATGCTGACCGGATCGTTCGTCACCATGGCGGGATTCGTGCCGATCGGGTTCGCCAAGAGTTCCGCGGGCGAATACACGTTTTCGATCTTCGCGGTGGTGAGCATCGCGGTGCTGGCATCATGGCTGGTCGCAGTGATTTTTATTCCCTTGCTCGGTGTTGCGCTGCTCACCAAGCCGCAGTCGCCGGAGCCTTCGCAGCCCAATGTGATCCTGCGCATATTCCGCCGCGTGCTCGTCGCCGCGATGCGGCTGCGCTGGCTGACGATCCTGATCACGCTCGCCTGTTTCGTCGTCGCGATACTGGCGCTGCCGTCGGTGCCGCGGCAGTTCTTCCCCTCATCCGACCGGCCGGAATTGCTGGTCGATCTGCGGCTGCCGCAGGGTGCGTCCATTTACGCCAGTAGCGATGCGTCGGCCAAAATCGATGCCATCCTGAAGGACGACCCCGACGTGGTGCGCTGGAGCACCAATGTCGGGCGCGGCGCCATCCGCTTCTATCTGCCGCTGAGCGTCGAACTGCCGAACGATTTCTTCAGCCAGTTCGTCGTCATCGCCAAGGACATTACCGCTCGCGAGCGGCTGCGCGCCAAGCTGGAGCGCACGCTTGCCGAGGAGTTCCCCGGCGCGGTCAGCCGAATCGTGCCGCTCGAACTCGGGCCGCCGGTCGGCTGGCCGGTGCAGTACCGCGTCAGCGGTCCGGATATCACGCAGGTGCGCGACATTGCGCTGCGGCTCGCCCAGATCGTGGCAACCGATGCCCGCTCTCGGCGGATCAATTTCGACTGGATGGAACCGGCCCGGCAGGTGCGCGTGCGCATCGACCAGGATCAGGCGCGGCTGTTGGGGCTGAGCTCGGCATCGATCGCGGACGTGCTCAACAAGGTCATGTCCGGGGTGCCGATAACGCAGCTGCGCGACGGCATCTATCTGGTCGATGTGGTGATGCGGGCGACCGACGAACAGCGCCTGTCGCTGTCGACGCTGCGCAACCTGCAGTTTCCGCTGCCGAACGGCCGCACCGTTCCGCTCGGCCAGATCGCGAGCCTGGATTTCGAGCAGGAATTTCCGCTGATCTGGCGCCGCGACGGGGTTCCGACGCTCACGATCCAGGCTGACGTGACGCAAGGCGCCTCGCCGGAAGCCGTGGTCGCGGCGCTCGCGCCGGCGGTTGCGAAACTCCAAGCCGAATTGCCGCGATCCTATCACATCGCAGCCGGTGGCACGGTCGAGGAAAGCGCGCAATCGCAGGCCTCGGTTTATGCCGTGATCCCGCTGATGCTGTTCATCACCGTCACCTTCCTGATGATGCAGCTGCAGAGCTTCAGCCGCCTGTTCCTGGTGCTGAGCGTGGTGCCGATGGGCCTGATCGGCGTGGTGGCGGCGCTGCTGCTGTTCCAAAAACCGCTCGGGTTCGTCGCCATTCTCGGCATTTTGTCATTGCTCGGAATGATCGCGCGCAATGCCGTCATCCTCATTGACCAGATCGAGGCGGTGCGGGCCGAAGGCAAGCCCATTTGGGACGCGGTGATCGACGCCGCGATGTCGCGGTTCCGTCCGATCATGCTGACCGCGATTTCGACGGTGCTCGGCATGATCCCGATCGCCCCGACCATATTCTGGGGACCGATGGCCTACGCCATCATGGGCGGCTTGCTGGTTGCCACCGTGCTGACGCTGATCTTTCTGCCTGCGCTCTACGTGACCTGGTTCCGCGTGCCCGCCCCCAAAAACGCGGCATTTAGCCTAAGCTAATCCGGACAACGCATGCGCTTACGACGCGAATCCGGCGAATCCGATGCGATCTTGCGTTCGCGCCGCAGCGTGCTATATGGTAGCCGTCACATGGACGTCTCATAACGGTCGGAATGCTCCGGTCATGTCGTGAGAGTGGGCCCCGGCCGGGACCCGCTCTTTTTTATTACCCGCGCGGCATGACCGCGCGTCGGCGTCCGGTTTTTGGACAGGACGAACGCAACGCAACGCAACGGAAAGGCATGCTGCACGAACGATGACGGCTGAAACGATCGCGGTCACCGATTCCGAACCACTTGACACCGGTCAGGACGCTCTCGCGGAGCCACGGCTCGTCGTGGAAACCGGGATGGCGGCGCGCGTGGCTGCAGTGGTCGCGCCGTTGCTCGCAGAGCACGGTTTCCGGCTGGTGCGCACGAAGGTGTCGGCGCTCGACGGCTGTACGGTGCAAATCATGGCCGAGCGGCCCGACGGCTCGATGGTGATCGAGGACTGCGAGATGCTGTCGCGCGCTTTGTCGCCGGTGCTCGACGCGGCGGATTTGATCGATCGCGCCTACCGGCTTGAGATTTCCTCGCCCGGACTTGACCGGCCGCTGGTGCGGCGGTCCGACTTCGAGCGGCACGTTGGCCAGGTCGCGAAAATCGAACTGGCGGTCCCGTTCGAAGGACGGCGGCGGTTCCGCGGCGCCCTAATGGGCGTGGAAGGGGCGTCCGTCCGGCTGCGCATGGACACCGAAGCGGCAAGCCCGGAAGGTGTGTTGCTGCCGATCGCGGATATCACCGAAGCCAAGCTGGTGCTCACCGACGAACTCATCGCCGCCGCCTTGCGCCGCGGTAAAGCCGAAGAACGCGGCGCGCGCGCCGATGCGCGACCCCGCTACGATCATGCCGCACAACAACGCAAGAAGAAGACTATCGGTGCCGCCACGCCCGCGGCACCGTCCGATTCCGAAGGAGAGTAATCCATGGCCGTCAGCGCCAACCGGCTCGAATTGCTGCAGATTGCCGACGCGGTCGCGCGTGAAAAGTCGATTGATCGGGGCATCGTCATCGCCGCCATGGAGGACGCCATCCAGAAGGCGGCTCGCTCGCGCTACGGCAGCGAAACCGAGGTGCGTGCCGAAATCAATTCCAAGACCGGCGAACTGCGGCTGTCGCGTCTGCTGCTGGTGGTCGACCAGGTCGAGAACGACGCCATTCACGTCAGTGTCGAGGATGCGCGCCGGCGCAATCCGGCCGCGCAGGTGGGCGATTATATCGCCGAGCCGCTGCCGCCGCTCGAATATGGACGCATAGCGGCCCAATCCGCCAAGCAGGTGATCGTCCAGAAGGTGCGGGACGCCGAACGCGACCGCCAATACCAGGAGTTCAAGGATCGCATCGGCGATATCGTCAACGGGGTCGTCAAGCGGGTCGAATACGGCAATGTGGTTGCCGACCTCGGGCGCGGCGAGGCGATCGTGCGGCGCGACGAACTGCTGCCGCGCGAATTGTTTCGCACCGGCGACCGCATCCGCGCCTATGTGTACGACGTGCGCCGGGAACAGCGCGGTCCGCAAATCTTTCTGTCGCGCACCCATCCGCAGTTCATGGCGAAGCTGTTCGCCCAGGAGGTGCCGGAAATCTACGACGGCATCGTCGAGGTCAAGGCGGTCGCGCGCGATCCCGGATCACGCGCCAAGATCGCGGTCATCTCGCGGGATTCCTCGGTGGATCCGGTCGGTGCCTGCGTCGGCATGCGAGGCTCGCGCGTGCAGGCGGTCGTGAATGAACTACAGGGCGAAAAGATCGATATCATTCCATGGTCCCCCGACGTTGCGACGTTCGTGGTCAACGCGCTGGCCCCGGCGGAAGTCGCCAAGGTGGTGCTCGATGAGGAGCGGGAGCGCATCTCGGTCGTGGTGCCTGACCAGCAGCTGTCGCTCGCCATCGGGCGCCGCGGCCAAAATGTGCGGCTGGCCTCCCAGCTGACCGGCTGGGACATCGACATTCTTACCGAACAAGAGGAATCGGAGCGCCGGCAAGCGGACTTCGAGCGGCGTACCAAGCTGTTCATGGAATCCCTGAACGTGGACGAGGTGGTCGGCCAACTGCTCGCCTCGGAGGGCTTCAATTCCGTTGAAGAGCTTGCCGCGATCGACCAGAGGGATATTGCATCGATCGAAGGCTTCGATGAGGACACCGCCAGCGAACTGCAGATGCGGGCCAACGACTATCTGGCCCAGGTCGAGGCGGAGTTCGATGCTCAGCGCCAAAAGCTCGGCGTTGCCGACGAACTGAAGGAATTGGACGGCGTTACGACCAAGATGCTGGTGGCCTTCGGCGAACACGACATCAAAACCATGGAAGATCTGGCCGGTTGTACCACCGATGATCTGGCTGGCTGGACCGAGCGCAAGGATGGCGAGGCGGCGCGCAATCCGGGGATTCTGGACGGCTTCGACCTCACCCGGGAGGAATGCGAGGACATGATCATGCGGGCCCGCGTAAGCGCCGGATGGGTATCCGAAGCCGATCTCGCGGCGGATCGGGAGGCGGCGGCCGCCGCGGCGGAGGCGGACGCCGAGGCGGAATCCGCCGCCGAGCCGGCCTGAGCGAAAGCGGTGGCTTATCCATGCGCAATCAGGCGGCGGAAGATACCGAGGATGTAGCGGACCGCGGACCACGCGATCTGGGTGGCGTAGCACCTCAACGGACGTGCGTCGCAAGCCGCACGGTACGCCCGATCGGAGAGATGATTCGGTTCGTCCGCGGGCCGGACGGCAACATCGTGCCAGATATCAAGCGCACGCTCCCGGGGCGCGGGGTGTGGGTCACGGCGCACCGGCGGTCGGTGGAAGACGCTGTGCGGCGGCGGGCCTTTGCACGCGGCTTGAAGTCCGACGTGGCGGCGGCGGCCGACCTTCCGGATTTGCTTGATCGGCTGCTCGAACGCTCCGCGCTCAATTCGCTGTCGATGGCCCATAAGGCTGGGCTCGTCGTACTCGGGTTCGAGCGAGTCCAAGCGGCGCTCGCCGAGGCTCCGGTGATCGCCCTGATACGTGCGCGCGATGCAGGCGCCGAAAGCGGCCGCAAGCTGGCGGCGGCGTTGCGGCGGCGCCTTGGCCAGGCCGCGGATGGAAAATTGATCGAAACCTTCCTGTCCGCTCAATTGGATTTGGCATTGGGGCGGCAAAATGTGGTACACGCAGCGATGCTGTCCGGTCGGGCGAGCGAGACATTTCTCGAACGCCGGCGGTTTCTCGAAGCGTTCCGAGCGGATGACCCGGGTGCCCTGGACCCCGGCTCACAGGCGCTAAACCACCATGCTCCAGAACCAGGACCGTAATGACTGAAACCAAAAACCCCGGCGAGAAAAAATTGACCGTTCCTCCGAGCAAGACGCTGTCGCTGAAACCACGCAGCGTCGAGCAGGGCGTTGTGCGCCAGAGCTTTGCCCACGGCCGCACCAAGGCGGTGGTGGTGGAAAAGGTCAAACGGCGCGCTGTCGGTCCGGGCGAGGGCAAGGCCGCCGAGCCCGCGCCCACCGCGCCGCCGCCGCCCCGTCGCGGCGGGCCTCCGCCTGGCTCCAAAGGTGCGAAGCCCGGGTCGGGGAAGCCGGGGACGGGGCCGCATGGCGGCGGCAGACCGTCGTCCGGGGTAGTGCTGCGTCAGTTGACGGAGGAGGAGCGTAGCGCCCGCGCCCAAGCGCTCGCCGAATCGCGCATTACCGAGATGGAGGAACGGCGCGTCGCCGAAGAACTCGCGCGCCAGCGGCGCGAGCGGGAAGCCGCGGAACGGGCCGAGCGCGAAGCCGCCGAAGCGCGCAAGCGCGAGGAGGAAGAGCGCCGCCGCCACGACGAAGAGGCCAAGCGCAAGGCCGAGACGGAAGCCAAGAAGCGGTTCGGGGAAGAGGACGTCAAGGCGAAGACGTCAGCACCGGGATCAACGGCATCGCCGGCAACATCGACGGCCGCGCCGGCTCCGGCACCGACGCGAACCACCCCAGGTGGGACTGCAGCACCGGCGGGTGCACCGGTCAACGTCCGCAAGATCGTCCCGGAGGCGGACGAGGAGGAGGCTCCCCGTACCGTGCGCCGCGCGCCGGGTGCTGCCGCGCGGCCAGTGCCGGCACCGAAGCCCACACGGGGCGCTGCCGAGAAGAAGAGCCGCGGACGGCTGACCGTCGTGACCGCGCTCACGGCCGACGAGGAGCGCGAGCGCTCGGTGGCGTCGTTCCGCCGCCGCACCCAGCGCCTGAAGGGCCATTCCGCCAACGAGCCGAAGGAAAAGCTCATCCGCGAGGTCACGATCCCGGAAGCGATTACGATCCAGGAGCTGGCCAATCGGATGTCCGAGCGCGCCGTCGACGTGATCAAGATGCTGATGAAGCAGGGCCAGATGGCCAAGATCACCGACACGATCGATGCCGATACCGCCCAGCTCATCGCCGAGGAGCTCGGACACACGGTCCGGCGTGTCGCCGAATCGGATGTGGAAGAAGGTCTGTTCGATGCCGCCGACGATCCGGCGGAACTGGTGTCACGGCCGCCGGTCGTCACCATCATGGGCCATGTTGATCACGGCAAGACGTCGCTGTTGGATGCCATCAGGGTTACCAATGTCGCGGGCGGCGAGGCCGGCGGCATCACCCAGCATATCGGCGCCTATCAGGTGACCTCGCCGCTCGGGTCGAAGATCACCTTCATCGACACGCCCGGCCATGCGGCGTTCACCTCGATGCGTGCCCGCGGCGCCAAGGTGACCGACATCGTGGTCCTGGTGGTAGCCGCCGATGACGGCGTGATGCCGCAGACCGTCGAGGCCATTCAGCACGCCAAGGCCGCCAAGGTGCCGATCATCGTCGCCATCAACAAGATCGACAAACCGGACGCCAAACCGGACCGGGTGCGGACCGAACTGCTGCAGTACGAAGTACAGGTCGAATCGCTCGGCGGCGATATTCTCGACGTCGAGGTGTCGGCGACCAAGAAGCTCAACCTCGACAAGCTGCTCGAAACCATCGGGCTGCAATCCGAAGTGCTCGACCTCAAGGCCAATCCGAACCGGCTGGCGGAAGGCACCGTCATCGAGGCGAAGCTCGACCGCGGCCGTGGGCCGGTGGCCACCGTGTTGGTACAGCGTGGAACCTTGCATGCCGGCGACATTGTCGTGGCCGGCGCCGAATGGGGCCGGGTGCGCGCGCTGTTGTCCGACGCCGGAGCGGCGGTGTCCGAAGCCGGCCCATCGATGCCGGTGGAAGTGCTCGGCTTCAACGGCACCCCGGAAGCCGGCGATCGGCTGGCCGTTGTCGAAAGCGAGGCGCGCGCCCGCGAGGTGACCGACTATCGCTCGCGACAAAGGCGCGAGAAGCAAGCGGCGCGCGCCAGCGGCATGCGCGGCTCGCTCGAGCAGATGATGAGCCAGCTCAAGACCTCGGGGCGCAAGGAATTCCCGCTGGTGATCAAGGGCGACGTCCAGGGCTCGGTCGAAGCCATCGTGGGTTCGCTCGAGAAACTCGGAACCTCCGAGGTCGCGGCGCGGATCATCCTGGCGGGAGCCGGCGGCATTACCGAGTCCGACGTCACCCTGGCGGAGGCCTCGGGCGCAGCGTTGATCGGGTTCAACGTGCGCGCCCATAAGGAAGCGCGCGAGATGGCCGAGCGCGACGGCGTCGAGATCCGCTACTACAACGTGATCTACGATCTCGTCGACGACGTAAAGAAGGCGATGTCCGGCCTGCTGGCGCCGGAGCGGCGCGAGACCATGCTGGGCAATGCGCTGATCCTGGAGATCTTCAACATCACCAAGGTCGGCAAGATCGCCGGATGCCGGGTGACCGACGGCACCGTCGAGCGCGGCGCCAATGTCCGCCTGATCCGCGACAATGTGGTGATCCACGAGGGCAAGCTGGGCCAGCTCAAGCGCTTCAAGGACGATGTCAAGGAAGTGCTGGCGGGGCAGGAATGCGGCATGTCGTTCGAGAACTATCAGGACATGCGCGCCGGCGACGTGATCGAGTGCTACCGGGTGGAGACGGTGCAGCGGTCGCTGTAAGTTTTGAGAATGCGCGGGCCCGAGGCATGAAAAATCTGAGCATTCTCATTCGGGAGCGGCTTAATACCAATGTCGCTGGGTCGGTCTCCGACACTGGGTCGCCGGAGGTGCAGGTGGCGATCCTTTCGGAGCGCATTGCCAGTCTCAACGAACACTTCAAGACGCATGCGAAAGACAATTACTCACGACGCGAGCTGTTGAGGCTCGGGTCCCAACGCCGGCAGTTGCTCGATTACCTCAAGCGTACCGACAAACGCCGCTACGAAGCCCTGATCGCGAAGCTCGGTCTCAAGGACAGAGGAATTGGCAAATCTGCCGATGTTTTTTTTCCCCACTCGGAGAAGATATCCCCCCGGGTATCGGTGGAACTTCCAATCGGACCTGGTACCACTAACTCGGCGGCAAATTCTCTGGAAGGCGATGATGCGATTGTGGATTTGTCCGCCGATCTCGGCACCGCCATTCTCTATGGTGAGCCGGCGTATGATTGGGCAACGCAGACATTGAGGCAGAGTGCCGATAAATTCCAGGAAATGGTGATCGAAAGGCGGGAGCTACTCGCCAATGTGGCGCTCATCGAATGGCGGATCGATAGGACACAGCAGGAAACAGCGCGGATACTCGGCGGGTTGATTAAAGGATAGCTGACATGCCACCCGACGAGAGCGGCCACGCGCCGCCGACGCCGAAGCCTCCAGAGCGTTAGTTTCCGTCGTGGGGCCAAATCGGCGATTTCGTGCTGAGCACGATTTAACTTAAGCGTTCCGTAGGCGCTCTAAAGGATGAAAACCGCAAGCTTGATGCGCGTATCGCCGCGATGCAAAGGCAATTGGATGAACAAACGGGTCAGTTGAGAATCTTGTCGGAATTCGTCAACCAGGCACTGGAAGAGCGGGTTGAAGCACGCGCGAAGAAGCTGCGGTTTGCGCTTTCGAGCGCATGGCGACGATCGCGGGTATCAAGCCGGCTCGTCCCAGAGCCAAAACCAAGCCCAAAGCCAAAGAATAAAGTTTTTGCAACATGAAGGGACCATCCCGACGCGCCCATCCCGTGACCGTTATCACGTTTCCGGAGTTGCGCCTGTCGCCGCATCCGCGGCTCGCGACGGAAACGTGTGGTGACGACCGATGACCGACACTGACCTGAGTTTCATCGCCCGCCAGCTCGATCGCGTGCTTTCCGGCCTGCAGGGGATGCGCGACGACAACGCCCGCCTACGCGATGACATGGCTGTGTTGACCGCCATGGTGGTGCGGTTAGAGCATTCGCAAGGGCGCATGTTCGATCAGTTCGACCGCCTGCACCATCGCATCCGCAAACTGGAGGATGCGCAATAGTCGCGCCAACTTGATCGGCACCGCCGTCAGGTCCAAAACCAAGGCCAAAGAGTAAAGTTTCTGGAACATGAAGGGACCATCCCAGCGCGCTTTGCGTGCCGGCGAACTCATTCGCCACGCCGTCGCCGAGATTCTGTCGCGCGGGGACGTGCACGATCCCGTGATCGAGACCCATCTCATCACAGTGCCGGAGGTGCGCCTGTCGCCGGACTTGCGGCTGGCGACCGTGTACATCATGCCGCTCGGGGGCCAGGACGCTGCCGCCGTGCTGGACGCGCTCGAGCGCAACAAGCGCTATTTGCGCGGCGAGATCGCCCATCGGGTGAACCTCAAATTCGCCCCCGACATCCGGTTCCGGCTCGACGATCGATTCGCGGAGGCCGAGCGGATCGAGCGGCTGCTGCGAACTCCCCAGGTCCGGCGCGATCTCGCCGGCGATTCAAGCGAGAGCGAATGAATTCCGCAATGACCAAGGATTACGATGTGGCGGACGCTGACGGCATGCCGGAGAACGGCGCGGCTCCAATGGCGGCGGACGGCGTGCCTGTCGCGCGGCCGACGACGGAGCCGCCCGCAAACGCAGACGCGAAAACGCAGTTCAAGCGCAAGAAGCGCGACGTCCACGGCTGGCTGGTACTCGACAAGCCGATCGGGATGACGTCGACCCATGCGGTATCGGTGATCAAACGCCTGTTCGAGGCCAAGCGCGTAGGTCATGCCGGTACCCTCGATCCGCTGGCCTCCGGATGTCTGCCGATCGCACTCGGCGATGCCACCAAGACGGTGCCGTTCGTGATGGACGGACGCAAGTCCTACCGGTTCACCGTCCGCTGGGGCGAGGAGCGTGACACCGACGATGCCGAGGGCCGCGTGGTGACGTCGAGCGCGGAGCGTCCCACCCCCGAGGCGATCGCGGCGCTGCTGCCGAGGTTCATCGGTGCCATCGAGCAAGTGCCGCCGCGGTTTTCCGCCATCAAGATCGAAGGCGAGCGCGCCTACGATATTGCCCGCAGCGGTGAGGACGTGGCGCTCAAGCCGCGGATCGTCACGATCGAGCGGCTTGTGCTGGTGGATACCCCCGATCCGGATCATACGTGCTTTGTGGCCGAATGCGGCAAGGGGACCTATGTGCGGGCCATCGCCCGCGACCTCGGCCGGGCGCTCGGCTGCGGCGGCCACGTCTCTGCGCTGCGGCGAACCGCCGTCGGGCCGTTTGCCGAGCCGGACATGATTTCGCTGGAACGGCTGGAGGCCCTGTGCCATAGAGCGGCGTCCGGCGAGGGCAACCTCGCCGACATACTGTTCCCGGTTGCGACCGCGCTGGACGACATCCCGGCGCTGGCCGTCAGCAGGGCCGATGCGGCAAGGCTCCTTAGGGGCCAGTCCGTTTTGATGCGTGGACGGGACGCTCCCGTCGCCCGCGGCACGTTTTACGTGACAGCGTCGGGCAGCCTGATCGCCCTGGCCGAACTGGACCGCGGCGAAATCGTCCCCAAGCGCGTCTTCAACCTCGCCGGCCTGCAGGGCAGAGCCGGCCGACAGGAAGGTCGTTGACGATGTCGATTACCGCTGAACGCAAGACCGAAGTTATCAAGACGCATGCCAAAAGTGCCGGCGACACCGGCTCGCCGGAGGTGCAGGTGGCAATCCTCTCGGAGCGCATTACCAATCTTACCGAGCACTTCAAGACGCATGTGAAGGACAATCACTCGCGGCGCGGGCTGTTGAAGCTCGTGTCCCAGCGTCGCCAGCTGCTCGACTACCTCAAACGTGTCGACGAAGGCCGCTACAAGACCCTGATCGAGAAACTCGGCATTCGTCGCTGAGCGCATCATTTGCGCTGATGTATTGTTGCCGGCAGTCTAAAATTCGGATTGCCGTGATATGGCGCGCGCGTTGCGCGCAAGGACGGTGCAAGAACGGTGGAAGCGTGGTGCGTCCACCGCAATGGAGGCGGCCCAAGTCCGCCGTATCGGCCGGGCCGGAATGCCCGGCAGCCCGAGGCCTGTGTGCCATGGCAGGATCGCCGGATGCTGCGATGCCGTCCGACCCGGCCGTTCCGGTTTGCGTGGAACGGCGGTCGGCGCGGCAAGTAGCCTCTCGCCGTCTTGCTCATGGTGTCGTGGCCGCAAACCATGAGAGAAACCATCACTATGTTTACGATCCATCGAGAGGCGCTTGATTGGGGCGGGCGCAGACTCGTCCTCGAAACCGGCAGGATCGCCCGCCAGGCCGACGGCGCGGTGTTCGCGAGCTACGGGGAGACCACGGTTCTGGCCACCGTGGTGGCGACGAAGAAGCCCAAAGAGGGCATCGACTTCCTGCCGCTCACCTGCAACTACCAGGAAAAATATTTCGCCGCCGGCCGGATTCCGGGCGGCTATTTCAAGCGCGAGGGACGGCCGACCGAACGCGAGACCTTGATTTCGCGCCTGATGGACCGCCCGGTCCGTCCGCTGTTCGCCGAAGGCTGGCGCTGCGACACTCAGGTGATCGTCACCTGCATGGCGCACGACCAGGAGAACGACCCCGATATTCTCGCGATGGTGGCGGCATCGGCCGCCCTGACGCTATCCGGCGTGCCGTTCATGGGTCCGGTAGGTGCCGCCCGGGTCGGCTTCGTCAACAACGAATACGTGCTCAATCCGCAGATCGACGAAATGGGGGAGAGCGGCCTAGACCTCGTCGTCGCCGGCACCAGCGATGCCGTGCTGATGGTCGAGTTGGAGGCCAAGGAGTTGCCCGAAGAGGTCATGCTCGGCGCCGTGATGTTCGGCCACCGGCATTTCCAGCCGGTGATCGACGCCATCATCCGTCTGGCCGAGAAGGCCGCCAAGGACCCGCGCGAGCTGGTGCTGCCCGATAATGCGGCGCTGGAAAAGGAGATTCTCGGGACTCGTCGAGCAGGATCTGCGCGCCGCCTATGGGATCCCGGACAAGATGCTGCGCCACGATGCTGTTGACGCCGCCAAAGCCAGGGTCATGGCGCATTTCTTCCCCGAAGGGGCGGAGCCGCCCTACAGCAAGGAGCGGGTGGCGGGAGTCTTCAAGGACCTCGAAGCCAAGATCGTCCGCTGGAATATTCTCGACACCGGCAAGCGCATCGACGGCCGCGACGTCAAGACGGTCCGCCCGATCGTCGCCGAGGTCGGCGTGCTGCCCCGCGCCCACGGCTCGGCGCTGTTCACCCGCGGCGAGACCCAGGCTTTCGTGGTGGCGACGCTCGGCACCGGCGAGGACGAGCAACTGGTCGATACGCTGACCGGCACCTATAAAGAAAGCTTCATGCTGCACTACAATTTCCCGCCATTCTCGGTCGGCGAGACCGGCCGGCTGGGATCGCCGGGCCGGCGCGAAATCGGCCACGGCAAGCTCGCCTGGCGCGCCGTGCACCCGATGATGCCGCCGCACCACGAATTCCCCTACACGGTGCGGGTGGTCTCGGAGATCACCGAGTCGAACGGCTCGTCCTCCATGGCAACCGTCTGCGGCGCCTCGCTCGCCCTGATGGACGCCGGCGTGCCGCTGCGTGCGCCTACCGCCGGCATCGCCATGGGCCTCATCCTGGAGGACCAGCGCTACGCCGTGCTGTCCGACATCCTTGGTGATGAAGACCATCTCGGCGACATGGATTTCAAGGTCGCCGGCACGTCGCGCGGCGTCACCTCGCTGCAAATGGACATCAAGATCGCCGGCATCACCGAGGAGATCATGCGGGTCGCCTTGGGCCAAGCCTGCGAGGGGCGGCTGCATATTCTGGACGAGATGAGCAAAGCGCTGGGCAAGGCGCGCGCCCAACTCGGCGAACACGCACCGCGCATCGAGGTGCTGAAGATCCCGACCGACAAAATCCGCGAAGTGATCGGCACCGGCGGCAAGGTGATCCGCGAGATCGTGGAAAAGACCGGCGCCAAGGTCGATATCTCGGACGACGGTACCGTCAAGATCGCCTCTTCCTCGGGCGATTCCATCAAGGCGGCACTCAACTGGATCAAGTCGATCGCCTCCGATCCGGAGATCGGCCAGATTTACGATGGCACCGTCGTCAAGGTGATGGACTTCGGCGCCTTCGTAAACTTCTTCGGTTCGCGCGACGGCCTCGTCCACATCAGCCAGCTGTCGTCAAAACGGGTGCAAAAAACCTCCGACGTCGTCAAGGAAGGCGAGAAGGTCAAGGTCAAGCTGCTTGGCTTCGACGAGCGCGGCAAGGTGCGGCTGTCGATGCGTATGGTCGACCAGCAGACCGGCGAAGACCTCGAGGCCAAGCAGAAGGCCGAAGCCGAGTCCCAGCGCGAGGCGGCCGCCGGGGAGTAGAAGCTCGATCGGTTGCCGGGAGCCCAACTTTTCCGAAGTTGGGCTTCCGCATCGAGCAGGCTTGCTTTTAACGGTCATGGCCGTTGCTTGGCTGGTCCAATGATGAAAGCCCCGAGCATCAGGTCGCAGCATTCGCAACGGCCGCTTTACCGTCGCCTACCTGGTCATGCGCTTCATTCTCAGCCATCCCATCCCTGGCCGTCGCTGATTCGACATGCGCGGATCATGCGTGCGCGGCTGTCAGCGTGGGCACGGCGCATAGCCTTATTCATCGCTACCCCTTTAATGCAGCGCGAATTCGCGCCGCTCGGCGATCAGCCGCCGGAAAGCCAGGTGGGAGCAGCGGATGGTCTCGGCCAATTCCTCAATGTCGCAGCATGCCAGTTCCGCGTCGATCCGGGCTCGGCGGGCTTTATTGAGATCGTCGATGACGCTTGCGATGTCGATCATGGCGCACTTCTCCTGCGCGGCGCGGGTCGAACCCGCGGCTGTCAACCCGATGTCAGGATGTTTACCGCGATTTGGTTTGTTCTTCAATCGTTCTTTTAATGTTCTTGCGGGCGGCGTGCTTTTGCGCTAAAGTGCCGGCGAAATGGGGGAGCCCATGGTTCAGCGCGTATCGACGGTTGCATTCGAGGGCATCGAGGCCCGTGCGGTCGATGTCCAGGTGCAGGTTGCGCCCGGCATGCCGGCGTTCAATGTGGTCGGCCTGCCCGACAAGGCGGTGTCGGAAGCCCGCGAGCGGGTGCGGTCCGCTATGATTGCGTCGGGCCTGGCGCTGCCGGCGCGTCGGATTACCGTCAACTTGGCGCCGGCCGATCTGCCCAAGGAGGGCAGCCATTACGATTTGCCGATTGCGCTCGGCCTGATGGCGGCGATCGGCGCCATCCCGCACGATGCGCTCGGAGGCTATACTGTTCTGGGCGAACTTGGGCTGGACGGCTCGATTGCCCAGGTCGCCGGCGTGCTGCCGGCCGCGATCGGCGCCAATGCCCGTGGCGAAGGCCTGATTTGTCCGGCCGCCTGCGGGCCGGAGGCCGCCTGGGCCAGTCCCGAGATGGAGATCATTGCGGCCGGCTCGCTGATCCAGCTCGCCAATCATTTCAAGGGCACCCAGGTGTTGTCGCGGCCGCAGCCGAAGGTGCATGAGGCTGATGATGACACCCTCGATCTCGCCGAGATCAAAGGCCAGGAGAGCGCCAAGCGGGCGCTGGAAATCGCCGCCGCAGGCGGCCACAATCTGCTGATGGTCGGGCCCCCGGGCGCCGGCAAGTCGATGCTGGCGGCGCGATTGCCGTCGATCCTGCCGCCGCTGTCGCCGGCCGAACTCCTTGAAGTGTCGATGATCGCGTCGGTGGCGGGCCAGATCGTCGGCGGCGCTTTGACCAACCGGCGGCCGTTCCGGGCGCCGCATCATTCCGCCAGCATGCCGGCGCTGGTCGGCGGCGGCATCAAGGCCAAACCCGGAGAGATCTCGCTCGCCCATAATGGGGTCCTGTTTCTCGACGAGTTCCCGGAATTCGACGACCGCGTGCTCGATTCGCTGCGCCAGCCGCTGGAGACCGGCGAGGTCTCGATTTCGCGGGCCAACCACCGCGCCACCTACCCGGCGCGGTTCATGCTAGTGGCCGCGATGAATCCATGCCGCTGTGGCCACGCCACCGATCCCGGCTATATCTGCAAGCGCGGCATGAACACGCGCTGCGCTGCCGATTACCAGGGACGATTGTCGGGCCCGCTGATCGACCGCATCGACCTGCATATCGAGGTGCCGGCCGTCACCGCCGCGGACCTGATCCTGCCGCCGCCGGCCGAAGGCAGCGCCCAGGCACGGGTGCGGGTCGCGCGCGCCCGCACAATCCAAACCGAACGGTACGCGGCACTGGGGCTCAGCGTCCGCACCAATGCGGAGGCCAGCGGATCGGTGCTCGAGACCGTCGCCAAGCCCGATGCGGGCGGACTGGCGCTGTTGCGCGACGCCTCCGAAGCCATGCGGCTGTCGGCGCGCGGATACCACCGAGTGCTGCGGATTGCCCGCACGCTCGCGGACCTCGACGGGCGGAGGCGGTGCGACGCGTGCATTTCGCAGAGGCTTTGGCGTACCGGGCGCGCACCGACGAATTGCGGCGCGCTGCGTGATCCGCCATCTTATAATACCGCAGCGTGACAAGCCTCTTGTTGTCGATTTGACTGTCACAATTCTGTGCAACCTTTATATTATCAATATTTAATGTTGGCGCCATGCCGTTTGGAGGGCGGCGCTTGACCAGGGGCAATCATCGCCATGCTGATTAGAGCCAAAGCGTCCAGCCAGCCGCTCGGCCGCTTCATGGCGCCGCTGCGCCTTGCTGGCCGGTTGCTGCCGGTATTTAAGGCGTATAGCGGATTTCGGGTCACTGCGCTGCACCGCAAGCAGCCCAGGACGCTTGGCCGGCTGGGCGCGCTCGAGGTGCGGCTCGCCCGCACGGCGGCGGAAATCCGGCGCGCCCAGAAGTTGCGCTATGACGTGTTTTATCGGGAGATGTCGGCGGTCGCCGCTACGGCCGCGTATTTCGCCCGGCGCGATATCGATCTGTTCGATGCCGTATGCGACCACCTGCTGGTGATCGACCATGCGGCCCCGGTGCCGCGACGTGCACCCGCGATCATCGGTACGTATCGGCTATTGCGCCAGGATGTGGCCGAACGGCAGGGCGGCTTTTACAGCGCCGGCGAATTCGATATCGAATCCCTGGTGGACCGCCATCCGGGATTGCGGTTTCTTGAGCTTGGCCGTTCCTGCGTCCTGCCACCCTACCGCAATAAGCGCACCGTCGAACTGCTGTGGCACGGCATCTGGACCTACGTGCTGGAACACCGCATTGATGTGATGATCGGATGCGCGAGCCTGGAAGGCACCGATCCGGATCGGCTCGCCTTGCCGCTGTCGTTCCTGCATCATTACGCCCGCGCGCCGGAGCCGTGGCGCACGGCGGCGCTGGCGCGGCGCTATATCGAGCTCAACCGCATGCCGAAGGCCGCGGTGTCGCCGAAGGCGGCGCTGGCGCTGTTGCCGCCGCTGATCAAGGGCTACTTGCGGCTGGGCGCTTTCGTGGGCGACGGCGCGGTCGTCGATCGCCAATTCGGCACCACTGACGTTCTGATCATCCTGCCGGTTTCAGCCATCAATGCACGCTATGTGGATCATTTCGGCCCCGGAGCGGAACGGCATGCGGCCTGATGCCGCCCGGGTTCCGGCTTCGCGGTGCTTGGGACCGGTCCCGTCCTATCGAGAGCCTTGCAGGGAGTGACAGCCGGGTTTTGTGGCGGCTATTCCGTTGCGTCCAGTTGCCGGCACGCAGCGCGCCCTTTGGCCTGATGCGGGGTGGCGGATGTTCCGCTCGACCATGTCCGGCCGCCCCCCGCCACGATGATGTAACGATCGCGTTTCCCGCCGCCCCCGTCGAGAAACTTGACGCTGCGTGACGCCGCTCCTATCGACGGCCAGCTGACGCTGTGATCGCTTGAGGGGCCGGCACTTTGGACGAAGCCACCGCCTATTTTCCCGCCTCGCAGCCCTGGAGCGTCGAGGCCGGCGCCGTGCGGCTCCATGGCTCGCGATGCGCCCACTGCGGCCAGTCCGCGTTTCCGCCGCATCCGTCATGCCCGTCGTGCGGCGCCGAGGGGCAGGATACCGTGCCCCTGTCTCCGACCGGCACGCTCTACAGTTTTTCCGAAATCCATATCGCGCCCAAGGGTTTTGCCACCCCTTATACGGTGGGTTATGTGGATTTGCCCGAGGGCGTACGCCTGTTCGGGCAGATCGAGGGCAAGGCTTCCGGCCTCGCCATCGGCCAGGAGGTCGCCGTCACGCTCGCCCCGGTGCGGACGGATGAAGCCGGATGCACCGTGATCAGCTACAAATTTCGCCCGGTCGAACACGCAAAGGATCCGGCATGACCCTGGCCCTCATCGCCGGCGTCGGCATGACAAAATTCGGCAAGCAAGCGGAACGCTCTATCGAGGACATTGGCCGCGAAGCGCTGACCCGCGCCATGAAGGATGCCGGCGTCGCGCGCGAAGACATCGACGAAGCGTTTTGCGGTTCGAGCTATGGCGGCCCGCTGATCGGCCAGCGCATCTTGCGCGATCTCGGCATGACCGGCATCCCGATCACCAATGTGGAAAATGCCTGTTCGAGCGGGGCGGCGGCATTGCGCGAAGCCGCTTGGGCCATTAAGGCCGGGCGCGCCGAGGTGATCGCGGTGATCGGCGTGGAGAAGCTCACGCGACTCGGCGGCGGCACGCTGCCGCTGGAGCCGACCGATGTGGAGGTCAACCTCGGCAACGTCATGCCGGCCGTCTATGCGATGCGGGCGCGGCGCTACATGCACGAGACCGGCGCCACCGCCCGCCATCTCGCCATGATCGCCGTCAAGGCGCACGAATACGGCGCCCGCAATCCCAACGCCCAGTTCCAGAACCGCATCACCGTTGACGACGTGATGCGCTCCCGCATGGTGGCGGACCCGCTCACGCTCTACATGTGCTGCCCGACCGGCGACGGCGCCGCCGCCGCGATCGTGATGAGCGAACGGCGCGCCGGGAACTTGTGGCCAAGCCGGTGCGGATCGAAGCCTCGGTGCTGCAATCGGGCTTCTACAAGACCGGCTTCCGCGACATGGCCTCGAGCGAACTGACGGAGCGCACCGTGGGCCTTGCCTATGAGGCCGCCGGCATCGGCCCGCGGGATGTGAGCCTCGCCGAGGTGCACGACGCCTTCGCCAGCGCCGAACTCATGTATTACGAGGCGCTCGGCCTGTGCGGCAAAGGCGAGGGCGCCGCGATGATCGAGCGCGGGGATTCCGGCCCCGGCGGCCGCCAGCCCGTGAACCCGAGCGGCGGGCTCGCCTGCCGCGGCCATCCGGTCGGCGCCACCGGGGTGGCGCAGATCGTCGAGGCGGTGTGGCAGTTGCGCGGGCAGGCCGGCGACCGCCAGGTGCCCGGCGCCAAGGTGGCGCTCACCCACTGCACCGGCGGCGGCATTTCTGGCCTCGACCACGGCGCCTGCTCGGTACATGTGCTGACCACATGACGAGGCAGGAAACGCCGAAGCCGACGCAGCAAGGGACGCCCCAGGTGACAAAAAACCGTACCGACGGCCCGCTGTCGCGGCTGCTCGTGCTCGACCTGACGCAGTTTCTCGCCGGGCCTTATGCGGCGCAAATTTTCGGCGATCTCGGCGCCCGCGTCATCAAGATCGAGCCGCCGGGCGGGGAGATGACGCGCGCCATCGCGCCGCATTTCGTCAAGGGCGAGAGCGCCTATTACCTTGCCGTCAACCGCAACAAGGAAAGCCTCGCGATCGATCTCAAGAGCGAACGCGGGCGCGCCATCATGCTGGACCTGGTGCGGCGTGCCGATATCGTGCTGGAGAATTTCCGCCCCGGCGTCGCGGCGCGCCTCGGCCTCGGCTACGAGGCGCTGAAGGCGGTCAACCCAAAGATCATCGTCTGCGCCATTTCCGGCTTCGGCCAGACCGGCCCCTACCGCGACCGCCCGGCCTACGACATCATCGTGCAGGCGATGTCGGGCGGCATGAGCATGACGGGGGAACTCGGCGGCAAGCCGGTGCGCGCCGGCATTCCGCTCGGCGACCTCTCGGCCGGCATGTATGCGGTGATCGGCGCGCTCGCCGCGGTGGAGCGGGCGCGGCACACGGGGCTCGGCGCCTATATCGACGTGTCGATGCTGGACTGCCAGATCGCCATGCTGGTCTATCAGGCGGCCTATCATCTGATCGCGGGCGAGGTGCCGGGGCCGCAGGGCCGCGAGCACGTGTCGTTCCCGACCTACCGCGCGTTCCGCTGCGCCGACGGCATCGAGATCGTGGTGGCGGCCAATACGGAGAAAATGTGGAGCGACCTGTGCGGCGCGCTCGGCCTCGCCGACCTGCCGGCTGACCCGCGCTTTCGCCTCAACGAGGACCGGCTGCGCCACCGCACGGAGCTTTCGCCGCTGCTGGAGGCCGCCGCGGCGTCCGTCCGCTCGGATGATCTGTTGGCGCGGCTCGCCGCGGCGCAAGTGCCGGCCGGGCCGATCAATACGCTCGACCGCGCGCTGACCGATCCGCAGGTGTTGCATCGTGATATGGTGGTGGAATTGACCGACGGCCAAGGGGGCGCCATCAAGGTGGCCGGCAATCCGCTGAAATTCGCCGGCGTGTCGCCGGACCATGCCTATCCGCACCGGCTCGGCGCCGACACCGCCGGCATCTTGCGCGAGTTTTTGGGTCTGCCGGAGGACGAGATCGAAAACCTCGCCCGGCAGGGCGTGATTGCATTGGGAGCAGAGACATGACGGTGCCACCGACCTGGGGTCCCTTGCGCCTGCCACCCTGGTTGCGCCGCCTCTGGGGCCGTAACGCGGATCGCATCGGCGACGGCGGTCCCGGTGACGATCGTGCAGGCGGGCCTCGCGGCCCCGGTGTCGGCCGGTCCGCCGGCATCGCGATCATGGTCACCGTCGTAGCTACCATCGCGGCTGCCGCGATTATGATGCGGGGCGCCACCATCGGGACGGATACAGCCACGCGGGTCGAACCGGCCATCACGAGCGCGACGGCCGCGATGCCGGCCCTGCCGGCCTGCGACGGCTGCTCTCCGCTTCCGGGACTGCTCTCGGCCGACACTGTGCCGGACGCACCCGCAACGCCCGCGCCGCCGAACGATCCGGCCGTCCAGGCGAGCATGCCGGGATGCGCCCAGTGGACCGACCGCTGTGTCACCTGCCAGCGCGACGCGGGGCAGGTCCTATGCTCGAATATCGGGATTGCCTGCCAGCCGCAGGCGGTGGTGTGCCTGCGCGCCGCACCCTCCGAGGAAAAGCCGGCCCAGCCGGCGGGGAAGTAAGAACGCGCCGGGGCCCGCCGGCAATCGCATCGGCTCCAATCCCGGATACCCGTCAGCGAAGAAAGGGATTGACAAACGAAGGCCCGATAAGCCGGATCGAGGTGCGCAACAATGCCGTGCATCAGCGACACGCGGGCGAGCAGACGGGAGGACCACCATGACGAACCGAAGCGCGATCTACGCGACGATGACGACCTTTGCACGCAAGGCGCTGCCGCTCGCGGCAGCGATGGTGGTGGTGCTCGGCACCGCCGCGATGGCGCAGGAGAACAAATATCCGAACTGGAAAGGCCAGTGGCTGCGCCAGCGGGTTCCGGGCGTCGCCGGCCAGCCCTCGTTCGATCCCAACAAGCCCTGGGGCAAGGGCCAGCAGGCGCCGCTGACGCCGGAATATCAGGCGATCCTGGAGGCCAATTTGAAATCCCAGGCGGCCGGCGGTTTCTTCGACTGGCGCGGCGCCAACTGCCTCGGTTTCGGCATGCCGCTGATCACCTACGGGTTCCAGCCGACCGAGTTCATCATCACGCCGGAGACGACCTACGTCCTGGTCGACTGGGTGGAGCACACGCGGCGCATCTTCACCGACGGCCGCGACTGGCCGACCGATCTTGAGCCGACGCTCGTCGGCTACTCGATCGGCAAATGGCTCGACGAGGACGGCGACGGCCGCTACGATACCCTGGAAGTCGAGACCCGCGGCCCGTTCAAGGGCCCGCGCCACTATGATGCCTCCGGCTTGCCGCTGCACCACGACAACGAGTCGGTGTTCAAGGAGCGCATCTATCTCGACAAGACCAACCCGAACCTGCTGCACGACACCATCACGGTGTTCGACCATGCCTTGACGCGGCCCTGGACCGTCACGCGCAACCTGGAGCGCAACCCCAATCCGCGGCCGGCCTGGGACGAATTCATCTGTGCGGAAGGCAACTCCCATGTCAAAATCGGCACGGAGAATTATTTTCTCAGCGCCGAAGGCCTGCTGATGCCGGCACACAAAAACCAGGCGCCGCCCGACCTGCGCTTCTTCAACCGGGCGAAGAACTGAGTTCAGCTGAGCGCAAGAGCGGGCCTCATTTCATTGCGGCCATCAATTCTGGGCATCCTTCGAAGGGTGTCCAGGGACTAGGAGTCAAGATTTTCGCTGGCCTGTATGCGTCAACGCGGCACCCGGAGCAACGAACGCGGCTCCGCACGGAGGAGGAATTCATGAAACGTGCTCGAACAAAACTTGGACGGCCCCTTGCACTTCATAGGCGCCGTCGCGGTCGCCCTCATGGGCACGGCCGCGGTGGCGCAGGAGGCGCCGAAATTCGAGATCGATGCGAGCTGGCCGAAACCGCTGCCGAACAATTGGATTTTTGGCCAGATCGGCGGCATCTTTGTGGACAAGGACGACAATGTCTGGATCAGCCAGCGCCCGCGCACGGTGAATGACCGCGACAAGCGCGCCGAACGCGGCGACAAATCGATCTGCTGCTATACCGCACCCTCGGTCGTCGAATTCAACCAGGCGGGCGATGTGGTCAAGGCGTGGGGCGGACCGAAAACCGCGCAAGGCTTCGACTGGCCGCAAAACGAGCACGGCATGTTCATCGACTATAAGGGCAATGTCTGGCTCGGCGGCAACGGCGAGAACGACGGCATGGTGGTAAAATTCACCAATGACGGCAAATTCCTGATGTCGATCGGCAAGTCCGCCAAGCAGACCAACAGCCTCGATCAAGCGCGCGTCGGCCGCGCCGCCGACATGGTGGTCGATCCGGCGACGAACGAACTCTTCGTCGCCGACGGTTACTTCAACCACCGCGTCGTGGTGTTCGACGCCGACACCGGCGCGTTCAAGCGTACCTGGGGTGCCTACGGCAAGCCGCCGACGGACGAAAAGATCACCTATGATCCGAAGGTTTTGCCGGCGCAGTTCAACAATCCGGTGCACGGCATCAGGATTACAAATGACGGGCAGGTGGTGGTTTCCGACCGGGGCAACAACCGCATCCAGGTGTTCCAGAAGGACGGCACCTTCGTGCGCGAAATCCCGGTCTTGCGCGACACGACGGCGCCGGGCGTGACCGGCTCGACCGTGTTCTGGCCGGATAAGGGGCAGACCTATTGGTTCACCTCGGACGATCCCAATGGCCAGATCCACGTGATCCGCCGCAGCGACGGCCAGGTTGTCGGCAGTTTCGGGCGCGTCGGGCGCGGTCCGGGCGAGTTCGAAAATCTTCACAACATCGCCATCGACTCAAAGGGCAACATCTACACCGCCGAGGTGCAGGGCCAGCGCGTGCAGCGCTTCCTCTACAAGGGCGGGCTACCTGCGGTTGGGCAGTAATTGTGCCTTACGCATGAAGAAGGGGCGCCGGTCATCCCGGCATCCCTAACGACGGGTGCGGGTTTGAGAAGTCCGGGCTGAAGCACCGACAGCATCGCATCAGCCCGACAATGCTTCCATGATCTCCTTGGGGCGGCGTTGGATGGCCCGCAGGTAGGCCGCGGCGGGCGCGTCGGGATGGCGCCTGCCATGCTCCCAGTTTTTCAGTGTCGCGAGTGGAATCCGGTAAGCTGCGGCGAAGCGGTGTTGCGACATGCGCAACCCCTTGCGGATGGCCCGCACGTCGGGAATCTCGATGGTGGTGATGCGCATGCCCGGAACCTGTTGCCCGGCCGCGTGCGCCACCGCCTGCTTCATGCTCTCGATCAGTTCGTCAGCGAACTTGCCCATGGTTTAAGATCTCGTTCCGCTGGTGGCGCCCTCAGTGCGCTCTCGCCCGCGCTGTCCTCTTTAAAGCGGAGACCAGGTCCCGCAAGGTGCGTTCTTCATCAGCCGATAAATCTTCCTTCCTTGCCTTTGTGTATACCATCAACAAGTATAGGGGCTGGCTGGAGTTGTGGTAAAAATAAATCACCCGTGCGCCCCCGCGTTTGCCGGAACCTTGGGTGCTCCAACGCACCTTTCGAACACCGCCGGTGTCGGGGATCAAGTCGCCGGCTTCTGGATCGCCCGAAATGTAATCGATGGATTCTTCACGTTGCGCTCCGCTCCAAACCCGTTCGGCCTGACGCGCGAACACGGGGGTCTCGGCTACCGTAATGAGCGGAGATGCCATGGGTGACCGAAAAAGGCGATGTCGATGGGTCGTTCGCGGCAGTGAGGGGCGCAGGGCGCAACGATTTTATTGCGCCGCCTATACCCGGCGGTCAACGACGGTGGACACTTTTCTTGCGAATTGCGCTGTAAAAAGATCGGGCCCTACACTTGCCACCACTCTGGCACGAACATGTACCACACGCCGTCGCGACATTCGCGATGTGGCAGCCTGGGGACAAAAGCACCGGGCCACGATATCTTTGAATTGGGACCTCGCCCGCGTCGGAAAGCCACTCCAGAAAATCGAGGATTAGATGCTTTACGAAATTACCGACGCAGTAGCTCACCGCGATCACACCGTCGCGGTCACATGGTCTGACGGTACGTGCGCAACGGTGAGGTTTGCACCGTTCCTCGGCAGGGGCGGTGTTTTCACGGCACTGAGAGACCCGGACTACTTCGTGAACGAGATGCGTATTCAGCGCGGCGGCATCGGCTTGACGTGGTCGAACGAGGTTGATTGTTCGGCCGATGGTTTGCGTCAGGATGCTTTTCCGCCGGAGCAATCCGGCGAGTATGATGAGCCGCTAAACACCACAATGGATGCTCCATCGTCGCCGCATCATTCGCCGCCCTGAACCCTTGCGCCGAGATGGTTATGACGGCACGGTGGTGAAGTGCACCTACGATGACAAATTCCAGCTGTCATGCGTGCCCACGCCAGAGCTAGACCGGATTTCGATCAGGTCGAATCACACTCTCGGCGTCATGCCCGCGCTTGTCGCGGGCATCCACGTCTTTCTTGCGCCGTTCTAGGATAAAGACGTGGATGGCCGGGACTTCGCCCGGCCATGACTCCCAGGTGTTCGGACGTGACCGGAATCCGGTCTAGACTAAAGACGAAGGGAATGGCCAAGCGCGGGTCGGCGGGATATGGGATGAACTCATAAACGTGATAAAATCCGACCCAAGGTACTCTCAAGCAGCCGCAGGTTTCAGAGGCGAAGTTCGGCTGGCCGGCTGAAAGCGTGGCCTTGGGACCATGATCGCCACCCATGCGGGTGTTCCGGACGATCGGCTGCGATCGGCGATGCGCGATTGGGCCTTGTCTACCCTCCTGGTCGCGCCGCAAATCTCCTATAAGGGGGGCCGTTACCGGAAGGAATGGAGAACCCATGAAAATGCTCGCGACCCGCAGATTCTTCATGGCGGCGGCGGGGGTGCTGCCGCTGCGTCGTTTCGGCCAATGGGCCGTGGCGCTGGGCGCCATCGTCCCGCGCGCGGCCGCGAGCCAGCCGGCTGCGCCGGACCGGGATGTCCGGCGCCTCACGCTGCTCTATTTCACCGATACCCATGCGCATCTGGAAACCCATCCGGAATATGTGCCGGGCGCGAGCCCTGAAATCCAGATGTTGGGCGGTTTCGCGCGCCTCAAGACTGCGATCGCGCAAGAGCGCGCCGGCTGCGACGGCCCGTGTTTCTTGCTCGATGGCGGCGACGAATTCCAGGGCACCGGTCCGGCGGCGTGGTCGGAAGGCGAGGTCATTCTCGACCCGCTCAACGCCTTCGGCCTCGATGCCTTCGTGCCCGGCAATTGGGAGGCGTCCTACGGCCCTGAGCGGTTCAAGCAGACCATGGGGCGTCTTGCCTGTCCGGTGATCTGCTACAACCTCCACGACGAGGCCACGGGCGAGCGGATATTCTCCCCGGCGATCATTCTTGAGCGCCGGGGCGTCAAGGTTGCGTTCGTCGGCATCACGGATATCGGCGCCAGCCGGCGGCAACCCCCGACGCACTTCCGCGGCATGGACACCGCGCGCATCGCGGGGTTGCGCGATTTCGTGAAGGACCTGCGCATGCGCGAGCGGCCGGACCTGGTGGTGGCGATCAGCCATACGGGCCTCACGATCTCGCGCCAGATGGCGCGAGAAATTCCGGAACTCGATGTGATGCTGTCGGCTCATTCCCATGAGCGGACGGCGCAGGAAATTCTCGAGGGCAACGTCGTGGTGATCGAACCGGGATGCTTCGGTTCGTTCCTCGGGCGCATCGACCTGACCCTCACGCCCGGCGCGCCACCCCGCCACGCATTCCGCCTGATCCCGATCCTGGCGAGCCGCTACGGCGAAGATCCGCAGATGAAAGCGCTGGTGGACAAATCGCTCAGCCCCTACCGCGCCCGCATGGCCGAGCCGGTGGGGAGAAGCGAGACCTTGCTGATGCGCTATGACGTGCTGGAGACCACCGCCGACGACTTTATCGCCGACGCGGTGCGGGAAACAGCAGGGGCGGATATCGGCTTTACCAACGGATTCCGGTTCGGCGTGCCGATCCCGCCCGCGGGTCTCACCGAAGCCGATTTGTGGAACCTGCTGCCGATGGACGCCCGCATGAAGGCCGGGTGGGTCACCGGCGCGGAATTGCGAGCCTACGTGGAGAAAGAACTGGAGCTGGTGTTTTCCAAGAATCCGTGGACCCTCAACGGCGGCTGGGGCGTTCGCGCCTCCGGGATGACCATGGTGTTCAAGGCGTCAGCCGAGCCGGGCCACCGGCTGGTTTCCCTGAAGGTCAGCGGTCGCGATGTCGAGGATCAGAAGCGCTACACCATCGCCGGCTGCGAGCGCGACGGCGAGCCGCTCCACATCGTCTGCCGCCATCCCGGCACCCACGACGTGCGTATCCTGCCGCTGACCGTCCACCAGGCGCTGCGGCAATATCTCGGCAGCCATGCCGCTATCGCCCCGCGCCGCGACGATCGCGAGATCGCCACGGACCTGCCGCGCGTGGTGTTCAGTCAGGATGCAGCGCTCGCCGGCGGCGACCTGCGCAATGCCCCGACCACACCCTCCGGGCTGCCGGCGTGAGGGCAGCGCGTGCATGCAAGAACTTTCGGCGGCACACGGAAGCGGTTAGAGAAGCCTTGCGCGAAGCCGCACGGGCAAGGCTTGGCCGTGGAAATGTTTGCAAGGCCGCAGGTCTGAACGGGACGTTCGTGTGAACGGCGGCATTGGACCGGCGTTCAAGAACCGCCCGGCGGCATTGAACTGCAGCCCTTTGGAGAGTGGTGAATGACCAACTTTGATCCGGGTTCCGCCTTGCTCGGCGGCGCACTGATTGGGCTGGCGGCGGCGCTTATGATGCTGCTGCTCGGACGCATCGCCGGAATTAGCGGCATCCTGGCCGGATGCCTCGATGGCGGCGCCGGCGACAAGATTTGGCGAATTACCTTCATAGCCGGTCTCATCGCCCCGCCGTTGATTGCCAACGCCATCGGGTTTCACGTACCGGCTCCGCAGCTGCCGGGGCATTGGATCGTGATTGCGGTTGCCGGCCTATTGGTCGGGTTCGGGACGACACTGGGCAGCGGCTGCACCTCGGGCCATGGCGTATGTGGTATCGCACGGTTATCGCCACGGTCCATCACGGCGACGATCATCTTCATGGTCACCGCCGTGATCGTCGTCGCCGTCATGCGACACGGCGTGGGAGGGTAATGTCATGGTGGCGATTGCAAGCTTCGCCTGCGGTCTCATCTTCGGCATCGGACTGCTGATATCCGGCATGACCGATCCGCAGAAAGTGCTGGGGTTTCTCGATGTGTTCGGGACTTGGGACCCGACCTTGGCCTTCGTCATGGCCGGCGCGCTCGGCGTTACCGCGATCGGATTTGCGGTGGCGAAGCGCCGGGGCCACCCCATGCTGGAATCACGGAGCCGGTGGCCGGCGCCTGCAGCCATCGATGCGCCTTTGGTCGCCGGTGCTATACTGTTTGGCATCGGATGGGGTCTGGTGGGATTGTGCCCCGGACCCGCGATCGTCAATCTCGGCACCGGGTCCGCGCCCGTCTTCCTCTTCGTCATTGCCATGCTGGTTGGCATGGCGTTGCAAAAGCTTTGGCGCGGGCGAACTCATTTAACCGATTATCCACGGATCCCGGCCGTTACCGAGGCGGCTGACAGGTAAGGGGATGCCGGGCAACAATTGCGCAATTGACGCGTCACCGCTACGGAACGAAACATAGGATCGTAGGGTGGGTAAAGGCGCCCGGCACGGCCGTGAAAGGAGTTCCAGGCCTCGCGCCGTGCCCACCAACGGCGCCGAAGGCGGGCAAGCGCGAAGAGCTTAGCCTTGCCCCCTACGATGCCCCGCCGTTTTTCACTTCGCATCCATGCGGATGAGAAAGGCGTGGAACCCTTGAATATCCTTGAAACCGTGCGGCACGCCGGGCGGCACGTAAAGCACATCGCCGGGTTTCAACGGCTGCTCGACCCCGTCCTTGATCGCAGCGCCGGCCTGATCGTCGGAATTGGGCCGCTTCTTCCCATCCACAAGCTGGCCGCCGGTGACCGCCGTGGCGCTGCCGGCCGTGACCAGCCAGATGTCGAGCGAATTAGCATGGACGAGCGGTGCGTCCTTCGGCGTGACGATGCGGACATTGATGCTGTGGCTTCCGCCTTCGAGCACGCGCCGATTCAAAACCTGCCGGTTCTCCAAATCCTTCCAGATGTTTTGAATATCCGAATTGGCGAAATAGCCGGCCTTGCCGGTGGGCGCAGGTGGCGCCGGGGCTCTGCCTCCGGGGGCTTGTCCATAGGCCACGCCACCCCAGAGCATCATTGCGGCGACAGCAACAGTCCCAAGCTTGTTCATCTTTTCTCCTCCCACGGATGTTTTTCCGGCGGCGCATAGTAGCGCGTCATCGATCCGTTCTGGCAAGGCAAAAATGGGCTGCGCCCGCGCGGTCACCCGCGGGGCGGGCCTGGGCCGACGCTGGTCGCGCCAGCGGTGGCGCGTGCCCCCGGGGGAGTCTTCGCGGCGCCCCCCGGCACGCGGCCGGTCACGCGTGGATTGATCTATGTCAATTTCTTTTGACGCTATTCGATGTCAATGTGACGTGACATAAGACTTCGGAGGCATAGCGGTGCGCATCCTTCTCATCCATCCGAATTACCATTCCGGGGGTGCCGAGATCGCCGGCAACTGGCCGCCGGCCTGGGCCGCCTATCTGGCCGGCGCGCTCAAGACCGCCGGCTTCACGGATATCCGGTTCATCGATGCGATGACCAATCACCTCTCGGACGATGAGCTGCGCGCCATCCTGGCGGAGGAAAAACCGGACGTGATCGGCGCCACCGCGATTACGCCGTCGATCTATCGCGCCGAGCGGGTGCTGCAAATCGCCAAGGAACTGCACCCGGCCGCGGTGACGATCCTGGGTGGCATTCACGCGACCTTCATGTACCAGCAGGTGCTGCACGAGGCGCCGTGGATCGATGTGATCGTGCGCGGCGAGGGCGAGGAGGTGTTGATCGACCTGGTGCGAGCGATCGACGAGGGCCGCTGGCCTGCCGATCGGGACAAGATCAAAGGTATTGCCTACGCGGATGCGGGCGGACGCGAAGGCCGGGCCATCGCGACGCAGGCCGCCGCCACGGTCAAAAATCTCGACGCGATCAACCCGGACTGGGGTATTTTGGAATGGGAGAAATACACCTACATTCCGCTGAACCGTCGCGTGGCGATCCCCAATATGGCGCGCGGATGTCCGTTCACCTGTTCGTTCTGTTCGCAGTGGAAGTTTTGGCGCGACTACCGCATCCGCGACCCCAAGAAGGTGGTCGATGAGATCGAGACCTTGGTCGATAAATATGGCGTCGGGTTTTTCATCCTGGCCGACGAGGAGCCGACGATCAACCGCAAAAAATTTATTCAGTTCTGCGAAGAGCTGATCGCCCGCGGGCTACCCGATAAGGTTCAGTGGGGAATCAACACGCGCGTGACCGATATTCTCCGCGATGAGAAATTACTGCCGCTCTACCGCAAGGCCGGCCTGATCCATGTGTCGCTCGGCACCGAGGCGGCCGCGCAGTTGAAACTGGATTTGTTCAACAAGGAGACCAAGGTCGCCGACAATAAGAAGGCGATCCGCCTGCTGCGCGAAGCCGGCATCGTGGTCGAGGCCCAATTCATCGTCGGCCTCGATAACGAGACCGCGGAAACCTTGGAAGAAACCTACCGCATGGCCATGGACTGGAAGCCGGATCTCGCCAACTGGTCCATGTATACGCCCTGGCCGTTTACGTCGCTATTCCGCGAGCTCAGCGACAAGGTCGAAATCTACGACTTCGAGAAATACAATTTCGTGACGCCGATCATCAAACCCGACGCCATGGAGCGCGGCGAACTGCTCGATCGCGTCATGAATAACTATCGCCGTTTCTACATGCACAAGGCGCTGTTTTCCTATCCCTGGTCGGGAACCGGGCAGCGGCGGCGCTATTTGCTGGGATGTCTTAAGGCCTTCCTCAAGTCCGGGTTCGAGCGAAAATTCTACGATCTCGGCAAGGTCGGCTATTGGGGACCGCAGTCGAAGAAAAACGTCGATTTCCATTTCGACACCAATCGGACGTTGGCCGCACCAAGGCTCGACGACTGGCAGGCGCTGTCCGAACGGTCCCGCAAGGGCCAGGCGCGTGCCGCCATGGCATGCGGGGGAGGGACCGAGCAAATGGCGGATACGGAGGATGCACACGCTCACGGAGGGCACTGATCGGCGCGCGCGCTCGGCGGACGAAATTGCCAAGATCGGGCCCAACGCCGTTATCCAGCTGGTCGCGGCGCTGAAATCGAGCCATTTCGCCGACGCCGCACCGGCGATTTTCCGGGATGCCGGCGTCGGCGACTGGCTGGCCGTTCCGCCGGCCGAGATGTGCGATGAGCGCCGGGTGGCGCGGCTGCACCAGTGTGTCCGCGCCACCCTTCCGGCCGCGCAGGCCGCCGCCGTCATGGCCGCGGCGGGCCGGATGACCGCGGACTATCTGCTTGCCAACCGCATTCCGCGGCTGGCGCGTGCGACGTTCCGGATCCTGCCCGCACCGCTTGCGGCCAGGCTCCTGGTCGCCGCGATCCGCCGCAACGCCTGGACATTCGCGGGCTCCGGGCATCTGCACGCCCGCGCCGGTGTTCCCACGGTGTTCGAACTGACGGGAAATCCCCTGTGCGCCGGAGAGGCTGCGCCGGCGCCTGTCTGCACGTGGCATGCGGCCGTATTTCAACGACTTTTCGAAGTCCTCGTGCACCCTTCGACTGAGGCGATCGAGACCCATTGCGGCGCCATGGGACATGACCATTGCCGGTTCCTCGTAGGCCCGCACCCCGCGTTCCGCTGAGCGGTCGCGGCGCGGCTACAAATCATTTCTCGCCAACGTTTTGTGGCAGTTGAGGCAGGCGGCCAGATTGGCATTGGGTTGTGCGACTTGCCGGCGCGAAACGCCCGGTATTCCCAGCCGCCATTGCGTACGTCTTCCGAATTGCCGGAACCGGTGGCACCCTTGGTCGGGCTGGTCATGGAGACCGCCGCGTAATGAACCACCTCGATGACGGCGCCGTCCGGCGGCGCCCGTTGCGGCTGCCTCTATAGCGGCGGTAGGACCTGATCTGCGGGAATTTACTCGCAATGCCCTTGCTGCAGCCGACTCCGTTATATTGGCACCGCATACTCGGGTTCGGCCCTTCCGACACTATCGTTGCCCTGACATGACGCTTGAAACGGCAGTGCCCTTGCGCGACCATCCGTTCGTGGGGCGCTCGACCCGGCGGAGCGCCTTCGCTGTCTGGCAGCAAGGGGTCGTCGTCGCCTCCATCGAAAAGCACCTCGTCGACCCGGAACGGGTTCCGCTTGCGAGCCGTTTCTCAGGTCACCATACTTCAATCATTCGCGGTTCCACCGATAGAACGGACCAGGACGTTTAAAGGGAGGTTGCTTATGAGCGATGCGGTTGTACCACCAGAGGGATCGGCATTGAGCATGAAAAAAAGCGGAAAAGCCTCTCATTGGGCGTTTCCTCTTTTGCGCGTGCTGCTGGTGGCCGGCGCCGCTTTTCTTGCCTGGTATGTGGCGGGGCATTGGAACCGATGGACCGGCGCGGCCCGCTACGAATTGACCGATGACGCCTATACGTTTGGCGACCTCACGCCGCTTTCGGCGAAGGTTTCCGGATATGTCGAAACGGTCGCCGTCAACGACTATCAATCCGTGCGCAAGGGCGACCTTATTGTCCAGATCGAGGCTTCGGACTATCTCGCGGCGCTGGAACAGGCGGAGGCGGGTTTGGCCGCGGCGCAAGCGGTCCTGGTCAATCTCGCAAACCAGAAGGATATTCAGCGCGCGCTGATCCGCCAGGCGGAAGCGACGATGCAAGCGACAACAGCGGACCTCGAGCGATATTCACTGGAAGCGAAGCGCCAGCGCGACCTGGTGACCAGATTTGCCGGAACTCAGCAACTGCTCGAACAAGCCGAAGACAACGAGAAGCGGACCAAGGCTCAGCTGGAGCTCAACAGCGCGCAGCTCGACCAGCAAAAGTCCCTGCTCGCCAGCCTCGATGTCCAGGAAAAGCAGTTGGAAGCACAGGTGCGTGCCGCGCAGGCACAGGTGAAGCTTGCGCGCAATAATTTGGACTACACGAAGATCGTGTCCCCTGTAGACGGGGCGGTCGGCCAGCGTCAGGTTCGCGCCGGTCAATTCGTCAATGTCGGCACCCAGGTCATCGCCGTAGTACCGCTGCCGAACATTTGGGTCATCGCCAATTTCAAGGAGACCCAAATGACGAATGTGCGGGTGGGAAATCCCGCAACCGTCGCTGTCGATGCCTTTCCGGACCTCGCGCTTACGGGACATGTCGATAGCTGGGCGCCAGGCACCGGAAGTACGTTTGCGCTGCTTCCCCCTGACAACGCGACCGGCAATTTTACCAAGGTGGTGCAGCGCGTGCCGGTCAAGATCGTCCTGGATCCGAACGCCTCGCTTGGCGCTCTGGTCCGACCCGGCATGTCGGTCGAAGCCAAGGTCGACACCGCCGGCGTCACCACCAAAGCAGCGTTATCGATGCCGCGCGATAGGCCGAGGGGCGACCGGCCCTGACGGATTCGACAGATGGGACTTCACCTCGCCCCGGTCACCAGTTGTGGCACGGCGCTCCATGTCGCCGGTGTGCCTACGCCGCGTTTGTCTCTCAACTCCTTTCGACCCTATGTGGGTCTCTTGGGAGTGCTGCTCGGCTCGGCGATGGGGACCCTTGGAAGCCGCGTCACGAGTTTCGGACTTTCGGATTTGCGCGGCGGCTTATCGGCGGGTTTTGACGAGGGCGCGTGGATCACCACAAGCTTCGGCGTCGGTCAAATGCTCATCGGGGTCGCCTCGCCCTATCTTGGCGCTGTGTTCGGTGTGCGACGCGTGCTATTGCTCGGAATCATTCTGTTTTTTACGGCAAGTCTGCTCGGGCCGCTTTCGCCGAACCTTCCGGCATTTCTCACGATTCATTTTCTCGGCGGCGTAGGCTCAGGGACGTTCATTCCCCTTACGATTAGTTTCATCCTCCGAAACCTGCCCTCGCGTCTCATCGTTTATGGGCTCGCCATCTATGCGATGAACTCGGAATTGTCGCAGAATATTGCCGCGTCCCTGGAAGGGTGGTATTCTGATCACTGGTCCTGGCACTGGATCGATTGGCAATACTGCGCCGTGCTACCGCTGATGTTTGCCTGCATCTGGTATGGCGTGCCGCGCGAGAGCCCCAATCCAAAACTCCTGCGTGAACTCGATTGGCCGGGGCTCGTCTATGCCGGACTTGGCTTCTCGCTGCTCTATGCGGGCCTTGATCAGGGCAATCGTCTCGACTGGGTGCAGAACGGCGTGGTGAGCGGATTGCTCATTTCGGGCAGCCTGTTGACGGTCGTGTTCGTTCTCAGAGAGCTATGGACGCCGAGTCCTTTCGTGAATATTCGGCTGATCGTGCGCGAAGATTTGCCCGCGTTGCTGGCGCTGCTGGCCGGCTTTCGCTTCATCATTCTTTCGACGGCTTACATTATCCCGACGTATCTGCAAACGGTGCAGAATTTCCGCGAGTTGCAGGTCGGGGCGGTTCTTTTGTGGATCGCGTTGCCTCAAATTGTCATCGTGCTGCCTCTGGGAGCTTTATTAAGCCGGGTGGATCCCCGATGGATTCTGGCTCTCGGAACAGTATTAATCGGCGTTGCCTGTCTTATGGCGACCAATCTCACCAGCCAGTGGGCAACCGATGACTTTCTGCCCTCGCAAATCCTTCAGGCTATCGGTCAATCGTTCGCGCTTACCGCCCTGATCGTGCTCATCGTCCAGTCGATCCACCCGGCCGACGCGCTCACCATCGGAAGCCTCCTCCAAATCAGCCGATTGTTCGGGGGCGAAATCGGGACCGCCTTCATGCAGACGTTTGTGCGCGTGCGGGAGCAGTTGCACTCGAATTTGATCGGCCTTCATGTCGACGGGCTTGCGACATCGACGATCGATCGGCTCGCTGCCTATCGTGCCGCCATCGGCTCGCGGACCGCGGACATCGGCGAGGCCAGTGCAAAGGCGACGAGGCTGCTGGAGAGCGCGGTCGCGCAGCAGGCCGCGGTGCTCTCCTATATCGATGGTTTTCTCGCTGCCGCGGCCGGGGCCTTCGCCTGTCTGCTCTTGACAGCACTGATATGCCGGCGGCGATCTCAAGGATGACGACCGCGAGCGAAGCTCGGGGTCAAGAAAGTTACCGTCGAGTGACCAGCTTTTTGCTCCGGACCACAAAGGGCCCCGGACCGTGCGCGGTCGCCGAATCACCTTTGGCTGGCGGAATCGTGAACGCGTCCGCGCCGCGCGGCCTCGGAGAAGCCCTTGCGTTCGAAATCCGCCGTCCGTCTCCGTGCCCGTCACACCACCTTGCCGGGATTGAGGATATTGTTCGGATCGATGGTGCGCTTGAGCGTGCGCATGAGGTCGAGTGCGACAGAATCCTTCACCTGCGGCAGCAGATCGCGCTTCATCACGCCGACGCCGTGCTCGGCGGATATCGAGCCGCCGAATTGCATCACCACGTGGTGGACGGCCTCGTTCATCTCGTACCAGCGCCCGAGAAACGCTGCGGTGTCGGCGCCGATCGGTTGGCTGACATTGTAGTGAATATTGCCGTCGCCCAGATGCCCGAACGGCACCGGCCGGCTGCCGGGGATCAGCGCCGCGACGGCCCGGTCGGCCTCGCGCAAAAACTCCGGCACCGCGGCCACCGGCACCGAGATGTCGTGCTTGATCGAGCCGCCTTCGCCCTTCTGCACCTCCGGCAGGGTCTCGCGCAGATGCCAGAAGGCGCGGCGATGCTCCAGACTGTCGGCGATCGCCGCATCGGTGACGAGGCCGCGTTCCATCGCGGCGGCGAGCGCCGTCTCCAGCGGCGTACGCAAATCCTGCCGCGCCGCCGACGATATTTGCAGGAGCACGTACCATGGGTGCACGGTGGCGAGCGGATCGCGCACGCCATGGCCGTGGCGCAACGCAAATTCGACCACCAGCCGGCAAATCAATTCGAAGCTGGTGACGGCGCGGTTGGTCGCCTCCTGCATCAGGGCGAGCAGTTCCAGCGCGGCCTGCGGCGACGGCACGCCGACAAAGGCGGTTTCCACCGTCTTCGGCGCCGGAAACAGTTTTAGCACCGCCGCCGTGATGATGCCGAGCGTGCCTTCGGCGCCGACGAACAGGTTTTTCAAATCGTAGCCGGTGTTGTCCTTCTTGAGCTTGTTGAGCGCATTGAGCACGCTCCCGTCCGGCAGCACCACTTCGAGGCCGACCACGAGATCGCGCGCCACCCCATAGGCGAGCGCGCCGGTGCCGCCCGCATTGGTGGAGAGATTGCCCCCGATGGTGCAGCTGCCTTCGGCGCCGAGCGAGAGCGGAAACAGGCGGTCGGACCGCGGCCGCGGCGTCTTGCGCCTTTATGAGCACGACGCCGGCCTCGCAGGTCATGGTGTTGGACGCCGGGTCGATCTCGCGAATGCGATCGAGGCGGGTGAGCGACGACCACCACCTCGCCGGCATGCGAAATCTGGCCCCCGACCAGGCCGGTATTGCCACCCTGGGGCACGATTGCGGTCCTGGTTTCATTGGCAAGCCGCACGATGGCGGCAACCTCCGCGACCGATCCGGGCCGCAGCACCACCGGCGTGCGGCCGTGGTATAGACCGCGGCCCTCGACCAGATAGGGCTCCTGCTCGGCCGGATCCGTGATGGCGTATTTTGCCCCGACGATGGCGGAGAAGCGCTCCAGGAGGTCGGACGCGAGCGTTCTGTCCTGGACATGGCCGGTGGAAGGGAGAGGGAATTGCGTGTTCATCGTGATGTCCCGCAGGCGCGAACGCAGTCTGGGATCCCGGTGGGAATGCTATCAACGCCCATCAGGACAAGGTCCGCCTCGGCTTCCTATGCAAGGCGGTGAGCTATTAGCGCGAGGGCCTTTGCTCCGCTGCCAGGCGGACGAGACCACGTTGATGGACCTCATCGGGTGATGACCCGGCCATTATCTTGGGCAATGGAGGCTTCGGCCTGATCGAGGCTCGCGCGAAACGCCACGAGCGCTCGGCCATTCTCGCACTCTTCCCATAAAGCTACCGCTTCGCGGACGACTTCACTGGGACTGCGACCTGCACCGGCGGCAAGAGCGACGAGATGGGCTTCCTGGTCTGGCGAGAGTTGAATTTCCATAAATCCAATTTAGCGTCGCCGGCTTGGGCGGTCAATTTCAACGCGACAGGCATGTTCGCCTGCGTGCCAGAGGGGGCCAGTCCTCGCTTCGCGCGGTTCGACCTTACGACTTTGGCGCGGTCGAACAAAGGATGGAGGTCAATAAATCACGACCGCGCAAAAAGCGCTGTAAAGAGTGACTTGACATTGTAACATGTCCTTTTACGCTTAGAACCAACAGACAATCGAGGACGATGATCGAAAGTTTCCGACATAAAGGGTTGAAGCGCTTTTACGACGATGACGACAGCAAAATGCTGCCGCCGGAGTTGGTAGAACGCATCCGCGACATCCTGACCATGCTCGAAGCCGCCGAGACGCTTGAAGGCTTCAACCGCCGCCCAAGCTTCCGGCTGCATCCGCTGAAAGGTCAGCTAAAAAGGCTTTTGGGCCGTCACTGTGCGCGCGAACTGGAGGATCATTTTTCGCTTTGCGAACGGCAAGGCATCGGAGGTTGATTTTGTCGATTACCACTGAAGGATAAAAATACATGATGAAGAATCCATCCCATCCGGGGAGCCTGATCAAGGCGGACATCGACGCGCTTGGATTGTCCATCGTGGACGCGGCTAACGCGCTCGGCATTTCCCGGCAGCAGTTGCACAGCGTCATTGCGGGGCGTGCGAGCGTGACGCCGGAGATGGCCGTGCGGCTCGAAATGGCGCTCGGCAGTACCGCCGACACCTGGCTGCGGGTGCAGATGAATTATGACCTCGCGCAAATCCGCGCGCGGGCTTCCTCCATCAAGGTGACGCGGCTTACTCCAGCGTAACCTCCACCATTACGCGCGGTCGCGCAGAAGGAGAACAGCCATGAACATCCAACCGAACGTGGCGATGGACAAGGCCGCCTTCCTGGCCTGGGCAGCGACGGCCGAGGGAAAATACGAGCTTGCCGGAGGCCACATCATGATGATGCCGCGCCCATCACGCGCCCATGGGCGGATCGTCACCAATCTGATCGTCGCCCTCCGCAACCGGATCGATCCCGCGCAATGGGACGTTATTTCGGAGTTTGGGCTCGACACTGGGCCCCGGACTTTGCGCTATCCCGATGTCGTGGTCGATGCCGTGGGCGCTGGAGGCGACTATATTGCCACCACACCGGTTCTGGTGGCCGAGGTGCTGTCGCCCTCGACCGCCGCTATCGATCTTGACGACAAGCCGATCGAATACCTGCAGGCTCCCAGCCTCCACGTCTATATGGCGCTGTCCCAGGACGAGCCCAAGGCATGGGTATGGGCGCGCGACGGTGCCGGCTTCCCCGCCGTGCCTGCGATCATCGCCGGCGCGGACGCGGTTATCACGGTTGCCAAGCTGCGGATCGCATTGCCGCTGGCGGAAATCTATGCTGGTATCAGAAGGGTTTGACGGTTGCGAAGGCTGGAGGGTAAGAGCGTAATGGGTCATGGCCGGGCTTGTCCCGGCCATCTCGAAAATCGGCGTACCGCGCCCTCCCTGAACGAGATCTCCGGGACAAACTCGGCGACGACGAATGGGCCGCCCAGGCTTTCGCCTTTCTTACTTGTCAAGGTTATCCCGATGCCGGAGTCCAGCCCTATCGACACGCCCGTCCACGTCGGCATCGGCGGCTGGACGTTTGCGCCATGGCGGGGCGTATTCTATCCCAAGGGCCTGCCGCACGCGCAGGAGCTTGCCTACGCGGCGAGCCGCCTCACCTCGATCGAGATCAACGGCACTTTCTATCGCACCCAGACGCCGGCCACGTTTCGCAAATGGGCGGCGGAGGTTCCGGACGGCTTCGTGTTTGCCGTCAAAGGTCATCAGCGGGTCACGCACCGCCGCGAGCTGAAGGATGCGGGGGAATCGATCGCGCATTTCCTCAACTCCGGGGTGCTTGAACTCGGCGACCGCCTCGGACCGCTGCTGTGGCAGTTCCCACCGACCAAGGCTTTTGACCCCGCGGATTTTGAGGGCTTTCTCGCGCTGCTGCCCAAAGAATTTCTCGGCCACCGGCTGCGGCATGTGGTCGAAGTGCGCCACAACAGCTTTTGCGTGCCGGAATTCGTGCAGCTGCTGCGCAAATTCGACACGCCGGTGGTGTTCAGCGAGCACGACAGATATCCGGCGATCGCCGATGTGACCGGCGATTTTTTGTACCTGCGCCTGCAGAAGGGCGACGACGCGATCGATACCGGATATTCGCCGGCCGCCATCGCGGACTGGGCCGGGCGCATCCGCACCTGGCTCGCGGGCGGCGTTCCGGCGGACCTCCCGCACCTCGACAACGCCATCCCCCGCCACCAAGCCGCGGGACATCTTCGTGTATTTCATCCACGAGGGCAAAGTGCGCGCCCCGGCCGCCGCCATGGCGCTGATCGAAACGCTGAAATCATGATCCGCGTCTGCAAAGGACGTCCAACGCGAATGCGAACTCGGGATAGTCGAACCCCTTGGGATGCGGTCGATGTTGGCCTCGACGTTGGTTTCGGTCGAAATGTACATGACGACGTTCGCGCCGTTGATGGTTGTACTCCATTGCGTAATTCTCGCTGTCGATCCACGTAGGAATGGTCTGTAGGATGCCGATGCCTACAAAATCGTCGTTCGGATCGGGATATTGGATGTGAAGGATTTGGTACGGCTGGAAGGTGTACACCTTGCCGTCGATGGTGAATTCGTAGTGTGAGAGCTTGTATGGAAATGATGTCTGGTTGAGCTTCACGCGGACGCGGCCCGGATTGAGTGGGTAATGGCTCGGGGCTGATCCGTGTCGCTTTGCGCGCCATCCAAGAGCAAATACGCGTTCCCTGCCAACTCCAAGTGCGCCATGGTACGTACTTGAGTTCGATGCCCGTCATGTGCTCGTTGACGCCATCCAAGAGCGTCAAAAGCGTGGTCTTCCTGTTCCGCGTGGTCGTCGCCCTTGATCTGGTAGAGCCGGAATTGGATGTTCGAAACCTCGCTGGCGATCGCGTTGACGGCGGCAAAGCTGCAATTCCTGAAGTTCGCCATCGCTTTCGCGGCGTCCACCTCCTTCGCGCCTGTTGGATTGTAGATGGCGAGCGGATCGCTGCCGCCGGCAAATCCTTTCTCGGAAGCATCGGGGATTTCTGCTTTGGCTGTGCCCAGAACGGTCGCATAGCACCACAGCGCCGTTGGATTGGAAGCCTTCGTAGGTGTTGACGGGGGCGATGTCCTTGCGACTGAATCTGTTGTTGAACTCGTCGCCAATGGCGCGTAAAAAAGACATAGTGGTGCTATCAGTGTAGCACCGCTGCGGCCTGCCACTTTGGTTCGTATGGAGATATTTTAGGTAATCGGTTACAGGAGAAGAACGATGCAAAAACTGTCAGCAATATTGGTGGTGACTTTGATTGTCTTATTCGGGATGTCACCCCATAAAGCCCAAGCAAGAAGTTGGCTGGGGGAATGTACGAGACAAGATGGAATATGGCAAATACCCATTGACGGGAGTGGTCGTAGGCTCAAAGCAATCGGAGATTGTGTAGCACGACATAAGTACGCTCAAGATCATGGCTTAAACTATTGGGAAATGGAGAAAGCGCGGACGGCAACACCTGTGTCTGGAAAACCTGGAGCGCGCCGCTGAAAGCGAATAGTTCCTGTCGTCGAATGAATATAAATGAACTCAGGATGGCAGCTCAAATCAAACGTAGTGCACATTCTGCTGCTCAATTCCATCCCCCGCCACGCCAAGAATGAGCCACACAAGCGCATCGACTAAATCGTCGTGCTTCTCCGCGCCAAAGCCGAAGAGCTGATTGAGCAATTCCTCACAGCCTTTGCGGGGAAATCTCACTGTGCCGTTCTTGATATACCGTACTGCCACGCGCAAGCGCGAACGCTTGTCCTTGATCGGGTGCATCGCTTTCACACTGAACGCTCGACGTTCCATCTCCTCGATCGCCGCCATTTGATACGCGATACCCTCAACATAGAATTCGCTCGCCATCGTGGACGAATGCCGCATGTTGTCAAACGCATCCATCGTATCGTGGAAGCTCATGCGGCGGTTCAACGGGTTCGGCTGCACAAAGATTTCCAGCGCACCATTCGGCCATGTGATCTCGCCGGTTACGAGCGCTGTGCAGTCTGCGCTTTCCTTGGTCGATATCGCCAAGTCGCCACCGTGCGCGAGGTAGTTGCCGTCATCAAACGGTGGGCATCATCGTACGTGATGTCCTCGGGCAAAACATCCTGCCCCTCCTTCGGCACCACTTGCAACAGCATCTCGCGCCGGAAGCCAATGTCGCCAAGCTCTTTGCGTTTGGCGTCGATCGCCTGGGCGTCCATACGCTCGTTTGTTGATGTCCGCAGCGCATCTTTCAAGAGGACACCTTGGCAGAAACCTTCTGCATCGAGACCGGCTTCACGGATTTCGGCCGCATATCCATCAACCACTTTGATCGCGTAGTGAAGCGCCATCGACAGGCGCTCAATAGCGGCTCTGCTCTTGAGGCAGCCATTGTAGGATGGGCATTCCAGGCTTCGCGCGCAAAACGTCACATTCTTGGAAATCGTTTAAGTCCATAAATATTTCGCTCGAACGTGCGCCGCGCGAGCCGCGAAGGCGCACACTCGAACGGGCTAGCCTGTATGGTTCTATTCTACCATGAACGGCGGTCTCGGACGAGTTACAAGCCTCTCCTCCCTCACCAAATCGACGCGATAATGCAGGCAAACACTAATTTTTGTAACGCAGTGGTTGAACCTCATCCGCGAGTTTTCAGTGTAAAAAGCTAGATCGTGACCAAAGTGAAGTCCGAGCTGATCGCACAGTGCAACGATTCTTGCCGTTTTAAACGAAATTCCATGCTCGCTATGAGCAAATTCGTTTCGAATACGCCGAATAATATGGCACTGGCCTTGTTCTTTTTCATCGATTAATGCCAAGGCGAACGCGGCATTTATTCGAGCAGAAAATGTGCCGAGCGGCGCGTTTGCACCTTTAAGCAAAGTTTTAGCGGCCTTATCCGAAACCATAAACGCTGAAAGGTTATCTGCTAGACGCAAATCAATAACTGCCGCGGCAACAAGTGCAGCAGCTCTGTCGCTTTCGGTTTGCAACTCGAGCAAGAACGCATTGAGATATACAGTATCTTCTAGCTCAACTTCGTCTCCCACGTGCCTTCTCCTATACGTAATGCGTTTCCTGTTGTTCGGGCACTATCCGCTCAATAGTCGCCACCGGCAGCAGCCCGCCTCGTGTCCAAGATGCGATGATCGCGGCGCGGACTTCGTCAGGCAGCGGATCATAGCGAATTTCCTTCGCGAGCGCATCGACGGGCTTCTTGTACTGCCGTTACTGATCTCGGCTTGGAGCAATGCCAACTCCATCATAACGGTGTTCTTGGCGGCTTCGATCACGTCCTTGTTCAGCGGGGGACGTGCGTTGGGATTGTCTTCGGGTGGTTGCCAATAGATCATCGTGAGTATACCATCGCGGATCATGCGGTAGTTCTCACGGGTGAAGTTCCTGCGCTCTTAGATTTGGGTGCGGTCCGGCTGAACCAGTGATTGCGTGGCGACCTTGTTGCAGAGCCTTGGCCCTATAGCCCATTTCCGCCTTTTGGAGCTTCGGGCACTTTTGCTCGCGCCGTCCTCTACACCCCGAGTTGTTCAAGCTCGGCAATCACTTGCTTTTCACGCGCCGCACTCAGCTTGTGGCTGGAGGTGCTCGGGTTCAATCCCCCCCTTGCCCGTCGTATATCCCGTAGCTCGATGCGCTTGCGGTCCATGAGGGCGGTGATTGCGTCGATGTCGCATGTTCGTCAGGGTCGCGCGATGGCCAAAGAGGTCAGCGACCTTGAAGACGAAACTCTCGAGAAGGCTCGGCGATGCCAGAGCTCTTGTCGTGCGAGTTCCGCAGCCGACCGCGGATGCAGCACATGGGGGCTACGAAGCGAGCAGGAGTCGCCGAAGTAGCGACTGCCGTCCGGCGCCATCGACGTGGGGCAGGGCGATCTTGCACCGTAGAAGCCGCTATCTGAACATGACGGCCACCGCCTTAATGCGACAGGCGCACCGTCTCGTCGTCGTCCGCGAATGCGGGTTCGCGGTCGCGCCTCACGGCTTGGGCGTGCCGCCGCTGCGCCAATAGCTCGGCATGGGTCGCGGGCAGCAAATAGAGCTTGATCCATTGGTCGTAAATCGAGATGGCGCGATCGAAATCCGCAACGGCGCGGGCGTGCCGGCGCGTCGCCTGGAAAATCGCCCCGCGCAGCATGATGGCATCGGTAAAATCCGGATCGATCGCAATCGCCTGGTCGAGATCGGCGAGGCCCTGGGTGAGATTGCCGCTCGCCAGATGAGCACCCGCCCGCATGAGCCATGCGAGGGTATCGCCGTGAAATGTCGTCAGGGCGGCGTCGAGTTGTTCGATGGCGCTGCCATACTCGCCCATGGATAGGTAGATTTGTGCCCGGCAGCGGAAATTATCGCTGTCGCCGGAAGCGATCTGTGCGGCGGCATCGCAATCCCGGAATGCGAGGTCGTATTGATGGCTTTTGGTATAAAAAATGGCGCGCTGCGCATACATCGACCTGCAGCGTTTCGCCCCCGATCGTTCCGGCGGCGATCGCGCGATTGCAAGCGCTGATGATGGTGGCGTCGGAGGGCGTCGCGGCGCCGGCCCTGCGGCAAATCTGGGCGTCGGTCGGGCCGGAATCCGAGCGGCACAGCACCTTGGCGGTGATTTTCTTGGCGCGCTCGATCACCTCGGCGAGCGGCCGTTGCTGCGCCGGATCGCTCTCCGCATGCCCCACCCCGTGGGCGTCCAGCAATGCCGTCACGGCGGCGCTTCCCGTCGCCTTGGCGATGCGCAGGCCCAGTACGCCGACATTCACCCCGATGACATTGCCGGTACGATCGATGACCGCGCTGCCGCTCATGCCCGGCTCGTTGCCGGATTGCAGATAGAGCAACTTTCCGTCATGCCACCCCGTCAGCCCCAATACGGTGCCGATCGTCGTTCGGTCGGTGCCGAGCGGAAAACCATACGAAATCGTGGTTTCGCCTTCCGGTGCCGCAACGCGCAGGTCCGCGACCTGGAGCGGCTTCAAGCGGGTCGCCAGCAGCGCGAGATCGTTCGCCGGATCGAGCGCGACGACGCGCGCGGTATCGATTGCCCGTCCGACTTGGACCCCCACTTGCCGGCAGGAACTCGACGACGTGGAAATTGGTAATGAGATAGCCACGCTTGGAGACGAAGAAACCCGTGCCGCTGCTGACCCTCCCGGCAGCATCGGCGGGCCCGGCAACCGCAAAGGCTATGGCGATCACCAGGCCGGCGAAAATCACGAACAATCTCGGCATGCGCATTTGCATCCGTAATCCAATCGGTGATCCACCATCGGCAAGGCGAGGACCGCGGTGAACGCAGCCGCCACGATAATCCGAGATCGGCGGATTTGACAGGAAATTTGCATTGCCAAAGCGAGCGCCACAGGTGAAGGCCACGATCATGCCGGACCGCCATCAGCAGTTGTTGATGGGTCCGATCGGTGTCTTCGTGTAGCACGGGCCGAAGCCGCCGCCGTTCCAGCGGCCACGGTAGAATTGCGGCCCGCCGTACCAGTAGTTCTCGCCGCGGTACGGCGTTTGCACGGGCGGATAACCGGGCAGGAAGCCATAGCCGCGCCAATGGCTTTTTGCCGGCCGCTTCGGCTGCGCAGCCGCGGCGGACGCGAGTGCCGGCACGAGGCACATGAGGGCGATGACGGCCACAATTCCACGCAACATCAAAGGTTCCTTTTCATCCGCCGCAAGGCCGCATCTGCCGGGCCGGCCGCAGTGCGCTGGACTTTAGCCCGCATGGGTGCGCAGGGGAAATGCGGGCGGATGCCAGGAGACCCGTGCAACACAATCCGAATACGCCCCGCGCCGCAATTCCGCTACGCGCCCATGCGGGCTACAAGCGCGCGGTTGGGCAATCGGGGGAACCATGCAGACCGTTCAATCCGCCGCCGGCATTTTCGGCTTGCTGGCGATCGCATTCGCGCTCAGCGAAAACCACCGCGCCGTGTCGTTGCGCCAGATCGCCATCGGGCTGGCGCTCACGGTGGTGCTGGCAGCGCTGTTCCTCAAAATCCCGCAGTTGAAGGTCGCTTTCGCGGTCATCGGGGATGGGGTGGACGCGATCGGCGCCGCGACGCGGGCCGGCACCTCGTTCGTGTTCGGCTATCTGGGCGGCGGCCCGCCGCCGTTCGAAACCAAGGTGCCGGCCAACCAATTCATCCTGGCGCTGCAGGCACTGCCGGTGGTTCTGGTCATGAGCGTGCTGACCACGCTGATGTTCCATTGGGGCATTTTGCCGCCGATCGTGCGCGGCTTTGCGGTTGCGCTCGAACGTACGCTCGGGGTCGGCGGCGCGGTCGGGCTCTCCACCGCCGCCAATGTGTTCCTCGGCATGGTGGAGGCGCCACTGTGCATCAAGCCGTATCTTGGCCGCCTGACCCGCAGCGAAATGTTTATCGTGATGACCGGCGGCATGGCCGGCATCGCCGGCACCGTGCTGGTGGTCTACGCCACCATTTTGGGCAGTATCATCCCGGATGCGGCCGGCCACCTCGTGGTCGCCTCCGTGCTCGGCGCTCCGGCCGCGATCCTGATCAGTCTGATCATGGTTCCTGAGAAACCGGGCGCCGGGACGCGCGATCTGGATAAACTCAGCCCCGTCGCGAGCGGCACCATGGACGCCATCGTGCGCGGCACCAGCGCGGGCCTGGAACTCCTGCTCAATATTTGCGCCATGCTGATCGTGCTGGTGGCGCTGGTGGCGCTCGTCAATGCGGCACTCAGCCTCTTCCCCGCTATCGCCGGCAGCCCGGTGACGCTGGAACGCATGCTCGGACTGGCGATGGCGCCGGTGTGCTGGCTGATGGGCATTCCGTGGCAGGAGGCCACGACCGCCGGCGCCCTGATGGGGCTGAAGACCGTCCTCAACGAGTTCGTGGCCTATCTAAAACTCGCCGCGCTGCCGCCGGAGGCGCTCAGCGAACGGTCGCGCCTGATCATGCTTTACGCCCTCTGCGGCTTTGCCAATTTCGGCAGCCTCGGCATCATGGTCGGCGGGCTCGCCACCATGGCGCCGGAGCGGCGCGACGACGTGGTGTCGCTCGGCGTCAAGTCGATCGTATCCGGGACGCTTGCGACCTGCCTGATCGGCGCAGTCGTCGGCGTGCTGACGTAATGAAAGGAGCCGTGCACATAGGCAAACGCGCACCCGGACGCCGGGCTCTTCTATGGCGTCGAAGCTCTGATCGCGATTTTTTCCATAGCTCTTTTTACTACTTGGTAGTAAGATTAGCTCAAGACTTGGAGGTATGTGATGCCGGATATCCAGAAGGTCAGTGTCGCCCTGACGGGAGAGCAGCTTGCCGTTCTCAAGGCCGCCGTCGAAACCGGTGAATATGCGACCACGAGCGAGATCGTCCGCGAGGCCATCCGGGATTTGGCAGTTCAAACGCGAACTTCGGCAGGAAGACATCAAGCGGCTTCGGCAATTGTGGGACGAGGGCAAGGGCAGCGGCCCGGCAGAGCCGCTTGATTTTGACGCACTGAGGCGGGAGGCACGGGAGCGACTGGCGGAGTTCAGGAAGGCGCAAGGTGATGGTCACTGAGCTGATCTGGAGTCCGCAGGCCCGGAAAGACCTCCTCGACATTTACATCATCATCGGCAGCGACAATCCGGTCGCGGCGGAGCGGTTGTATGATGCGATTGAAGCCAAGGCTGAAGCTTTGTCACATTATCCCCGGCTTGGACAGCGGCGCCCCGATATACGCGCCGCCATGCGGATGCTCGTCGAAGGGCCATACCACATTCGTTTTGAAACGCATCCTGACACCAATGAAGGTCCAGTCGATCGCGTCGAAATCGTCCGCGTGGTTGACGGCCGGCGGACCTGACCGACCTATTTTAGCGGCGGTATCGAACACGAATGAGATGCGGCCGACCTGGGTCGGCTGGCCCTCATCCGGACTTGACGTGCTGACCCTCCCGCCGCGCGGCGGCGAGGACACGTCGAAACACCGGCGATCCGTATAACGGGCGTTCGCACAAGGCGCGCGTCTTCTCGGCCACCGCGCCATAGGGATCGGCCCGGATGGCGGTTATCAAAGGCTCCCAGTCCGGCATGCGGCCGCGCGCCAGAATGTCCTCGATCGCCGCCACCGTGAATTCTTCATGCGTCAGGTGGCGATGCTTCATGACTCAAGTCCCGGTAGCTTGGGGAGCGTCAACGTCTCGCCGGCGGCGCGCGCACCGCGCCACGCATCAACCGTGGCTTGAGCCTGACGGGCCGCCAGCGAAGAATCGGAGCGCAACGCTCGCAAGCAATCATTCAGTAGACGGTCCGACATGGTGCCACAGATCTCGGCAACATGGCTCCAGCGATCGAACGGAGGTCGTACGCCCTTATATTCGGCAATATCGACGCGATCGAGGTCATAAGGCGACGGTGCTGCGAACTGCATAACCAACTGGGTGCGCACGGCCCAAGGGTCGCCGTTCTTTTGCGGGTAGAGTTCATCCATCGTCCACAATGCCTCGGCTGCTTTTTCCAAGCCGAGATGCGCGGCCAGCGCCGCGACGTCCAGATAATCCCGCGTGGCATTGCGATCGAGACAGAGAAATGCCTTGATGCGCAGCACCTCCGGCAGTGTCGGCAAGGTCGCTTGGTCATTGCCCACGCGCATGAGCGCGGTTTCCAGGGGTCGCGCGCGGCGCAACTGGCGCACGCCCGTCTCGACGCCATCCAGCGATCCGAGGATCAGTACCGGCCGCTTGATCCGGGCGGTCTCCCACCCAGCAACCGCCTCAAGCTCGGCCAGAACCGTGTCGAATTGCTGGCGCAGATCGGGGAGAACGTGATCATGGTCGAACGAGAAACGATGCCCGGCGTAAAGCGCCGAAGCCGTTCCGCCCACCAACACGGCCTCCGGTAACACGCGCTGCAGGTGGCACAGCGATGCGAGCACAGCCTCCCATGCTTCGCGCTTCTGCTCGGACTGGCCGTCGCTGTCTTTCATGCCACTTATGTGGTCGCCACCGCTTGAAATTGCAATTTTGACACCAGGATGCCTGGCAGAGGTCATAGCATGAACGTCTTGCGAGCCCAGTCGGGATCGTCGCCAGAAAGTTCGGCTGGTGGACGAACGGAGCGCCTGCCTTGCTGCCCGCATGGCAAACGAATAGGTTCGCGTCATCAATCGCACGCTTCCGGGCGCCTGCGCAAAAGCCGACGGATCACAAGGGGAAGGAAATTGGCCATGAAGGTAGGGGCAGGGCTCTTGGCGATCGTCGCCTTCGTTGCGTTGACCGGCGCCGGGTCGGCGCAGGACCTCGGGCCGCGCGTCAAAAAGCTCGCGGACGGGGTTTATGTTCACACCGGCAAGGGTTTTGACTCCAACAGCGGCATCATCCTCACCCAGGAGGGTGTGATCGTGATCGACACCGGGCAGAACCCGGTCGAATCCCGCGACATCATGGACACCGTCAAGAAGCTGACCTCCATGCCGGTGCGCTTCGTGATCGACACCGAACCGCATGCCGATCATACCACGGGCCATTACGTTTTCTCGCCGCCCGCCATCGTGGTGGCCGCCGCCGGCGCCGGCGAATCGATGCGTGGCGCCGACCGTGCCGCTCCGGACCGGATCCAGCGGCTGGCCGCGAGTTCGCCCGAGATGAAGACCGCGCTCGAAGGCTACCGGTTCATCCCCCCGCACATTGAGTACCGCGACCGGATGACGATCCGGCTCGGCGGACGCACCATCGAATTGATGTATCTGAAGGGCGTCCACAGCGAGGCGGATTCCGCCGTGTGGCTGCCCAACGAACGCGTCGTGTTTTCGGCATCGGCCTTCGTGGTCGATCAGGTCAATATTCTGCGCCCCTTCGTCGGTATCCCCGACATCCTGGCGGCCGGAAAAATGCTGCGGGCGCTCAATCCCGAGCATGTCGTTCCCGGCCACGGCACGCCCGGCACGGTGAAGATTTTCGCCGACGGCGAGCAATATTATGCACTGCTGCTCGACCGCGTCGGTCAGGGCATGAAAGCCGGCAAATCGCTCGCCGATCTCAAGCGCGACGTGAAGATGCCCGAATACGCCGGCTGGGGCAGCCAGGACCGGTTCCCGACCAACATCGATGCCGCCTACCGGGCGCTGGGCGGAAAATAACCGCTCAAGACCCGTGCGGCAACACCACATCCTCATCGCGGGCGGCGGCATCGGCGGCATGGCGGCGGCGCTGGCGCTGCTCAATCGCGGCCACGACGTGGACGTCTACGAGCAGGCGCCGGAGCTCAAGGAGTTCGGCGCCGGCGTGCAGATCAGCCCCAACGGCACCCGCGCCCTGCATGCGCTCGGCGTCCTGACGCAACTGCGAAAGCTCTCCTGCGAAACCTCCGGCAAGGAGGTGCGGTTGTGGAACACCGGCCGCACTTGGAAGCTGTTCGACCTCGGCACCGAGGCGATCGCCCGCTACGGCTTCCCCTATGTGACTGTGTTCCGCCCCGATCTCTTACAGGTGCTGGTCGATGCGGTGCGCGCCCGGAAGCCGAAGGCGATCCATCTCGGCCGGCGTGCGGTCGGCGTCACGCAACGTGATGGCGGGGTCACGCTGCAACTCGACAGCGGCGAGACCGTAACGGGCGACGCTTTGATCGGCGCCGACGGTGTCCATTCCGTCATCCGCCACGCGCTGTTCGGCGGCGACAGACCCCGCTTCTTCGGCATGATCGCCTGGCGCGGCGTGATCCCGATCGAGCTTGTGCCGGCCCACATCAGCCGCGACAAGGCGACCAACTGGATCGGGGTCGGCGGCCACGTGGTCCACTATCCGCTGCGGGCCGGAAAGCTCATGAATTTCGTCGGCATCCAGGAGCGCGCCGACTGGCAGGTCGAGTCGTGGACGACGCAAGGCACGGCGCAAGAATGCGCCAACGACCACAAAGGCTGGCACGCCGATGTGCAGGCCTTGATACACGCGGCGCCAAGCCTGTTCAAATGGGCGCTGATGGGGCGCGATCCGCTGCCGCAATGGACGCAAGGTCACGTGACGCTGCTCGGCGATGCCTGCCATCCGACCTTGCCGATGTTGGCGCAGGGCGCCGTCATGGCGATCGAGGATGCCGTCGTCCTGGGCCGGTGCTTTGACAAATATGGCGACGTGGCGACCGCGCTCGCGCGCTACCAGGACGCGCGCATCGCGGTCACCACCCGCAAGGTCGTCGGTGCCAACGACAATGCCACGCGCTTCCATAATCCGGCGCTCGCCACCGAGGCGGGCGCCACGGCCTATGTGGATCGCGAATGGAGCCGCGATGCGGTCATCCGCCGCTATGAGTGGATTTTTACCTATGATGTCGAGGCGGTCGCGATATGAGACTGGCGCGCAGACCGCACGCCATCATATTGATGCGGCATGACGGGTTGCAAAATTCTGCCCGTCCGGACTCGGCATGGCCGAGTCCGCGGGCAGCGAGACGTTGGAGCATGGCGGTAGGAAAGGATCTTCGACAATGCCGTCGGTAAGCGATTGGAAGGTTCCACCCGGCGACCAGCCCAAGGCCGATGATTACGCCTACAATCTCGAGGCCGCGATCAACGCCGTCGTAGGCCTCCGCGCGGTCGTTCCGGAGGATGCCTTCACGGCGCAGACGCTGGGGACCGAGCGCGCCGGCAACGGGGTGTTGATCCGCGACAGCGGCCTGGTTCTGACCATCGGATATCTGATCACCGAAGCCGAATCGATCTGGATAAGCCCAGGGAGTGGTCCCGCGGTTCCGGGCCATGCGCTCGCCTATGATCAGGAGACCGGCTTCGGTCTGGTGCAGGCCCTGGCGCGGCTTGACCTGCCGGTCCTGCCGATCGGTGTGTCCGCCAAGGCCGCCATCGGCGAGCGCGTGGTGTTGGCCGGAGTCGGCGGCCGCTCGCGATCGGTCGCCTCCCGCATCATCGCCAAGCAGGAATTCGCCGGCTATTGGGAGTATGTGCTGGACGAGGCGATCTTTACGTCCCCGGCGCATCCCAACTGGGGCGGCACCGCGATGATCGGTGCGTCCGGGGAATTGCTTGGAATTGGTTCGCTGCAGCTCGATCAGAGCCGCGAGCGCGGCGGCTCCAGCCACATCAACATGGTCGTCCCGATCGATCTGCTCAAACCCATCTTGGACGACCTGCTGCGCTACGGCCGCCCGAATCGGCCGCCGCGCCCCTGGCTCGGCCTGTGGGCGGCCGAGATCGACGACCGGATCGTGATCATCGGGCTGGCCGAGCGCGGCCCGGCGCAGCGTGCCGGCCTGCGCACCGGGGACGTGGTGCTGACCGTCGGCGGTGACAGCGTGCGCGGGCTGGCCGGCATGTTCCGCCGGGTGTGGTCACTGGGCCAGGCCGGAACCGAAATTCCCATCCGGGTCGAACGCGACGGCCACCAACTCGAACCGCGGATCACGTCGGCGGACCGCAGCCGCTTCTTCAAAGCGCCGAAGCTGCATTGAGCTTGCGCGGGGGAGCATCGCACCCTGGTTGTTTCCGTATACCTTCATCGCCATCGCTCCCCCGTCGCCGCCCATTGACGCGACGACCACAGGAGGTTACATATAGATAGTGCCTGTCTATGATGAGTCGTGTATTGTCCGCACTTGTACATTGCTTATTGCACGGCCCGACTTGTTGAGCTTCAATCAAGGGGGAGCGCATGACGTGTTTCGTTGTATGTAACACTAGAGGATTCGCCGCGTCTGGCATCGGTCTTGTGTCAGATCGAGGAAGCGCTGCCGCCGGTCAACAGGGAAGCATTCCAACACGCCTAGGCCGGTAACTGCAGCGAGTCCTCGATTTGACGAAGATGGTTGACGCCAGCTAGCGAGCCACAACCTTCCGCCATCCTGGATGGGGCTTTCCATGCCAGAAACAAAATTTCAGAAGAAGTACGTGGTCCGTCTGAGCGCCGATGAACGCGATAGGTTGCAGACGTTGGTTGCCGACCTCAAAATTCCATCTGCCGACGTTCTTAAGGCTAGGATACTGCTCCACGCCGATGTTTCGGCAGCAGGGGACGGGTGGACCGACGGCCAAATCGCTAAAGCTTTGAGCACCACCCGCTCGACCGTAGCTCGGACGCGTCTGGGGCACGTACTGGCTCGGCAGTTGGAGGCTCCTCCGAGTGAGATTGACAAAAAGAATTATTGGGATCGTTGGGATTTCATAATAGGTCGCATCGCTAAATATATCTTTTTCACTTTGGGCCTTGGAGCCGGTTTATTTATTTGTTACGATCTTTTCGATGCTGTGGTCGGGCGATCGGTAGAAATTGCACCGATCGCCGTGCCAAAGCATCTGCTGGAAAACGGCTATACACCAAATACTGCAGCTATTCGTCTTCTTGACGCAATAAAATCATATGTGGACGAAGCCGAAATCATAGCCGCTACGCCCTCATTTGATCGACTTGGTGCAACCATTAGTGGCGGCACGGGAGGCGCTATTAACCTTAACCCAAGATGGGACCTATCCAATGATCGTCCTGACTTTGTTATTCCTACACTCGGCATTTCGCTCGAAGCTGTTGCAGCGCAAATACGCAGGTTCATTCGCAGCGAGCGACACGTTATTATCACCGGTGAGATCACCGAGATTGAAGGGTCAGAGAATGGCGTTGATAGTAAAGGTATATCTCATAAAAAACTCAAATTGCATCTCCGTAAAAATGGAGAAATAATCTCTGAAACTATGTCGGAAAATCCAGAAGGATTATACACAGAAGCGTTGACCAATGTGCTACGCCACATCGCACCGCGCTCGGTTGCTGTTAATAAATTACACACGGAACCAGAGCGAGCAATTGAAATTACAGACCTCATTATTAATAATTCGTTTTCATCAGCTGCTGATATTGCAGGGGCAAAATATTTACAGGGCTTAATATATCTCCAAAGACGTGATTACCACGTTTCGAATATGAAATTCGAAGACGTTATCAGTAATCCTCCAGCTGCAATCGGCGAGACCTTCGCGCGCTCGCGCTTAATATTCTTAGTATCCCACGCATCCTTCCAGGAGGCGAAGAGGAATTAAGACGCGCTTTTATTCTGCATTTAGGTGTCAAAGGCGACCCTGACCCTTCGGATCTAGTTGATTTGGGAAATGCGTTCTTGCGGCAGCATAACAATGTTTTGGCTGCTTGTAGTTTTGAACTAGCGATAGATAAGTTAAACAGTGTTATTACTCTTAATCCTCGTTCGGCGGCGGCGTATGTTAATTTGGGCTATGCATACAAACAGAGGAAATCCGTTAAGGATAATTGCAGTTTCCCCGAGGTGCCTCTTTTGGATGGAATTGCAGGTCTTTTAGTACAGCAACCGTCGATTTTTTCTTTAATAGAATTGGGGATGCAGCATAACTCTGATTCTAAACAGCCGTCGAGCCTGTATCGTCAGGCTCTTCAATACAAACCATATAGCGGTATGTTGCACTACATTTTGGGAAGGGAATTATTTGAGATGGCAGAAGATGAAAATGATACCGCTACGACTAAAACATTAATGGATGATGCCGAAAAGGAGCTTAAAGAGGCTGTAAGTCTGAACCCAAAAAATGTTAACGCGCTAGAATTCTTGAGCTATGCTCTATATTCAAATGGACAGCAAGTTGAGGCGTCGAGTGTGTTTCGCCAAGCGATCGCGGAGCGCACCAAAGCGATGGACGGGGACCCTGTGAATCCAGTGGCGTATCGCAAGCTAGGCATTCTTCATTATGCCAACGGTGAATTTTCTGAAGCGGATAATAATTTAAGCAAGGCGATTGATATCGACAGTGAATACGTTTCTGCGTATTTCAATCGTGGTTTATCGCAGTTTTCGCATGGTAATTACAGGAACGCAGTAAACGATTTTCAAAAGTCGCTTTCCGTAGATAACGACGGATACGTTATGTTGTGGTACTACCTTGCGCGCGTCCGCTCGGATAAAGCAGCTCAGATCGAAGCACGGAAGGAGTTGAGGAATGCGAGTGGCAGGATTCGCGAGTCGCGAGAATGGCCATCTCCCATTATCGAATTGTTAATTGGGGATAAAACTCCACTCGCGGCATGGAGTGAAGCAAAAAACTCTAGCGACCGCTGTGAAGCATCGTTTTATATCGGCGAGTGGCTGATACTGCAGACCCAAACAGAGGGTGCCCGCTATCTGCTACAGGGCGCGGCGGATGATTGCCGGTTCGATTACGTCGAGCGGTCGGCTGCGATAGCCGAGTTGAGCCGGCTTTAATGATCGTGCCGGACGATGAGTAAGGTGGCCCCCATCGCCCTTCCTTCGAAGCCGCTATTGCTCCGATTTGCGACGGCATCGTGCCGGCGGTGTTGTGAGAGGTCGCCGGTGTCCCCATCGCGGCGCCGCGGGCGCTGATCCAGCGCGGCGTGCGCGACCTCCACTCGTGGCGCTGAGGCCGATCTGCTGATCGGGGCGGGCGGCGTGCCGGTGCTGGCCACCGCGGCAGTCTGCCTCGGTGAGTTCGGGACGGCGCCGCGGCTTACGGCGGTGATGACGGCCGGCACGTTGCGCCTGAAGGATGCCACCTGTCCGGCGCGCCGCGGCGTGACGCGTGCGGGGGTACATCTGCTATAGAGCGGACCGATCTTCCCACGACGGATGAGGATAATGCCCATGCCCCGCAAAATGATGGTTCGGATCGGCCTGTTGGCCCTGGCGGCCGCCTGCATCATCGGCTCGCCCGCGTCGGCGCAAACCATCTTGTTCGAGGGTGCGCGCGTGATCCCGGGCGATGGCGGGGCGGCGCTCGATAATGCGGCGATCCTGGTCGATGGCGGCACCATCGCGCGTATCGGCCGAGCGGGCGAGGTCACCGCGCCGGCCGGGGCCACCCGCATCGATCTCACCGGCAAGACCGTGATGCCGGCCATCGTCAGCACGCACGTGCATCCGGGGTTCCAGCGCGGGCTTACCTATTCGGCCGCCAATTTTACCCGCGACACCATTTTGGACGATCTCAACCGCGAACTCTATTTCGGCATTTCGACCGTGATGTCGCAGGGCATCGAGATCGGCGACGTGATGTACCGCATCCGCGCCGACCAAGCGGCCGGCCGGCTCGGCGGCGCGCAATTGTTGATCGCAGGACGCGGGATCGGCGCGCCCAATGCCGGGCCGGGCGCGGCGGCATACGCCGACGTGGCCTATGCGATCACCATGCCGGATCAGGCCCGTGACGCCGTGCGCGAACTGGTGGCCAACAAGGTGAATGCCATCAAGATTTGGGTCGACGATCGCGGCGGCCGGGCGCCGAGCCTGCCGATCGCGCTGTCGCGCATCGTCATCGACGAAGGTCACAAGGCCGGCCTGAAGGTGACGGCCCACGTATTCTACCACAAGGACGCCGACGAACTCGCCGCCGCCGGCATCAATGCGTTCGCGCATCTGGTGCGTGACAAGGTGATGAGCGACGCCCTGATCGCTACCATGAATCAGAAGGGCATTTATGCGATGCCCAACATCGGCGCGCCCGAACGCGGCACCCACACCACAGTGCCGGCCTGGTTCGACGATCCCTATCTCGCGGGGCTGCTGCGCGACACCGAGTCGCCTGAGGTAATCGCCCGCGTGCGCGCCGCCTTCACCAGCCGCGACGCCGCAACGGCGGAGCGCAACCGGGCCAACTACGCGATCCTGCAAAAGAGCGTCGCCAAGCTGACCGCCGCCGGCGCCAAAATCATCCTCGGCAGCGATACCGGCCTGGAGGATCATTTCTTCGGCTATGCGGAGCAGAAGGAGCTGCAGCTGATGGCCGAGGCCGGCATGACACCTGCGCAGGTGATCGTGGCGGCGACCAGCCGGGCGGCAGAATTCCTCGCCCTCCCGGACCGCGGCACGGTGGCGCCGGGCAAGCGCGCCGACCTGCTGGTGCTCGACGCCAACCCGCTCGACGATATCCGCAACACCCGGCGCATCGCGGCGCTGTATATCGCGGGCCGCGCGGTGGATCGCGCGGCCATCAAGGCGTCGCTTCTGGGCCGGGCAAACTGACCGGCGGTCCGGGGGCCCGGCCGGTTCCGGGCTGGCGGTGCCATAATTAGAATACCGTTCACTTTACAAGGGATGCGCGCGTCCCCTGTCCCCATCGTCTTTCACGATGGGGACAGGGTTAGGGTGAGGGGCAGGTGCCCACGAGGACTTCGGGCTACCGTCGGGTTTGTTGCTGCCTGCCAGAGCCTGCGCTGAAAGCTGCCTACAGGAGACGATCGATCGTCCCGCCCCTGGGCAGCCCCGCCCCTCACCCTAACCCTCTCCCCACGGCGTGAAGAACGCCGTGGGGAGAGGGGACGCGCGCATCCCCAGCGCTGCAGAAGCACGACGTGGACGGCCGGGACTTCGCCCAGCCGGGACAGATGCCTGCCGGCTACCGTTGACAACGCCGGCCCCGCCGCGCTTGTTGGCGCACCTCATGCCGGAAGCCAAAGATGATCGAGAAGACCTATAGCCCTGGCGATATCGAAGCCCGCATCTCGGCGGCCTGGGAGGATGCCCAGGCCTTCGCGGCCGGCCGCCCGGAGCGGCAGGACGCCAAGCCCTATACGATCGTCATTCCGCCGCCGAACGTCACCGGCTCGCTCCATATGGGGCACGCGCTCAACAACACCCTGCAGGACGTGCTTTGCCGGTTCTGGCGCATGCGCGGGCGCGATGTGCTGTGGCAGCCCGGCACCGACCATGCCGGCATCGCCACCCAGATGGTGGTCGAGCGCCAGTTGATGGAGCGGCAAGAGCCGTCGCGGCGCGACCTGGGGCGGGAGAAATTTCTCGAGCGCGTGTGGGCCTGGAAGGCCGAGTCCGGCGGTGTCATCGTCAACCAGCTCAAGCGGCTGGGTGCCTCGTGCGACTGGTCGCGCGAGCGCTTCACCATGGACGAAGGGCTGTCGCGCGCCGTCATCAAGGTGTTCGTCGCGCTCCATGCCGAGGGCCTGATCTACAAGGACAAGCGGCTCGTCAACTGGGACCCCAAACTGCTCACGGCGATTTCGGACTTGGAGGTCCAGCAGGTCGAGGTCAAGGGCAGCCTGTGGCACATCCGCTATCCGATCGAGGGCACGGACGAGTCCATCGTGGTGGCGACGACCCGCCCGGAGACCATGCTCGGCGATACTGCGGTCGCGGTGCACCCGGAAAACGAGCGGCTCAGGCATCTGATCGGCAAGACCGCGCTCCTGCCGCTGGTCGGCCGGCGCATTCCGATCGTCGGCGACGATTACGCCGATCCGGAAAAAGGCACCGGCGCCGTGAAGATCACGCCCGCGCATGATTTCAACGATTTCGAGGTCGGCAAGCGCCATCATCTGCCGATGGTCAATGTGCTGGACCGCGAGGGCAAGCTCGACCTCGACGGCAACATCGCCTTCCTGGAAGCGGTGCCGGCCTCGCCCGAACTCGACGAGACGCTGACGCTGCACGGCCTCGACCGCTTCGCGGCACGCCGCAAGATCGTCGAGCGGCTGGAGGCGATGGGGCTGTTGGTCAAGACCGAGCCGCACACCCACATGGTGCCGCACGGCGACCGTTCGGGCGTCGTCATCGAGCCGTTCCTCACCGACCAATGGTACGTCGACGCCAAGGCGCTGGCCGTCCGGGCCATCGCGGCGGTCGAGCACGGCCGCACCACCTTCGTGCCGGAGAATTGGAAGAAGACCTATTTTGACTGGATGGAGAACATCCAGCCGTGGTGCATCTCGCGGCAATTGTGGTGGGGCCACCAGATTCCGGCCTGGTACGGGCCCGATGGCAAAGTGTTCGTTGCCGAAACCGAGGAGGAGGCGGTGGGGCGAGCGCTCGGCTATTACGCCGAGACCGAGGCGATCACCCCGATGCAGGCCCATGACATGGCGCTCGATCCGGCGAGCCGCGCGCCGTTCCTGCTGCGCGACGAGGACGTGCTCGACACTTGGTTTTCCTCGGCGCTATGGCCGTTCTCGACACTCGGCTGGCCGGACGAGACCCCGGAACTCGCGCGCTACTACCCGACCGATGTGCTGGTCACCGGCTTCGACATCATCTTCTTCTGGGTCGCCCGCATGATGATGATGGGCCTGCACTTTATGAAGGAGGTGCCGTTCCGCACCGTCTACATCCACGCCCTCGTCCGCGACGAGAAGGGCGCCAAGATGTCGAAGTCCAAGGGCAACGTGATCGATCCCTTGGCCCTGATCGACGAATATGGCGCCGACGCACTGCGCTTCACGCTCGCCGCGATGGCGGCGCAGGGCCGCGACATCAAACTCGCGACGTCCCGCGTCGAAGGCTATCGCAATTTTGCGACCAAGCTGTGGAATGCCTGCCGGTTCGCCGAGATGAACGGCTGCGCGACCCTGCCGGGTTTCGAGGCGCTGGAGGTCGAGGAGACCCTCAACCGCTGGATCGGCCACGAACTGGCGCGGGCGGTACGCGAGACCACCGAGGCGATCGAAGCGTTCCGCTTCAACGACGCCGCCAACACGGTCTACCGCTTCGTGTGGAACGTCTATTGCGACTGGTATCTGGAGCTGTCGAAGCCGACCCTGCTCGGTCCCGACAGCGAGGCCAAAAACGAAACCCAGGCCATGATCGCCTTTGTGCGCGACCAGATTCTGGCGCTGCTGCACCCGTTCATGCCGTTCATCACCGAGGAACTGTGGGCCGTCACGGCGGAGGGCGGGGTGGCGCGCGAAGGCCTGCTCGCGCTCGCACCCTGGCCGCTGCAGCTCGGGCTCGACGATCTCGAGGACCCGGCCGCGGAGGCCGAGGTCGGCTGGGTGGTGGACCTCATCACCGCCATCCGCTCGGTGCGTACCGAAATGAACATCGCGCCGGCATTGCAGATCCCGCTGGTGCTGGCCGGCGCTCCCGCCGCAACGCTGGAGCGGGCGATGCGCTGGAGCGACGTGATCAAGCGGATGGCCCGCATCGCCGACATTTCCGGCGCCGACGCCCCGCCCGCCGGTGCGGTGCAGCTGCTGGTGCGCGGCGATACCGTGGCGCTGCCGCTGAAGGGCCTGATCGACCTCGCCGCCGAACGGGGGCGGCTCGAGAAGGAAAAGGCCAAGGCCGAAACCGAGATCGCCCGCATCGACGCCAAACTCGGCAATCCCGACTACGTCGCCCGCGCCCCCGAAGAGGTCGTCGAAGCCGACCGCGAGAAGCGCGAGGAAATGGTGGCCCGGCGCGAGAAAATCATTGAGGCGCTGGAGCGGCTGCGGCTGGTGGAGTGAGGGGGGACATCCCGTCAACGACCTCGGTCTCCGCCACGCTAGACCGGATTCCGATGAGGTCGGAATGGGAAGAAGAGCGGCGTAGAATGGGCCAAATCGCGCCGGCGCGTCTGGCGATTTTGCTCATCCCTTCACGGGCCGGCGCAGCCGTCCGCGTCCATTGATTTGCGGTCCGCCCCGCGCCACCCATCGATCGAGACCGCACCGGCACCGTTGGCGAACAGGATCAAAAACCCGCCCGCAATGGCGAGGTTTTTCATGAAATGGACCATCTGATTCTGGTCGGCAAAATTGTGATGGAAAATGGCACCCGCTACCACCGAGAACCCAGCCAGAGCAAGTGCCACCAGTCGGGTCTGGTAGCCGATGACGATCAGGAGCCCGCCGCCGAGTTCCGTGATGATGGCGAGCGGAAGCAGGAATCCCGGCAGTCCGGCGCTCGCCATATAGGCGGTGGTACCTGCCGTATCGGCAATCTTGCCGATACCCGACATGATGAAGATGAGCGAAAGGAGCACGCGTCCAAGCAGGGTGGCAAGGTTGACGATGGTGGCATTGTTCATGGTTCGTAGTCCTCGATTTGACCAATGACCGCGGGCTCTCGCGCGCAGGTTTCTGCGAAACGGGATGCAAGCGAGACGCCGTCGCCCCCGACCTCACTGCGATATGGCTGCCGGCCAAGCATAAAAATGCGACGCTTCTTCCGCGGCGGATTGCGCGCGTGGGTTTCCGTTACCATGCCACCGCAGGTGCCGATCACGTTTTCGCGCGCACCGTTTCGCGGGTCTCGTCATCGCATCGAGACCCGGACAAGATGCCGGTCATCGTGTAAGCATGTCCCGGCAGGTGCCGGTCTCCGCAGGCACCCAAGAACAGTCGTCATCCGCCGTGCCGTTCGAGTTGAATCAAGCTCCCGCATCGCGCCCGCTGGACGGCGGGACACAGCTTAGGTGGCTGATCCCGGTTGCGGTTGTGGCCGCCATCGTAGCCGCGACGCTTGCAACCGGGTGGCACCGCCATCTGTCCGTGGAAACGCTGATGGCACATCGGGCGACCCTCCATGGCCTGGTGAACGCCCATCGCCTTGTCGCCGTCTTCGCCTTCATAGCAGTGTACACCACCGCTGTAGCCCTGTCGGTACCAGGGGGCGCATTGCTGACGACCACGGGCGGATTCATGTTCGGAACGCTGATCGGAGGTGCGGCCTCCGTGACGGCGGCGACCCTTGGCGCCACCTTGGTTTTCGTGATCGTGCGCTATGCCGCCGGCGGATTGGCAAACCAGCTTCGGCTGCGCGGCACCGGGCCCCTCGGGGCAAAACTGGCGGAGCGCTTTCGCGACGACGCATTTTGCTATATTGTCTTTCTGCGGCTGGTGCCGTTCTTCCCGTTCTGGCTGATCAACTTGGCTTCCGCACCGGCGGGCGTCGCCCTGGTCCCGTTTGTTGCTGCGACGGCGATCGGGATCATCCCGGCAAGTTTCGCCTTTGCGTTCTTCGGGGCCGGCCTCAACGACCTGATCGCAAGGCAGGAGCAGAATTATCAAGCTTGCCTCGCGGAGCGGCAGGATATCTGCCACCTCGATTTTCATGTCACCGTCGCGGCGTCGCCGGAATTGATCGCAAGTCTTATCGTGCTGGGGTTGCTGGCGCTGATTCCACCTGCGATCAAAGCGTACCGGTCGGCGCGTAAATCCAAGGGCTGAGAGCAAGCAACGGTTCCGCGAGCCTGCAGTCTGCATCGCGCTGGGGAGACGGCGACCTCTTTCCGGCGCCGAGAGGCGAAAGCATACACCTCAGCACTTTGCATGCATGGATGAAGCCGTCAGGACGGGTCATCGCGAACGTTCAGGAGGCATGTTTGGCGGAGTTATTGAGGCCCGATATCTGCATCATCGGAGCGGGGTCGGGCGGTTTGTCGGTCGCGGCGGCGGCGGCAGCCTTCGGCCAGTCGGTCGTGCTGATCGAGAAAGGCCGGATGGGCGGCGATTGCCTCAATTACGGCTGTGTTCCGTCCAAGGCGCTCATCGCCGCCGCGCGGCGCGCCCATGATGCCGCCACCGGTGGAAGTTTCGGCATCGATGCCAAACCCACCGTCGATTTTGCCCGTGTCATCGCTCATGTTCACGCCGTGATCGCCGAAATCGCGCCCAACAACTCGGCGCAACGCTTCACTGGCCTTGGGGTCAGGGTTGTCAATGGCGCCGGGCGCTTCATCGATCGCGGCACCGTGGCGGTGGACCCGGACATTCACGTCAAGGCGCGCCGCTTCGTCATCGCCACCGGCTCTTCGCCGGCCGTCCCGCCGATTCCCGGCCTCGCCGAGACACCCTACCTTACGAACGAAACCGTTTTCGATCTGGCCGAGCTGCCGTCGCATTTGGCGGTGATCGGCGGCGGGCCGATCGGACTTGAACTTGGGCAGGCGTTTCGCCGCCTCGGCGCCGAGGTCACGGTCATCGAGGCCGCAAGCCCGTTGGCCAAGGACGACCCGGAATGCGCCCAGATCGTTCTTGATGCGATCGCGCGCGAAGGCGTCGCCATCCGGACCGGCACGCGCGTCACATCGGTGCGACCGATGCCGGACGGTGTCGAGCTGCTCTTGGCGCGGGGACAAACGCAGGAGACGCTCACCGCGAGCCATATCCTGGTTGCCGCGGGCCGCGTGCCCAACTGCGATGCGCTCGATCTGGAAAAGGCGTGCATTGGGTATGGGAGAACCGGAATCGCGGTCAACCAGGGCCTGCGCACCGCGAACCGCCGCGTCTATGCGATCGGGGATGTCGCCGCGGGATCGCCGATGTTCACGCACGTCGCCAACTATCATGCCGGCCTGGTGATCCGCCGTGCCTTGTTCGGTCTGCCGGTCCGGGCAACATACGCCGCAATCCCGTGGGTCACCTACACGGCCCCGGAACTCGCCCAGGTGGGATTGACCGAGGAACAAGCGGCGACGCAAAAATATCGTATCCGCGTGCTGCGGTGGCCTTACCGGGAAAATGACCGCGCACAGACCGAGCGAACGACAGTCGGTCATGTTAAAGTGGTGACGACCGGGCGCGGACGGATTCTCGGCGCTACGATCGTCGGCGCGCATGCAGGTGAATTGATTGCGCCGTGGATTCTGGCTATCAATCGTGGGCTGAACATCCGCGCCATGGCGGCGGTGGTGGCGCCCTATCCGACACTCGGGGAAGTCAACAAACGTGCCGCCATGATGTTTTTCGCATCGGCGGCCGCAAACCCAATGGTGCGGCGACTGGTGCGTATCCTTGGTAGACGTTAAAGGAAATCGGTACGGAAATCCGGTGCTGCAGACCCCGGACCATAACGAACTGCCAGCCGCCGCGCCGACGGCGCGGCCGCGCATTCGGTTCGGCCTGTCGGCCAAGCTGCTGCTGCTCACGGTGCTGTTTGTGATGCTGGCGGAAATTTGCATCTATGTGCCATCGATCGCGAACTTCCGATTGAGCTGGCTCAGCAACAAGCTGAGCGCTGCCCATACGGCTGCGCTGGTATTTGACGCTGCGCCCGATGTACCGGACAGCCTGTCGCGGCAGATTCTCGACAGCATCGGGGCGCACACATTGGCGATGAAGATGGGTCAGCAGCGGCGGCTGCTTGCCACCACCGAGGTGCCGACGGAGGTGCTTCAGGACGTTGATATCCGCGACCTGAGGCCGCTGCGCGCTATCATGGCGGCGTTCGAAACCCTGCTGGTCGCCAAGGATACCGACATGTTGCGTGCGGTCGGACCGGCCCCGATGGGCGGGCAATTCGTCGAGATCGTGATTCCCGAAGGTCCGCTGCGCAAAGCCATGTGGGTTTATTCGCGCAATGTGATGCTGCTGTCGCTCGTCATCTCGGCGATCAGTGCGGCACTCGTCTATTTCGCCTTGCATTACCTGTTCGTGCGACCGCTTTACCGAATCGCCAGCAATATGACGGCGTTCCGGGCCGCCCCCGAAGAGGCTTCGCGCATCTTGGTGCCGACACTGCGGCGCGATGAGATCGGCTTCGTCGAACACGAACTTGCCGACATGCAGCGCGACCTGGCCGCCATGCTGCAGCAAAAGACCCGCCTTGCCGCGCTCGGGCTCGCGGTGTCCAAGATCAACCACGATCTGCGCAACCTGCTCGCGTCCGCCCAATTGTTTTCCGATCGGCTGGCGCGTTTGCCGGATCCGCAAGTGCAACGCTTCGCGCCCAAGCTGATGCGGGCGCTGGAACGCGCGATCGCCTTCTGCCAATCAACCCTGTCCTACGGCCGGGCTCAAGAGCCGCCTCCGGATCGCCGCCCCGTCGCGCTCATCGATGTGGTGGACGATGTCCGGGAAACCCTTGGGATCGCTCCTGATTCCGCCATCGGCTGGATCACGTCGATCGAACGGGGGTTGATCGTCGATGCGGACCGCGATCAATTGCTACGCGTTCTGCTCAATCTCGCCCGCAATGCCATGCAGGCGCTGGAAAGCCGGGCACCGAACGAGGCGGCGCGCGACCAGATTCGTATCAGCGGCCGGCGCGAGGGTGCCATCGTCATCATTGAGGTCGCCGATACCGGCCCGGGATTCTCCGACAAGGCGCGGACGCATTTGTTCGAGGCGTTCCAGGGCGGCACCCGGCCCGGTGGTACCGGTCTTGGCCTGGTGATCGCCGCCGAACTTGTGCGCGCGCATGGCGGCGAGATCGACCTCGTTGACGGCACCATCGGAGCAACGTTTCGCCTCAAGATACCCGACCGTCCGATCTCGCTGAATGCCCGCCGCGAAGAGCGCGCTCGCGCATAAAACTCGCGGGCCGTCAGTTCAAACCGCCAAGACAGGTTACCGGCGGCGCCGCTTTGCTGTCCGGTCCTCGCAAGTGCTTTGCAATTCATGCATGGCAACCGGTAGCGGTTTTGCGATTCGACCGCGCCGCAAGGCCAGGATGGCTTCCCAGCATGCCATGGTGAGAAGCGCTACCCCGAACGGGATCATGAAATAGAGGACGCGAAACACCAGGAGACCCGCGAGCACCTCCTCCTTGGGTATTTCCGGCAATGCGATCAGCATGGCGGCATCGAATACGCCAAGCGAGCCCGGCGCGTGGCTCGCAAATCCCAGCAGCGTGGCCGATACGAAGGCGGCCGAAATGGTGAAAAAATCTTCGCCCGCCACCGACGGCATGATCAGGTACATCGCGAGCGACGAGAAGCCGAGATCCGCCAAGCCGATCCCGATCTGGATCAGGGTCGATCGCCCACCCGGAAGGATCACGCTCAAATTCTTGACGCCGATCATCCGCGGCCGGCGCGACGCCCAGGCCACATAGGCGCACAGCAGAACGAGCGCCGCCACGCCGATTGCCCGCACCAATTCCGGCGGCAAATGCAGGATGCGGCTCGGAGGTAGCGGACGATAGGCCATCCCGAACCCGAGCACGACCAGGTTGCCGAGCCAGAAGGTCAGCCCGGTCAGAAAGCAGATTTTCGCAACATCGACGACCTTAAGTCCTAGCTGAGAATAAATTCGGTATCTGATTGCCCCGCCGGAAAATGCCGTGGCGCCGATGTTGTGGCCGATCGCATAGCTGGTAAAACTGGACAGCGCCGCAATGCGGTAGGGGACATGGTTCGCCCCAATGGTTCGCAATGCGAACAAATCGTAGAACGTCAAGGTCACATAGGCGCCGGCGATGAACACCAGCGCCCAGCCGATCCGTGTGTGCGACATGGCGTGCACATTGGTGGCGACGCGGGTAAAATCGATATTTCGGAGCAGGTGAAAGAGGACATAGAGCGAAAAGCCGACAATGGTCGCGCTTAACACAAACCCGATCCAGTTCCACGAGAAGCGCGCGCGTAGCACCCCTACCAAGTTGCTTTGACGAGACAATGGCCCTCCTTGGGTCTCCCTGATCACAAGGAGCGGTTGTCGGTTCTGGATGGAAGCCGGAGCTCTGCCCCCGCGGAAGGCGCGGCGTACGAGCACTCCGAATCAACCGTCTACACTCCTGTCGGATAGCGACACTACTACGACAATTACGTAATGTGGCCGTCACGTATTTGACGCAGGAATCGCAGAAAGTGCGGCATCCTACCGCAATGGCAGTCCATCACGTGCAATCCGACACCGCCCTTCATAATCGCGCAGTCTTCCTTTCGGGCATGCACCCCGGCACCGGATGCCGTCCGGTGCAGCGGTTTCTCGACTTGTTTCGTGATTTTGATACACAGACGGTCTATCTGGGCGGCAGCATCACGGCCGAGTGGCCGTTGCAGCACGGCAGGCCGCAAGCGCACAATCGCGGCGTCCTGCAGAACTTGCACCGCCGGACGCAAAAGGGGGCGCGCCTGATCTATATCCCTGGCAAACATGATGAATTCCTGCACGCGGCGGTGGGAATCGATTACGGCGCGAGTGCGGTGCCCGGCGCTGCAATCCGTCTGGCAATCGCCGGCGCGTGCGATATCAGCGGCGGCGAACGGATTGAACATGACACCGTTGCGGCTGGGAGGCCGGACGGCGAAGGCGAGGTCATGGCGTGGACGCCATCTTACCGGTCCATTGGCGCCGGCCAAGCGCGAGCAGCCTGATGAAGGTGCTCATTGCCACCGATGCTTGGAGGCCCCAGGTCAACGGCGTCATCCACACGCTGGAGGAAACCACACGGGCAGCCGAGGCCCTCGGTGCCAGCCTGCATTTTCTTAACGCGGAAGGTTTCCCGACCGTAGGTTTGCCCACCTATCCGGGCATTCGGGTGGCGCTGCCGACCGCGCGCGAGATTGCGCGCCGGATCGTCAACATCGACCCCAACTCGATCCACATCGCAACCGAAGGGCCGATCGGCCATTTCGTCCGGGGCTACTGCGTGGCGCGCGGACGGCCGTTCACCACAAGCTTGCATACCCGTTTCGCCGACTATTTGGCGGCGCGCTGGCCGATCCCGCAGGAATGGACGTGGCGCTGGCTGCGCTGGTTCCACAATGCCGGCCGGTCCACCATGGTGTCGACCACCTCGCTTGCGGAGGAATTGCGCGGTCACGGATTTCGTGCAGTGTCGCGGTGGCCGCGCGGAGTTGACGCGCAGTTGTTTCACCCCCGCCTGCGGGGTGATCTTGGCGTCCAACGGCCGGTTTTTCTCACGGTCGGGCGACTCGCCGTCGAAAAGAATGTCGATGCTTTTCTGCGGCTCGACCTGCCCGGCACCAAGGTGGTGGTCGGTGACGGGCCGGCGCGAACAGACCTCGCGCGCCGGTTTCCCGGGACGGTTTTTCTCGGCACCCGGCGCGGTGCCGAATTGGCGGCCATCTATGCAAGCGCCGATGTGTTCGTGTTTGCGAGCCGCACCGATACGTTCGGGCTGGTGCTGCTCGAAGCACTCGCGAGTGGCCTGCCGATTGCGGGCTTTCCGGTGGCGGCAACCCGCGATGTCGTCGGCTCCGCCCCGGTCGCCGTGCTCGATGAGGACCTGCAGGCGGCCTGTCTCGATGCCCTATCGATTCCGCGGCACGTCTGCCGGCAATATGCCGAGACGCTGACCTGGGAGGCAAGCGCGCGGGCATTCCTCGGCAATCTGGTGAACGCGCGCAATTTTGCCCGCGAGCCGAGTTCCGCGGCAATCAGCAGGCCACGATTATTAGACCGCCTGCTACGTCCGGGCGGCCTGCGGTCATCGGCGCCGGACTGACTGGTTGACCGGCCGTCGCCGGGGCCGGCCCAGCAAGCCCGAGCCCCACTTCACGCTGTTTTCGGTTCCAGCATCGTTGACCACAGCGCGTGATCGTCCACGTCCTTGAGCGTGACGGTCATGACTTGGGTGCCACCGTCGATCGCCACATGACCGAAGAATTGCATTCCCGCCGCCGGCGACAGGTTCTGGCCCTGGTCCTTGGTCGGCGCCTTGATGAAGGCGAGTTGCGGCCCGAACGTGTTGTCGAGTTCATTCGGCCCGAACGTGCCGGCATGGATCGGGCCCGAGACGAATTCCCAGAACGGCTCGAAATCTTGGAACACGGCCTTGTTGGGATCGTAATAATGCGCTGCGGTGTAATGCACATCGGCAGTCAGCCAAACCGTATTGCGGATGCCGGCGTGCTTGATGAACGACAGGATGTCGGCGATCTCAAGCTCGCGCCCGCGCGGCGGGCCGTCGCCCTGGGCGATCGCCTCGACGCCGAAATTGCGGTCAACGTCATAGACGACGATGAGCCCGATCGGCATGTCGGCTGCGATCACCTTCCAGGTGGCACGTGAATTCAGCAATTCGCGCTTGAACCAGGCGACCTGGGCGGGCCCGAGGAAATGCGACGCCGGACCGTAGACGGCGTCGTTGCCTTCGCCGTTCGGGCCGCGATAGCTGCGCATGTCGAGCATGAACACATCGAGCAGCGGCCCATAGGAAATTTTGCGGTAGACCCGGCCGCTCTCCGATTGCGTTACCCGCATCGGCATGTATTCGTGAAAGGCGCGGCTCGCCCGCGCGGCAAGCGCTAGCGCGTTCTTGTCCACGTATTTCTTGCGCAGATGTTCGGCGCGGTCGAGCGGCTCGCCGGGCCACCAATTGTTGGTGACCTCGTGGTCGTCCCACTGGGCGAAGACCGGAATGTCGCGATTGAAAGCGAGGACATTGCGGTCGAGCAGGTTGTACTTATAGGCGCCGCGGAACTCCGCCAGCGTTTCCGCCGGCTTGGATTTTTCCTCGGTGACGATATTGCGCCAGACCTCGCCGTTCGGCAGCGCCTGTTCAGCGGGAATTGGACCATCGGCATAGATGGTGTCACCGGAGTGAATGAAAAAATCCGGCCGGTTCCGCAGCATGGTGCCGTAGAGTCGCATGCCGCCGCGGCTTTCGTCGATCCCCCAGCCCTGCCCTGCGGTATCGCCGGACCAGGTAAAGGAGACCGACCGGCGATCCGCCGGCGCGGTGCGAAAGCGGCCGACCATCGGCTCGCCCAGAATGGCGGGAGAGGCATGATCCTGCAGCTGCACGCGGTAGAAGATGTCCTGCCCGGCGGGAAGGCCGTCGATAAGCATGTTGACGGTAAAATCTGTCTGCGGCAGCGCATCGACAAAACCCGCGCGGCGGCTATCCTGGAAGCTTTCCGTCGTCGACCAATCGATCAACGCCCGCGACGGCCGATCCGCCCGCGCCCACACCACGGCGGAGTTGATCGTGACATCGCCTGACTGCACGCCGTGACTGATGACCGGACGATCGGCGGCCCGGCTCACGAACGGCCGGGCCACGCCGCCGACCACCGTAAGTCCAGCGAAAGCCGAGTTTTTTAAAATACGGCGCCGCGTCAATGGGTGGCGGGTGAGAATGCCCATGGATCTCCTCCGGGGTCTCGATTGGTTTGGCCCAAAGTGATCCTACAGATTTCGCCTAGCGTAGTCTCACGGTGTGACGGCAAGCCGACATCACATTGATGAATGTTTGATGACGACCTGCCGGCAGCGGCCGGCCGGTGCGCGCCAGCCGGCAAAACTATGCCCTTGAACGGCCGTTGCGGGTTGCAATCTCAAGCGCCACTTGCGGCAAAATGCGATTAACCGCCGATTAACCAAGCGAGCATACAGGAGTTAGACTGGCGTTGAACCCTGTACGGAGGCTTCCGTGTCCGAGACTTGGCTGACGTATTCCGATCTTGCAAAATCCTTAGGGATTTCTCCCGAGGCGGTACGGCAGAAGGCTATTCGCGGACGATGGCCGCGAAAACGCGGCGACGACGGCAAAGCGCTGGTGCTGGTCAACACCGAGGCGGCGACTGGCAAACGAGCGGGCGACCATACCGCGCGGGTGGCCAACGGAGCTACGTCCGCACGGCCGAACCAGACGAGCACGACGGCCGAACGCCCGAGCCTGGTTGCTTCCACGCTCTCCGGCGAAGTGGCGGTCCTGCATGCCAACGACCGACCGGCCGCATCCGAGACCATGGCCGCACTGCCGAACGAAATCGGGGCCGCACTGGTCCCGGAGGCGCCGGCAGCCCATTCGGACCATGGCGGCCTCTCCGCCCCGACGACATCCGATACCACCGCCATCGCGAACGATGTGGTTGCGCTCAAGAGCGTCATTGCCCGGGTGGAGGCCGTGGCCGACCAGCGTTGCGCCGACCTTGAAGCAGCCTACCGGCGCCTCGATGAAATGGTTGCCGATTTGTTGGCGCTCTCCAAACAGGTCGCCGAGCAAGCGGCGTCCGCCGATCAAGCGCGTGCCGAGCTTGCGGCTTTCCACGCGCTGCCCTGGTGGAAGCGGATCGCGGCACCCAGGCGTTAACGTTCAAGCGAGGCCAAGCGGCTCCGCGCGTCCACTGAATCTGTAACATCGTAATGTCGGCGAACCAAAGCGCGTCACGGCGGAGCGTTCGGTAGGCACGGCGCAGATCGCGCCTTTGTCCCGACTGACGATGCCCGCTTTGCGCCGAGCAGGTTCGCGGCGTCCGTGACACCCTCATATTTCGGTCATGATTTGCGGGTCTGAAGAGCCCATGTGCGGCTTGCCGGCAGGGGGGCGATGATGACTGGGACATTCCCAAGCCGGAGCATTTCGGCAGCTTTTTTGGTGTTGGCAGCGGCCACCGGCGCAGCAGCCCAGGGCGTACCCGGCCCCACCGTCAACCCGGTGTGTGGTCGGCTTGAGGCGCAACTTGCGGCGATCGACCGCGGTGCAGGCGATCCGGCACGTGCCGAGCAGGCCCGGCGCCTTGAGGACGTATTGAACCGGCAACAGGGCGATCTCGACCGCCTCCAGACGCAATGGCAGCGGCTCGGCTGCCAAGCTCCGGGATTGTTTTCCCTCTTCGCCAACCAGCCACCGCAATGCACGGCACTTGGCAACCAGATCGCGCAAAACCGCGCGGGCATTGATCGCACGATGTCCGACCTGCAGCGTACGCGCCGCGGCGGCGACGATGAGATGCAGCGACAAGCCGTGATTGGGGCACTGGCGCAGAATAGCTGCGGTCCACAATATCGCGTTGCCGCCGCCCCCGCCCCGCAACGCGAATTCTTCGAAACGCTGTTCGGCATCGGCGGCTCCCCGACGGCCCCCCCGGCCAGCCCGCCTCCAAGCGTGGACTATCCGCAAGCGAGCGGCAGTTACCGGACCTTGTGCGTCCGCACTTGCGACGGCTACTATTTCCCGATCTCCTACGCGACATCGCAGTCTCGTTTCGCCGACGACGAGCAGACCTGCCAGAAACTATGCCCGGCGGCCGAGACGGCGCTTTATTCCCAACGCACCTCCGGGGAGGATGTTTCTCAAGCTGTTGCCGGCAATGGCCGCACGTATCGCGAACTCGCCAATGCGTTCCGGTATCGGAAGGAGTTCATCCCTTCGTGCAGTTGCCGTCTCCCGGGGCAGAGCTGGGCCGACGCGCTCAGTCCGATCAAGGATGCCGGGGCTCCGGGCGATATCGTCGTCACCGAGGAAAAAGCGAAGTCTCTGGCGCAGCCGCGTAACGATACCCCGAGTCGGTCCGATGCGGCAAACCGAACCGGGTCGGCACGCGGGCCTGCCGGTACATCCCAAGGCCAGGCGTCCACCACCGCATCGGACACCGGAACGGCGTCCGCCGATCCGCAGAACCGCACGATGCGCACGGTCGGGCCGACGTTCATACCGCCTCATTGAAGCTTTGCCCGCGGCAGCCGGCGTGAACGTGGTTCGCAAATCGCAGACTGTGCGAACGTCCACGATCGCCGCCGATCCGGTACTCCGGGTGGCGCGAACCCGAGGCTTGGGGGCGGGGAACGCGTTGCGGCACACGAACAGCCACGTTGCTCCAGCGTGATAAGGACTGTCGTTGGAGCTATCGGTCAACTCGTCGCTCGCGAGGAGCATCGGCGGGAATCGCAAGCGGATGCTCGATAATCGCCTTGCCACTCATATCGAGTTCGAAAATACCGGAAACCATAATGACGGTTTCAGGCCGGTGTCCATTTTCAAACCGTGCGAACCGGAGCGCTTCTGCGCGGTCCACGAATAGCCCGCCGCAAAGATGATGCTGGTCCTGAACAACCCAGTTTCCGTGGCTGTCTCTGCCAATGAAAAATACCAGCGATTTCGATTGGGAGTTCCACGAGAGAGGCCTCTGTTGGCCCATGATTTTTTTCCTTCGATGTGCGTTTGGAGCCCACCGGCTGGCAGCGCCTAGGTAGGCACGAACCGGCAGAGCCGATATGTATCGATAGCGTGCGGAATCCAGATTGCCATTTCGGTGCGGCAGTCGGGCCATGACCGCGGCCGGCGCATCTTCCTGGCGTCCGGCGGAGCGTGTCGCGCGAGTTCGGATGTTGCGATTTGGCCTCTGCGTCATGGCATTGGACTTCCGGTCGGACGCCGCCATTCAAACCGTGCGCAGCTTTGTGCGCGCATCATAAAAAGCTGTCGGAACAGTCTGTGTCGCCTGGTACGCGCAGAATCCGTCGTGCGCGGCGATGGAGCGTAGCGCCTCAACGAGCGCGATCAGAATCGCCAGCGGCAGGCATTCGTGACTGGCTTTGGCAACTCTATCGAATCCTAGAGGTATCTCGGGCTGTTTGGAGAGAGAACAGAGCCATTTGCCCTCATCATTGATGAGACGCCGAAGTTTCCACTGCGGCAGCTCAAGCTCAAGCAACGCAATCGTCGCGTCCGTCCAGGCCCCGGCCTCTATCAACCATTTGACCTTTACCTTGGCGGCGGATCCGAGTGCGTCGAAGCGGACGCAAGCAATTTCCATTACGTCCGACAGCAGTCCGGATGTGACCACAGTAGCGCAATGAAGCTGCTCCTCCAATGCAGCGAGGTCCTCATCTCGCCTCGAAACAAATCGCATGACACGTCTCCGACATGAGCCGCGATTATTCGCGGTTGCAGCCGAAAGATGGCGCAAAGCCGCTAAAGATGCGAGATGGAGAAAATGCTTGCGGTATAGAGATTTCATAAAAACTGGAGGCTGCTTTCTTAAACTTAAACCTTTCGCTTCTGGTTTGTATCGTCACAGCGGTAAATGATGAGCGCGCCTATAACAGAGCCATATGGATTTAGAGGCCACAATGTAGGAGTTTCATAAGCACGTCGAAGGCCGCTGACACCGTCAATACGTCGGCCAGGCCGGCAGGGGCTCCCCGCCGAATTTGCAGGCTCGGCGGGACCTTCCCGGCGCGGAAGCGACCTCATAGAGGTCTCGGAGAGGAAGGCGGGAAGCGGGATCTCGTCACCCCTGCCAACTGAAATATAGATGTATTTCATGGCATCTATATGAGATTGCTATACGGCCGCTCTCGTTTCCACCTCGAAAACATAGATCGGTCGGTGGCACATGGTGGATCGACGAGCGCTCGCTTTGTGCACGCACTTGATCGCTATCAAGACGTCGCATCCCTATGCGGCTTCTACTGCATCCGCAGGGCCCATCAGTCCGAAGGAGCATTCAATGTTCGACCTGGTCATGCTGGCCGTCGCGCTTATCTTGTTTGCGATGACGATTGCCTACGCCTACGCCTGCGACCGGCTGTGAGGCACTCCCATGAGCTTCGATTATGCGCTCGCCGGTCTCGTGACCGCTGTGCTGCTCATCTACCTCACCTACGCCCTGCTACGCCCCGAACGCTTCTGAGGGGGATCTAAGCCCATGACGATCACCGGCTGGCTGCAAATCCTTATCTTTTGCGGCGTCATCGTCGCGCTGACCAAGCCGCTCGGCTGGTACATGGCGCGCGTTTTCAATGGCGAACCGACCCTGCTTTCGCCGCTGTTGCGTCCCGTGGAATTGGCGCTCTACCGGGCCGGCGGGGTCGATCCGCGGCGTGAACAGCATTGGCTCACCTATACGGTCGCCATGCTGTTTTTCCATTTCGGCGGTTTTCTGATCCTCTATGTGCTGATGCGGCTGCAAGCGGTGCTGCCGCTCAATCCGGCGGACCAGAGCGCGGTCGCGCAAGATCTGTCGTTGAATACGGCGGTCAGCTTCATCACCAACACCAATTGGCAGAACTACGGTGGCGAAAGCACCATGTCCTACCTGGTGCAGATGGTGGGCCTCACGCACCAGAATTTCCTTTCCGCCGCGACAGGGATTGTGCTCGCCATGGCGCTGATCCGTGGTTTCTCCCGCGCATCGGCCCGGACGGTCGGGAATTTCTGGGTCGATATCACCCGCTGTACCCTCTATATCTTGTTACCCATGTGCGTGCTCTATGCGCTGTTCCTGGTCTGGCAGGGCATTCCGCAGACGCTCGGCCCTTACGTGGAGGCGACCACGCTCGAGGGCGTCAAGCAGACCATCGCGGTCGGGCCGGTCGCCTCGCAGGTCGCCATCAAGATGCTCGGCACCAATGGCGGCGGCTTCTTCAACGCCAACGCCGCCCACCCGTTCGAGAACCCGACCGCGCTGTCGAACTTCGTACAGATGGTGTCGATCTTCGCGATCGGCGCGGCGCTCACCAATGTGTTCGGCCGCGCGGTCGGTGACCAACGCCAGGGTTGGGCGATTTTTGCCGCCATGGGCGTGCTGTTCCTTGCCGGTGTCATCGTGACCTATTCGGCCGAAGCGTCGGGCACTACGGCCCTTAACGCGCTCGGTCTCACCGGCGGCAACATGGAGGGCAAGGAGGTGCGGTTCGGCATTGCGGCCTCCGCCCTGTTCGCAGTGGTCACCACGGCGGCATCCTGCGGCGCGGTCAATGCCATGCACGACTCGTTCACGGCGCTCGGTGGGATGATTCCGCTCATCAACATGCAACTCGGCGAAATCATCGTCGGCGGCGTCGGCGCCGGGCTCTATGGCATGCTGCTGTTCGTGATTCTCGCGATCTTCGTCGCCGGCCTCATGGTCGGCCGCACGCCGGAATATGTCGGCAAGAAGATCGAGGCTAAAGAGGTCAAGATGGCCATGCTGGCCATTTTGATCCTGCCGCTGATGTATCTCGGCTGGACCGCGGTCGCCGTGGTCTATCCGCCCGCGGTCGCCTCCATGGCGAACCCCGGCCCGCACGGTTTCACCGAGGTGCTCTATGCCTATACGTCGCAGACCGGCAACAACGGCTCCGCCTTCGCGGGGCTGAGCGGGAATACGCTGTTCTACAACCTGACCGGGGCGGTGGCGATGTTCGTCGGCCGCTTCTGGATGATCGTTCCCGCCATGGCGATAGCGGGATCGCTCGCCGCCAAGAAGGTGATTCCGGCCTCCGCCGGCACCTTGCCGACGACCGGTCCGCTGTTCGTCGGCCTGGTGGTCGGCGTCATCCTGATCGTCGGCGGCCTGACCTTCTTCCCCGCGCTGGCGCTCGGCCCGATCGTCGAACAGCTGGCGATGATCCACGGCACGCTGTTTGTGTCGGAGTGAACACCATGGAAACCCTCAATCCCCGCAAGCCGTCCGCAACCTTGCTCGATCCGGACATCCTGTGGCCGGCGATCGGCGCGTCGTTCGTCAAGCTCGATCCGCGCGCGATGGCCCGTAACCCGGTGATGTTCGTGGTCGAAGTGGTGGCCGCGCTCACCACGGTCATTTTCGTCCGCGATCTGGTCGCGGGCGGCGAACAGCTGCTGTTCACCTTCCAGATCATGGCCTGGCTGTGGTTCACGGTGCTGTTCGCCAACTTCGCCGAAGCCGTAGCCGAGGGCCGCGGCAAGGCGCAGGCGGACGCGCTGCGCAAAACCCGCACCGAGACCATGGCGAAGCGCCTGACCGGCGACGACCGCAGCGCTTACGCGTTGGTTCCGGGGGCCGGACTGAAGATCGGCGATGTGGTGCTGGTGGAGGCCGGCGATACGATTCCCTCGGACGGCGAGGTGATCGAGGGCGTTGCCTCCGTCAACGAGGCCGCCATCACGGGTGAATCCGCGCCGGTGATCCGCGAGTCTGGAGGCGACCGTTCCGCGGTCACTGGCGGCACCCAGGTTCTCTCCGACTGGATCCGCGTGCGCATTACGGCGGCGGCCGGCTCGACCTTCCTGGATCGCATGATCCGGCTGGTGGAGGGCGCCGAGCGGCAGAAGACGCCGAACGAGATCGCGCTGCATATTCTTCTTGTCGGCCTCACCATCATCTTCGTTTTTGCGGTGGCGACCATTCCAAGCTACGCCGCCTATGCGAAGGGAACCGTCCCCGTGGTGGTGCTGGTGGCCCTGTTCGTGACCTTGATCCCGACCACCATCGGGGCCTTGCTGTCGGCCATCGGCATTGCCGGCATGGACCGCTTGGTGCGCTTCAACGTGCTGGCCATGTCGGGGCGGGCGGTCGAGGCCGCCGGCGATGTCGATACTCTCCTGCTCGACAAGACCGGCACCATCACGCTTGGCAACCGCCAGGCCACTGCGTTCAAACCGGTCCGCGGTATTTCGGAGCAGGAACTCGCCGACGCCGCTCAGTTGGCGTCGCTTGCAGACGAAACGCCAGAGGGCCGTTCGATCGTGGTGCTGGCCAAGGAGCGATACGGCATTCGGGGGCGCGACCTCGCGGAGGTGCAGGTGCGATTCATTCCGTTCACCGCGCAGAGCCGGATGAGCGGTGTCGAGACCGGCGGTTCATGGATTCGCAAAGGCGCGGTCGAGGCCGTACTCGGCTATCTGCGCGCGACCACGCCGGTGGCCGCGGCCGGCGGGGCGGCGGTGGCGTACGCGCCCATTCCGGCGGAAGCCGTACACGAAATCAATGCCATTGCGGATGCAATCGCGCGGGCCGGCGGCACGCCGCTTGCGGTTGCCAAGGACGGACGGCTGCTTGGCGTCGTGCACCTCAAGGACATCGTCAAGGGCGGCATCCGCGAGCGCTTCGCCGAATTGCGGCGGATGGGCATCCGGACCGTGATGATCACCGGCGACAATCCGATGACCGCCGCCGCCATCGCGGCCGAAGCCGGGGTGGACGACTTTTTGGCCCAGGCCACGCCGGAGGACAAGCTCGCGCTCATCCGCGCCGAACAGGTCAAGGGCAAGCTCGTCGCCATGTGCGGGGACGGCACCAACGATGCCCCGGCGCTGGCCCAAGCCGACGTCGGCGTGGCCATGAATACCGGCACGGTCGCGGCCCGCGAAGCCGGCAATATGGTGGATCTGGATTCCAATCCGACCAAGCTGATCGAGATCGTGGCGATCGGCAAGCAGCTGCTGATGACCCGCGGCGCACTCACCACTTTCTCGATCGCCAATGACGTGGCCAAATACTTCGCCATAATCCCGGCGATTTTTTTGGCCTTCTATCCGCAGCTGGCGGTGCTGAACGTCATGGCGTTGGCGAGCCCGCAAAGCGCAATTCTGTCGGCGATCATTTTCAATGCCTTGATTATCGTCGCTCTTATTCCGCTGGCGTTGCAGGGCGTGGCCTACCGGCCGATCGGGGCGGCGGCGCTACTGCGCCGCAATCTACTGATCTACGGCGTGGGCGGCCTCGCTGCTCCCTTCGTCGGGATCAAGCTCATCGATCTTGCGGTCTCCGCGCTGCATCTGGCCTAAAGGAGGCGCCCATGTGGAAAGAAGTCCGTCCCGCGCTCGTACTCATCGTGGCGCTGACCTTGATCACCGGGCTTGCCTATCCGCTCACCATCATGGGCCTTGCGCAAGTTCTTTTCCCACGTGAGGCCGCAGGGAGCCTCATCGAACGCGATGGCCGGGTGATCGGCTCCGCCCTGATCGGCCAAGCGTTCAACAGCGAGCGCTATTTTCACGGACGCCCATCGGCAACCACGGCGCCCGATCCGAACGATCCCGCCAAATCCGTGCCGGCACCCTATAATGCGGCCAATTCCGGCGGCTCTAATCTCGGCCCAACCAACCAGGCGCTGATCGATCGCGTGCGCGGCGCCGTCGAGAAGCTCTGGGCCGAGAATCCCGGCGTGCCGGTGCCGGCCGATCTTGTTACCACCTCGGGAAGCGGGCTCGATCCTGATATTTCCCTCGAGGCGGCCGATATCCAAGTGCCGCGGATTGCCAAGGCGCGCAACCTATCGGAGGATCGCATTCGTCGGCTTGTCGCCGAACAAACCGCGGGCCGGGTTGCCGGGCTCATCGGCGAGCCACGCGTGAACGTGCTGGCGCTCAACCTCGCCCTCGACGCCATTGTGGAGAAATGACACCGCGGGCTGCGAACCCATCGCAGCCGGCACCTTGGGAGCCATGGCGGGGCATCCGGTAACCACAGCACCATGGGTTGTACACCAATCGAAATCCGGGGATACCGTATCGACCGCTTTTCGCGGGCTATCCCGTCCACTTGGCCAAGCATCAAGCGTCATCTGCTCGCGTATACGGCGCCCCTTCCCGGCCGATACCGAAAGGGTGTAGCCTCGTCCGCCACGACCGGCACAACCGTGAAAGCGAGGGGCGCATGAACTGGCGGCTGCATTCTATTTTGGTTGTCACATTGGCGGGAGCGATTGCGACACCTGCCGCGATACCGGCCCTTGGGCAAATATCGGCGCCCGCGGCCGCGCCGGTTGGCGGCGGCGCGCAAACCGGCGCAGCGATTCCGGATTTTTCCGGTGCGTGGTTCCATCCAGGACTCGGCTTCGGCCCGCCGCTGTCGGGTCCGGGGCCGGTGCGGAACAAGACCCGGCTGCCCACCGGCGCCAGCAATTTCAGCATGCTGGTCGGCGACTATACCAATCCGATTCTCAAGCCCGCGGCCGCAGAGGCGGTCAAGAAGTTCGGCGAAATCTCGGCGTCCGGCATCGCCTATCCGGACCCGGACAACATGTGTCTGCAGAACCCGCTGCCGTATCTGTTCTGGAATTTCAGCATGCGGATGTTGCAACAGCCGGATCGGGTCACCTTCATTTATGCGCACGACAATGACTACCGGCATGTGCGGCTGAATCAGCAACATCCCGCGGTGGTCGTCCCTTCATTGCACGGGGATTCCGTCGGCCACTACGAGGGTGATACGCTGGTCGTCAACACCGTCGGGATCAAGGAGGGGCCCTACCGCATGGTCAACCGGTTCGGCACGCCTTATACGAAGGCTTTGCACGTGGTCGAACGTTACCGCCTCATTGATCCTGAAGCCACGAAGGCAGCGCTCGCGCTCGCGGAAAAGGAGTGGCCGCGCACCGGCGGCGTCGATCCCAATTACCGGGGCAGGGGCTTGCAACTCGAATTTACGGTCGATGATGATGGCGTTTTCACCATGCCGTGGTCTGCGACCATCACCTACGGCCGCGACCCCAATCCCTATTGGGATGAAAGGGTTTGCGCAGAAAATGTCGAGCACGACTATTCGGGAGCCTACTTCTCCGACAAGAACGCGCACCTGCCGACAGCGGACAAGCCGGATTTTTGATCGGGCACAGCGTTCGACAACGCAACGAGTTCGCATTCCGTCGGTCTGTAGCCCGCATGAGCGCAGCGACATGCGGGAAGGCCTGTCCCGGATGTCGCGACCAAGAGGTCGCTATCCGGGCTACGGTTGCCGATCTGGCACGGTACCGGGTGCCGCGCAAAATGGCCGCCGAACGGCGGCTACCGGCTGCGCCCAACGCGATTTCGCTCCGAAAATGGCGTCATCGAACGGGTACATGTATGGCACGATGTATTATTGGATTTGCGCTACTCCTCTTTGCCGCAACTTTACCGCTACCTGCGCATGCCGATGGTAGGAGCCTTGTTGACGATAGTAGAAGCCTCCTAGATCAACTTTTGCATCCACGAGAGCCGACTGAAGAGGAAAATCAGCGTCTTCGCCAGGAGATCGAGCTTTTAGAGGAAAATAGAAAGCGCCTCGAACAGAACGTTCTGGACGTTGAAGAAATGGTGCTCGAAAAAAGGGCTTCGTTAGCAGCTGTTGGTCCGATGTTTGAAATAAGCGAATTCGGCTCACCCTTCGACGGAGCGCATCTACGAGTGGCGTGTCTGATTGGTGAAACCGGCAAGGTGTACACCTACGATACCAGTAAGGATGCCGGCTCCCAAATGACAGACGTGGTGAGTAAACCTCAGTTTCTACAGGCTATTAAATTGGCCAAATCTTTGGGACATGTGGAATGGCAGCCCAGCAGCGTTGCTGACGACATTGGCATTATTAGATGGATAATGTCGTTTGATGGCAAGACCACCTTGCTCCGGGTAGCAGGTGATTATGGAGGAGCACTTCCGGATCCTAGGATCGGTGAATTGGTCAAACTGATCGACGGTTGGTGCCCATATGCAATGCAGCTTAGGTCGTGGCTAGACTCGCCGTAGTTCGGAGATCTTCTGCGCCTTCCCTACTAATTGCGCATAGGCTGGCTAGCGACATAGGGATAAGGTCGCGGCGCGCCCGCACGCGGAAAGGGCAGTCACGGATGTCGCGACGAAGAGTGCTCATCCGGACTACAGTTGCTGCACACATGCCTTAGGCACGCCCGGTCGGCGCTTGCCCTCCGTTGCGGCCTGGACGTAAAAGGGCCGACAAGTGTTTCCGCATGCCAAGGCATCGGCCGAATGCCGGCCAAGGAGGAGCCCATGTTGTCACGACGCGATGTTCTCACCACCGCGGTTGCGGCCGGTGCCGGTCTTGCCCTGGCATCGCAAGGAACGGAACCCGCCGCGGCGCGGTTCGAGGGGCGCACTATCGTGGATTCGCAAGTCCATATCTGGCTCGCGAGCACGCCGCGAGCGTCCCTGGCCCGCCGACGGCATCGGGCAAGCGCATATCCCGCGGCCGTTCTCGTATTACGAACTGTTGTCGCGCATGAACGAGGCTGGGGTCAACCGCGTCGTCATCGTGCCGCCGTCGTGGGAAGGCTACCACAACGAATACGCCATGGAGGCGGCCAAGAAGTGGCCGCGCCGGTTTGCCGTGATGGGCCGCCTGCGGCTCGATGATCCGAAATCGAAGGACCTGCTGGCGACCTGGAAGGACCAGCCCGGCATGCTGGGCGTCCGCCACACCTTCAACCGCACCCAAACCGGCTGGCTCACCGACGGCACCGCGGATTGGTTCTGGCCCGCCGCCGCCAAGGCCGGCATTCCGGTAATGACGCCGACCGCCGGCCGCGCGGGCGACTTTCTGCGCATCGTCGAGCGCAATCCGGACCTCGTCTTCATCATCGACCACATGAACCTGTCGGACGACGTCGCCAAGGCGGGTAAGATCCCGGAAGCCATCACCGAGGTGGTGGCGTTCGCGAAATACCCGAACGTGCAGGTGAAGATGTCGTCGGTGCCGCACAAATCGTCGCAGGCCTACCCGTTCCGCGACATGACCGACCACCTGCGTCGCGTGTTCGACGCCTTCGGCCCGCGCCGCTGCTTCTGGGGCACCGACCTGACCGCTGGCATCGATCGCTTCCCGAACTTCACCTACCAGCAGCGCATCACTCATTTCACCGAGGAACTGCCGTTCCTGTCCGAGCAGGACAAGGACTGGGTGATGGGCCGCGCCATCATGCGGCGGTTGGGTTGGGCGTAAAGTCGCGAACCCCACTCCTGGAATCAAGGGCATCGAAGGGCTATCATACTCGGCAAGGGCGGGGCATTTAGTGCTGTGCCCCAATCGAAGTCAGGGGTTACTGGATCGCCCGCCTTCGCGGGCGATGACATCCCATTGGAGTGTTTATCTCCCAGTGCGTCCTAAGCAAGGCTTAGCCGATGCAAAATGAAATCGGTTCGGTTGACGATGGAAGCTCGCGCCTTGATTTTGATAGGCAGTTCAAGCACAATTCGGGCGGTTGCACCACTCTGCTATATCGGTTGGATCGAACGAGAGTATCATGAATGCGACAACAAATCATTTCTCTCGTGAGTTTCACGATATTTTATTTATCGTGCGCCGGGTTTGCCGGCTATGCCGCCGCGGCCGGCGGGACGCACGATCGGGCGCCGCTATGCTGGGCGCCGGGCTCGCCGGCGTTTAAGACCGGCGAAGATCGCGTCGAGAAAAATGTTTCGCGGGCGTATTATCCGCCTCCGCAAGGCCAGCTGGCGGAGTTTTCTCCGGTTGTGCAGCGGGGCGTCGTTCGCCGGGTCGACTTGCCGCCGGGAAAAAAGCTGATCGCATTGACATTCGATCTGTGCGAGCAGCCGAATGAGATTGCGGGCTATCAGGGCGGGATCGTGGATTTTCTGCGCAAGGAACACGTCAAGGCGACTTTTTTCGCCGGCGGAAAATGGATGCTGTCCCATCAGGATCGCTCTCAGCAGCTGATGTCCGACCCGTTGTTCGAAGTCGCCAATCATACCTGGGAGCATCGTAATCTCCGGCTTTTGACCGGGGAAGCCTTGGTCGATGAGATACGCGGGGCGTCGCTGGCCTACGAGCGGGTGCGCGCGAATCTTGAGGAAAAGCAATGCGCGCCGTCGGACGGCTCGGCGGCCACGCGCGAGGCCGACAAACGGCTGACATTGTTTCGTTTTCCATTCGGCGCCTGCGCCCCCGCAAGTCTCGACGCCGTGGCGAAATTGGGACTGCAAGCGGTGCAATGGGACGTTTCATCCGGCGACCCGGAGAAACGGCAGAGCGCCCCGCGGATGGCGCATGCGGTGTTGGCGGCGGTTCGCCCAGGTTCCATCGTTTTGTTTCACGCCAATGGACGCGGGTGGCACACCGAGGCCGCGCTCCCGGCAATTGTCGCGGCTCTCAAGGCAAAGAATTTCCAATTCGCCACGGTGTCGGAACTGCTCGACGCGGGCCAGCCGGAATTCGCCCCCACGTGCTATGATGCAAAGCCTGGTGACGCCGATCATTATGATCGCCTGGCGCGCACGCTGGACATCAAGTTTCAGGATTTCAAGCGTCACTTTTCCAGCGAATTCGAGTACTGCTCCAAGGCAGGTCGGTACACATGTTGCGTCGTCAAAGAAAACCTATGGATCAGTCGGCCAGCGGCATTGAGATAGGCATCCTGAAGAAATTGTATGCGAATTCAGCGGCAGCAGTGGCGTTGCCGATAGCTTCGATTGTCGCGCTTCGCGACGCGGCAAATCGAAGCGATAATTAATCGCCATGCCGGCTTTCAGAAATCCGGCTTGTCCGCGCGCGGGACCGCGGATTCCTTGCCCGGAAACCATACAAGGCTTTCCGCGCAGACCAGTTCCAGGTGCTCGTCGAGGGCGCGCCGAAACGTGACCGTCGCCGTCCAGGGCATCCTGAAAGCGCCCGTATCTTCGACGGTGAGGTGGATCTGCAGCCCGTTGCCCTTGTAGTTCGGGTCGAACCGTGGTCCGTTATCGGGGTTCGGCTGTTGGAAATGCTCTTTGGCATCCCGTCCGATCGCCTCCTTCGTGGCCTCGTAGTCCAAAAACCGGTAACGCTCAACCAAGTGGAGAGCCTCGGTGAAGGGCGTGCCAAACCAGTCCATCATCGAAAACGGGGCTACCTTGACCCCCACGGTATCGATCACCAGCGTGTCGCCTTCGTAATGGCCGACGGAGTCCCCATACCAGGATGGCGTGATCTGCGCCGGATGCGGCTGGTTCATGCGCACTTGGCGAAATTGATGGTCGAACGGGTAAAGGATGGTGATCTTGTCCGCCTGCTGGAGTATCTGCATTCCATAATTGATAAATACGAACGGCACTTGCTCGGGCCAGCACTGGTTGCGCGGAGTCGGAAAGCCCTCGCCGGCCAATGAGATATCGCCAAACTTCTTCACGACCGCCGCCGCCCAGGGCTGCAAAATCGGATTGGTGTAATCGCCGACCAGCTGCCGGATATTGCCCACGCCGGCTTGCGGCCCGCCTTGCAGGCGCGACCGGTTGCGCACCGGGCCGGGACCGGACAGCGGGAGTTCGAGGCCGTTCAGGGTGATGTGGCTCCACGAGCCGGAGAAATCCGGGATCGATGTGCCGCCCGGCACGGCAGGACTTGGCGTAGCACCATTGGCCGGCGTCGCCGCGGGAGCCGCCGATTGCCCCATTGCGGCTGTCGCCGTCATCGTCGCCACGGCCACTGAGAAAAGCAAATCTAGCCGCTGTACATTCATGCTACCCTGTCTCCATAGCCACACCATCGCAGGCCGGTGCGCGGCACTTTAAGCAGGTCCTGGGCCAAGCGCGATCGGATTCAGGAGACAGTATGCAAAAGAGCGCCGGCAAGAAAAAAGAGAAGTGCAAGAACTGCGAAGGCAAAGGCACCTTGAAGAAGGGGGACAAGGTCATGCGGTGTCAGCGCTGCGACGGCACCGGGATCAAACGGCGGCAACACGGCCCATCGCCATGATGGCGGCCGGCGAATTTAGCAAGGCGTAGCCGATGGGCGACCTCTTGGTCGCGATATCCGGGACCGCCTTTTCCCGTATGTCGCTTCGCTCATGCGGGCTGCGGGGACTGCCCATCCGTTGGTCAGCCGACCCAATCGTGCTCAGTCTCACGGATCGAGCCGAAAAATCTCCAGCCGCGCGGAACTCTCGAACTGGCCTTCCGTCAATTGCGTGGGGAGTTGCGGATTGAAGGCGCTCTGGCCGGGCTTGCGATAGAGATTGGCGCCCACCACGATGCGGCGGCCGTTGGCCGGATCCTGGCGTTCGCACACCTGTCGCACGAACAGCCCGCCGACGGTGCCTTCCCCTTCCGCGGGTGGAATAGAACGGCAATCGCGCGAGGGTTCGATATCGAAACGCGAGGCCATCACGGTGCCGAGCAAATAGGCCTCCTCGCGCTTCTTGCGGTTGGCCTCGGTGATATCGTTGCGGTGCTCGGGGCGCGGGTCCGTCACCATGCGGATGCCCTTGACCACGCCGGCGTCATCGATCAGTGCGCTGACGATCACCGGAAACGTCACCTCATGGGTGCCGGCCCAGCGGGAGATTTCGCGGTCGTTGTCGTGGGCGCGGGCGATATACTCGTTCTCGTCGTCATATTCGAAATAGACTTCGTGCAGGCCATCCGGCTCCGCCGGGCAGCGCTTGAAATCCGCCCAGCCGGTGAGCGGCGCGCGCGGCGGCCCGCCATTGGAGCCGCAGGCGAAGCCGCGGAATTCCTCCGGCTTCGGCTGCGCGGCGATCGGCGCGCCTAGCTTGAGGTCCCAGATGGTGGCACGGCCCGGCATCTGGGCGGCGGCGGGCGCCGCGAGGCAGCAGGCCGCGGCGATCACGGCCGGAATGGTTATATGAAAGTACCGCGCACGCGTTCTTGCCACAGCAACCTCCGCCGATATTGCAAATTCACTCGTATCGCAGAAGCGTTCCAGGGCCAATCACCCGCGCCGCCGGTGGTGCAGCAACGATACGCGGGGCAATCGCTTTATTGCGCCGCCGTGCGTAGCTGGCAGCTATCCGATAGCGGCTGGTCGCGAAGATGGCGCAATCAAGCGATTGCGCCCTACAAGCCCCCGACCTCTGTTGCAAACCGGTCTGGAAACGCCGCGCCGTCGGCGATATGAGTATGCCACCGATCGCCAACAGGGTAGCCAAGGACTTGCGCCACATGGATAACGCGTTTTTGCCGCGCCGCGCCCGGCGCGCGGCTCTCATCATCGCCGGGGTAGCCGGGATGGTGTTGACGGCCCCCGCCTATCTCGCCGCCCAAACCCCCGACGCCAGCGATATCGCGGAGGGCGCGCGGCTGTTCCGGCAGAAGGGCAACTGCCAATCCTGCCACGGCTGGGCCGGCGACGGCCGCAAGATGGACAGCCAGATGCCGGACGGCGCCAACCTGCGGGTCACCCGGCTCGACCGCGCCGCCCTGATCATGACCATCAAATGCGGATTGCCGGGCACCGGCATGCCGCCGTTCGACCGGTTCGCCTATAGCGACGGCCGCTGCTACGGCTTGAAGCAGGCCGATCTCGCCAAGGCGGGCACAGCGCATGTCCGATCCGCCGGCGACGCTGCAGAACCGCGAGATCGAATACATTGCGGATTTCATGTTCGCCAAGATCGTCGGCAAAGGGCCGATGGACCACGCCAAATGCGTGGAATTCTGGGGCCGGGAGAGCGAGCCTGCGCGGAGTTTCCGAAGTAGCGCTGCTGGGACCGCGGGCACGCTGGTAGGGTGGGCATCGCGCCCACCCTACCAATTTCCAACCGCGCTCAAGGGCGCGATGCCCACGCTGTCGGAGGCCAGAATGATCGAGCCGATTGTCACAAAAGACGACGTGGAGGCATTTTGCAACGTCTGTGTTTTGCTTCGCTCCACTTGGAGACATTAAGCTAAAGCAGCTTAGCGATAGTATCCATGCTTTCCGATCAAAGATCGTGGTTGCGCGGAACAAATTTATTGGACATTTAGATCGAGAACTAGTGCGACTAGGCGAGCCCTTGGGTGGCGCGCAGAAAGACGAGTGGAACCAATTTTGGCTAAATCTACAGGATTTTATCCTTGTTATGCAAAGGCGCTACGTAGATTCGAATCGGCATTTTTACCTTAATGCAGTCGCTGACTTATCAGACGCGGATAATCTAAACCAGAATGGGAGTTCCCCCGGCTCTGCCGGGGGGCAGCAAAAGTTTAACGTTTCCGGGGGTCCATCGACCAAGCTTCTTATCGTGAACCGCCAAGCACACGAAAGGAAGTTCGATCGATGGACGAGTATGAAAGTCTAAGCCACACCAAGTGGGAGTGCAAATACCACGTGGTGTTCATTCCCAAGTGCCGCAGAAAGACGCTTTACGTGCAATTGCGATCCCACTTGGGGGAGGTGTTTCGCAAGTTGGCCGAGCAGAAGGAGAGCAGGATCGAAGAAGGGCACCTTCTTGTGGATCACGTACACATGTTGATCTCGATCCCACCGAAACATGCGGTGTCACAGGTGATCGGGTTCATCAAGGGAAAGAGCGCGATCCACCTGGCTCGGGTCTACGGAGAAAAGAGACGGAACTTCGTGGGACAGCACTTCTGGGCGCGGGGCTATTTCGTATCCACAGTCGGTCGGGACCAAGAGCTGATACGACAATATATCAAAAGGCAGGAAGAAGAGGATGTCAGACTGGAACAGCTGAACCTCTGGCGTTGATCGCCACCTACAGGTGGCCCTGAATCCGGGGTCGTGTCAGCGACCCCACTAGCCGCTTTGAGCGGCTCACACCTGACTGGGATCGCGTCAGCGATCCCCAAACAGCCGCTTCGAGCGGCTCATATCATAAAGCCCCCGGCTCTGCCGGGGGATATTTACTTAAAGCTCTCAAGGAAAGCACCTACTTTCGCACATTGCTGACTGACAAAGAGACCAAAATAAAAAGCGGTGATGTGGCATTTAATTCAAAATATTTCGACGCATAAGGGACCTGACCGCAACTCTATGCGGTATCGCTTCGTGAGTTCATGGAAGTAAACCTCGCGGTTTAACCGCGTGGGCAAAATCGCAAGCGGCAGGTATCGGCCGCCGAAGGCGATTTTGCCCACCCTACGGTCGCGACCAGTCGCGACCCCCAGCCCACGCGGTCAAAGCCCCGGTAGCCCGGATGAAGCGTAAGCGAAATCCGGGTTGGCGTTGACGTAGGGCGAGGTCGATCCCGCATTTCGCTTCGCTTCATGCGGGCTACGCTCCGTGCGCGGGTGTTTCCTCCGATTTGTTACTGAAAGAGCGGGCCTCCCCCGCGCCCCGACCATCAATCCAGCGCGAACACGAACAGGTAGCTCGACGTCTCCAGATTGTCGTATTTCACCGGGTGCAGGTGCCGGCCGCTGCCCTGCACGGCGACATATTGCTTCGGCCCGATCGCGTAGGTGACCGGCGAACCCTTGAGCGGCGTCCCGACATTGAAGCGCCACAGCTGCTGCAGCTTGTCGTCGTCATAGGCGACCACCCAGCCGTCCTGCAGGGCGGTGAACACGATGCCGCCAGCGGTGGCGGTCACGCCGGAGCGGATTTCGATATCCGTCACGGTCTTGGCCACGACGTTGTGGCTCAGCGTGTCGTAGGCGCTGATGGCGCCGTAATAGAGATCGCTGGTATAGGTGCGCTTCTCGTTCCTCGCCCGGTCGAGCCCGCCGTTCGGCCCCTTGAAGGCGGCGGCGGCGCCGTTCTGGGCGAAGCAGCCTTCCGCCCCGACCCCGTAGGCGATGTGCTTGACCGGGTTATAGGCGGTCGGCTGGTAGGCGACGCCGCCGTGCCAGGTCGGGCAGGTCCGCTTCATCGGATCGCCGCGCAGCGACCGCGCCTCCGGCACGTAGCGCTGAACGTCGAGCCCGGGGTCGTATTCGAGTGGCTTGCCGGTCTTGGGATCGAGGCCTTTGGTCCAGTTCAGGTCGTTGACGTACTGGCCGCCCTTGACGAAGCTGCCGTTGTTGCGGTCGAGCGAATAGAAGAAGCCGTTGCGGGCGAAATGGCTCATCACCTTGCGCGTCTCGCCGCCGATATTGGCGTCGTAGAGCAGGTTGATGCCGACCTCGTCATAGTCCCAGGAATTGTTCGGCAGATACTGGTAGTACCAAACCAGTTTGCCGGTATCGATGTCGAGCGCCACCACCGAATTGGTGTAGAGATTGTCGCCGGGGCGCGCCTGCGGATCGTATTGCGGAACCGGGTTGCCGGTGCCCCAAATCGTCAGCCGCGATGCCGGATCGTAGGAACCGGTCTGCCACATCCCGCCGCCGCCGGTCTTCCAGGCGTTGGTCTTGTCTTTCCAGGTCTCGCTGCCCGGATCGCCGGGCTTCGGCACGGCGTACCAGCGCCACAGCTCACGGCCGGTGCGGGCATCGAGCGCGGCAAGCCAGCCGCGGGTGGCGTCGCCCGCGCCATTGGCGATGAGCACCTTGCCGTCGACCGCGAGCGGAGCCGCATAGAGCTTCTCGCGGCTGCCGAATTCATCGACCCCGGTGACCTTGCGGTCCCACACGATCTCGCCGGAGTCGCGGTTGATGGCGATGACCCGGCCGTCGGGCAGGTTGGCGAACACGAGGTCTTCCCACAGCGCGATGCCGCGGGTGCGCGGAATATTGCCTTCATGCTTGACGCCGGGGTCGGCGATCCAGACGAATTCGCCATGGTCGCCCGAGCGGGCGTCGATCTTATAGACCGTGCCCCAGCCGTTGACGGTGTACATGAACCCGTTGTCGATCAGCGGATTGACTTCGTTCTCCGGCCCGTTCTGGCCGACATCCTGCATGCCGCGCAGCGCCAGCGCCCACACCATGCGGAGATTCTTGACGTTGTCGCGGTTGATCTGGGCGAGTTTCGAATAGCGGGTCGAGCCGTAGTCGCCGTTCATCATCAGCCAGTTCTGCGGCTCGTTGGCGGAATTGAGGAGCCGGTCCTTGTTGACCGTCATCTTGTATTCGACCGCGAAGGCCGACTGGGCCAGTGCGGCAAGGGAAACGCCCAGCAACGCGGTACGAACCATATGGACGAAAGCACAGTCACGCATGGTGTCCTCCCTGGTTTTAGAGCGCGCGTCGGGCGCGCTTTTCTCATTGTGGCACCGCTTGTAGCCCGCATGAAGCAAAGCGAAATGCGGGGTTGGTCCGTTTTTTTCCTAGGCCGCAGGCTTGCCGACACGGATGGCGGCGGCGGCTATCGCTAGTTGCACTGACAGCGGGCGGATGCCGTGCATGGCGGCGGACCGCTGACCTTCACGCAGACGCCACCGTGCCCCCCTTTCGTCCCCATGCACCAAGCCTTGCAGTCGAACGTATCGGGATGTCCAAGATCGTGGGCATGGGCATGCACGACCCCGGCGCCGGGGTTCGATTCGATCAGGACCCGCTTGCTCTCGCAAGCTTCGCCAAAGAACCGTCCATTGCGCCGGCCGCTCGCAGTGACGCCGACATGGCAACCGGCGATGCCCGGGTGGATGCCGTCCGTATCCTTCCAATAGGTGGTGACGTTGCCCTTCCAGTCCTTGGGCTTAAATTCGATCGTCCCCAGGGCTCCGGGCATTCCGCTCGCGCCGGGGGAAGGAGCACCTGCGCTGTGGGCTGGACCCAAGGGCAGCCATGCGCAGAGGCAAACGGCCGCCATCCGGGCCACCGCGCGAATCAATGCCAGTGTCCATTGACGCGACATAATGAGATCATCTCCTGTTCTGAAAGAGTGCGGGAATGGACGCACCTTGCAGAAGGTACGGTCGCAACTCGGGAGTTGAGCACACGTTGGAGCGCAGGCGTCCCGCCCGGCTCGTTACCTTGCAGCGAAGGGCGGGCGGGATGCCCGCGCTCCGACCATATTTCGTTTGTGCGCGGCGCCGACGCTCCTGTTCGAGCGTCGGCGTCCGGCCGCTTCTTTACGTTTTAGCGAAGAGCGGGCGGGACGCCCGCGCTCCGGCCGTCAGTTCAGCGCGAATACGAACAGATAGCTCGAGTGCTCAAGGTTGTCGTATTTCACCGGATGCAGGTGGCGACCGCTCGCCTGCACGGCGAGATACTCTTTCGGCCCGATCGCAAACACCACCGGCGCGCCTTTCAGCGGCGTGCCGACGTTGAAGCGCCACAGTTCCTGCAGCTTCTCGTCGTCATAGGCGACGACCCAGCCGTCCTGCAGGGCGGAGAACAACAGACCGCCGGCCGTCACCGTCGCTCCGGAACGGACCTCGATGTCCGTCACAGTCTTGGCGAGCACCTTGTGGTTGACCACGTCATAGGCCGTGATGGCGCCGTAATAGAGATCACTCGTATAGGTGCGCTTGCCGAACTTCGCCCGGTCGAGGCCACCCTCGGGACCCTTGAAGGCGGCGGTGGAGCCGTTCCAGCTGGAGCAGCCCTCGGCGCCCACCCCATAGGCGATCTGCTTGACCGGGTTATAGGCGGTCGGCTGGTGCGCGACGCCGCCGTGCCAGGTCGGGCAGGAGCGCTTCATCGGATCGCCGCGCAACGGGCGCGCCTCGGGCACATAGGTCTGCACGTCGAGCGAGGGGTTGTATTCGATCGGCTTGCCGGTCTTGGGGTCGAGGCCCTTCGTCCAGTTGAGGTCGTTGACGTACTGCCCGCCCTTGACGAAGCTGCCATTGTTGCGGTCGAGCGTGTAGAAGAAGCCGTTGCGGGCGAAGTGACCCATCACCTTGCGCGGCTCGCCGCCGATATTCACGTCATAGAGCATCTGGATGCCGATCTCGTCCCAGTCCCAAGAATTGTTCGGCAGATACTGGTAGTACCACACGAGCTTGCCGGTGTTCACGTCCACCGCGACCACCGAGTTGGTGTAGAGGTTGTCGCCCGGCCGCGACTGCGGATCATATTGCGGCACCGGGTTCCCGGTGCCCCAGATCGTGAGCTTGCTCGCCGGATCGTAGGAGCCGGTCTGCCACAGCCCGCCGCCGCCGGTTTTCCAGGCGTTGTTCTTGTCCTTCCAGGTCTCGCTGCCGGGTTCGCCGGGCTTCGGAATCGAATACCAGCGCCACAGCTCATTGCCGGTGCGGACATCAAGGCCGGCGAGCCAGCCGCGGGTGCCGCCGTCGCCGGCGCCGTTGGCGACGATCACCTTGCCCTCGGCGACGAGCGGCGCCGAATTCATCCGCTCCTTGGTGCCGAATTCATTGGGTTTGGCGACCACTTTGTCCCAGACGATCTCGCCGGAGTTGCGGTTGATGGCGATGACGCGGCCGTCGGGCAGATTGTTGATGACGAGGTCGTCCCACAGCGCGATGCCGCGGGTGCGCGGGACGTTGCCCTCATGCTTGACGCCGGGGTCGGCGATCCACACGAATTCGCCGTGATCGCCCGAGCGCACGTCGATCTTGTAGACCGTGCCCCAGCCGTCGCTGGTATACATAAACCCGTTGTCGATCAGCGGGTTGACTTCGTTTTCCGGCCCGTTCTGCCCGATATCCTGCATGCCGCGTAGCGCCATCGCCCACACCATGCGCAGATTCTTGACGTTGTCGCGGTTGATCTGGGCGAGTTTTGAATAACGGGTGGAGCCGTAGTCGCCGTTCATCATCAGCCAGTTTTGTGGCTCGTTGGCCGAGTTGATGAGCCGGTCCTTGTTGACCGTCATCTTGTACTCTACCGCGTGGGCTGCGAGGCTGAGCGCGGCGAGCGACACGCCCAGCAGGGCGGAGGTTATGGAACCGAGATGTGGGGAACGTTTGTGCATGATGTCCTCCCGGGACTTGTATCCGAAGGTTTGTTTTCAGTTTCGTCCAGCCGATTTCCCGATGGCGAGCTCGTGACACTCGTTGGGTTATTAGGTAGCCCGGATTGGAGCGCAAGCGGAAATCCGGGACAGCCCATCATGGTTCTCCGCAGCCGCCGCGATCACGGCTGTGGTCACAACCGCGGCCGGTGCCACCCAGAAGGCCGCTCCCGGATTTCCGCTTACGCTTCGGTCCGGGCTGCCATGCCCTCGATCAGTTCAGCGCAAACACGAACAGATAGCTCGAGTGCTCGAGGTTGTCGTATTTGACCGGATGCAGGTGGCGTCCGCTGGCCTGTACGGCGAGATACTCTTTCGGCCCGATCGCATAAACGACCGGTGCGCCCTTCAGCGGCGTGCCGACATTGAAGCGCCACAGCTCCTGCAGCTTCTCGTCGTCATAGGCCACGACCCAGCCGTCCTGCAGCGCCGAGAACACCAGGCCGCCCGCGGTGGCGGTGGCGCCGGAGCGGATTTCGATGTCGGTTACGGTCTTGGCCAGCACCTTGTGGTTGGCGACATCGTAGGCCGTGATGGCCCCGTAATAGAGATCGCTGGTGTAGGTGCGCTTGTCGCTTTTGGCGGCATCGAGCCCGCCGTTCGGCCCCTTGAAGCGAAACTCGGCGCCATTCTGGCTGAAGCAGCCCTCGGCGCCGACCCCGTAGGCGATCTGCTTGACCGGGTTGTAGGCGGTCGGCTGGTGGGCGACGCCGCCGTGCCAGGTCGGACAAGCCCGCTTCATCGGATCGCCGCGTAGCGCGCGCGCTTCCGGCACATAAGTCTGCACGTCGAGCGACGGGTTGTATTCGAGCGGCTTGCCGGTCTTGGGGTCGAGGCCCTTGGTCCAGTTGAGATCGTTGACGTACTGGCCGCCCTTGACGAAGCTGCCGTTGGCGCGGTCGAGCGTGTAGAAGAAGCCGTTGCGGCCGAAATGGCCTACCACCTTGCGCGGCTCGCCGCCGATATTCACGTCGTAGAGCATCTGGATGCCGATCTCATCGTAGTCCCACGAGTTGTTCGGCAGATATTGGTAATACCACTGCAGCTTGCCGGTATTGACGTCGAGCGCCACCACCGAGTCGGTATAAAGATTGTCGCCCGGCCGCGACTGCGGATCGTACATCGGCACCGGATTGCCGGTACCCCAGATCGTCAGCTTGTTGACCGGATCGTAGGAGCCGGTCTGCCACAGCCCGCCGCCGCCGGTCTTCCAGGCGTTGTTCTTGTCCTTCCAGGTCTCGCTGCCCGGATCGCCGGGCTTCGGAACGACGTACCAGCGCCATAGCTCGTTGCCGGTCTTGGCGTCGAGGCCGGCGAGCCAGCCGCGGGTACCGGCGTCGCCAGAACCATTCGCCACGATGATCTTGCCTTCCGCGGCGATCGGGGCAGAGCGGAACCGCTCCTTGCTGCCGAATTCGTTAGGCTTCGCGACCTGCTTGTCCCACACGATCTCGCCGGAGTTGCGGTTGACCGCGATCACCCGCCCGTCCGGCAGGTTGGCGATGACGAGATCGTCCCACAGCGCGATGCCGCGGCTCTGCGGAATGTTGCCTTCGTGCTTGACGCCCGGATCCGCGATCCACACGAACTCGCCATGATCGCCCGACCGCGCGTCGATCTTGTAGACCGTGCCCCACCCGTCGGTGGTGTACATGAACCCGTTGTCGATCAGCGGATTGACTTCGTTCTCAGGTCCGTTCTGGCCGACATCCTGCATGCCGCGCAGCGCCAAGGCCCACACCATGCGCAGATTCTTGACGTTGTCGCGGTTGATCTGGGCAAGTTTGGAATAGCGGGTCGAGCCGTAGTCGCCGTTCATCATGAGCCAGTTCTGCGGCTCGTTGGCGGAGTTGATGAGGCGGTCCTTGTTGACCGTCATCTTGTACTCTACCGCGTGGGCTGCGAGGCCGAGCGCGGCAAGCGACACGCCCACCATCGCTACGCGGGCCGCAGCACCGACGATCCCGATCCTTGGATGCATTGGGTTCTCCCTGTTCTCGAACGCAAGACCCAGGGTCCCACACAGGCCGTGTGGTCGTGATACGGGGACCCTTGGGAAACATTCGGCGGGACATTACACGTCCAGGCGGTCCCCGCAAAGAGAGCGCGACGCTATACGCAATAGGCGCGCCAGGACGCTGGCGCGCCTGCAAAGGATAAGCACTGACGCAATCACCTACATCTGCACCTACATCTGCCTCGCATACCGCCCGGTCGCAAGGTCATGCTCGTCGCGCTCGTGGATGATATTGGCGCGGCCGACCAGCAGGTCGTCCACCGGGCCGATGCGCTGGGCGTCCTTATCTCTGTACGGCATGGAATGCAGGATGTAGCGCATGGCGTTGAGCCGGGCGCGCTTCTTGTCGTCGGACTTCACCACCGTCCACGGCGAATCGGCGGTGTCGGTGTGGAAGAACATCGCCTCCTTGGCGCGGGTGTAGTCGTCCCATTTGTCGAGCGAGGCCAGATCGACCGGCGAGAGCTTCCACTGCTTGAGCGGGTGGACCTTGCGCTCCTTGAAGCGTCGGCGCTGCTCTTCGCGGCTCACCGAGAACCAGAACTTGATGAGGTGGATGCCGCTGCGCACGAGGTTGCGTTCGAACTCCGGTACCTGGCGCAAAAACTCCTCATATTCCGCTTGCGAGCAGAAGCCCATCACGCGCTCGACGCCCGCGCGGTTATACCAGCTGCGGTCGAACAGCACGATCTCGCCGGCGGTCGGCAGGTGCTGCACGTAGCGCTGAAAATACCATTGCCCGCGTTCGACCTCGCTCGGCTTTTCGAGCGCCACCACCCGTGCGCCGCGCGGATTGAGGTGCTCCATGACCCGCTTGATGGTGCCGCCCTTGCCGGCCGCGTCGCGGCCCTCGAACAGAATGATGAGCCGCTGCCGGGTATCCTTCACCCAGGCCTGCAGCTTGAGCAACTCGGTCTGCAGGACGAATTTCTGGTGCTCATAGTCGCGCCGCAGCATCTTGAACTTGTAAGGGTACCCGCGCCGCCAGTTTTCGGCGAGTTCGTCACTGGTGCGGCGCAGATTGCGGTCGCGCCGGGGCACCGGTTCTGCCGCGCCGTCGGGTGCCGGAGCGCGCGCCGTGCCGCCCTCCGCGTTGAGAGGCGCCTCCAGCACGGATCGCAGGCGTGCCGCATCGTCGGGCGCCGCGCCGGCCAGAATTGCCTTGATCGGCTCGCTGTCGGGGCTGAGTTCCGGTGGGCCGCGGCGGATCGCCTCGATGGCCGCGACCGCGGCCTGCTGCTTGCCCTCCGTCGCCTGCGCGACCAGGAAATCCTGCACGCCTTCAGCCGTGAGCATGGGGGCTATGTCACCCTGCGTGACCAGAGCAGGCGAAGGCTTCGCGGCGCTTGCGGCCTTGTCGAGCGCCGGCAGCTTGCCTCTGCCGGCGGGAACCTTGCTGCCTGTCGCTTTGAACTGATCACGCACCATCATGCCCCCAAATCCGCTCGCGTTCCGCGGCTGGCCGACCTATCAGCCCGCTTGTTGTCAAATTTCGATCACATCCGCGCGCATGAATCACGCATTGATTTAGATCAAAGGATCAACGGGGATCAAAGGCGCGTCTCTTCCCCGGCATGCGGGTTTCGGATAGGGTCTTGCCGGGCAGTGCCGCGCGCGAAGGCCGCGGTTACCGAGGTTCGACCCGTGGCTGCAAGTACGCCCACGGCCCGGGCGACGGGCCCTTCTTCGTGGAAGAGTTCAACCAATCGTTCCCCTCGCAACGCCTGGGCCGGCGCCGACAAACTCCGTCATGGCGGCCTGTTTCGATAAGGAGTTCGGCGACCTCATCAAAACCAGGCCTCTCGGGGATGAATGAGCCAGCCAAAGTAGCCCGCATGAGCGTAGCGACATGCGGGACCGCCATTCCGGGATGTCGCGACCCAGCGGTCGCGCATCCGGGCTACACACGCAAACCGCAAGCCGCAAAAGCGGCGCATCACACAGACCGAGGAGGATATCATGAGGTTACGCTTACTTGCATCGATCGCGGTGCTTTGCACCGCCCCCGGTCTTGCCGCACTGGCACAGCCGGTGACGCAAAACTTTCCGGTGACGCAGGGCGCCTCGTACAAGTTCGAGAAGATCGCCGACGGCGTCTATTACGCGACCGGTACCGTGCCCGGGCTCGGCAGCAACAATGTCGTGATCATCAACGATACCGATGTGCTGATCGTGGATTGCGGTACCTCGCCGGCGGCGGCGCGGGCCTTCGTGGCCGATATCAAGAAGCTCACCGACAAGCCGATCCGCTACGTCGTCAACACCCACTGGCATTACGATCACACCGCCGGCAACCAGATTTTCGGGCCGGAGGTGCAGATCATCGCGACGGACCATCTCTATCAAATGCTGGCAACGGTTGACGTGCTGCATACCGAGCCGTACGTGACGTTGCAGGTGACCGGATTGGCGACGCGGATCGATACCCTGAACAAGCAGATCGCCGCGGAGGCAAATGCGCCGCAAAAGGCGGCGCTGCAGAAGGATTTGGCCGATGTCCAGCGCCTGCAGCGGCAGAACGCCGAGATCAAGGTAACTCCGCCGAACGTGCATTATGCCACGAAAATGGTGCTGCAAAGGGGCGGCCGGGAGATCGACATATTGTTTCTAGGCCGCGGCCATACCGGCGGCGATACGGTCGTTTATCTCCCCAAGGAGCGCATCGTCGCCACCGGCGACCTGATGGAAAGCCGGCTCGCCTATATGGGTAGCGCCTTTTTCAGCGAGTGGATCACCACGCTGGAAGAGCTCAAGAAGCTCGACTTCGCGGTGGATCTGCCGGGGCATGGCGTACCCTTCACCAATAAGAGCCTGATCACGGCCTATCAGGCCTATCTGGGCGATCTGATCGCACAGGTGACCAAGCTCAAGAACGACGGCGTTTCACCGGATGACGCCGCCAAGCGCGTTGACCTCACCAAGCACGCCAAGGACTTTCCGCAAATCACCGGTCCCGGCGCCGATATTCGCGGCGTTCGCCGCATGTATGCGTGGCTCGATGAGCAGCGCGCGGCGAAGTAATCGGTTGATCGGCTCGTGAGGGTCTGCCGCGCTCGGATGAGCGGCCGCTTGGCCGCAACATCCGGGTTGCGGTGTTGTCCCCACTTGTCGGCGCGTCCTATAGGACACGCCGCGAGAAATAAACGCTTCAATTGGGTGCGATCCGGGTGCGATCGCCTGCGAAAAGCGGGCGATCCATTAACCCCGGAGTTCGACGGGCACGCAACCCTGACGCGGGGTTACTGCATGCCCCGCTTTCGCGGGACATGCAGAGTTTACATCGCCTATTTCCGGGCATGTCCTTAATTACTGACGGCATAATCTCGAATTTGCCGCTCACCGGCCGCCAAACAGCCGGTCGTGAAACCACCCATTGATCGAGCCTTCCTCGGGACGGACGAATCTTGGCCCCCCTTGAACCGGCACCGGCGCGATCGGGATCGGCCCAGTCGGCACCGGGCGGGTGCCCGAAACGGCGGCGGCTGAAAGCGGCCCGGCGGGCGCGACCGGAATGCCCGCCGGTGGCAGCAGCCCACCGGACACGACTGGAGCGGCCGGCGGCAGGGGCGCGCCGCTCCAGCTCATGCCGGCCGGCGGGAGCGCGGCCACCGCGACCGGAGGCTCGGGGGGCTTGCCCCGGTGGGCGGCTTTCATGAAGTCGGCCCAGACCTCCACCGGCAAACCGCCGCCGGTGATTTTTTTGGTTGGGGTGTTGTCGTCATTGCCGAGCCAGACGCCGGTTACCAGCCGGCTCGTGTAGCCGATGAACCAAGCGTCGCGAAAGTCCTGGCTGGTCCCGGTCTTGCCGGCCGGCATCCAGCCCGGCAACTCGGCCCGGCGGGCGGTGCCGCTGGCGACGGTCTCGCGCATCATCGTGTACATCATGCCGACATAGCGCGCGTTGACCACGCGGCCGAGCGCGGCCTGGTTGCGCGCGAAAATCGTTTTGCCGCCATGCAAAGTGCGGACCCGCTCGATGACATGCGGCAATACCGCGGTCCCACCATTGGCGAACGGCGCATAGGCGGACACGATTTCCAGCATCGATACTTCCGACGTACCAAGCGCAAGCGAAGCATTCGGCTCGAGTTTGGAGGTGATGCCCAGCCGGTGCGCGGTGCGCACCACCGCAGTCGGCCCGAATTCCAAGGTCAGCCGCACCGACACCGAATTGAGCGAGTTGGCGAGGGCCTGCGTCAGCGGCACCACCCCTCGATAGTCGCGATTAAAATTTTCCGGCCGCCAGCCTTTCAGCTCGATCGGCCGGTCGTCCACCAGGGTATCCGGCGTGTAGCCGTTCTCCAACGCCGTGAGATAAACGAACGGCTTGAACGTCGAGCCCGGCTGGCGCTTCGCCGCGACCACACGATTGTACTGCGACTCCGCATAATTGCGCCCACCGACCAGCGCCCGCACTGCGCCGTCCGGCGTCATAGCCACCAGCGCGCCTTGCGAGACGCCGAACTTGGCCGACTTCTGGGCCAGCTGGTCGAGCAGTGCCTTTTCGGCGGCGGCCTGGAGCGTGGCATCGATGCTGGTTTCGATGACGATATCCTCCTCGACCCGGCCGACCGACTCGTTGAGCACATCCATCACCCAGTCGGCGACGTAGTTCGAGGATCCGCCGGCGCTCTGCTTCACGATCGCCGGAGCCGCCGCCATCGCGGCCTTGGCGGTGTCTTCCTTGATGAAGCCGGCCTCCGCCATGGCGGTGAGCACCAATTGGGAGCGCCGCTCGGCGGCGTCGAGGTTTTTGGTGGGCGCAAGGCGCGCCGGCGATTTCACCAGCCCGGCGAGGAGCGCCGCTTCGCCGGGTGTGACCCGGCGCGCCGATTTGCCGAAATAGCGCTGCGCCGCCGCCTCCACCCCGTAGGCGCCGGAGCCGAAATAGATGCGGTTGAGGTAGAGTTCGATGATCTCGGATTTGGTGAATTTGTGCTCCAGCCACAGCGCCAGCACCGCCTCCTGCAGCTTGCGCATCAGATGGCGTTCCGGAGTGAGAAACAGATTTTTGGCGAGTTGCTGCGTGATGGTCGAGCCGCCCTGGGAAATACCGTGATGCAGCACGTTGGCGACCACCGCGCGCATCAGCCCGACCGGATCGATGCCGTGGTGCTGATAGAACCGCCGATCCTCGATGGCGACGAACGCATTGGGAAGGTAGGCCGGCATCTCCCGCAGCGGCACCGCGGCACCGCCCATCTCGCCGCGGGTCGCAAACACACGCCCGTCCACGGCGTTGATCTGGATGCTCGGCGGACGCTTGGGAATCTCCAGCGATTGGATCGGCGGCAGATGGCCCGCCACCCAGGCGAACAAGCAGGCCAAGGCCACGATGCCCCAGATCGCCAGCACCACGATCCAATAGACCACGCGGCGGAAGCCGAAGCGCTTGCGTTTGGTTCCACCGCCGGATTTCGGCCGGGCGCGGTTGCGCCCATCATCGGCAGGGCCGGGCTGTGCGGCCCGGCGCCGCCGCCCGTCCACGGTCCCGCCAACGCGATCGTGCGGCATGAGGCGCACGTCGAGCGCACCCTTGGCGGATGTGTCGCGGCGCTTACCCACACCTGCTCCCGTCACAACCCCGGAGGAGACCCCCTGGACCCGGCCCCCCATGGCCGGCTCGCCGAGCAGAATAGCTGCGGGTGGCTTAAAGCCGGGTTAAGTGACGGGCTCGCCGCGTTAGGAAGGCTCGCCCTTCGCGCCGCTGACCTCGGCGTCCTCCGCGTCGGGTGGACGATAGCGCAGCATCGGACATGCCATACGCTTTTTGGTCCCGGTGCCCACGGAGACCGCCGGCCATAGCCTGCCGTTCGCGGACGGCTGGTTGTTTGTTCAGAAGGCGCCATTTGTTTCCGGCGCCGCGTACACCTTGCGTCCTCCCACATAGGTCGCCAGCGGATGTAGTTTTAGAATCTCGCCCTCCGGGATCGTCATGAAATCCCCGGAAAGGACCAGGAAATCCGCCAGCTTCCCGGGTTCGATGGAACCCTTCACATTCTCTTCCCAGGTCGCGAAGGCATTGTTGTAGGTGGCGATGCGGAGCGCCTCCTCGCGGCTGATTTTCTCGTGCGGTCCGAGCGTGCGTCCGTCGCGGGTCTTGCGCGACACGTAGTAATACAGCGGCACGAACGGGTTGTTGGGCGCATTCGTCTCCGGATTGGGTCCCGCATAATCGCTGCCGCTAACGACCACGAGATGGTGATCAAGCATTTCCCGCACCGGCGTTTGCCGTTGCGCCTGTTCCTGGCCCAGCGAATGCACCGCGGCCTCGTAATTCCCGGTGTACCCCGCCATATTGGTGGACACGATCACGCCGAGCTTCGCGAGCCGCTCCATCAGCGGCGGCGTCACATTGGGAATGTGCTCGACCACCCATCGCTTGTCGCGGATCGGGCTCTCGCGGTCGGCGGCTTCATAGGCCTGCAGCACCGCTTCGAGGGCTTCGTTGGTCCCGACATGCGGCGCATGCCGCCAGCCCAGGCGGTTGAGCTCCAGCATCAGCGCCTTGTATTGTTCCGGCGTGGCGTTGCCGCCGGGAGGGTTGGGCTGTTCGCCGGCCGAATCGATGCGCAGCCAGTGATCGCCGAACCCAGGCGTCACGCCCTGCTGGCGCACCAGACCCGCCGGATCGCTGCTATCGGGCAGTTCCAGGCCCATGCTGATCCGCACCGTCAGCCGTCCTTGCCGCCACATCCGCGCATAGGCGCGCATACCGGGCGGCCAATTCGACAGGTCGCGGGTGCTGGTAATGCCCAGCGCGTTGCGCTGTTTCTGCCCGGCCACGATCCACTGGTCTTCTTCGTCCGGCGTGGGAAGCGGCACCACCTTGTCGATGGCATAGAGCCCGGCGGGAAAATCCGGCAGTTCCCCCGTCAATTCCCCGCCGGCGTCCTTTGGGATCTCCCGGCCCATGTAGGATTGCATGTCCTTGGCGATCCCCGCCTTCTTCAGGGCGGCGCTGTTCATCACGGCCGCCCCCCGGCGACCGCGCAGCGCCACGATGGGGACGTCCGTTGAGATTTGATCCAGATCATTCCGGGTCAGGGGTGCCCGCCACCCGACGCTTCCGAAAACGGTTTCACCCGCCTTGGCCTTGGCCAGCCCATCCCGAAGCCGCCTCAGCACCTCCACGGTCGAAGTGGCCCCGACCAGGTCGATACCGCGCATCACCTTTTCGCTGTTGTAGAGATGATCGTGGTTATCCGACAGGCCGGGGATGACCGCATGGTCGCGGAGATCGACTAAGCGCGTATTCGTGCCTGCGAGTGCTTGGATTGCAGCATTCGTCCCCACGGCGACATATCGGTCGCCCGTCACGGCGAATGCCTGCCCAATCGTAAAGCCTCGATCGACCGTAATGATCTTGCCGTTGTAGAAGATCGCGTCAGGCGGAGCGTTGATGCCTTGCTGCGCGAAAGAGCTTTCCGCGACCAGCACGCACAACAGCACGAATAACCCCGTGGCTAAGGCTTTCATTCTCCGGCTCCAAGCTATTAGAAGTCGCGGCCGATAGCACCTTCCCACCCGCCCCCGCCGCCGCGCGGCGAGGGTCTCGCGGAACGTCACTGTCCGAACACGTAAAGCACGGTGGCGTGGCGCATCTCCTTAAGTTCGGGCGTATTCTCGAGCCGGGCTTTGCCCACCCGGCTAGGCCCCGACGCGATGGCGACATACTGTTTTCCGCCGGCCTCGAAGGTCATCGGCGGCGCCGTGAAGCCAGACCCCACATTGATCTTCCACAGCTGGGTGAGCGAGGTGTCGTCATAGGCGGCCACCGTACCGTCGAGCAGGGCGATGAACACCAGCCCGCCCGCGGTCGAGAGCGTGCCGGAGAGGTTGGAGTACGGCAGGTGGGCTGTTTTCTTGATCTCTCCCGTGGTCGGGTCGGCGGCGATCAGGTCGCTTTCCCAGCGCTCGGTCGTCACCGCATTGCCGCCGTTCCAACCTCGGGTCGCGTTGTGCTTTTCGCGGTCGATGCTGATGGTCGAGCAGTTGGCAACCGACGGGATATAGAGCAGCTTGGTGCGGGTGCTGAACGAACTCGGCCAATAGTTATTGCCGCCGAGCAGCGAGGGGCAAACCTTTTTAAGCGGTTCGTTCGGATTGACGTTGCCCATGCCGGCATAGGTCTGGATATCCTTGGCGGGATCGTAGTCGATCGGCTTGCCGGTCTTTTGGTCGATGCCTTTGGTCCAGTTCACCTCGGTATACGGCTTGGCGAGCGCCATGGTGCCGTTGGCGCGGTCCATCGTGTAGAGGAAGCCGTTGCGCGCCGAGTGCGTGATCAGCTTGCGCGGCTGGCCGGCGACTTCGCCGTCGATCAGGATGTGGGTGCCGACCTCGTCGTAGTCCCACAGGTCGCCCGGCGTGTACTGGAAGTACCAGTTCATCTTGCCGGATTCCGGATCCCAGGAGATCACGCTGTTGGTGTAGAGGTTGTCGCCAGGACGATAGAACGGGTCGAACATCGGCACCGGGTTGCCGGTTCCCCAGAAGGTCTGGTTGGTGGCCGGGTCGTAGGTGCCGGTGACCCAGACGGCCGCCCCGCCGGTCTGCCAGGCGTTGGTCGTGCCCTTCCAGGTTTCGCTCCCGGGCTCGCCTGGTGCCGGAATGGTGAACTTGCGCCACACCAGCTTTCCGGTCGCCGCATCAAGCGCCGCCACGTAGTCGCGAACGCCGCTGTCGCCGCCCGAGGCGCCGACGATGATCTTGTCCTTGATGACCAGCGGCGCCGCGGTGATGCGCAATTCCGGCTGATCGGTCGTCATGTTGGCTTCCCAAACGACCTTGCCGGTCTCCTTGTCGGTCGCAATGATGCGCGCCGGCGCGTTGGCGGCGCTGATCACGAAATTGCCCCACAGCGCCGCGCCGCGGTTGGTCAGTGGTTTTTCCTGCTTCGGCTCCATCCGCCACACGATGCGGCCGACGTCGCCCGAACGCCCGTCGATCTTGTAAAGCACCCCCCAGGCGTCGGTGATGTAGAGGAAGCCGTCCTCCGCCAGCGGCGTTGCCTCCAGCCATTCATTGCCCGCGCCGCCGCCGAGCGGCACCGCGTACGCCAGCTTGAGGTCCTTCACGTTGTCCCGGTTGATGCGGGTGAGCGGCGAAAAACGCTGTCCGTCATAGGTGCGGTGGTTCATCAACCAGTTCTGCGGCTCCCGGTCGGCATTCACGAGCCGGTCCGGTGTCACGTCGGCCGCCATTGCGGGCCAAGCCATGCCGCCTGCCAGAAACGCGGCTCGAAACGAAATTTTGCGCCTTGCCATGAACGCCTCCCAGTCTGATTGCACGCCGCTTGCTGCGACCGCGCTTGGGTGCAGCCTACATGAACTTCAAGGCGGTGTCCGCAGGCGCAATGGCAATTACGAATCGGCGCATCCTTGGCGCTGATCAGTCTTCCAAGGTGTCACGGCTACGGTGCGCGGGAGAATAGGGCGCATCCACGGTTCGGTGGCTCGGCGGTCCCTCACCGGTGTCAACGGTCCCAGCCGCGTTAGCCCTTCGATCTCGCCTCCTTGATGAAGGCGAGTACGTTGGTAACACACTCATCGGGATTGGCCGCGGCGATGTGGTAGGCATCGCTGTTGAGGACCACCAGCCGCGAATTGGGAATCAGCTGCTGATACTGCCGCACCTTCTCGACCGATTGCAGCGCGCTGCGGTCTGCGGTGATCACCAAAGTCGGCGCTTTGATGCGCTGCAAAACGCCATCCCGCGCGAGATCGAACTTCGATAGCGCAGTGCGCAGGCCTTTTGCCCCTTCCTCGGGGGCTGTCGCAAACATGGCGTTCCAATAGTCAACCATCTGCTTCGAAGCGGCCGAGCCCAGCCGGTCCCGCTGCGGGATGGGGGACGGATTGGCGACGCGAATCACCGAGGCCGGACCGCTGGCAATCGCCAGCGTGCGCGTGCGCGAAGGAAAATCTGCCGCGAACTGCATCGCAATGGCGCCGCCGGTTTTTGCGCCGATAATATGCGCCGACGCGACGCCGGCCTTGTCCAGCACCCGCGCCACGAAAGCGGCCAGGCTGGCGAGCGACCACTCGAAACCCGGCGGGACTTTCGACTGCCCGAACCCCGGTAAATCCGGCCGCAGCAGGCGAAACGCCTGGGCCATCCGGGGAACCCAGGCATACCACACAATGCTGGATTCGTCGTTGCCATGAATCAGCACCGCCGCCTCAGGCGTGCGCCACGGCTCGCCAAACCAGTCTTCGCGATAGAACGGCTCTTGCGTGGAACCGGTAGCCGCAGGCGCCCCTTGAGCGAGAGCCGCCACTGGGGCAAGGACGCCGGCAACGGTTGACACGCCGAGCGTCGCCGCTGTTCCAACGCCGACGTTCAGCAAATTTCGACGTGACGGTGTGATCGCCATGAATGCTACCTCTCGCGATGGAGCCGTGCGCGACCAGCCGTTAAAAGGAGCCATGCCCATAATGGCTCGGTCTAAACCGCTTCCACCCTCGCGAACTCGGCACTTCCCTTGCAGCGTGCTGCGAAAACACTACGTGCCAAAGCAAACTCTGTCAAATTTGGTTATACTTGAAAGAGATATGGGCCGCCTGACGCCGGCAGGTGGGGGGCGATCCTGGTGTCGCCTCGACTTGCCGTTCAAAGCAGCCGCAACGGCTTGCATGATGCCTCCATTTTTGTCCGGGCAAAAATGCAACGGCCGGCTCGTGACCTTCCGGCGGCTGTCCGTTCACGTTCGGTCCGCGGCGGGCATACGGGAGTCGGCGCGGTGGGGAAGTGGGGAAGGTTGAATACGGGAAGCCAAGAATCCACCACGTCAATCCACCCACGTCGGGGACGAGTCGGGGGCGTCATGGCAATCTCCGACCGACATCCCCAATCGGAATAAAGTTCCTCACCGGGCTTCGCCCGACCTCAGCGCACGAAGGATGCTATTCTACCGCCGCATCATCGGCACCGAGATCGGTATTTCTTGGTGCGGTTGAGCCCGAAACCAGGTTGGATTCGGGCTCCTGGAGCACTTCAGGCCGTTGCCATATTGCCAAGGGCCATCATTGGACCGGCGGCGCTGAGGGCGGCGCGTGCGCCACGGCAGGTCGTGGCTTGCTCACCACCTGCCGCGCGCGCGGCGGGGATGCCGCCGCTGGCGCCGGCGCCGCCGGCGGCGGCGAAGGGGAGAGCCAGTTGAAATTCCCCCACGGACTGGCCGTGGTCGCTGAGTGCTCCTCCGTTGTTGTGCTCGCGGTCGGCGTCCCGGCGGGCTGCCGTTTCTGCACCGGCCTGCTTTGCGGGCTGGAGCCGGTGGCGGAGCCGACTACCGGACCCCCCGGTTGATGCTGGCCGGGAGTTCCCACTGCCGTCCGTGGCGGAGCGGTGGCCGTGCCCGGCCCAAGCGTACGGCCTGTGGCGGGCGGCACGACCGGGGACGCGGGTCCATGTTCATGCGGACGGGCGGTCGTGGGCAAAGTCGAGCCCGTTGCAGCTGCGTCCGGAGCCGCAGAAGTGGAAGCCGGGTCCGGCGCGCGGGCGTGGGTGACCGGAGTGCCGATGTTCGGGGAAGTATCCGGAACGGCTGCTGCGGAGTCGGGTCCTTGCGGGCGGCCAGCCGTTGTCGCAGTCACGGCCGTGGGGGCTGTGCCTGGCACAGCCGTGGCGGTGCCGGGGCCTGGTGTGCGAGCGAACGGAGCCACGCCCGTCTGTGCTTCGGCTGGAACCGCGATGCCGGTCGGCCGCGCCGGGCCCGGCGGCAAGGTGGTGTGATGATCAGGAGCCCCGGTGTTCGGGGATGCGCCCGGAAGGGCTGCGGCGGTGTCGGGTCCTTGCGGACGGCCAGCCGTTGTCGCAGTCACGGCCGCGGGCGCTGTGCCTGGCACAGCCGTGGCGGTGGCCGGGCCTGGTGTGCGAGTGAGCGGAGCCACGCCCGTCTGTGCTTCGGCCGGAACCGCGATACCGGTCGGCCGTGCCGGACTCGGCGGCAAGGTGGTATGATGATCAAGCAGCCCGGTGCTCGGGGATGCGCCCGGAAGGGCTGCGGCGGTGTCGGGTCCTTGCGGGCGGCCCGCCGTTGTCGCAGTCACGGCCGTGGGGGCTGTGCCTGGCACAGCCGTGGCGGTGGCCGGGCCTGGTGTGCGAGTGAGCGGAACCACGCCCGTCTCTGCTTCGGCCGGAACCGCGATGGCGGTCGGCCGCGGCGGGTTTGGCGGCAAGGTGGCCGGATGATCCAGCGGCCCGGTATTGGGGGATGCACCCGGAAGGGCTGCGGCGGTGTCGGGTCCTTGCGGGCGGCCAGCCGTTGTCAAAGTGACGGCCGTGGGGGCTGTTCCTGGTACAGCCGTGGCGGTGGCTGGAACCGCAATGGCGGTCGGCCGTGCCCGGCCCGGCAAGGTGGTCGGATGACCCAGCGGCCCGGCTCCCATCAGCGTTGCGACGCGATGGATCGGCGCCGGCGGCGGTGCGCCGGGCGGCGGCGGCTTGAGCGCCCCGCTATTGACGCGCGTGACCACAGTGGCCGGCAGGGTGGTTGCGGGCAACGTCCCGCCCTCTCGCTGGTTGATGATGGTCACGTTGTTGATGGTGATCCGCTGAATGGGGGCCGCCGGCGGACTTAGTACGAATGCCGGCGGCCGACCCCACGGGTGTGCCGTGAACAGCGGTACCGGCAGGAAGAACGCCCCGATGGGCGGTGGCGGCGGTGCCAGCACCATAAAGGCCGGGGGCGGCGGCGGCAGGAAATAGACCGGCACCGGCGGCGGCGGCAGGAAACCCGGCCCATCGAACACGATTTGCGGCTGATTGAGATAGGCGACCTCATCCGGTGGCGGCGGCGGCACATCGAGATCGGCCACCGGGGTGAAGGATGCCGGCGGATCCGCGGCCGCCGCAAGCCTTGACAGGCGGCGCTGCGCGTCGGCCACATGGGCGCCCTTCGTATAGCGCCGCAGATACGACCAAAAGGCCTCCTGCGTGTCGATCGCCACCGCACGGCGCCACGTCATGGCTTCGCGCCGCACCGCGATCAGGGCCCGCACCCGTGCCGCGAGCGGATTGTCCGGATAGGCGGCGAGGAAATCCTGGTAACCCTGCAGTGTGTCGCGCGCCACGGCCGCCGCATAGGCTTCCTGGTCGCCTCGGAATTCGCCGATCGGCTGGCTCTGCAGTTGCGCATTCGACACTGTTTGCGGCGGTGCATCAGGTGAGGGTTCCATGAACGGGAACGGCTGGATGATCTTCGATGCATACCAAGGGACCGCCAAGCCGCCGGTCTTTTCATTGACGCGCAAGCGCAGGCGCGTGAACAGGTCATCCAGGCCAAGTCCGCCGGTCCCGATCATCTCGGCGAGCGATTGCGCATAGGCGCCGTAAGGCCCTGGCTCGATCGGTGCAATCGAACCTGGCGCAGCGTTGAACGCCACCAGCATGCTGGGATCGGGTTCCACCAGGGCGAGACCGCTCGCGAGCGGCGTGCCGGCGGGGGTAAAAGGATGCTGCCGCGCGGTATCGACGATAAATAGCTTCAGCGCGCGCGGCATGCCGGCGAGGGGGCGGGTAAAGTCGGAGATGCGGACGGCCTCGATCGGAATGTCTTCGTTGCGCCGGATGCCGGCATCGACGGGGACGATATAATTTTCGCCTTCGAATTGCAGACCGTAGCCGGCGAGATAGATAAGAGCGACGGTTTGCTCGCCATGCCAATAATCATCCGCAAGGGCGGCCGCAATCTTGTCGAGGAACTCGCGCATCGAGCGGCGCAACGTATTCTGATCGAGATCGCGGGCACCGGTCACGTCGAAGCCGGCCGCGCGTAGCGATTGGGCGACCAGCCCGGCGTCGTTGGCGGCCGTCGGCAGCCGCCCGGCTTTGTACTCGCTGTTTCCAATTACCAGCGCGAAGCGCCGCTCGGGCGCTTGCGCATGGAGGTGTGTTGCGAACAGAAGGATCGATACGGCCATCACGGCCGCGATCCCGTTCACGATTCTCATGGCGAATGCTCCGCTGCAAGGAAAGTTCAAAGATAATCGTGGCTACTCCGCGGGTCGATCGGCCGTCGGCGTCACAAGGAGCACGGAGTGTTGTTATTGTCCCCTCCCCAGAGGTCGGGGCCAATGTGGGAAAGTTTAAAGATAATCGTGGCTATTCGGTGCCTCGACTCGCCGTCCACATAACAGAGAACGGAGTGTTGTTATCAAGACACACGTTCCGAGGGTAGTGTATTTGCGAATCGCCTATCGAAGGCTCTTTCCACCGGGGTGGGGAGGTTGGAATGGGTCTCGCGCGAATTGAAAGCGGCTGGCGAGCGGTGCGCGCCTATGTCGGCGAGCTTGTCGGGGTGATCGGGCACGCGGATCGGGGCCGCCGCGGGGTTATTGCACCGGCTTGTTGCTGCCGGGCGAGCGCAAGAGCATCGAACCGATGGCGGCGCTGAAGGCGCCGGCGGGCAAGGCGGCGCAGTTCAGTCGTTACTGCATTTCGTCGGTCAGGCCCCGCGGCCGAATGCGCCGATGTTGACCAAGGTGCGCGAACTGGTGCTGCCGCATTTGGAACGTCATGGCCCGAGACGTGGATGATCGACGACACGGGCATTCCCAAGAAGGGGACCCGTAGCGTCGCGGTGTCGCACCAGTATTGCGTCCAGCTGGGCAAGCAAGCAAATTGCCGAAGCCTGCCCACGTGAAGGCGGAGGTGGCGTCGCTGTCGCTTTCCGATCGTCACGAGAGCCTGCCGGTCGCGTACCGCCTGTACTTGCCGAAGGCCTCATGGGCGGACGATGCAGCGCGCCTCCGCAAGGCGGGGTACCGGAGGATGTCGTGTTCAAGACCAAGCCGGAAATCGGGCTTGAGTTGACCCGCTCCGCCTGTGAGCCGAGCCGGCGCCCTGGCGATATTCGATGCGGGCTTCGGCCACGACGGCAAGCTGCGAGCGGGGGTGACCGGAACTGGGGAAGCCTATGCGGCCGGCATCCGGCCGCAAACCTTGGCGTGGAAACCGTGTTCCCCCTGTTCGGAGGTGAGGAAACTGCAGGCCGCGATACGGCTGACGTGATGGTAAAAATCGCGCCAGCTGCGGCCTTCATAATGCGACAAGTCCGACCTCCCGCTTGGGCTCCTGATAGTTCCGCTCGATGCACCAACGCAATTTTGCAGCATCGACCAGATCGTCGAACGGCATATTGTGCGGCAAGGTATTTATTTAGAGCCTCCTCGTCATGCTGGAATTCAGCAGCGATACCCCGGTCGCCGGGTTCAGCCGCGCGCGCTCCTGCGGGGGGCAGCGGTCGATGATGAGGGACTTGTCGAGCTGAATTTGGGTTTCGATGCGACCCGGACAGGCGATCCGTCCCTCGGCATCCCAGACCGGATTTCGATCAGATGGGAACACCTGGAGTTCGACCGGTTATCCGCGTCTTCCTTGCAAAGCCGTCGCAAGCACGATGTGGATGCCCGCGACAAGTGGGGCATGACACCGAGAGTGATTCGACCTGATCGAAATCCGGTCCAGATGTCCGCGTCCGCCGCAGCCGCACGCTCGATCGCGACGATGCGACCCAAGCCGATCCCGATATCCTGGAGGTCCGCGGACGGGCGGTCTGTCAGGGTGTGTTGCGGATGATAGAATCCATCATCGTGGTGCACTCCCGTCAAGCCGGCGAAAGCCAGCACTATGGCATCAAAGCAACGAGCAGGGCAGGCAAGTCAATAGGAAAACCAAGCCGCGCCGAATGGGATTCGGTCCTGATCGCGACCGCGCATTCCGCTCGCGAATTGCCCGTCGCAGCCAGCTGATCGCGGGGACGCCCGCGGGCCTCGGCGTGCCTTTTGCCACAGGGTGTGGCCGGGATGTTACAGACAATCCAAGCCGCCTGTGCTTATTTGTTTTCACGCCGCCGTCGCGGCTATCTACAATTCTGCACAAATCTCCCCCTTCACGCTAACGCGTTCTTCATCCTATAAGCGTGGCGGAGGAAGTGCGGCCTACAATTTTAAGTTTCGTGCGCGTCGGGGGGCTGCGATGACGTTGATTTGGGGGTTGGAAGCTGAGTTAGGGGATGCGGAGCAAACGCCGCTCCGGGATGTATTCGTTGAAACATTCCGAAGTACAACAGCCTTGTTTGGCCATATCGAGACACAAGTCGCGCTGTACTTCAGCGACGGTCCTATCGAAATTCTCGCGTGGAAGGTTAGAAACCTCTTCGCCCGCGTCGAGGCTATGGGGATAATCAAGACTGCCAATAACCGCGTTTTGTTGCTCAATTGCCGCGCGCCCGCGGAAAGGGGGAGACGACCGATTGTTGCGAGTTGTTTGCGAGCAATTGGTCTGGCTGACGGCTATGGTTTCCGATACATAAGTCGTTCTTGAGTCTTGAACCGATGTGGACATGGCCGACACCAACAAAGGGAGTCCTCGGATCAGTTCAGGGGCTCCGGAATTCTTACAGCGGTTGGCGCGGATCTCTGCGCCTCCGTCTGGTCCAAGGAGGGAATCTCAATATGCGATCTGCACCGGTTCTTTTTGCGTTTGCCGGAATATGTGGACTCGTTGCACTCCACACAGTCGATCTCGTCGTGGGTCCCGCTACTGCAGCCAAGACCAGAGCAGATGCGTCTGCAGTCCGATACGCATCTATCCAACGTGGTAACATCGAGCAAACGGTAACCGTCACAGGAGCGTTGCAGCCGGTAAAAACAATTGAGGTGGGCTCGCAACTGTCGGGGCAGCTATACCGAGTTCTACGTCGACTTCAACGACACTGTCCGGAAAGACCAGCCGCTGGCGCAACTCGACCCCCGGACGTTCGCCGCAAAGGTCGATGAGGCCAAAGCGGCACTGGAGATGGCCATCGCGTTTGTGGATATCGAGCAATCCAAGCTCGATCGTGCCAAGATCGACCTGGAAAACGCGAAGGGCGGTTCGTCTGTTCTGGCTGCCAAGCTTGAAAGTGCGCAGGCCGTCAAGGCCGCGGCGCAGAAAACCTTGCAGCGCAAGCTCTCGCTGCAAGGTGTTGTGGCGACCCAGCAGGTCGAGGACGCCCAGACGGATTTCACGACGCGGCGGGCGCAGGAGCGCGAGGCCGAGATCGCCATGTCCCTCAATAGCTTTTCAGTCCAAGGGGGGCAGGCGGATGTACGCAGGATCGAAGCTGAATTGCGGCAGGCAAAAATGGCGGTCCCGGAGAAAGAGGCCATCCTTAGCGCCGCCCAAGCGGATCTCGATCGCGCAGTCATCCGCTCTCCGATTGACGGCGTAATCGTCGGCAGATTTGTCAACGAAGGGCAGACGCTCGCGGTTGGCCTTGACGTTAAGCCTACTTTCTTGGTGGCACATCGTCTGGAAGACATGGAGGTTCGCGCGCAGGTCGATGAAGCCGACATCGGACGTATCTCCAGCGGCCAGCGTGCCTACTTTGCTGTTGATTTCATATCCCGGCCGTCGCTTCGAGGCGGAAGTTCGGCAAATACGTAAGGCGCCGCAGACCCAGCAAAACGTGGTTACTTACACGGTCATCCTGACGACCTCCAATCTCGATGGCGCTTTGCTGCCTGGAATGACCGCTGTGGTGAAGATCGTGGTCGAGCACCAGGAAGACGTCCTCAAGGTTCCTGTGGCGGCCTTGCGATTCCAGCCCCGGGGCGCGAAGCCGACGGAGGATCGCGGGCGACCTGGCGTGTGGGTGCGGAACGCAGGCGGCTCGCTCCAGCGCGTTCCAGTGACTATCGCATCGGTTGGAGCAGATCAGGCTGCACTCAAGGATGGCGAGTTGGTGGAAGGCAGTCAGGTCGCGGTCGGAGAGTTGATACGATCTACGGGCACGGAATTGTTTGGCATCAGGTTCGGGTCATGACAATGGCTCCTCCACTTCTCAGCCTTCGGTCGGTCTACCGAACCTACCACCGGGACAGTCTCGCGGTGGCGGCGATCCGCGGTGTCAGCTTCGACATAGAGCGCGGCGAAATTCTCGCCATCATGGGACAGTCCGGATCCGGAAAATCGACACTGATGAACATGATCGGATTGCTCGATCTACCCACGGAGGGAGCGATCTACTTGGAAGGCGCGGACGTCGCCGATATGTCGGACGATCGGAGGTCCGAATTGCGCGCGCGCAGCATAGGATTCGTATTCCAGTCGTACAATCTGCTCGCTCGGCACAATGCGATCGAGAACGTGGCCCTTCCGCTCGTCTATTCCGGCGTCGGCCGCAAGGAGCGCATGCTGCGTGCCGAACAAAGTCTGGAGGCAGTCGGGATGCTGCACCGGGCCAAGCACTATCCGAGGCAACTGTCGGGTGGCGAACAACAGAGGGTAGCTATCGCGCGGGCGCTGATTGCGTCCCCCCTGATTGTGCTGGCCGATGAACCGACCGGCGCTCTCGACAGCCGCAGGGGTGCCGAGATCGTGGAACTCCTCTGTTCACTGAATGGATCCGGCCAGACCGTCGTGATGATCACGCACGATCCCTGGGTAGCCGCGCAATGCAGGCGAACTATTCGGCTGCATGACGGCCAAGTCGTGGCCGAAGAAGTGCCGGTTCCTGCCGTGTCGAATAAGTGAATCGCGCTATGACGGTACTTCAGAGCCTCCAGATTGCTTTGCACGCGTTGCGCCTCAACCCGCTGCGTAGCTTCCTGACGATCCTGGGGATCGTGATCGGCGTTGCCTCGATCGTGACGGTATTTGCGATCGGCGCAGGCGCGCAAGTCCAACTGCAGGAGCAGATTCGATCGATCGGGGCAAATGTCCTCATGATCAATCCGGGCGCAGTTTACAAGGGCGGCATTCGCCTCAAGGAAGGTACTAAACTGACGATGACCGACGGCGACGTGCAGGCCATTGTGGAGCAGATTCCGGAGGTCGAAGGGGCGGCAGGTTCGATCGCGGGCACGGCACAGGTCATACACGCGGGCAGGAACTGGAACACGACGATCAATGGAACGACGAACGCGCATTTCATGGTTCGCGATTGGCGATTGTCGTCCGGGCGTTTCTTCTCCGACTCTGAGGAGGCGGGAGCCGGAAAGGTGGCCATCCTTGGAAGCGCGGTTGCACGCGAATTGTTTGGACCTGGAGACGATCCGATAGGCGCACAAATCCGGATCATGAAAGTCCCGCTGGAGGTTGTCGGTGTTCTCGATCCAAAGGGACCATCGCAGGATGACGTCGCTTTCGTGCCCCTGACCACGGCCAAGCTGCGCTTTCTCGGCAGCGCGAGCGGGATCAACAGGGACTCTATTGCCTACATCCTCGCCAAGGCAGCGTCCGACGGTCAGATGACGGCAGCGAAATCCGAAATCGAAGATTTGCTACGGCAACGTCACCGAATTCTCCCGGGCCAGGAGGACGATTTCAAGGTGCTGGATCCCGCCGCTGCCATGCAGGCGCAGCAAGGCGCGATCCGGACGGTCGCGCTGCTGCTGGTTGCGATCGCTTCAGTATCGTTGCTCGTCGGCGGCATCAGTATCATGAACGTCATGCTCGTATCGGTTACGGAGCGCACCCGCGAGATCGGCATACGCCGCGCGCTCGGAGGCCGAATGTGGGATGTTCGCCTTCAATTCCTTTGTGAAGCGCTGGTCCTCTGTCTCGTAGGAGGCGCCATAGGAATTGTCGGCGGCATCACGCTCTCGATGACCGTGGCCCGAATGGCTGGATGGCCCACTGCGATCGATATCGGAGCAATCGGTCTCGCCGTTGGTTTTTCGGTCGCAACCGGTTTGGTGTTCGGATTTTATCCTGCTCACAAGGCTTCCAAACTTAGTCCTATCGAGGCGCTCAAGACAGAATGACAATATGTCGAGGTAGCCGTTTCAATCGTCATGCCAGGAAGGAAAGCGGTCATGAAGACTTATCCAAAGGACACGATCACCCCCACGCCGCGTGAGCGTCAACTGATGATGCTCATCGCGCGCGGGATGCAGAACAAGCACATTGCGTACGAACTCAAAATTTCCGAGAATACTGTTCGTGCGCATATCGGAAACCTCATGCGCAAGTATCATCTCCAGAACAGGACACAGATTGCCATCATCTTTACGCTCGAAGCAGTCACACCGTCCCTGCGCGACTCTATTTTGAATGCTGGGGAATGTTCTGAAGCCTATCACGATACGCGCAAGAATCCGGGAGAGGGTTCAATGCTGCTACCAGACAGACCGGACGAGCTCCCAACTTGCGCGATTTCCTTGAACGCAGCTGAATTGCCGCCTCCTGCCGCGTCCTAAACGATGGCGATCGATTGCAAGAAAACGATCGTTTTCGAGCTTCGTTGGCTACCTGTGAGCGAATCGTGCCGCAAGGAAAAGTCGCCTGCTGGATGACTTTTCGATAAGGTTGGAGCCAAGGAAACGCTGTACCTGGGATCTGTCCTCGGTTGGTATCTGAAGATGGCGCGACAAGTCCGAATCGGAACGCGAGCAGGAACGGGATCAAATGCAGAAATGGGCTTTTTTGATGCAGATGGGGGTGCGACTTGGGATACAAATCACCAATTGCCTCATTCCTGGGCGGTCGGCCTGAGAAGGCCGACCGATGGAGCGCCTGGAGTTACGCGGTGATCAATGGGATCGGCTCAAGGATATTCTGCGCGGCGGTGAGGCACCACGTTGGGAGCACGGCGTCGGGCAATCGGCTATTCGTTGAGGCCATTTGTATGGTTCCGGACCGGCGCGCCGCGGCCCCACCTGCCGGACCGCTTCGGCAAATTGAAGCGGCTCGACTTTGTCGGCGACCGATACGAATACATGCTGATCGATGCCGCCATTGTGCGGGTTCATCGAACAGCGTCGGTGCCCACCCGGAAAGCGGCCCACGGCCATCGGTCAATTGCGTGCGCGATGCGCCAATGCAATTTTGCGGCGACCAGATCGTCGAACGGAATGTTATCCGGTAAGGTCGAGAGCCAGTAATTGGTCGGAGCCTCCTCGCCTTCGGGCCACTCGATCAGCTGCCATTCTTTGTGCGCCTTGCCGGGTTGTTCGTGGCTGGAAGCGAAATGAACCGCATCGGCGCAAGGACAGCCCTCATTGGTGCCGTCCCGCCATTTGATGGTGCGCGCGAGGATCGCCCGGAAGCCAACGGCGAGGTCTTTGACCGAGATGGTATCGGGAGCGTAGCGGCGGCCCTTTTTGGGCAAGCCGCGCCGCGCTCCCGGCTTTCCAACCAAGCTTTACGGCTGGATGCGGGCCACAGAGGCTTCCTCAACTTCGTCACCGCCGTCCGCAGCTTGGCGGCGTGGCCATAGCTGGCATCAAATAGCTCCATGGTGCTGGGGAGGCCGTTCGCACGGGCGGAGCGGATCATCTCGATTGCAATTTCCGGTTTGGTCTTGAACACAATACACATCCGCCCTTGCGGCGACGCGCCGCATCGTCCTCTGGGACGCCGCCATGCAACGGCGCTGATCGTCTGATTTCCTCATGCTGAACTAAGCAGGGCTTCGCGGCCCTACCCACAGATTTACGGCTGCTTAGGACGATGATGATGCCGCAGAGAATTCGCAAAGCTCATCCATGGGCCGCGCCGACGAGTCCTGCTTAGACAGGATCTCGGTCACGCTTGAACATAACCTGCGGTTTAAACGACAGATGCATGGCAACCGCTTTGGGAATAATCCATGATTAATGCAAGCGAACGTGAGCCCGTGGCCGGGCCACCACCCCCGCCGCACAAGGAAGCAGAAACGGGCGCCGCGCCAATGCCCTTCTCGGAGGGCGCCGCCGCGAAATTCCCTATTGTCGGGCTCGGCGCCTCCGCCGGCGGCCTCGAAGCCTTGACGCGCTTGCTGGAGGCGGTGCCGAGCGATTGCGGGCTCGCATTGGTGATCATGCACCATGCCGATGCCGATCAGGAGAGCCTGGTGGTGGAGTTGCTATCCAAGCATACTGAGATGCCGATAGCGTTTGCGCGCGATGGCGAGGTGGTCGCACCGAACCATGTCTACGTGATCGCGGCGAATTCCTTCCTGGCGGTGGAAAATGGCGCGCTGCGCCTCTCCCCGCCCGTGACCGGGCACCGGGCGCGGCAATTCGCCGAGAACATCATCAATACCGTGCGCGAGCCGTTGATCGTGCTCGACCGCGAGTTTCACGTTCGCGCGGCCAGCGCCTCTTACTGGAAGGCGTTTGGAATCAAGCCTGAGGATACCAAAGGCCGGTTCATCTTCGGTCTCGACCGGTGGGAAATACCGAAATTGCGCGAACTCATCCTGCAGGTCATCCACGACAAGATAGCCGTTGACGATTTCGAGCTGGAGTACGACTTTCCCCAACTAGGGCGCCGTATCTTGCTGTTCAACGCGCGGCCCATACAGAACTCCGAAGATATTGGATTATGTCTTCTGGCGATCGAGGACGTTACTCAGCGCAGGACCGCCGAGCGAACACTCATAGAGAGAGAGGCTCATCTTCGCGCAGTTCTTGCCACTGCGCCTGACGGCATCATTACGATCGATGAAAATGGTATTATCGGCACCTTCAGTGCCGCAGCAGAGCACCTGTTCGGCTTCACCGCAGCCGAGATGGTCGGCAACAGCGTCAGCGTATTGATGCCCGAACTGCAGCGTAGCGCACACGACAGCTACCTGAGTCAGTATCTTAAAGCGGGAGAAGCCAGGATTGTCGGCCGCGGACGCGAGCTGACCGGGCAGCGAAAGGATGGCACCAAGATTCCATTGCGCCTGTCGGTGGCCGAGATGGAATCACCCGGTCGCCGTATGTTCGTCGGTATCGTCCATGACTTGAGTGAGGAGAAGAAGCGAAGCGAGGAGCTTCTGCAGGCCCAGAAGATGGAGGCGCTCGGACAATTGGCCGGCGGTGTCGCCCACGACTTCAATAATCTTCTCACGATCATCATGGGGAACAACGAGCGAATACAGGCGGGCGCCGAGGGAGACGACCTGCGCAAGCTTCTCGCTCAGAACGATAGCGCTGCCGATCGTGGTGCCATGTTAGCCAGACGGCTGCTGAGCTTTGCCCATCGGAACAGGCTTGAGCCGGTGGCCTTGCGACTGAATGATCACGTCGGCAGCATGGTGGAGATATTGCATCGGACGATCGGTGAAACCATTGCCGTCACGTCGGTGATGGCGCCGGACTTGTGGCAGGTGCAGATCGATCCCGGTGAATTCGGCAACGCGCTCCTCAACCTCGTGCTCAATGCGCGCGACGGCATGCCCAACGGCGGAAAGATCTCGATAGAAACGGCGAATGCGAGTTTCGGCGCCGGTGAGGCCCCGGCTGGTCTTGCGCCCGGCGACTATGTCCGGTTGTCCGTTGTCGACAACGGTGTCGGTATGACACCGGAGGTCTTGAAGCGCGCGGGGGAGCCATTTTTTACCACCAAGCCGCCCGGCAAAGGCACCGGGCTCGGACTCGCAAGCACGTATGGGTTCGCCAAGCAGTCGGGCGGACACCTTACGATCGCCAGCGAGGCCGGCAACGGCACCACGGTCAGCCTGTATTTGCCGCGCGCGGCCGAAGAAGTACCCTTGCCGACGGCGTCCCTCGAAAACCCCGACATGCCGCTGGGCAATGGGGAACTGGTGCTCGTTGTCGACGACGACGACGAGGTGCGAGAGGTCACGCTCAAGCGGCTCGAGTCATTGGGCTACGCGGTCATCGACGCCGGCAACGGCCCCGAGGCGGTCGAGCGTTGCAGACTCGATGCGCCGATTGCGCTCGCGCTGATCGACATCGTCATGCCCGGCGGCATGTCAGGCTATGAGGTGGCGGACGCCGTGCGCAAGCTGAATCCAGACATAAGGGTTCTGCTGACATCCGGCTACGGCGGTGACGCCTGGGAAGAGGCGCCCGGGACACCCGGAGATCTCCCCGTGCTGTACAAGCCTTATAGCCGGGCAGAGCTTGCGCAGGCCATTGCCAAGGCTCTCGCCGGCTAGCCGACGCCGTGAGCCAACGGGAATTTGTCCAAAGGTTCGACGGCACCGGTGAAGACATACCCGACGCCGCGCACGGATTTGATGAGTCTTGGCATCTCTCCCTGAGAATCGATCTTTCGCCGCAGCCGAGCGACGTGTCCGTCAATTGTACGATCCTCGGGCGACCAGTCCCGTCCCTTGAGCTGATGCATCAGTTCATCGCGCGATATGATACGAGCCGGTTGCTTCAGAAAAATCATGAGCAAGTCGAATTCCGCATCCGTGAGATCGATCGTCTCGCCGTCCGCCGTCATTAATTCGCGGCGGCGCACATCCAATATGTTGTCGTCAATTTTGTAGCACTCGTCGGGAACAGCGGCGACGCCAACATATTTCGATCCGGCCTCCAGCTCGTAGCGGCGCAGAACGCTGCGAATGCGAAACAGTACTTCCTGGATGTGGAAGGGTTTGACGATGTAGTCGTCGGCGCCCTGTTCCAGACCGGCAGCCCGATCGACCGGATTGCCCTTGCCGGTGATCAAGACGATCGGGACATTGCGCCGCGCCCGCACCTCTCGTGCCAGCTGCAAACCGTCTTCGCCGGCCAGACCGAGATCGAGCGTAATCAGGTCGATTGGTAATGTTTCAAGGCAGTGCAAGAGCTCGGCTTTGCTGCCGGCTTCCGACACCGCATAACCTTCCTTTTCCAAGCCGCGGCGAAGGATCGAGCACACGTCCCGCTCGTCATCCACAACCAGAACATGAACGGGACCCTTCCGCTCACGCTTAAGCATCTGAGCCACGTTGTTGTAGCCCCGCTTGTCCCGGCTACAATGATGCAATTGCATGACTGCGTCAGTCCGTCGCATTGTTGAGCCCTTTGCGCCATCTCCCGCTCACAATGCCAGCTTCCCACTAGTGACGAAAGCCCATCAAAGTCGATAGATTGCCTTTTGTTGTAAAAATGGTACAAAATTCGTTGTAAATATAGCACACGATGGTGGGGTCGCAAGACCCAGGTCGTATCAAGCCCCTCCCGGGACCGGGTGGATATGCCCGAGGCGGCGGCTTTTGATGATACGGACGGGTGCAGATGATTCGCGGGACGTCTAGTCCATTCAGACTAGCATGAATTACGGGCTGTCGCTCGCAGGGAGGCCGGTTCATTGTCATTATAATGGGCATGGTTGGAAATGACAAAAAGCGGGACACTTCATGCGCACCGTTATCCTGATTTCCGCGGTAGTGCTTGCTCTGTCGTCCGCTGCTCGACCCCGCAACGCGCAAATTACTGAGCTAGTTGATATCGTCAATACGACGCAGAACGGCGCCGGCAACAACGGCAACGGCATCACCCAGAATTGGTGCAGCAGGTCGTTTCAGCGCAATGCCACATCCGTTGGCAGGTTCTGTATTTTTGGAGCCAACGCAACCAGTGTCTAGGAGACGGCGCACTAAGGCAAAGGTGGAGTACAATCTTCCCCAACTAGGGCGCCGTATCATGCTATTCAACGCGCGGCGTATGGCGATCGAGGACGCTACTCAGCGCCGGACCAACGAGCGAGCTCTCATAGAGAGAGAGGCGCATCTTCGCGCAGTTCTAGCCGCTGCGCCCGGCGGGATCATCACGATCGATGAAAATGGTATTTTAGACACCTTCAGTGCCGCAGCGGAGCACTTGTTCGGTTTCACCGCAGCCGAGATTGTCGGCAACAGCGTCAGCGTATTGATGCCCGAACTGCAGCGTAGCGCGCACGACAGCTACCTGAAACAGTATCTTAAAACGGGAGAAGCCGGGATTATCTGCCGTGAACTGACCGGGCAGCGAAAGGATGGCACCAAGATTCCATTGCGCCTGTCGGTGGCCGAGATGGAATCACCCGGTCGCTGTATGTTCGTCGGTATCGTCCATGACTTGAGCGAGGAGAAGAAGCGGAGCGAAGAGCTTCTGCAGGCCCAGAAGATGGAGGCGCTCGGACGATTGGCCGGCGGTGTCGCCCACAACTTCAACAATCTTCTGATGATCATCATGGGGAACAACGAGCGAATACAGGCTGGCGCCGAGGGAGACGACCTGCGCAAGCTTCTCGCTCAGAATGACAGCGCCGCCGATCGTGGTGCCAGACTAACCAGACGGCTGCTGAGCTTTGCCCATCGGAACAGGCTTCAGCCGGTGGCCCTGCGCCTGGACGATCACGTCGGCAGCATGGTGGAGACATTGCATCGGACGATCGGTGAAACCATTACCGTCACGTCGGTTATGGCGTCCGACTTGTGGCAGGTGCAGATCGATCCCGGTGAACTCGGCAACGCGCTCCTCAACCTTGTGCTCAATGCGCGCGACGGCATGCCCAACGGCGGAAAGATCTCGATAGAAACGGCGAATGCGAGTTTCGGCGCCGGTGAGGCCCCGGCTGGTCTTGCGCCCGGCGACTATGTCCGATTGTCCGTTGTTCGACAACGGTGTCGGTATGACACCGGAGGTCTTGAAGCGCGCGGGGGAGCCATTTTTTACCACCAAGCCGCCCGGCAAAGGCACCGGGCTCGGACTCGCAAGCACGTATGGGTTCGCCAAGCAGTCGGGCGGACACCTCACGATTGCCAGCGAGGCCGGCAACGGCACCACGGTCAGCCTGTATTTGCCGCGCGCGGCCGAAGAAGTACCCTTGCCGACGGCGTCCCTCGAAAACCCCGACATGCCGCTGGGCAATGGAGAACTGGTGCTCGTTGTTGACGACGACGACGAGGTGCGAGAGGTCACGCTCAAGCGGCTTGAGTCATTGGGCTACGCGGTCATCGACGCCGGCAACGGCCCCGAGGCGGTCGAGCGTTGCAGACTCGATGCAGCCGATTGCGCTCGCGCTGATCGACATCGTCATGCCCGGCGGCATGTCAGGGTACGAGGTGGCGGACGCCGTGCGCAAGCTGAATCCAGACATAAGGGTTCTGCTGACATCCGGCTACGGCGGTGACGCCTGGGAAGAGGCGCCTGGGACCCCCGGAGATCTCGCCGTGCTGTACAAACCTTATAGCCGGGCAGAGCTTGCGCAGGCCATTGCCAAGGCTCTCGCCGGCTGCTTTCCGGCGCAAAAATAATCGGCCTACTATTTTGATTCCAGAGGCAGCGGAGTCGGGAAGGTGCAAGCGCAAACGGGTTCGGACCCGACCTGGCCTCCCGTCGTTTTCCCCCGTTCGGTTAAGTTCGATTTTCGCAGAAATTATCTTGAATTTTGTTGGAACGGATATTGACGCAAGCACCCGAATCGCGATTGTTTAAATACATGAGACAAGCACCGATCGCGCAACGCCAGAGGCTCCTCGACAATCTCCCCGTGACGGGCGAGATGGCGCGCCGCAATGTGCTGGAACGAAGCATCCGCAATTACGCCAGCGGATGCGCCAAATGTGCGGGCGGCAAACGCCACCCGCTCACAGTTTTGGCGGTCAGCTATCCGGGTGAACGCACCCGGCAGTTCAGTTCGTACGGCCAACGGGTTGAGGAAGTGCGCCGCTGGCTGCGCATTGTCGGAAGGTCAAGGCAGCGATCACGGCCATCTGTGAACTCAATCACGACGGTTGCGTGGACAAAAAGCCTCGGAAACACTTCGGTTGCGGTGCGTGCCGGCCGCGACTACGGCCGGCGCGTACGCACCGTTTGCGCCACAAGCAAGTCGGTCAGAACACACGGCGTCTTGGCGCGCCCGCGACTGACTGCTTTAGGGCGACGTCTGCGTGACAGAGGACGAATTCAGGTAGCCCTCTTGGAAAATCGATACGGCATTGTTCAACCCTGTTTGGTTGACGTTCAGGTTGTTTACAAGCGCATTCTGGTTCACTGTGGTCGAGTTATTGGTCGAAGTCTGTGTGACCGTCAAGTTAGAGACGATGCCACCATACTGGTTCGTGGTTTGCGTGGCAGACCCAGGGCCCGTCTGGGTCGTGGTGGAGTAACTGAAGGGCCCGGTTTGGGTGGTAACGGCCGTGCTGCTGCCGGCCTGAGCGGCGGACGACAGAGCAAGCACTGCGGCGGAAACGAGCATAACGGTGCGCATGGAGTGTCCCTCATGTTGGCGTGTGATGTCACTGTAGACATTACATAATTAGTATGAACTAGTTTCCCTTCGAATGATAGACTGAAATTGATGCTAGTCTGCTTGGACTAGACCGAGTGTTGATTCTCGGCCACACTAGCGGATTTCGACCAATTTTGGACAAATTTGCTAAGTACAATTGGCGAGGGGAGCGGCTGCTCATCTGTTAACCAATCTAACGAATTCTGCTTAGATTTCAGTCAGGTTTGAACATAACCGGCATGGTGGAAGAAGTTCCTACCTTCGTGCATGCTGCCCGCGAGATCGGTTTGAGGTCGGGCTAATAGGCAGAGTAAAAGGACAAAAGTCGTGGTGGCCCATTCGCTATCGCCGGGGTTGTCCCGGCGATCTCGTTCGGGAGGCAGGGTTCGCCGGTTTTCAAGATGGCGGGACACGCCTGGCTTGTCCCGGCCCTGACCTATCTCAGCTTTCCCAACCGGGAGAAAAAGTGAACACCATCAAGGCCGGCGGCCTTGATGTCTCCATTACAGCGCGGGGGTCGTTTCGCGGTGGTGCATCTTTGCGGCGGCGGTGATTGGCCGCCATCCACATGCTCGACGTCTTGTTGCGACAACCGACGGGCGCACGGGTGCGGTTCCAAGTGGTGCCGAGCTTCGCCAATCGCTGGAGAGTCGGCAGATGGCGGCGGTAACACTCAGCGATGAGGCGGTATTGGGATTCCTCGCGGTCGATCGCCATGGCGGCGCCCTCTTTGAGGCGCGCCATAGCCACTTGAGCTTGCGCTTGCGGATGGCGCGTTCCTTGGCGATGCGGACGTGGCTCTGCGCAAGTACGTCTGCGCCAGCACGTAAAGTTCGTTGTCCTGCGGCGACAGCTTCACACCGACGTCCTCGGCACGGCCTTCCAAGGCGGGGCGATGAGCGCTTTCTCCAATTGGGTCAGCCGGCCCCAATGGGCGCCCTTTGGGGGTGCCGTCGAGATAAAGCACCGGCGGATCGGCGGCACGCATATCGGCCAGCGTCTCTTCACTCGGAACGCCGCGATCCATCACCCAAATGCGCTGGGCCTTGCCGTATTGGGTTTCGATCTTGCGCCACATGGCGCGCAGCGTGGTTTTGTCGGACGTATTTCCGGGCAGAACCTCGCAGGCCAGCGGAAACCCTTTCCGGGGTTTATGATCAGGGCGATCACCACCTACACGCAATCGCTGCGCTTGTTGCGGCTATAACCATAGCCGGCACTTGTCGTTATTATCCTCCAGCGGGGGTGAATCGAAATAGGCGCTGGTTGATCATGGAGCAGCACCTCGAAAGTCGCCCCGAACAGGTCAGCCCAGCGTTGGCGTAAATGCAAAAACAGCGCGTCTTTGCTTGGGGCAGCAGGTCCAGTCAGCGGTAGAGCGCATTCGTCTCGGCCGGACCTTCGTCGGCGCCGAGCAGGTCCGCCATCGTTTTGTTCGAACCGCTGCCGGTGCAGACGCCACTCGCTGCCAAGATCGATCAGCCGGTAGCGCCCCAGCGTTTGCAGGGTGTGCCGCCACGACGTGCCCTCGCGCGAGTCGGACAAGCGCCCGGCCCAGAAGCGGTCGAGTTCGAGCTGCGCGTACAGTTCACACGCCACCCAGCATGCGCCCCATTGCCGCGGCCGATGCAGCGCCATGGCATCGAGCCGCACCTGCACGCCATGCCCCTGGGCGTGGTCGGGAAGGTCCCGATCGGCTGGGAACAGGGCGAGCTGGCGATGGGGGCCTTCGTGCCTTCTCCGCATCGAAGGTTTCGATCAGCCGGCACCAGGCTTCATGCTGGTTACCGTTGATCTTGCCGAGATACAGCACCTGACGCTGCAACACCTTACCGGAGGAGCATCGCCGATTCTCGACAATGCTCCAGTACCGGTGTTCTTTGCCGTCTTTGCAGCGTCGGTTGAAACGTAGGAACATGATTCGACGGATACATCGAACCAAAACGGCCGGAAAGATACTTGGTCTCCGCGACAAGTCGGTTTTCGATAATTGCCGCATTGTTTTGATTCATGTTCTTACGAAAAAAAATGGAAAAATAGCTATTTATCTTCCCAGTCGGGAAAGCAGGGCTAGACGCACCGCTCGGCGATGTTCCTTCTGGATGACGCCGGAGAAACGATTCGCTCGAATTCCAGGCGTCGCCCGAGACCAGATTCCGATGAGATCGGAACACCTGAAGTCATGGCCAGGCGAGTCCCGGGCATCCACGTCTTCCTTCCAGAGCTGCCGTAAGCAGACCGGATGCCCGCGACAAGCGCCGGCATGACGCCGAGAGTGCAGTTCGACCTGATCGAGATCCGGCCTAGCGCAGCGAAGTTGCCGCAAAGACACACCGCGTCCGCATGGCGAGAAACTTGGAGCTGCATTCACCGATCGAGGCGGCACGGCCGGCCGGCATCCTGGCCCATGACCATGCGGAAACCCCAGGATTACACGGCGGCGCGGGTGTTTCGCGTGGCGTCTAATCCATCCGGACTAGCCCCAATTGCAGTCTATCGCTCGGAGGGAAGCTCGTTCACAACAGTCACATGATGTCTGGTGATGAGCACAGAGACATCACAAACCAGTCGAGGAATACACCATGCGCAACATTTTCCTGATCTCCGCCGCCGTCCTTGCTCTGTCGTCCGCCGCTCAGGCCGGCAACTCGAGCACGACCACCCAAATCGGGGTGATCAATGGCTCCAGCACGACCCAGGTCGGCACCGTCAACGGCTCCACGACCAACCAGCTGGGCATCCTCAATGGATCGAACACGCAGCAAGTCGGTTTCGCAAACTTCTCCACGACCAACCAGGCTGGCGTGGATAACGCCGCGAACACCGGGCAGCTCGGCATCCTGAACGTCTCCCATACCAATCAGTTCAATTTCTGAACCGGCAAGGCGTAGGTTCTCGATTAGGTAGGCCCGGATGCATTGAGACTCAGTGCATCCGGGGGGGGGCCGCTCATCCGTTGGCCAATCTAACTAAGTCGAATTCAACTCTCAGCGTCATGCCTGCGCTTGTCGCGGGCATGACGCGTTCCTTATGATGGCTTTGCAAGGAAGACGAGGATGGCCCGGACAGGCCCGGCCATGCCTCCGGGTGTTCCGATCTGACCGGAATCCGGTCTAGTATTACTACGTCATAAACCCGTCCGCGCCCCCTGAGGGAAATCGTCTCCCGTTCGGAGATGAGGAAACCGCAGGCTGCAATGTACAGTGTCGCGTGCGCCGTGACGTTCCAAATGCGGCAGCACCAGTTCGCGCACCTTGGTCAACATTGCCGCATCCGGCCAGGTCGCGTGACCGGCGAAGTGCAGTAACGACTGATGCTGCGCCGCCGTTCGCGCCGGCGCTGTCCGCGCATCGGCTCGACGCTCTTGCGCTCGTCCGGTAGCAGCAAACCGGTGCAGTAATCCCGCAACGGACCCGCCCGATCGCGTGCCCGATCACCCCGACAGCTCGCCGACGTAATGCGCAAACCGCGCTCAGCAGCCGCTTTCGCTTCGTGGAGACCCATTCCAAACCTTCCTCTCGTTAGGAATTGCCTCAGAGTCCGTGCGAGAAGCTGTTCAAGCACTGCAAGCTTTCTTACCATTAGACCGGATTCCGGTGAGGTCCGAACATGTAGGGTGTGCAAAATCGCCTCGCGAGACGCAGGCAGCCGGCACGGTGTAGAATGGCGATTTTGCGCACGCGGCAGGCCTTTGGTTAGCGTCGCGATCACGACACCGCGCGATCATGACGTGAGCGGCCGACTGCGTGCGCAAAATCGCCGGCGAAGCCGTGCCGGTTGCTCCGCCGTGCCCGGGCGATTTTGCACACCCTACCACCCTGCGATTCGATGCGACCGGAATTTGGTATAGCCTGAAGGACGCAAGTTTAAGAAAAGCCAGGCCGTTAGAGACCCAATTCCAGTCATATCCGAACACTCCGAGTCATGGCCGGGCTTGTCCCGGCCATTCACGTCTTCCTTGCAGAGCCGTCGCAAGCAAAGCAAAACGTGGATGCCGGCGACAAGCGCGGGCATGACGCCGAGACGATGATTCAACACCACCGGAATATGGTCTAGAATTAAGATTCTTCCAATGTTTAGCCAATCGAACGCAGCGGTTTAGCCAAGCAATCGTGCACCCCACAATCCAGCGTTTGAGTAAAGCACGAAACCCTGAGTTATTGCTGCGGCTAATAATGTTTACGTTAAGCTGCGGAAGCAATTTCATCAAACCTGCCGAAAAAATAGTTCTACCATAGGCACTGTCGGCAAACATAGTTGCAAGCATCGGAAATATGCCGCACAACGTCGCTAACAACAACAATCCGCCGTCACGATGTTGGATGCCTGCCGAACGGACCATGGCAATAAGCAATAAGCCGGAGCTGTCGACCAGCAGATGTCGTTTTTTCCTTAAATAATTTACCTGTTTCAAATCCGGATTGATCGACCGAAGCGCTTCTTTTTCAGCATTTTTCATGCTTTGGCTGTCGATGGCACAAGCTGTTAGGTTCGTTTCTTTCTACCCACCTTTTCGACATAAAAAATACTATGCATGGTGCATTCCATCTAAAGTCACATCGTGCCTCCATCAATTCTGACAATAAAATATAGATTTGCGGCGGTAAATCGACTTTAATATAGCGCTACTGATACAAGTGTTCGAAACATACATCACGCCATTCATCAATGGACGCACATCCGTGGTCCGATTGCGGCCGCCCCGCCCAGCAGGTGGAATCATCGGCTTAACGACCGCCCAGTCATCGTCGGTTAAATGGGATACCTCAGTTGATAACGGTTATATTTCTGGCGATTCTCGTCGGTCCACATCTTCACCTCTGGCCGCTCGCCCTCAGGGCGTACTCTGCGATCCGCACAACTTACTCGTTGGACTTAACAACTTTCTGGACGGACGCTAAGCGTTGGTTGATATCGGCCAGGAAATGTCTCCGGGGGCAGCGGCCGAAGAGCCGTGCCGTAGAGCCGAACCATGGCGGTGATGGTGCAGGGTGCGATTCGAGGTGACGCGTGGTATATTGCCTCGCGCTATTGCTCCGGCGCCTTGCAGATGCTTCTTCTTGCGGCTGATTCGATGGTGATTGAAGAATCACCACAGTGCGGCGCGGCTCGCCGCGATCCCGCGATCCTCGCTCGCCGCCACGATCTGGTCCAGCGTCAAGTCTCCGGCTGTCGGGGAATCCGTGCCAGAAGCGATTCGGCATGGGAGTCCAGCGGCGAAGCACTGCCGCCGAAAAGCTTTGCGGCGACGCTTCCGGTCGCCTCAAAGCGTTGCGCCCCTGGTGTCGGACTGAGGCGTTAAATCCAAGAGGCTACTGGTCCAGCCCCCGATGACCGGGCTTATGGTTCCGGGTTCCGGCTGGCGCCGCCCCCGCGACGGTATTTCTGCCTCGCAGCCTGTTGGACTGAAGTAAATTAAGCACCTGGAGTCATAGCCGGGCGCGTCCCGGCCCATCCAAGTTTTCCTTCCAGAGCTGCCGCAAGCAAGACGTGGATGCCAGCGACAGGCGCCGGCACGACGCCGAGCGTGGGATTCGGCCTGATCGAAATCCAGTCTAGCCCAGCGAAGTTACCGTAAAGACACACCGCGCCCGCACGTCGAGAAAATTGGAGCTGCATTCACCGATCAAGGCGGCACGGCCGGTAGGCATCCTGGCCCATGACCATGCGGAAAAGCCCCAGGCAGAGGCCTATTAGCAGGTGTTTCGCGTGGCGTCTAATCCATCCAGACTAGCCTCAATTGCAGTCTATCGTTCGGGGGGAAGCTCGTTCACAACAGTCACATGATGTCTGGTGATGAGCACAGAGACATCACAAACCAGTCGAGGAATACACCATGCGCAACATTTTCCTTATCTCCGCCGCCGTTCTTGCTCTGTCGTCCGCCGCTCAGGCCGGCAACTCGAGCACGACCACCCAAGTCGGGGTGATCAATGGCTCCAGCACGACCCAGGTCGGCACCGTCAACGGCTCCACGACCAACCAGCTGGGCATCCTCAATGGATCGAACACGCAGCAAGTCGGTTTCGCAAACTTCTCCACGACCAACCAGGCTGGCGTGGATAACGCCTCAAACACCGGGCAGCTCGGCATCCTGAACATCTCCCATACCAATCAGTTCAACTTCTGAACTGACGAAGCTCCATCAGAATGGGCTCGGCCCGCCATCACTCCACGCGGCCGAGCCCTGGTTAGCCTTGCGGGTAACGGGTTTGTTGACCAAACGAATCCGTTCAACCCTCGAAGCGGTGATGAAGTCAGCGAAACGGAGGAATGGAGCATGCGAATCGTCTACTTAGCCGCGTTGGCCCTGTTGTGCAACGCCTTGACTAGCGCCAATGGGCACGCAGGCAACTCGTCTTCTACCTTGCAGTTCGGTACTGTGAATATATCGGGAACGAATCAGGGCTGGTGGACAACAACAACGCTACCTCGCTGCAGTTCGGGGCGGCCAACGGGGCGGCGGTCGTGCAGTCGGGGGGAACCAATACGTCGGTCATTGGGCAGGGGGGAACGACGTCTACGGCGTCCAATGGCGCTATAGCAGTGCAGTTTGGCTTCTCTAACACGAGCGTGATCGGTCAGATCGGCGCGAACAATGCGGCTGGAACATCGCAAGTAGGGGTCTTGAACGGCTCTACGGTTATACAGTCGTCCCCATAGGTCCGGTGAATTCGGCAACAGTCTGGAGGCACTCATGAAATCCGGTTTTCTATCAACGGCGAGTATGGCAATACTCATCGGTTGCTTAGGCGTAAGCGGCTCTGCGCACGCGCAGAGCATCAGCTCCAAGACGGTGGTTTCACTCAACGGTACCCCGGTTACGGTGACCCAGAATAGCCAGATCAACCTGGCCGGCGTTTTCGAAATCGGTGGCACCACTGTGGCAACGGTCAATCAAACCGGAGGCACCAACGTCACCGGCGTCCTTCAGTTTGGCGGGACGAACGTGTCGTCGGTCACTCAGACCGGCGGCAGCAATTCCAACTGGGTGGGCCAATCCGGAAAGTAGTGTGCTGCCCCAATGGGTGGTGACATCGGTGCTGGAGTTGTCGTAGGATGCAATTCGGCGCTACGGACTTGCATGCGTTGTTAGGGCAGTCCGTAAGCCCGCAAGTCTGAAGGGGCCGGAGCCTTCAGCTTGCAAACGCCTTCCTTGGAAAATTTTGGTTATGAGGCGAGAAGCTATTTAGATTTTGGTTGGTTCCGCGTCGGCCCGGAAACTTGCGCCGGTTTATTTCAGGCGAAAAGTCCAAAGGTAAGGTCTGTATCTAAGGCGATTGTCGGCTTCGGAAGTGACGCGAAGCTGGTCACAACAATTGATCTGCGATATTCTATTTCGGCGGTAATAAAGAAAGGTAGGTTCGACATGAAGCTCACCTTATTCGTCGCAGGAATAGGCATCATGATGTGCAGTGGAGCAGGACCGGCGGCGTCCGACGAGTTGGGAGATGGTCACACGACTGTGGTTCAGGATGAGAACGGCACCACGGTCATCACGCAGAGTGGTGACCCCGCCAAGGCCGAGGTTCGCATCGAGAAGGAGCCGGGCCGAACGACCGTTTATCGCCGCAGCGGCGGGAACACGACGGTTACGACGCAAAGCAGAAATGCCTCAGACATTCCGCCGGAACTTCTCGACTGGCTCCGGAAGCTGCAGGCCCGCTAAATCTGTTCCCGCGATCAGCTTACCGCGGCAGCTGTATGGTCCGCGCGAGTCGCGTTTTGGTGGGCGCGCTCGCGCAAAGAAAAGCCCGCCAACTTGGCGGGCAGGCGTCACATGCTGGCGGGTCAAAGCTCTCCCAAGGCTACAATTGATCAGTAACCGTGAGGGAGGCCGCAACTTAGCAAGTGCCATTCAAGCAGGATAAGGAGTTGACAGGGCTATTGTTGGACGTATTCGTCGTGTTGCCCTGCGTAATTTTTGCCCCGTTTAACGCACCAAACTGCCACGAGGTAGCGTTGTTGTTCGTCCCGCTCTGATTCGTGGTCGATGAATTTACCACCCCGATCTGCACGGTCAAAGAGGTATTCCCTGCGTACACATTGGGAGCACTCAACACGTTGGCCACGGTTACCAATGCAACGAGATACGCGATACGCATGATCTGTTCCTCCGTTTATTTACGGCTCAGCTAAAAGCCGATTCCCATTGTCGCACATTGAGGTCGCTTTGGCCAGAACATCCTACAACAAGAAGCAACAAGGATCCCAAGCCGCTCGATCGGTGGCGCGGCCCTTGACCCTAAAAACGGAAGTTGTCGGGCTAACCTATTGAAACAAAAGCTTATTCGTCAACTGCTCCGGAGTTGCCCCAATTCAAAGATTTGGCAGTGATCACAAGATGTTAGCGTTAGACCGGATTCCGGTCACGTCCGAACACACTGGGAGTCATGGCCGGGCGAAGTCCGGGCCATCCACGTCTTTATCGTAGAACGGCCGCAAGAAAGACATGGATGCCCGCGACAAGCGCGGGCATGACGCCGAGCGTGTGATTCGACCTGATCGAAATCGGGTCAACAAGCGACGTTCAGCTCCCAAATCTCGGTTGACGGTTCGCCAGTTCGCAGCATCGGCGTCGCCCGGCGCGAGATCGGCCCATTTTTGCCGGCCGCGTTGACCGGCCGCAAACTGACCGACCCGAAAGTGAAACCCAAGATCGACCAGTTCCGCGATAACGTCAACCTCGCCGAGGCCTCGACGGGTCGCCGGGACAAGCCCGGCGATGACGGACGGAACGCCACGACGTTCGCACCTCTGAGCGGAATCAGGTCTACGCGCTTGAAAACATTGGAGCGGGTGAAGGGAATCGAACCCTCGTCATCAGCTTGGAAGGCTGTTGCTCTACCATTGAGCTACACCCGCGCCATGATGTGTATGGCCTAAGATACGCGGCCAGTGACACCGAAAAGGCAGCGTCTGTCTACAATATTCGATCCGTCGTTCATCATGGTTGGTGGGGGAGGTAGGACTCGAACCTACGAAGCCATAAGGCGGCTGATTTACAGTCAGCTCCCTTTGCCACTCGGGACACTCCCCCGCCGCGGGGCGTACTTAAGGCACAGCAAGGGCTTAGGCAAGAGCAACATAACCGGGGCAAAAGCGGTTGCACAGCTTATCGCCGGGCTCCTAGCCATCGCGACAATCGAGACACCGCGCGGCGCCGAACGAGATCGCCGCGACAAGCCCGCCGATGACGGATGCTCCGCAACGATTTTTGCCCCTCTTGCAGGGCAACATCATCGGTACCCATCGCTCCTGCCATCATCCTAAATCACGGTCCGCACCTCACTCTGAATATTTATTCCCGCGGCTCCCGGTCGCTATGGAGCGTACCGCTTGCGCTCGCTGGCAACGTGCGTGCCAGTGTTCGCTTGGCACCCGTCGCAAGCAAGACATGGATGCCCGCGACAAGTGCGACAAGCGCGGGCATGACGCGGAGAGGGTGATTCGACCTGACCGAAATCCGGTCTCTAAAACTCCGTCATGCCGCCGCCGCCGGCGCCGGCAAGCTTGCGCCGGATGCGCTCCAACGCGCCCGGGTGCACGCTGATCCGCATCGCCGCCGCAGCGCGCGAGGCGGCGCCGGTTGACAGCGGCCCCAGGCTTCGCGACACACGCGGGCGCTCGCTGAGAGCCAATCATGCCGCACGAGGGACATAGGTCGCACATGGACGGGTCGCACCACGAATTGGCAAAGGTCATCGACGACGCCTTTGAGCGGCGCAATGAGGTGAGCCCCGCCACCACGGGTGCGGTGCGCGACGCCGTCGAGACGGCGCTCGGCCTGCTCGACTGCGGCGCCGCCCGGGTCGCGGAAAAGCGCGACGGAGCCTGGCACGTCAATCAATGGCTCAAGAAGGCGGTGCTGCTGTCGTTCCGCCTGTCCGACATGGGCATCGTCCCGTTCGGGGACGACCGTGGCGCCCGTGCGTGGGGCTACGACAAGGTGCCGCTGAAATACGACCGCTGGCCGCTGCCGACATTCGCCGAGGCGCAATTTCGCGCGGTGCCCGGGGCCATCGTGCGCCGCTCCGCCTATATCGCACCCAACGTGGTGCTGATGCCGTCGTTCGTGAACCTCGGCGCCTATGTGGATTCCGGCACCATGGTGGATACCTGGGCGACGGTGGGCTCCTGCGCGCAGATCGGCAAAAACTGTCATATCTCCGGCGGCGCCGGCATCGGCGGCGTGCTGGAGCCGCTGCAGGCCGGCCCGGTGATCATTGAGGATCATTGCTTCATCGGGGCGCGCTCGGAAGTTGCCGAAGGCGTGGTGGTGCGCGAAGGCTCGGTGCTGAGCATGGGGGTGTTCCTCGGCGCCTCGACCCGGATCGTGGACCGCGACAGCGGCGAGGTCTTCGTCGGTGAGGTGCCACCCTATTCGGTGGTGGTGCCGGGCACCATGCCGGGCAAGCCCGCGCGGGACGGCGCGCCGGGGCCTTCGCTCTATTGCGCGGTCATCGTCAAGCGCGTCGATGAAAAGACCCGGGCCAAGACCAGCATCAACGAGCTGCTGCGGGATTGAGGGCCGGGCAAGCGGCAATCATCCCAAATCCTGCAGTTGAATCTCGATATCGGTTTTCAAACGACGGCGGGCATTCAAGAAATTGAGACGGTACCGGCGCCGGTCTGCCCGGCGCTACGCATACGGCCGCCTTTTCAGTCTGAAAGGGCCGCCATCCGCGTGAGGAAAGCCCGGTGATGGTGACGACGACACCGAGCCACGCTTCAAGGCCGGGTGATTCGAGGTTGGTCACCCCGGAGACCGCGCCATACTCAATTCCAACCACGCTCCTGACGGCACCATTTGCTGAGCGTCGCCGCCGCTATCTGAGTGGTCCCCGTTTTGGGACCACTGGCAAGCGATTCGGCAACCTACGATGTGCAACCGTTGGATCGCCTACGGCGCCATCCAGGATACATTCCGCGCCGGTGCGAAGCCGACTGGAACCAGCGCCACTTCCTTCATGGATGCAATATCGACAACCGAGACGTTGTTCGACTGTGAGTTGGCCACATAGGCCGTCTTGTCGTCCGGCGTGATCGTCAACCATTCCGAACCCTTCCCGCCCAGGGCGGCGCTGCCCTTGAGCTTCAAGTCGGGCAGCGAGTAGGCGTAGAGAGTGCTGTTCAATCGGCTGTTGACCAAAAGCGTCTTTTGATCCGAGGTCACGATCATTCCGTGCGACGGCGAGGGCGGGAAGAAGGGGTTCTGTTGCGCGGGTGCGAGGGCGGGAAGCTTGATATTACTGGTGACCACGTGCGTGGCAAAATCCACGACAAAGAAGGAATTGGTGGCACCGTCCTGAGCGAAAACCTTATCGGTCGAGCCGTCGGGTTTTTTCGATATCGCCATCGGAGAAGGACCCGGGCTGATCGGCACCGTCCACGCGATCTCGTTCGTCGCCGTGTCGATCACGTTCAGCAGTCTCGCCGGCGGCTTGGCGCCCCTGGCGGAGCCTGCGACCACGAATTTTCCGTCCGGGGTGACGTTCAAATCGTGAATGCCGCCCTTGATCGCGATGGTCTTGATGTTCGAAAGCGAAGCGGTGTCGATCACATCGACGCCCCCGCTCGGCGCGGCCTTGATCTGCGGAAACTCCGACAGGTCGTTCCAGCTCAGGGTGATCGCCACATAGACACGTTTGCCGTCCGGCGTGATGTCGACGAGGTTCGGGTTCCCGCTCAAGGGAATCCGCTTGATCTCCCGCATGGTGTTCCCGTCGATGACGACGAGCGTGTCCCCCAATTCTTCGCTGATGTAGATGCGGCTGCCGTCCGGAGCGACCGCAATCCCGTGGGGCGCTTCGATCCCCTTGATCTCGCCCACCACCTTATTGGTTGCAGGATCGATGATGTGGACGTTGTCTCCGGCGGCGTTCGTTTGGATGATGCGCAACTTCGATTGCTGCGCGGCCACAACGGAGAAGGAAATCGTGCACAGCGCGATCCCCGCCAGAAGTGCGAGACCGCTACCAAACGCTTTGTTGGTCATTTTCGTTATCCTTCTTTTCAACGCCAAGGCAGCCTTCTGGCGAATTGATAGGAAGGCAGCCTATCGACCGGGTTCAACTCCGGGCCGCCAAAAACAAGCACGCTACGACGGATACATCAGACGAAGCCCTGTTTTATGGGGCTCCGGCGCCGGTTCGGCACCGGGTTTCGCATCAGACCAATTCCGGTCAGATCGGAATGCTTCAAGTCAGGCCAGGGTTGTCCCAGCCGCTCACGTCTTCCTTGCATAGGTCGCAAACAAAAGGAGGATGCCCGCGACAAGCACGGGCATGACGCCGAGACGGTGATGACCCGATCGAACTCTAGGCTTATCGTTGCAGGCTTTCCGGTTCAGGAGCCCGCGGAGTCAATCTGGACGAAAGCACCAACCCCGCCGTCGGGGTTGCCAGGATCGTCACCGCCACGGAGAGATTACGACGTGTACATCGCGTCGCGTAAGCTCCCGTCGCGCGCCACCCGCCAGGGTTGGATGGCATTGAAATGCGTGGTGCGGACCGGCTTTTGCGCTTCCTCGGGGGAAATGCCCCAGTTCTTGTACAACTCCGCGCGGGACGGCTGGACGTCACCCGTCTCATCCGTGCTGCGAGACATAATCACGGTCTCTTCGCCGTCCCAATTCCAGTCGAACGTAAACCGCGTATGCGCCTTCGTATGCACCGGCGTTTGCAGCTTCGCTTCCTTCCAGCTGCGGCCGTTGTCGGTGGATACTTCAACCTTGGTGATTTTGCCCCCGCCGGACCAGGCCAAGCCGGTAATCTGGACGTAGCCCGGACGCGGTATTTTAAGCCCCTCCGAAGGCTGCGTAATCACCGATTTGGTTGCCCACTGAAAGTGGTACCAGCGCGATTTGCCGCCCACGTCGGCCCGCGGGATGGAGTGATTCATGGCTTCGTTCCAAGCGTGGTAGGGCTGGTCCACCACCTTGATATGTTTCAGGTATTTTACGCTGAAGGGGCCTTCCCAGCCGGGCACGATCATGCGGATCGGGTAGCCCTGCTCGATACGCACCGGTTCGCCATTTTGGCCGTAGGCCACAAAAACATCGTCCAAAGCCTTTCCGAGCGGCATGGTGTGGCTGAATTTGCCGGGGTCCGCCCCTTCGTAAACCAGCCACTTCGCCTCCGGTTTCAGGCCGGCCTCGTTCAGCAGCACGGAAAGCGGCACGCCGGTCCATTCGCTGCAGCTGGTCATCCCCCAAACATACTGGACCGACGGCCCCATATTTTGATTGCCGGTACCATGGATCATGGCGGAGCTGTTACCCTGACACTCCAGGAAATGTACCCGCGACACGGAAGGTAGGCGCTTCAGTTCGTCCATGGAAAAACTCAAGGGACGATCCACCAAGCCGTGGATGGTGAGGCGATGCTCCCGTGGATCGATTTCCGGGAAGTGGGAGGAGTGTTGCTGCACGAAGTGCAGCTGCGCCGGGGTGAGGATGCCGCCGTAATCCTGCAGCGGCGTGTAGTAAGTGATGTGGTTGACGCTCATCCGCGCCCCGCGGCGCAAGGCGTCGCGCGCGCGAGCATCTTTTAATAGCACTTCAGGCTTGGCCGGCTGGCCTCTTGCGGCCCACTCCGCGCCCGCACCGGCGCCCACGCCCACACCAGCCAGGGCGGCAGCTTGCTTCAGGAACCGCCTCCGGTCAGACCCATTGGAACTCATGACTGCCTCCCGTGATGCCGAATTTCCATTTTGAGCTTTGCGGTGGCCCGAATATCGACGCGAGCCGATTTTATAGTGTCTTGTAAAATCGGCGGTGTGTCAACGGAGTCAGTATTATCCGGCGGTGTCAGCGGGATGGTGAGTGCTCAAAACGGTCCGGGCCATCGGTGCGGATGGCCCGTTTGGTGACGGGTTTCGACTGCGCGCCGCTAATGCTGGCGGCGCGGGAAAACTTGCCGCCTGGTCGTATCGCAAATCATCGATCGACTGCGACAATCAGCCACAGGCCACGCCGTCGGGCTGCATCGCCGCAGATCACCCGCGCTCGCGAAGGAATTCAAGCAACAGCCCGCTCACCTGCTCCGGCTGCTCCTCATGCGCCCAGTGGCCGGCGCGGTCCACCATATGGACGCCTTTGAATTGCGTGTAGCCGGTCTTGCCGATGTTCATCGGACCGCCGATGGTCCGGTTCGGACCCCAGTCCTGTTTGCCGGCGATGACCTGGGTGGGAACATCGACCGTGCGTCCCGAATAGGTGAGCTGCTCGGCGATGGTCGGCGCAAACGCGCTGTTGCGCCGGCGCCGATATTCCTGCAGCGCGCCGGTCCAGCCGCTGCGGGTATATTCGAATCCATAGACCGCGCATTCCGGTTCGGTGAGCCATTTACAGGCCTTGACATAAGCGGCGTCCGGCATGAATGCGGCGACCGTGTCCGGCATGCTCTTGCCGCGTCGCATCACGTAATATTCCGGAATTTGTGCATACTGTTCGGCGGCTTCCTTGGCGGTATGCACCGGATGCAAAGGCTGCAGATTCTGGTTACCGGGAAAATCGGCGCTCTTCATGTAGCAAAAGGCGCGGAAAAAATCGGTCATGCCCTGCGGCACATGCTTCATATCGCGATCCGCCTCGGGGCTTGCCCAGTAATCCTGATAATATCGCCGCGGCGGATCGAGCTTGGCATACGCCGCGTCGAGCTCGGCGTTGGTGAACTCCGGATGCGGCGCGGGCGCCCCGTTGGCGGTATTGAACGGAAATGATGGCGGCCCGCCGAACCCGCCGCCGATCAGCGTGAGGCGGGGAAACATATCGGGCCGGATCAGCGCCCCCAGGCCGGCGATCTGCGAACCCTGGTCGTGTCCCACCATCATGGCGGCGCTGCGATAGCCGAGCGCGGAGAGGAGCGCGATCTGGTCGCGCAGCATGTTGATCGGCCAGAAACGGCAGCGGATCGGCGTCGAAGGAATTGTCCCAGCCGGTGGTGCGGCCGAAGCCGCGACAGTCCGGCGCCACCACGTAATAACCCGCGTCCGCCAAGGCCGGCATCACCTTGCGCCAGCTATAGGCGAGGTTCGGAAACCCATGCAGCATGAGCACCAGCGGCCGGCCCGGCGGCGCAAACCCGGCCTCCAGAATATTCACCGTCAAACCATTGATATTGGGGATGCGGCGCGCCCGCACTCCGGCGGGAAGCGTGCCGTTGCCATAGGGCGGGAGCCCGGACAAATCCGGATTCGTCACCGCCGCCCGCGCCGGCGCGGCGCCCGCGAAGGCCAGGCCGCCGACACCGGAAGCCGCCGCCAGCAGCGCGCGCCGCGAGAGCGCGAATGAATTGGTATCATGGGAGCCTTGGTCCGACATGGCGAATTCCTCGTATGAACGACCCGCGATCATCCTGCATTGATAGGCCGCGGCATCCATCATCCCTGCAGCGATGAGGCAGTCTATCGCGCTCAACGTCGGATGGAAACGGGCCGCGGACGACCGTGTCGTAAGCAGATGAGTTGTCCGGGTTAGGTAGCACACGAGTTGTCCGGTTCCTTGCCTCCGGTTGGGAGGCTGCGATGAACCGGGCGACGTGGCTACAGGGCCGTAGGATGCAGAAGTTTCGCGATGTGTTGAGCCGCTGGGAGCAACGTCCGGCGAGATTGAGGCATTTGCTTCGGCTCCTGCTTGCGCTTGTCGCCGGCAGCCCCACGTTCCTTGCGTCAGCCGGAGCTTGACCATGCGGGTCTGCGACCACGCGCTGTCATGAGCCATCAGAATGCTGGATGCGGCAATGAAGAGAGCAATAGCCGGTGAAGTCCACACCTGACGGCTCCCACGTTTCATTGCACCCTCGACTCTGAACCACCGGACCCCATTTCGGCGGCCGGAAGGCGTGGCCTCATACACAGAAGCCGTGCGAAAGGAGGCTTTCGGAACGACGTATCCGCACCTTTACCACCCGACCGCCTGCCCGTCCTTGCGGTGGTCGGATCCGGCCCGATAGTAGCGCCCGCCACCGGGCGTCCCGGGGCCAGTGTCCCGCACCACCATGATCGACTGGAAGCCGCCGACGATGCCGCCGTTGATGGATTGCACGTTATGCCCCATCGCGCGGAGCGGTCCGCCGACCAGTTTGTAGAGTTCCGACTCCAGCTGCAGGATGTTGGGGACCTGATTGTGCCGGAAGCGCGCCATGTCGGTCGCGGCTTGGAGGTTGGCGCCGAGGTCGATAACGTTCAGCAACGCCTGCGCGTGCCCTTGCGCCTGCATGTCGCCGCCCATGAGCAAAATGCTCATCAGCGGCTCGCGGTCCTTCATCACGAAGCCGGCCGCGAGCGTATTGTAGGGCCGCTTGTGCGGCGCGATCACGTTCGGGCTGTCGGGATTGAGGGTGAACAACGCGCCCCGGTTGTGTAGCACGATGCCGTAGCCCGGAACCGTGATGCCGGAGCCGAACCCGGAGAAATTGCTGTTGACCCATGACACCATGTTGCCTTCCGGGTCGGCGGTTGACAGCACGATCGTATCGCCGAGTGCGAGATCGGTTCCGGTCCGCGGGCCCGTGGCCGAGGCTTTGTCTGGGTCAACCCGGCCGCACAGCGAGGCCGCATAGGATTTCGACAGCAGCCGGTCGAGCGGAATCTTCGCAAAGTTCGGATCGGCGTTGAACGCATAGAGATCCCGGTAGGCGAGCTTCTTCGCCTCCACCACGAAGTGCCAGTATTTCGGATGCCGTGGCCCGAGGCTCGCCAGCGTCTCGCCGGGCGCCCAGGCCGGCACGCAGGCCTCAAGTATATTGAGCATTTCGTTGGCGCCCCAGGCCTGGGACGGCGGCGGCAGTTCGAACAGGTCGTAGCCGTGATAATTGCCGGCCGCGGCCTCGACCCATTCGCCCTTGTAATCGGCGAGGTCGGCGAGTGTCATGGTGCCGCCCAGCGCCTGCGATTTGGCGACGATCGCCTGCGCGATCTCGCCCTTATAGAAGGCATCGCGTCCGCGTTCCGCCAGCAGCCGGAAGGTCCTTGCAAGGCCTGGATTGCGGAAAATCTGCCCGGCCACCGGCGGCTTGCCGTCGATATAAAACGTCTTCACGGAATCCGGATCGCGTTCGCTGCAGCAGTTTTCGAGCGGCAGCGCGAAGGGCAGGTGCCAGTCATGGGCGATGCGCTGGGAGATCGGGAACCCGCCTTCCGCATAGTCGATCGCCGGCTGCAGCACCGCCTTGAGGGATTTGGTCCCGAAGCGGCGAAGCACCTCGTCCCAGCCCCAGGCGGCGCCCGGCACCGTCACGGTCAGGATGCCGAACGGCGGCATGCCCGAGCCGGGTCCCCAATTGTTCGGGTTCCACCGATAGCCGAGCGCCTGGAGGCGGGCGAGCGTGGCGCCGCTCGGCGCCATGCCGCTGGCATTGAGCGTGTAGACCTTCTTGTCCTTCGCCATGTAGATGACGGCAAACATGTCCGCCGCGACCCCGGTGCTGTTCGGCTCGACGAGATTGAGCATGGCGGCGGTCGCCACCGCGGCGTCGATGGCGTTGCCGCCGTCGCGCATGATCTGCAGGCCGGCCTGTGCGGCAAGCGGCTGGCTGGTGGTCACCATCCCGTGCGGCGCCATCACTTCGGCGCGGCTCTGCACGGTCCATCCCTCGGCGCGGTCACCCCGCACGGCCGCGCACGCCGGCGCTACCGGAGCGGTGTCGCAGGTCGAGAGAAGCGGGCTGGATTGCGCCAAGGTCGGCGAGGCGGCCGCGGCCAGCGCCAGGGCCGCGATCAATGCATGAAAGCGAATTTTGCGAGCCACGATGGCGTCCTCCCGGGTTGCGGCAGACGTTCGAGATGCCCATCGTTGGGGCACCGATCGCCGCATTTGCCGGCAGGCTATCGGACCAGCGGGCCGCTCACAAGCGACGCCGTTGCAATCTTGGCTTCTATGGTCCAATCAAGGGGGGTGGTATTTGCCCACGCGGACTAACGCAGAAGGACTCGGCCGCTTGGGCAATACCGCCAGAAAGCATCGGCTCTAGCTGAGTTAGATAGGCCTCTCACTCCCTATAGATCGTAGCGCAGCTGCCCGGGCTGTAGCCTGCCTTACCTGCTTTGTCCTGCGCGATTTGCAACTCCTTATCCTCGTCTGAGCCAGCGACGAATGAAGCCGGCGGCTTTCCGGAGTCCGTGCAATTTATCGCGACAACACCCCATTCGTCGATATCATCAGGGACGGCGATAACGTCGCAGTCCCGACGCGTCGCCGTCTCACACTCCGATCCCACCTGGCTGCGTGCCGCATCCATAGTGCTGGCGGTGTCCCTGAACACCCGTTTGTCCGGTGCAGCTGCGATGCCGACCCAACCGCCTTTCGTCGTGCCCCGAGTGACCTCGGCGGAAGTCGCCGATACCGTTGTCTGCAGCAAAATCGCCGCGAGGGCCAAGAGTGTGGTAGACAAACGCATAGTTGTGACCTCCCTCATAGCTATCCGACTTCGGCCTCTCAAACAGCTCATGCACTGATCTATCTCAAGCCATGTGAATTTGCAATGAAGGCTCAGGGATTGCTAAAGGATCGCCGCGCCATCTCATCCGGTGCATGCGTCCATTATGCGCACGCATCCGTACTTTGTCATGACGTCGAGTAATCCCGTTTGAGTGAGGGATATCGGGACTTGCTATTTTCCCCGCGTCACTTATGGCCTCAATGATAGCGAGCTCACCATTCACTCGGTGACGGAAAAATAGGTTCCATCGACGGGCGCCATCGCGTTTTCCTTCAACTCGCTCATGCGTTGGGATGTGTCGCATTTTCCGGGCACAATACGATAAGCTGGAATTAGCCCATGTTCCGGTCGTATTGAATCAGCGTCTCGGCGTCATGCCCGCGCTTGTCGCGGGCATCCACGTTTTACTTGCGGCGGTTCTAGAACAAAGACGTGGATGGCCGGGACTTCGCCCGGCCATGACTCCCGGATGTTCAGACGTGACCGGAATCCGGTCTAGCCTTGCGCAGGGAACTGATTTTGCCCGGCATACGCCGCTTCGCCCGCATGGTGATCTGTCCGGACGCCCATAACGCAGGGCGCGATCGCTTTATTGCCCCCTGCATGCTGCATCCCGGCCGACACGCATTCGCAGAAGCCGCCTTCGGAAGCGGGGCAATCAAGCGATTGCGCCCCTGAGCTCTGCATTTTGGAATGAGGTATCATTTACCGCAGTCGGCCAAGGAATGTCGGGATCGGCTACTACGCGCGCAATCATGCACGGCCGTGGCGCAGCCGCAGCGATCACCCTACCCCCCCAGCGCCGCCTTCACCCGCGCCGGCGTCAGCGGCAGCTCGCGCAGGCGTTTGCCGGTCGCGGCCGCGAAGGCATTGGCGATTGCGGCGGCAGCCGGGCCCTGGGAGGCTTCGCCGGCGCCGAGCGAGCGCTCCTGCGGCCGGTCGATCAGTTCAACGGTGATCGCCGGAACCTCCCTCATCGTGAGGATCGGATAGGTGGCCCAGTCCCGCGACCGGATCTCGGTCGGATTGAACTTGACCTCCTCCATCAGCGTCCAGCTCGTGGACTGCACGATGCCGCCTTCGATCTGGTTCAACAGGCCGTCCGGATTGATGATCTGGCCGGCATCGGCGGCGGCGTAGACGCGCGGCACCGCGATGCGGCCGCTGGCGCGGTCGATCTCGATGTCGGCGATCACCGCCACATAGGTGGCGAGTGTTTTGTACTTCGCGAAGCCGATGCCGCGCCCCTTGCGGCCTTCGGGACGCTCGCCAGGCTTCCAGCCCGCTTGCTTGGCCACCGCCTCGATCACGGCGCGGGCACGGGGATCGGTGAGATGCGCCAAGCGGAACGCCACCGGATCGGCGCCAGCATGCAGCGCCAGCTCGTCCATGAAGGATTCGGTCGCAAAAACATTCGCATAGGCACCGAGCGTGCGTAGCGCCGACACCCGCAGCGGCATCTCCGGGATCAGGTGATTGACGATGCGCTGGCGCGGGAAATCATAGAGCGGCACCGCGTTGCGATCGCCGCCGCCGGCGGGCTGCGGCAGCATGCGGGGCGGGGCGGGACGCTGCGGCTCGGCCAGATACCAGCTGGCGAGCAGATTGGTGCCGCCCGGCTCGCTCGGCCGCGTCGAGTGGGTGTTGCTCCACAGCTCGTAATCCCAGTCGGCGATGCGGCCGGCCGGCGACAGCCCCGCCCGCACCTTCATCACCATGGCGGGGCCGAACGGCTCCCACAAAAACTCGTCGGCGCGCATCCATTGCACGCGCACCGGCCGGCCGGCCGCGGCCCGCGCCAGCAGCGCGGCGTCGAGCGCCACGTCGTCGGCCGCATTATGGCCGTAGCAGCCTGAACCCTCGGCATGTATGCAGTGGATACTCTCCGCCGGCATTTTTAACGCCATGGCGAGGTTGCCGCGCAGCGGGAACACCCCCTGGCTGTGGGTCCACACCGTCATCTTGCCGCCGCTCAGCTGGGCGACCGCGCAGGACGGCCCGATCGACGCATGCGCCATGTAGGGCTTGCGATAGGTCGCCTCGACGTATTTCACGCCCTCGGGCAGCGCGGCCTGCTTCTCGTTGACGACCTTGTCCTGCGTCGGCAGCGCCAGCAGGCGATCGTAAATATGGGCCGCGTCGGGAAGCGGCGGCCCCGCCGTCCAGCGCGCGATTTTGGCTAGCGCCAGGCTTGCCTTGATCGCCTGCTCTTCGCGCTCGGCGATGACGCCGAGGAAGCTGCCGTCGCGCACCACCGCGACCACGCCCGGCATGGCCCTGATCCGCGCATCGTCGAATCCATTGAACTTCGCGCCGGAGTCCGCAGATTCGCGCGACCCGGCTCTGCAGCATTTCCCGTTCGGCAATCTTGCCGAGGAAGCTGCCGTCGTCCGCCGCCGCGGCCACGTCGGAGATGGCCGTTACCGGCGCCTCTTCGAAACCTTCGAGCTTGGCGCCATAGCCCGGCGGCCGCACGATCCGGCCATGCAGCATATTTGGCAGCCGCAGGTCCTGCACATAGGCGACGCCGCCGGTGACCTTTGCCGGAATGTCGCGCCGCGGGACCGAGGTGCCGACGATCCGGTGCGCCGAAGCGGGCTTCGGCCGGACTTGTGCAGAAGCCTCGCGATGCAGATCGGCCGCTGCGGCGAGCTCGCCATAGCCGAGCTTGCGCCCGTCCGGCGCGGTGACGACCCCGTCGGCGACGCTGAGCGCGGCGGCGTCAAGGCCCAGGCGCTTTGCCGCCAGCTCGACCAGGATGGCGCGCACTTGCGCGCCGGCGAGCCGCAGCGCCGTGCCGCTGTTCTCGATCGACTGGCTGCCGGCGGTCACGCCTTCGTTGGGCGCCCGCTCGGTGTCGCCCGAAATCATCCGCACCCGGTCGAGCGGCAGGTCGAGTTCCTCCGCGGCGATCTGCGCCAAGGCGGTGAGAATGCCCTGGCCGAGTTCGACCTTGCCGGTCGAGACCGTGGCAATGCCGTCGGCGCCGATGCGAATCCAGGCGTCGAGCAGGCGGTTATCCGCAAGGCTGCCGGGCAGCCTGGGGGGCTGCTGCGCGAAGGCAAGCCGCGGCGCCAGCGTGAAGGCGAGCGTGATGCCGCCGAGCCTGGCGGCGACGTCGCGCCGTGAGATCGCGTTCATCAGATCCTCCCGCCCGTTTGCGCCGCCCGCAACACCGCGCGGACGATGCGGTTATGGGCGCCGCAGCGACAGAGATTCACGGCCAGCCCCTGCCGGATGTCCGCTTCGCTCGGCCGCGGATTGCGGTCGATGAGCGCCTTCGCCGCCATGATGAATCCCGGGATGCAGTAGCCGCATTGCGCCGCCTGCTCGGCGATGAACGCCGCCTGCAGCGGATGCGGCCGTTCGATGGTGCCGAGGCCCTCGAGCGTGGTGATCTCCGCGCGGCCAAGCGCCTCGATCGGCGTCGCGCAGGAGCGCACCGGTTGGCCATCGACCAGCACCGTGCAGGCGCCGCATTGGGCGAGCCCGCAGCCGAATTTGGCGGCGTTTAGCCCGAGATCGTTGCGCAGCACGTAGAGCAGCGGCGTATCCGGCTCGGCCGGCACGCTGTGCACCGTGCCATTCACCTTGATGTTGACGGCCATGACGAAAAAACTCCCGACGGGGGACAGCGGCGCATCTTGCGCCGTCTCGTGCGCCGCGTCGAGGGCGCAATGCGACGCGATCGAAGCCGACGGTGAGATGATCCGCGCGGTGCGCCGTTGCGGTGGCGGCAAAAAATGCGCCGAAGCCGCCGCCGTCGACGCGGTGTTCAACAAACAAAACGTCGCACGGTAAGGCGGGCCATTCGGTCCCAAATGGGGTCGCAGCGCCTCGCCATCGCCGACGAAACGCGACCAAACCAACGACTAAGCCGCATTCCGCTTACGTCGGAACGTCCGAGAGTCATGCCCGATCCTGTCCCCGCCATCTCGATTGCAAATCCGCCTTAATAAAGTCTAGGATGCGTCAGTCATGGAGGTTCCATTGCTTGAAATCGATCTACCGTCGGAGTTCGAGCAGCGCCTTGATGCGCTGGCCAAGAAGACCGGCCAAAGCAAGGGCGCTTTAGCCCGCGAAGCGGTCTTGCGCCACATTGAGGGCATTGAGGATTATGATCTGGCGCTCCACCGCCTCGCATGCATTGGACCGCGGGTGTCACTTGAAAGCCTCGAGCAGGGAATAGACACCAATTCCGTGCCGGAATGAACGCACGGGTTTTGCGGGTTGAGTTCCACAGCGGCGCTATCTGCGACCTGCGCAAGCTGGGTACGGACGCAGAGAAGCGCTTATTGTGATATTTGCGCGAACGCATTGCCGGCGACGAGGATCCGCGTCGCCGGGGCCACGCTCTCGTCGGCGACCGCAAGGATCTTTGGCGCTATCGGGTGGTCGATTACCGCATTGTGGCCGATATCGAGGATGACCGTTTGGTTGTGCTCGTTTTGACGGTAGGCCATCGAAGGGAAGTCTACCTCTGAGGATTGCGGCGCGGCGGCGGTAAACCCAAGAGAGGCGCGGCGGCGACTTGAAAGCCCGGCCGGTTTGGAAGCGGTGGACGCCCCGGCCGGGATTGGTGATGTCATGGGGTGGCGGTGGTCTCGCTGCTGCCTGTTGGCTGTCGCTGCACGCCTTCGGCAAACTCCGCGGCTTCCAGGCCACGCCTTGACGGCGGCGAGCACGGCGTCACGCTTGGGGGCCGTCGGGACCCTTGGGGGCGTCGGGGCGGCGGTGAGGTAGGCGGCGCAACCGCTTTCAGCCCAGACAGTAAGAGTTCGACACAATTTGTGATGACCGGCCGGCCAATGGCCGGACCGGGATCGCGCACTTGTTCGGCAAACAGTAATAAATATACATCGCCGGATCTCTCATAAAGAACTCCATAATTATTTCTATTCATGTCTCCTTTCTCATGATGACAAGCGCCGGCTGAATTTTATAAGATGATGTTAGTAATAACAAGAGCCAATTCTCTTTGTCGGGACGGTTTTCGGACAGCGCCTTACCACTCCGGCACAAGAATTCCTCGTCCGGAATTTTCCCGGGCCGGAATTGACTTAAGCCGATTGGCTCAACTAGTGTTGTTCTCCTAGCCCGCCACGGGATACCGCCGATGCTCAGGTCTGTAACCGTCGTCGTGAGTGTGTTACTCCCACTGAACCTCGCAGTGGTGTCTGCTCACATACGTAACGCAATTGACGTGCTTGCCTTCTTTGCTCTCGGGCTTGGGGTCCTCAGTATCTTTGCATCCTTGGTATATTTTGGATTCGCCAAATATTGTCGGCGTCGCCGTCAACGGCGCGTCCCCGTATCGTCCGCCAAATTGCACATTTTTTGTTCGAATTAATGCGAAGCTCCTCTGCGGCCCGCCTTAGGCAATTTCGTGAAGACCGCGAGCAAGCGAACCTGCTAGCCTCCTGACTCCAGCTCCAAGTGGCGAAACCAGGAGGACGCTATGCTCCAGCTTTCGGAGCCGCGAACGGCCTTGAGCCCGCCGGCCGAAGCGAGATCAGCCTCAGGCCCACGTCACGAAAGGCCGCGCGGCCCAAATCCGCTCGATCCAAGTCTGTACGATCCAAGTCCGCACGATCTCAGTTCGGGCAAAACGCCGATGAAAACACGCGGCATCCGCCTGGCCGCCGCGCCCGGAACGCTCTGCGCTGCATGGCTTGGCGCGGCTACCGGTCAGGATCAAGCGGCCAGCGCCGGCAAAACCGGCGTCGCCATCATCGCCGGCGCGGTGTCTGAAACCATGCATCTGCGCGCGGCCGACGATAGCGGCCCGCCGGTCCGCCCGGCGCCTGCGGCGCGCCCCTCGTTCACGAGGGAAGAGGAGAAGAGGCCAGCGCCATGACTCCCCGTGCAAAATCTCCGGGCGGGCTGCGACCGTTTCTTCCGGCCGATGCGCCGCGGCTTGCCGAAATCTTTCGCGCCAGCATTGCGGAATTGACCACGGATGACTACAGCGAGGCGCAGCAGGCCGCATGGGCGGCGGCGGCCGACGATGAAGCGGCGTTCGCCGCGCGGCTTGCGGGCGAACTCACGTTGGTCGCGACCGTCGATGGCGCACCGGTCGGCTTTGCGGCGCTCAAGGGCGCCGACGTGCTGGACCTGCTCTACGTGCATCCGGCGGTGGCCGGGCAGGGCATCGGCGCACAGTTGTGCGAGGCGATCGAAAAGCTGGCGGCGGCGCGCGGCGCCAAGCAGCTCACCGCCGATGCCAGCGATACGGCGCTCGGCTTTTTCGAGCGCCGCGGCTTTGAGCCGCAACGGCGCAATACCGTGCCGCGCAATGGCGAATGGCTTGCCAATACGACGGTGCGCAAGTCGTTCGCCGCCAATGCAAACCACGAAGCGGAGCCCACCGTGAGGGGAAGCAAACCATGAAACGCCCCGACACCCCGTTTCCCCGTCACTGGGCTTATTACATCGTGCTGAAGGTCGCGGTCGCAGCTGCGGCCGTGGCACTGGCGCTGAAACTCTTCGGCGTGTGGTGAGAGCGATGCCGCGCGAGCGCCTCTATCTGTTCGACACCACGCTGCGCGACGGCGCGCAGACCAACGGGGTCGATTTCACCCTGCACGACAAGCTGGCCGTGGCGGCGCTGCTCGACGATCTCGGCATCGATTATGTCGAGGGCGGCTATCCGGGCGCGAATCCGACCGACACCGAGTTGTTTGCCCACGACCGCGATCTACGGGCGACCTTCACGGCCTTCGGCATGACGCGGCGGCCGGGCCGTTCCGCTGCCAACGATCCCGGCCTCGCGATGCTGCTCGACGCCCGCGCCGACGCCATCTGCTTCGTGGCGAAGTCCTGGGACTATCATGTCCGTGTGGCGCTGGAGACCACGCTCGAGGATAATCTTGCCGGTATTCGCGAGAGCGTGCGCGCCGCCAAGGCCAGGGGCCGCGAGGTGCTGCTCGACTGCGAGCATTTCTTCGACGGCTACAAGGCCAATCCGGACTATGCGCTAGCCTGCGCCCGTGCGGCCTATGAGGAAGGCGCCCGCTGGGTGGTGCTGTGCGACACCAATGGCGGCACCCTGCCGCACGAGGTCGAAGCCATCGTCAAAACCGTCACGGCGGTCGTGCCGGGCGACCATGTCGGCATCCACGCCCATAACGACACCGAGCAGGCGGTGGCGGTCTCGCTCGCCGCGGTGCGGGCGGGCGCGCGCCACATCCAGGGCACGCTCAACGGTCTTGGCGAGCGCTGCGGCAATGCCAACCTGGTCTCGCTGATCGGCAACCTCAAGCTCAAACCCGACTATGCGGACCGCTTCGACATCGGTGTGGACGCCGACAAGCTTGCGCACCTCACACGGGCGTCGCGCAGCCTCGACGAAATCCTCAACCGCGCGCCCAATCGCCACGCGCCCTATGTCGGCGAAAGCGCCTTCGCCACCAAGGCCGGCATCCATGCGTCGGCGATCGTCAAGGACCCGGCCACCTACGAGCACGTAAAGCCGGAAGCGGTCGGCAACCGGCGCAAGCTTTTGGTCTCCGATCAGGCCGGCCGCTCCAACGTGCTCGCCGAGCTGGAACGCGTCGGGATCACCGTGGAGCGCAACGATCCGCGCGTCGCCCGCCTGCTCGATACGGTGAAGGACCGGGAGGCCGTGGGCTACGCCTATGAGGCGGCGGATGCGTCGTTCGAGTTGCTGGCGCGGCGCATGCTCGGCCAAGTGCCACGCTATTTCGACGTGACGCAATTCGACGTCAATGTGGAACAGCGCCTCAACGCCGTCGGCGAGCGGGTGACGGTCTGTATGGCGGTCGTCAAAGTGACGGTCGGCGAGGAAAAGCTGATTTCGGCCGCCGAGGGCAACGGCCCCGTCAACGCGCTCGATCTCGCGCTGCGCAAGGATCTCGGCAAGTACCAGAGCTACATCAACGGGCTCAACCTCACTGACTACCGGGTCCGTATCCTCAACGCCGGCACCGAGGCGGTCACGCGGGTCCTGATCGAGAGCGAGGACGAGAACGGCGAGCGCTGGACCACCATCGGGGTGTCGCCCAACATCATCGACGCCTCGTTCCAGGCGCTGATGGATTCGATCGTGTACAAGCTCGTGAAGTCGGGCGCGCCGGGGTAGCGGCGCGCAGAAGCGGCCGCAAAACTGCAAATCATCCGTCGCAGAGCACCGCCTCGCAGGCCGATTGCGCGGTCGCCGTGACACGTCCGAAGAATTGCGATGGCGCGAACGGCCCGCAATGCTAAACCAAAATCCGATCTTCGCAGGAGAATGCGCGTGGTTCCGAGCACGATGAGAGCGCTGGTGTTGCGCCGGCATGGGGGGCTTTCCGACCTGGAGGTCGTGGGCGACTACCCGGTGCCCCGTCCAGCCGAAGGCGATGTACTGATCCGGGTGCGGGCGTCGTCATTTAACTACCATGACGTATTCACGATGCGCGGCATGCCGGGCATCAAGGTGCCGCTGCCGGTGATCATCGGGCTCGACATGGCGGGCGAGATCGCGGCGGTCGGGCCGGGCGTTGCGGGTTGGAAGGCTGGCGACCGCGTGCTGGTCAACCCGGTCAACAAGCGCAAGGGCCTGATGGGCGAGATGCTCGACGGTGGCATGGCGGAATATTGCCTGGTGGCGGCCGATCAGCTGGTCGCCATGCCGGCGGACGTGACCTTCGCGCAGGCCGCGTCGCTGCCGGTCGCCTACGGCACCGCCCACCGCATGCTGATTACCCACGACACCATCCGCAAGGGCGAACGCGTGCTGGTGCTGGGCGCCTCCGGCGGGGTCGGCACCGGGTGCGTGATTCTTGCAAAACATCTCGGCGCCGAAGTGATCGCTTGCGCCGGCAGCGCCGACAAAATGAAGCGGCTGAAGGATCTCGGCGCCGACGAGGTGATCAACTATCAGGAGGTCGATTTCTCCAAATGGGCGATCGAGCGCTACGGCAAGCCGCAGCGCCGCTCCTACGAAGGCGGCGTTGACGTGGTAATCAACTTCACCGGCGGTGACACCTGGCAGCCGTCGCTGCGCTGCCTCAAGCGTGGCGGCAAGCTTCTGGTCTGCGGTGCCACCGCCGGCCATGACCCGAAGGAAGATTTGCGTTACGTGTGGACGTTCGAGCTGAAAATCATCGGCTCCAACAGCTTTTACGACGACGACCTCAAGGGCCTGATGGACCTGATCGCCGACGGCAAGATGCGGCCGGTCATCGACAAGGAATTGCCGCTCGACAAGGCGGCCGAAGGCCTTCGCATGATCCAGGACCGCGAAGTTTTCGGCAAGGTGATCGTGACGCCTTGACGTGCGGCAGCTTTGTAGGGTGGGCAAAGCGAAGCGTGCCCACCTTGCGAGAGCCGCAAGGGCCCAGCGTAAAAAAGCGCGTTTTTGATCGCCCTGCGAATGCACTGCTCCTCGAAACAAAACGGTCAATCCCATGAGCGACGAGATCACCCTGGAGCGCGTACAGGAACTGGTGACCCGCGCACCGTTCCATCGATGGCTGGGCCTCAAAGTCGTGGCCGTGCATGATGACGGCATCGAGCTTACCGCAACCTGGCGCGAGGAATGGGTGGTCAACCCGGAGCGCCGCTACACCCACGGCGGGATTTTGGCGGCGCTGATCGATCTCGGCGCCGACTGGGCGATGGTGAAAAAGCTCGGCCGCGGGGTTCCGACCATCGACATGCGGGTCGATTACCACAGCGCCGCGATGCCGGGCGATCTCACGGTGCGCGGCAAGGCCGTGCGGATGGGGGGCCAGTTCTCAACGGCTGAGGCCTCCATCTACGACGCCCAGGGCAAGCTGCTGGCAAGCGGGCGCGGCACCTATTTCACCGCGCCTGCGAAGACGTGAACAAGCGCGCCGCCCCTTAAATTCGACCGCGCGCCGGCCCGTTTGGGCGTTGTCCGCTTGTGGGAATCAAGCCGGCCTTTGCCAGCGTGAACCTCTCTGTCGGTGGGGTCCGTGGACCCCACCGAGCCGCCGTCGTGCCTCATAATGAATACAAAAACGCGCGCAGCTGCAGAAGCTGTTGCGCGCTTAGACCATTCAACCCGCCGATGATGCCCAACGTTCTTGATCGCCGGCCCATCATGCAGAAAAGCCGCCTCGATCGCATCGCAAGCCCGCCCATCGTGCAAGAGAAAGTCGCAGGCCGGCCCGCCCGAGACCGCTGTATTTCTATGGGAGTCGGTCACGAAGCGGTTGAAGCGAAGTCCCTTCAACGCCGGCGTGCGAATTTTTTGCACGAAGTTTGCATATTGCGGCAGCACCACTCCGCTGGAGTCTCTAATACTGGTATTCGGACCCGCCGTGCCCACCTGCGATAAGTATCCCATGTCGTGCATCAATAAATCAGTCCCGATGTAGGACAAAAATGGAAAAGTCTTCGGATCAGATGGGTTCGCGATACGTGTATTCAAACGCTCGCGAAACACATTCGTGAGCATCGTATCGGCTGGATCGATGGCAATCTTATCTATTACATGACACAAATTACACTGCAGTTTCCGAAATACTGCCTCGCCTGCGATAACCTCCGGCAGCGTAACCATAAACTCGGAGCGCGTTGGACTGCCGAGCCAGCGTGCGTAATCGGCCATTCGCTCGATATCCGATTCGGATAGATCCCCGTTGCCCTTCGATATTGTACACTGCAGGTTGGCCTGACCGCAATTGGGATAGTTATACCGGATCGGAAACATCACGGTGTCGCTGGGATTGGGATAAAGCTTATTATATCCCGCGTTCGTCGTCATATTCATTTCGACGAACGCCGCATTGGCGACCTGGTCCTCGAGCGAGACGCGATCGCCAAGCCATCCGAACCGGCCGATATAGCAATCGGTTATGCTCTTGGTCTTGCATACTGTACGACGGTCGCCATCAACACCGCCACGCGTCCCCGCGTTCCAAAGTATCTCCCCGGCTATCTTTGCGCCAAGCGAGGTTACTTGATTACTTTGGAAATTCATAATCGCCGGGTTTGGTATTGCTTCGATCGCGCCCAAATTACCGAGGCGCTTGCCGTTGAGAAGCATAAACCCTACCTGACCGCCAGTGATTGCTTGGGCTATGGCTTTGCCGTCTATTTCCTTACAATCTGCCGGCCAAGCCTTGGAGTTAGGTGGTGCAGCGGCAATTTGACACGACGTGGGGACGTCAAAGTTTTCCACGTTCACTTGCTGCGGCTGATAGGTTTTGCCGAGTTCGGAGTTGGTACGTGCCGTGCTCACCACCATGCGATTCGAATCAACCGGCCCATAATACCAGTCATATTTGTAACCCGTCCGGATCACGTGAAAACTGTCACCATAGAAATTCATGATCTTATTGTTGTACTGGGTTTTCGCGACTTGGCCGGCATTCTGGGCCTGCGCGATCTGGCGGGCGGAAAACGCCAGCGGTTCAGAGTAGACCGAATCGTCTCCGGGCGTCGTAACGCGCTGCAGGTCGAAAAACACCAGCTTCATGGGTCGTGATTTGCCCGGTGAAGGTATAGTCCCCTTTGGCCACTGATAAGGGTTGTACGCCGCCGCGGTCATGAACTGCTGGAGCGTCGCATCGAGACTGTGCCCGCGGTGTTTATCGGAATTCCGCTGCCGTTACGCAGATGGCACCCGTCACAGGTACTGTTGTGAAAAGGCGCCGGAGCCGCCGTGGGGTTGAAAGCCCCGGCGAACATTACGGCGGGGAACAACTGATTGCCCTGCGGCGAACCGCATCGTACATTTTCTGCGTCCGGTATTCGTTGTGCCACAACGTCCTTTCCCCTAATGCCCTCTGCGAATTCCCGTGGATTCAACTCCATATGGTTGCTCATAAGCAATGTATGGTAAAAATCGGTATCGCTGTAATTGCGGAAAGCGTTCTTGGCGTCGGCTTCGTTCGCGATGGGAAGATACAGGCTGAAGAGGCTCGCGTTATTGACCTGCTCATAGATACTGAGGCCACTCGCACTGGCTGGGGTCTTTGTAGATACGGCACCGGCATCTGCATGCCGGGAACGCCGGCAAACAAGAAGGACGTCCTTCCGTACTGGTTGCTGAATACGCCATACGGGTTGTAGCGCAGCCTGATAGATTCGGCGGCCACTGATCCAAGTGCCATTGGGATGGAGCTCATAGTTGAGGCCGCATTGGCGTAACTTGCTATGTTTGCTGCGGCCAAATCGGCAAGTGTGCATTGTCTGGGGTAAAGGTAAGGTGAATTCGCTCGATGATTCCCAGTATTTTGGCAGTTCGAAGGGACGGGGCCGGTCAGGGTGACATCGCAGCCCGTCGGCATTGCACCCGCGTCGTCGTGGGAGTCTGCTTGAACTGGAACGTTCCCAAGAACGGGTTGTTTACGGCTTGGGGGTATAGATAGTTTTCCCAGCTAACTCGGATTTCCACTCCAGGGAAAATGTCGTTGAAGATCAGCCTGCCAAACTTATTCGGAAAACTTGCCAGTGCCGCATTGAACCACTGATAATAAAAAGTTATTGTATTTACCATATACTGAAGGTTGAAAGTAGTATTGGTGTTCGGCACTGGGTCGAGAGTGAATCCCGCCATAACCAGTGTGCACGCTGTCTGACTCGGGTGCGCAGTGGTTGAGTCGCCGGAGGTCGGCTGCAGGCGGATACACCGACCAGGGCGCTGTATTCGGCCAGTCCATTGCTACCGCTTGCCAGTCAGGCATTGAACCCGTCGTTCATCGGGGAAAAGTAGTCGGCGTAGCAAGCGGGATCCTGGACGTCTACGTTGCCTGGGAAAGGTTGATCGCAGTAGTGCGCCATGTACCAAGGCATTTGCGGGGGGTAAGTGCTGCCCTCCGTGATCACGTACCCCCCGTAATTGGGGGCGGCGGATTCCGTTCCGAACAGAACCTCCGTTAGTGCAATTCCTTTGCCCGTGCTCTGAGTTCGATAGCTTGACAACTGCAGCTTGACTTCTATGCATGGAAGGATTTGGCAATATGTCTTAGCTCGGATCAGCGGATCATTTGGATTGTAGGGAGTGTCGGTTCTGCGGGTGCCCAGAATGTTGACAACTCCCGTCTCCACCATGCAAGCTGGTTGTGACAGTTTGTTGGCCGTACAAAAAGCTGTCTCGTTTTGTCCCAGCGCGGCATAGGGGAGGATAAGCGGTACATCGATTCTGTTGCCGTCCCGGGTACCTAGCTTTTGATGCCAGGGGATATCAGAATACCATTCTGCTACCACTGGCTCACCGGTTGTGGCGGGCCAAAAGGAGGCGGGCTGAGCTGACGCGACAAGAACAGAGGTCCCCAAAGTCAAAGCGGCAATCAAGCCAGCGATGGTCAGGCGTCCCACGTGATGATCCTCATCTGTTTAAGCTGCACTCGGAAGGTAGGATGAACGGAATTGCGCTTAGCGCATTTTCAACACTTTATCACCCTAAAACTGCCGTAATGTGACGCCGGCGGGCACAGCTGTCAAGGTGGCCGCAGGCAGGCAGGCGGCCACCGCGTCAGCGGCGCGAAGCGTCCTTGATGGCCGTCACTGCCCGCGTCCCGCTCGGGTCAGTTGGGAGCTTACCGGATGCATGATCGGGTGTGATGCCAACGAGGAGGCGGAGTTCAACTCGTGATCATCCGCCAGGGTGCCGATCCAAACGCTCTTCACCGCGTGCCATAGGCGCGGTCGCCGGCGTCGCCGAGGCCCGGAACGATGTAACCGTGAGCGTCGAGATGGTCGTCGATCGCGGCGGTCCAGACCGGCACGTCGGGATGGATGCCGCGCAGCCGCTCAAGGGCTCCCGGCACCGCGATGAGGCAGACGTAGCGGATGTCGCGGGCGCCGCGCTCCTTCAGCCGGTCCACCGCCGCCACCGCCGTATTGGCGGTCGCGATCACCGGCGCGATCACGATGACGAGGCGTTCGGCGACGTCGAGCGGCGCCTTGAAATAATATTCCACCGCCATCAGCGTCGCGGGGTCGCGGTAGAGTCCGATATGGGCGACGCGGGCGCCGGGCACCAGTTCCAGCATGCCTTCGAGGAGCGCGGTGCCGGCGCGCAGGATGGGTGCGAATACCAGCTTTTTGCCGGAAAGCTGCGGCGCCCGCATCGGTCCCATGGGGGTTTCGATATCCACGTCGCCGAGCGGCAAGTCGCGCGTCACCTCGTAGCACATCAGGATGCCGAGTTCGCGGCACAACTCGCGGAATGATTTGGTCGAGCGCCCCTTTTCGCGCAGCAGCGTGAGCTTGTGCTGCACCAGCGGATGCCCGACGACAGTAACGCCCTGCATGGGGGAGGCCCGATCGCGCGTCAATAGGAACGCTCAGAGCATGTAATCGACAGAGGCGCCTCACATCTACCCATAAAGCGCCCCGATGGGCGATTTCGGCGCCTCGAAGTTAAACACCGGATTTGCTTGCTGAAAGCCGTCAGATCCTAAAGGCAGATGATCGCCACGCCGTGGTTCGAACAACCAGGACTTTCTTACCGATCGAGTCGGCCGTTCAATAGTCCACCCTTACCAGGTAGAGGCCCCCGGCCGGCGCGACCGGACCGCAGGCCGCCCGGTCCCGTGCCGCCAGCGCATCCGAGACGTCGTCCGCGCGCCAGCGCCCTTCGCCGACCGCGACCAGCGAGCCCACCATGGAGCGCACCTGGTGATGCAGGAACGAGCGGGCGGAGGCATGGATGCGCAGCGCCTCGCCGTCGCGCTCCACGTCGAGCCGGTCGAGCGTCTTGATCGGAGATTTCGCCTGGCATTGCGCGGCCCGGAACGTCGTAAAGTCGTGCCGGCCGACGAGACGCTGGGCGGCGGCGTGCATCGCCGCGGCGTCGAGCGGCCGCGGCACGCGCCAAGCCCGGTCGGCCTCCAGCGTGAGATCGGGGCGGCGGTTGACGATCCGGTATAGATAGTGACGTTGGCGCGCCGAAAAGCGCGCGTCGAAATCCGCAGCGACCGGTTCCGCCGCGAGGACGACGACCGGATGCGGGCGCACATGGGCGTTGATGGCATCGCGCACCGTGTCGGCATCCCAGTCCCGCGCGAGGTCCACATGCGCGGTCTGCCCGAGCGCATGCACGCCGGCGTCGGTGCGGCCGGCGCCCTGAATGTGCACACGCTCGCCGCAAAACGCCGCCACGGCCGCGGTCAGGACTCCCTGCACCGTGACACCGATTCGCTGCACCTGCCAGCCCACGAAGGGGGTGCCGTCATATTCAATGAGCAGCTTGTAACGCGGCATGCCGCCTTGCCAGGTTCCGGGAACAGGTTGCCACCACGGCGAGGGCGACGATCGCCTGGACGCGGCGGTTTTGGGATTCGATGCATACCCCTCCGACCGGCCCCATGGAATAGACCGACCAGGTGGCCCGGCCGCGCCGATGTCCGCGACGACCGCTCGCCATCTCGGCTCCGCTTCCGGTTCGGCTTTTTCGCATTGCGGCGGAGATCCGGCAGGGCCGCAAATTACCCTTGAAATTTCATTGTAGGACAACTACTTAACCAACATCACTTTGGACTATGCGGACAGGCGGATTCGTGCCAAACGGATCGCAAGGGATGGTCCATTCTCAAACCGATTCGAAATCATATTCATGGCAGAAGCCGCACGCAGAACCGACTCGTCCGACTACGGTGCAGAATCCATCAAGGTCCTGAAGGGCCTGGATGCGGTGCGCAAACGGCCGGGTATGTATATCGGCGACACGGACGACGGCTCCGGCCTGCACCATATGGTGTACGAGGTCGTCGATAACGCCATCGACGAAGCGCTCGCCGGCTATGCCAAGGCGGTCACCGTCACGCTTAATCCGGATGGTTCCTGCACGGTGCGCGACGACGGCCGCGGTATCCCGACCGATATGCACAGCGAGGGCGTGTCGGCTGCCGAAGTGATCATGACGCAGCTGCATGCCGGCGGCAAATTCGACCAGAACTCCTACAAGGTGTCGGGCGGCCTGCACGGCGTGGGCGTCTCGGTCGTCAATGCCCTCTCAAGCTGGCTCAAGCTGACGATCTGGCGCAACGGCAAGGAACACGCCATGGAGTTTCGCGACGGCGAAGCCGTGGCACCCTTGGCGGAAATCGGGCCGGCCTTGGATCGGCGCGGCACCGAGGTGACGTTTCTGCCGTCGCAGAAAACGTTTACCACCACGACCGAGTTCGACTGGGCGACGCTTGAGCATCGGCTGCGGGAGCTGGCGTTCCTGAACTCCGGCGTGCGCATCGTGCTGTCCGACCAGCGGCACGCCGTCGAAAAGCGCGAAGAGATTATTTACGAGGGCGGGGTCGAGGCCTTCGTCCGCTATCTGGACCGGAACAAAACACCGCTGACGCAAAAGCCCATCATGGTCCGGGCGGACCGCGACGGGCTTGGGGTGGAATGCGCGCTGTGGTGGAATGACGGCTATCATGAAACCGTTCTGTGCTTCACCAACAACATTCCGCAGCGCGACGGCGGCACCCATCTGGCCGGTTTCCGCGGCGCTCTGACCCGGCAGGTGACGGGCTATGCCGACAAAGTCGGCGTTACCAAGAAGGAAAAGGTCACGCTGACCGGCGACGATTGCCGGGAAGGTTTGACGGCCGTCCTTTCCGTCAAGGTGCCGGATCCGAAATTCTCCTCGCAGACCAAGGACAAGCTGGTCTCTTCCGAAGTGCGTCCGGTGGTGGAAAGCGTGCTCAACGAGGCCTTGGCCGCCTGGTTCGAGGAACATCCCGGCGAAGCCAAGACCATCGTCGGCAAGGTGATCCAGGCGGCAGCCGCGCGCGAAGCCGCCCGCAAGGCGCGCGAAATGACGCGCAAGACCGCGCTCGGCGGCGGGGCGCTGCCGGGCAAGCTTGCCGATTGTCAGGAGCGCGACCCGGCGAAATCCGAGCTGTTCCTCGTCGAGGGCGATTCGGCCGGCGGCAGCGCCAAGCAGGGGCGCAATCGCGAATTTCAGGCGGTGCTGCCGCTGCGCGGAAAAATCCTCAATGTCGAGCGCGTGCGCATGGACAAGATGCTCTCCAGCCAGGAGATCGGCACCCTGATCACGGCGCTCGGCGCCGGCATCAGCGACGATTTCAACGCCGACAAGCTGCGCTATCACAAGATCATCATCATGACGGATGCCGACGTTGACGGCGCCCATATCCGCACCCTGCTGCTGACGTTCTTCTATCGCCAGATGCGGGAGATCATCGCGCGCGGCCACCTCTTCATCGCCCAGCCCCCGCTCTACAAGGTGACGCGCGGTAAATCCGAGCAATATCTCAAGGACGAGCGGGCGCTGGAGAATTATCTCATGGCCGGCGGGCTCGAAGAGGCGGTGCTGCGGGCCGCGAGCGGCGAAGAGCGGGCGGGAGAAGACCTGCGCCGGCTGGTCGACGAGGCCCGCGTCATCCGCCACGTGCTGGCGGGACTGCACAGCCGCTACAATCGCGATGTGGTCGAGCAGGCCGCTATTTACGGCGTGCTCAACCCGAGCGTTTTCGGCGATCCCGACAAAGCTACCGCGGCGGCTCCGCTGATCGCGAATCGGCTGGATGCGCTGGCCGACGAAACCGAGCGCGGCTGGCGAGGCACGTTCGAGGAGGGGCAAGGCTTCCGGTTCGAGCGCACCGTGCGCGGCGTCAAGGATGCGGCCGTGATCGACCATGCGCTGCTTGGCTCGGCCGATGCCCGCAAGCTTGATGAATTTACCGCCTCGCTCAAGGAAAATTACCCGCGCTCCGGCGTGCTGCGCCGCCGCGGCGAGGAAATCCCGATCCATGGTCCGGTCAGCCTGTTCGAGGCGGTCACCACCATGGGCCGCAAGGGCATTACGCTGCAGCGTTATAAAGGCCTCGGCGAGATGAACCCGGGTCAGCTGTGGGAAACCACCCTCGACATCGATGCGCGCTCGCTGCTGCAGGTGAAAGTGCGGGAGGCCGACGAGGCCGATGACATCTTCACCAAGCTGATGGGCGACGTGGTCGAGCCGCGCCGCGAATTCATCCAGGAGAATGCGCTCACGGCAAGCGTGGATGTGTGAGCGGCGTCGCCATCGCGGCGCGTTCAACTGAGATGGTTGATATCGTCGGATAGCGTTCGCACGCTCGCTTTGATGAGCTTCTCCAGGTCGTCAAATCGCTTGTTGCAGGCCTTCTGCAGCGCATCCAGCTTGGCCTCGAGCCGCTTCAAGTCGGCCTTGATCGCGTCCGGCGTATCCGACATGTCGTCCCACATTTCACAAGGGTTGCCTCCGGCAGGCGGGGCGCCGGAGGCAACCCGAAGGCTCCGGTTTCGCTTCCACCCGGTTTATGTCGACCTTGACCCTGGCCGCCGCGATCCTGGGCAGCTTCTTCGTACGATGGGGTTCGCGGTGCGATCGACTTGCTTATGATAGCAGGCCTCGGCCGGCAGGCGCCAGCAAAGAGGATCGATGTGATGCAGGACCTCTGAACCGATCACGGATGCTCGAAAAGCTATACCAAATTCCGGTCGCATCGAATCACAGGGTCGTAGGGTGTGCAAAATCGCCCGGGCACGGCGGAGCAACCGGCACGGCTTCGCCGGCGATTTTGCGCACGCAGTCGGCCCTCACATGATTATTATCGCGCGGTGTCGCGATCGCGGCGCTGAGTAAAGGCCTGCCGCGTGCGCAAAATCGCCATTTGACGCCGTGCGGGCTGCCTCCGTCTCGCAGGGCGATTTTGCACACCCTACGTGTTCGGACCTCACCGGAATCCCGTCTAGGAGCGTTGAGATGCCGTTCCCACGTGCAACATCGCATCCGCCGCAACGGCAAGCGAATCGTCGGGATATTTTGCGCTTCGCGGGTCGCTTGTCGATAGCCGGTTCGTTCATGGCGACCGGTGACGGCTACGGCCGCCTTGCAGCTGCCAAAGAGATTGCTCCCTCATCGCTCGTCCAGATCGATGCGGCCTTGCGTGATGCCACGCAGGCGAGGCTGCTGCCCGGGGTGGTCGCCATGGCGGCGAACGACGGCGGCGTCATCTATGAGGGGGCTTTCGGCTCCCGGCAGCTCGGCCAGCCATCGCCGATGAGCCATGATACCATCTTCAGCGTCGCGTCGATGATTAAGCTGGTTACCTCTGTTGCCGCGCTGCAGTTGGTCGAACAGGGCAAGCTCACACTCGATGGGCCGGTACCGGCCATCGACGAAGCGCTCGGTGCGCCGCAGGTCCTCACCGGCTTCGATTCCGTCGGCGTGCCGCAACTGCGGCCGGCCAAGCGGCCGATCACGTTGCGTGACCTGCTGACCCACACGGCCGGCTTCACCTATCCGCTTTGGGATGCGCAGGCCCTGCGCTACCGGCGCGCGATCGCCGCCCCGCCGCCGCGCCGGAACGGAGCTTGGCCGCGCACACCGCTGATGTTCGATCCCGGAACGCGCTGGCAATATGGGACCAATATGGATTGGGTCGGCCGTATCGTCGAGACGGTCGGCGGCGAGCGGCTGGACGTGTATTTCCGCAACCATATTTTGGGGCCGCTCGGCATGTCCGACACCGGTTTTGCGGTTGCGCCTGCCCAGCGGGCGCGGCAGGCGGCGAGGCATTATCGCCGGCCGGCCGGATCGCTGGTGGCGGAGCCGCCGCGGGGGCAAACGCCCCCGACGGTTTTCAGCGGCGGCGGTAATCTCTATTCCACCGCCCCGGACTATCTCACCTTGCTCCGGGCGCTGCTGCACGGCGGAAGCTTCAATGGTGCCCGCATTCTACGCGCGGAAACCGTCGCCTTGATGGGCCAAAATCAGATCGGCAACATTCAGGCGGGACTTATGAAGACCACCAATCCCGCGCTGTCGAACGACGTCGATTTCTTTCCCGGCATGGCACTGCGCTGGGGTCTCGGCCACATGATCACCATGGAGCCGGGCCCCAACGGTCGCGGCGCCGGCAGCCTGACCTGGGCCGGATTGCTCAACACCTATTACTGGCTCGACCCGCCGAAACGCATCGCCGCCGTGTTCATGACGCAGGTTCTGCCGTTTGCCGACAAGACCGCGCTGGCGCTGTACGGCCAGTTCGAACGCGGCATTTACCGCGCCATAAGCGGCTAGGGCCCCGCAAAACGCCTACCGCGATCCTACACATCCCACATCCCCACAACTCTCTGGAATGGCTCAAGCCAAGCCGCGTTGTGCTTCCGCCGGCAGGCGATCCTGGCTCCTCCACGGGAGTGGTGACGGCCGTGGTCGTGCGCATGGCCATGCTCATGGTGATGATCATGTGATGCAGCCGCGGAGCCACGCGGGTACTGCGCGAAGACCGGCGCAAACAACCCTGTGTTGTGCCCGGTATAAGCTGACGTGGGCTGCGCAGCCCACCTTTGGTGTCGGTTCGATGCCAAGCGGAGGCCGGAACCAAAGCGCGTCAATTCCGTTGCAGTGAAGTTGACGTGCAGCTGTCGGGAGGAGGGCGATGACGTTTAGCCAGAACGGTTCATTTGATGCGGGCACGATCACCTTCTTGAGGACGGTTCTCGAAGAGAGCTGGGCGTGCATCGGACCGGAGCAGCGGGCATCCATCAGCAAATCCGTGTTAGCGGAACGCATCCTCAGAGCGGCGGCCAAGGGGGAGCGGGATCCGGCGCGCTTGCGCATGAGCGCAATCGAAGCAAGCCCTTGGGACGATGCAATTCATGAGAGCGCCGGCCGGTAATTGGCCCAGGCTGATGAACTGCCCCGGAGGCTGCGCAGCTGCCGTAGCATTCAGGAGAAAGAATGAACAGGCATTTTGCTCTGATCGGCGCAGTTGGATTGATTGCCGCAATTGTTGCGGGAATTGTTTATGCCAACTGGAATAAAGCGGTCCCAATTTTGGCGATGGCTATAAATTACGTGCGCTATCTTTCCGCGCCGGCCGGAACCATGACAACCGAACTGGCTGGCTCCGATGACGGCGCTGCGCTGTCATCTCCGGCCTCCTCGGCGGCGGAATCGCCGGGGGCAGGTCCAAGCCCAGACGAAACCGCACGCGCGAAAGAGGGAGACTGGCCGAGTTATAACAAAACGCTGACCTCGAACCGCTTCTCGCAACTCAGCCTGATCAACAAGGATAATGTAAGCAATCTGAGGGTTATTTGCACCTACGATACGGGCCAATACACAGGTTTTACGGCCGGCTTGCTAGAGGTGAACGGCGCCGTGATCGGCACCACGGAATACGATATCTTCTCGATTGATCCGACCAATTGCCGCCAGAACTGGCGGACGCACGAAGAATATACGCCTGCGACGCCGCAGGGCGTCAATCGTGGCGCCGCTTACATGGACGGTCAATTGTTTCGCGGCACCCAGGACGGCCGCGTATTGGCTTATGATGTCAAAACCGGGAAGCGCCTATGGGAGACGACAATCGCCGATGCGAAGAAAGGCGAATCCACTCCTGCCGCTCCGATTGCATGGAACGGTTTAGTTTTTATCGGCAATGCGGGCGGAGATCTTAAGGGTGTGAAAGGGCGCATGTACGCCCTTGATGCGAAGACCGGCAAGATCGTTTGGGAATTTTACCTCGTGCCGAAGACAGCCGCTGACGTCACACGCGGGCCGCAAGGCGCGTCCCCGCTCGACACGCTCGACTTGGAAAAACGCTCCCGGTTCACCCATCACCGGCGGCGCCACCTGGACGTCCTACACTTTGGATCCAGCCACCGGTCTCTTGTACGTGCCGGGCGGGAACCCCGCGCCCGACTTTGCGACCGCGCCCCGCGAAGGGTCCAACCTCTATTCCGGATCCATCATCGTGCTCGATGCAAAGACCGGAGCGTACAAAAGCCACTTCAAGATTGTTCCCCGCGACTGGCATGACTGGGATGTTTCCAGTCCGCCCGCCATTATCCAAACGGCTGGCGGCAAGAAACTCATGTCGGTCGCGCCCAAAGACGGGCACCTCTATGGCTTCGACCTCGCCACCAACGCCATGCTCTATCGTACGCCTGTGACCCGAGTGGAGAATGCGGACGCGACCTTCTCGACCGGCCAAGCGGTCCACTTCTGTCCGGGTTCGGTTGGCGGGGCAGAATGGAATGGTCCGGCTTACGATTCCAACACCAATCTCGTATTAATCGGCGAAGTTGAATGGTGCACCACGGTAACTCTGAAAACTGTACGCCAAATTGAAGAGGTGGCGCCCGGAGCGCCGTGGTCGGGTGAGGCGTCGATCAACCCTTTTAATACTTGGGGCCAGCAGGATCCATTTGGACGTTGGGCTGGTTGGGTATACGCGGTCGACGCCGACAAGGGCACTTGGAAATGGCGCGTGAAGACTAACTACCCGATACAGAGCGGCATCACGCCTACGGGTGGAGGTGTGGTATTCTTCGGCGATATGGGCGGCAATTTCTATGCGGTAGACGCTGCCAACGGCAAGAAACTGTGGGGTCAAAAAATCGGCGGTGCAATTGGCGGTGGTGTCATCACCTATATGGCTAATGGGACGCAAAAGATAGCGGTTGCAACGGGTCTCACGGAAATCCTTTGGCCAACCGAAATTACCACCGCAAAGGTGTCAATACTGGGGCTGGATGTCGGCAAGTAAAACGGCAACTCCAAATCGACCGGTGCCGTGTGCCGCGCTCGAAGGGATCTCAACGTGATTGCGATGGCTAGGTTCATCGATCGTAGCGGTTGCCAATCATGGAACGACGCATGAAGACGAAGATTAACGACACGCTCGGACCACTCGGACCATGACAATTGCCGTGCCAATAGCCGCGAACGACGCCTTCAGAGGCCCCTATGCGCAAACGGCGCTCGTTTTCCAGGGCGGCGGGGCGCTTGGTTCCTATCAGGCCGGCGTGTATCAGGCCTTAACGGAAGGCGGCTGCGAACCCGATTGGCTATGCGGTATCTCGATCGGAGCGATCAATTCTGCGATCATCGCTGGCAATGAACCCAAGATGCGGATGCCTCGTCTGAGCCAATTCTGGAACCAATTGACGTCGTCATTCCCCTGGCCGGCGCCGGATTGTAGCTACGATATGCGGCGCTGGTTCAACTATTGGAGCGCGCTCTCGTCTTTGTTTTTGGGGCAGCCCGGATTCTTCAAGCCGCGTTTGATCCCCCCATTTTTGCAGCCCGATGGTGCTTCCGGCGCGCTTAGTTTCTACGATACGAGTCCGCTGCGAACCACCCTGGAAGCTCTCGTCGACTTTGACCGCATCAATTCTGGCAAGACAAGGCTGTCGCTTGGTGCCGTCAACATTCGATTGGGCAACTTTGTTTATTTCGATAGCACAAAGTGCAGGATCACCCCCAAGCATGTGATGGCGAGCGCCGCGCTGCCGCCAGGCTTTCCGCCGGTCGAAATTGAGGGAGAGTTCTACTGGGATGGAGGCCTCGTATCCAACAGCCCGCTCGTCCACGTGCTCGATACCGGATTGTCGAAGGACACGCTCGTGTTCCAGGTCGATCTGTTCAGTGCCCGCGGCCCTATGCCGGGTGATCTGATCGAGGCGGATGAACGCAGAAAGCAAATCTTTTATTCGAGCCGCACGCGCCTCAACACAGACAATTTCCGGGATAAGCATGGGCTGCGCCAAGCGATCGTCGAGCTATTCGAACAACTGCCGCCCGAGGCGAGGCAAAAAGAGAAATTCCGCAAGCTGCGTGACCTCGGTGACGACCATGCCGTGGCAATCGTCCATCTTATTTACCGGCGTCCGAGCTACGAGGGCCAAGCCACCGACTATGAATTCTCGCGCGCCGCGATGAACGAGCATTGGCGGGCGGGTCTCAATGACGGGCAAATCACTTTGCGGCGCCCGCGCTGGCGGGAGCCATGGGAAGGAGCCGGCGGCGTGCGCGTGTTCGATCTCGCAAAGATGTGATCGGTGGTGGACGGTAAGCCGTAAACGTAAATGATAAAAAAGTGATTTCATCAGCGTCTGCGAAGTTACGCGTATCGCTTGCAGACAAAGTGGGAAAGGGGGAGGATTGACGGCATATTGACGCTCATTTGAGGAATGCCTGTCCTTGGAAGTTCGGGATGATGTGAAGAGGATCGTGATGCACGCCGAGCCAGACGAGCCACCGGACCGCAAAGTAACTTGGGAGCCTTTGCGATCGAAAATTCGGCGCGGCCCGCGTTGCGCGCTCGTCCTGGCGCCAGTCCTGCTGACGCAATGCCAGCCGGCCATCCTCTCCCCGCAAGGGCCTGTCGGGATTGCAGAGAGCATGATCCTCATCGACTTGGTTGGGATCATGCTAACCATTGTGGTCCCGACGGTCACCGCGACATTTATTTTCGCGTGGTGGTTTCGAGCCTCCAACGCAAGAGCGATTCATTTGCCGGATTTCAGATATTCGGGCCGCATCGAGCTTATCGTCTGGGCCATCCCCTTGCTGGTGATCATGCTTCTGGGCGGCGTCGCTTGGATCGGATCCCATGACCTCGATCCGGCAAAGCCGTTAGCATCGGACACGCCGGCGCTCGAGATCCAGGGCGTCTCGCTGGACTGGAAGTGGCTCTTCATCTACCCGGACCAGCATGTTGCGGGCGTGAACAAGCTTGTGGTCCCCGTAGGCGTGCCCATTCATTTCTTTCTGACCTCCGCGAGCGTGATGAATGCTTTCTTCGTGCCGCAACTCGGCAGCATGATTTACACGATGAACGGCATGACAACGCAGTTGAATTTGCGCTCCGATGCAGCGGGCACGTTCGCGGGCCTGTCTAGCCACTATAGCGGCGACGGCTTCTCGGACATGCATTTCGATGTGCAGGCGGTGTCGGGAGAACGGTTTTCGGCCTGGGTTGACGCCACGCGCAACACCGGCCCGACCCTTGATGCCGCAAGCTATGCTGCCCTCGCCAGACAAAGCATGAGCACAAGCCCTTTCACCTACGGTGCAGTCGATCCCGGGCTGTTCCGGCAGATCGTTACGCAGCAACTGCCGCCGGGACCCGGCCCGCAAGCTGGGCAGCACCGCCCGACCCTAGCTCTGCGGAAGGAGCACTAAGATGTGGGGCAAGCTGAGTTGGGCGGTCATTCCGTTCGACCAGCCGATCCCGCTGATCGCGGCGGCCTCGGTTGGCGTGGTGATCTTGGGCGTCCTCGGGTGGGTCACGCTCAAGGGATGGCTCCCGTATCTCTGGCGGGAGTGGATCACCAGCGTGGACCACAAGCGGATCGGGATCATGTACATGCTCCTGGCCATGGTGATGCTGCTGCGCGGCTTTGCGGACGCGATCATGATGCGCTCGCAACAGGCGTTGGCTTTCCGGTCCGAGGGCTACCTGCCGCCCGAGCACTACGACCAGATCTTCTCGGCCCACGGCACGCTTATGATCTTCTTCGTCGCAATGCCCTTCATGATCGGGCTGATGAACTTCGTCATGCCGCTGCAGCTTGGGATCCGCGACGTCGCCTTCCCGACATTGAACTCGGTCAGCCTTTGGCTCACCGCGACCGGCGCGCTGCTCGTCAACATTTCACTGGTCGTCGGCGAGTTCGCACGCACCGGCTGGCTGCCATATCCTCCGCTGTCCGAGTTGACCTACTCGCCCGGCGTCGGCGTCAACTATTATCTTTGGGCGCTCCAGATCTCCGGTGTCGGGACATTGCTGACCGGCGTCAACTTCGTCACGACAGTGCTGAAGATTCGTGCACCGGGCATGACCTACATGCGCATGCCGATGTTCTGTTGGACAACTCTCGCCGCGAACTTACTGATCGTCGCCGCCTTCCCCATCCTCACGGCGACGTTGGCGATGTTGTTGCTGGACCGTTACCTCGGCTTTCACTTCTTCAGCAATGAAGCCGGTGGCAACGTCATGATGTTCATGAACCTGATCTGGGCATGGGGACACCCCGAGGTTTACATCCTGATCCTGCCTGCCTTCGGGGTATTCTCGGAAGTGATCTCGACGCTCTCCGGGAAGCCCCTGTTTGGCTACCGGTCGATGGTCATAGCCACGATGGTCATCTGCTTGCTTTCTTTCACCGTGTGGCTGCATCACTTTTTCACCATGGGTGCCGGCGCCGACGTTAACGCGATCTTCGGAATCGCATCGATGATTATTGCGGTGCCGACGGGCGTGAAGATATTCAACTGGCTTTTCACGGTGTATGGCGGCCGGGTCGTTTTTTCCACGTCGATATTGTGGTCGCTCGGCTTTATGGTCACGTTCGTTATCGGCGGAATGACCGGTGTCCTGCTGTCGGTACCTCCGGCGGACTTCCTGCTTCACAACAGCCTTTTCCTCGTGGCCCATTTTCATAACGTCATTATCGGCGGGGTGCTGTTCGGCGCATTCGCCGGCTACAATTATTGGTTTCCGAAAGCATTCGGCTTTCGGCTCCACGAAGGACTTGGCAAGGCCTCGTTCTGGTGCTGGATCATCGGCTTCTACGTCGCCTTCATGCCGCTTTATGTTCTGGGCCTCATGGGAATGACCCGTCGCATGCAGCACTACGATGTCCCGGCGTGGCATCCGTGGCTGCTGATCGCGGCCGGCGGCGCGGCCATTATTTTGGCCGGAATAATCCTGCAAATTGCTCAACTCGCCGTCAGCATTCGCAGAAGGGAGGCGCTTCGCGACGAGACCGGCGATCCCTGGGACGGACGATCCCTCGAATGGGCGACGTCCTCCCCGCCGCCAGCCTTCAACTTCGCCGTGCTCCCGCATGTAGAAGGGCAGGACGCCTTCTGGGCCATGAAGCAGCGTGTGGGCCGGCAGGCCGGAACTCGGGGAGGAGCCGGGCTATACCGACATCGCGATGCCGCGGAACAGCCCAACGGGTTTCATCTGTGCATTCTTTGCCGCCATCATGGGATTCGCGCTGATCTGGCATATCTGGTGGATCGTGGCGTTGGCCGCGTTCGGCGCATACGCGACCTTTGTCGTCTTCGCCTGGCGGGACAGGGTCGAAGACATCATTCCGGCTGCCATGGTCGCGCGCCTTGATCGGGCCGAACGCAGCGCACGCAGCGAGGCTCTTATCCGCAGGCAAGCGCCGCCATGAGCGCTTTGCAGGCGGCCGCCGGCAGCAGCGATCCCGGTCGTGTCGAGCCCGACCGGGAGTCGCGGGATAGTAGGCGCACGGCAGAGCACGCATCCGGCGATCTGGCGTCGAAGCGTATCATCGTCGGTTACGGCTTTTGGATTTTCCTGCTCAGCGACATCATCATGTTCTCCGCCTTCTTCGCTACGTACGCGGTGCTGGTCGGGGCGACAGCGGGCGGGCCGAGCGGGCGGGAGCTGTTTAACCTGCGCAACGTCGGAATCGAGACGGCTTGCCTGCTGCTCTCGAGCTTCACCTGCGGTCTCGCAAGCATCGGCGCGCGGATACACCGCGGGTCCTGGTTCTATGGTGCGATGACGGCAACCGGGATACTGGGTGCGGGGTTTCTCGGCCTTGAGATCCACGAGTTCATGGGCATGCTCGCGCGCGGGGCAGGCCCAACGCGGAGCGCATTTCTCTCCGCCTTCTTTACGCTGGTCGGCTGCCATGGCCTGCATGTAGCCGCCGGCCTGCTGTGGCTGCTGACGATGATGGCGCAGGTGTTCGCCAAAGGGTACCGGGCCGATATTCTCAGGCGTATACTATGCTTCGGCCTATTCTGGCATACACTCGATATCATTTGGGTTGCGTTGTTCACGGTGGTGTATTTGATGGGAGTCGCGCAATGAGCCAGTCAGAACAGGAAGGCGTCTCGCAGTATCTTGACACCGCGCCAGGCGACAAGCGCTTCGACGGAGACGAGACAGCCGAGGGTGTCGGGATTTATCTAGCTGGGCTCGCGTTGGCGACGCTGCTTACCATCGTATCTTTCTATATATCGGGCACCACGCTCGTCTGGGGTCCTAGCATTCCTGTCGCGCTGGTCGTTCTCGCGATCGCGCAGATGGGCGTCCACCTCGTGTTCTTCCTCAACATCACGTCCGGTCCGGACAACGTCAACAACTTCATGGCGCTTGCCTTCGGAGTTCTGATCGTTCTGCTGCTCCTTGCCGGCTCGCTATGGATCATGGCGCACCTAAACCACAACATGATGAATGTGGATCAAATCATGCAGATGCAGCGACCATGACCGGAACGGGATTGAACAAGAAAACAGCATACCACCGAAACGATCGGATCCCGGCGTCGATCTCGCCTGATCGAAGCCAGCCTTGCGGCCCTCGGCGCGTTCGGCATTCAACCGGTTGGAAAACTGCCGAAGAAGGCGGGCGCTGAGCTGATATTCAACCCCAGCGAAGATTGCGTCAGGTATCGATGCCCTCGTGACGATGGTAATGCCCGCCATGGGCGTGGTCGTGCCGATGGTCCTCGCCATGCTCATGGTGATGGAGCCGCTGGCGCGGCCGCGGACCGCGCGGGTCCTCGCTGAAGACCAGCGATTTGATCGTGACCGGCACGGTATTTGACGGCATCCGGACCCGGCCGAGGTCGATATAGTCGAAGTCCATCAGTACGACTCCGTCGATCACCAAAATGTCGCTCGCAACCCCAAGCTCTTCGCGCAGGATGGCGCCCAGCGTCTGCGCCACGTCGCCGTCCAGCATGATGTAGATCGCTTGGTGCCGCGCAATGCGATCGGCCAGGCCGCGGCGGATGCCTTCCGCGAACCCGGCGAGGCGCTCATAGGCGGGTGGCCCGAGCCAGCGCAGCGCCAGCGCGACTTCGCGGTCATCGTCCACGTCGAAGGCTGCGATGTGGCGGCGGATCGCGGCCGCCACGGCGTCGGGGTCGATCACCTCGGTCGGCAGGTAGTCCGGCTGCAGCACCTGGAGATTGCGCCGCGGCAGCAGCACGCCCGGCGTCGAAATGTAACTGGTATTGCCGGAGAGCTGTACCGAATATTCCGATGCGCCGAGCGCGGTCGCCCGGATGCATTCGCCGGCCGGCAAGAGCGGCCACGGCAGTGCGCCGGCATCGATGCGGCGCCGGATCGCACGGCCGAGCCGCCGCCCCATGTCGCCGAAGTCGCGGTGCTCCCGGCCATAAACATATTCGCCGACGCCGCCGGAGAACATCATGCCGTCGATGGTGCCGAAATCGAGAATCGGATCGGTGAGGTAGAGATGCGCCACGTCATGGGGCATCGGACGCTCGTGCAGCGCCGCCACCAGGGTGTCGGCCATGCCTTCCGCCACCGCGTCAAGAGCGGAAGCGGCAGCCGTGCCGCCGCGCTCCCACGCAAATCCCGCACGGCGGGCGTGGAATTTCCCCGCCGGGTCGAGCCGCATAATCCGGCCTTCCGCGTCGACCACCTGGAGCCGGCCGCCGATATGCACGGCGGCGGTCGCGGTCACCTTGCCGCCTTCCACCACGGCGAGCTTGGTGGTGCCGCCGCCGATATCGATGTTGAGGATGCGCTTGCCCTGCGCGCTCGACACCGTGGCGGCGCCGGAGCCGTAGGCGGCCAACATCGACTCCATGTGATGCCCGGCGGTGGCGCAGACGAAGTCGCCGCCCTTCTCCGCCACGATGCCGGCGATCGCCCTGGCATTCTCGCGCCGCAGCGCTTCGCCGGTCAGAATCACCGCACCGGTGTCGATGGCAGCCGGGTCGATACCGGCCGCGTTGTAGGCGTCGTCGATGATGGCGCCGAGTTGCGCCTCGTCGATGTGCTCCTCGCTGCGGTAGGGTGTAAGCGCGACCGCAGACTGGAACAGCGTCTCCCGCGATACCACAAAATAGCGGCTCGAAAAATCTTCACCGAGGCGGCGAAGGTTGATGCGCGAAAAGATCACCTGGGTGCCCGAAGAGCCGATGTCGATGCCGACCGTCATCAGCGAGACGTGGTCGGCGATCCAGATCGGATTGTCCTCCAGCGCACCCTCGTCGGGAAAATCATGGTCGTGGTCGGCATAGCCGTCATGGGTGTGGGCGAGGTCGATGCCATATTGATGGTCGGCGACCGTGTGGCTGGTCTTGGTATCGGGCGCGTCGGCATCCGGCATCGGGCGGCACTCCAGGGCATTTGAGGTCAAATCAATTCGGCGCTTGCCTTAGCACGGCGTCACCTCTTATTCATACGCGTCATGGTCATGGCGCGGGACGTTCGTGGCGCCATTTTGGTCGCGGACATCCTGCCAACGGGAGGTTTTCAATGCACCGTCTAGCCCTGCGTATCGCCGCGCTTTCGCTTGCTCTGACCCCGACCCTGGCATTCGCCCATCCGGGCCATGACGGCGTGAGCCTCGTCCATGGCTTCGCGCATCCGCTGGGCGGCATCGACCACATCGCCGCCATGGTGGCGGTTGGCCTGCTGGCGGCCCGTATCGGCGGACGTGCGCTGTGGCTGGTTCCGGCAAGCTTCCTCGCCGCAATGACGCTGGCGGGCGCGGCCGGCATGGCGGGCTTCGGTTTGCCCTATGTGGAGACCGGGATTTTGCTCTCCGTGGTGGTGCTTGGGGCGATCGTGGCTCTGCGCGTCACCATGCCGGTTGCGGCCGCCATGGGGCTGGTCGCCTTCTTCGCGGTCTTCCATGGCTATGCACATGGCGCCGAAATGCCGGATGCCGCCTCAGGCATGGCTTATGGAGCTGGATTTGTAGTCGCGACCGCGCTGCTGCACGCTCTCGGCGTTGGACTTGGGCTCACGATCGGTGCGCGGAGGTTCATCCGGCGCGCCGTGTAGGCACGGGTCGGGTCGTCACGCCGCAGCCCGCTCCATCAGGTGCCGCAAAATGTTTGGTGGACCACCTGATCGGGCCGTGGCGGATCTGCGTATCGTCCGAACGCCGGCTGATCCTCGTATGGCGCGGTAACCACCGACAGCAAGGTCTCGAAGGGCGAAAAATCGCCATGATTTACGGCCGCAACGATCGCCTCCTCCACCAGATGATTGCGCGGGATGAAAGCTGGGTTGGCCGTCCGCATCGCCGCGCGCCGCTTGGGTGATTCACCACCCTCTTGCGCCAGCCGCCGGCGCCATCGCGCCGCCCATGCGTCGAAGGCGTCCGGATCTGCAAACAGCGTGCGCACATTCGCATCGGCGTCGGGGCTGGCCGCAGCGTCGCATAGACGGCGGAAGACCAAGGTGAAATCGGCGCTGTTACGGGCCATACGGTCGAACAGGTCTTGGGCCAAGGACATATCGTCCGATTGCGCTTGGAACAGACCGAGCTTGCGGCGCAGACCCGCGGTGTAGGCGGTCTCGAACGTCGTTGCGAACGCGTCGATAGCCTCCTGCGCGGCCTTCACGGCGGCATCGTTGTCGTCCGCCAGCAGCGGCAACAGCGTCTCCGCCAGACGGACGAGATTCCACTGGGCGATATACGGCTGGTTGCCGTAAGCGTAACGCCCCGTCTGATCGATGGAACTGTAAACCGTCTCCGGATGATACACGTCCATGAAGGCGCAAGGGCCGTAATCGATGGTCTCGCCCGCGATCGCCATGTTGTCGGTATTCATCACCCCATGGATGAAGCCGACAAGCTGCCACTTTGCGATCAGCGCTGCCTGGCGCGCGATGACATGATCGAGCAGAGCGCGGTACCGGTTTTCGCCGTCGGCCGCCTCCGGATAATGCCGCCCGATCACGTAATCGGCGAGCCGCCGGATGGCATCGGCATCCCGGCGCGCCGCGAAAAACTGGAATGTGCCGACGCGGATGTGGCTCGCTGCGACGCGTGTCAGCACGGCGCCGGGCAACGTCGTTTCGCGCCAAACCGGCTCGCCGGTCGTGACCGCGGCGAGCGCGCGGGTCGTCGGAATTCCGAGCGCCGCCATGGCTTCGCTGACGATATATTCGCGCAGCACCGGCCCAAGCGCCGCGCGTCCGTCGCCGCGTCGGGAATAGGGCGTCGGGCCGGCTCCTTTGAGCTGGATGTCGCGGCGCAAACCGGCGCGGTCGATGACCTCGCCGAGCAGAATCGCACGGCCGTCCCCAAGTTGAGGAACGAACGTCCCAAACTGATGGCCGGCATAGGCCATCGCAATCGGCTCGCTCCCTGCGGGGACTTTGTTACCTGCGAGGATATCCACACCACCCGATGCCGCCAGCTTTTCCGCATCGATCCCGAGTTCGAAAGCAAGCTTCGGATTCAGGCGCACGAGCCGGGGCGCCGTAACGGGCGTCGGCGGAAGCCGGGCGAAGAAACGATCCGGCAGCCGCGCATAGCTATTGTCAAATGTAGCGAGTTCGACTGCTTCGGCTTGCGTGATCATGATAGTTCCAGCCTGCGGGATCGAGACCGGATTTCGATCGAGTTCGAATCACCCTCTCGGCGCTCATGCCCGCGCTTGTCATGTCTTGCTTGCGACGGTTCCGCAAGGAAGACGTGGATGGCCCGGACAAGCCTGGACAAGCCCGCCGTGACTCGAAGTCTTCGGATATAAGCATGCTCGGCATTTCCGCTACGATCCAATGCGGCTACACACCTTCAAACTTGCCGCTCGCGCGTTTTTTATCCTCCCGGCTACAAAATCGACTAAACGGTTCCCCATGCGGATCGGTATCGACCTCGGTGGCACCAAGATCGAGGTGATCGCCCTCGACGACGGCGGCGCGACGCTGCTGCGGCACCGGGTGCCGACCCCCGTCGGCGACTATTTGGGAACCCTTGATGCCATTGCGGCCCTGGTGAGCCGTGCGGAAACCGCGCTGCACCGCCGCGGCACGGTGGGGATCGCAACCCCGGGCGCGCTATCGACCCGGATGGATGTCCTCAAGAATTCAAACAGCACGGTGCTCAACGGCAAGCCGCTGGCGCGCGACCTGGCGGAGAAGCTCGGCCGGCCGGTGCGGCTCGAAAACGATGCCAATTGCTTCGCTCTGTCCGAGGCGGTCGATGGCGCGGCCGCCGGCGCCCATGTGGTATTTGGTGGCATCATCGGTACCGGGGTCGGCGGGGGCGTCGTGGTCGGCCGGGAGGTTCTCACCGGGCTCAACCGAATCGGCGGGGAATGGGGTCACAATCCCTTGCCGTGGCCGGCCGACGGCGAACGCCCCGGCGTGCGCTGCTATTGCGGCAAATTCGGCTGCGTCGAAACTTTCCTGTGCGGCGCGGGCCTCGCGCGGGACTATTTCGGCCGTACCGGCAAGGCCGTGACGGCTCAGCAGGTTGCTGCGGCCGCAGCCGATGGAGAGGCCGCCGCGCAAGGCTGCCTCGCGGTCTATCGGGATCGCCTGGCGCGCAGCTTGGCGGTGGTGATCAATCTGCTCGACCCGGATGTCATCGTGCTGGGCGGCGGCCTGTCGAATATCGCGGCAATCTACTCCGGGCTTGCGTCCCTGGTTGGTACCTATACGTTTTCCGACGGCATCGACACGGCAATCGTGCCGGCCGTGCACGGCGATTCGAGCGGCGTGCGCGGCGCCGCCTGGCTGTGGCCGCTCGCCGCCGCGGGACCTCTCCGGGATGCGGAGAGTGAATGAATGCGCCCCGGCATGTGCCTTGATGCCTCCACCGGGGCAGGGCGGTTTTGCTCACATACAGGCGATCCGACATGACCGATCGACCCGGTCCGAAGGCCACACGAAGGGATGAAAGGGCTGAGCGGCTCGCCGCCGCCCTGAAAGCCAATCTGCGCCGGCGTAAAGAGGCGGGACGTGGGCGCACCAAGGCGGATCAGGAAACCCAACCGATTGAAAAGACCGAAAGGCCGCGGCAGACCCAACAGCCGCATGGCGCCGAACCGGTCCCCGTCTCGAACGATGCGGCCCCCACGACCCCGTCCCACGATTCCGCCCAAATTACCAGCGACAAGGGTTGCCGATAAGGTTGCCGGCCGCCATTCAGGGGCGGCGCCGGTGGGGATCGGCCTTCACGTCGGCAGCCTGGGGCCAGGGTTGGGGGACATCGATGGATCGTATCAGCATCATCGGCGGCGCGCCGCTGCACGGCACCATTCCGATTTCGGGCGCCAAGAACGCCGCCTTGCCGCTGATGATCGCGAGCCTGCTGACGCCGGAAACCGTGATCCTCGACAATGTGCCGCGGCTCGCCGACGTGTCGCAGCTGCAGCGCATCCTCAACAATCACGGCGTCGACGTGATGCTCAACGGCAAGCGCCCGGGCGATACCGCCTATAAGGGCCAGACCTTGCACATCTCGGCGCGCGATATCGTCGATACCACCGCGCCCTACGAGCTGGTCTCGAAAATGCGGGCGAGCTTTTGGGTCATCGCGCCGCTGGTCGCCCGCATGGGTGAGGCCAAGGTGTCGATGCCGGGCGGCTGCGCCATCGGCACCCGCCCCGTCGATCTTCTCATCATGGCGCTGCAAAGCCTCGGTGCCGAGATCACCATCGAAGCCGGATACGTGATCGCACGCGCGCCAAACGGACTGCGCGGCGGCGAGGTGGTGTTTCCGAAGGTAACCGTCGGCGGCACCCATACGGCGCTCATGGCGTCGACGCTCGCCCGCGGCACTTCGGTGATCGAGAATGCCGCACGCGAACCGGAAGTCGTCGATGTCGCCGACTGCCTCAACAAGATGGGGGCGCGGATCAGCGGCGCCGGCACATCGCGGATCGTGATCGAAGGCGTGCCGCGGCTCTCCGGCACCCGCCACAGCGTGCTGCCGGACCGCATCGAGACCGGCACCTATGCGATGGCGGTGGCGATGACCGGCGGCGACGTGCTGCTGGAGGGTGCACGCCCGCATTTGCTGCAATCCGCACTCGACGTGCTGGTCGAGGCTGGCGCCGAAATCACCGCCACCAACACCGGCATCCGTGTGTACCGCAACGGTGCCGGCATCGCGCCGGTCGATGTGACGACCGCTCCGTTTCCGGCTTTCCCGACCGACCTGCAGGCGCAATTCATGGCGCTCATGACCAGGGCCAAGGGCACCTCGCGCATCACCGAGACCATCTTCGAGAACCGCTTCATGCACGTGCAGGAGCTGGTGCGGCTCGGCGCCAGCATCAAACTCGATGGCGACACCGCGACCATCGAGGGGCGTTCCAAACTTACCGGTGCGCCGGTGATGGCGACCGACCTTCGCGCTTCAGTGTCGCTCGTGATCGCTGCGCTTGCCGCCGAAGGCGAGACTTTAGTGAACCGGGTCTATCACCTCGACCGGGGCTTCGAGCGGCTGGAGGACAAGCTGTCGGCCTGCGGGGCGCGGATTTCGCGCATTAGCGGGTGAGCGGTGATAACGAGGTAAACTGCCGAAAGGTCCCTCAGGAGCCTCGCATCGGGAAAACCCATCCTGGTAATATTCGTCCGGTGCCGTCGTGAATGGCCATGCGGATCTGCTCACACAGCAGCTGATCGCGTGCCGTCAATGCGCCTCCGTCAGCGGGCCGGCTGATCATGGGATCGTAACACAGGCGGGCCAGTGATTACCGGGCTGAAATTTAGAGATCCATGAGGATGATCATGAATGAACTGTCGCGGCGCGGTGTACTGGCGGCAACGGCGGCCGGTGGGGCGGCGATCGGCGCAACGGTGGTGCGCGCCGCCAACTTCGGCAATCCGGACCTGCCGCCGCAGGGCGCGGTCAACGTCACCAATCCCAGCACGCTGACGATCCCCGGACCGCACGATACGGGGCTGGCGGATACGATGCCCGCCTTTCTCGACCCGCCGCCCACCGATGTCGGCAGCATGCCGGTGTTCTGGGCTTCGTTCAACTTGGCGCCGCGGCGCATTCAGGATGGCGGCTGGGGCCGACAGGTGACGCAGGCGGATTTCGCCATCGCGACGGAAATCTCCGGCGTCAACATGCGGCTGTCGGCCGGCGGCATCCGCGAACTGCACTGGCACCAGCAGGCCGAGTGGGCGATCATGACCTACGGTCACTGCCGTATCACGGTGCTGGACTCGTTAGGCCGTCCCTACGTGGCCGACGTGAAGGAAGGCGATCTCTGGTACTTCCCCGCCGGCCTGCCGCACTCCCTGCAGGGGCTCGGTCCCAATGGGGCGGAATTCGTGCTGGCGTTCGACAATGGCACGTCGTCCGAGTTCAACACCCTGCCGGCGACCGACTGGATGGCGCACACCCCGCCCGAGGTGTTGGCGAAAAATTTCGGTGTCCCGGCCGAGGCGTTCAAAAACATTCCGTTGCAGAACCGGTGGATTTTCCAGGGCAAGGTACCGCCGCCGCTGGATGAGGTGCGCAGGCAAATGGCGAGCAGGGCCGGCACGCCGGAATATCCATTTACCTTCTCGCTGGCCGATTCGCCAAAACTCAACGAAAGCAGATTCGGCTACGTGCAGATCGCCGACAGCGCGAATTTTAAGGTTTCCACCACCGTCGCGGCCGGCCTGGTGACGGTGAAACCGGGCGGGCTGCGCTCGATGCATTGGCATCCCAACGCCGACGAGTGGCAGTACTACATGAAGGGCAGTGGCCGCATGACGGTGTTCAACGCCGGCCCGGCGGCAAATACTGCGAATTTCCATCCCGGTGACATCGGCTACGTGAAGAAGGGTCTTGGTCATTACGTAGAGAACACCGGCTCGACCGATCTGGTATTCCTGGCGGTATTCCGATCGTCTCGCTACGAGGAGGTAGCTTTCGCCGACTGGCTGGCGCACAGCCCACCCGAGATGGTGGAGGCGACCTTCAACCTCGATCGCGAAACCGTCGCACGGTTCCCGAAGAACCAGCCCGACGTGGTGCCTTAGTAGCCGCCGCTGTCCGGTGCCATGCTGGCGGCGTAGGTGCGCAAGCGCTTTGCGGCCAGCCCCCTGTCGCCGGAACGAGCGGCTGTGCGGTATTTGCCCTGTCGCTGGCGATCAATCGTCGAAACCTCCGCGCCTGCGCAAAGCGGGGGAGCGACGAACGCGCTGCCTTGGTTCGCCGACGCAATGATAGGCCATAGGCCGGAAAATCACGCCGCCCGCAATCCCAGAACGACGTCCGTGTCGGCACCGACCGGCGCGGCCGCGTAAAACAGCACATAGGCGATGACGGCCGGGTTCCCGGCAGGCTGCGCGGTTCCGACAGCCGAATGCGCGGCCGCATGCACCGGCGCGGACCCATTGCCGCAATCAACTTCAACCGGAGGGCCCCATGAGCGACAACTTCATCGTGCACCAGGACGGCGGCATCTTGCGCATCACCATCAACCGGCCGGACGCTGGCAATGCGATGACGGATGCCATGGCGCTGGAACTGACCGGCCTCGTCAACGCGGCGCCGCAATCGTCCCGCATGGTGCTGTTACGCGGTGCCGGCGAGGATTTTTGCGTCGGCCGTTCGGCGCCGCCGCCGCCAGTGCGGGAACCGGAAGCGCTGGAGCGGCGCCGGTTCTCCGATATCGTGTTCAACACCTATGGGGCAATCCGCGATTGCGCGATTCCCGTGGTGTGCGTGGTCCAGGGCCGTGCGCTGGGTTTCGGGTGCGCGGTCGCGGCGGTGGCTGATATCACCATCGCGAGCCACAATGCCACCTTCCAGGTCCCCGAGATGCTGCACAACATCCTGCCCACCATGGTGATGTCGGCGCTCGCCGACCGGGCCAGCCGCAAGGCGCTCACCTATCTGGTCTACTCCACCAAGGCCGTCACCGCCGAGCGCGCGCTCAGCTACGGCATCGTCAGCGACGTGGTGCCGCGCGCCGAACTCGAAGACGCGGTAAACACGCTGTGCGCGAACATTATCCAGGCGCCGGCCATCGCCACCGAAGGGGCGAAGGATTATCTGCGGCGTGCCATGACTATGGACGTACCGTCGGCGGTCGATTATGCGCGCAACCTGCACGCGGTGGTCAATTCGTCGCGCGAAATCCGCAAGCAGCGTTGATCGCGGGCGGAATAGCGAATCCGTGCGCTTCGCCTCGCCGCTCATTCCCGCAACGCTGGTGCGGCGCTACAAGCGCTTTCTCGCCGACGTGGTGCTGCCGGATGGTCGGGAGGTCACGGTCCACGTCGCCAATCCGGGCGCGATGACGGGTCTGGCAATGCCGGGTTTGCGGGTGTGGCTGTCGCAATCCAAAAATCCCGCCCGCAAGCTTGCCTATTCCTGGGAGCTGGTCGAGGCCGATCTCGGCTCCGGGCCGGAGTTGGTCGGCGTCAATACAGGCCATCCCAACACCCTCACCGGCGAAGCGATCGCGGGCGGCACTATTGTCGAGTTGACCGGGTATCCGGCGCTGCGGCGGGAGGTCCGCTACGGCCACAATTCCCGCGTCGATCTTCTCCTCGAGGCGGAGGGTCGTCCGCCCTGCTACGTCGAGGTCAAGAACGTGCACCTGATGCGCGCAAAAGGTTTGGCCGAGTTCCCGGATTCCGTCACGGCGCGCGGCGCAAAACATCTCGACGAACTTGCGGCCCAGGTGGCCCAGGGCCATCGCGCCATGATGGTGTTCCTGATCCAGATCGGCTCGGCCGACCGGCTGGCGATCGCTGGCGACATCGATCCACGCTATGCGGCCGCCTTCGATCGTGCCCGGACGGCGGGCGTCGAGGCGTTTGCCTACCGCTGCACCATCTCCCTGGAGGGAATTGCGGTCGCGGGACCGGTGCCGATCATCGGATGAGCCGGCCGGCTGATGTGTCGCGCCCGCACGCTTTGCAAAGAAATGTCTGGTCAATGTCCGTACAATCTGGCATCTTGTTAACATATTTCGCACGGGAGAAAACGGTGGGCACGTCCTCACAGCGTACCGACAAGCTCGATATCCGCATTTCGCCTGCGGCAAAGCGGATATTGCAGGAAGCCGCACGGGAGCGTCACTCCACGATAAGCCAATTCGTGATCGATAGTGCTATGCGGACGGCGCAGGAAGTTCTTGGGGAACGTACCCGAACTCGGCCTCGATACGGAGCAATGGACAGCGTTCGTCGCGGCATTGGATGCACCGGCTCAGCGCCATCCGCGGATGGAGCGGCTGCTTAAAGAGCCCACCGTTCTTGACTGACGGGGATGAACGAAAAGCCGCAAATCGCGAAGCTTACATCGGCACATGATGCCGCGCCATTCGACTGCGGAAGCGATGCGCTAAATCGGTTTATCAAGCTTCACGCCCTTGCGGGGCAGCGCGCCGGAATTTCGCAGACATACGCCGCCGTAACCGGATCGCTGATCGTCGGCTATCATACTCTTGTGGTCGGTGATGTCACCCATGACGAGGCTCCGGAGCGCCTGGCGAAGGGAATTCCCCGCCACCCGGTTCCCGTGATCATTCTGGCGCGCCTGGGCGTCGATCGGTCATGGCAGGGCCGCAAGCTCGGCGCCGCGCTGGTAGCCGACGCAATGCGGCGCGTGCTTCAAGCCGCTGAAATCGCCGGGGTCCGCGCCATGCTGGTGCACGCGAAGGACGAAATCGCCCAGCGTTTTTACGAGCACTTGGGCTTTGTGCGATTTCCCGAAAAGCCTCTCGTGCTCTATCGCTTGCTGAAGGATATTCGCACAATGCGGGAAACTTGATGAATTTGCCATCATCTCGCTTTGCCGGCCGCTGCGCCCCTTCCGGCTTGCGCCTGCCCGACAACCGCCTACATTCGGCTCCAATGTCGATTCCCTGGACAGAACAATGAACTACGTCGATGCGGCAACGGCGCCGCTGCGCAAGACCGGCCAGATCAAGCTGCACGGCCCGGAAGCCTTCGCCGGCATGCGCCGGGCGGGGCGGCTGGTGGCTGAATGCCTCGACATGCTGGTTCCGGAAATCGGCCCTGGCGTCACGACCGATCGCATCGACCGGCTGGTGTTCGCGTTCGCCATGGATCACGGCGCGCTGCCGGCGACCTTGATGTATCGCGGCTACACCAAATCCAGCTGTACGTCGATCAACCACGTCGTCTGCCACGGCATCCCGAACGACAAGCCGCTGCGGGATGGGGACATCGTCAATGTCGACGTGACCTTGATCCTGAACGGCTGGCACGGCGATTCGAGCCGCATGTACACGATCGGCGACATCCCGCGCCGGGCCGAGCGGCTGATCGACGTGACCTATGACGCCATGATGCGGGGCATCGCGGTGGTCCGCCCAGGCACCACCACCGGCGACATCGGCGCCGCTATCCAGGCCTTCGTGGAAGCTCAGCACATGAGCGTGGTGCGCGACTTCTGCGGCCACGGGCTCGGCCGGCTGTTCCATGACGAGCCCAACATCGTGCATGTCGGCCGTTCCGGTGAAGGCCCGAAATTCAAGCCCGGCATGCTGTTCACGGTCGAGCCGATGATCAATCTCGGCCGCGCTCACGTGAAGGTGCTGTCCGACGGCTGGACCGCCGTCACCCGCGACCGGTCGCTGTCGGCGCAGTTCGAGCACACCGTGGGTGTGGTCGAGGGGGGTGTGGAAATTTTTACGCTGTCGCCCAAGGGACTCCACCGGCCGCCGTATAAGCCTTCCTGATCTCGCCGCTTCGTCTGCGTCGGGTGCTCCCGCGAAGCCGGTTGCATCCGGCATCGTCTTGCCGGCATGCTGTGATCGGTGCGCGGAACGGGTTGGCCGGCGCGCGGTGCGGGTGTCGTCATGGCGGAAAGAAAGCGCCGCAACGTTTCCATGGTGGCGGACAGCGGCGCGGCGATGAAACTGGCCGGGGCGCCGAACACCGCGCGAGCGGCGGACATGCACCGGCCAGAGGAAGCGCCGCATTATCATGGCCACCGGGAGCGGTTGCGGACACGGTTCCTGGAAGCCGGGAGCGATGCGCTGGCCGATTATGAACTGCTCGAACTGGTGCTGTTTCGCGCCATTCCGCGCGGCGACATGAAGCCGTTGGCCAAATCCCTGATCGCCAAGTTCGGCTCATTCGCGGAGGTTATCGCCGCCCCGCGGGCGCGGCTCGCCGAGGTCAAGGGCGCCGGCGACGCCGTCATTGCGGAACTCAAGGTGGTGGAGGCCGCCGCCCAGCGGCTGGCGCGTGGCGAGGTGCGGCAGCGTCATGTGCTGTCGTCGTGGACTGCGGTGCTCGACTATTGCCGTGCTGCCATGGCGTTCGCCGACCGGGAGCAGTTCCGCATCCTGTTCCTCGACAAGCGTAACCAACTGATCGCCGACGAAGTCCAGCAGACCGGTACCGTGGACCACACCCCGGTCTATCCCCGCGAAGTGGTCAAGCGGGCGCTGGAACTCTCCGCGACCGCTATCATCCTGGTGCATAACCACCCCTCGGGCGATCCGACCCCGTCACGCGCCGACATCGATATGACCAAGGAGATCGCCACCGTCGCCAAGCCGCTGGGCATTGCGGTCCACGATCACATCATTGTCGGCAAGGACGGCCACGCGAGCTTGCGCGGGCTCGGGGTGATCTGAATCGCGATTGCCGTGCTGGGCCAAACGGAAAGAGGCTCTGGTTCTCACCAGAGCCTCTCCATAACGGCCGGGACGATGCCGGGAAATTCGTCGCCACCGTATCTGTTCGGTCCGGCGCCGCGGCTTGTGCGAGGGAGAGGCGCTTGTGGCCGCGACGCCGGACGATCAGCCGGACATCACTGCACGGCTTCGCCGTGCAGGGCGATGTCCAGGCCTTCGATCTCGACTTCCTTGGAAACCCGCAACCCGATCGTCAAATCGATCAGCTTCAGGATGATCAGCGAGATGACGACGTCGTAAACGAAGACGATACCGACGCCGATGACCTGGTTGACCACCTGGGTGGCATTGCCCTCGATGAGGCCGGGCGTTCCGCCGTATTGCTCGATCGCAAACACGCCGGTCAGCACCGCGCCGACCGCGCCGCCGACCGCATGGACCCCGAAGGCGTCGAGCGCATCGTCATAGCCGAAGATATGCTTGAGGCCGCTAACGCAGAAGTAGCATACCACACCGGCCGCGACGCCGATCGCCATGGCGCCGACCGGGCCTACGAAGCCGGATGCAGGCGTGATGGCCACGAGCCCCGCCACGGCACCGGTGCAGATGCCGACCACGGTCGGTTTGCCGCGCGCCGCCCATTCCACAAACATCCAGGTCAGGCCGGCTATTCCGGTCGCCAGCTGGGTGACCAGCATCGCCATGCCGGCCTGCATGCCGGACGTGACCGCGGAACCGGCATTGAAGCCGAACCAGCCGACCCACAACAGCGAGGCGCCGATGAATGTCAGCACCATATTGTGGGGTGGGCCGGCGTCGTGACGCTTGCCGAGCATAATGGCGCACATCAAACCGGCGGTTCCGGAATTGACATGCACGACGGTGCCGCCGGCAAAATCCAGGACCTTCAGCATGGCGTCGCTATTGCCGGCGGCGAACATGCCATCCGGCCCCCATACCCAGTGGGCAACGGGCGCATAGACCAAGATCGCCCACAGGGTCGTGAACCACAGCATTGCGGAAAACTTCATGCGTTCCGCATAGGCGCCGGCGATCAGCGCCGGCGTGATGATGGCAAACGTCATCTGGAAGCAAATATAGACGGTCTCCGGAATGGTCGGCGCCAACGCATTGGGATTACCGATACCCTTGGCGATGTCGCTGACGATGCCTTGCAGGAACGCCCGGCTGAGGCCGCCTATGTAAGGCGATCCCGCCGTGAACGAGAGACTATAAGTCACGCAAGCAAACAGGATCGTGATCAGACACGTTATGGCGAAGCTCGTCATCACGGTGTCGCCGACGTTCTTTTTGCGGACCATGCCGCCGTAGAACAATCCGAGGCCCGGCACCGTCATCAACAGCACCAGCGCCACCGATGTCATCATCCAGGCGGTGTCGCCCGCGTTGGGCGTGCAGTCCGTCAATGTCTTGGCATCGCAAGCCGGCGGTGCGGCGGGCGCCGGCTCGGCCGCAGCTGCGGCTGGGGCTTGCGCATAGGACGCATTGATGGCCGGAACGGCCAAGAAGAGACCGAGCAGCACGGCAACGACGAGCGCGGCAAGCCCAGCGCGAAGGGGAAAGTTCCGTTTCATCATGTTCACACTCCGTTCGTAGCGCTTGACGCTCACAACGCAGCCGCGTCGGTTTCGCCGGTGCGGATGCGCACGGCTTGATCGAGGCTGAAAACAAAAATCTTGCCGTCGCCGATTTGTCCGGTCTTCGCGGCTGCCGAAATGGCGTCGATGACCTTGTCAACTTGGTTTGATGATACCGCAACCTCGATTTTCAGCTTGGGCAGAAAGCTCACCGCATATTCGGTCCCGCGGTAAATTTCGGTATGTCCCTTCTGACGTCCGTAACCCTTGACTTCGGTGACGGTCATCCCGTGCACCCCCATCGCGGTTAGTGCGTCCCGGACCTCGTCGAGCTTGAATGGCTTGATGATGGCCATGACGATTTTCATGGGTTCCTTCCCCGCTAAAGCCCGCTCCGAGGAGCCAGATTGGGCAATTCCACGCCGCGAACGCGCGCCAACATCGGTGCTGCCGGCAGTCGCCGTGACCACGCCAATCAAGCGCCGTGCCAGTTGGGTTGCGCCTGCCGCGATAACGCCGAGGAGAGGGATTTTTGGCCGGAGCGGCGGCGTAATGGGCCGCCTGCTCTCAGCTGATCGCTGTGCCCTGATTGGAAATTGGGCAGAGGTCCGTTGGGTGAAATTGAATGACTAATAAATGGTCAGCAATCCCGCCATTTGTTCCGATTGGAGCACTCTCCCTACTGCAGTGCCTCGCCATGAAGCGAGATATCGAGGCCTTCCATCTCGGCTTCCTTGGATACGCGCAGCGGCACCAGCAGCGCGACCAGTTTCAACAGGACCGCGGTGACCACTCCGGACCACGCAATGGTGACGGCAATCCCGTAAAGCTGCGTCAAAACTTGGCCGCCATTGCCCTCAAGCAAACCCGCATAACCGGCGGGGACCTCCGGCGAGATCGACACTGCAGCGGTCGCGAACACACCGCACAGCAGTGTCCCGGTAATCCCGCCGATCCCATGGACGCCGAACACGTCCAGCGAATCGTCGTACTTGAAGCGCGATTTGAGCGCGGTGCAGGCGTAGAAACAAACGGCGCCAGCCACCACCCCGATCACGATCCCGTGCCATGGCAGCACGAAACCCGACGCCGGCGTGATGGTGCCGAGGCCGGCGACGGCACCCGAGATCATTCCCAGCACTGACGGCTTGCCGCGGCCCCCCCACTCGATCGCCATCCAGGTCAGCGCGCCGGCGCAGGCGGCCAGATGCGTGGCGGTAATCGCCATCACGGCGCGGGAATTCGCCCCCAGTGCCGATCCGCCGTTGAAGCCGAACCAGCCGACCCATAACAGGCCGGTGCCGACCACCGCCATCGACAGGTCGAACGGGGCCAGATTATCTGACCCGTAGCCGCGCCGGGGTCCCAAAATCAGCGCTGCCACCAGCCCTGCGATGCCGGCATTGATATGCACCACGGTGCCGCCCGCAAAGTCGAGCAACCCGGCGCTGCCGAGGAATCCGCCGCCCCAAACCCAGTGGGCGATCGGCACATAGACGACGGCGAGCCACAAAGTGGAGAACAGCATGAAGGCGGAAAACCGCAGCCGGTCCGCGACCGAGCCGACCACCAGAGCGACCGTGATGATGGCAAAGGTCATCTGGTAGAGCATGAACAGCGCTTCCGGGATCGTCCCCGCGAGCGGGCTGATCGCGTCCATCCCCATGCCGCGCAAAAACAGCCGGTCGGTCGCCCCGATCCACGCGCCGTCGCCGGTAAAGGCCAAGCTGTAGCCGAACGCTACCCACAGAATGGACACCAGCGCCGTTGCGGCGAGGCTCTGCGCCATGGTGGCCAGGACGTTCTTCTTGCGCACCATGCCGGAATAGAACAGCGCCAGACCCGGGATGGTCATCATCAGGACGATCGCGGTCGCCACGATCATCCAGGCCGTATCGGCGCCGTCGATCTTGGTGCTGATCTTGGCATCTTGGGCGAAGGCCGGCGTCGCGCCGGCAATTGCAAACGCGACGGCAACTGCACGCGCAAGCGCGCGGCATGACACCGGTGTCATGACGTTTCCCCCTATTTTACGGATGTTTAAAGCGCGTCGCTGTCGGTCTCGCCGGTGCGGATGCGCACGGCGTGATCAAGCGTGGTCACGAAGATTTTGCCGTCGCCGATTTGGCCGGTTCGTGCCCCGGCCGCGATCGCTTCAATGGCCCGATCGACCCGATCGGCAGGCACTGCAATCTCGAGGCGCAGCTTGGGCAGAAAATTAACCGTATATTCTGCCCCCCGGTAGATTTCCGTGTGCCCCTTCTGGCGCCCATAGCCTTTGACTTCCGATACCGTCATCCCGGCCACGCCAAGCGAGGTCAGCGCCTGGCGGACTTCGTCCAGCTTGAACGGCTTGATGATCGCGATGATGAGTTTCATCCACGCCCCCTTGCGCGGCGCCTTATGGATACCGCAAGTCTCGCCGGCCGGAGCCCGGGCTCGGCGGCAACGGCTAAACATATGTCAGATGCCGTAAATTACGGCAAAGAAAAACATGCCGCCTCGATCCTCGTGCCGACACTGCCCACAGACGCAGCGGTTGCCTTCCATCGCAGCAGCTTGCGCGGAGGACCGCGAATTACCAGCGTTCGCGAACCAAGCCTTCCTGAGCGACCGACGCCACCAGGATGCCGTCCCGGGTGAAGATCAAACCGCGAGAAAAACCACGCGCGCCCGACGCGTTGGGACTGTCCTGGGCATAGAGCAGCCAGTCGTCCGCGCGAAACGGCCGATGGAACCACAGCGCGTGGTCGAGGCTCGCCGCCATGATGGTTTTCTCGAACACGGACCGGCCATGGGGGATCAAGGCGGCGTCGAGCAGCATTAAATCCGATGCGTAGGCAAGGACGCATTGATGGATCGCGGCGGCGTCCGGCAACGGACCGGTGGTGCGAATCCAAACGTTGAAGCGTCCATCCGGGTAAGTCTTGCCGCGATAGCGTTCGAATTCGACTGGACGCAATTCGATCGGCCGCTCGCGCTCGTAATAGCGCCGCACCGCATCTGGCATCAGCGGCAGTATCTGCTGCCTGATCTCGCTGTCGCTCGGCAACTGCTCAGGCGCCGGCACGTCGGGCATTGGCGCCTGATGGGTGAGGCCCGGCTCGGCGACGTGGAACGACACCGACATGGAGAAGATCGCATGGCCATGCTGAATTGCCACCACCCGCCGGGTCGCAAAGCTGCGGCCGTCGCGAATGCGGTCCACTTCATAGATGATCGGAACTTTGGGATCGCCGCCCAGCAGGAAATAGGCATGCAGCGAATGCGGCGGCCGCTCCGCGACCGCGTCCACCGTGCGGCAGGCAGCCACCAGCGCCTGGCCGATGACCTGGCCGCCGAACACGCGCTGCCATCCGGTTTGCGGCGAGCGTCCGCGAAACAGGTTCACCTCGATCGGTTCGAGGTCGAGGGTTGCAAGCAGATCCTGGACGGCGGCGGTCATGATCGCTCCGGTCGCTGGCGGCATGTCGGGCGGTGGAAAGCGGAGGCCCTACGGCTTGCGCGTACTGCGCCGGGGCGGCAGTCACCCCAAAGGGCCAATCCAAGTCAAGCCTGATGCGCCAGCCTTCCGCCGAGGCTTCCTTCTCCGCCACCGCGCTGCGTGCGGCCCCGGTCTTCCGTCTGGGGAGCGTGAAGAAGCCGGCTCCGGTCGTCTGGCGGAAAAATGCGACGGATCAACGCATTGTTAACCAAATCGGCAATCATTTGTTATTGTGGCACGTGAGAGACGGCGGTGTCGCAGAGGCATTCCGCTATCCGAATCATGGTGTTCACCGCCTGAAAGGCACATCGTCGTCGGTCTGATGAGTCCTCCTTCACATTCCAGATTGCCTCCTCGTCTTTATCTCGTTGCGCCCCTGGCCGACGATGGGGCGACGCTTGCAGACACGCTGGCGCAGGTCTTACGGGTCACGGACGTCGCGGCTGTTATGTTGCAGCTACCGGCGAACGTGGATGAGCGCGGCCTGATCAATCTGATCAAGGCTGTCGCGCCCGGTGTTCAGAACGCCGGGGCTGCGTTGCTGGTCGCGGGGCGCCCCGATCTCGTGGCGCGTGCCGGGGCCGACGGTGCGCATCTTGCCGGCCCCGACGCGCTAAAGGCGGCGGTTTCGGGGCTCAAGCCTGGCCGTATCGCAGGCGCGGGCCAGCTGCATAGCCGCCACGACGCGATGATGGCCGCGGAGGCGGGCGCCGATTACGTTATGTTCGGCGAGCCCGATGGCGACCGCTGGCCTTCGCGCGAAGCCCTGGCCGAGCGGGTCGGCTGGTGGGCGGAATTGTTCGAAATTCCGTGCGTTGCCTATGCGCGCGAGTTGGGAGATATTACCGCGCTGGCTGCGGCGGGCGCCGATTTCGTGGCAGTGGGAGATGCCCTGTTCACCGATCCGCGCGGCGCCGTGGCGGCCGCTGCCGCCGTTGCGGCACGACTGGCGGGCTCGGAGCCGGCGATATTATGATTCGCGATTGCGTCGTTGGAATTGCCGCGTTGGCGCTCCTGGCCGGGGGCGGATCGGTGGATCGCGTGCACGCCCAGGCGAAGACCGACACGAGCCCTTCGGCCGGCAGGGCTTTCGTTGCACCGTTGCCGCCGCGGCGGCCGAAGCGGCCGCCAGCTTCCGCCGAGAAATCCGCTCCCACGGCCGCGCCCGAGCCGGACCTGGCCTTTGGTGCCTACCAGCGCGGCTATTTCCTCACCGCATTCGAGGAAGCCATGCGGCGAGCCGAGGAAAAGGGCGATCCGCATGCCATGACGCTGCTGGGAGAACTCTATTCCGCCGGACTCGGCATTCCCGCCGATGATGCGAAAGCCGCGGAGTGGTATTATAAAGCTGCGGAGCGCAGCGACGCCGATGCCATGTTCGCGCTTGCGCTGTTCCACATCGCGGGCCGCGCCGGCCTGCATGATCGCGATGAGGCGGCGCGGCTGTTTGCCGCCGCGGCCAAGCTCGGGCACCCGGCGGCAGCCTATGATCTTGGCCTGCTGTATCTGGAAGGCCAGCAGTTTCCCCAGGATCTGGCTCGCGCCGCCGAGCTATTTAGGTCCGCCGCCGATCAAGGCAACCCGGACGCACAATACGCGCTGGCGAGTCTTTACAAGGAAGGCAAGGGCGTCGCGAAGGATCTCGCCGAAGCCGCGCGGCTGTTGGGCGCTGCCGCGCTCGCACAGCACCCGGATGCCGAGACCGAATATGCGATCGCGCTGTTCAACGGCTCCGGCGTTGCCAAGGACGAAGCGCAGGCGGCGGCGCTGTTTCGCAAGGCCGCCCTGCATGGCAGCCCGATCGCGCAGAATCGCCTGGCCCACATTCTTGCCGCCGGCCGCGGCACCCCGGCCAATCCGACGGAAGCCATCAAGTGGCATCTCATCGCCAAGGCGGGCGGCAATGGCGACCCGTCGCTCGATCGCTTCGCCGCGGAGCAGACGCCGGAAGTCCGCGCGGCCGCCCAGCGCGCGGCGCAGCCGTGGTTGCTGGGGCTGACCGCGACGCGATCCTGATCTATCGCGGGCCGAGCGCTACCCCTGGCCCATCCTGGTGGCCTTGACGGCGCGCGGCCCCGTGGACACATGTCGGCGACGGTTCGGGGCGGGCTCGTTGGCTGGGCGGCCGGCCTCACGTCAATCGATCGCCGCTGTGATGCTCCCGCCGGGCATACCGTTCTCCGCTGCTGAACTTTACACCTGGCCTATCCTGGAAAATACCGATTCATGCTCCGTTCCGCACTGCTCAATGTCATGACCGCCGCGGCCCGCAAGGCCGGGCGGAGCCTCAAGCGCGACTTCGGCGAGATCGAGCACCTGCAGGTCTCGTTGAAAGGACCGGCCAATTTCGTCACCGCTGCCGACCGCCGCACCGAGGAAATTCTGCTCGCCGAACTGAGCCGCGCGCGGCCCGGCTATAGTTTCCTGGGCGAGGAGGGCGGGATCCGGGAAGGCGACGACAAAACCCATCGCTGGATCGTGGATCCGCTCGACGGCACCACCAACTTCCTGCACGGCATTCCGCAGTTCGCCATCTCGATTGCGCTGGAGCGCGAGGGCGTGATCGTCGCCGGCGTGATCTACAATCCCGCCAATGAGGAGCTATTCACCGCCGAGCGCGGCAAAGGCGCATTCTTGAACGAACAGCGGCTGCGGGTCGCCGGCCGGCGGCATATGTCGGAGGCCGTGGTGGCGTGCGGTCTTCCGCATGTCGGGCCGCGGCGACACCGCGCTGTTCCGCCGCGAAATCGCCGCCGTTCAGGAGCGCGTCGCCGGCCTGCGCCGGTTCGGCGCTGCCGCGCTCGATCTGGCCTGGGTGGCCGCCGGGCGATTCGACGTTTTCTGGGAGCGCGAACTGGCCCCCTGGGACATGGCCGCAGGTATTTTGATGGTACGAGAAGCCGGCGGCTATGCGACCGATCTCGATGACGGCGATGCGATCTTCGATAAGCGCCAGATCATCGCCGGCAACGCGACCCTGCACAAGGAACTGCTCGGACTGCTCAAAGGCGCGCGGGCGGCCCCGCCGGTCGCTGATCCGGTGTTGCCTTGACGCCGCCTTCGTCGTTCTTGTGAGCATATTTTTACGGCGAGCTGTGCCATATTGTCGATCGGCTGACGCCCTCCAGCAGGTTTTTCATGCTTCGGCAAAACTACGACATCGATTCGTTCAAAGTACCATCTCCGCGCATCTATCTGCTGCGCATGTCGGTATTTCTCATCATCGGGGCGCTGATCGTCGTCATCCTCAGCCGGCAAATCTGGGCCGCGTTTCTCGCCAATCCGGGACTGAACGCCCTCATCGTCGGGGTGCTGCTGATCGGCATCCTGCTGGCGTTCCTGCAGGTCATCCGGTTGTTTCCCGAGATCGATTGGGTCAACGGCTATCGCCTGGCCGACCCGGGCCTTGCGGCCGAACGGCAGCCGGTATTGCTCGCCCCGATGGCGGCGATGCTCGGCGACGGGGCCGGCCGCATGCCGATCTCGCCGCAGGCCATGCAGGGCATTCTGGATTCGATCGCGGCCAGGCTCGACGAGGCGCGCGACATGTCGCGCTACATGACCGGGCTGTTGGTGTTTCTCGGTCTGCTTGGCACCTTCTGGGGGTTGATCGAGACCGTCGGTTCGGTCGGCAACGTCATCAAAGGGCTGCAGGTCGGCGGCGAAGCCAGTGCGATGTTCGATTCCCTCAAGGAAGGCTTGGCGGCGCCGCTCGCCGGCATGGGAATTTCGTTCTCCTCCTCGCTCTTCGGCCTTGCCGGATCGCTGGTGCTGGGTTTTCTCGATCTACAGACCGGGCAGGCGCAGAATCGCTTCTACACCGGCGTGGAGGATTGGCTCGCCACCACGGTGCGGGACCTGGTGGGTGACCCGTCCGCGTCGCTGTCGTCGGCGGCATCGACCGCCGAGCTTCATACCGCGATCGATCGGCTCAGCGCCGCTCTGGCGGGTGGCGGACCCGGCAATACCGGGACCGGGGCCATGGCGAATCTTGCGGAAGCCATCGAGGGGCTCATCCATCATATGCGCGGCGAGCAGCAGCTGATTCGCGAATGGGTCGATGCCCAGGCGGTTCAGCATCGCGAGATCCGGCGATTGCTGGAAATCATCGCCCACGCGCCGGCCCGCCGGGAGTAGCCCCATGGCCCGCAGTCGGAGCCGGCGCGAACGCAGTGTCGATTACTGGCCCGGTTTCGTCGACGCCCTGTCGACGCTGGTGCTCGGGATCATCTTTTTGCTCTCGGTGTTCGTGGTGGTGCAATTCTATCTCTCGCAGGAAGTGGCCGGTAAGGACACGGCGCTGCTGCGCCTCAATGCGCAGATTTCGCAGCTCACCGAGTTGCTGTCGCTGGAGAAGACCGGCAAGGTCGAGCTGGAAGACGAGATTGCGCGGTTGCGGGCGAACCTGTCGGGCGTGGAGAGCGAACGGGATCGGCTCAAGGCCGCCGCCGAGGGCAGCGGCGCCAACGCCGCCCGGGACGCGCTGGCGCAACCGGAGAGCCGGATCAGCGCGCTCACCGGGGCTCTCGATGCCGAGCGGACCATAAGCGCGCGGGCGCTGGCCCAGGTGGAGGTGCTCAATCAGCAGATCGTGGCCTTGCGCAATCAGTTGGCGGCGCTGGAACAGACGCTCGAAGCTGCGGAGAAGAAGGACCGGGACTCCCAAGGCCGCATCGCCGAACTCGGGCAGCGGCTCAATGTGGCACTCGCCCAGCGGGTGCAGGAATTATCCAGGTACCGGTCCGACTTTTTCGGCAAATTGCGGGAAATTCTCGGCAACCGGCCCGATATCCGGGTCGTGGGCGACCGCTTCGTGTTCCAATCGGAAGTGTTCTTCGACAGCGGGCAGGCGACGCTCAATGCGGGCGGGCGCGGCGAACTCGACAAGCTCGCGGTCGCGCTGCTCGACCTCGACAAGCAGATTCCCGCCGCCGTCCCCTGGGTGCTTCGCGTCGATGGCCATACCGACGTGCGGCCGATCCAGAACGCGCCGTTTCCCTCCAATTGGGCGCTGTCGGCGGCCCGCGCGATTTCGGTGGTACAATATCTCATCGCCAAGGGCGTGTCCCCGCAGCGGCTGGTGGCGGCCGGCTTCGGGGAATTTCAGCCGCTCGATAGCGAACGCAATGAGGATGCCTTCCGCCGCAATCGCCGCATCGAACTGAAGCTGACCGAGCGGTGAACCTCCACGGCTTTACATTGCGGCCCTATGTGGCCGGCGACGAGGCGGCGGCCATCGAATTGTGGCGGCGCACCTGGCAGCTTGCCTATCCGCGGATCGACTTCACGGCCCGGCTCCCCTGGTGGCGCGAACGCTGGCGCAGCGAATTGGTGCCGGCCTGCACCATCATGGTGATCGAGAATGCCGGAGCGGCGGCCGGCCTCGCGCTTGGCGATATCGCCGGCTTCGTCACGGTCGATCCGCGCAACGGCTATCTCGATCAGATCGTGGTGGCGCCGGAAGCCTGGGGAACGCCGGTCGCCGCCGCGCTCATCGATGCCGCCAGGCAGATATCGCCCGCCGGCCTCGAATTGCTGGTGAATTGCGACAATGCCCGCGCGATCCGCTTTTATAAAAAGCAGGGATTCACGGTCAGCGGCGAGGAAGTCAATGCGCGCGGCGCGCCGCTTTATCGGATGAATTGGCGCGGGTGAGGCGCGGCACGATGCCCGTGACGCGTCGGTTGTGCGGGCGGGCTTTTGGTTTTATGCCGAAGCCCTGCCTTTGAAGGAAACTCAATGAACGCGATCACCAAGAAGCTCATCGATAAGATCGCGGCGCTTCCGGTAGAGCGGATCGTCGAGATCGAGGATTTCGTGGATTTCATCAGTCTGCGTGAGCGCGAGCGCACATGCGTTCGCGGCGTCATGGCCGCGAGCGAACCGGCCTTCGCGGCCATTTGGGACAATCCGGACGATGCCGCTTACGATGCCCTTTGAGTTCGGCGCCATTGTATTGGTGCGTTTCCCTTTCACCAACCAAACCGACGCGAAGAGGCGCCCTGCCGTCGTTGTCAGCAATCTGGCCTACAACACCGCGAGGCCCGACGTGGTGATCATGGCGATCACCTCCAAACTTCGGCCGAGCCCAGAGCTCGGCGAAGTTTGGATTGAAGATTGGCAATCCGCGGGTCTGCTCAAACCTTCCGCCGTCAAGCCGGTGTTTGCGACCATTGAGCGCGTGCTCATCGACCGCCCTTTAGGCATGCTTGGTGCGGCTGGCAAATCGGCGCTCAGACAAGCGATCGGCGAAATGCTGGGGTGAGCTTCCATGAATGGGCGCCATGCGGGTGGATTGATAACCGGATCTGCCGATCGCAGCGCTTACCGGGCGATGCGAAATTTGCTAAAGCGCTCGCAAGCGAGCCTCGTACCCCGGCGAGGATTTGCACCACAGGAGCGAAACCGATGAAATCGAAGCATGCGTTATACCTCAGCGTGGCCGTGGCGGCCCTGTCGGCGCTGACAGTCCTCGCGCCGTCGCCGGTGCGGGCGCAGACCGCCGCCGTCGTGATCGACAGCGACGATATCGGCGGCGTCGTCACCGGGCCGAACGGGCCGGAAGCCGGCGTCTGGGTCATTGCGGAAACCAATGACCTGCCGACCAAGTTCGCCAAGATCGTGGTGACGGATGCGCAAGGCCGCTACGTAATCCCCGACCTCCCGAAGGCAAACTACACCGTCTGGGTGCGCGGATACGGATTGGTCGATTCGCCCAAGGAGACGACGGCGCCCGGCAAGCTCCTGAACCTCACCGCCACCCCGGCACCGACGCCGGCCGCGGCCGCGGAATACTATCCCGGCATGTACTGGTACTCGATGCTGAAAATTCCGGCGGCGAGCGAGTTTCCCGGCACCGGACCGCAGGGCAACGGCATCCCGCCCTTCGTGAAGTCGCAGGGCGCCTGGATCGATACGATCAAAAATTCCTGCCAGTCGTGCCATGCGTTCGGCTCCAAGGGTGTGCGCACCATTTCGCCGGCACTCGGCCAGTTCAAGGATTCGCGCGAGGCCTGGGAGCGCCGCATCCAATCCGGCCAGGCCATGACCAACATGGCGGTCGCGATCGCAAGGCTTGGGCCGGCCAAGGGCATCGATCTTTATGCCGACTGGACCGACCGCATCGCCGCCGGCGAGTTGCCGTCCGCCAAGCCGACGCGGCCGCAGGGGATCGAACGCAACGTCGTGATCACGATGTGGGACTGGGGCGTCAAAGGCATGTACCTCCACGACGCCATCGCCAGCGGCAAGTACAACCAGCGGATCAATGCCAACGGCCCGATTTACGGGTCGCCGGAGGAAAGCTCCGACCTGGTGCCGGTGATCGATCCGAACACCAACACCTTCTCCACCATCAAGCACCCGTTCCGCGACCCGCAGACGCCCTCGACCAAGACCAACACCGCCGGCCCTTCGATCTATTGGGGCGACGAGCCGATCTGGGACAGCCACACCAGCATCCACAACCCGATGATCGATAATGACGGGCGGGTGTGGTTCACGGCCAAGATCCGGCCGGACGAAAACCCGGCCTTCTGCAAGAAGGGCTCGGATTTCCCCTCCGCCAAGGTGGCGCCGCTGGACATCTCCCAGCGCCAGCTGTCGGTCTATGATCCAAAAACCAAGAAGTGGTCGCTGATCGACACCTGCTACTCCACGCAGCATCTCAACTTCGCCCATGACGCCAACAACACGCTGTGGACGAGCGCCGGCGGGCCGGCGAGCGGCGTGGTCGGCTGGCTCAACACAAAGATGTATCTGGAGACCGGCGACGAGGTGAAGTCGCAAGGCTGGACGCCGATCATCGTCGACACCAACGGCAACGGCAAGCGCGACGCCTATGCGGAGGCCAACCAGCCGCTCGATCCCGCCAAGGACAAGCGGGTGATGGCGGCGTTCTACGGCGTGCAGCCGAGCCCGGTTGAACGACACTATCTGGGGCCAGTCGATGGACGTTGGCTTCTCGCGGCTCGACCAGCCGGGCTACATCATCCGCCTGATCCCCGGCGCCAACCCAGCCGAGACCGCGCTCGCCGAACTGTTCCTGCCCCCCGATGAAGGCTACGGCTCGCGCGGCATCGATCTCACCAGCACCGGCGTGGTGTGGACGGTGCTCTCGAGCGGCCACATGGCGAGTTTCGACCGCAAGAAGTGCACGCGCGAGATCAAGGGCCCGGAAGCCATCACCGGCAAGATGTGCCCGGAAGGCTGGACGCTGTACAAGTTCCCGGGGCCGCAGTTCCAGGGCGTCTCCGACAAGGGCAGCGCCGAGCACGCCTATTACATCTGGGTCAACCGCGAAAACACCCTCGGCCTCGGCAAGGACGTGCCGATCGCTTCGACCAATGGCGGCGAGTCGCTGACCGCCATCGTGGACGGTAAATTTGTCACCTTGCGGGTGCCGTATCCGCTGGGCTTCTTCTCCAAAAACGTCGATGGCCGCATCGACGATCCGAATGCCGGCTGGAAGGGCAAGGGCATCTGGACCACGTTCGGCAGCCGCGCCCCGTTCCACAACGAGGGCGGCACGCAAAATTCGCCGAAGCTGTATAAGGTGCAGATGCGCCCGGATCCGCTGGCGAATTGAGGTCGCGAGGCGAACCGACGATAACTGCCCCGGCGCCCCGTTCGGCGGCGCCGGGTTTCAATCCCGGTCATATCCACGTCTTCCTTGCAGAACCGCCGCAAGCAAAACGTGGATGCCCGCGACAAGCGCGGGCATGACGCCGAGAGGGTGATTCGACCCGATCGAAATCCGGTCTAGACCCAACCCCGGTCTTATCCGAACACTCCGAGTCATGGCCGGGCTTGTCCCGGCCATCCACGTCTTCCTTGCAGAGCCGTCGCGAGCAAAACGTCGATGCCCGCGACAAGCGACGACAAGCGCGGGCATGACGCCCGAGCGGGTGATTCGACCCGATCGAAATCCGGTCCAAGAGTCGCGCCTCGATCACCGGCATTTCCCCCCTTCACCACTGTCAGCGCCGACCGTCGGCATGCGCACGCGGCCGGTATGGGTCTCGTGGGTTGTTCGACAGACAAACTACATCCAGTCCGAGCTTGGCTACATCGACGCCGACGGCTGTGCGCGCACTGAGTTTGGCCATAAATGGTAATATGAGGAAGAATTTAACCTTTGATCGTAAAGGCACGCATAAACAATCAATAAAAAAGAGATCTATTTCACGTATCTTTCACGCTCATGCCCCATTTCTAAAGTTATGTGGAGTTTATACCGGCGCGCTGGGGGGCAGTGCGGCGGACGGTGTCATTTTGACTGAGCGATCGTAAAAAATCGCCCAGAATAGCTGAACTTTGCCTGGTGTCAAGCCAAAGGTGTGCGTTTTCCGCAACAGCATGCAGACTTTCTTGCCACAGATTGCAGTTCGCGATTGCCAGCGGATCGACGGCTTCATACACTTTCTCGCGATGGAACGGGGCTTTCTGGCTAAACGTCCAGGATGGAGGGGGAAAATGAAAATAGTAAACCGTGGGTTGTTATGTTCGGCGGCCGGACTGTTCGCAGTCGGTGCCGCTCAGGCCGCTGACCTACCGGCCAAGGCTGCACCGGTGCAATACGTCAAGGTATGCGATCTTTATGGCGCCGGCTTCTGGTACGTTCCCGGCACCGATACCTGCATCAAGATCGGTGCCTACACCAAGGTCAACTTCTTCGAGGGCGCGGGGGGTGGCGGCGGCCCGACCGGGTTCTTCGGCGGCGGCGCCGCCCAGGATGGCGGCGGTGCCAACACCGTCCTCACCAATAACTTCGCCTTCCGCAACCGCAACGACATCAGCTTCGATATGCGGACGCAGACCGAATACGGCACCCTGCGCTCCTATATCGACGTCGGTTCCACGATGAATAACAGCGGTTTCGCGGCGCCCGGCCTGAACGCCAACGTATCGGCGACAAGCTCGATTTACGTAACCCGCGCCTTCCTGCAGTTTGCCGGGTTTACGGCGGGCCGCATGCGGTCGTTCTTCGACATGGTGTTCACCGGCGCCTACTCGCTGCTGTCGCAGCGCATGAACGGCAATTCGTCGCCGAACGGCATCGTCGGCCTGGCCTATACCTACGAGTTCGGCAGCGGCTGGTCGGCAAGCTTCTCGCTCGAAGATCCCGGCTACGGCACCGGCGGCCACGGCAAGTCTACCACCAACCTCGCCGGCACCTTCAACTGTCCCACGGGCACCGCATGCGTCAACGGGGGCACATTCTCCGCCTCGCCGCCCGCCGCCAGCAACTATCAGGACGCGTTCGGCCTCGGCTATGTGGCGACCAACGTCGCCGGCCTGAATCTTCCCGATTCGATCCTGAACATCCGGCTCGACCAGCAGTGGGGTTTTGCCGGCCTCTCCTTGGCGCTGCATGATGCCAGCGGCGGCAATTATGGCACCTGCGGAACCAACAGCATCTCGGTAACCCAGACCACCGGCCTTGCGGTCAACGGTGTGTCGGCGGTCTGCCCCAACCCGGCGCTGACGACTTCGGGGCATCCGGCCCAGGCGGAAGGCTACGCCATATCCCCGGCCTTCACGCTGACCAACGTGTTCGGCCTGCGCGGCGACTCGATGGGTGCCCAAGGCGTGTGGGCGCATGGCGCCGCCGGCTACGCCACCTCCAACTGGGGTGCCATGGCGCTGTACCAGGGCGGTAACAACGTCGCCTTGGGCTGGATCGTGGACGGTATTTACGGCCCCGGCACCAGCGTCGCGCTCACCAATGTGTGGAGCGTCAACGGCTACTACGAGCATATCTGGAACCCGAAATGGCGCACGTCGGTCTATTTCGGTGCGGAAGGGGAGGACTTCGGCAGCACAGGCAAGGCCCTGATCTGCCCGAACGGAACCGGCACCGCCAATCCGGTCGGCTTCACCTTCCCGAATACGGCCTACGGCGGTGCCTTCACGGGCGGCGTGACGAACTGCAACCCCAATACCAGCATGACGCAATTCGGGACCCGCACCATGTGGAACCCGGTGCCGGATGTGGATGTCGGCTTCGATGTGGGCATGTACCACGTCAACACCGCATTCCAGGGTCAGGCGAACCTGCCGGCCTATGGAACGCAGTTCTTGCCATCGACCTATCAGCGCGCGGCCGGCACTTACAACATCACCAACATGAACGCGCTCGCCGCGGCGTTCCGCTTCCAGCGCAACTTCCTGTATTGAGTCTCCTGTGGCGTACCGTCATCGCCCCGCCCCGCTTGGCTGGGCGGTGACGGTACCATCGGAGTTCGCCGGGCCGGCACAATCATTCCTGCGTTACTGGAGAAGGGTATTCCGCATGCTCTTTTCCCCTGCGCAGGACACACGATCGAGGCTCAACTCAGGCGATTCTTAACGCCCCGGCCGCAAGGGTTTTGCGCGTAAAAGTTGAGAAAGGAGATGGCGGTGTCGCATAAGTGACATTAGCGCAACAATTTTGGTGCCTTTCCGCAACAGTAAGGAGGCAATGCATCTCTCCATTCCGCTGGAGACCCACGTGGCGATTGTCAACCGCCGGGAACTGAATAGAGTTACTGGCGATGCAGATGGTCGTGCCGGGGGGGTCCGGGAAACCGAAACGTCTGCGACACATGGGTCAGGGACCTTGCGGAGGGGGAAATGGGGACGGTAAAACGAGTTATGTTGGGTTCGGCGGCCGGCGTGTTCGCCGTGGCGTCGGCCCATGCAGCGGATCTACCGACGAAATCGGCGCCGGTGCAATATGTGAAGGTGTGCGATCTGTACGGCGCGGGCTTCTGGTACGTTCCCGGCACCGATACCTGCATCAAGATCGGTGCCTACACCAAGGTCGACTTCTTCGAGGGCGCGGGCGGCGGCGGCGGCCCGACCGGGTTCTTCGGCGGCGGCGCCGCGCAGGATGGCGGCGGTGCCAACACCGTGCTCACCAATAACTTCGCCTTCCGCAACCGCAACGACGTCAGCTTCGATATGCGGACGCAGACCGAATATGGCACCCTGCGCTCCTATATCGATGTGGGATCCCAGATTCAAACCGGCGGTTTCGCGGCACCCGGCCTGAACTCCAACGTATCGGCGCCAAGCTCGATTTACGTGACCCGCGCCTTCCTGCAGTTTGCCGGGTTCACGGCGGGCCGCATGCGGTCGTTCTTCGACATGGTGTTCACCGGCGCCTACTCGCTGCTGTCGCAGCGCATGAACGGCGATTCGTCGCCGAACGGCATCGTCGGCCTGGCCTATACCTACGAGTTCGGCAACGGCTGGTCGGCGAGCTATTCGCTCGAAGATCCCGGCTACGGCACCGGCGGCCACGGCAGGTCCACGACCAACCTCGCCGGCACCTTCAGCTGTCCCACGGGTACGGCATGCGTCAACGGTGGCACATTCTCCGCCTCGCCGCCCGCCGCCAGCAACTATCAGGACGCGTTCGGCCTCGGCTACGTGGCGACCAACGTCTCCGGCCTGAATCTTCCCGATTCGATCCTGAACATCCGGCTCGACCAGCAGTGGGGCTTTGCCGGCCTCTCCATGGCGCTGCATGATGCCAGCGGCGGCAATTATGGCACCTGCGGAACCAACAGCATCTCGGTAACCCAGACCACCGGCCTTGCGGTCAACGGTGTGTCGGCGGTCTGCCCCAACCCGGCGCTGACGACGACGGGGCATCCCCACCAGGTGGAAGGCTACGCCATATCCCCGGCCTTCACGCTGACCAACGTGTTCGGCCTGCGCGGCGACTCGATGGGCGCCCAGGGCGTGTTTGCACACGGCGCCGCCGGCTACGCCACCTCCAACTGGGGCGCCATGGCGCTGTTCCAGGGCGGCAACAACGTCGCTTTGGGCTACATTGTGGACGGTATCTACAACAACGGCACCAGCGTCGCGCTCACCAATGTGTGGAGCGTCAACGGCTACTACGAGCATATCTGGAACCCGAAATGGCGCACGTCGGTCTATTTCGGCGCGGAAGGGATCGACTACGGCACCGAAGGCAAGGCCATGATCTGCCCGAACGGAACCGGCACCACCAATCCGGTCGGCTTCACCTTCCCGAATACGGCATACGGCGGTACCTTCACGGGCGGCGTGACGAACTGCAACCCCAACGCCAGCATGACGCAATTCGGTACCCGCACCATGTGGAACCCGGTGCCGGATGTGGATGTCGGCTTCGATGTGGGCCTCTACCACGTCAACACCGCATTCCAGGGTCAGGCGAACCTCCCGGCCTATGGCACGCAGTTCTTGCCATCGACCTATCAGCGCGGGGCCGGCACTTACAACATCACCAACGAGAACGCGCTCGCCGCAGCGTTCCGCTTCCAGCGCAACTTCCTGTATTGAGCCGGCGCCGCACGGTCAGCCGGCGCCAGGCATAGGCAGGTGCAGGTATAGGCAGGTAGGCAGAGGCTCCCCTCGCCCCACGGCGCTCTTCACGCCGTGAGGGCGAGGGTGAGGGTGAGAGCCGGAGTGAGGGTCAGAGCGAGGGCGAGGGTCAGAGCCGGGGCGAGGGTGAAAGCCAGGGCGAGGGTGACAGCCAGGGTGAGGGTGAGAGCCGGAACCACGTGGGCGCCCATGTATAGGCCTCGGCTATCCGCGCGGGCTCACGCGCATCGTTTCCAACCCCCGGCGTTCGCGCCGGGGGTTTTTTGCGTCGCCCGCCGCCTGCCGGCGCGCACGTCCCCGCGCGTGCCCGCTCTCCTGGCGATGCGCCTCCCGTCTCCCCGCGCCGGTGCGCACGTCCCCTCTCCCCGCGGCGTTCTTCACGCCGTGGGGAGAGGGTTAGGGTGAGGGGCAGAAGCCCGTGAGGGCGCTAAGACCAATCCACCTGCCGCAGGGGCTCGGTCGAGCGGCCTGCGCGCGCACCCGCCCCTCACCCCGACCCTCTCCCCATCGTGAAGAACGATGGGGAGAGGGGGCGCAAGCCGCCGCCTGCTCGGCTGCGCGCGTCCCCTCTCCCCGCGGCGTTCTTCACGCCGTGGGGAGAGGGTTAGGGTGAGGGGCAGAAGCCCGTGAGGGCCCCGAGACCAATCCGCCTGCCGCAGGGGCTCGGTCGAGCGGCCTGTGCGCGCACCCGCCCCTCACCCCGACCCTCTCCCCATCGTGAAGAACGATGGGGAGAGGGGGGCGCAAGCCGCCGTCGCCGGTGCGCGCCCTCTCTCCTGGGGGCGACGCGCCTCCCGTCTCTCCGCGCCGGTGCGCACGTCCCCTCTCCCCACGGCGTTCTTCACGCCGTGGGGAGAGGGTTAGGGTGAGGGGCAGAAGCACGTGGAGGGCGCTAAGACCAATCCACCTGCCGCAGGGGGGCGGTCGAGCGGCCTGTGCGCGCACCCGCCCCTCACCCCGACCCTCTCCCCATCGTGAAGAACGATGGGGAGAGGGGGCGCAAGCCGCCGCGCCGGTGCGCACGTCCCCCTCTCCCCACGGCGTTCTTCACGCCGTGGGGAGAGGGTAGGGTGAGGGGCAGTAGCCCGTGAGGGCGCTAAGACCAATCCGCCAGCCGCAGGGGGCCGGTCGAGCGGCCTGTGCGCGCATCCCCTCTCCCCACGGCGTTCTTCACGCCGTGGGGAGAGGGTTAGGGTGAGGGGCAGAAGCCCGTGAGGGCACCGAGACCAATCCGCCTGCCGCAGGGGCTTCGGTCGAGCGGCCTGCGCGCGCATCTGCCCCTCACCCCGACCCCCTCCCCATCGTGAAGAACGATGGGGAGAGGGGGCGCAAGCCGCCGCGCCGGTGCGCACGTCCCCTCTCCCCGCGGCGTTCTTCACGCCGTGGGGAGAGGGTAGGGTGAGGGGCAGAAGCCCGTGAGGGCGTGGCGAAAGGCGCAACGACGCCCGAGGAGGCAAGCGAACATGCGCGGTCCACAACCATGGCTCACCAATCGTGCCCGGGCGTTGCGGTCGCGTTCGACCGCCGCGGAGGATCGGCTCTGGTCGGCGCTACGCAACCGGCGGCTCCACGGGTTGAAGTTCGTCCGGCAATGCCCGATCGGACCGTATTTTACGGATTTCGCCTGTCGCGAGAAACGGGTCATTGTGGAAATCGACGGCGAGACCCACAGCACCGCGGAAGAACAGGCCCATGATGCCGAGCGGGCAGAGTATCTGAGTGTGAACGGATATCGCATCTTCCGCATCACCAACGGCGATGTCTACGAAAACCTCACCGGCGTGCTTGAAGGACTGATCGCCTTCATCGCGGGGGAGACCAATTGAAAGGTTTTGTTTGAAGGCTCGGTCGAGCGGCCTGCGCGCGCACCCGCCCCTCACCCCGACCCTCTCCCCATCGTGAAGAACGATGGGGAGAGGGGGCGCAAGCCGCCACGCCTGCGCGTCCCCTCTCCCCACGGCGTTCTTCACGCCGTGGGGAGAGGGTTAGGGTGAGGGGCAGGAGCACGTGAGGGCGCGGCGAATGGGAAACGACGCCCGAGGAGGCAAGCGAACATGCGCGGTCCGCAACCATGGCTGACCAATCGTGCCCGGGCGTTGCGGTCGCGTTCGACCGCCGCGGAGGATCGGCTCTGGTCGGCGCTACGCAACCGGCGGCTCCACGGGTTGAAGTTCGTCCGGCAATGCCCGATCGGACCCTATTTTGCGGATTTCGCCTGCCGCGAGAAACGGGTCATCGTGGAAATCGACGGCGAAACCCACAGCACCGCGGAAGAACAGGCCCATGATGCCGAGCGGGCAGAGTATCTGAGTGTGATCGGATATCGCATCTTCCGCATCACCAACGGCGATGTCTACGAAAACCTCAGTGGCGTGCTTGAAGGACTGATCGCCTTCATCGCGGGGGAGACCAATTGAAGGGTTTTGTTTGAAGGCTCGGTCGAACCGCCTGTGCGCGCACCCGCCCCTCACCCCGACCCTCTCCCCATCGTGAAGAACGATGGGGAGAGGGAGCGCAAGCCGCCCCGCGCCGTGCGCACGTCCCCTCTCCCCGCGGCGTTCTTCACGCCGTGGGGAGAGGGTTAGGGTGAGGGGCAGAAGCCCGTGAGGGCACCGAGACCAATCCGCCTGCCGCAGGGGCTGCGGTCGAACCGCCTGTGCGCGCACCCGCCCCTCACCCCGACCCTCTCCCCATCGTGAAGAACGATGGGGAGAGGGGGCGCACGCCGCCGCGCCGCGCGTACCCGCTCTCCCGCAGCGGCTGCGATGCTCTCCCGGCCGCAGCTGCCGCGTCCCTCCCCGCGCCGGTGCGCCGTCCCCTCTCCCCACGGCGTTCTTCACGCCGTGGGGAGAGGGTTAGGGTGAGGGGCAGAAGCCCGTGAGGGCGCTAAGACCAACCCACCTGCCGCAGGGGGCTCGGTCGAGCGGCCTGTGCGCGCACCCGCCCCTCACCCCAACCCTCTCCCCATCGTGAAGAACGATGGGGAGAGGGGGCGCCCGCCGCCGCGCCTGCGCGTGCCCGACCAATCCGCCTGCCGCGGGGGGCGGTCGAGCGGCCCGCAGGGGCTCGGTCGAGCCGCCTGCGCGCGCACCTGCCCCTCACCCCGACCCTCTCCCCATCGTGAAGAACGATGGGGAGAGGGAGAGTTCCCGGGCATCAAACGCGGTGCACGCCGCCGTTATGGTTCGATTAAGCATGTTTTGCCACCATGCGCGGCATCGGGGCCGATCCCGTGTGCGTGGCGCGATCCTGCCGTCGTACCCCGCCATTGGTCGTTGCTCTTGGGTGGCGCCGCCGATGCCGGGCGCCAAATCTCGAACCTCCAGGTGAAACGCGTTGCGTGAAGAAGTTCCTCGCGATCGCAAGAAGCCGAAGCGGCGCGCGAATAATCGCGTGGCGCTGCCGGTAAGGATGCCGCGCCTGTTCGGCCTGGTACGGCGGCATCCGGGCGACATGTTTTGCGCCTTCGCGGCGACCGCGGCCATCGCGGCGATCATCAGCAATGCGTTATATTACCAGCCCGGACCGCATCCGTCGCCGATCTTTGCGATCCGCCCGCTGCCGGTGGTTTCCCGCGAGGCCGCCGAACTGACGCAGATGCCGAAGCCGCGTCCGGTCGCCGCTGTCGCCAAGCCGGAGCCGGCTCCGGCGCTCAAGCTCGAAGCGGTTCCATTGCCGCGACCGCGGGTCCAGCCGATGGCGACCGCGATGCGCGCCGACCCGATTGCGGACTTGCTCGGTCCGGCACATCAGATCAGCGCGATGCAGCGCGTGCTCAATGAATTCGGCTATGGGCCGATCAAGGTCAGCGGCAGCTTCGACGATGAGACCCGGCAGGGCATCGAGCGGTTCGAGCGCGACCACAACCTGCCGGTGACGGGCCAGAATTCGCCGCGGCTGCGGCGTGCGCTCAGCCAGGCAACCGGCCGCCCGCTGGATTGATCCGAGCGACCAGGCTGGCGAAGCTGCGTGGCCGGGATCGGGTTTTTGCCCTCCCGACCCGCGGCGACCGACCCCACGGATCGCGTGTGGGTCCGGGCTTTTCTCGCGTGTCCGGCCGTGGCAAGCTCACATCGTTCGTTTAACCCCAGCCCGTGCCGGCGCACCCGCGCCGCGCCGTGGCCATTCATCTTTGAAGCCGTTTGGTGATGAATTTACGCCTCGGTATTTCGATCAAGCTCGATCTCGGTGCTGCTGTTCGCCATGATGTCGGCGTTGGTGCGGTATGTGGGGGATGACATACCGCTCGGCCAAGTCGTGTTCTTTCGCAGCTTCTTTGCGATCATTCCGGTCACGATCATCTTCGCCTGGCGGGGCGAACTCGGCGCCGCGCTGCGAACCCGCCGGCCGTTCGGCCATGTCACCCGCGGCCTGATTGCGGTCGTCAGCATGTTTCTCAATTTCGCCGCGCTGGCGCGGCTGCCGCTGGTCGATGCCACCGCGATCTCCTTCGCGACCCCGTTCATCACCGTCGCGCTTGCCGCGCTCGTGCTCAAGGAGACGGTCCATATCTACCGCTGGTCCGCGGTGGCGGTCGGGTTCGCCGGCGTGGTGGTGATGCTGTGGCCCTATCTCAACGCCGCCGAGCTCATGGCGGCCGGGTCTACCGCCGGCACCATCGGGGCGGCGTGCGCCGTCACCGGCGCGTTCACCAATGCGGGGGCGACGATCCAGACCCGCCGGCTGACGATGAGCGAATCGACCGCCTCGATCGTGTTCTATTTTTCGCTCATCTGCACGCTCGCCGGCGCCGCCTCGCTGCCGTTCGGATGGAACCTGCCGAATCCGCGCGAATTGGCCGCGCTGATCGCGATCGGCGTGCTCGGCGGCTTGTCCCATCTGTTCCTGACCGAAAGCTACCGGCATGCGCCGGCATCCCTGGTGGCGCCGTTCGACTATGTGGCGCTGCTGTGGGCGTTCCTGTTCGGCTATGTGCTATTTGGGGAAATTCCGACCTGGTATGTATATGCCGGCGCCGTGATCGTGGCCGCCTCGGGCCTGTTCGTGATCTGGCGCGAGCGTCTGGCTCTGGCACGCCGCAAGCACGCCCTGCGACGCCGATGATGGATACCATCGTCCTTTGATGGCGCGGGCGGCAATTCACCCGTCGCGAGGTCTCGCATTCAAAACGCCTTGAAGGTGATGATGGTACGGGTGTCCTGGATTCCGGGCACCGTCTGCACCTTTTCGTTGACGAAATGTCCGATGTCGGTGCCCTGCTCGACATAGAATTTGACCAGCAGATCGAATTCGCCGGCGGTCGAGTAGATTTCGGAGGCGATCTCCGCGTCCGCGATGGCGTTGGCCACCGCGTAAGATCGCCCCAGGTGGCATTTGATCTGAACGAAGAACGGAATCACGCGCGTCTCCCTGGCCGGCCACCGACCGCGATGGCGTTTGGAGCAAAATCGTGGCGCATTGACAAGGCGGCCGGCGGCTCGTGAGCGGCTGGTGTCGCGTGCTGGTTCGTCGAGACCGGGTTGCAGAAGGCCGATCGCTCTATGGATTGGCCAGGAAGGCGCGAAACGTCGGATTGGCGCGCAGCGCGTCGCGCCCGGCCGTCACCACCATGTCGACATCCGCCGGCGCCAGCTTCAATCGCGTCGGTACGGCGCTGAGTTCGGACGCGCGCTGATGCCCAAGGTCTTCGAAATTGACCCGCCCAACGAAGAATTTGAGGTCGCCGCAATCGGCATCGCCGGATTCCCCGCGGCGGGTGCGGCCCGCCGCCGACAGCCCGCAGCGCCAGCGCACCAGCGTCTCCCGCCACTCCGACATGGTGCGGTCGAAGGCCGTGAAGCTCGACCGTACGCTCGAATCGATCGCGGTGTCGGCGGCCGCCATCACGATTTCCGGACCGCTCGGCCCCTCCGCCGTGCGCGCCCAGTCGCCCGCGGGGCCGCGCCCGCCGTCGATCACCAGAAACAGCACGCGGCGGATCTTCATCGCTTGTTGCGCGCTCAACGGGGCATAGGGCGTATCGGCGGACAAGCGCGCGATGGTAAATCCCGACAGGCCGTAATTATCGACCAAACCGCCATCGAGCAGCTTGATATAGGGCACCGAACCGTCGCGGTAGCTGGTGATGGCGGCGGCGGACTCCTTGAGGAGCGGCGGCGTTGCGGGATTGTGCTGGGCGCGCTCGACCCAGGCGGGAATCTTGGACTGGCACCTGTCCGGGTAAGTCTGCAGCACCACCGGAGCGAACACGACCGGCATGGCGGCCGATGCCGCCACCGCGCTCGCGATCGGGTAGGACCCGAGATCGCTGCAAATGGCGCCGAACGTGGCGTCGCTGAAGACGAAGGAGGTGCGATTGTAGATATCGGACGCGTTGATCCAAATCCGAGAGCGGCGCTGCGGGCCTAAGTCATTGAAGGTGGCTCCGTGAAACAGGTTGTCGTCGAGCCAGCGCGGGAAATGCTGGGCGTCATTGACGCCGCCTTGATAAGCCCGATACACATTGGTCGGGGTGAAACCTACCGCGAGAGATTCCTCGGCATTGCGCATCAGGAAGCGCTCGCGAAAATCCATGAGCGCGTCCCGCCCCTTGAGGCCGAAATAGGCGGCAGTGACAGCGCCGCCCGACACGCCCGATAGAAAATCGATGTGTTCGAGGAGCGATCCGGCGGATTTCGACGAACGGACCTGCGTGTGGTCGAACTCGGACAGCACCCCGAACGCGAAGGCCGCTGCCCGCATGCCCCCGCCGGAAATCGTGAGGCCGACCAAAACATCCTCGCCGTTGGTGGCGGTCCGGCGGCCGGCGCCGGCAACCTCCGGGATCGGCGCCATGAGCGGCAGATTGATCGGTTCGTTATGGATCGTGGTCGCGCAACCGGAGAGCGTGATCGCGCATAGCGCGATCCACACGCAGGCATACCCCTTTTTTTGCACGACGATCGCGAACCCCATTGCGCGCTGGTAGCGTCCTTCTCCGTTTTGCTGTCCGGCCCATCACGCGTGCCGCGGTTTCAAGTGGAGTTTTCGAGTCCTTGGCTCACGAGGTGACGCGAGATTGGGCGACCCGGCGCGAAAGATGTCTTAAATCCACGCGACTTTTTTGCGGCGCTCGGAAGGTCATTCCGAGCAGGGGCCGGTGCGGGTGCCTGTTGCAACGGCCGATCGTGTGTCGAGCGGTGGTGGATTTTCCCCGCTGGGGCTTTCTTGTCATCCGCCGGAGCCGCGGCTATAAGCCCGCAATAAGCGGCCCCCGTACACCCCTGGAGGTCAGCCGCGCTATTCCCCCTTCCGGAACCGCCGCGAGGGGATGCAAACCCGACCGGGAGGCCGCCTGCGGGCTGCCGATCCCGGTGCCGTAAAATAACACGTAAGAGGATCAATCATGACGACCGTTAAGGAAATCAAGGCGACGGTGCGTCCGCGGGCCGGCAAGGGGGCCTCCCGGGTCGTTCGTCGCGCGGGCCGCGTGCCCGGCGTTATTTACGGCGGTAATGAGCCGCCGCTCAATATCTCGCTCGACCATGCCGAATTGCGTCAGCGGATTTATGCCGGTAAATTCCTATCCAGCATCTACCATATCGACGTGGACGGCACCAAGCACCGGGTGATCCCGCGCGACTTCCATCTCGACCCGGTGCGCGATCAGCCGGTTCATGTGGATTTCATGCGGCTCACCGAGGGGGCGACCATCCGGGTGCGCGTGCCGATCCATGTCATCAACGCGGACATATCGCCCGGTGTCAAGCGCGGCGGGACCGTCAACATCGTCACCCATACGCTCGATGTGCGATGCCCGGCGGATGCGATCCCGGAGGCGTTCGAGGTCGATGCATCGACGCTCGAGATCAACCATTCCTGGCATCTGCGGGATATCAACCTGCCCCCCAATGTGCGTCCCTTCATGCATGGCGACGCGACGCTGGTGACCATCGTGCCGCCGTCCGGCTATGCGGAGGAAATCAAGGCCGCGGCGAGCGCAGCCGCGACCGCGGCCGCAACGCCTGCCGCCGCTCCGGCGGCTGCCGGCGCTGCCGCCGGTGCCGGCGGCGGCGACAAGAAGGGTGGGGACAAGAAGGCCGACAAGAAATAATCCGGCGTTGGCGCGGCGATGCTCCTCCTGGTCGGGCTCGGCAACCCGGGGCCGCGCTACGCCGGCAATCGCCACAATATCGGCTTCATGGCGCTTGAAGCGATCGCACGCCGCCACGGCATCGGTCCGTGGCGGCGCCGGTTTCAGGGCGTGACGGCGGAGGGTTCCATCGGCGGCGAGCGGCTCGTCCTGCTGCTGCCGGGCACCTTCATGAACGAGTCCGGCCGCGCGGTTGCGGAAGCGCGCTAATTTCTACAAAATCGATGTCGGCCACATCGTGGTGTTCCACGACGAGATCGATCTGCCGCCCGCCAAGGTCCGGGTCAAAACCGGCGGCGGCGCGGCCGGTCACAACGGGCTGCGTTCGATCTCCTCCCATGTGGGCAATGATTACCGGCGCGTCCGCATCGGCGTCGGCCACCCCGGCACCAAGGAACTCGTGATGCCCTACGTGCTCGGCGATTTCGCCAAGGCCGAGCGGCCGTGGGTCGAAGCGCTGTGCGACATCATGGCCGACAATGCCGCGATGCTCGTCAAGGGCGAGGATTCCGCCTTCCAGAACAAGGTGCATCTCGCCATGCAGGCGCAAGGATTTGGCGAGCCCCCGGCCAAGCCGAAGGCGGGGTAATCGGCGGATCCGGTTAACATGCTCTCGGCTCTGGTCGGACGTGATACGCACTGCCTGGTCGATCTTAGATGAGACCGGCCACCGGTTTTTCGACCGGCTGCTGATCGCGGCTGCACTGCGTGCCGGTTGCGGGTCCTTTCCCTCTGAGGATTTGCAGCATGATCGCCGCCTCGGCGGGTTGACGATCGTCAATCGGTTCGTCACCTCTGCTTTCGACTTCTTTCCAGCGACTTAAGCGAGTCCCCCATGGGTTTCAAATGCGGCATCGTCGGCTTGCCGAATGTCGGTAAATCGACGCTGTTCAATGCCTTGACGGCGACCGCCGCCGCGCAGGCGGCGAACTATCCCTTCTGCACCATCGAGCCCAATGTGGGCGAGGTCGCGGTGCCGGATCCGCGGCTGGATGAGCTGGCACGGCTTGCCAAATCGGCGCAGATCATCGCGACCCGGCTTGGCTTCGTGGATATCGCCGGCCTGGTGCGTGGCGCCTCCAAGGGCGAGGGGCTCGGCAATCAGTTCCTCGGCAACATCCGCGAGGTCGATGCCATCGCCCATGTGGTGCGCTGTTTCGAGAACGGCGACATCACCCATGTGGAGGGCCGCATCGATCCGATCGCCGACATCGAGACGGTCGAGACCGAGTTGATGCTGGCCGATCTCGACAGTCTTGAGCGACGCGCCGATGCGCTGGAGAAAAAGGCCAAGGGCGGCGACAAGGAGGCGAAGCTCACCCTCGACCTGATCGGCCGGGCGCTGTCGCTGTTGCGCGAGGGCAAGCCCGCGCGGCTGGTGGACGTGAAGCCGGACGAGGAAAAGGCCTTCCGCGGGCTCGGCCTGCTGAGTTCGAAGCCGGTGCTTTATGTCTGCAACGTCGAGGAGGCCGCGGCCGCGACCGGCAATGATTTTTCCCGCCGGGTGGAAGCCCGCGCCAAGGCGGAGGGCGCCGGCGCCGTGGTCATCTCGGCACAGATCGAGGCCGAAATCGCCGTGCTGCCGCCGGCCGAGCGCGCCGAGTATCTGGACGCAATCGGACTGCAGGAGCCCGGTCTTGATCGCCTAATCCGCGCCGGCTACGCGCTGCTGCACCTGGTAACGTTCTTCACCGTCGGCCCCAAGGAGGCGCGCGCCTGGACCATCACGCGTGCCACCAAGGCGCCGCAGGCGGCCGGGGTCATTCACACCGATTTCGAACGCGGCTTCATCCGGGCCGAAACGATTGGATATGACGACTATGTGACATATGGCGGCGAGGCCGGCGCCCGCGACGCCGGGCGGTTTCGCCTCGAGGGCAAGGAGTATGTCGTGGCCGACGGCGACGTCATGCATTTCCGTTTCGCCACCTGACCGCGATGATGGATGGAGTGTCGCGGATGCGCGCATTCGAGGATTTTCAGATCGGCGAGGTGGTCGAATGCGGGCCGGTGACGGTGACCGCCGAGGCTATCAAAGCGTTTGCGGCGCGGTTCGATCCGCAGCCTATGCATCTCGACGAGGGCGCGACGCAAAACGCCGTCGTGGACGGCCTGCTCGCCTCGGGCCTGCATGTGGTGTGCATGCTGATGCGCCTGATGGTCGATGGCATCCTGCGCGACAGCACCTCCATGGGAAGCCCCGGAGTCGATGAAGTCCGCTATCTGGCGCCGGTCCGCCCTGGGGATCGCCTGACCCTTCGGTTTGAGGTCGTCGATAAGCGGACGTCCAAGAGCCGTCCCGAGATGGGAATCGTCAGCCTGCGCAGCCATCTGGTGAACCAGGACGGCAAACCGGTCTTGCGGCTGACGGGGCCGATGATGCTCGGGCGCCGGCCCTCGCAAGCGGCGGTTGCCGACGGGACTGCGCCATGACGTATTTCGAAGATTTGCGCATCGGTACCAGCGTCGCGCTCGGCAGCCACACTTTCACGGCCGAGGAGATCAAGGCGTTCGCGCGCGAATTCGATCCGCAGCCGTTTCACCTCGACGAGACTGCGGCGGCCGCCTCGCATTTCGGCGCGCTATGCGCCTCGGGTTGGCATACAGCGGCGATCTGCCTGCGCCTCATGGTGGATGATCGCCGGCGCCGGCAGGACGAACTGCGCCGGCGCGGCGAACCGATCGCCAAGACCGGCCCCTCGCCCGGCCTGCGCGACATCAAATGGCCGCGGCCCGTCTACGTCGGCGATACCATCAGTTTCGCGCACGAAATCGTCGAGCTGCGCGACCTTGCCGATCGCCCCGGCGTGGGCCTCCGGGTTGCCCGCAACACCGGCACCAACCAGCGCGGCGAACTCGTCTATTCGGCCCTGAGCAGCAGCTTCATCGAGCGGCGGGACAAGGGGACGTGACACGTAACGGACCATCGGCGCCGCAGGAACGGAAAGCCCGCCACAACAAAGGAGATCGCCGCCCATGAACCATGCTTTCGCCGCGCAACGCGCAGCCGCCTGCGGTGCTGCTCGCCACCGCGCTATCCGCCACCTTGGCTGCCGCGCAGGATTACCCGACACGGCCGATCACCTTTATCGCCACCGAGGTGGTGGGATCGGCCACCGACATCCAGGCGCGTATCATCGCCAAGGGCATGGCATCGGTGCTCGGCCAGCCGATCGTGATCGAGAACATTTTCGGCGAACCCGGCCTGCTGAAGGCGATCAAATCGGCGCCCGACGGCTACACGATTTCCTATGGCGGCGCCGGGACGCTGGCGATCCTGCCGCACCTCAAAAAGGTCGCGTTCGATCCGCTGCACGATCTCACGCCGGTCGGCCGCTTCGTGGTCAGCCCGACGCTGCTCGCCGTCAACCCGATGCTGCCGGTGCGCAACGTGGCGGACTTGGTGGCTTTGATGAAGGCGCATCCGGGCGAGCTGAAAATGTCCACGGCCGGTGCCGGCACCAGCGGGCATTTCGCCGGCGAGATGTTCATCGCCATGACGGGAGTCAAGACCGCGGTAGTGCACTATCCGGGCGGCGGCCCGGCCATCGATGCCGTCGTCAACAATGACTCGCAATGGACCATGGCGCCGATTGCGGGCCGACTGCCGAATGTGCGCAGCGGCAAGCTGCGTCCGCTCGCGACCGGCGGCGCCACCCGCATCGCCGCGCTTCCCGACGTGCCGACGGTGGCGGAATCCGGCTATCCGGCCTACAATGCGGTCGGCTGGTCCGGCATCTATGTGCCTAACGGCACGCCGCAGCCGATCATCGCCAAGCTCAACGCCGCCATCGTGGCGGCGGTCGCGATGTCCAGCGTGAAACAGGAATTCGCTGCACAAGGCGTCGAGGGCGCAGCCAGCACCCCGGCCGAACTGGCGCAGATGCTTCGGGACGACGACGTGCGGCTCGGCGACATTGCTCGGAGCATCGGGGTGGGGGTGCGATAGCCGGGACCGGTTGTCGTCACGAACCGGCCATTGGAGCAACACACGCCGCTACGCTTCAGGTTCGGGTTACGTTAGCGGCGCCGAAGTTGGATCGATCGGCAAGTGCCATGACATGGCGTTGTCCCAGTGGCAGTCTCGGAACAGCCTGGCCAGCCAGGCTGTCGTTATGACCCTCTCTTGGATGCATCGATAGGCGTGCCGGAACCCTTCGCTCCGTCGGATGCACTCTGCAATCGGTCTAATAAGGCGAAGCCTGGCGAGGCCTCGTTAGCCCTTCTGGACCGGCTGCTCGGACCCTTGATCCCCAAAAGCGTCCGGGTTTTCGAAGAAATCCTCCTCGGCGGCGGCCTCGCCGGTTGCCATCACCAGGCGTTCCTCACGGCGCGCGGTCACATCCTCGCCGCGGGCGATCCGTTCGGCTTCGTCGGCGCTGCGGGCCACATTGATGGTGATTGCGACTTCGATTTCCGGGTGCAGCGCCACCGGCACCTTGTGGAGTCCGATGGTCTTGATCGGAGCATTCAGCGCGATCTGACCGCGCGACACTTTGAAGCCGCTGGTCTCCACAATGGCGACGATGTCGCGCGGCGACACCGAACCGTAGAGATGGCCGGTATCGGAGGCTTGACGAATGACGATGAAACTCTGCCCGTCCAGCTTGGTCGCCACTTTCTCGGCGTCGCCCTTGAGTTCGAGATTGCGCGTCTCCAAGTGCACCTTCATGGAATCGAACTTGGCGCGATTGTCCTTGGTGGCGCGCAGTGCTTTGCCTTTGGGCAATAGAAAATTGCGGGCAAAACCGTCTTTCACCCGGACCACTTCTCCCATTTGGCCGAGCTTGGCCACGCGCTCAAGCAAAATGACTTCCATCGATGTTCTCCTTTGTTGCGGTCTTGTTTGTTGCGGTCTTGGAATACTGCCCGGATTTTCGGATCCATCGTTAAGCGGGCAAGCATCACGGTGAATGGTCGGATTTCGGTATCTCAGCGGGCCGCACCGGCAAGCGTCGGCGCAGCCCAAAAAGGGTTTCGACAAGGCCGATCAGCGTCATCAGCAGCACCGGCCAGCCGAACAGGCCGACGATCACGTAGGTGCTGGACAAAAGCAGGCTGCGAGCTCGCATTCCCCGGGTGAGCGTGTGGAGCACCGCAAATCCCGCCAAGGCGAAAGCGATGGCGAGCGTGGCGGTCAAAAGGCTCGCCATCACGCCCGCAAAACCGGCCACGAAGGTGGCGGCAATCGCCGCGACGAATACGGCCGCCGCCATCGGCGGGAACGACAAGGCGGACAGGTCCGGCCACGGGCGCGGCAGCCGTCCCGATACCTTCACGATGCGGCCTGCAAGCCAAAGATTGCCGATTTGCGTGAGCGTGCCGACGATAGCGGCCGCCGGGGGCAGCACGGCCACCAAGAAGCCGATCAGACGATCGGCGTGATCGAGGCCCGGAAACCGGAGCGGTTCATCCGCCGACAACCCCATCTGAAGACGAAAGAAACGATCGAGCATGCCGGCAAGCCCGGCCGTGATGGCGTCGCCATCGGCCCCGAAACTCATCAAAGCGCATGCTACCAGAGCAGCGCCGAGGACGGCAGCCCACAATACCAGCCGCTCGACTGGATACCATTCCACATGCGTGCCGCCTGGATCGGCAACCGTACGGCCGAGCAATGCCAGGTAGCCGAGCCACCAGGCCGGCGCACCGACCGTGCCCAAAAAAATCAAGGATGCGATCGGTCCTAGCGCACCGGCCAAGACAGCCGTCGCAACCGCGGCCGCCACGAGGCCGGCCCAGTGGCTCCAGCCCAATGCCGCTATCATGATCGGGAGTGGTGCCAAATAAAACAGCGCTACGGACAGCAACGTGCCCGATGACACCGATGCGAACAACAATGCCGCCGCTGCCCCGGCGCCGAGGCCTATGACCAATATCCGCATCATGTTCGAAGCTGTCCCGCTCGTCGAGCGGTTAGAGACGGATCATTTGTCCGCCCCAACCAATCGCCGGCCGATGGCCGGCGCCTTTACACTAAATCGCCGGTCAAACGCCGGCGATCACTGGATGAGGTAAGGCAGCAGCCCGAGAAAGCGCGCGCGCTTGATCGCGCGGGCAAGTTCCCGCTGCTTCAGTGCCGACACCGCGGTGATGCGGCTTGGCACGATCTTGCCCCGCTCCGAGATGTAGCGCTGCAGCAGGCGCACGTCCTTGTAGTCGATCTTCGGCGCGTTGGCACCGGAGAACGGGCAGGTCTTGCGCCGCCGGAAGAACGGCCGCCGAGCGCCGCCACCACCGCCCCCTCCGCCACCGCCAAAGCCACCGCCGCCGTGTCCGCCTTCGAAGCTCATGATGTCAATGCTCCGCCGTTTCGTGGAATTCGCTGTCGCCGCGATCCTCGCGCGGCCCGCGTGGGCCGTCGCGATCGCGGCGGCGCTCGCCGCGGCGCTCGTCGCGATCTCGATCGCGATCGACCTTGCGCATCATCGCCGACGGGCCGGCCTCCAATTCGTCTACCCGAACCGTCAGCGAGCGTAGCACATCCTCGTTGATGTGCTCCTGGCGCTCGACTTCCACGATCGCGGCCGAGGGTGCTTCCACGTTCAACAAGGTGAAGTGAGCCTTGCGGTTCTTGCGGATGCGGTAGGTCAGGGACTTCATGCCCCAATATTCCGCCTTCGCCACTTTGCCACCCAGCTGCTCGATGACGGTCTTATAGTGATTTGTCAGTTCGTCAACCTGCTGTTGCGACAGGTCCTGCCGCGCCAGATAGACGTGTTCATACAATGGCATGCGAATGCCTCTCCTGCGTTTGCGCGGCGATCCGGCGCCAAGCCCCTCGTGCCCTTCGGGAAAGGCTCGAAAGCTATGAAGGCGGAAACACAGGACGTCAGGCCAATCGGCCTTGCCGAGCCGTCCCGCAAGAAAGCCCCTACAGGCCCGTGCGCAACGCCAACGGCCATCCCTTCAGCTCCCAGCCGGGATCGCGTGAGGGGCGCTTTATAGAGGCTCCGCGAGGAATTGCAATCTGAAAGGTGGGTCGGCAACGGCCTGAAGCGCGGCGGCATCGCCGAGCACGCCTCTTGCCCGCAATAGCATCACCACCGTCGGCGAGGATCACCCTGTCCTCATTCGACGATATATTGCTCCCTGTCGTTCCGGCTCCATCTCGCCATGCTGGACGCGGTGCTGCTCATCGGCCGGTTGGCGAGGATCGTTGGCGCGGGGGTGAGGCCAGGGTAAATGGTCACGACAACTGTTCTTGTGGCCGCGGCTCCCTGCTTGTGCAGCTCGATTGATCAGGGCATCCTGCCGCACACGGCCATCATTGCGCATCGCGTGTATTGACTTACATGTCAATTCGGATTGAAATCAACCGCAGGATCGATGAGGGGCGTCTGTTTCGGCTGCGTCCTCATGTTCGAAGCGGCCGTCATGAGCGCACGGTCCTGATGTCCTCCGAGGTACACAATCTGGTCTCCGGCCCCTGGCCGGACGACCCAATGGGCTTAAGGTGCGGTTATTTACGAGCCGACCTGGAGAGTTTTGTGGCAAACGACGTGGTGACGGTCTGTTGGAACCCATTCGAAGCTCGGGACGCGAAGATGGGACGGCTCCATCCGATGGCCGATGAAGTCTGGGATTTGCGCAGCCAGGGACCGCCGCCGGGCCTCCGCGTACTGTGCCGATTCGCGGAAAAAGACGTGTTGGTCGCGCTCACATGTCATCCACGTTCCGTGGGGGTGCCGTGGCTCAACCGACTTCCGCTGCTGGGGCGGCGCTCTCGCGAATGGCGAAACGCCATCGTGGAATGTCGGCGCGAATGGACCATGCTGTTTCCAGCCCATCAACCGCTAAGCGGAGTGAACCTCGATGACTACATCTCAAACGCCATTCTTCAGTGAACTCGCCAGCGGTCACGACGGGCCGCAGATACCGGAGGCAAAGCGTGCTTATTTCCAGGCGCGGCTGCGAAATCGGTTGTTCAACTTAATCTTGCAAAGGTTTTTGCAGGAGCAGCAATCCGGTCTGACGAAGGCGGCGTTGGCGCGCCGCATCGGGAAAACGCCCGACGTTGTCAACCGTTGGCTTGGAGCACCTGGCAATCTGACCCTTGACACCATTAGCGATCTCTTGCTTGGAATCGGAGCGGAGGAGCTAAAGCTGGAACTCTCGTCAATTCTCAACCAAGAGCCCAGTGATTTGCTCAATTCGGGTTGGATAAACGAAGCCGGTCAATCGAAGTATCCTAACCCGCCGCACGCTAAACCGGATGGTCTA
>CAWDKL010000055.1:0-164406 GCA_963802745.1 uncultured Alphaproteobacteria bacterium | reverse complement strand
GCGGGTGGCGCGCCGCATCGCGGCCCGCGCCTTGCCGGTGGCGACCAGGATGCCCAGGCGGCCGGCGGCGCCGCCTGGGCCTTGGAGGTGATGATCTCGACTTCGTCGCCGTTCTGCAGTTCGGAGGCGAGCGGCGCGATCTTCCCGTTGATCTTGCAGCCGATGGCGTGGTTGCCGACGTCGGTATGCACCGCATAGGCGAAATCGATCGGCGTCGCCTTGCGCGGCAGCGCGATCAGCTTGCCTTGGGGGTGAAACAGAACACCTGGTCTTGGAACAGTTCCAGCTTGGTATGTTCGAGAAACTCCTCCGGGTTGAAGCCTTCGGCCAAGAGCGCGATGGTGCGGCGCAGCCACCCATAGGCATTGGATTCGCGCGACAACAGTTCGGTCGGCGAGCCGGACGGGTCCTTGTAGAGCGCATGCGCGGCGATGCCGTATTCGGCGATCTCGTCCATTTCCTCGGTGCGGATCTGCAGTTCGACCCGCTGGTTGCCGGGCCCGATCACGGTGGTATGGATCGACCGAGTAATCGTTCTGCTTGGGCGTCGAGACGTAGTCCTTGAAGCGCCCCGGCACCACCGGCCAGGTGGTGTGCACATGCCGAGCGCCTGGTAGCACTCCGGTACGTCCTTGACGACGACGCGGAAGCCGAAAATATCGGACAGCTGCTCGAAGCCGACCGCCTTGCGCTCCATCTTGCGCCAGATCGAATAGGGCCGCTTGCGGCGACCCTTCACGCTCGCAGCGATGCCGCGGTTGGCGAGCTTGCGGGCGAGTTGCGTCTCGATCTCGCCGATCAGGCCCTGATGCCGCGCCGCCAATGTCTCCAGCCGTTCGCCGACGACTTTGTAGGCCTCCGGATTGAGCTCCCGGAACGCCAGGCTTTCCAACTCCTCGCGCATTTCGTGCATGCCGATGCGGCCGGCGAGCGGCGCATAGATATCGAGCGTCTCCTCGGCGATGCGGCGGCGCGACTGCGGCTTCATGTGCTCGAGCGTGCGCATATTGTGCAGCCGGTCGGCGAGCTTGACCAGCAGCACCCGTACGTCCTCGGCGATCGCCAGCAAGAGTTTGCGCAGGTTCTCCGCCTGCTTGGCTTCACGCGACACCAGGTCGAGCCGCTTCAGCTTGGTGAGGCCTTCCACCAGGTGCCCGATGTCGGGGCCGAACAGATGGTCGATCTCGGCGCGGGTGGCCTCGGTATCCTCGATCGTATCATGCAGCAGCGCCGCCGCGATGGTGGCGTCGTCGAGCTTGTGCTCGGTAAGGATCGCGGCGACTTCGAGCGGATGGGTGATATAGGGATCGCCCGACAGCCGCCGCTGTTCGCCATGCGCCTTCATGGCATACACATAGGCGCGGTTGAGAAGGTCTTCGTCCGTATGGGGATTGTATTGGCGGACGCGTTCGACCAGGTCGTACTGCCGGATCAGCGGTTTTGCGGGCCGCGGCGGCGGGTCGGCCGGCATGCCTTCGGACGCGCCGTTGGGCAGCATTTTACGCGACTTCGGCTGGGTCTCCATACGTGGCAAATCGGCGGCGCGGTCACAAATCGCAAGCCCATTGCGCGACGCTTGCGAAGTCTCCGGCGGATGGCCCGGCGTGCCTTGGATTTTACCGGTCGCTGCCGGGGTGGCGGGCCGCCGTTCCAAGACATAGTGCCGAACCCACGCGGGCATCGGATCGAATTGCCGATACCGCAGTGCTTTCGCATGATAAGCAAGCCGCGGCCCGGCCGCATCCGCCAACGTCCCGGCCGCGCTATTGTCGAGCACGAAGGCCGCGTCGGCCAATCCGATTGCCGGGTGCAGTTGATCCATGGCGCGCACCCAACGCGAAATGATTTTATCCGCAGGCACATTGAGGCCGCCTTGCATGACGCGCAGGGCGACGCGATCGATATTGATTCGCGGGTCGTCGGTCCCGATAAAGAACAGCTGGACGAAATATCCGGCTTGCTTGGCGCGAACCAGAATATCCAATTTGCTCGGGTGCGACATGACGGTTTCGAAGCTGAAGCTGCGCTTCGCATCGATACAATCATTGCGCAGGCGATCGGCAATGTTTTGCGCCTCGGCTGCTTTTGCCGCGTCAGGCCGGTCCAGCGCAGACGCGATATCGTCTGGATTGATATATTCGCCGAAGTCAAAGTCGCGCCTTCGCAGCCATTGCGTCAGCGTCGTCTTTCCGGATCCGTCGGGTCCAGCTACCATCAAAACGAACGGCTGGTTCAAAACGCGGCGCTCCGAACCGATTACGCCACCGATTTGCGCGGCTCTTTCTTGGCAAGGAACCCGGCTTCCTGGCCGGGCAACGGTGCGACCGCACCGAAATCTTCGCTCCGGCCATTGGGAAAATAGCGAACCCGTCGACCATCCTGACTTCCGCTGATGGCAAGCTTCTGGGCCAATGCCGCTTCGGCCGCGGCACTCCAGGCTTCGCGAGCCAGGGCGTCGAGTTCTTCTGCGGTTAGATCAATCACGCGCTTCGTCATAAAGTTTAGGCTATCATCCAGCTTCTCGATCCGCAAAGCACTTTCGTGACCCGCTATGCGCATCGACTTCGAACATGCCGGGCGAAGTTCCAGCCACCCACGGTAGCATGCCAAGGTACGCGCAAGCGCCCAATCCGGGCGCCTCGACGCCGCCGGCAGGCGCATGTAATACGCCTTCACATGACGTGGAACCAGAACGACGGCCCGCCGCCGCGCGGCTATCATCACGGCAACCTCAAGGAGACGCTGATCCGTGCCGCGCTCGACCTGATCGCGAGCAAGGGGCCGACCGGCTTCACCTTCGCGGAGGCGGCGCGGGCGGCCGGCGTGAGCCCGGCGGCGCCCTACCGGCATTTCCGCGATCGCGACGAATTGCTGGCGCAGGTGGCGCTGCGCGGATTTGCGCAATTGGAGGCCGCGCTGCGGCGGGCCTGGAACGACGGGACGCCGGACCCGCTCGCGGCGTTCGAGCGGATGGGCCATGCCTATCTGGCGTTCGCTCATGCCGAGCCTGCCTATTACGCGGCGATGTTCGAGGGCGGGGTCCCGCTCGATGCGAGTTCTGACTTGCGGGAAGCCTCCGATCGCGCCTTTGCGGCGATCCGGCTTGCCGCCGAACAGCTGGTCGCGTTGGTCCCACCGCCACGCCGGCCGCCGGCGCTGATGGTGGCGCTGCACGTCTGGGCGCTCGCCCACGGGGTGGCGTCGCTGTTCGGGCGAGGAGATGCGGGCCGTCGCAAGGTGCCGATGGCGCCGGAGGAACTGCTCGAGGCCGGCGTGCTGGTGTATCTGCGCGGTCTTGGCCTGCCCGACGGCGGGGCGCTGCCCTGAGCTGAGGAGTAGGAGGGGCAAAAGTCGAAGCAATTCTAGCGGGTCATGGCCGGGCTCGTCCAGGCCCGTCCCGGCCATCTCGAAAATCGGCGCACCGCGGCCTCCTCTTCTGCACACGGAAAATAGGGCGGGACCTGTCAGAAATCCGGTTTATCGGCGGCCGGGGCCGCCGCTTCCCGTCCGCTTGAGAAATAGCCTAGCCGGCTCTCGGCGCAGACATGCTCCTCCCAGTCGCCCAGCGGGATCGCATAGGTGATCGTCGCCCGCCACGGCATCGTGAAGACCCCCGCGTCTTCCACGGTGAATTCCAGTTGCAGGTGCTTGCCGCGATAATTGGGATCGAATGTCATCGATTGGATCGCCGGGCCGAAGCGGATATTTTCCTTGGCACTGCGCGCGATCGCCTGTTGTGCCGCGGCATAATCGATGAGCCGGTAGCGTTCGACCACATGGACGTCCGGGCTGAACGGGGTGCCGTACATATCCATCATGGCAAACGGACCCGCCCGCACCCCGATCGTGTCCACCACCAAGGTATCGCCCTCATAATGGCCGACGGAATCCCCATACCAGGACGGTGTGACCCGGGGCGGATGCGGCGCGTTCAATCGCACCTCGCGGAATTCATGATTGCGCAGATAGAGCAAAACGACCTTGTCCGGCAGCTGCAGCACCTGCAGGCCGTGCTGGAAGAAAATATATGGCACACCCGATGGCCAGCATTGATTGCTGGGGGTCGGATAGGTCCCGCCGGCCAGCGAGATGTCGCCATGCTTTCTGATCACGTCAGCCGCGTTCGGCTTCAAGATCGGATTGGTGTAATCGCCGACGAACTGATTGGCATTGGCCACCCCGTCGCGGCGGCGCGACCGGTTGAGGATCGGACCAGGCCCCGATGCCGGTGGTTCGAAGCCGGGAAAATACGGGTGCGCCCAGAGGCCGGAAAAATCCGGGATTGGGCTTGGCGCAGTTGCGGACGGGATGGCCACGGACGCAGGAGCTTGCCCTGCGGCGGGCGCAACCGCAGGCAAGGCTGAAACGGCCAAAATAATTGCACATGCAAGCGGCTGCACCCGCAGTAAGCCAATCCGCGCCTTGCTCATGATCAATCCTCCCGGCGACGGTGAAAGCTATCCCAGTTTCGATGCCCCCGAAAGGGCGCCGGATGCAGTCCCAAGCGTTGGCCGGGCCGGCTGGCGCGCTATGAAACCAAGCGCCTGATGCGCTACACCGGCGGTCGTGCCGCCTGCGAGGTTAACGTATGGACTTCACCCTGCCCCCCGAATTCGAGGACATCCGCCTGCGCACCCGCGCCTTCGTGGCGGAGCATGTGCTGCCGCTCGAAAGCGATCCGGTGAATTTCACCGAGCACGAGAACATTCCGCATGAGCGCCTCGAACCGGTGCGCAAACTCGCCCGCGCGGCCGGGCTGTGGGCGCCGCAATCGCCGAAGGAATTCGGCGGCATGGCGCTGCCGATCGTGGCCTGGGCGGCGATGTATGAGGAGGCCGCGCGCTCGGTGTTCGGGCCGCTCGCCTTCAACTGCATGGCGCCGGACGACGGCAACATGAATATGCTCGCCCGCATCGGCACGCCCGCCCAGAAGGAGCGCTGGCTGCGGCCGATCGTGGAGGGCAAGGTGCGCTCGTCCTTTGCGATGACGGAGCCGGCGCCGGGCGGCGGTTCCGACCCCGGCATGATCCGCACCCGCGCCGAGCGGACGGGGAGCAAATGGGTGATCCGCGGCCGCAAGTGGTTCATCACCGGCGCCGATGGCGCGGCGCATTTCATTCTGATGGCGCGAACCTCGGACGATGCACGGCGCGGCCTCACGGCGTTTCTATTTCACCGCGACCAGCCCGGCTGGCGGATCGTCCGCCGCATCGGCATTTTGGGACCGGAGGAACATGGCGGCCACTGCGAACTGGAATTCGACGGCCTCGAAGTGGACGACGCGGATATTCTGCTCAATGTCGGCGACGGGTTGCGGGTGACGCAAATGCGTCTCGGCCCGGCGCGGCTCACCCATTGCATGCGCTGGCTCGGCCAGGCCAAGCGCTGCATGGAGATCGCCCAGGACTATGTGAACAACCGCGAGGGCTTTGGCATAAAACTCGCCGACCGCGAGAGCGTGCAAATCAAGCTCGGCGCCGTCGCCCAGCAGATCCAGATCGGCCGCCTGCTCACCATGCACGCCGCCTGGAAGCTCGACCAGGGCGACCGCGCCCGCAAGGAAGTCTCCATGGCCAAGGTCCATGTCGCCGATACGCTGCACAATGCCGCCGACGTGGCGATCCAGCTCAACGGCGCCCGCGGTTTTTCCAAGGATACTGTCCTGGAATGGATTTACCGCGCCGCCCGCTCGGCGCGCCTTGTCGATGGGGCCACAGAGGTGCACATGATGGTGCTGGCCCGCTTCATGCGGGAGGAAGGCCGGGATTTCTGGGCGTGGGGCGGGTAGATTCAAGAGGGGACGCAAGAACGCCGGCACCTATGGACTGTCCGCGACCACCAAAATACCATCGGCGATGAGGGGCAGATGCGAGTGCAGACGTACAGACCAATCGCTTCCGTCGGGCCGGCGGAACGCGGCTTGCGCAAAGCCCTCACGCGCTTCTGCCCCTCACCCCGACCCTCTCCTCACGGCGTGAAGAACGCCGCGGGGAGAGGGCGCGCGCGCCGCCTTATTACCCGGCGATGACCAACTTTAGACCACTTTCCGGTCAGGTCGAATCACAAGGATTCCCAAAGGCTTGAGTTTCTGCGAGTCTGGCGGCAACTGATTCGCTTTGGGAGGGATCGATGCCGAAACCCTATTCGATCGACTTGCGTGCCCGCGTGATCGAGGCGGTGGCGGGCGGGGCGTCGCGGCGTGAGGCGGCGGAGGATTATGCGGTCGCCCCCAGTACGGTGGTGCTGTGGGCGCAACGCTTTGAGGCGACCGGAAGCGTCGCCGCAAAGCCTTTCGGCGGCAGCGCGTCGCCGCTGGAGGCGCACGCGGACCAGCTTCTGGCGCTGGTTGCCAAGCAGCCGGATTTGACGCTGAACGAGATCGTGGCGGCGAGCGAGGAGCGCGGGATCGCGGCCAGCCGCACCGCGCTGTGGCGGTTCTTCAATCGTCACCAGATCAGCCGCAAGAAGAAGCATCTGCAGGCGGCGGAGCAAAAGCGCGAGGAGTTGGCACGCCAGCGGCAGCGCTGGATCCGCGAGCAGGGCTTTTTGGACCCGGCACGGTTGGTCTTTGTCGATAGAACCTGCACCACCACCGCCATGGTGCGGCTTTATGGCCGCTGCCCGCGCGGCGAACGATTGGTCGGCTATGCGCCGCAAGGGCATTGGAAAACCTTGACCTTCGTGGCAGGACTGCGGGAGAACGCCATGGTGGCGCCGCTGGTGGTCGATGGGCCGATGACGGGAGACATCTTCCTGGCCTATCTCAAACAAAGCCTTGCTCCGACCCTTGCCCCCGGCGATACCGTGCTCATGGACAGCCTTCCGGTTCACAAGGTGGCCGGTGTGAAGGAGGCAATCGAAGCGGCTGGCGCGACGCTGGTTTATCTTCCCACCTATTCGCCCGACCTTAACCCGATCGAACCGGCTTTCAGCAAACTGAAAGCGTATCTACGCAAGGCCGCCGAAGAAACCATTCCGGACCTGATCCATCGGATCGGCTGCGTCGTAACCGAATTCACGGCGCAGGAATGCGCCAACTTCTTCCGCCATGCCGGCTATGTTCGAACCTGACCGGAATCTGGTCTCTAGGTTTGTTTCCCGGCATGTCCTGGTTCATGCGACTGTTGGACTGTGTCAGCTTCCTCGCTTGCGCACATATTCAATGTCGGGATAAGTCAACCACACCTGCCGTGCGCAAGCATCGCCGCGATGGCGGGTGCTGAGGGAGGAGCCCGATGGACGAAACCATTCCGCGCCGCGATTTTCTAAAAGGGGCCGTGGTCGGCACCGCCGCGCTGGCGGCCGGCAGCGCCCCCCAATCGGCTGCCGCACAAGCTACCGCCGCGCAAACTGCAGCCCTGCCGCCGGCCACCACGCCAGCCGCCGACGCAGAACCGCTGCTCACCCTGACGGCGACCGAGCATGATTTCTTGGTCGCGGCGGTGGATACTCTCATCCCGGCCGACGAGCTGTCGCCGTCGGGCAGCGCTTGCGGGGTCGCGGCTTTCATCGACCGCCAGCTGGCCGGGGCCTACGGCATGGGCGCGCGCTTGTATCGTCAGGGGCCGTTCCCCAAGGCCAAGCCCGAGCTCGGCTATCAGCTCTCCCTCAACCCGCGCGAATTCTTCCGCGCTGGCATCGAGTCGGCGAATGCCTGGACGCGAAAAACCTACGGCAAGGATTTCGACCGGCTTTCGGAAGCCGACCGCATCGCCGCCCTGAAGGCGATGGAAGCCGACAAGGCGCCGTTCCCGGGTTTTGGCAGCAAAATGTTCTTCGACGCGCTGCTGCAGATCAGCATGGAGGGCTTCTTCTCCGACCCGATCTATGGCGGCAATCGCGACATGGCGGGCTGGAAGATGGTGGGCTATCCGGGCCTGCCGGCGACCTACCGGGAAGACATCAAAACCTATTTCGGCAAGAAATACGACAAGCCGCCGCGTTCGATCGCGGACTTTTCATAAAGCGGAGGGCACCATGGCGACACAGCTCAAGGAAGTCGATGCCGTCTGCATCGGGGTGGGGTTCACCGGCAGCATCCTGGCCCGCGAACTCACCAAGGCCGGCCTCAAGGTGGTCGGGCTCGAACGCGGCGCCAACCGCTCGACGCGCGAGGATTTCGCGCTGCCGGGCATCCGCGACGATTTAAAATATTCGATCCGGCAGGAACTGTTCCAGGACACTCAACTCGAAACCGTGTCGCTGCGCCACTCGGCCGCCGAGACGGCGCTGCCGATCCGCCGGCTCGGCTCGTTCCTGCCCGGAACCGGGGTCGGCGGCGCCGGCGCGCACTGGAACGGCAACACCTGGCGGATCCTGCCGACCGATCACAAACTGCGCAGCCATCTGGAGAACCGCTACGGCAAGACCGCCGTTCCGGCGGAGATGACCATCGAGGATTTCCCGGTCTCCTACGACGAGCTCGAGCCCTATTACGACCGCTTCGAAAAGCTGCTCGGCGTGTCCGGCAAGGCCGGCAACCTGCGCGGCCAAAAGATCGACGGCGGCAACGTGTTCGAGGGGCCGCGCTCGGACGAATACCCCAATCCGCCGCTGGCCCAGGGCATGGCCGCCGCCATCATGGAAAAGGCTTCGCGGGACCTCGGCTATCACCCGTTCCGGGCGCCCTCCGCCAATATGAGCCAAGCCTATACGAATCCGGAAGGCCTGACGCTCGGCGCCTGCGAATATTGCGGCCATTGCGAGCGTTTCGGCTGCGAGGCCAATGCGAAGGCCTCGCCGCAGGCCTGCATCCTTCCGGTCCTGCTCGCCGATGACCGTTTCGAACTGCGCACCCACGCCTATGTGAAGGAACTGATCTACGACCGCGCCGGCCGCAAGGTGAAGGCGGTGCGCTATGTGGATACGCGCAGCGGCGAGGAGTTCGATCAGCCGGCGGGCCTCGTCATCCTCGGCGCCTATGTGTTCAACAACGTGCTGCTGATGACGCAGGCCGGCATCGGCGAGCAATACGATCCTGTAACGGGCAAAGGCGCGCTGGGCCGCAACTACTGCTACCAGGTCAGCGGCAACAACGTCACGGTGTTCTTCGCGGACAAGGAGATCAACCCGTTCATGGCGGCGGGCTCGTTCGGCATGAACATCGACGACTTCAACGGCGACAATTTCGACCATTCCGGGCTCGGCTTCTTCGGCGGCGCCTGGATTTCCGCCGGCACGTCCAACGGCCGGCCGATCCAATTCCGCCCCGTCCCACCCGGCACGCCGCGCTGGGGCCGCGACTGGAAGCAGGCCACCGCCAAGTGGTACGGCCACGCCTTCAACATTGGGGCTTCGGGTTGCAACTACGCGCACCGGGAAAATTATCTGGACCTTGATCCGACCTACCGCGATGCGCTCGGCCGCCCGCTGGTGCGGATGACCTATAATTTCCGAGAAAATGATTACAAGCTCTCGGAATATATCGGCGGCGTCCTGGGGCGGATCGCGCGGGCCATGAACCCGACCACGATGAGTTCACCGGCAGTGCGGCGCGGCAATTACAACGTGGTGCCGTATCAATCGACCCACAATACCGGCGGCACCATCACGGGCGACAACCCCAAGACCAGCGTGGTCAACCGCTATCTGCAGGCCTGGGAAGCCGACAATCTTTTTGTGATGGGGGCGTCGGTATTCCCGCAGAATGCTTCGTACAACCCGACCGGCCTGGTCGGGGCACTCGCCTATTACGCGGCGGAGGCGATTACGACGCGGTACATCAAGAACCCAGGGCCGTTGGTCCACGCGTGAGGGACGGCGCGGCGCGGGCGGAGAGATTTGCGAGCGTCCAGGCACTGCGCCGAGAGGAACGCGCATCTCCCTCTCCCCATCGTTCTTCACGATGGGGAGAGGGTCGGGGTGAGGGGCAGATGCTCGCACGGACGGTTCGGCCCCATCTTTTTTGCTGCAGCCCGGAATGGAACGGTGCCCCAAAGGCCCTCACGCGCTTCTGCCCCTCACCCTAGCCCTCTCCCCACGGCGTGAAGAACGCCGTGGGGAGAGGGGACGCGCGTATCCCAGCCGCGCGTGCGGAGGGGGATTGCGTGGTCAATAGGCGCAGCCATGCGCGTTTCGCCGCACCTGCCGGAGTGATTCATGCCAGCCCGTCTTGATCTCGGACCCCACGCCGCATCTCGGCTACACCGGCAGCCTGCTCGACCGTGCCGCCCAGTTGCGGGACGATCCGGCCGCCGTGGCGGCTATGAAGGGCGATCCGCGTGCCGGTTTCTATGTGCTCGGCGGCGAGAACGTGGTCCTGCACAAGGAATCACCGCTCTACGACCCGGCCTTCACGGCAGCGCAAGCCGGCGCGCTGACGGCAGCTTCCGAAGACGTCTTCCTCGGCCAACGCGACGGCAGACCATGGTTTGCGGTCGCGATCGATCCGGCCGCCACCGAGGCGCTCCGCGCCCGCGACGATCTCGTGGTGTCGGACTTGCGCAGCATTGCGACGGGTGCCCTGGTTGCCCCCGAGCACCTGCCCCCGCTCGCCGCCGCCAAAGCCCTCTTGACGTGGCACCGGCGCCACCGGTTTTGCCCCAATTGCGGCGGTCCGACGGAGCCGGTCCATGCCGGCTGGCGCCGCGATTGCCCGGCCTGCCGCATCGAACATTTCCCGCGCACCGACCCGGTCGTCATCATGCTGCCGCACCAGGGCGACCGCTGCCTGCTCGGCCGCTCGGCGCGATTCGCCAAAGGGATGTGGTCATGCCTTGCGGGGTTCGTTGAGCCCGGCGAAACCATCGAGGAAGCGGTGCGGCGCGAGACGTTGGAGGAATCCGGCATCCGTTGCGGCCGCGTCACCTATTTCGCGTCGCAGCCGTGGCCGTTTCCGATGTCGCTGATGATCGGCTGCCATGCGGAAGCGGTGACCGCGGAGATCACCATCGACCCGTCCGAACTCGAGGACGCCCGCTGGTTCGGCCGCGACGAAGTCGCCGCCATGCTGCTGCGCCGCCACCCGGACGGATTGACCGCAACCCATCCGATTGCGATCGCCCACCACATCATCCGCGCCTGGCTGGACCAGCAAGGCTAAACCCTGTGACCACGTTTCGCGCCACCGGCGCGCTGTTGCGCTCTGCCAGGCGTTTGCATGTGGTATGATGTTTTCCTATTCTTGCCCTCGAATAGATCGCGGGACGGAGCATTTCGGGTCGAAGGAACTACGCTCGGGCCCGGCACGCAGCGCCGCGTCCCAAGGGGTGGATTTTCGGGTGTGCCCATACAGGAGTCGCGTCGGACATGCCAAATCGTCCGCTTATCGGGGTTGGTGCCTGCGTTTTCGACGCCTATGGGACCCTGTTCGACTTTGCATCGGCGGCCCGTTCCTGCGGCGACGTGCTCGGTGCAGACATCGACCGGGTCAGCACGCTGTGGCGCGACAAACAGTTGCAGTATACGTGGCTGCGTGCCGCCCAAAATCGCCACGCCGACTTTTGGCAGGTGACGGCGGATGCCCTCGATTTCACGCTGGAGACGCTCGGAATGCAGCGGCCGCCGCTGCGTGAACGGCTGCTATCGCTCTATCTTACGTTGGAGCCGTTTCCGGAGGTTGCCTCCGTGCTGGCGGCGGTGCGCGCGGCGGGTTTGAAAACCGCAATCCTGTCGAACGGCACGCCGGCGATGCTGGAAGCTGCGGTCGCCCATGCGCGGCTCGGCGCCATGTTCGATGCCGTGCTGTCCGTCGAGGCCGCCGGTGTCTTCAAGCCGTCGCCGCGGGTTTATCAATTGGCGGTTGACCGCCTCGGCTGTCCGGCCGGGGCGATCGCATTTGTGTCGTCGAACGCTTGGGATGCCCATGCGGCGTCAGCCTTCGGCATGCAGGTGGTGTGGTGTAACCGCTATAGTCAGAAGTGCGAACGCTTGCCGGGCGCCCCCGACCGCGAGATCGCCACGCTCTCCGATCTGCCGTTGCTGGTCGGCGCCGGTCCATGCGACGGCGGAGCGCAGTGAATAAATCTTCCGATGTGCCGCCATTTGGCTCATAAAGGTCTTGCCAGTGAGGAAACCGAAGCCATGCCGCGAATGAACGTGCTATTTGTTATCATAATGGTGTGCTGGGCCTTCAGCCCCGCCAAGGGCGTGGCCATGCCGATGGTCCAGCTGTTCCGCGACGACCCGATAAATATCGAACGCGTTCATTACATCTGCAGCATTTTCGGCCAGTGCTACTGGCTCCCTCATCACTATCGGCCCCCATATCTGGGGCCTGGCGTATACACCGGGTATTATCGGTACGAACGTGGACCGTGGTGGTAAAATTTCGCAAACCCTGGGCTAACCGCTTGCATGCAGCTTCAAAGATTGACCGCGCTAGCCGACGTCAACTTATTACCCGGAATGGCCGTCGCCGTGGAGGTGAAGAGCAGATCGCGTTCCCTCCTCCCCGATCTGCTGTCCCCTTTGCGCAAATACGGTCACGAGGCCTTGCGCGAAAGGTGAGCGCGGGCGGAATTTCACGGCAGGGCGAAGCAAGCGGGTCCGCTTCCGCCGCCGCGTCGGGCCGTGTCGGGGCGCCGCATTGCCTTGTTCGGTACGGCCGATGTAAGAGTTCAACATGGCTCTGATCGATCTCGCTAATCCGACCCGCTTCGTCACGCTGGTGACGCGTGTGCTGCCCTGGCTCGCCGCGGCGACCGTGGTGGCCTTCGCGTTCGGTTTGCGCGGCACCTATCTGGCGCCCGACGACTACCAGCAAGGCGCCACCGTCAAGATCATGTTCATCCACGTGCCCAATGCGTGGCTTTGCATGTTCGTTTGGGGCGTGATGAGCGTGGCGGCGCTCGGCACCTTGGTCTGGCGGCATCCGCTGGCGGATGTGGCGGGCAAATGCGCCGCACCGCTCGGCGCCGCCTTCACGTTTTTGGCGCTGGTCACCGGCTCGCTATGGGGCCGGCCGATGTGGGGCACCTATTGGGTTTGGGATGCCCGCCTCACCTCGGTGCTGGTGCTGTTCATCATGTATCTGGCCCTCATCGCGCTGTGGCGCACGGTGGACGATCCGACCCGCGCCGGCCGTGCCGCCGCGGTGCTCACGCTGGTCGGCGCCGTCAACCTGCCGATCATCAAATTCTCGGTGGACTGGTGGAACACGCTGCACCAGCCCGCTTCGGTGTTCCGGATGGGCGGCCCGACGATTGATACCAGCATGCTGGTGCCCTTGGCGTGGATGGCGCTCGCCTTCACGCTGCTGTTCATCACCCTGCACCTCGCCGCCATGCGCAATGAAATCATGCGCCGCCGGGTGCGCAGCCTGATGCTGATGCAGGCGGAACGCGCCTGAGCACATCGAACCGGCGCAAGGATAAGGAATCCATGGACCTCGGGCCTCATTCCGGCTTCATCATCACGGCTTACATCATCGCCGTGGCGGTGGTGGGCGCGCTTGTCGTTTGGGTGTCCGCAGACCATATGGCGCAGAAGCGCGCGTTGGCGGATCTTGAACGGCGCGGGATTACGCGACGGTCCGCGGAGCCGCGGTCCGCAAAAATCAAGGAGCCTGCATGATGGCGACGGCATCCCAGGACGTGGTTGAGGAAACAACTTCGCAGCAGCCCGCGCAGGCCTCCGGCGCGCCGGAATTACCTGGCCGCAACCGCCGCTTGCTGGTGCTGCTGCCGCTGGCGGCATTCCTTGGCCTGGCAGCGCTATTCTTCGTGCGGCTCGGCGCCGGCAATTCCTCGCGCATCCCGTCCGCCTTGATTGGGCATGAGGCGCCGGCGACCGACCTTCCACCGGTAGCGGGCTTGGAACGCAATGGCGCACCCATTCCCGGCATCGCGACGGCGGATTTCAAGGATGCCGTCACGGTGCTCAATGTATGGGCCTCATGGTGCGTGCCCGTGTCACGACGAGGCCCCGCTGTTGCTGCAGCTCGCCCGCGATCCGCGCATCCGGGTGGTGGGGATCAATTACAAGGACCAGCCCGACAACGCCCGGCGCTTCCTCGGCCGCTACGGAAATCCGTTCGTGGCTTCCGGCGCCGACGCCAACGGCCGCGCCGCGATCGAATGGGGAGTCTACGGCGTACCGGAAACCTTCATCATCGGCCGTGACGGCCGGATCGCCTACAAGATGGTGGGCCCGATCACGCCGGAAAATCTCGAACGCGTGATGAAGCCGCAGATCGAAAAAGCGCTCGCGGGTGCGTAGCCGGCGTATTTCCCGGGGTCCTCTTTTATGGTTTATCTCGAAGAAGAGACGGAATGCGGCAATGTGGTCTAATCCAGGTTGCTGTTGCGGGGCAAATCCACTCTAGGAGGAGCATGACGTCTGCGAAGTCTTGCGAAATGTTTCTGGCGATTAGCGGTTCGTGATGGGAGATGCGGTTTCTAAGTGTGGCTACCTTACCAGCTTCCCTGAAAAGACTCTTATGGTTGCGCCCAATCGGGTAATAAGGGAAAGAGGCTCGCAAATGCTTGCTCCAGATTGGAGGATTGTACCGCGGGGCCAGTAGACCGACCCAGAACCCGAGGGAGAGTCCCGCCACAACCTGACCAGTACAAAGTTCAAGTTTTCTGTTTCTAATTCGCCGAATGACCGTAGCCAGATCGCCCTTGCGCTCTTCATCTAGGATTCGATCGAGATCAGCGCATTCCCACCAATTTGGGGTAAATTCTTGCGTGCCAGGTGCATTGTCTATGCAATTGCGTAGCCCAACCTCAACCGCCTGAATTGGCGTGTGGAATGCTTCACCCTAGCTGAGCGTTCCAGAGGTAAAGAAGGAGGGCTCTTGCTTCGTCATGCCCAGCGGCCTTCAGATAGGTCGCGAAGCGATTTCGGGGAGATCGTCGCCCGGATGGCCCTGATTTGATCGGACGTACAAATTTCTTGAACTTTAGCGCCCATGAGTTTATGTGTATTAGGTGAGCCGAAGTCGTCACTGCTTGCATACGGGATCGGACAGATAGAGCCCCGCGACAGCCCGTAAAACGGCCCTCGCGGGGTCTCGCTTTTTAGCGATGCACAAGGCAAGCGCGAGGAGCGCGCCGTCGCGCTCCTGTGGCGCCTATTTCTCCACCTGCGCCGGTTCGGTCGCGTAGCGCATCATCAATGGATATTGCAGCGCCGCGAACACGAAAGTCAGCGGCATAAACCCGAACAGTTTGAAATTGACCCAGAAATCGGTCGATTGCGTGCGCCAGATCACCTCGTTGAGCACCGCCATCACAAAAAAGAATGCGCTCCATCGCAGCGTCAGCTTGCGCCAGCCTTCCCCCGTCAGGTGGAACATGGCGTCGAAGATGATGGCGAGGAAGGGCTTGTCGAGAACATATCCGGCGAACAGGGTGCCGCCGAACAATAGGTAGATAATGGTCGGCTTCAGCTTGATGAAGGTTTCGTCATGGAAGACGAGCGTTGCCCCGCCGAAAACCAGCACCACGACAGCGGTGACCACCGGCATGACCGGCCAATGGCGCGTCATGGCGTAGGAAACCAGCAGCGCCGCCACCACGGCGACCATGAAGGCGCCGGTCGCGGCGAAAATACCGAACCGCGCATTCGCCGTGAAGAACAGCACCAGCGGCCCGATGTCGAGGGCGAGCTTGAGGAACGGATTGAGCTTGGGTTTGTCGATTGTGTCGGTCATGACATGCATGTAACGCGGCGCTGCGGATTTGTCACCGGGTGCATGCAGACGATTGATGGGACCGATCGCGTTTGTGTCGCGATACCGCCGCCATCGCTGCCGAGCCGCGGCTCGTGGAAGTCGGGTTCGTATTGCCACCCGTACGGGAAAGCCGCATGTTCCGCATTCCCGCGCGCACTTCGGCCGCCGTCAACCATCGACATCACGGGAGGACCATATGGGACCTACGATCCACGCCACGCTCGCGGTTTGCGCCTTGGTGCTGGCGCTGCCGGCCTCCGCCGAAACCAACGGGCCGCCGGTGCCGGTAGAGAAGGCCTCCTATCACCTGCCGGTATTCCGCAACGACCAGGTGATGCTGCTCGATGTGTTCATTCCGCCGGGGCGGACGTTCAACTATCACACCCATTCGCTCGACCAGATCAGCGTGCTGATCGAAGCCGCCGACCAGACCGGCCAAGTCTATGGCGGGGAGCCGACCCCGGCGCGCCGGGGTGTCCGCGGCACCGTCAATTTCGCCTTCGACTCCAAGAAACCGGTCTCCCATATGGGCACCAATGTGGGCACGACGCCGTTTCACAACGTCGTGGTGGCGCTGCTCAAATCGCAGCCATCGGGTTTTAACACCGGTTCGCGCGCCGAGGTGCCCGCTTACGCCCAAATCATCGACAACGAACGCGTGCGCGCCTGGCGGTTGATCCTGCAGCCCGGCGAGTCCGTTGCCGCGATCACCCAATCGGCACCCGGCATGCGCATCGTGGTGGACGGCGGTGAAATCCTTGAAACGGTGCCGGGCGAACTCGACCGCGCCAGGGCGCTGCGGACGGGGCAATATTTCTGGCAGGACCCGGGCGTCACCCGCGCGATCCGCAATACCGGAACCACGCCGGTGCATATCGTCGAGTTTGAACTGAAATAACGGCAGAACGTTCATTAGACCGGATTCCGGTGAGGTCTGAACATGTAGGGTGTGCAAAATCGCCTTGCGAGACGGAGGCAGCCGGCACGGCGTCAAATGGCGATTTTGCGCACGCGGCAGGCCTTTGGTTAGCGCCGCGATCGCGACACCGTGCGATAATCATGTAAGCGGCCGACCGCGTGCGCAAAATCGCCGGCGAAGCTGTGCCGGTTGCTCCGCTGTGCCCGGGCGATTTTGCACACCCTACGCCCCTGCAATTCGATGCGACCGGAATTTGATATAGTACCGAAAGTGCGTGATGCCCGGCCCGAAGCCCGTAGCCCGGATTGAAGCGAAGCGGAAATCCGGGATTGAATTTCGATAAGGTGCGGCGGTCAGCCGCATACGCCGGTCGAGATAATAGCCGCGGTTTGCGCCGGCGACCCGGATTTCCGCTTCGCTTCAATCCGGGCTACGCCTGCACACTACGCCTGTACACCGCTTTACAGCGACAACTCCAATTCACCTCAATGCAGCGGCTCCATGCCGCTTCCGCGCAGCAGCGGCGCGGCCTCCGGCGCTGCGATGAAGCGCAGGAATGCCCGCGCGGCTTCCGGCTCCTTGGCGACGGCCAGCAAACCCGCCGCGAACGGGACATATTGCTGCAGCCCCTCCGGCAGCGGCCCGACATAATCGGCCCCGGCGACCGGCAGGATGACGTTGATCTGGTGCATGCCGATTTCGGCCTCGCCGCGCGCCACGATTTCCGCGACCGGCACGCCCCGGCTCAGCTTCGTCTTTGCCTTGAGCTGATCGGCGATCCCCAGCTTGACGATCGCTTCCGCAGTGATCTCGCCGCTGCGGCCGCGCGAATAGGCGATCGACTTGGCCGCCAGCAGCGCCCGCCGGTAGGCGTCGGGCGTTGCGATATCGGGGTGCGGTGCGCCCGATTTGACCGCCACGCCGACGCCAGCCTGGCCGAACTTGGTGGGAGTGCCGGCCACCACCTTGCCCTGGCGCACCAGCGTATCGACGGCGTCAGGACCAGCGGTCACGACATCGGCGGGACCTCTGTCGATCCGCTGGCTTTGGGCATCGCCGGCCTCGACAAGGACGACCGTGTGGCCGGTCGCCTTCTCGAAGGCCGGCGCCAGAGCCCGCAACCCCGACACGTCGCCCTGTCCGCACAAGACCGTGATTTGGGCGGCGTGCGCCGGTCCCAGCCCCAACAGGCCAAGGATCGCCAGGGCGCCGGTCATACCGATAAGCCGTGCTGTCACGAGATACTCCCGCTGCCGTCGTTAGACTGTGTTTCGATCAATACGGATTGCACGTAGGGTGGACAAAATCGCTCTGCCTCAACGAGCAGGTATGCTCCGACCGGGCGGCGATTTTGCCCACGCGGACGACGTTGGGGGTGAGACGGCGTGGGCAAAATCGCCGCAAGCGTCCGCGCCAGACCTTGCGCCGCGTGGGGCGATTTTGCCCACCCTACGCTGACCCGCCCTAATGCCACGCCTCCATCCCGCTGCGGCGCAAGAGCGGCCCGGCGTCGGCGGAGGCGATGTAGTTGAGGAAGGCGTGCGCGAGGTTCTTGTCCTTCGACGCCGTCAGGACGGCGCCGGCGAACCGAACGGTTTGCTGCAGCTCCTTCGGCAGCGGGCCGATATAGTCGGATCCCTCGACCGGAATGATGACGTTGATCTGCTGCAGCCCGATCTCGACGTCGCCCTTGGCCACCACTTCGGCCACCGGCATGCCGTCGATGAATTTCGTGCGCGCCTTCAGCTGATCCGCGATGCCGAGCTTTTCCATGACCTTGGCGGCGATCTGCCCGCTGCCGCCGCGCGAATAGCCGATCGACTTCGCATTCAGCATCGCGGTCTTGAAGGCCTCCGGGCTGCTGATGTCCGGCCGCACCGCGCCGGTCTTGATGGCGACGCCGACCCCGGCCTGGGCAAAATTGGTCTTAGTTCCGGCGACCATCTTGCCTTGCGCAATGAACGCGTCGATCTGCTCGGGCGCAATCGCCGCGATATCCGCGGGCGCGCCGGAGGCGATCGCGTTGTTCAGCGCGGGCGCTTGTTCGAATTTCACGATAACATGGTGCCCGGTCAGCTGTTCATAAGCCGGCGCCAGGTCGCGCAATCCCGAAACCACGCCCATTCCGCCCAATACGGTGATTTCGCCGGCCCGCACCGGCAGGACGCCGGCGGCCAAAACCAATCCCAACAGGCCCGCAACAGTGGCGGGGGTCGTCCACTTCCTCATGATAGGCTCCGAGCGTTTTCCGCGAGGGTTTGCTTTCCGCAACGAATTCGGGGATGCGGGCCGGGCACCCGGTCCCGCGCCAGCCACAAAGGCGGTTACATCGGCCGGTTGACTTCGTCCGGCACGCCGGTGGGCACCGGATAGCGGTCCACCACGAACAGCATGGTGAGCCCGGTATACTGGCCCATGAGGCTGACGATCTCGACGATCCCGCGCTCGCCGATCAGCGCGCTAGCGGCCTTGAAATTGGCGTCGCTCACCTGCCGGGTGGAGAACAGCTGGCTGCAGAAATCGTACATCGTGGCTTCGTCCGCCGTCATGGCGGCGGGCCGCTCGCCGGCGGCCATGGCGGAAATGAAGGCCGGACTGAGGCCCGCATCGAGCGCCTGCTGGCGGTGCGAGTACCAGACATACTGGCCGCCCCAATAGCGCGACGTCAGCATGATGGCGATTTCCTTGTATTTGCGCGGCGCCGGCGCCTTGAAGCGCAGATAGTCGCTGTACGGGCGCACCAGCTCCGCCATTTGCGGGCTGCGCAGATACATATTGAACGGCCCGGTGTCAGGCCGGCGCCCGCCGGCGATTTCCTTGTCCGCGAACGCACGCTGCTCGGGCGTCAGATCCGTATAGGCGAGCGGCTTGAAGCGGTTGCCGCGGGTATTGAATTCCGGTGCCGCGGTCGCCATCACGGCCGCTCCGATCACCGCGCCGATGACGCCGGCGATCATGAATTTCCCGACCATGCTTGCGGTCATGTCAGTTCCTCCCTCGTTGTGCCCGGCAGCCTATGCGAAGCCGGGGGTTCCCGCCAGGGGGATAAAAGACCATCGGATTCGCCGCGACGCCGACCTGCCCTTGGAACGCAACATTTCGAACGAGACTGGGCGCGGAGATATTAGCGGCTATCTTCTTCGTGCACCGCAAATCGTCGCCAGCGCGCCGCCAGCCGAGCAACGCGGACACCAAACGACGGCCGCCTACACGGTTTCACGCGCCAGCACCGGCGCGACCGACGACCACCTTTGTCCCGTCGCTAAAGCCTCATTCGGCCGCCTGTAATTGCAAAGCTGCCTGTGACAGGTGGTGCTCGACCAGAAGCGCCGAGGGCACTGCGGCGCGGGCCAAATCCACCATGTGGGCGTGGTGGGTGAACATCAGCACCTGGCCCGTAGCCGCGACCTTCGCGAGCGTCCGCAGCGCCGCCTGCGCACGCGCGTCGTCGAGGTTGAGCAGCAGGTCGTCGGCGACGAATGGCAGCGGTTCGCGCGTCGCATTGTGTTCCTGCACCACCGCGAGGCGCAGCGCGAGATAGAGCGGGTCGAGGGTTCCGTCGCTGAGGGCATCGATTTCGAGACTGCGGCGCATGCGGTCTTCCGCAATGAGGACGGTTTCGCCCTTGTCGTTGATGTCGGCGCGCAGGCCCGCATAAGCCCCGTCGGTCAATTCGGCGAACAGCGCCTTCGCACGGTTCAGGATCGGGCCTTGGTTGCGGTCGCGGTAGTTGGTCGATCGCCTCCCGCAACAGCGTTTCCTGAATCGTGAGGTCGACATAGGTTTCCGCCATGTCGGCGATTTCGGCTTCCAGGATGGCGGCCTGCTGGGTGAAGTCCGCGGCCTGGTTCTGCGCCAGCAGCGTATCGAATTCGGCCTGTGCCGCCGCGCGTTCGGCCATCAGCCGTTCGATCTCGGCTTCCGCTTCCTGGCGTTCGGCCTCGAGGCCGAAGAGGTCGCCGGCGATTTGGTCGCCGGAGGCATCGTCGCATTCCGCGAACAGGGCGGCGACATCGCACCCGTTGCCGTCCTCCCGGACACGGGCTTCGATCGTCTCGCGCTTCAGACAAGTGCGATTTGCTTTTCGCCCGACGAGGCGCTCCGTCCTCGACCAGCTCCTCCGCCTCCGCAACACCGGCCTGCGCGCAGAGTTCGGCGAGCACGGCGCGCGCCCGGTCGAGCTTGGCCTTGGCGCGCGCGCAGGCTTGTGTTTGAGTTGCCAATTGTTCGTTGAGGTTCTTGCATTCGGCGGCGGCTTGGCGTGCATCGCGAAGGCGCGATTCTAATGTCGCGCATGCCTCCGTGGCCTCGCCGCCAGTCCCATCGGGCAGGAGCGCCCTAACAGCCCCGACCGCACCGCAGAACGCGTCGCGTTCGTTGCGCATCGCCTCGATGCGATGGGAGAGTCCATCGATATTCGATTTGATCACATCGAGTTCGTTCATGACCTCCAGGGTAACGGATGCCGCGTCGATCGTGAGATCGGGCGACAGACCGGCCTCGGCCAGCGCGACCCGCCAGCGCTGGTTCCACTCTCCGATCCGGGATTTCACGGCCTCGGCGGCTTCATCCGCCTCGCTTTTGCGGGCGATCTCGCGGCGCACCGCCTCGGCGGCTTTCTCATACCGGGTATTGGCCGTGCTGAATTCCGCGATCAGGGTTCGTGCCCGCTCACGCAGGGCGTCCAATCCCGGCCCGTGCGGCCCGGCGACGCGCGCCTCCAGCGCGGCCGCCAGCACCCGCTGGGCCTCGTGCGCCTTGTCGGAGGCCTCCATCAAGGCATCGCGTTCGGCTTCGAGATCGTCGCCGGCCGCGATCGCGGCTTCCCGCCTCGTCGCCCATTCCAGCATTTCGCCGGGCAGCTGCACCGACACGAACCCGGCGGGCCATAGGCCACGCCATTCCACCATGAGGGTGTCGCGCGTGGCGGCGCCAACGCTTGCCGCCGCTGCGGCGTCGGTTTTTTTGGTCTCCAGGTCGGCCCTTTGCAGCCGCAGTAGCGACAGTTCGGTCGCCTCCTCCACATGGGCGCGCAAGGTGTCGACGGAGCGGTCCGCTGCCGCCACCGCAAGCTCATAGGTCTCTGCGATCCGGCCGTCGGGAGCGTACCGCCGAGCCGCCTCCTCCAAACCGGATCGGCGCTCGACATAGAGGTCGCGCACCAGCGTCCAGCCGTGGTCGCGGATTTCGCGCGCCGCCCTGACGTCGGCCTCGGTCGCGATATCGGCATTCATGCTCAGCGCGGCGACTTTACGATCGATCGACGCCAGTTCGTCGTCAATCCTCGCCACCGTTTCCCCGGCGGCTTTGTGTTCGCGGTCGACCGCCTCCAGCACTTCGCGATACCGCACCATGGTTGACCGCGGCGGTACCGCAATTTCTCGCAGGTCGGACCCGCCGCCGGTGGCGATTCCTAAGCCTCTGACGGTCTCGTTCAGCGCCTTGCTCTTGCGTTCCAGCGCGCGGGACCGCTTGGCGATGTCGGCCGAGATATCGCCGAGCCGGTCGGCGGCGGCCAGCGCGAGAGCAAGGTCGGCGATCGGATCAGGCTTTTGGGCCTGCGCGGCGCCGTCGCGCGCCTTGCTCAGGGCCCGGGCGGCGGTCTCGGCATTCCTGAGCTCGGTTTCCCGTTGGGCAACAAGCGTCCTGCCGTCGTCCGCAAGCTTCTGGATCGCTTTGCGCTTGAGCGCCGACGGCAGAAGATTTGCGAGCTCCGCCGGATCGCCGCGCAATTCGGCTTTCGCCATCCGCTCGCCCGCAGCAGCCATCAGCTGAGCCCGCTCGGCCTGCCGCTTCGGGCTATCGGCATCGTGTTTTTCGATGACGGAGCGCGTCTTCGCCAACTTCTCGATATCCTGGCCCCGTGCCAGGACGGCTTCGTCCACCGTTATGGCCGCAAGGCGCTGCTGCAATTTCGCGATAGCGGCGGCGATGTCGTTGATATCTTCGCCGGTATTCTCGCAGTCGTTTTGCGCTTTGACCCGCCGCTGGGTAAATTCGGCAGTCAATAGCGGCACCTCGTCCAGCGCCGTAATGCGCTGCGTCAGCGCCTGATGTTCGGCGCGCAACGGCTGATTCTTGGCGATCCTCCGCAACCTGACGATTTCGGATTCGATTTCCTTGCGCCGTGCCCGCGTGTCCGTTAAGGCGGCGTCGGCGTCTTCGATGCGCTTTTCCCGGAACCGGTAGTCGGCCGGCGACACCGTGCGCCGACGCGCCTCTTTGCGGAGCTCGGTCACCTGGGCGATGGCCTGGTTCAGCTTCGGCTTGGAGCCGCCGGCAAGAAACAGCGCCGTGCGTTTTTCCTTCAGCTTGTCGAGCACGGCCTTGAGGCCGGCGATGCCGGACCCCGCCTCGGCGAGGCTGAAACCGAGCGAACCGCCGTCGGCCAGCAGCGCCTTGGCGTGCGCGTGCAGCCGATGGTGATCGAGGGCAAACACCTTTTCGAACACGTCGCGCGAGACCCCGCCGAGAAACCCTGCGACCGTGGCCTCATCGAGCCCCGATCCGGCAGCGGTCGCGAGCGCATTTTTGCCCCGACGCCGGCGCGCGAAAGATAGGCGGCGGCCGTCGGCGGCGAGCACATCGATCCCGATCACAATATCCTTGGCGTCGTGCTTGAATCCGTCGACCACCTCGTGCGGATAGCCGAACAGCACGCTGGACAGCGCGCGCAGCGTCGTACTTTTTCCGGCTTCGTTGTCGCCGTAGATCAAATGCAGGCCCGGATTGGCGCCGAAATCGAGCGAATAGCCGGTGAAATGGCCGTAGGCGCGCAGGTGCAATCCGGCGATGCGCATTCAGGCATCCTCCTCGCCGGCCAGACGCGCGACGAGCTGCGGTTCGAGCCTGTCGAGAGCCGGGCCGCACAGGCTGGGATTTTCCAGCAGTTTGAGGCAGGAAAGCTCCTTCAATTCTCCCGGCAGCTTGGTCCGCAGCGATTCGAGTTCCCTGGTCAACAGGGGGCCGACCAGCGCCGTATCGCCGGCAATGTCCCGCATGATGCGGATGAGATCATGGGCATGGGGATTCGTCGCCAAATCGCGACGATGCTCCACCGGCGTCGTTTCATTTTTGATTTTCTCGATCCAGATATCGTCGCCGGCGATCTCGTCGGCGAGTTCGAGCGTGGTCTGCCGCAGCCGCTGCGGCGCACGCGCGATGTGGCTGTGCAGCGCCGTTCGTCCGGTCAGCACGACACGGGTCGCGGTGGGCCGCCCGTCGCGCTCCCGATTGGCTTGGTGCAGTGCCGCCCTGATGCATTCGACCAGCGCGGCCTCGTCGTCCTCGCCGCGGAGGTCCACTTCCGCCCGCAGCCATCGCACCACGTCGAGGGGAACGAAGTCGGCCGCCACGGTGCGGCCGGCATCGTCGACCTCCACCACGTAACAGCCTTTCGGGCCGGCCTCCTTGGCATGCCGGCCCTGCAGGTTTCCCGGGAAGATCACCCAGGGATCGCGGGCCAGGACGGCGCCTTTGTGGATGTGGCCCAGCGCCCAATAATCATATGACCGGCTGGTGAGTTCATCCAACGTGCAGGGCGCGTAGGTATCGTGGTCGGTGTTGCCGGCAAGCGACGTGTGCAGCAGGCCGATGTTGTAATGGCCGGGCAACGGTGGCGGGTAGGACGCCGCGAGGTTGTCCATAACGGGCCCCGGCTTGAAGCTCTGGCCATGGATTGCCACCCGCACCGGCAGATCGTCGTATGTCACCAACTCGCACTTGCGGTCGCCGAGAACGCGGGTGTTCGCCGGCAACGACAAGAGCGCTGGTGATCCGGTTTGCGGCATCGTGATTGCCCTTGATGATGACGGCGCGAATGCCCCTGTGATCCAGCCGCTTCAATTGGTTGCGCAGGAACACCGCAATCTGCATGTTCGGGCAGTCATGGTCGTAGAGATCGCCGGCCAGCAGCAGGAATGCAGCCTCCTGCTCGATGCACAGGTCGATCAGCCGCTCGAACGCATCGCGACTGGCCCGCTGCATTCTCTCGACCTGGCGAACGTCCTGCCGCGACAATTCCCGCAGCGGGCTGTCGAGATGGATATCGGCGGCGTGAACGAATCTCATGCCATGTCCCGTCAAGGCGCGTCGTATCAAGTCGAGGCACTTTCGCCCCGACCAGCAAAGCGCCACCTTTCTGCATCTAGCTGATTCGCCGGTCACGCACAACACCTTGGGGCTAATGTATGCACAACGCACAAGATTTTGGTTTTGACGCTTATGCCAGCACGGGACCGGGTAGATCGGTGGCCGATTTCCAGCATCCTGTCGGGCGCCAGAACATAGAAAGAACAAAATAGAACAAAATTTTTACGGAGCCAACAGTATAACAGTATAATGGCAGAGGTCGGCTGCCTGACGCGCCCGCTATGACCGCGCGCGGGGCGGTTAGAACTCAAGCGTCGCCACGTCCGCGACCAACTCCATTTCCACCAGCGACTGCAGGAGCCGCTCGGTCCGCCCGCCAGTGCCGGAGAGTTTGCGGAATTTTGCCGCCACGTCGTCGAGCGACATGGGCCGTTCCGGACAGCCGAGAAACGAATCCGCCCGGCCGGCGAGAACGCGGCCGTCGTGGAGTGTGATCGAAAGCTCCGCGCCCCACCCCGTGGCTGCTCCCGCCGTTAGCTCGGTCCGGGCGGCAAGATCCAGAATTGCGGGATCGCGCACGCAATCCTCCGCGAAGGCGGTGGGATCATCCGGATCGCGCCAGGCCGCAACGGCAAGCGCGAACGGGACGCTGTATTGGCCGCCCATCACGTCGCTCGGGCGGCGTTCGCTATGGTGCGACAAAACCTTGGTGGAAGCCACGATTCGCAGCGACGGCGATATCGCCGGCGGCGAAGCGGTGCTGCGCCATCACGGCGCGCAGCAATTCGATCGGCGCCTGGGCGGTCACGTGGCAGGCATAGCGCTTGATGCAGAGCCGCTCGATCTCGAATACTTCGCCGAGCCCGGCGGTGAGCAGGCGCGGGTCGGAGCGCGAGCAGAACGCATCGAGGATACCGAACTTGCCGTCCAGCACGGTGTGCGGCGCCTCAAAGCCGCGCGCCGCCAGCATGGCGGCGACGACACCGCTTTCCGCCGCGCGGCCGAGGTGCAGCCGCTTGATCATGCCGCCGGCGCCGCCGTCATGGCTCGCCGCGAAGGCGAGCAGCCCGCCGGTGCAGGAGCCGGCGATGCCGATCGCGGCGGCGAGCTGGCTCGCGCTTAGGCCCAGCATGTACCCGCTCGCCACTGCCGACCCGAACGGGCCGACGATGCCGGGAGCGTGGAAGCCGGCGAGTTCCGGCGTGTGCAGGGTGGCGGCGCCGATGCGGAAGCTCACCTCGCACCCGGCCACGATGGCGCTGATCAAATCGCGGCCTCCACGGCCACCGGCCTGCGCCATGGCGAACGCCGGCAACGCCACCGTGGCGCCCGGATGGGCGCCGACGCCGGGCTTGCGCAGGCTGTCCAGTTCGAAGGCATGCGCGAAGGTCCCGAGGCACAATGCCGCCTGCCGGGGATCGATGCGCCGGTCGAGCCCAGGCACCGCGCAGGCGCCGGTCGCGCCGGACGCCACGGCGAGGTCTGCGACCGCGCACGACCATGGAAACCCGGCGCCGAAAATCGCGCAGGCCATCGCATCGATCAGGCACAGCTTGGCGGTGCGTACTACCGAATCGGGCAAATCTTCGTAGCGCAGGCCCGCCGCGAATTGCGCCAGCCGTTCCGCAGCCGGTGCCGAACCTTCATGTGTCATGGAGACTTTCCCATCTTTCGCGCCTTTCCATATCTGCTATCCTGCCCTTTCCGAATAAACCCTGGAGGAACCTACATGGACCGTCGATCGATTTTCCGCGCCGGCGTCGCCGCGCTCGCCGCCGCTCCGCTGTTCGGCCGCAAGGCCGCCGCGGCGACCGAGAGAAAACAGCACAAGCTCGTCGTCCACGTCGATCAGAACGATCCCGCGGTGATGCGGCTGGCACTCGGCAATTCGCGCAATGCCTATGAATTGTATCAGGCGATGGGCGAGGACGTGGCGATCGAGATCGTCTGCTACAGCCAAGGCCTGCACATGCTGCGCGACGATACCTCGCCGGTGAAGGACGACATCCGCGCGACTCGCGCCAAGGTACCGCAGCTCGCCTTCGGGGCCTGCAACAACACCAAGCGCGCGATGGAGCGGGCCGAGGGCAAGACCATCCCGATCATCCAGGAAGCCGTGGTGGTCCCGGCCGGCATCGTGCGGCTCATCGAACTGCAGGAGCAGGGCTACCAATACGCCAAGCCGTAACGGTGAGGCCCTGAGGGCGGCGCCGCTCTTTGGCGCCGCCGTGCGGGAAGTCGGGTCACGATGACCGGGAGGAAACATGCTCTACGGCAGGCTGATCGGCGTATCGGCGTTCAATATGGCGCTCTGCGCAGCGGGCGCGTTGGCGCAAGAGCCGTCGCGCTACGATCCGTCGCGCTATCCGGACTGGTCCGGACCGATGCGGTGGACGGCGACCGGCGGCGGCAACCGCTACGACCAGACCAAGCCGCCCGGCCGCGCCCAGCAAGCGCCCCTGACGCCCGAGTATCAGGCGATTTTCGAGGCCGGCCTCAAGGATCAGGCCGCGGGTGGCCAGGGCGCCAACCAGACCTATTCATGCCTGCCGGGCGGCCTGCCGCGGGATATGGCCGGAAACCAAGGGTTGGAGTTCGTCGTCACCCCAAAAGTCACGCATGTGATTTTTGCCCAGGCCATGCCGCGCCGGATTTACACCGATGGGCGCGATTGGCCGGCGAACGAGGAGCCGTCGTTCTACGGATATTCGATCGGCCATTGGATCGACGAGGACGGCGACGGCCGCTACGATGTGCTGCTCGTCGAAACGCGCAATTTCATGGGTCCGCGCAGTTTCGACAATGTCGGCATTCCGCTTCACGCCGATAATGCGACCGTGATTACGGAGCGCATCTACCGCGACAAGCAAAATCCCGACATCATTCATGATGAAATGACGACGATCGACCATGCGCTGACGCGGCCCTGGACGGTCGACAAGACCTATCGGTTGCAGAAAAACCCCCGCTGGGTGCAGGATATTTGCAGCGTCGGCAATATGCATGTCCAGATCGGCAAGGACGCCTATTTCCTGAGCGCGGACGGCCTCTTGATGCCCACCCGCAAGGATCAGCCGCCGCCGGATTTGAAATATTTCAATCGTCCCCCGCGCGGATGATAAAGCGGCCCTGATTTTGCGAGAAATGGGGTGGGCCGTGGCGAGGTCATCACATGAAACAACGGCACGTTATCATCGCATTCGGCGCGGCGGCCTTGCTCATCGCGATGATGAGCGGGGTCTTGGTTAAATGGGGCAAGGCGGATCGCGCCAAATCATTCGCGCAAAATGCAGATAAAATCGGCGGCATGAGCGCGCCGGCTTCCCTGGGGGCGGAATTTGCCCGCATGCAGCGCAACGTCGCGCGCTTTCTGGCCGACCTCGCAAGCCAGCAGCGCGCAGGGGGGGATGTCGGAACCGCATTGCTGCTGGCGCTGGAGAGCTTGCCGGGTGGGGCCGGCGGCAATCCCCAAATTACCTCACAAGTGACCTCGGATTCGACGGTTCCGGCCGCGGGTGGCGCCGACGGAATTGTGCGCGTCTACGTACCGGAGGCGCAATCGCAGCTCGATGCAGCGTGGCGCTCGCTGCGCGAGCGGCACATTCTTCTCGGGCACGAATTTGCCGTCAACGGCGCCGCTTTCAGCCCCGACGGCACGCGCGTCGCCACCGCTTCCACGGACAAGACCGTGCGGCTGTGGGATGCCGCGACCGGCGCGCCGGTGGGCGCGCCATTTACCGGCCATGCCGATCGGGTGACGAACGTGGCCTTCAGCCCCGACGGCGCCCGTATCGTCACCACCTCGGCCGATCGCACCGCGCGGGTGTGGGACGCGGCGACCGGCCGCCAAATCGCGACGCTCAGGGGTCACTCCGATCTTGTCAATGGCGCCGCGTTCAGCCCCGACGGCGCACGCGTCGTGACGGCGTCGCGCGATGAGACCGTGCGGCTGTGGGACGCCGCCACCGGCGAGCCGATCGGCCGCATGCAGGGGCGGGTACTGGGCAACGTGCGCACCGCCGCATTCAGCCCGGACGGTACGCGCATCGTGACCGCCTCGAGCGACAAGACCGCGCGGCTGTGGGACGCCGCGACCGGCGAGCCGGTCGGCGATCCGATCGCCGGCCACAGCGACCGCCTGAACAGCGCGGTGTTCAGTCCGGACGGTAAATTGATCCTTACGGCGTCCTGGGACAAGACCGTGCGCTTATGGGATGTTTCGAGCGGCCGGGAAATTGGCACGCCGCTGAAATCCGAGGACGGCGTCATGCGCGCGGCGTTCAGCGCCGACGGCAGGCGCATCGTCTCGGCGTCCGCGGATGGTACGGTCCGCTTCTGGGACTCCGACTTCGGGCCGGCAACTTGGCGCGCCGCTGGTGGGCCATAAGGGCCTGGTGAACGGCGTCGCGTTCAGTCCCGATGGCGCCCAAATCGTCACCGCGTCGGCGGACGGGACGGCGCGGCTGTGGGCGGCCAGGGACCCGCACATGGGCACGCCGCTCATCGGTCACGAGGGGGTCGTCAGCAGCGCGGCGTTCAGCCCCGACGGCAGGCGCATCGTCACCGCTTCGGGGGACGAGACGGCGCGGGTATGGGACGCCGCGACGGCTCAGCAACTTATCGTGCTCGACGGCCACGAAGATGTGGTGTCGAGCGCGGCGTTCAGCCCCGACGGCAGCCGCATCGTCACCGCCTCCACCGACGCGACCGCGCGGCTATGGGACGCCGCTTCGGGTAAGCAGATTCGGGTATTTTATGCTGGCCGCCCGTTTCATGTGAACGGCGCCGCATTCAGCCCCGATGGCCAACGCATTGTCACCGCGTCGGACGATCCCACCGCACTCATTTGGTTTGTCGACACCGGCAAGCCTGTCGGCATGCTCAGCGGCCATGGCGATCGCGTGACCAGCGCGGCGTTCAGCCCCGACGGCAGGCTGATCGTCACGGCGTCCAGGGACAAAACGGCGCGGCTGTGGGATGCGGCATCCGGCAACGTGCTCCACGTGCTTGCCGGTCACACCGATGATGTGACCGGCGCGGCGTTCAGCCCCGACGGCAAACGCGTCGTCACCGCCTCTGCGGACAAAACCGCGCGGCTGTGGGATGTCGAGACCGGCACGCCAATCGGGCCTCCGTTCATCGGCCACACGGCTATCGTCAGCGGCGCGGCGTTCAGCGCCGACGGCCGGCACATCGTCACCGCCTCCTGGGACAATTCTGTGCGGCTGTGGGACATCGAGTCCCGCGGTGCATTTGCGGTCCTGCGCCATCCGGACCGCGTATTCGGCGCCGCCTTCAGCCCCGACGGCAGGCGCGTCGCGACCGCGTCCAGCGACGGCGTCGCGCGGCGGTGGGATGTCCTCGCCGACCCTGCGGAATTGATAGCGGCGGTCAAAACGGCGGCGCCGCGCTGCCTGACGCCCGAACAACGCCAGGCGTCGTTTTTCCTTCCCCCCGAGCCGCCGGCGTGGTGCATCGACCTGGGGAAGTGGCCCTATCACACGGCTCCCTGGCAGACCTGGCTTGCGGACCGGCGCGGGGGAAGAAATCCGCCATTGCCGACGGGGCCGTAGCGTCGCGATACTGGCGCTATACCTCGGTAAGGCGAATGAAATTGACGTTCGAGCGTTCGGGAAGCAACGCGCCGGGGGTATCGGTCGCATGAGGCTCAACCCATCTACAGCGCCCCCGCCTCAATGCCCTCAATGCCCGGTCGCCACCGCCGCGAGCCCAACGGAATCGTCCGGCAGCGCATTTCCGCGCCAAACCACGTGCAAGTCCGGCCGCACCAGGATCAGGTCGTACCCGTACACATCGCGGGCGCGTTGGTCCGGCAGGTCGAGCACCGCATAGGGCGCACCGCGCGCCGCGAAGGCGCGGCCGAGCGGCTCCACATCACGGTTGCCGGCGAAGCGCAACAGCGTGTAGCCGTGGCCGTAGCCGACCCGGTCTTGTACCGCTGTTCCGTCCTCGAGCCACACATGGGGGAGGCGCGCACCCGGGAAGGTTGACGGCACATAGGTCATGAAATCGTGCTCCGGGCCGCCGTCGGCCTGGATATGCGCGTCGGAACCCGGCTTGCCGATCGCCGCCCCGAGGCCCGCTCCGCTCCCTCGACCCATCTCGGCTGCGATCAGCGGCGAGCCCACATAGCGGTAGCCGAGTTCGGCGCCGAGCATCTCGTTGGTCTTGCGCTGTTCGACATCGGCGACGCGGGCGAGCGCCGCGCGCGTCGCCGCGCCTTCCGGCGTGGCGTCGCGGATATTGGGGCGCCACATGGCGCGCCATTTGCGCCGCCCGGCCGAGGCGAAGCGGGAGGCCGCGACGTTGCGTTCGCCGACCTGGCGGCGTTCGATCTCATAGGATTTGAGCAAGTTGGGCCCGCCCCAGCCCGCCAGCGTCGCGGCGAGCTTCCAGGACAGGTCGATGGCGTCGCCGCAGCCGGTATTCATGCCGAGCCCGCCGGTCGGGATCACCAGATGCACGGCATCGCCGGCCAAAAATACCCGGCCGCCGCCGCTGCCGTAGCGGTCGGCGACCAGCAAGTTCTGCCGCCACGGCGCGCAGTGAATCATCTCGAACGGCAGCGGCATCTCGATGGTCCGCGCAAAATGCTCGACCATGTCGGAATCCTGCGGAACTGTGGCGTGCAGGGTGAAATGTTTTGTGGAATCCTGCAGGATCAGGAAGGTGTGACGGTCGTCCGCCACATGGTAGTGGCGGCCCTTGCCGACCGGAATGCGCTCGTAGAGGCCGTCGCAGCGATAGAGCGCCTGGCGCAGTTCCAAAAGATTGCCGTCACCTTTGAGGCCGATGCCGAGCTGCTTGCGGATCGGGCTCGCGCCGCCATCGCAGCCGGCAAGATAGAGCGCCGTGATCTCTGAGGTCACGCCGCCGTGGCGCAGCCGCGCCGTCACGCGATCCGCGGTTTCAGTGAAATCCAGGAACTCGGTGCCGTATCGCACGGTCACGCTCGGCAGCCCTTCGGCCACCGCTTTCAGGAATGGCTCCAGCGTGTATTGGGAGATGAGCTGGTAGGGCTCGAGCGGCATCGATGCATCGGTAGACGCTGCGATCTCCTGCTTGGCCGCGGCGACCGACGGATAGGGCAGATGGAGCAGCGGCGGCTCCATGATCGAGGTGACGATGAACACGTCCATCGGGCAATGCGCCGGCAGTCCGGCGGCGCGGATGCGGTCGGCAAGCCCCATGCGGCGAAAGATTTCCATGGTGCGGGCGTTGCACCGCTCCATTTTCGGCAGGAACTGCGGCGCCTCCTTCTGCTCGACGAGCACGCAGCGCACCCCGCGCAGGCCGAGGTTGACCGCGAGCGTCAGCCCGACCGGACCGGCGCCGACGATGAGAACTTGGGTGTCGATCATGCCGGGCTCTTGCATGCGGGACTCTTGGAAGCTTGAGGAAGGCGGCGGGGCAGATTTGCCTTCCCGTCCCCCGGAACGTTGATGCATGTCAATGGTGGCATATGAAATTCCATGAAATACCGCTGCGAATTGATCCGCCTATCCACATCGAAGAAGCCAGACCGGATTGCGCGCGTAAACGCGCTTGAGGGCTACGCCGAGGCGGCCGATCTGATAGCTTCCGTGAAGAGAATCACCGGCGGGGCGAGCGCATGAAGGCAGCGGAACTGTTCGATCTCGGCGGCCGGGTGGCGCTGGTCACCGGCGCATCGAGCGGGTTGGGAGCGCGCTTTGCCGAAGTTTTGGCGGCGAACGGCGCGGCCGTCGTGCTGGTGGCGCGGCGCACGGACCGGCTCGCCGGGGTCAAATCCCGGATCGAGGCGGCGGGCGGGCGGGCGATCACGGCCGCGGCCGACGTGACCGACCGCGCCGCCATGACGGCCGCGTACGATGCCGCGGAGGCGGCGTTCGGGACCGTCACGATCCTGGTCAACAATGCGGGCATCGCCCACGCCGACCGGGCGGTGGATATGCGGCAGACCGAATGGCGCCGCGTACTCGCCACCAATCTCGACGCGGTCTTCTTCTGGTCCCAGGAGGCGGCGCGGCGCATGCTGGCGGCCGGCCGGCCCGGTGCCATCGTGAATATCGCGTCGGTGCTGGGCTTTGGTGTCGCCAAGGGCACCGTCGCCTATGCGACCGCCAAGGCCGGCGTGGTGCAAATGACCAAGGCGCTGGGGCTGGAACTCGCCTTTAAGGGCATCCGCGTCAATGCGATCGCGCCCGGCTGGTTCGTCACCGACCTCAATCGCGATTACCTGACGAGCGAGGCCGGTGCCAAGCTCACGCGCGATATCCCCGTCGGCCGGTTCGGCCGCGACGGCGATCTGGACGGTGCTTTGTTGCTCCTGGCCTCCGACGCCGGCCGCTATATCGCGGGAGCCACCATCGTGGTCAACGGCGGCCAGATGGTGGCCCTGCGGGGCTGATGATATGATCGGCTGGCGCCGTGCCGAAGCGGATGGCAGCCGTAGCGAGGTGGACGCATGATCTGGCCTTGGCAGGACCGCAACGGCCGCGTTTCGCCGCTGAAAGCGGGGACGTTTGTCCTCCTCTTCGTGCCGGCGATCTGGATCGTCAACCAGGTCGCCAACGGAGAGTTCGGCCCGGTGCCGCTCGGCGGCATGACCTACTGGTCGGGGCTGTGGGCGACGCGGCTGCTGTTGCTGGCGCTGGCGATCACGCCTGTTGTCAAAATGTTCCGGTGGGGCGCCCCGATAGCGGTGCGGCGGATGATCGGCGTGACGGCGCTGGTCTATACCATCGCGCACATCTTCATCTATTTCGCCCTGCGGTTTTGGAATTTTCCCGCCATCGCCTATGAAATGGCGACGCGGGTGAGCCTGATCATCGCGATGATCGCCACCATCGGCCTGATGGCGCTCGGTGCCACCTCGTTCGACGCCGCGATCCGCCGGATGGGGGCGCGGGGCTGGGACCGGCTGCACGCCATCGTCTACGCGGTGACGGCCCTGGCGCTCATCCACTACCTGCTGTCGCCCGATACTTATCCGGAGCAGTTCCTGGCGAGCGGGATTTTCGTCTGGCTGATGGGCTGGCGATGGCTCGACCGCCGTCGCCAAGGCAGCGATGTGCTGGCGCTGGTTGCGCTGACGCTGGCGTCGGCGCTGTTCGCGGCGCTGCTGGAGGCCGGATGGCTATGGGCGTATCACGGCTACGAGCCGGTCGGCACGTTTCGCGGCGATTTTACGCTCGACCTCGGCGTGCCGCCGGCGTGGCAAGTGCTGGGCCTCGGGCTTGCGGTGGCCACCGGAGTTTTTTTGCGCAACGGATTGCACCGCAACGCGGACAGCCGCGGTCCACGCGCGGTCGAACCGTGACCGTCACGGGTCCCCTTACACCCTTACCAGTCGATTTCGGCGACACACGTGGCCGCGTCGATGATGCGGATGCGATCATACGCGCCGAGCGTCAGCAAATCGGAATCGCCCGAGACGATCAAATCAGCTTGACCCGCCACCGCCAGTGCGAGCACGGCATCATCATCGGGGTCGCGACAGACTGGTACCAAGAGTGGCGTCGGATCAATAATAAGCTCTGCCAGTTGCCGTAGTTCTTCCAGCAGTTCGTCGGGCGTTATTCTACACTTGGACAAGATCGTCCGGAATTTCGGACGATGGATGACATCATCGAATTCCGCCAACAGCGCAGGACTGGTCACGAAAGTGAGAGTGCCATCCCGAATGTACTCGATAACCGTGTGTGGCGGCCCGCGCCAGAGCAGACCGGATACCAGCACGTTGGTGTCAATGACCACCCGCACGCTGTCAACGCTCAGTTCGGGCGGCCTTCACTTCCGATTTGATCTCCTCCATCGACATCGGCTCGACCCCCGCCGCGGCCACACGATCGGCAACCGACAGCAGCCGATCAGCAGCAGCCTGACGGCGTGCGGTAGCTTCCTCGAGGTATTGTCCGGCCAAACTGGGCGGCCCCTTGATCTTATCTATCATTACAGCAGTCCATACTGTTTGAGCTTGGGTCGTGTAGTTGGCATCTTGTATATAGCATAAAATACGCGGCGGTGTCGAAGGAGCCGCATAGCGTGTAGCGCGAAATTATCACGACGACGCGATGCGGGGGCGAAGGCGGACTGCGGGCGCCACCGCCGCTGCTCGCTGGATTAGCTGGGCTTATCGGTCTGTTTCTCCTGAAACGGTAATGTGATTGAACATACTGAAGGCATTTCCAAAAGGCGCACTGCAGAAGTCAATTGCGCCTTCTGGTTCGATTAAACGCAGGTGCCGAGGGCTGCGGAGTGATCATGTTTCCGGCTCCGTGAACGCGGATATCGCTTACCGGTACGGCTCCATCCCCCTGGCGACGATCACCGGCACGACGGCGGGCGAGGCCAAAAACTTGGCGAAGGCGAGCGCGGCATCCGGCTGGCGGGCACCCGCCACCACGCCGGCCACCATCAGGAACTTCATGCCGGGCAAATCCGGCAGCGGTTCCAGCATCGTGACCCCGCTCAAGGTGTTGAAGTTGCGGCGCTGCGCCACGCCGATCTGCGCGGCGCCGGATGCCACCGCCTGGGCGGCGGCATCGCCCCCCATGGTCAGCTTGAGTTTCGGCTTGAGGTCGTCCGCGATGCCGAGCCGCTGCATCAGGTTGACGAAATAAGTGCCGTCCTGGGCGCCGCCGCTCGGGTTGGGATAGGCGATGCTGGCGGCGGCCAGCAAGGCGCGCTTGAGGCCGTCCGCGGTCGCGACATCGGGTTTCGGGGCGCCGGCCCGCACCCCGATCGCCAGCGGCGAGCGGGCGATGTCGATGATGGTACCGCTGGCGATGCGCGCTTGGTGCAGCAGGTCTTCGAGCACGAAGCGCTCGTTGATGGTGAGGTCCGCCGGCTCGTCGGCCTCGATTCGGCTCTTGATCCGCGTCGTCGAGCCATATTGGATGGTGAGCTTATGCCCGCTCGTCCGCTCGAAATCGGCGGTCACATCGGCCAGGATGTTGGCCATGTTTCCGGTGCTCAGCACCTTGATCTCCGCGGCATCCGCCGCCCCGGCGGCTACCAGCAGCAACAGCCCGGCCACACCGGCCAAATATTTTCCCATTGGGTTCCCCTCGAAGGTCGCCGGAAACGATCAGCCGCCCGTCATTCCGCCGTGGCGCCGCTCGCCTTGATGGCGGCGGCCCATTTCTCGATTTCGGATTTCACATAACTGCCGAGATAGGCCGGCGTTGCCCGCTCATCCGGCACGATTTGGGCACCCAGACCCTCCAGCCGGTCCTTGACCAGCGGGCTGTGCATCGCCTGCAGGATGGCGCCGTTGAGCTTGGTGACGATCGCCGCCGGGGTATTTTTGGGCAGGAAGATCGCGTTCCACGTGTAGCCTTCCGCATTGGGCAGGCCCTGTTCCACCGTGGTCGGCACGTTGGGCAGCACCGGCGAGCGTACCTTGTCCATCACGGCGATCGCCTTGACGGTGTTGCCGTCGATCTGCGCCTTGGCGGTGGTGAGGATGTCGCACAGATAGTCGATCCGCCCGGCCTGGAGGTCGCCCATGGCGGGTCCGGTGCCGCGATACGGCACATGGGTGATATGGGTTCCCATGGCAACGTCGAGCACCACGCAGGCGAGATGGGTGGCCGAGCCGGTCCCGGCCGAGCCGAAACTCATTTTGTTCTGGTTCTTCTTGGCGTAGGCGATGAATTCCTGGAGATTATTGACCGGCAGGTCCTTGCGCACGATCAGCACGGTCGGGATTTCGGCGATCAGCGCCACGGGTGTGAAATCGATCGCCGCATTGTAGAGCGGCCGCTTGTAGAGCGACTGGTTTTGCGCATGCGTGCCCACCGTGCCGAGCACGATGTTGTAGCCGTCGGGCGGCGATTGGGCGACCCGCAGCGACCCGGTCATGCCGCCGGCGCCGCCGACATTCTCGATGACGATTTGCGGACCCAGCACCTCGCCCATGCGCTGTCCGACCAAGCGGCCAAGAATATCGGTCGGGCCGCCGGCCGCGAATGGGATGATCATCGTGATCGGTCGGTTCGGATAGGTTTGCGCCGTGGCGGTCGCCAGGCCCGCAAGGCCGAACCAGGCCGCGAGCGCGATGGTGATGATCCTGGACATGTTTTCCTCCGAAAATTTCCTTAACCTTTGGGCTGCCCTGCTTTCCCGGTCAAGCCGCCGCTTGCCGCACTTGCCCCACGGGGCGCGTGCGGCGTATGAGCGCCGCTTCGACGGGTATCGGCGGGAGGCAGGCAGCATGACGGAGACCAAGGTCGGCATCGTGGGGTTGGGCGCCATCGGCCGTGCGGTGGCGCGGCGGCTATCCGCCGGCATTCCGGGGCTGAGGCTCACATGTGCCGCATCGCGCGACACCGCCAAGGCGGCTGCCTGGCTCGCAGCCGAGGCGATTTCCTGCCCGCTGGTGGAACTTTGCGACTTTCCCCGCCACGCCGATCTCGTGCTCGAATGCGCACCCGCCGCCATGTTGGAGGCCATCTGCACCCCGATGCTGGCCGCCGGCAAGCGCGTGATGGTGCTGAGCGCCGGCGCGCTGCTGCCGCGGCCGCATCTGATCGACCTCGCCCGCCAGCATGGCGGCCAGATCATCGTCCCGACCGGCGCGCTGCTCGGCCTCGACGCCGTGGCTGCCGCAGCCGAGGGCACCATTCACTCGGTGCGCATGACCACCCGCAAGCCGCCGCGCGGGCTCGCAGGCGCCGCCTATCTTGTCCAAAACGGCATTTCGGTCGAACGGACTCACGGTCGCCAAGCGGGTGTTCGCCGGCACCGCCCGGGAGGCCGCCGCGGGTTTTCCGGAAAACGTCAATGTGGCGGCGGCGCTGTCGCTCGCCGGCATCGGTCCGGACCGCACCACCATCGAGATCTGGGCCGATCCCGCGGTGACGCGGAATTGCCACGCCATCGAGGTCGATGCGGACTCGGCGCGGTTTACGCTATCGATCGAGAATATCCCCTCCGAAAATCCCAAGACCGGCCGCATCACGGCGCTCTCCGCCATCGCGGCGCTGCGCAAGCTCCATGCGCCGCTGCGGGTCGGGACGTGAGTAGCGCCCAGGTCACCAACCGAGCCGTCTGTGCGAGCACCTGCCCCTCACCCCTACCTTCTCCCTATCGTAAAGAACGATGGGGAGAGGGAGAAGCGTGCGCTCGGTGCGGGTGGCGCGAAAAGGTTTGCGAACCATGATGGGCGTTGTGCCGGGCGCCTCTGCGTACCCAACGGATTTGCCATTTGCCGCACCAGGCACCGGACCGTTCGGGCGGCCTCTCAAGCGCGAGCGCGGTGCAAAAATTCCGGTGATCATCGTGACCGGGTTCCTGGGGGCCGGCAAGACCACGCTGATCCGCGCGTTTCTAAACCATCCTGAGGGCGCCGGGACGGCGGTCATCGTCAACGAGTTCGGCGCCGTCGGGATCGACGATGCGCTGCTGCGCCAGGCGAGCGAATCGGTGGCGCTGATCGGCAATGGCTGCCTGTGCTGCAACATCCGCTCCGACCTGCAACGGACGTTGCACGGACTGGTCGCGGAACGCGACCGCGGTACGATTCCAAGATTTTCCCGCATCATCATCGAGACCAGCGGCCTTGCCGACCCCAACCCCATCCTGGCCTCGTTTGCGACCGACCGGGCGCTGGGCGGCGTGTTTCATGCCGAGGCCGTGATCGCCGTCGTTCCGGTCGCGGGCGGCGCCGAAACGATCGCGGGCTTTGCGGAGGCGCGCCGGCAGATCCTGCTCGCCGACCGGATCGTGCTGTCCAAATGCGACATTGCCGACGCCGACGCGGCGGAAGTCTTGACGGCGATGATACGCCGGATCAACCCCCGTGCCGGAATTGTCGCCGCGGCGAACGGCAGTCTTGATCCGCAATGGATTCTCGCTGACGGTGCAGGGCTGTTTGCCAGCGGATTTATTGCCGCGGAAACGGCTCACACCGACGGGATTTCAAGCTTCACGCTCGTCGAGCATGCACCGGTTGCCTGGACCGCCTTCGCCCGCACCATGGAGACGCTGATCGCGCTGCGCGGAGCCGATCTGCTGCGGGTGAAGGGCCTTCTCCATGTGGCCGGCCGGACCGGACCGGTGGTCGTGCAATTCGTGCGGCACCTCGCGCATCCGCCGGTCGAACTCGCGCTCTGGCCCGGTGGCGATCGATCGAGCCGCGTGGTTTTCATCGCCCGGAATGTGTCGGAGCGGCAGGTGAAGGATCTGTTCGCCGCGGTGCAGGCCATTGCGGCCTCGCCTTGAGCCTCACCCCTGCCTTACAGCTCGCCGTGCAGCCCCGGCGGCAGCGTGCCGAGCGCACCCACGATCACCAGGATGACCGCCCCGATCGCCGCCTCGATGAGGCTGTTATTGCGCAGCCGCCGCAGCGCCGCGACATCGTGGTCCGGAACCAGCCGCGGCGTCAGCACCCGGCGATTGACGGCGGCGATCGCCACCATGACGGCAAACAGCGCTACCTTGACCAGCAGGAGGCGGCCATAATCGGTTCCGGTCAGGGCCGCGACGCTGCCGGCCAGATACCAGGTGTTGACGATCCCGGTCGCCACCAACACCGCGACGCTTACGATGCCCAGCGTGGAAAAGCGCAGCACCGCGAGGCCGGCGACCGTCACCGCGCCCTGGTGCGGGCTTCGGCCCACCGCGCCGAGCAAAACGGCCAGCGGCACCAGCGCCCCGACCCATGCCGCCGCCGCGACCAGATGCGCTGTATCGGACCAGAGATGGAGGACACCGCCGTCGTCGCCGGTCCCCGCATGGCCGGCGAACGCCAAACCGCCCACCAGCAGCGCTGCCGAACCCGCGGCAACCACCAGGCGAAATCCCGCGAGTGGCCGTGACCCCAGGGGCAGGCAGGCGGCGATGATCACGGCAAGCGAGAATCGCAGCGTCCACACGGTGCCGAAAGCGGTCTTGGTCAGCACGATCCACGCGATGCGGTCCCGCAGCACCGCGCTCAAGGAGCCCTCGCTGAGCTGCTGGGCGACAGCAATCAGCCACCCCGCGCCCGACACGATCGCGAGCAACAGGCTCGCCCAAGCGAGCCCATTCAGCGGGCGGCGGACCTGACTGCCCAGCGGCTTTGCACCATTGCCGGCTACCGTAAATACCGGCTCCGCTACGAAGGCCAGAAAGCCCACCGTGCCGGCAAGCGAAATCGTTGCGACAAAGTGGACGGCACGCCACCAGATCAGCGGATCATCCACCATGCTCTCCGCCGATCACGCGCTTATTCGCCAAGCACTTATTGGCCGACCGTGAAGGTGAAATTGCCGTTCACCTTGTGGGTGTCGGTGGACATGACCTGCCATTCGACCTTGTAGACCCCCGGCGATAACGCCGGCAGCGATGCCCGCAACACGAAACGATCGGCCTTGTCCACCTGCGGATCGACCTTGTTAACCTGCTTGCCGGCTGCGTCACGGACGGCCACCGTGCTGAACGACGATTCGAGCTTCTCGTTGAAGCGCAGAACGATTTCCTTGGGCGCCTCGCTCACAGTGCCTCCGACGGCGGGGGTCGCGCGCACCAGATGGGCATGCGCCATGGCGGCCGTGGTGGCCGCAAGGGTCATAGCTAAACCATAGGCCGTAAGGCCGAAAATCGAATGCTTGGACTGCCGCATGGCGCAAAACTCCCTTACTTCCTGGTGGTCTCGTTGGTCGTCTTGGTTTTCTCGGTCGCCGTCATCTGATCATGCACATCCTCGGCATCGAACTTCACGCCAGCCTTGACGGCTTTGCGCGGCTCCGAGTTCTTGGGGCACGAAACACCATTGTCATGCCTTCGTCCATGCCCGGTTTCCTGATCGGACCGTGCTTGACGGCTCCGACGGCCGGCGCGACTAACGCTCCGGCGACAGCGGTCCGGATGCCGACAAGGACTGGGATCGTTATAGCCGCCTGCCCTGATGCCGTCGCGCCCCTTCTCGATCGCGAACATTCCATCCATTCGCCATCCGATCGGTTTCTGTTACCACCGGCTTATCCCCCGCCTCATTTGACATCTACGTCACCCCTGCCGTGCCGGGTCATCGGATTCGTGGTCGAAAGTGTGCGTCCCATCGGCACCCCGGCCCCGCTGCAGCACGACCTTGTCGCGCCGGATAATGTCCCGAAAGCTGTCGCCTGTTGTCGCCCAATCGACAATGTCGACCTTGTACGGCAGGTCGGATTCGCAGAGAGCCTCGGCCAGGATCGCACTTACGTCCAGCGAAAGCGGCGCGTCGCCGATAATCGCCAAGTCGAGATCGGAATAGGGCTTGGCGGTCCCCCTTGCGCGCGAGCCAAAAGCCCAGACCTCCCGGTCCGGCACGCACCGGCATAGAATATCGCGCACGATCGCCAAATGCTCGGGGCGCATGTCGATGCAGGGCGTTGGTTTCGTCATGCGATCCGCCGTTTCAACTGATCGCGCAGATACCGGGCCTCCTCCAGGAAAGCCGGGATGCCGGCCACCACCTCCTGCGCCACAGCCTCGTCATAGGTGTGGCTCGTCTTGCCGCGCATTTCGCGATAGCGGCGCCAGTTCGTCCAGTTGCCGAGCAGCAGGCCCTGTTCATTGGCCGTCCGGATGATGTCCTGAAACGCCATGGCGTCGAATTGCTCGGGCGTCGGCGAGGCATATTCGAGGAAGCGCTTCAGCATCCGGTGCCCAAGCTCGTAGGTGAATTCGACCCTTTTCACCAAACCATCCTGGATCTGCGTATCCTCCACATCCCCCTGGTAACGCGCCAAGCCTTCCTCCAGCCGCAGGATGGCTTTTTCGAATGGCTGGATGTTTGGCTTATCGTTCGCCATCACGCCCTATATTTCCGGTTCCCGGTTTCCGCCTAAGGACAAGCCGGGAACGCTTCAATTCGATGTCATCGCGTAAACCAGGAATTCGATTGGGCCAGCAGCTCATATGCCGTGATTACTGGATGCCCCGCCTTTAAGCATGGCGTCACGCGGCTTGCGCCGGCGACGCGATCTCGGCAACCGCTACACCGACGCCGGCGCCACCCCCGGACGCGCCATCAGCGCCTCCCGGGCGGCGTCCTTAAAAGCCTGGCCGCGCGGCAGCACCACGGCGGCCGAGCGCACCCGCTGATGCACCGGATCGACGCCCGGAGGAACCTCGTTTTTGTCCATCAGCGCCTTGACGGAGCGCAGCAGCCGGTGGCGCGCCATGATGATCCCATTGTCGGTCGAGACCAGGTTCTCTTTCGTGCGATCGACGATCGGCCCCATGCTTTCCTGCAGCGAGGCGTCCTGCATGGCGATGCCCTCGACGCCGCTATAGGTGCGCCCCGCTTTCTGGGCGGCGCGGTCCATCAGATAGTCGTTGTCCTTGTTGGCGAGCGGCCGGAACGTGCCGGGCACGTATTTGACGTAGATGCTTTTGCCGTCCCGCATGGCGGCGACTTCGGCGTCCTTGAGTTCCCGGATCGGATGATAGTCGAAGCTCCACGTCCAGCAATTCTCGTCGTCGATCGGGATCCAGAAATGGCCGTGGACCGAATGGTCGCCGCGCGGCGCGATCATGGTGAAGGACGGCATCACCCATTGGGTGATGCGCCAATAATAGTGATCGTTCTCGGCATTGCGGCGCGCGCCGATAAAGAGGCCGCCGGCGCTCTCCACCACCTCGAACACGGGCCGCGAGTCCGCCATGTTGTACTGGTTGCCCTTGGCGCCCCGAAACAGCGGATCGGTATTGAGATCGCCGCGGTGCAGGAACGACACATGGCTCGAATCGATGCCGCCCTCCATGGCTTGCAGCCAATTCGATTCCTGGGTGCGCTTTGCCACGAACCGGTGGCGGTCCGGCACCGTGGCGAATTCCCATTCGGGCAGCGGCGGCGTCTGCTCCTTCGGGCCCATGTAGGTCCACAGCACGCCGCCGCGCTCGACCAGCGGATAGCCGGTGAGCTTGATTTTTTGGCAATAGCCGCTTTCCTCGGGCTCCGACGGCACCTCGATGCACTGGCCGGTCACGTCGTATTTCCAGCCGTGATACGGGCAGCGCAGCCCCTTCTCCTCGTTGCGGCCGAACCACAGCGACACGCCGCGATGGGCACAGAATTCATCGATCAGGCCGAGCCGGCCATCGCTGTCGCGAAACGCCAGCAGCCGCTCGGACAAGAGCTTCACCCGCACCGGCGGACAATCATTCGCGGGCAGTTCTTCCGTGAGCAGGACCGGCAGCCAATAGCTGCGAAACAGCCGGCCGGCGGGGGTTCCGGGACCGGTCTGGGTCAAAAGGTCGTTCTGTTCTTTGCGCAGCATTGCGGTTCTCCGGAACTCGGTGACGGGCCGTGAGGGGGCCAATGCAGGCGCGGACGCTTGGCTACTCGCCGGCCTGTCCGCATCCCGCCACCGCTTGCGCACGATGGGTACCGCGTTGACCTGCGAAAACGCCTTTGTCTAGACGCCGTGCAAAAACCCCTAAAAATGCCCTTGTTTTCGCCGCCGGGAAACTACCCCCCGCCCGTCCTGGGGTCAATCAACGCCGGGCGGTGGGGACTAGTAGCTTAGCACCTTATACTGCGGCGATTGCGGCGTCCGCAAACCGGTCCAGTCCATTGGACGCTGCATTGCAGTGAGCGCAGCGATAGGCAATGAACCGACATGAACCGGGAAGCAATTTTACGTCAGCTGTAATCGGTGCAAAAGCCGTGGCGGCGCATTCGTCATCGCCGGGCTTGTCCCGGCTTGTCCCGGCGATCTCGTTTAGAAAGGCGCGGTGCGCCGATCTTCGAGATGGCCGGGACAAGCCCGGCCATGACCCGAGAGAACCGCCGCGACTTTTGCCTCTCTTACCGTCAGCTCACCTTAGGCTTTGATCGGCCGGTCTTTTTCACCGCGTTCCGCTTTGCTCCGCGCGTGACGTCCCACCCCAAGTGAACCGAGAGCGAGGCGACGTGGGCGGCGATGTCGCCGGGGCGGATGCCGGAGTTCTCTGCTGCCTTCTCGATGTGCTTGCGCGGAATCGGTTCGGGGGGATCGAGATACGGCTCGATCGCCGTCGAGGTCTCGCGTCGGCAGGATGCGGCCGAACTCGGAGTGCATCTGTGCCCAGTGCGGCACAGGCCGCGCCGCGCGCCTGCGCACCTAAATCCTCGACGGCGCGCTGGGCGAGCAGGTCGCGGGTGGTCTGGTCCGGCCACTTCTCCGCCAACGCCTGCAGCGCGGCGCCGCGGGGATGCCGTCGTCATCCTGGACCGCGCGCTGGGCGAGCAGGTCGCGGGTGGTCTGGTCCGGCCATTTCTCCGCCAACGCCTGCAGCGCGGCGCCGCGGGTGTCTTCGCTGTCATCCTGGACGGCGCGCTGGGCGAGCAGGTCGCGGGTGGTCTGGTCCGGCCACTGCTCCGCCAACGCCTGCAGCGCGGCGCGGCGGACATCGGAGTGGGGGGCTTCGTTCGCCCAAGTCGCGAGGAGGTCGCGGGTGGTCTGGTCCGGCCACTGCTTCGCCAACGCCTGCAGCGCGGCGCCGCGGGTGTATCCGCTGTCATCATGGACGGCGCGCTGGGCGAGCAGGTCGCGGGTGGTCTGGTCCGGCCACGTCTCCGCCAACGCCTGCAGCGCGACGCCGCGGGTGCTCCCGCTCTCATCCTGGGCGGCGCGCTGGGCGAGCAGGTCGCGGGTGGTCTGGTCCGGCCATTTCTCCGCCAACGCCTGCAGCGCGGCGCCGCGGGTGTCTTCGTTGTCATCCTGGACGGCGCGCTGGGCGAGGAGGTCGCGGGTGGTCTGGTCCGGCCACTGCTCCGCCAACGCCTGCAGCGCGGCGCCGCGGGGTTCGCCGTGGTCATCCTGGACGGCGCGCTGGGCGAGCAGGTCGCGGGTGCTCTGGTCCGGCCACATCGCGGCTAGAACTTGGACCGAACCGAAACGAACAAACCAACCCCTGCTCCGAATCAGAGTCTCTATCCATGGACGCTGCTCAAACACGCCAGCCAGGAAATGTGGCCACCCCCAGTGGTGAAACCCCCAGCGGTGAGGGAGTTTCCCGGATTGTGGATGTTGACCGACGAATTCGAAAACGGTTTTGCCAGGCCACCTGGTTCCGATTTCGAGCCCTGCGGCGAACATTTCGAGCACGAATGCCTGTGGTGGATTTCGACCCTCCAGGAAACAGCGGACAACAGCGGTCAAAGAGATTCCCCCCGGCCGCCTCAAGCCGGCTCGCGCTCCGTGCCTCACCCAGGCAGCCGATCGCCAACGGCAGTTCTGGCAGCGGTGTCGTACCGTCCCACGTCTCCAAATCCGTCCGCGTGGCCAAGCGTTCGACAATCCGCCCGACGAACTGCTCGTCGATCTGGCCACAAATCAGTCGCAGCACCTCGCGCCATTCATCGTCGCGGCAGTGTTGGTCGAACAGCGCGATGAGGCCGTCGATGTCGAGCGTCTTGGCGACATTGAACTGCTGCACGAAATCGGCGGCGCAGAAATACTCGAGGAACGTGCGGTGCACGAAGGCGTAGCTGTCCGCGCCGACGAAACAGAGGATGAAGTTGCGCTGCCGCAATTGATCGACGACCGCCCGGGCGGCGGCGCGGGCCTGGGGAAATGCAGTTCCTTCTGCAGATAGTCCTCGATCAAGCCGGTGAGCGTCGGGCCGTCAATCAAGTTCCCCTTCAAGCCGCCCGGAGCCGCCTGCATGTGCGCGGCGATGCGGCGGAGGATGTCGGTTTTCTCCCGCAGGCCGATCTCATTGCTGATCCCCGGAAAGTCCGCCAGCGCGCGCTCCGTGTCCCACTGGTGCAGCAGCAGGCGCGACACCTGGGCGTACAGGTCGGTCCGGTCCCGCGGCAGTTCCTGGTTGCGGTTCAGGACGGCCATCATGGTCAGGAGCAGCGGGTTGCCGGCCAGCATGGCGATGGACTTGGATTCGCGGATCGCCTTCTGCAAGCGGTCCCGCTTCGGCGCCGCCAGGCCTAAGTCGTCGAAGGTGACCTCGTGCCAGCGATACATGAAGTCGGTGATTTGCGGGGAGTTCGAAGTCCTGCAGCATGAAGTGCCGGAACTCGGCGTCGCGCAGCCGCTGGGGTTGATAGCCCACCGCGCGCGACGTGACGATGATGGGCGTGTAGGGGAACTGGCTGCTGAATCGCTGGATGTCATCCGTGACTTACCGCCCTGATCTTCACCTCAAAGACTTCGTCCAACCCATCCAGCAGCAAAATAACCCGCCCGGGCTGTTCAAGCAGTCGGGGGAGCAGGCCGCACTGCCATTCGTGCCAGACCGGGCCTTCTTCCAGGTAGCGGATGAAATCCTTGCGCCCGTCGCACTGCCAGCGGGCGTAGGCGCCCAACTCGACCACCAGCGGAATCGGCTGCATGTCCCGGACCGCCGGCTCGGCGATGCCCGCCCAGCGCAGGGCCAAATAGCGGATCAGCGACGACTTGCCGGAGCCTGGATCGCCGAGGATGACCAGCTTCCGCCCGGCCCCTGCCGGCGATGCAAGGGCCTCGTCCACGACATCCAGCACGGCGCGGAGCGGCTGGTGGAAGTACTCCTGCCGCAGCCGATCTGCCTGCTGCTCGGCTTCCAAAAGTTCCTTGGCGGTGATCTCGCCGGCGTCCAGCAACCGCCGCTGGTGTTCCTTGGGGATTTCGAGCAGCCGTGGGTTGTATTGGTGGTATTCCCGCACAGACTGTGGCACGAAGACGCTCCAAAGCCGGACAGAGCTGTAGAAGGCGCCGGTCGTGTCGAGCATATCGAAGTTGAGTTTGTCGAATCGTTTGAGCACCGCAGCCCGGTAGTGTTCCGCATCGAACGCGGCGGGCAGGGCCGCCGCGGCTGCGCCGCCCGTGGCCGCAACGTGGGCCGGCAGTTCCGCGGCCCAGGGGCGCGCCGGATCGGCCAGCCATCGGTTGAGGTCGCGCGCGAAGAATTCCGCAAATCCGGCGGAACTCGGATACTCCGCATAGACGTCCGGGTCGTTCAGGTCCTGCATCCGCTTGCGGAACGCACGGACCTTCTTCCATTGGTCCAGCGTCGCGTCCGCCTCGTCGGGATCGGACGGCAACTCCAGCTTGTCCACTTTGCGAAAGAACCACTTGATCTCCGGGAAGTCCGAAGCCCTGTGGCTCTCCATCGCCCAGTTGAACTCTTCCTCGGTTCCGGATTCCGCCTTGCCGCTCGGCGAGCCGAACCGCTGGCCCATGGTGCCGATCACCAGCGCCAGCGACTTTCGGTATTTTTCCAGCGTTTGTTGCGTGATCAGTTCCTGGGGCCGGCCGACGCCTGTGGTGGCGTAGTTCTCCCAATCCACAACCTCGAACCGGGCCTTCCAGATATGGGCGGTAGAGCGGTTGTATTCATCGAAGAACCGGCGCACGTGCTGCCGTTCCGCCGCCACGTCCCCGGGCGAGGCAAGGAATATATGATACTGACGCAGTGAGTTCGGCGTAGGTGTCATCGAAGTAGGGTCCTTCGATAGTAATTGAACGTGAACGAGGCTTCCGGCTCGATGTCCGTCTGTCCGCCGTCAGATGATTTCAGACTTTATGGCGGGTAGAAAAGAGGAACTGGTGCATCCGTTTGCTGTTATGAGGCCTTGCCGCGGTGTTGCAAGCGTCTGGTTCTGACGGTCGCGCAGGACCGGCCGTGGTTGCAAGTCGTCACGCCAAGAGGGTAAGACCAATGTCTGATTGAGGGGTCGAGCTGGAGCCGCAAGGCCGGCAGTTTGCGCCCGTTCGCTTGCGCGCCATGCCGGCCACGGCGCCGCAACTCAGACTTGGAGCCCCTGTGCAACCGATCGATCTCCTCATCGCCGACATCGCCTGGCTGATCACCATGGATGCCGGCCGCCGCGTCATCCGCGACGCGGCGATTGCGGTCGATGGCGGCAAGATCGTCGCGGTCGGCAAGTCGGCGGAGCTTGCGGCGCGCTATGCCGCCAAGCGCCGCATCGACGGCCGCGCCACCGTGGCGACGCCGGGCTTTATCGATTGCCACCTGCATTCGTCGTTCCAGCTCTCGCGCGGGCTCGCGGATGAGGCCAACGCCCAATCGTTCCTGTTCGACCGCATGTATCCGTACGAGGCGGCGCTCGAGGGCGAGGATGTGCGGGTGTCGGCGAGCCTTGCGGCGGCCGAATTGCTGCGCCACGGCGTGACCTGCTTCATCGATCCCGGCAATTATCACCCGGAAGCCTCGGTCGAAGGCGTGATGGCGACCGGCATCCGGATGCTGGTGTCGCGCTCTTCGTTCGATCTCACCAAATCGGTGCTGGGCATTTTGCCCGAACGGATGATCGAGACCACCGCCGTCGCGCTGGAGCGTGCCGAAGCGGTGCTGGAACGCTACGCCAAATCCGGTCATCCGCGGCTTTCCGCCAGTGCCTCGTTCCGCGGCCTCAACAACGCCTCCGACGAACTCATCACCGGCCTGAAGACGCTGGCCGACCGCTACGGCACGCTGCTGCAGACCCACGCGTGCTTTTCCTACTCGACCCATGATTCGAGCGTCGCCCGCACCGGCCTCGCCGAGATCGAGCGCCTGGAATCGCTCGGCGTGATCGATGAGCGCATGCTGATCGTGCATTCGGGCTGGCTGGAACCGCAGGAACTCGCGATCCTGGCGCGGCGCAAGCCGTCGCTCGTCTGCGCGCCGAGTTCGAGCCTGCACAACGGCTACGGCAATTTCCTGTTCGGCAAGCTGCCCGAACTGCTGGCGCTCGGCGTCAATGTGGCGGTGGGCTCGGACCATGCCAGCTCCGGCATCGTCGACATGGCGCAGGAGATTCGCCTGGCCTGCTGCTGCTACAAGGAGACCCGGATCAATCCGCGGGTGATGCCGCCGGAGACCGGGCTGGAAATGGCGACCGTCAACGGCGCCAAGGCGGCGCTGATGGAGCGATCGCATCGGCAGCATCGAGGCCGGTAAGGAAGCCGATATCGTGCTGTTCGACACCAACCGCCCGGAATGGCAGCCGCTAATCAATCCGGTATCGAACCTGGTCTACGGCGCCACCGGCGATTCGGTGCGCGACGTGTTCGTCATGGGCGAGCAGGTGGTGGCCGGCGGGCATTTGACCAAGATCGACGAGGCAAAGCTGTTTGCCGAAGTTCCGGTCGCGGTCGCGCGCTTCGGAAAGCGCCTCAAATTCGAAAACATGGTGCAGCTCAAATGGCCGGTTTCGTAGGGTGGGCAAAATCGCCTGCTCCAATGCATGAGCGCGCGGCGGCGTTGCGGGCGATTTTGCCCACGCGGTCCGTCGGCGCCTGCCCGCGTGGGCAAGATCGCCGGAAAACCTCGCGTGGGCCCGTCGGCCGCGGCAGGCGATCTTGCCCACCCTACGGGGCACGTGTCCGGCCATGACAGGCGTATTTGGCACCCACGTTCCGGAAATCCCTTATCGCCCGGTCGCGGAACTGTTTGCGATGTACCGCGACCGCGACGCCAATAAAGCCGCGATCGTGGATCTGGACGCGGAAACCGCGATCACCTTCGGCGAACTCGACCGGATCACCACCGCCATCGCGGCCTTCCTCAAACAGCACGGCGTCGCTAAGGGCGACCGCGTTCTGCTGCTGTCCGACGAGTGCCTGGAAAAATTGCTGCTCTGGTTCGGTATCTGGCGCATCGGCGCCGTGGTCTGCCCGCTCAATATCGAGATCAACGAAAAGGTGCTGGCGAGCCTCGCCCCAGCGGTGAACCCGGCGCTGGTTCTCTATCACAAGGACCTCGATGCCGATGCGCTGACGGGAGATTGCAAGGCGCCGCGCTTACGGTTCGGCACCTGGTCGCCGACCGGCGGGGCTGATCCTCAGGACCAGGTGTTCGCCGCGCTGCCGCAGGGCGATCCCGGTGCGCTGCCCGAGCGCAACAATCCGGAGGACATCGCCTGCATCTTCTGCACCTCGGGGACCACGAGCCGGCCCAAAATCGTCGTCTACGATCATTGCGCCTATTGGCTCAATGGGCTTTCCACGCTGGAATTCCTCGGCCTCACCGAAACCGACCGCACGCTGGAGTATCGTTCCTTCGGCTGGAACTCCGCCCAGGTGCTGAGCCTGATGCCGTTCCTGCAGAAGGGTCTCACGCTGCACATCGCCAAGCGGTTTTCCCACAGCCGCTTCTTCCAATGGATCCAGCGCTACGGCATCACGTTTGCGGCCGGCGTGCCGACCGTACTCAACATGCTGCTCAACAAGCCGCTCGGTTACACCGCCGCCGACCTGCCGACACTGCGGCTGATGAGCTGTTCGACCGCGCCGCTCACCGCCCAGCAATGGCTGCAGTTCGAGGCGATGTACGGCGTCAAGCTGTTGCAGATGTACGGCATGTCGGAGGCCGGTTGGGTGTGCGGCAACCGCACCTACCGGAACCGGATCGGCACCGTCGGGGTGCCGGCCCTGCACCAGGAATTTGCGATCGTAGACGCTGAAGGCAAACCATGCCCACCCGGCATTGAAGGCGAGGTGACGGCCGGCGGCCCGCACACGGCGATCGGCTATTTGCTGGACGACGGCACGATCGAACCGATCCGCCCGAACCGCATCAAGACCGGCGATCTCGCCGTCGAGGATTCTGACGGCTTCATCCGCGTCACCGGCCGCTCGAAGGATTTGATCATCCGGGGCGGCGTGAATATCGCGCCGGCCGAGATCGACGAGGTGCTGCTCAAACACGCAAAAATCCACGAAGCCGCGGCGGTCGGGGTACCGGATCCGATCTACGGCGAGGAAGTCATTTGTTACGTGGTGGCCAAGCCGGATGTCAGCGGTACCCGCGGCCCGCTCACCGAGGCCGAGGTGCGGCAACACTGCGAAATATTCCTGCCGCCCGCCAAGATCCCAAAACAGATTATCATTGTGACCGACCTTCCCAAGAGCGACCGCGGCAAGGTTTTGCGCGACCGCCTGCGGGAAGATTTTATGCGCCGGATGCAGGCAGCCATCACCTGATCACCATCCGTCTTGCCTCAAAGTGTTGGTTGTCGCTCAATGCCTGCGCGACACGGTATTTTCAAAACCGACTATCAGCAGGGGGTGCCCTTGGGGTGGTGAACCAACCGGACCCGCCGCGTTGTCCGGGCCGAGCCCGATCGCGCCGACTACCAGCGCGACCCGATCGTGTCGCGGGTGACGATGTCGGAGATCGACCCGGAGCGGGCGTGGGAACGCCTGTCCCGCGCACCCGCCATCGTGCGCGCGCTCCAGGACCGGGGGCGGCTTACGCCCTCGGACGCCTGGATTGTGGATGACTTGGCGCGGCGGCTGGCGAGCGTCGGCGTCCCCCCCCGGACGCCTCAGGGCCGGTCGCCTGATGAACTTGGGCACGTTCTGGCGGGCCAATTCGTGATCGTTTTCAGTCTTGCCGGTATAGGACTAATACGATAGGCTTACTGCAAATATCGGAGCCGTACGTTATTCTTGACGCAACCCGCATGGCACCACGACATCGGCCCGCACGATACCACGGTGTGCGCCACCGCCATGCCGGTGCATGCATTGAACCACGCGGGACGCGACGCCATCGCCTGCCGGCAAATGGCGGGCGGCGGGTGACGGCAACGTTGATCGACCGCATCCAAGATCGCTACGGTCACACCATTTACCGGCACGACCAGCGCGCATGCCCGAAGGCACTGCGGTCGGCGGCTCCGTGGCGCGCGCCTTCGATCGCGGCCGCGGCTGCGAGGTTGACGACAGGCATCGGATAGAATGGAAGCACCCACCCGCCCGCGCTTCGCGCGTCCTCCCTTCCCGAAGACGGGCCGAAGACGGGGAGGGATAAGGGTCCGCAATCACGGTTGGTCACGGTGGATTTCTTGGGGGTTTCTTCACACGCTCGTGCGAAGCGGCGGATGCGGCGGGCAGATGCGCGCGGACGCCGAAGATGGTATAAGATCGCAGCGTCCGCGCCGCATCATTCTGGTTGGTTCTTCCCGGGCGCGGAATTTTGAGCCATTGCGGCCGACGGGGTGGTACCATTGCGTGTTTTCATCAGCCATTCATCCAAGGATAAGCCGGCCGTCGAGGCGCTGGCGCGGGCGCTGCGCGCGCGCGGCATCGATGCCTGGCTCGACAAGTGGGAGATCGGCGCCGGCGACGACTTCGTCGCCCGCATCAATGACGGGCTGGAGCAGGCCGACGCCGGGATCGTGGTGTTTTCCCGGCATACGGCGGAAAGCCGCTGGGTGCAGCCGGAGATGAGCGCCCTGTTTCACGCGTGCGTCGAGCAGAACAAGCTCCTCATTCCGGTGATGCTCGACGCGGATGCCGACGTGCCGCCGCTGTTCCGCCCGCTGGTTCGGCGCGGCATCGACGAGGTTGACGCGATTCTGGACCGGCTGCACGGCCGCTCAGCGAAGCCCGCGCTCGGGCCGGCGCCGGAACCCAACCGCCGGGTGCTGGTGACGCTGCGCGCCGACGGCGCCGGCCTGCGCACCGAGGTGCGGATCGGCGGCGCGGTGCACGGCACCGCCGCCTTCCCGGCGCTGCCGAAACGGCTTTTGGAAGCCCAGGCCGCGTTCCTGCAGGGCTTCCGGCATGGTCCGCAGCGCGACGCCGCCACCGCCGACCGGGAGTCCTCGCAAGCCCGGATGGCCGGGCTCGGCGAAGCGCTTCGCGCGGTCTGCCTGCCGGGCGAGGCCGCGGCGGCGGTGGCGGCGCTCATCGACGGCTGCCTCACCGGGACACTGGTGGAAATCTGTTTTGAGGCGGATCGCCCCGCTCTGCTTGGCCTGCCCTTCGAAGCCACATCGCTGCCCGACGGCCGCGTGCTTGCCCTGCAGCCGCCGGTGGTGATGCTGCGCCGGCCGCTGGGCTTCGCCGTGCCGCCGGCGCCGGCGCCGGCCGGTCCGCTGAAAATCCTGGTCGCCGTCGCGGCCCCGGACGAAGGAACCACCAGCGCGGTGCTCGACCACGAGCGCGAAACCCAGAACATTCTCGACGCGGTCCAGCGCGAACAGACGCACGGCAAAGAGAAGCAGGACAATTATCAAGTCCGCATCCTGGAAGTCGGCCATCCAAACGTCATCGGCGACGCCATCGCGCGCGACGCCTACCATGTGCTGCATCTGTCCTGCCATGGCGGGCCGGGCGCTCTAGAGCTGGAGGACGAGGAGGGCGGGGCGGTAACCGCCGTCGTGCGCGCCGCCGGCGCCGCACCGCTGCCGGCCAAGGACCAAAACGGCCGACCGGTGGTGGACCTGCTGGCGCCGATCCGCGCGGCCGGCAATCCGCTGCCGCTGGTGCTGCTCAGTGCCTGCCACGGCGGCGTCGCGGAAGGCGCGACCGCGAGCCTTGCCGAGGCGCTGCTGCGCGGCGGCATCCCGGCGGTGGTCGCCATGCAGGCGCCGGTGAGCGATCATTACGCCATCGGCCTCGCCAAAGCATTTTATGCCCGGCTGGCCGAGCGGGAGAATTTTTTGCCGAGCGAAGCGCTGGCGAAGGCCCGCCGGGAGCTGGAGACAGAGCGCCTCAAGGCGGTCCAGCGCGGCGCGCCCGCCGGGGAAACCCAGCCGGAATTCGCCACCGCCGCCCTGTTCGTGGCCGGCGAGGAACACCCGATCGCGGACTTCGCGCTGAACAAGGTGCCGCTGCGCGAGCCGCCGGTCTACGCCATGGACGGTCCGGTGCCGCAGCTGCGCATTGGCGACCTGATCGGCCGCCGCCGCGAATTGCGCGAGGCGCTGCACAGCTTGCGCGATCCCGGCCGGCAGCATGCAGGGGTCGTCCTCACCGGGATCGGCGGCGCCGGCAAGAGCGCGCTCGCCGGCCGGGTCATGGCCCGGCTCGCGGAGGGCGGCTGGCTGGTCGCCGCCCATCGCGGCCGGTTCGGCCTTGCGGCGATCGCCGTCGCCCTCGGCGCGGTGCTGCTGCAGTCCGAGCGCGCACCGTCGCGCCGCCTCGGCGAACAGCTGGTCCGCGCCGATCTCGACGATCGGGTGCGGCTGGCGTTCCTCGGGCAAGTGCTGGCGGAGGAACGCATCCTCCTCGTGCTCGACGATTTCGAGGACAATTTGTCAGGCCGGCGGCGGCGCCTTCCTGGACGAGGACGCAGGCACCTACCTGCGCTTCCTGGCGGAGCGGTCGCGCAGCGGCCGGCTGCTGATCACCAGCCGCTATCCGGTGCCGCGGTTCGACGCCTATTTCCGCCGCATGCCCATCGGCCCGCTCAGCGCGGCGGAGACTCGCAAGCTGGTGCTGCGGCTGCCCGGCCTTGCCGCGACCGATGCGAGCGCGGTGGCGGCGGTGCTGCGGCTGACCGGCGGCCACCCGCGGGTGCTGGAATTCCTCGATGCCCTGATGCGCGGCGGCGCCGGACGCTTTCCCGCCGTAACGGAGAAAATACAAAAAATTTTATCAAATAAAACTTACAACTTTAACGCCAGTCCGCGCTCCGCCTCCGACGCCGTGCAGGAGGCGATCGCGCTCGCCGCGGGCGATATCGTGCTGGAGCAGCTGCTGGATATCGCGCGCCGCGAAGGCTGCGCCGACATCCTGCTGCAGGCGGCCATCTCGAACCTGCCGGTGCCGCCACAGGGTATCCCCCGCATGCTGGCGGAGGACCCGGCTTCCGCCCCCGCAGTCCCCGCCACGATCGATGCCGCCCTCGCCCGGCTGGAATTGCTGTCGCTCCTGCACCGCTTCCCCGGCGGCGACGTCTGGGTCCACCGCTGGACCGCCGAGGCGCTGCGCCGCCTCGACGACCCCGCCGCGCATACGGCCCGCGCGGTTCGCGCCGGATATTATCGCCTTTGGCGGGTCCAGAATGAAAGCCACGACCTCGGCGATGCCGTCGAGGCCATCCGCAATTTACTGCTCGGGCAGGCGTTCGACGAGGCCGTCGCAACCGGCGCACCTGTGTTTCGACGCCCTGCGCCGCTTCGAGCAGTCCGTGGGCATCGCGGCCCTCGCGGCCGAAATCCTCGACGCCCTGCCGCCAGCCCACAGTGGATTTGGCGCGGTTGCCGACGCGGAAGCCCAGGCGCATCTAGCGCTTGGCCAGACCGGCCGCGCCATGGCCCGATACCGGCAGGTGCTCGACCGCTACGAGCGGCTGGCAAAGGCCGAGCCCGATCGCGCCGACTACCAGCGCGACCTCTCGGTATCATATGAAAGAATGGGCGATCTGTTCAGCGCCCTCGGACAGGGCGAGGACGCCCGCCAGGCCTTTGCGAAAGCCCTCGCCATCAGAGAGCGGCTGGCAAAGGCCGAGCCCGATCGCGCCGACTACCAGCGCGACCTCTCGGTATCATATGAAAGAATGGGCGATCTGTTCAGCGCCCTCGGACAGGGCGAGGACGCCCGCCAGGCCTTTGCGAAAGCCCTCGCCATTGCAGAGCGGCTGGCAAAGGCCGAGCCCGATCGCGCCGACTACCAGCGCGACCTCTCGGTATCATATAACAAGAATGGGCGATCTGTTCAGCGCCCTCGGACAGGGCGAGGACGCCCGCCAGGCCTTTGCGAAAGCCCTCGCCATTGCCGAGCGGCTGGCAAAGGCCGAGCCCGATCGCGCCGACTACCAGCGCGACCTCTCGGTATCATATAACAAAATGGGCGATCTGTTCCGCGCCCTCGGACAGGGCGAGGACGCCCGCCAGGCCTTTGCGAAAGCCCTCGCCATCAGAGAGCGGCTGGCAAAGGCCGAGCCCGATCGCGCCGACTACCAGCGCGACCTGGGAGCCTCCTATCAGCGAATGGGCGATCTTTTCACTGCGTCGGGACAAGGAGAAGCGGCGCGTGAAGCGTATCAAAAATTGGTCGCGATCTTTGAGCGGCTGGCAAAGGCCGAGCCCGATCGCGCCGACTACCAGCGCGACCTCTCGGTATCATATAACAAAATGGGCGATCTGTTCCGCACCCTCGGACAGGGCGAGGGCGCCCGCCAGGCCTTTGCGAAAGCCCTCGCCATCAGAGAGCGGCTGGCAAAGGCCGAGCCCGATCGCGCCGACTACCAGCGCGACCTCTCGGTATCATATAACAAAATGGGCGATCTGTTCAGCGCCCTCGGACAGGGCGAGGACGCCCGCCAGGCCTTTGCGAAAGCCCTCGCCATTGCCGAGCGGCTGGCAAAGGCCGAGCCCGATCGCGCCGACTACCAGCGCGACCTCTCGGTATCATATGAAAGAATGGGCGATCTGTTCCGCGCCCTCGGACAGGGCGAGGACGCTCGTGACGCCTTTGAAAAGGCCCTCGTCATCAGAGAGCGACTGGCCCAGGCTAACCTGATCGCGCCGACTATCAGCGAGAATTAGTCGTCCCATACCAAAGACTGGGTGATCTGTTTCTGGCCCTCGGTCGAGGTGAAGAGGGCATTAAGTACCTCCAAAAGATGCATGATATCATGGAGCGGCTGGCAAAGCCAGCGCGACCTTGGAGCCTCCTATCAGCGAATGGGCGATCTCTTCACTGCTTCAGGACAAGGAGAAGCAGCGCGTCAGGCCTATCAAAAGTTGGTAGAGATATTTGAGCGGCTGGCAAAGGCCGAGCCCGATCGCGCCGACTACCAGCGCGACCTCTCGGTATCATATGACAAGAATGGGCGATCTGTTCCGCGCCCTCGGACAGGGCGAGGACGCCCGCCAGGCCTTCGCGAAAGCCCTCGCCATTGCGGAGCGGCTGGCAAAGGCCGAGCCCGATCGCGCCGACTACCAGCGCGACCTCTCGGTATCATATGAAAGAATGGGCGATCTGTTCAGCGCCCTCGGACAGGGCGAGGACGCCCGCCAGGCCTTTGCGAAAGCCCTCGCCATCAGAGAGCGGCTGGCAAAGGCCGAGCCCGATCGCGCCGACTACCAGCGCGACCTCTCGGTATCATATAACAAAATGGGCGATCTGTTCAGCGCCCTCGGACAGGGCGAGGACGCCCGCCAGGCCTTTGCGAAAGCCCTCGCCATCAGAGAGCGGCTGGCAAAGGCCGAGCCCGATCGCGCCGACTACCAGCGTGACCTCTCGGTATCATATGAAAGAATGGGCGATCTGTTCAGCGCCCTCGGACAGGGCGAGGACGCCCGCCAGGCCTTTGCGAAAGCCCTCGCCATCAGAGAGCGGCTGGCAAAGGCCGAGCCCGATCGCGCCGACTACCAGCGCGACCTGATCGTTTCGTGCGTAAAGATGTCGGAGATCGACCCGGAGCGGGCGCGGGAATACCTCTCCCGCGCGCTCGCCCTCGCCCGCGCGCTGCAGGACCGCGGGCGGTTCATGCCCGCCGACGCCGGGATGGTGGATGACCTGGCGCGGCGACTTCGCGGCCCTCGCCGCCCCGCCGGCACGCCTCGGGTGGGCCGGCCGCCTCATGAAGCTCGCCGCGTTCTGGCGGGCCAAATCGTGATCGCTTTCAGCCTTGCCGGCATAGGACTAATATGATAGGCTTATCGCAAAGATCGGAGCCGCACACCATCATTGACGCCCACCGCATGCCGCCACGCCATCGACCCGCGCGATACGACGGTGTGCGCCACCGCCATGCCGGTGCGTGCGCTCGAACCACGCGGGCCGCGGCGCCATCCCGCCGTGCTGGACATCGCGCGAGGCCGGAGTTGTTCACCTCTCCCCGGCGGGGAGAGGTCGGATCGCGCCCTGGCGCGAGCCGGGTGAGGGGGAGCCGAGATGTGTATTGGAATAATGCAGCGTCGAAATGAGCCGGCACTTTGAAGTCCAGGCGTATGTTCCGAGGGCCGGAGGCCCCTCACCCGCCGTCGCGCGGAAGCGCGACGGCGACCTCTCCCCACCGGGGAGAGGTAAAAAATGTGCCCGCGTGCGCTGCGTGCCGGCCCCGCGGGCACGAAGCGCGGAGCAAAAAACAAAAATTCCCTGCTGGATTCCCTGTTCTCAGGGAATTGGCTCGCGGTTTTCAGGGAAACCGTTATGCCCACAATACCGTTCTCTCACCCCCGGGTTTGCGGCGCTACGCGCCTTCAACCCGGGCTACGCGGCGGCTCCTCCGTAGCCCGGGGATGCACCTCGCGCTCCCCTCTCCCCGCGGCGTTCTTCACGCCGTGGGAGAGGGTTAGGGTGAGGGGCAGGTCCACGCACCCGCGCCACGACCGATCGTCTTCTTTAGCAGCAGCGAGTGCGCCCGAACTCTTGGCGCGCACCGGCCCCTCACCCTAGCCCTCTCCCCATCGTGAAGAACGATGGGGAGAGGGGACGCGCGCAACTTTGGGTTCACTGAGCGGTATAGATTCAGCCGCAATGCCGTGCACTTAAGCCGGGGACGCGCGCGTCCCCTCTCCCCGCGGCGTTCTTCACGCCGTGGGGAGAGGGTTAGGGTGAGGCGCAGGGTTCCGCCAGGGCTTCCGGGTGGGCAATCGTTGCAGCCGCAAGGGAACGATCGTTCGCGCCGTCAGTGCGCGCACCGGCCCCTCACCCTAACCCTCTCCCCATCGTAAAGAACGATGGGGAGAGGGGGACGCGCGCAACTCCAAGTTTTGTGAACGACATTCGGTCTAGCTATAGTTTAGCCGTGGCCGTGTTGCTCGGCACTGTCAACGTCAACCATCAGGGTCGGGGCGATGCGGTTCCAGATATGTCGCGAAGATGCGTTTCCAGCTTTCGCAATAGACGCTGGGATTGTCGAACCGCCGCGCCGGGGACCAGCGCTGGGCGAGATGGCCGCCGCCGCAGGCGTCGCGGAATTCGCAAACCTGGCACGGTTCCGCAAGATTGAGGCTGGCATCGAACGCTTCCCGCCACAGCGGGTCGCGCTGAACCTCACGCAGGTGATGGCGGAACACGCTGGCTTTGGAGGCGGTGCTGCCGTGCCCGGCGATGCGCAGTACGTCGAGTGCTTCGAGCGCGCCGTCGGGCATCAGCGTCACGGTGTCGATCGGCCCCAGTCCGATGGTGTCGGACACCGACGGATGCCCGGTCAGGCCGCGGATCATGGCGTCAAGGGTGCTGACGCGAACGCCGCGTTCGGCGTAGGTGTCGAGCCACCGGTCGAACAGCGCGATGAAATACGTGTCGATCGGCGGCGGATTATCGTTGTGGGTGGCGTCCGGCGGCAGAATGTCGAATTCCGTCACGCCGAGTTCGTCGACGACGAACTCCAGCACGCGCCCAGGATCGGTGCCGGGATTGCAGACCGAAATCAGCGCCGGATCGATGCCGGCCGCCCGCAGCCGCTCGAACCCCTGCAGTGTCGCCGCCAGCGTCCCGCGGCCCTTGAAATCGACGCGAAATTTGTCGTTGATTTCGGGCGGACCGTCGAGGCTGACGGTGACCATGATGTCAAAAGTCTTGAACAGGTCCACCCAGCCGTCGTCCACCATCATGCCATTGGTGGTGACGCCGCGTTCGATCTGGCAGCCGGTGCGCTGCGCGACGCCGAGAAGTTTTTTCTGCAAATCGGCAAAACGGTGCTTTGGAAACAGCAGCGGTTCGCCGCCGTGGAAGACGATGAGAAATTCTTTCAACTCGAATTCCCGGATGTGATCCTCGAGGCGCGCGCAAAACGCATCCTCGGCTTCGGCCGTCAGCAGGGCCGGCTTGTTGTAGACCTCGGCATCGCGAAACCAATAGCAATAGGTGCAATTGATGTTGCACCGCGATGCCAGCTTGACCAGCACGAAGGTAAAAACTGGCAATGCGCAACTGCCATCGGCGTCGCCGCGCGGTTCGATGGTGGCAACGTCGGTCATGTCGCATCAGCCCTTCCGGCGCCTGGCCGATGGTCGCGGATCCGGACGTGGGGAACGGAGGCCGATGCTCCGCAGATCGTCTTGCCTGAACCGCTTTTGGCGGCTCGCCCGCGGGCAAGCCGCCAACCGTCTCCGCGGAGGCAAATACCAACAGCGCCGCCGGGGGGTATGTCAGAAACGGCGAAAACCAGCAGCAGAACCAGCGAAAATACTGCGCGTTGGTACGTTGGACTAACGTGCCGGCGCGTTCACCAACGGCGGAACCAGCGGCGGAAAAACCGCCAATACGCCATCTGCTGCAGGTTGGCGCCTTCGGCCGCGGTACCGGCGGCTTCAGCCGCGGGTGCGACGGGCGCCTCTTTGATGATGGCATTTAGGGCCGGATTGGTGGACTTGAGCGTGACGGTCGCCCCCGGAGCCCCGTGTGCATCCGACTTGGAGGCGAGCATGGCGGCGGCACCGAGACCGATCCCAAGCCCCTTGAGCTGGCTCAACAGCCCGCGCCGCGACAGCTTGTTGTCCTTGAGTGCCTTGTCAACGCCTTCGATGTCCAGACGCTTACGATCCATTGTTACCCCTCCGTTGAGGCCTTTGAGACCCGGCGTCGCGCTTCGCAATGGCAGCCGAATCCGCCGTCGATCTCCGGCCTAGCGGCAGCACTTTAGACTGTGTCCCCAACTGAGAAAAGGGCAGCGCAAAAAATTTGACAATGGCGGCGGTTGACCGGGCCGATGGGCAAACGCGCGTCCCCTCTAACTCCGGCGTTCGTCACGCGGCTGGGAGAGGGCTAGGTACCTCCAACCCTCTCCCAGCGTGAAGAACGATGGGAGAGGGGGATAGGCGTCAATATACGGGCGGTTTGTGCCGGTGGTGGCCCGTCGCTTTGACCGGAATTCCCGTAGCGGCCTGACCTGGCGAAACTACCGAGCCCAACCCGGGATTGTAGTTGGGATTTGCGATGCACTGGCTGCCGAACCCCCGGCCCCTCCCGTCGTTGGCGCACTGTTGCTTGCTGGCAAACACACAGTCCATGCCCCTGCCCTCGCCGAAGGCGCACCAGGGATAGTTGACATAGGCACGGGCCTCGCCGAACACGGCGAAAACCGCGGACAGCGCCAAGCCGGCCGTTAGCAATTGTTTCATGTATGCCCTCCCTCGTGATCATTAGGCAGTTCGCCTATGCGATGCACGATACTCTGCTTGCGCGGTATTGGCGAGCACATTCGAGTTCGATCGCGGCGGGCCGCGCGCCGCGGCACGGATACTCAATTATATGATCTGACAAAACTTATGATCATAATGAAACCTATCTCAGCGGGGCGCAGGGATTTGGCCGAGGGAATCACATCGACCACTTAATACCGCCGCGCTTTACGACCAAGCGCTATCCTTGGCGATATGCGGGATAGGGCCTGTCATAGGAAGCAAATCAATCGTCCGAGGCACGCTGCACCGCTTTGCCGAGCGCGTCCATCACCGATCCGCCACGGCCTAAGGATGACGTGCATCCGTCCCCGTCGTTGGAGCGGCGCTTGCCGACGATGTGCATTGACATTGCATATCATCCATATAACTATAAAGACACGCGTAGGGGTTATGACTTGGATTCGCAGATGTGGCAAACTGTCGCGGTCAAGAAGCGACGGCCGGAGGTACGCCGGGCCGCTAATAGACTTGACTGCCGTGCTGCTTTTGCCCTCGGTTTTTGTACGAGCTGCTTTCACCCGAAAGTGAATCATTCAAGGTTCCCGGCATGATTAAACTTGCCGCTGTTCAGGAATGATGTGACCATGTCGCTCGCCGGCTTTGCGCTGAAACGCCCCTACACGATCATCGCGTCGATCATGCTCGTCTGCATGCTGGCATTCGGTGCCTTGCAGCGCATGGCCACCGACATTTTTCCGGAGATCGACATTCCGGTCGTCAGTGTCGTGTGGATGTACAACGGCATGAGCGCGCCGGAGATGCAGAACCGCATCGTCAGCTTCCATGAACGCCAGCTCGCCTCGCTGGTGGACGACATCGCCCGCATGGAGGCTAACAGCTACGCCGGCATCGGGGTGATCAAGGTATATTTACATGAGGGCGCCGATGTGAGCCGCGCCATCTCGCAGCTTTCGGGCTCGGCCCTGTTCGCGATGAAATATATGCCGCGCAACATCACGCCGCCGCTAATTTTGCGCTACGGCGCCACCGACGTGCCGATCATCCAGCTCAGCGTGTCGAGCAATTCGCTGTCCGATACCGCGCTCAACGATGTGGGGCAAAATATCATCAGGCCCGATCTCGCGGTGGTTCGCGGCGCCGCCGTGCCGACCCCTTATGGCGGAAAGCCGCGGGTCATCATGGTCGATCTCGACCAGGAGGCGTTGCAGGCGCGCGGCCTCACACCCGCCGACGTGTCCGACGCCCTGGTGGCGCAGAACGTCATCATGCCCTCCGGCGATGTCAAGATCGGCACCAAGGACTATGCGGTGGCGATGAACAACAGCCCCGATGTGCTGGCGACGATCAACGGATTTCCGATCAAGCAGATCGACGGCAAGACCATTTTCGTGCGCGACGTTGCCCATGTCCATGACGGCTACCAGGTGCAGACCAATTCGGTGACCCAGAACGGCCTGCCCGGCGTGCTCATGCTGGTGCGCAAGACCGGCGGTGTTTCCACTCTGGCGGTGATCGACGGCGTCCGCGAGATTTTGACCGACATCCGCAAACTGATCCCGAAAAACGTGACGGTGACGCCGATTTTCGATCAGGGCATTTTCGTCAAGGCGGCCTTGAACAGCGTGCTGATGGGCGGGCTGATGGCGGCGGGCCTCACGGCTTTGATGATCCTGCTGTTTCTCGGCAATTGGCGGTTGACGCTGATCATCCTGGCGTCGATCCCGCTATCGATCATCACCGCGGTGCTGGTGCTCTATCTCGCCGGGCAGACGCTGAACACGATGACCTTGGGAGGATTTGCGCTGGCGGTCGGCATCCTCGTCGACAACGCCACCGTGGTGATCGAGAATATCGAGCGCCATGCCGGGTTAGGCGAGCCGATCGAGGAGGCCATCCTTAACGGCACCTCGGAGGTGGCGATCCCCACGTTTCTGGCCACGCTCTCCATCAGCGTGGTGTTCGTGCCGGTGTTCCTGCTGACCGGTACCGCCAAATATCTGTTCTCGCCATTATCGCTCTCCGTGATCGTGTCGCTGGCGGCGAGCCTGATCCTGTCGTTCACGCTGGTGCCGATCCTGTTCAAGTTCCTGATGGCGTCGCAGTTGCAGGCGGGCGGGCATGGCGGCCACGGGGCATCGGCTTCGCAGCCGCGCCGCCGGATGAACCCTTTCAGCATCATTCATCACGGCTTCGAGCGGGGTTTTGAGCGGTTCCGTGAAGTCCATCGCAATACGCTGTCGTGGACGGTTGACCGGCCGGTGATGACAGTCGGCTTCTTTGCCGTCCTGATGGTGGCGTCGGGGCTGCTGTTTCCACGGCTGGGCATGGACTTCTTTCCCCAGGTTGACGCCGGGCAGATGCGCCTGCATGTGCGGGCGCCGCCCGGAACCCGCATCGAGGAGACGCAGCAATATTTTGCCCGGGTGGAAACCGCGATCCGCGATATCGTCGGCAACGATCAGATCGATGTGGTGCTGACCAATATCGGGTTGCCATATAGCGGCATCAATGTCGCACTGAGCGATACGGCAACGGTCGGCCCGATGGACGGCGAACTGTTGATCTCGCTGAAGGAGAAACATACGCCGACGCTGGAACACGTTGCCGCCTTGCGGCGGGAATTGCCAAAACGCTTCCCGCAACTGCTGTTCTTTTTCCAGCCTGCCGACATCGTCAACCAGGTGCTCAATTTCGGCCAGCCGTCGCCGATCGACATCCGGATTTCGGGCCCGAATTCGGACGCCGCCTATGCGCTCGCCACCAAGATATCGCAGGATTTGAGCCGGGTGCCGGGCCTCGTCGATTCCCACGTGTTCCAGGTTCCGGATGCGCCGGCGCTGACCATCGATGTCGACCGCACCATGGCGCGCACCGTGGGGTTAGGCCAGAAGACGCTTGCCGATAATCTTCTGGTGTCGCTGAGCAACAGCTCGCAGGTCGCGCCGAACTTTTGGCTGAACCCGCGTAATGGAGTGAGCTACCCGCTGGTGGTGCAAACGCCCACCTACAAGATTTCGTCGGCCCAGGAGCTGTGGACCTTGCCCGTGACGGCGCCGCAGACCGATACCCCGCAGATGCTGATGAATGTAGCGAAATTCGGCCGCGACAAGGTGCCGATGATCATGTCGCAGCTCAACATCCGGCCGGTGTTCGACGTCCATGCCGACGTGCAGGGGCGCGATCTCAATTCCGCGGCGAATGCCATCGATGAGGTGATCCAAGCGAATCGGCCGGACGCGGCCAGCGCGATGTCGGTGACGCTGAGCGGCCAGGTGGAAACCATGCGGGAGAGCTACAACGGCCTGTTCTCCGGCATGGCCGTCGCGGTGCTGCTGGTGTACCTGCTGCTGGTGATCAATTTCCAGAGCTGGCTCGACCCGGTGATCGTGCTGCTCGCGGTACCGTTCGCGCTGGGTGGCGTGATGTGGATGCTGTTCCTGTCGCAGACCCATGTCAGCGTGCCGGCCCTAATGGGCACATTGATGTGTATCGGGCTGACCACCGCCAACAGCATCCTGGTCGTCACGTTTGCCAATCAACGCATGGAGATGGGCGTGTCGCCGCGGCAGGCCGCGGTCGAGGCCGGTTACACCCGGCTGCGTCCCGTGCTGATGACCGCCGGTGCGATGATTCTCGGCATGATTCCGATGGCGCTCGGTGTCGGCGAGGGCGGCGAGCAGAATGCGCCGCTGGCCCGCGCCGTTATCGGCGGCCTGCTGTTCGCCACTGTCGCGACGCTGGTGTTCGTGCCGACCATGTACGGCCTGCTGCGGCGTGCGCCACAAGAATTGCCCGTGAGAGGGAGCCAATCCAGTGCAACAGCGTGATCCAGCGAATTCCCTAAAGCCTGCAAAGCCGGCCCACGATGGTTTCGACGATGTCGCGTCGGAGGAACCGGCGGCACATCACGAGCACGGCGCGATTTCGACCCGCTACGCCAAGGGGACCGGTCGGCGGATGCGGTTTGCCGCGGCTGTGCTCGCGATCGGGCTAGTGGCCGCCTTCGCGTACGTTCACCGCATCAAAGGGCACGAAGAGGCTGCACTGGCGAGTGCGGCGGCTTTGCGGGCCGAAGAAGCACCGGCGGTCGAAGTCATCAAAGTCGATAACGCCCCGCCCACCCAGGTGCTGACGCTGCCCGGAGAGACGCGGGGCTGGTACATGTCAACGATCTATGCCCGCGTCAGCGGCTATGTGGCGAATTGGACTGCCGACATCGGCGACCGAGTAAAAAAGGATCAAGTGCTGGCGACGATCGATACACCGGAACTCGATGCCCAGCTCGATGCCGCGCGCGCCCAGTTCAAAGCTTCGGAGGCCGAGGTGAAGGTCAAGGAGGCGGACGTCGATTTTGCCAAGACCACCTACGAGCGCTGGCAAGGGTCGCCCAAGGGCGTCGTGTCCGACCAGGAACGCGAGGATAAGAAGGCCCACTACGCCGTGGCGATCGCCCAGCTCAACGCGGCGCGCGCCCGGTTAGCTCTCGACAAGGCCAATGTGGATCGCTTGACCTATCTGACGGGGTTCAAGCAAGTGACGGCGCCCTATGAGGGCATCATTACGGACCGCCGCCTGGACATCGGCGATCTGGTTACCGCCGGCAGCACCGCGAGCACGTCCTTGCTCTACGGCATGGCGCAGGCGGAAAAGGTCCGCGTGTTTGCCAATGTCCCGCAAGCGGTGAGCAACGAAGTCGGGGTGGGGAGCGCGGTGCAGGTCACGGCGAGCGAGCTTTCGAACCGGGTTTTCGAGGGGACGATCGCCCGGACCAGCAAGTCGATCGATCCGCATGCCCGCACCCTGCGGGTGGAAGTTGACCTGCCTAACGACGACCTCGCATTGTTGCCTGGCATGTATGTGCAGGTCGCATTCCACCTCAATCCGACGAGTTTCGTGCAGGTTCCGGCGAGTGCCCTGCTGTTCCGGGCGAGCGGCGCGCAAGTGGCGTTGATCGGCGACGATGGCATGGTCAAGTTTCGCGATGTCACCATCGGGCGCGATAACGGCAATTTCGTCGAGATCGCCTCCGGGCTTGCTGCTGGCGATAGGGTGGCCCTCAACATCAGCAACCAGATCGCGGAGGGTGAGCGCGTCACGGTGCGGGAAGAGGCACGGACGGCGGCCAGATAGAACGATCGTGTTGCGGCAGCGTGGGCAGGGGGCAGGCTCACGTGGGGAGGGGCCGAACGTGTGGCGCGCATGCATCATGCGCGCCACGAATTCGGTTCGGGCGGCGGCGATAGCCGGTTTGAGGGCGGCGTTAACCGAACATTTATGGCAATGTCGGCGGGCGGGCATAGGTCCGCCGAGTTGCGGGTGGGGGAGGGGGAGGGGGGCGTGATGGGGGTTTTATGCCGCGCGTTGTCGGTGATCGGGGCGGTCACGTGGCTTTCCGGATGCGCAGTCGGTCCCGACTACGAACTACCGATCTTCGCCGTGCCGGCCGCGTTTGGATCGTCCGCTGAAACGACCGGCGTCCCAACCCCGCCTGTCGCCTCGGACTTCGTGCGGTGGTGGAAATCGATGCACGATCCCGAACTGAATGCGCTGATCGAACGGGCGATCGTATCAAATCCGGACATCGAAATCGCGCTGACGCGGATACAAGAAGAACGCGAGCAGCAGCTTGCCGTGGTCTCGCAAATGCTTCCGACCGTCGGTGGCAGCGCCACGGTGGCGGAAGGGACCGGGACCGATCTCACCAAGGGACGTGCCGCGCAGTCGATCCGGGCGGGCGACTCCACCTCGGGCCTCAAGTCGATTTCCCGCATGGCCGGCTTCGACGCCGGGTGGGAGCTGGACCTGTTCGGCAAGTATCAGCGCACGCTGGAGGCAACCCAGGACGAAACCGGAGCCCGCATGGATTTCCGTAATGCTGTCCTGATTACCGTCGTGGCCGATGTCGCGCGCAACTATCTCGACGTGCGGGGACTGCAGTCCCGCCTGGAGATTGCCCGCAGCAACATCGCGGCGGCCCAGAAGACCGTCGACCTGCTGCTGACGCGTTTCGATCGCGGATTGTCGAACGAATTGGATCTGACCCTGGCGCGGCGCGAACTGGCGACGCTGCAGGCCAGGCTGCCGGAATTGAATGCGGCAATCGCGGCCGCACAGGGCCGATTGGCGGTGCTGCTTGGAACCTATGTGGCAGACATCGCGCCGGAACTGCAGAAGCCCGCGAAATATCGCCATCTTCCCGAACGCCTGCGCGCGGGAGTGCCGGTCGATTTGCTGCGGCGCCGGCCGGACATCCGGGAGGCCGAACGCGATCTGGCCGCAGCGACCGCACGCATCGGCGTTGCCACCGCCGCCCTGTTCCCGACCGTCGCGCTGACCGCGGGATTTGGTTGGCAGGGCGGGACGCATCAGGGCACGGCCGCGCGGGTGCATAGCCCGATCTGGTCGTTCGGCCCCGGCGCCTACTGGCCCTTGCTCGACTTTGGCCGGCTCGATGCGCTGATCAATGTCGAGGAAATGCGCGCCCACGCGACACTGGTGAACTACAAGAAAACCATCATCACGGCGGTCGAGGAGGTCGATGATGCAATCAAGCAATACCGTTACGATCTCGACCGCCAAAAAGCCCTCGGCGTCGCCCTGGCTGCCAGCCACCGTGCCGTGGAACTCGCCACGGAGCGCTACGAGCGCGGCGTCACGGACTTTCTCAACGTCCTCGACGCCCAGCGGCAGAATTACGAACTCGAGGATCAGAACGCCATCGCCCAGGAGGCCGCGGTGCTGCAATACGTGGCCTTTTACAAGGCGCTGGGCGGCGGATGGGAGCTCTATGAAGAGCTGCCGCCGGTTCCGGAACCGCAACCCGCCGTGATCGCGGCGGTCCGGCGCGTGGCGAACGGCTGGCATTAGTGGACACGGTTTACCAGGGTCACAGGCGGCCGTTGACGCCGCCTGTGACCCCGGCAGAGCACCGGAAATCCGGCGCGAGCCTTTCGGTCGGGGCCGCAGCCATGTTGCAAATCTCGATACGGCGGCAACGCGGCTCGCGACCTTGCATCGCCAAAGTTGCTCAACGGCTCAAGCCGCCTAGACTGGGGCTGAAACCGTAGCCCCAGCCCGGATTGAGCGTGCCGCCGAATCCGCGCGAATACCAGCCGGTATTGCCTTGGCTTCCAATCCCGCTACGCCGCAAACTCCCGGCATATCCGCCGTGCTCCAAGCCGCCGTGCCTAGCTGCGCGGGCTCCCCCAAAGCGGGCTCCGGCGCCGAAGCTTGATCCGGTACGAGCGCCCACCGCTGTCGTACCGGCGACGGCATCGGCCGCGTTCGCTAGGAACAAGACGGCGACCACAAATGAAGCCCGCCACGCTTTCCGCATAATGATCCGTGGTATGACTCTGCGGAGATCTTTCTTCCCGGCCGGGCCGTTGGGCCGCCAGGCTGACATTGCGTTACTGGACATCACGTTCCGAGTTTGGGCAAGCGCTGGTCGGCAGGTTGCAGGATTCGCCCACGATCCCCTTTCCCGGCACATAAATATAGCCCGGCCACCGGTATCCGTATTCATCGGGCCCCTGATAGCCGGGGACGCCATGGCTGATGCTAACCGTTCTGTGCAAAGCATGCCGGGGTGCCGTGTTCGCAGCTGCGTGCAACGCCAGCGCCTTTTCATGATGGACGGAGGCCGAGGCGTCGGAGCAAGTGAGACCCAACGCAAGGGCCGCAACCGCCAAGGCCATATTCCGCAATAAGGCAGATGTTCTCATGACACGCCTCCCTGCGTTATGATTGCACCGGGCGACTTGTTGTTTCGACCGGTTTGTTGGAATTACATTGGGATGAAGCATCGTGGTGAAATGACCTGCAGCAATCACATTAGCGCGATTATAACTCGGACACGCATGCCGCGCGCCACGGAATGCGGATTGCCGCAGTGATCTGGCGGCTGTTAATCGGAAGTACTGCAATTGGCCGTGGGACGACGGCTAACCTTAAGGAAAGCTGAACGGGTCGCCATCTCCCAAGTTTGGGGAGCGAACGTACCAGGCGGCAGGGAGTTCACGCACAGTTGAAACGGATCACGGCTTGGTGAGCACCTTTTCGCTTTCCGCACTCAAATCCCGGCGCGTATCGTAACCGTCAACAATGACCGTGCTCTCGGTAGTCGCAAAAGCTGACAACAGACACATAGGTCGATGGAGACCTGCGAGTTGCGCCGACGAGGAGATCGAGCCGAAACGCCTCTTGCGTAAGGCCTCCTTGCGGCGCCGCCCGAGAGCACAATCCGGGAGGTTCCCATGCGAGCTCCAATTGGATCGGTTTTGGCTGTCGTCGTGGCGAGTGCGGCTTGCACCGCAGGTTGGACAGGGGCGGCGCGGGCCGTCGAGGCCGGCGTTACGGGTGATCCGGCTCCGAAGGGGCATGCGGTGCGGCGATTGGGCGATTAGAAGCAGCGTTGAACGAGACGCGCGCCAACGGGCGCGTCGTCGCGAGCGCACCCGAGTTGGTTGCGGCCATGCTTCATCATCAGCCGACACGGGATTCCGTCGCGAAGTCGAAATCTGTACAGGAGGTCGAAGCCTCACTCGCGACGGCTCGGAAATGCGCTCCGAAGGCAAGCGTTCGGAATGCATTGCAATCATTGAGAGGGTTGCTTCGCCCGCTGGCGTACACTGATTCGGTTACCGGGGAGCAGTAAATCTAGCGTCAGCGGCTCCATTGGCCAGAACTGTCGGACTGAGAATTTCCAATTTGCGGCCGGGTATCCGTGATTTCGAGCGCTCGGACGCGCCGCCTTTGCACGGCGTGCCCCGACCTGCCGAAAACGCACCATAGGGAGCGTGGACATGACCATTCAGTCTATTCTGTATCGCAATGGCGCCAAGGTCGTCACGATCCGCGCGAAAGAGACGGTCAGAAGCGCGGCCGATAAAATGCGCGAGCGGAGTATCGCCGCATTGGTCGTGAAAAGCGGTGATACCGTCGCTGGTCTGATATCAGAGCGCGACATCGTACATGCCGTTTCGCAACATGGGGAGCGAGCGCTCGCCATGGCGGTTCTGGACGTCATAACCCATGCCATAATTACCGTTGCGCCGGACGATACGTTGAAACGCGCCATGCGTTTGATGACGCAGCATCGTGTGCGGCATCTGCTCGTGATTGAAACCGGAAAAGTGGTCGGCGTCGTCAGCATCGGTGATGTCGTTAAGCATCGGTTGGAAGATTTGGAAACCGGATCGAATGTTCGGCGTGACGCATACATAGCGGCGCACTGACCGTCGCTATTTTCTGCCTGCGGGGCACGAAGCGCCCCGTGCGGACGGGCTCCATGACGTTGCGGTCGTGGTAATAAGATACCACTCCGGGTGGCACATTTGACTTGGACAATCATTTGCTTATCGTTTCCTGGCGGTCACGAAGATTTGATCCCATTACATTGGTACGCTCACGTTCTCCAACCACATGTGAAATAGAAAACGGTTGATCACATTATATCTGCTCGGCTCCCATCGACATTGAGCGGATCGCCAATGGTGCACGCGGTCATTGGGGCGTCGAGAGCATGCATTGGCTGCTCGATGTCGAGTTTAAGGATGACTTGTCCCGCTACCGAACCGGCGACGGCGCAAAGAACATGGCCATCGTCCGTCGCTTCGCGCTCCGCCTCGTTCGCGCAGAAAAATCAAACGGAAGCGTCAAAACACGACGAAAGTCCGCAAGCTGGAACACCGACTTCCTGCTCCGTATTCTGCAGCTTAAGTAAATCTTAACCTGGAATCCGAGCCGTGTGGTAGGACTCGGTTCATCGCCCTCCGCCCTTTGCCGCTTGGCAAGGCGTAGGTCGTTCATCGAACGATCGCGGTCTGTGGAGCGTCGCAGAGTGGAGTGGCACCACACATGAAATATCACTTCTGGAGGAGGAAACAATGAAAATGAAGCTCCGCGCGATGATAGCCACTTTGGCCATGGGAATGTCATATCCAATTTTAGCCGACGACCAACGACTAGGAAAATCGCAGCAGCCCTATGTGCCACGCCTCGGTGACATCATGGTCGCAACTCAATTGAGACATTTTAAACTATGGTATGCGGGTCAGGTGAAAAACTGGGATTTAGCAAACTATGAGCTCGCGCAGATCAGAGGCAGCTTTGAAGATGCAACGGAGTTTTTTGCAAATATTCCTGGAGCGAATACGATGAAGATCGCACAGTCAGTGGACGAAGCTGGTAGCGCGATTGCGGCGAAGGACGGTGCGAGGTTTGTAAAAGCCTATGATGGGCTGACATCCGCGTGCAACAGCTGCCACCAAGCGACCGGCTTCGGCTTCATAGTGATCAGAGAACCACGGATGTCACCGATCCAGACATCGCCCTTCAGCGATGAGTCGTTCCGACCCAAGTAGACCTCGCTAAGGCAGAACATAGCCCGCAAAGGTGCCCTGTTATTTCTTTCAGCAAGACGGCATAGCTGGTCTCAGCAGAATTCGTCGGACCGGCAGCGCCTGGCGGGCTCTCTGCAGCATAGCCACCACAGCGGGCGGGATCCGTTGGTGGAGCTGCCAGTCCCCGCTCAGTGAGCGTAGTTTCGCGGATCGCGGATCAATTGATCTCGGATGAATTGATCCGGATCGTTGGTAGTGCCCTTGCCTCCATATTGCAGGGCGATCGGTCGGCTCGCCTTGCCAGTAAGGCCCAGTACCAAACCGTCCGGAGGTAGCGTCCATCCGGTATATAAACGTGCAGACGAATGGCCCAGCGGGAGAACTCGACGCTGTGAGCGAGGCGCTCTTGGCCGAGTTCGCCTTGCGCAGGGTTGCGGCCTTTGGGGCAGGTATCCGGACTGCTATGGGACTCGGGACGGAAACAGCCGCTCAAGCACCGCCGCCGGGCCGATATAGGCCTCCTGGCGCTCGACGCTCCAATATTTCAATTCCTCGAGCGGGATCGGCGTTCCGGTGACGGCACAGCGCACATAGGCTCCCGCACGCACGATACGAAAATCCCCGTCGAGGAACTTGACCTCCGCTTCCCCCGCCGAGGGCGAAAACGGATCCACGCGATTGAGCACCGAAATCCTCCCTTCCGCCGCGGCACCCGCCGCGGGAATTTCCGCCTGCAGAATAGGGCTTCCGCAGCCGGCGTCCAAGCCGGTTCGCATGGGCCCGAACTGCGGCCATTCTGGGTCGTGAGACGAGCCGTTTGTTCCCAGACCTCATCCGGCGATCCCGAAGCAAGATCAGAACGTCAGTCCGACCCGGAACACCGCGGTCGCATAGAACGCCAGCTCCGCATCGAGGCAACGCTTGATACTGGCCGCCTGGCGGAAACCGTGCTGTTCGCCGGAGAATAGGAAATAGCCGACCGCATTGCCCTTCCGGCGCAACGCCTCCACCATCATCTCGGTCTGGTTCGGCGGCACCACGGCGTCCTCGGAGCCTTGGAAAAAGATCACCGGTTTCGACAGCCGGTCGGCGTGATGCACCGGCGAGCGCTCGCGATAGCGCGCTTCCTCCAGCGGATAGGGGCCGATCAGCCAGTCGAGATAACGCGACTCGAATTTGTGGGTATCGCGGGCCAATGCTGCGGCGTCGCTCACCCCATAATAACTGGCACCGCCCTGGAAGAAATCCCGGAACGCCAGCGCCGCCAGCGTCGTATAGCCGCCGGCGCTGCCGCCGCTGATCACGGCGCGGCCGCCGTCCACCGACCCACGCTCAGCTAAAAATTTGGCGCCGTTGACGCAGTCGTCCACATCGACGATGCCCCAGTTGAGATGGAGCCGGTCGCGGTATTGGCGACCGAACCCGGTGCTGCCGCCATAGTTCACATCCAGCACCGCAATGCCGCGGCTGGTCCAGAACTGGATGGCCAGACTGAGTGCGCTGGACGCCGACGATGTCGGACCGCCGTGACATTTGACCAGCAGCGGCGGCTTCTCATCGGCCGGTGCGGCATAATCCGGGTTGTGCGGCGGATAGAACAGGCCGAACGCCGTCTTGCCGCCGGAGGTCGGAAATTCCACCGGCTCGACCTTGGTCAGATAGTCGGCGATGCGCAGGTCGGCGCGGTCGAGTAGATCGGTCGCCTGTTTGAGGACGCGGTGCTGGCCGGTCCGCAGATCGAGACCGACGATCGCGGTCGGCCGGTCCGGCGCGCCGGCGCGAAACGCCGCTTGGTCGCCGTCGGCGCGGACCGAGCCGAATTCCGTAAATCCGGTCTCGATCGGCCGCAGCACGCCGGACGCCATGTCGAGCAGCGCGAGTCGCCCGAGCCCGTCCTTCGTGTAGGCACACAGGATTTGTCCCGCGCCCGCGAAGGCGTAGGTTGACATGCCGAGATTCCACTGCGGCACGCCGAACTCCGCCGCCATTGGGCACAGCGGCCGGGTGGTGCCGGCGGCGACCTCATAGGCATAGAGGTTCCACCAGCCGGTGCGATCGGAAACGAAAATGACCTCGCGCCCGTCGGGCGACCATTCCGGCTGGAATATGGATTCCGCCACGCCGCCCGCGATGACCCGCGCGCCCGTGGGCGCGCCGTCCGGTCCGAGTTCGGCGAGGTAGAGCATCGTGCCGTTCCACGGCATGTTGGGATGGTCCCAGGCGAGCCAAACCATCCGGTCGCCATCGGGCGATAGCCGCGCCGAGCAGAGAAAATCGTGCCCGCTGGCCAGTATCCGGCCCGGCGACGTGCCCGGATGGTCGAGATCGACCGCCACGATGGCGACGGCTTCGCCGGCGTTCACATGGTCCTCGCACACGCCGATCCACCGCCGCCGGCGAGCATCGATCACGCCGTCGCTGTAGCGCCAATGGTGTTTGCGGCTCTCTGGTGCGGGCGTCAGCGGTTCCGGTTCCGCAACGCCCGGCCGCTGACGATAAAGCCTCTGGTCGGCAAAGTTCGAAAAAATGCACGTGCCGTCGGCGATCAGCCACGACGCGCCACCGTATTCATGCACGCGGGTGCGGGCATTGAAGCCTGCCGGGATGATGTCGGCGACGCTGCCGTCCGGCCCGGCGCCGACCACGACGCTGCGGCCGTGCTCCTGCGGCCGCCCCTCCAGCCAATAGATGCGGCCGCCGTCAAGACGCACGTCCGACAGCATCGTGGTCTGCGCCACGATGAGGTCGGAGGTGATCGGCGACTTCCAGGAGCCGTAGGGTGCGATCTTGGCGACGGCCATGCGTGAACTCCGCTTCGTTATTTCATATTCCGGTCGGACCGGAGTACTTGGAGTCATGGCCCGGCTCGTCCAGGCTCGTCCCGGCCATCCACGCCTTTATTTTGGGACCACCGCAAGGAAGACGTGGATGCCCGCGACAAGCGCGGGCATGATGCCGAGACAAATTCGAAGCACCCACCATCATATGCCGCGACACCGAAGCATCTCGTAACCCCGGGATCCCGAGCGCCTACTTTTCCAATACGTGGTCCCGATGCCCGAAAATGGCGCTGCCGACCCGTACATGGGTGGCGCCGAACCGGATCGCCAGCGCAAAGTCACCGCTCATCCCCATGGATAGCAGGCACAATCCGTTGCGCTCGGCGATCTTCGCCGTCAGGGCGAAATGCGGCGCCGGCGGCTCGTCGGCCGGGGGAATGCACATCAGCCCGGCGATCTCCAGGCCATAAACTCCACGGCATTCCGCCAGGAACGCATCGGCCGCTTCCGGCGGAACGCCGGCTTTTTGCGGCTCGGCGCCGGTATTGACCTGCACGAACAGCAGCGGGGCGCGGCCCTGCCGCTGGATCTCCTTTGCCAGGGCGGCACACAGCTTCGGGCGGTCCAGCCGAATGAATGGCGTCGAACAGTGCCACCGCCTCCGGTGCCTTGTTGGACTGCAGCGGGCCGATCATGTGCAGTGCGAGCCCCTGATAGCGCTCCCGCAGCGGCGGCCATTTGCCGGCGGCTTCCTGTACGCGATTCTCGCCGAACACCCTCTGGCCGGCATCGATGACGGGCGCGATCACCGCGGCCTCGAAGGTTTTCGAGACCGCCACAAGGGTCACCCGCTCCGCCGGCTGCCCGGCGTCGCGGCAAGCGGCCGCGATTGCTTCCCGAACGGCCGCGAGGGCCGCAACGGGGTCATTCAGGTGTGGCAGCATGGGGATCGATAAATCCTTGGAGCCGGAAGTCGGGGAGCGCCGCAATCGCGGTCGATCAGCACGCGATATTGCAGCGGCTGCTCGCGCAACATGGTACACCCCAGCTCTTCCGACCGCAAAAGCATTGCATGATTCGCATGATTCATGTCAGTTCCTACGCAAGAAACTACGGCGTCGTCGCAATAACCCAGAAGGAAAACGTCAGATGAATGCCAAGTGGAAGGTCGGTCTCGGGATGCTTGCCGGCGCGGCGGTTGGCGCCGGGGCGATCGAACTGCTCCACGCCCAGGCGAAGCCCCCGGCGTATTTCGTCGCCGAAATCCAGACTATCGACCAGGAAGCGCTGCGGCCTTACGGTGCCGCCGCACCCGGCACCATCGCGGCCAACGGCGGCAAATTCCTGGTGCGCGGCGGCACGCTGATTCCGGTCGAGGGTGAGGCACCCAAGGGACGCATCGTGGTGATCGGCTTCGACAGCTTGGACAAGGCGCAGGGCTGGTACAAGTCCGCGGACTATCAGAAAATCCTCCCGATCCGCCTGAAGAACACCAATTCGCGGGCGTATATCGTGGAGGGGGCGAATTAGGCCATGTTCCGTCATACCCATGCGTAGGATGTGCTAGGTCGCGGGGAGCTTCTGCCGCAGACTTTGCGCGGGGCATGTGATTTTGCCCGCCCTACGCCGCCGGTCGATGGTAATGGAGAGTTGGAAGGCCGCGTGGGCGCGGAGCCAAGAGTGCGCCGCTTTCCCGCCACCCGCGGGGCGTCGATGGTCGCATCGACACCGGCGGCCGCGGAGTTGACCAGGAGTTACGTCATGAGCGTGCGATGGAGTATCGGCCTGCTCGTCATGGGAGCAGCAGTGGCGGCGACCGCTTTGGTGCTCGCACCGGCACCCATGCAGGCCGCCGAAAAGGCCATCCGCATCGGGGCGCTGCTGCCGATATCCGGACCGGGCGCCTATTTCGGCGCCCAGGATCGGCAGGGGATCGAACTGGCGCTCGAAGCCGTCAACCGGGCCGGCGACACCAAGTTCGAGATCAAATACGAGGACTCCGGCTGCAGTCCGCTGCCGGCGACGCAGGCCGCCAAGCGGCTCATCGACCAATACAAGCCCGACGTCGTCATCGGCGAGGAATGTTCGGACGCCACCCTCGCCGTCATGCCGTTGATGGACCAGGCCAAGGTGCCGTTCCTCAATGCCGGTTCGTCGGCGATCCGCATCACCGAGCCCGGCAATTCTTGGACCTTTCGCATCATGCCGCACGAGGTGATGCAGGGCGTCGATATCGCGACCAATGCCTACCGGCGTCTCAATGCCCGGACGGCGGTGCTGCTTTATGAAAACACCAATGCCGGGATCGGCAACGCCAAGGTGTTCGGCGACACCTTCACGCGTCTCGGCGGCAAGATCTTGGCCGATATCGGCTTCGGCCGCGACATCAATGACTTTACCAGCATCGCGACGCGAATCGCAGGCGTCGGCAAGGTTGACGTCATTCCGACCTACACGCTCGAAGGCCAGGGGCTGAAGATCACTCAGGCGCTCGCGCAGGCCGGCATCACCAAGGGCGGCGGCGGGGCGGCGATTCAGCTCGGCACCATCTGGCTGCCATTCGGCTTCGAGCAGAAGGCCGGCAAGGCGGCGCTCGGCTATATCCGCATCGTGCAGTTCGATCCGACCGATCGGCGTCCGCAGGTGCAGGATTTCATCACGGCGTTCCGGGCGAAATACAAACAGGACCCGACGCACCTGCATGCGCATGCCTATGATCAGATCGCGCTGATCGCCGACGCGGTGAAGCGCGGTGCCAAGGACGCGCCCTCGATCCGCGACGGATTGGCCGCGACCCGTAGTTTCGTGGGCGTGACCGGCAGCGTTTCGTTCGACAAGACCAACCAGAACGAGCGCACCGATACGATCCACTATATGGAAACCCTACCGGATTTGTCCTGGCGCGCCCTGAAATGGAACTGACCGGTCCCGTAGAAGGGCAAAAATCATGGGTGCCCATTCGTCATCGCCGGGCTTATCCCGGCGATCTCGTTCAGGAGGGTTCCGGTCGCCGATTTTCGAGATGGCCGGGACAAGCCCGGCCATGACCCGTGGCAAACGCCACCACTTTTGCCACTCTAGCCCAGCCTCCGGCGCCCCGTCATGACGTTGATCCTGCAGCAGAGTATCAACGGTCTCGTGCTGGGAAACCTTTACGTTCTGGTAGCCCTCGGGCTCACATTGATTTACGGCGTCCTCGTCCAGATCAATTTTGCCCATGCGGATATCGTGACGCTGGGTGCATTTTCCGCCTATTTTTTTGTGCAAGGGTTCGGCGGCGGTTACATTCCCGCCATTGCGGTTGCGCTGACGGTGGGCGGCATCGCCGGATGGCTGATCAACGCGGCCATCTTTGCGCCGCTGCGGAACAAGCGAAACGAATTGCTGCCGCTGATTGCCACCATCGGGGTTTCGGTGACGATGGAAAACGTTATGCTGGCCGGATTCGGCCCGATCCCCTATGCGTTCGACTCGCCCTATAGCAACGACGTGATTCGCTTCGGCGGCACGTTCATCACGGTGCAGAACGCGCTGATCGTCGCGGTTTCGGTCTTCACCATCGCCTCGCTCTACGCTTTCATGAAATTCACCTTTCTCGGCAAGGCGCTGCGTGCCGTCGCCCAGGATCGCGAAACCGCCGGGCTGATGGGGATCAATCCCGACCGGCTGGTGATGCTCACTTTCGTGATCGCATCGGCGCTGGCCGGCATGGCCGGCGCGCTGCTCGCCCCGGTGCTGGTGCTGACGCCCTTCGCCGGCACCTCGGTGATCGTCAAGGCGTTTGCCATCGTCATCATCGGCGGCTTCGGCAATTTCGAGGGCACGATTCTCGCCGGATTGCTGGTGGGACTGATCGAAAGTTTTACCACACAGTATCTCGGGCCTGGCATGATCGACATCGTGGTGTTCGGGCTACTTCTTGTCACACTCGCGTTGCGCCCGACCGGGCTCATCGCGGAAACGCGCGAAGAGAATGTTTAACCCCGCATCCGTTCAGGCCGGTGTTCGGCTTGGGTTCGTTATGCCACGATCGGTGGCTTTCATCTGCGCGGCCGGGGCGATAGCGGTTTTGCCGCTGGTGTTTACGGACGCGTATTGGCGAACCAACCTGATCGTTTGTGCGCTTAACGTCATGCTGGCCATCGGGCTCGATTTCGTACTCGGCTATGCGGGCCAGCTCAATCTCGGGCAATCGGGCTTCTACGCCATCGGCGCCTACGCCTCGACACTGCTGATCACGCGGCTCGGCGTCCCGTTCTGGATCGCCTTCGTGATCGCGGTCGCGTGTTCCTGCATCGCCGGTCTCGCGCTGTCGCTGTTCGCGATGCGGTTGCGCGGCCATTACCTCGCCATTGCGTCGCTCGGCTTCGCGGTCATCATTTATCAGGTGCTGGTAAATTGGATCAGCCTCACCCAAGGGCCGCTTGGCATCTACGCGATCCCGCCGCCGCCGGCGCTGGCGCTACCGGGACTGCCGACGATCGATTTCCACGACCTCGGTCACCTGTTCTATCTGGTCGCGGGATCCGCCTTGCTCAGCTATTGGCTCCTCGATCAGCTGGTGCGATCGCCGATCGGCGAAACCCTGACGGCGATCCGCGAGGACGAAGTGTCGGCCGCTTCGCTCGGCATCAATTGCGGGGCATGGAAGGTGTTCGCTTTCGGGACCGGGGCCGCGGTCGCCGGCGCGGCCGGCTGTTTTTACGCGCCCTTCGTCGGCACGCTGGTGCCGGATGCGTTCGTGCTCACCGAATCCTTCACGATCCTGGCCATGGTGGTGGTTGGCGGAATGGGCACGCTGATCGGCCCCGCCTGCGGGGCCGTCCTGCTGACCCTCCTCCCAGAATGGCTGCGCGGCTTAGGAGATTTTCGGCTCACCGTCTACGGGATCGCCGTTACCTTGGTGGTACTGTTCATGCCGGGCGGGATCGTCCAGGCGGCGCGGCTCGCCTGTGCGCGGCTCGCCCCGGCGTTACGGCGGGACGGCGTCGGATGAGCGCCGAGGTTTTACTCGCGGGCGAGCCCCCGGCGGTCCTTGCCGATGCCGGCCCGCTGTTGCGGGTAGACGGCCTGAACAAGCGCTTCGGTGGCGTCCAGGCCGTTCGGGATGTCTCGTTTGCGATCGCCCGCGGGGCGGTGTTCGCGGTGATCGGCCCGAACGGAGCCGGCAAATCGACGCTGATCAATCTGCTCAGCGGCATTTACCGGCCCGATGCGGGCACGATCATGTTTGATGGGATCGACGTCACCAGACTGCCGGCGCATCGGCGTGCGCGCCACGGGATGGCGCGCACGTTCCAGAAGATCCGCCTGTTCCGGCACCTGAGCGCCATCGAGAATGTCATGGCGGGCTTTCATCTCCACCATGATGTCCCGGTCTGGCAATATGTGGCTCGGGGCCAAGCGTACCGGCGCGACCGCGAGCGGTGCCGCGCCGAGGCCTTCCGGCTTCTGGACGTGACGGGGCTTGCGGCTCGCGCCGATGTTCTGGCGGCATCGCTGTCCTATGGCGAGCAGCGCATGCTCGAAATGGCGCGGGCACTCGCAACCGCGCCGCGCCTGTTGATGATCGACGAGCCGGCCGCAGGCCTCAATGCCGCGGAGGTCGACAAACTGCGCGAGCGGATCGCGGAACTCCGCCGCGGCGGCATCACGGTCTGCATCGTCGAACACAACATGGATTTGGTGATGGCGATCGCCGACCGCGTGCTCGTCATCGATTACGGGCAGTGCCTGTTCGAAGGAACCCCGACGCAGGTTCAGGCCCATGCCAGCGTGGTGGATGCCTATCTGGGCAGGCCGGCGGCGGGGACATTACAGGCGTCAAGATCGGACGGCCCGAAATCGGACAGCCCAAGCCCGGACCCGCCATGACGCCGCTGCTATCCGTCAAAAGTCTCGACCTCGCCTATGGACCGGCCCTGGTCTGCCGAGACTTGTCGATCGACGTTGAGGAAGGCGAGATCGTCGCGTTGATCGGCGCCAATGGCGCCGGCAAGTTGACCACGCTGCGCGGCATTGCGGGCCTGTTGGCGCCGCGCGCCGGGACGATCCGGTTCCGCGGCACGGATATCACCGGCATGCCGACCCATGCGCGAACCGGTCTCGGCATCGCGCTGGTACCTGAGGGGCGGCGGGTGTTTCCGCTTCTGACGGTGCGCGAAAACCTTGAACTCGGCGGCTTCAAGCATCGCCGCGACGGCGCCAAGATCAAACGCCTGATCGGCGCCATGTTCGCAATGTTCCCGCGCCTGCGCGAGCGCGCGGCGCAAAACGCCGGCACGCTGAGCGGGGGCGAGCAGCAGATGCTGGCGCTCGGCCGTGCCATGATGTCCGAACCGCTGCTGCTCTGCCTCGACGAGCCCTCGCTCGGCCTCGCGCCCATGGTGGTCGCGGATATTTTTCGCACCATCCGGGCAATCAATGCAGCCGGCGTCGGAATTCTCCTGGTCGAGCAGAATGCCCGCTATGCGCTGGAAACCGCCGGCCGCGCCTACGTGCTCCAAGGGGGTGTGATCCTCGCCGGCGGGCCGTGCGCCGAGCTACGCGAGGACGCGCGGGTGCGGGAGGCTTACCTGGGCCGCGGGGCGGGAGCGGCATCGGTTGGACCCGCTATATGAGCTTAACCTGCAGCTCTGGGACCGCGGCGGCGATGATCTTGGTGAAGCTCAGGTACGGCGTAACCACCACATAATTTCGTTCAACCCCGCTATGCGTTGGAAACCGGGGGCCGAGCTCGCAGGGCTGATCGATGTGCCGGTGAACCGCAACACCGCTATTCTTAACGGGCAGCAGGGCATCAGTCCCGACACTGCGCTACGGCTCGGCCACTGGTTCGGCACAGCCCGGAGTTCCGGGTCAACGCACAATCGCTGTACGCGCTTCGCCGATCCTGCCAGCAATCCGGTGACTAAGGTAGCCACCGCACGCCTCAGCGTCCGCGCACTCCAGATGTAACGTCGCGCTGACGCGTAGCCGCCATAGAGAACCTGAACGGCGGCGGTGCAGCGCGGCCCCGGGTGTGGGTGCGCAACTTTGCTGCGCAAGCGTCGACTCCGCACGCCGAGCGTTCGGTTACAAGAGAGCGCGCGCGAGCGGCGCGGCCGTTTATGTGACGCAAAGCCATATATACTGCGACCAAGGAATTTATTCGTCAATAGCGGCGAGCCAAGCGTCGGGCGGATCCCAAGGTTTGCTTGTTTCTGTCCCGTGCTTCTACTTTAGCGTTATTGACGTTATACGATCGAGGAGCAAAATTACCAATAGCCGAAAACGGCTGTACTCGCAAATATGGGAGAGGGCGATGAGAAACTCTGTTATTGCTGCGGCCATAGCAACGGTGACCTTAATGTCGGCGAATGGTTACGCACAAGCCGATGATGTATTTTTGATAACGGGGCCGATAAGCGCTAACGGCACACCTCAAGTTCCATCAAATACCTACACTGTCTCACATCCAGGCACTGGCCACTATGTGATAACATTTGCTCCGTGGGTTTTTCATACCAGCATTCCTAGCTGTATGATAGTGCCTCTTGGTGGTGTAGCGGTAAATAGCTTACATGAGAATGTAAGCTATTGTGATATCCAACTCTCGGCAGATACGATATTTAACTTTATGGCGGCGCCTATAACCTCAAATATCCCCCTCCAGAAGTAGAGGCGGAGCGCCGATTGAACCGGCCCGCTGGCGCATTGGAATTAGACTAGGCGTCGGTCTGGAGTGCGCTGTAACGGCATCGTGCGCCTGGCCCGCAATTCGGCCGGACGCTGACTTGCGGCCATGAAGTTCGGCGGCCGATTATGGGAAAACCGGTCGCCAATCTCGCATGGGAGACCGTCGGCGGGCTGCGACATTTAGCCGCACGCAATGCCATTTGGTTTGGAATTGAGGGAACACCTGCCGCGCTGGCCGCAATGTGCCGCGGCTCCTGATGTGCAATGGCTCGTCTTCGCGGGCTCAGCGGGCGGCTTCTGATATTGCGGCGGTGTAGTAATCATGCACCTTCAAAAGCTGCACTCGCCGTTGTGTTCTCTGCTGCCGAAATCATGCTCGCCGTGCGGGTCGTTGTCCCCCAAGGCGGGGATACGATTCCGCGCCACCGGTCGGGCTGGTGTCCTCGCATTCACCGCGCGATCAGTTTCATCGCAGCGTCGTAATAATGCAGGTCCACGTAACGCTCGGGCGGCGCCGCTTGGGTTTCGGGCTTGCGCTCGATCTCGGCGCGCAGCGTCAGCATGGCGCGGAAGCCTTCCGTGTCGAAGGCCGCGTCCGGGGTGAAGCCGGTCGCCGGGACCACGAGCAGGTCGTAGGTGCGCTCGGCGATGGCGCGGTCGAGCGCAAGCTTCGCGACCAGCAGATCCACCGCCTCGGTGCGGTTGGCGGGCTGGCGCACCCAGCGCAGCGCCTCCACATAGGCCGCCAGATAGCGCGTCAGCACATCCGCATGGTCCTGCGCCCAGGCCCGCATCGCGAAGGCGCCGACCGCCTGATAGGGGCCGAGGAGATCCACGAGGCCGCCAAGACTTTTCAAGCCGCGGGCGGCCGCTTCCACCGTGTAGGGCAGGTTGAGGATGCCGGCCGCGTTGGTTTTGTCGGCGATCATCGCCTTGTAGCGGAACGCCACGGCGCCGACCGGCTTGACGGTGTAGTCGGCGCCTTCGCGCAAGCCATGCTGCAGCAGCAGCTTCTTGGCCTGCAGCGCGTAGGCGGTGTCGGGTGCGTCCACCACGATCGTCTTGCCGCGCAGGTCGGCGAACGAGGCGATGCCCGGCTGCACGAAAAACTCGTTCATGCCGCTATCACCGCCCGACACGATGACCACATCGCGCTTGGCGACTTCCACCATGGCGACCGCATTGTCGAGCGCCGCATGGGCGACGTGGAATTTTCCCGCCGCCAGGCCGTCGCGCTGGGCCTGCGAGCTTTGCGTGGTCTCAAGATCGACGCTGAGGCCATAGCGGGAGAAAATGCCCTTGGCGATGCCGGCGTAAACCGGCAGCGCCTTGGCGTTGGGGAAGGTGTTGACGCGGATGCTCGCGGGCTCGCTCGCCTGCGCGGCGCGCGTGGGTGCCACCACAACCCCGGCGGCGAGCATCGCCGCGGCGGCCGGGATGCAAGCGACGCGCAAGAATTTTCGCAAATCCATCTCCGGCAACTCCATTGCACATTTCTAAGGCGACGCTTGGCGTCGCGCCGGGACGCGCTCTCCCTCTCCCCATCGTTCTTCACGATGGGGAGAGGGTTGGGGTGAGGGGCAGGTGCGAGCGCGGACGAATGGAGCGATCATTTCTGTCGCAGCGCTGCCGCAAAGCCCTCACGTGCCCCTGCCTCTCACCCTGACCCTCTCCCCACGGCGTGAAGAACGCCATGGGGAGCGGGGACGTGCACATCCCCGCCCTTCCAGCCCCCCAAATGTTATTGCTGCAGCGGGTCCGGCGCGGCGGCGCCCGATGCGTTGTCCTTGAGCAGCGGATTGATCCCGCGCCCTTCCGCGAATTCGCGGTCTTCCTGCCGTGCCGCCTTCATGACCGAGGGATAGCCGAAATTGCCTTCGACGCAGCGCGGCTCGTAGTAAATCCGGTTTTGTTCCTCGTTCTGCTTGATGAACTCCTGTTTCACGGTCCACGGCCGCGTCCACACGGTCGGATCCTCGATGGTCACCATATATTCGAGTGTGGTCGGGCTGGTCCGGGTCCAGCGCTCGATTAAATGCAGGTTTTCCCGCGAACCCCGGTAATCGATCTTTCGGGCTGAAATTGGTCACATCGACCACCAGCGTGTTGCCCTCCCAATGGCCGCGCGAATCGCCGAACCACTGCCGCATGTTGGCCGGCAGATGCGGCGTGCCGTTCATCACGATCGTGCGCTGCCAGCCCTGGCCCTGGCCCACGTCGTAGGCAATCGCGATGCCGCCCGGGCTCTGCACGATGCGGCGGAAACTGCCGCCGCCGTTGCCGGCGCCGAATTCCGGCAGGCCGATGGTCAGGCAGCGGTCCGCCAGCGCGCCGTCCTCGATATCGGCGTGGCGGTTCATCCGCGCGGTGTTGTAGCGCGGCGGCTGGTCGGCGCCGCGCGGGGAGGGTGTCGGATCGTAAAAGCCGCCGGCGCAGCCGGGTTGCTTGAGCTTGCAGGTCTGCGTAGCGCGCATCAGCTCGAAGCGGAACGTCGCGATCGTCGGCGATGATCTTCTCGGCCGCCGGCAGCATCGGCGGGATGCGGCCATTGGGCGGATCGACGATCATGGAGGTGCGTTTGCCGGTGCGCTTGAATGCCCCCCACACCGCGTTGTAGGCGCCGGAGACGTCGCGCTCGCTGCCGCGCTCGCCACGCTCGTCGCGGCCGCGTACCGATCCGCGCAACTCGTCGAGCGCCGCCCGCTGCGCCTCGGTAAAGAACTCCTGGTTTGCGTATTTTGGCGAGCGCTGGAACGGCGTGTCGGTTTCATCGGTCCAGATGCCCTGGAGATCGGGTTCGCCCCAAGGCGTTTTCAGCGCCGCGGCCGGTGTCGTGGCGGCCGCCGATGTGGCCGTCGGCGTCTGCGCTTTCGCCGGTATGACGGCTCCCGCACTGACGGTGCCGACAGCGACTCCCGCGATGGCGGCCGTGATCATCGAGCCAGAAAACCTCCCGCGCATACTGGATTCTCCTTTTGCATGTCTGCGTTTTTGGGAACCGGGTTCCCCTCATGAACCCAAACCGGCGCGCATCGTAGCCGGTTTGGGCGCAAGCCGAAAGCCGCGCGCCCGTCGTCGGTGGTCGCCGGTGTCGCCCGTCGGCTGCGCGGGCGTCGCCTTTGCTTCCGCTTGGACAACATTCCCGCGCCCCCTTGCGCCACATACGCCGCCGCCCCATGGTTTGCCCGCCATCGCGGACGGGGGAGTGCCATGTCTGAAGCCCACGAACATGCCGAGCACGCGAAACACGCGGCCCATTCCAACAAAAAAATTGCGCTTGCGATCGCCATTATGGCGCTGTTGCTCGCGTTGTCCGAGACGCTCGGCAAGAGCGCCAATACGGAGGCGATCAATCTGAACATCAAGGCCTCGGATACGTGGAATTTCTTTCAGGCCAAGACGATCCGGCAGACCGCAATCCGCACCGCGGCGGAGGGAACGACCCTCCAGTTGCCGCATGCCGCCACCGACGAGATCAAGGGTGCGATGACGAAGCAGATCGACGCCTGGAAGGCGACGGTCGCGCGTTATGAATCCGATCCCAAGGAACGGGATGGACGCAAGGAGCTGCGCGAACAGGCCGAGGCGCTGGAACACACGCGCGACACGGCACTGGCCCGCTACCACAGCTACGAACTTGGGTCGGCGGCGTTCCAGATCGGCATCGTGCTCTGCTCGGCGGCCGTCATTACCGGCATGGTGGTATTGGCCTGGATCGCGGGAGGAGTTGCCTGTCTCGGCATCATATTCACGGCGCTCGGCTTGTTCGCCCCGCATGCGCTGCATCTCGGCTAACGCGATGGCAGCTGCTACGGGTCGCCATTGGCTCCCTCATGACCTCGCTGACCGCACGCGGCGCCGAATTTGTGCGAGCCGGTAACGGAAGCGGCCATTGTGCGGTCGGCGCGGCACGCGCCGCCACTGTTGCAGGCGCTGTGCCAGCGGCACGATGGTCTCTTGCGACCACGCCCGCGCCCGGCGGCGGATCGGTTCGATTTTGCCCTCCGCCCAGGTCCGCGCCCAGCGGCGAATGGGCTCTACTTTTTCGTGCGCCCAGGTTCGCGCCCACATGAAGAATGCATAGACACGGCGAAACCAGGCCATCTGCAGGAGCTTGTCCTTCGTCACCTCGAAGATGAAGGCGGTCACGCCAAGTCCCACCAGCTTGGCGAGGATAAGCACCGCCAGGCCGGCGAGCCATTGCCGGTGCACCAGCAGCCACACTTCGAGAAATTTGACCGGCAGCAACAAGATGACCGGAATCACGAACACCACAAGGGTCGCCTGCGGCGACAGCCGGCTGACAGCCGTCGCCAGCACCGGCTTGAATCGCCCCCATGGGATGATACCGACGATCCGGGCGACGACCGGCTCAAGGCGGTCCCACAGCCATGCTTCCAGCAGGAACAGCAGTGCAACGACGATCCAGAATGCGCGCGCGAGCGTCTTCATGCGGAGAATCCGATCATGAGCAACATATAAAGGATTCGTGCAGCACCCCAATGGCAAGACTCAGCCGCCAACCGCGGCAAAAGGTCGGCGCGGACGCGCGTTCACTCCGCCCGCCGCAGCCACCCAAGCAGCCCCAGCGCGCACGCCAGCACCGCCATTGCGGACAGCGCCAGCGACCAGTGGACGCCGATCACGCTGCCGATGAGCCCCACCGTTACGCCGCTGAAGGCGCGCAGCCCCAAGCTTGCCATGTTGTAGAGGCCGATGACCCGGCCGCGGATTGCGGTCGGTGCGTTGAGCTGCACCAGCGCTTGCGCCATGGTGTTGAAGGCGAGTTCGAAGAAGCCCGCGGTGAAGAGGAGCACCAGCGCCAGCGGATAGATCCTGGCCATCGCAAAGGCGGCGAGCGCGCAGCACCATAAGCAGGCCAGCACGATGGCGGTGCGGGCCCGTGCGGGCAGCAGGGCGCGGCCTTCGAGCACGATGCCGGCCAACAGCGCGCCGGCAGCATCGGCCGCCAGCAGCATCGAGTAGGAGACGCCGGGGTCGCCGTGACCGAGGTCGGCGGCAAAGCCAGGCATCTGCGCATTATAGGCATTGCCGATGAAGAATGAGGTGCAGCCGGCGAGCAGGACCATGGCAATGATGATGGGCTGCCCGGCGATCTCGCGCATGGCCAGCAGAATGTCGGCAAAACCCTTGACGGCGCGCCGCGGCGGCGGGCCGCCCTTGCGGAATTTTGGTCCGTAGGGCGCATTCACGAGCCACAGCACCAGCGGCAGGTAGAACACCGTGTTGAGCAGGATGCCGCGCGAGGGGCCGAGCGCCAGCATGATGGCGCCGCCCACCGCGGGTCCGACCAGCACGCCGAGATAGCGCGCGGTGGCGTTGAGGCGCACCGCGCTCGGCAGGTCGGCGGGGCCGACGATGTCGTATAGCAGCATCTGCCCCGGCGTCTGCCACAGCACCCCGGCGCAGCCGTGGATGACCAAGAGCGCCATCGCATGCCACATCTGCAGCGTGTCGGTGATGAAGAAATAGCCCCAGCCAAGCGAAGCGAGAATGAACAGCCCCATGCCACATTGGATGAGCCGGCGGGGGTCGAAGCGATCGGCCAAAGCCCCGGCCGCGACCGAGAACATGAGGAACGGCAGCCAGTGCGACACCACCGCGAACCCCGCGAGCGCCGGCGAATTGAACTTGCGGAACACCATCCAGTAGCTGATCACGTGCTCGATATTGTCCGCCATCATGGCGAGCACGTAAGTGATGAACTGGGCGCGGTAGCCGCCATGGCGCAGCGCGGCGAAGGAATGGCTTGCGGGGGCGGGCAGGGGCGCGACGGTCGCTGTATTCGTCAAGGGAGGGCTTTCCAATCAATCACCGCGCGATTGCATTCGCGCGGTGGGGGGTTGAGGTTCGCGGTTGCGCCGGCCATTCACAAACCGGAATTGTTTCCGCTATGTCGATATTTTGGGCAACAAACCGGCCGAAGCGGCGTGATCGCCGCGGTGGTCGCCGGAGCGTAACCAGGACATCCGGCAGCTGCGGTCGGGGTCAAATACTCCCAGGCCCCGGTTCAACCGCCGGCCCGCACGGGTAGCGTCATCAGGTCGCCGGTTCCACCGACACGACCAGGAACGTATGCATATCGCCATCTTCATCGCGGATGGTCACGTATTCGCCCGGCCGGAACGCATGCGAGCCGAAGCGGTAACCGGATTCTTCGTCCTCCGCGCCAGCGCCCTCGTAGTCGAATACCCAGCGGGCATGCTCGACGCCGCCCGGCTTGTGCAGCAGATGTCCGTGTTCCTCCTCGCCGCCCCAGAACCGGCGCACGCCGCAATTTTGGCGGTGCGTCTGCCACTGGACCGGATCGATATGGCCGCCGGCATCGAGGGGCGCTACGAATTCATAGCCGTGCCGCGCCGACCCGGCAGGAAATTCCTTCGACCGCGCCAGGTTCAGGCGGATGCGCTTGAATGTGTGAGGCAGCTGGGTCACGTCGTTCTCCTGGTGCTTTCGTGCATCGCGCATCGCGCTTCGCGGCCGACCATTTCAGTCCGGAGAGCGATATACAACGCATGGCGGCCGTTTCGGGGCGCTATTTGATGGCCGGCCGCGGCGTCTCTCGCCTTCTGCAGGTTCATCTGTGCTGTCGCGGATGCGGAAGGCTTCCATACCCATTTGAAGAACGTAGCGCCCCCTGCGCGCTCATGCCGCTGTCCCGCGCCTTAGCGGGGGTGAGCTTCGGAGAGGATGGCGCGCTCTCGCGCGCCGGATGCGGCCACTGGATTGTGGGCTATTTGCAAAGACATGGAACAAGACACCCTACCCACGCTCCGTATTCCGCCGCGCCTTGCTCCGACATGTTTTTCCTGATTACTTGCAGCGCCGCCGCCATCCTGAGCAGGGGTTCAAATGTCTTACCTGGTGTCCCTAAGTCGTGCCGCTGCTTGGCCGCGGCTTGCCGCATGCCTGACCCATCTGCGCGGAGCGTGCATCGCTGCCCTTGTCCTCTTGCTTGCCTCACCGGCAATCGCCGAAAAGGGCAAGCTCGCGGAACGGTTGACCCCCGAGGTCATGGCGGTGGTGTTTCCCGGCGGCGCCGATCGGCTGGGGCCGGAGGAAGGTATGCCGCCCGCGATCGCGGTGTATAAGGGCGACAAGGTGGCGGCTTATGTGTTTTCGACCCTCGATATCATCGCGGCGCCCGGCTACTCGACGACGCCGTTCGACGTGATCGCGGGCATCGATTTGTCCGGCCGCATCACCGGGGCCAAAGCGGTGTTCCACAACGAGCCGTACATCCTGCATGATGTCCGCCGCCAGCGCCTGCTCGATACATTTCTGGCGCGCGAAGCCGGCCGGCCGCTGCGCGGTGCCACCAATATTCTGCCACCGGATTTCGTCGCCGGTGCGTCGGTCAGCTCGCGGGCGATGCGCGCCGCCATCTCCATTACCGCCGCGCTGGTGTTGCGCCCCCGCATCGCGCGGCCGCCGGCGGCGGTGGCGGCAGCCCCCGGTGCCACGGTGCCGAGTGCCGCAGCCGGCGTTGCGGCCCCGGTCGCCGCGGCCGCTGCCCCGGCGCTCGATGTCGACAGCTTCACGCGCAAATCCTGGGAGTCTCTGGTCGCCGCGGGGGCGGTGACGCGCCGGCGGGTCACCATGGGCGATGTCGCCGCCGCACTCAGCGAGGCCGGCGCGCCCGACGCTAAGCTCGACGTGCCGCTCGGCCGTCCCAACGACCTTTATATCGACTTCGCCGTCGCGCTGTTCACGCCCGCCGCGATCGGCGGCAACCTGGTCGGCATGGTGAATTTCGAGGATTTCAAGCGCCGGATGCCGGATGAGGCGCAGTCGATCTTCGTCGCCTCCGCCGGCCGCTACGACTTCAAGGGCAACAAATTCTTTCGCGACGACGAGGGGCATCGCTTCGATCGCCTGCGTGTCGTCCAGGACGGAAAATCGTTCGGCTTCACCCAGGGCGACTATCAGTGGGTCAATGCCTATCGCGAAGGCATCAAGGGGATGGATGATGCCGCGGTGTTCACGGTGCCGGCCAGTGCCGGTTTCGACCCCGCCAAGCCGTGGCGGCTCGAAATCCTGGTTCATGGCGAGGCCACCAAGCCGGTCACGGTCGCGTTCGGGCTTGACTATACGGTGCCCGACCTGCAGGCGCTGACCAGCCACGACGACACCCCCGCCCAGCTTGCCACGCCCATTCAGCCCGTCGTGCCGCAATTTGCCGCAGTTGAGGGCAAGAACGGCGAAGCACAAAAGCCCGCGGAGTCGGAGCCGCCCCTGGCGCTGGAAGATCTCGACGCCTTGAACGACGCCGCGGTGCCGGCCTGGGTTAACGCATGGCATGATAATCGCCTGAATGTCGTTCTGCTTGCCGTGTTGCTGTCGGTGCTGACCCTGATCTTCATCTTCCAGGCGACGCTGTCGCGTTATCGCCTCGCCCACCGCTTGGTCCGCAACGGCTTCCTGCTGATCGTGCTGGTGTGGCTCGGCTGGACCGCGGGCGTGCAACTCTCCATCGTCAATGTGATGAATTATCTGCGGGCGCCGTTCCTCAAGCTGGATTACGGAACCTATCTGGCCGAGCCGCTGATGGTGATGATCGCCGGCTACACGCTGATTTCGCTGGTTCTGATCGGGCGCGGTGTGTTCTGCGGCTGGCTGTGCCCATTCGGCGCGCTGCAGGAGCTGCTAGGCCAGCTCGCGCGCGCCTTGCGCGTGCCGCAATGGAACCCCTCAGCCGCCTTGGAGAAGCGCCTGTGGCTCGGCAAATACATCGCCGCCGCCGTGGTGCTGGTGCTGGTGATGTCCGAGTTGGACCCATCGGGAGCTACCACCGAGATCGAACCGTTCAAGACCGCCATCATCTCGAAATTCACCCGTGCCTGGCCTTATGTGATCTACGCTGGTATCTTGCTGGCGATCGGGCTTTTCTCCGAACGGGCCTATTGCCGCTTTCTGTGTCCGCTCGGCGGCTTTTTGGCGGTCCTCGACCGGCTGCACCTCATCGATATGCTCAAGCGCCGTCCCGAATGCGGCAATCCGTGCCATTTGTGCGAGCGCTCGTGCCCGGTGCGGGCGATTGAGAAGAGCGGCAAGATCATCACCGCCGAGTGCTTCCAGTGCCTCGACTGCCAAGTCGAATATTATGACGACACCCGCTGCCCGCCGCTGGTGCAGGCCGCAAAGCTGCGGGTGCGGGAAAAGCCGGTGGCGCCGCCGGTGCCGGAGATGGCTTGAAGCGCCACGGTCGATCGTTGCGCCGGTGCGAAACGCGATTCCCAAACGGGCGGTAGAGGAACTGGAAGGCGCCGGGCCGGCGCTCCCAGATAATGCGAAACGCCGGCGGCGCTATCGCACCGCGTCGATCGCCCGGCCGACCTTGTCGAAAATCTCGCCGATCTGCGCTTCGCTGACGATCAGCGGCGGTGTCACCGCGATGGTATCGCCGGTGATGCGGACCAGCAGGTTCTCGTCATTGAAGGCTTTTTCCATCGCCGTCGTGGCGCGCTTGCCGAAGCCGTCAGGCTTGGAGGCGAGGTCGATGCCGGCGACGAGGCCGACGGTGCGGATGTCGAGCACATTGGGGCGGCCGCGCAGCGACATGGCGGCGTCCGCGAAAACCGGTTCGAGCGCCCGCGCCCGTTCGAACAGCTTTTCGTCGCGGTAGAGATCGAGCGTCGCCAGAGCCGCCGCGCAGGCCAGCGGATGCGCCGAATAGGTGTAGCCGTGGAACAGCTCGATCACATGCTCCGGGCCATTCATGAATGCGTCATAGATGCCGGTGCGCACGATGGCGCCGCCCATCGGCACCGTGCCGGAGGTGATGCCTTTGGCAAAGGTGATGATGTCCGGCACTACCCCGTAGCGCTCCGCCGCAAAGGCGTGGCCGAGCCGCCCGTAGCCGGTGATCACCTCATCGAAGATGAGCAGAATCCCATATTTGTCGCAGATCGCCCGCAGCCGCTGCAGATATCCCTTCGGCGCCGGCAGCGCGCCGGTTGACCCCGCCATCGGCTCGACAATGACCGCCGCGATGGTGGAAGCGTCGTGCAGCGCCACGATGCGTTCGAGATCGTCGGCAAGATGCGCACCCCATTCGGGCTCGCCTTTGGTGAAGGCCTGATGCTCGCGGCTATAGGTGTGGGGCAAATGATCGACGCCGGTCAGCAGCGAGCCGAAGAATTTGCGGTTGTTGACGATGCCGCCGACCGAAATGCCGCCGAACCCGACGCCGTGATAGCCGCGTTCGCGCCCGATCAGCCGGGTGCGGCCGCCGGCCCCGCGGACGTTGTGATACGCAATCGCGATTTTGAGCGCCGTATCGACCGCCTCGGAACCGGAATTGCAGAAGAACACGTGGTCGAGGTCGCCCGGCGCCAGCGCCGCAATGCGGCTCGCCAGTTCGAAGGCCTGCGGATGGGCAAACTGGAACGCCGGCGCATAATCGAGTTCCGCAGCCTGCCGCTGGATCGCCGCCACGATCGGGTCGCGGTTATGCCCGGCATTGCAGCACCACAGGCCCGCCGCGCCGTCCAGCACCGCACCTCCGTCATCCCGGTAGTAGTGCATGTCCTTGGCGCGCAGCAAGAGCCGCGGCGCCTTCTTGAAGGCGCGGTTCGGCGTGAACGGCATCCAGAAGGCTTCGAGATCGTTGGGCCGCGCGGCGGCGGAGAGGCGGACTTCGGAACGGGACATCGGGCACTCCGGGGCAAGGGACGCATTTTCGGGCGCATTCACGCGGGACGCAATGTAGCCCGGCAGCGCGCAAATTCGAACCGTTTGTTATTTTGTTATGGGCGGGCGTGGAGCGGATTCGATGCCCCTGCGGGCCGCTACGAGGCCCCGCCTTTCAACATAGCGTCGAGGACGGCATGCTTCACCGGGGCGAACGGGTTGACGATGGTAACGCCGCTCCAGGTGAAGCCGTGCTGCATATCTTCCGAAAGCAGCAGCCGGCACCCAGCGGCGGCGGCCGCGCAGACGATCACCGCGTCCCAGATGCCGAACCGGTGGTCGGTCGCAAGGTCGGTTGCTGCAAACATAACGGCTGGCGACGTTTCGATCGCCGGAAACGTATCCCGCCAGCTCAAGATCGCCGCGCGCGCATCGGCCGGGGAGCGCCCAGCTTTCCGCGTCAGCACGTGGAACAGTTCACCCAGCGTTTGGACCGGCAACACGGTTGCGGCCGGGGACAGTTTTTGGATCAGGGCGATCGCCGATTTTTTCATCGCATGACCGCTCACCCCTTCCGCGTAGGCCAGGATATTGGTGTCCAAAGCGATCAAGGTGCGTCCTCATAAAGGTCTTCCCGTATCCACCGCCCCACATCGACCACCGTCTCAGCCCGGAGCCTCGCGAGCAGTGCGGCCCGGCTGCGCTCCTCCACATCCGAACCGGAACCCGCCGGAGTGATCTTGGCGACTGGCCGTCCGTGGCTGGTGACGACGTAGCTTTGCCCCTCTCTCACGTCGCGGAGAAGTTTTGAGAAATTGCGATTGGCTTCGGCCGCTGAGATTGTCTTGTCCATGCCACCCCATTTTGGCTTGTTGAATGTAGTGATATTGCCTATAATTTGCAACGTCAAGAGGGTCGGTCCGGTCCCAATCCCGGAAAAACGGCAGGGGAGGAACTGGTGCGAAAACCGCTCTTCACCGGTCACCGCTGAGCCGCTCCCACCGGTGACTGAGCCGGCGCCGGGTTCACCACGCCGTAATGGTCCGCCAGCAGATTTCCCGGTTGCGCGTAGGCGGCGGGGCGCGGCCGTTCCTCCAGCATGGTGGCGTTCCACGCCTCCCAATCGGCTTTCAGCGAGCGAAAACATCCCCGTAGCGATCTTTGAGATTGGCGCGCTCGCGGGGGTCCTGCACCACATCGAACAGAAATTCGTTGCCCGCGATCCGCAAATATTTCCAGTCGCCGTCGCGGATGGCGCGCTGCGCGCCCGCCTTGTAGCGCCAATAGAACCGGCGCGGATGCGGCGCCGCGCCCGCCAGCGCAGGGGCGAGATCCTCGCCATCGGACGGATAGGCCGGATCGGGCCGCGTTCCGCCGGCGGCCAGCAAGGTCGGCACCCAATCCATGGTGATCATGGCCTGATCCGACACCGATCCGGCCGCGACATGTCCCGGCCAGCGGATGATCGCCGGGATGCGCAGGCCGCCTTCCAGCAGTTCCTGCTTCATGCCGGTAAACGGCCAGGTTTTTGAGAACCGCTCGCCGCCATTGTCGCTAGTGAAAATCACGATGGTGTTGTCCGACAGCCCGCGAACGTCGAGCGCCTGCAGCACGCGGCCGATATTGGCGTCGAGGCTTTGCACCATCCGGCCATAGGTTTTCTGGGTGCCGCCGTCGCGGTGATTGATGTTGCGGATGCGCCGCGATTCGGCCTCGTCGTCCGGGCCCTCCCACGGCCAGTGCGGCGCGGTGAAATGCAGGCTGAGGAGGAACGGCTGCCGCGACCGCGCGTAGGTATCGATGGTATCGACCGCGCGGTCGCCGAGCAGATTGGTCATATAGCCGTGCCGCTCGACCGGAACCTCCTCCTCATGCAATTGAAACGCCTGATCGCCGCCGCGCGCATGGTCGAAACCATGATTGAAATAATCGGCGGCGCCGCCGAAAATCCCGAAGAAATGGTCATAGCCGCTCTTGAGTGGGCTGAATTCCGGCAAGAAGCCGAGATGCCACTTGCCGATCAGCGTCGTCGCGTAGCCGGCGGTACGCAGCAGCGAGGGCAGGGTCGGATGGCCGGGCGGCAGGCCGATGTTTTTGGGCGTGCTGGCGTTGATCGGCTCTTCCAGGCCGACCGGCAGGCGATACTGGTAACGCCCGGTGATCAGGGCAGTGCGGGTCGCCGAGCACACCGCGGAATTGGCATAGCCCTGCGTGAACCGCAGTCCTTCGAGCGCGAGCCGATCGATGTTAGGCGTGGTGTAATCGCGCTGGCCGTAGCAACTGACATCCGCGAAACCGAGATCGTCGGCCAGGATGAAAACGATGTTCGGCTTGCCGGATTGAGCGGTGGCGCGGCGCGCGGTCGCGAAAGCCAAGGTGCCGGCGGCGCCGGTCAGCAGATGTCGGCGCGATAGCGGCGAGCGGAGCGACACTGGTTGTTCCTCCTTTAGTCCCTGAAATCGGCGCGGGAATCTCATACGATGATTGCCCTATACATGCCAGGGGCAGCCGGCAATTCTCATTATTGGATTGAGTGGATTACACAAACTTTTGGTTGCGCTCTTGACGACAAAAGCGGTTCGCCGCGGACCAAACGATCCGGAACCCTGCAAGGGGTTCGACGGCGGGTGATTCAGGCTCTGCCTGAGCCTGAGGGGCCGTGAGCCCAACGCTTGGAGAAGCTGGCGGCGGACCCGGCGTGATGCTGGGGGAATGGCCAAGATTTTGCCAGGCCAGAACGACCAAAAGCAGCGCCGCAACCCCGAGAAATTTACGCGATGCCCGCATCATGGATACCTTCATGCCGTGTTCAAAATGACTGTCCGCGATACCGCTAAGGATGCTCTCCCCGACTTCCACGCAGGACGAAGGCGAAAGCGTGACGGTTGGCAATCGGCGATGACCTTCAGATCAGGTTTCTGAGCGCCAGATGCAGTCCGATCAGCAGCAATACGGCCGCAAAGATGTGCATGAACAGTTTTGGGTCGGCCCGCTGTCGCAGCCGTTGTCCGATCATCATGCCAAGCCCCGCCGGAGCGAGCGCGAACGCCGAGGCGGCGATCAGCGACAGCGGCAGCGCACTGCTGCGCGCCAACGCGAGCGCGAGCGCCGTCGAGGCGGTCAGGAAGGACAGGCCGAGGACCTGGATGAGTTCGTCCCGCTCAAGCGACAGCGCATTGAGGTAAGGCACCAGCGGGATCGCGAACACCCCGGTCACGATCGAGATGAAACCGGTGAGCGCACCGCTCAACGGGCCGAGCCACCATTCGGTCTGCTTCGGTACGTGGAATCGCACCGACAGCAGCACCAGCAGCGCATAAACGACCAGCAACACGCCGAGCGCGGCGGCGGCGGCTCCGGCATTGTTGCCGGTAAGGAACCCGGCGCCCGGCGCGGTCCCGACAAAGATGCCGCCCAACATCGGCCAGAAGCGCCACAGAAGCGCGCGCAACCGCCCGCCGGCAAAGGCCTGCAAAATGTTGGTGACGAAGTTCGGCATCACCAGCAGGCCGGCCGCCTGCGCGGGCAGCATCACGATGGTGAGGAGCCCGGTTGCTACCGTCGGCAGCCCCATGCCGGTAAAGCCCTTGACAAACCCGGCCAGCAGGAACGCGAAGAAAACCACCAGCAGTACGGGCAACGGTATAGCGGGCACAGGGAATTCCGTTCGAAACCGCAGTGCCGATCCCGGCTGCGACCAGATGACCGGATCTTGACGGGACAAGATTCCGACTAAGCTCAATGCCGTTCACTTAACCCTGACCCGTGTTCCCTCTCCCCGCGGCGTTCTTCACGCCGTGGGGAGAGGGTTAGGGTGAGGGGCAGGTGCCCGCACCGACGGTGCGACCGATCGTATTCTGTAACAGCAGCGAGTGCCATAGCACCCATGAAGTCTTGGCGCGCACCTGCCCCTCACCCTATTCCCATCGTGAAGAACGGTGGGGAGAGGGGACGCGCGCAACTCCGGCGCTTGTCGCAGGCATCCCGGTCTTGCTCGCCGCAGCCTCACAATCCGCGCCGGGATCGCCGGGACAAGTTCGGCAATGGCCCCCCGACGTGATGCTCAATAGCCTAGGCGAATTATCCCCTGTTCGGACCCGTTCACCGTCCCCTTGGCCAGCCATTCGAGCGACACACGGAACAGCAGCAAATGATTTCGCTCCCACATGGCATTGTGGGACGAGCAGGCGAGATCGACCAGCACCTTGGCCTTCGATCCGAGGTCGGCATAGAGGTCGTGCACGCGCGGCGGCAGCACCTGCTTGTCGTGGGCGCCGGTGACCATCAGCGTCGGAATTTGCGTCGCCGCGACCACGGCCGTGGTCCAGCCCCAGTTCGTCACATTGGGCGCGCGCCGCACGCCGGGGCCCCAGGTGGCGCCGACCGGATCGGAGTCAAGCATTGCGCGCCAAACCGCATCGCTGGCGGCAGGGTCATACTGGTCGGCACATCCGACCTGCCGGTCCCAATTCGCGGTAAACTCTGTCATGCGATTGCGTATTCATCGCCGCACCCGCCGCCGGGACTTGGGCGGGCGGGTTTGACGACGTTTCGCGGCTGTAAGCCGGCGCCAGCAGCACCAGCCGTTGCACCTTATCGGGATTTCTCGCCGCGAAGCCCGCGGCGCGCGGGCCGCCGAGCGACCACGCCACCAGGCTTACCTGCGACACATGCCGCAGCGACCGCACGTAATCGACCACGGCGCCGATGTCGTTCCAGTCGGACGCGATCGTGGTCATCTGCTGGGCATAGGACGGCGCGCAGGCTTCCGCATGACTGTCGCCCGCCAGCGCAAGCTGCTGCGCGGCGGAGAGATTGCATGGATCGTTCATGGCGGCCGGGCGGGTCGAGCGCCCATATCCGGTCGTATCCATGGCGAAGGTATCGAAGCCGGCGTTCGCCAGATATTCCATCCAGCTGTAGTCCCGGTACGGCACATCGAACGACACTTCGGCCGGCGTGCCGGCGCCGTGGATGAACAGCACGATCCGCTCGCCCGCACCCCCGGCGCGCAGTGCCGAGCCCGGGCGCACCACTTCCCGCACATAGACCGGCGTGATCTGCCCGGCGATCGCCGGCACGGTCGAGCGAACCCCGACATAGTGGTCGAGCCGGATCACCCGTTCGCCGTCGTCGGCCAGCGCGGAAAACGCCGCAAAGCCGCTGAGAATACCGACCGTCGCCGCCAGCCTATGCCGCATCTTCGTCATCGCGCTCTCCCTGTCGCTGCTGCCCGGCGGCGAACCTGGCCGCGACGCCGCAAACGGCAGCCAAGCGCGCAACAATGCGGCAGTCGCGCGGCGTCGGCAAGCCGGTTTCCGCGATTTGGCCAGTAAGCGCAGCCCGAAGTGTCATATTGGCGCTTCGACCCCGTCGAGCTCGCTCCGATGCAGGAATAACATTCCGCCCGTATTGCGGGTGAGTCCATTTGGGGCGGATCGAGCGAGAGGTGCGCGGCGGGATGCCTCCCGCCGCGACGCAGAGCTTTCCAGCCCCCTTCTTACTGCTGGCTCGGACAATTGGCGGAGGGGACCGTCAGCAGACCCGGCGGGATTGGAAGCTGCAAGGCCGTCCGCATGATCAGCTCGCGATTGTCGAGGAAACACTCGACCGCCGAAGAAATGCCCCAACGCTTTCCGTTCGGATCGCCGGCCGCCTGCTTCTGATCGACGAGCATCTCCGATTCCTGCGTAAACTGCATCCCGTTGTGATTGGCGTCGCCGGTTGTCTTGTTCGGCCAAATTGCGCCGCCGCCGAGATCGTCGTCATTGGAGTAGACATGGCACCCGGCGCAGGTTTGGGTGCGGATACGCTTGATCGCCTGCAGCGTTGAGATCGTTGCGCCATTGGCGGTCAAAACGCCCTGCACGAAGCTCTGCAGCGTGGGATTCTCGACGCCCGCGGCGTTGACGCAGGAGGCGGGGAGGAGGTCAGATAACCGCCCACGATCTGGGTGTCGGGATCGGTGAAATTATCGACAAGATCACCATATTGGCACCCGGTGGGGTCGTTGTTGTTGCCTGGGAATATCAGGCTTAAAGGTACGGTGTGTTCGTCGCCTTCGAACGCATTCAGGACGTTCTGGCTCGGGCTGACCAGCGAAAAGCCCAGCTTGTTGATGTTGCCGATCGCCCCAGCTCCGAGCAACTGCGGCATTTGCTGACTGATTTGCTGTTGGAGCTGGGCGATGCGCGAATCGGTAGCACCGGCGGCAAACAACGCTGCGCCAGGGTTGCTCTTCGTCGTGTCCGGCACGATGAAGAGACGCCCTTGGAACACCACCGTTTTGAACTCGCGCAACATCCAATTGATCGGGATCGGGAGCGGCGTGAGATTCGAATTGACGGGGAGGTTCATGAACTGATTGGTGCGGATTTGCCCGTGTCCGAAGGAATAATTATAGATGCTGACGACCGGCCCGACCCCATATTGCGGCAGGCCATGGAGATAAAAATCGTGCAGCCGTTGCCCGCGCTGTACGGTCGTTATCGTCGGGGCGGAGAGCCCGTGCCAGAAATCGAGAATTGGCTTGCAGCCGTTCAGCCCGGCCGAAGGGCGCGGGTTGGGCACGCGCGCCTCGAAGATCATCAGGACGCGGTCGATCAGATTGTTGATGATGAAATTGCCGTTCGCATCCAAGATCGGCGTCATCCCGGAATTGCGGGCGAAAACGACGCGATACTCGCCGCAGTCCGTAGGCGAAACCGCGAGGTCGAAGCGGTTGCTGAAGGCGATCGCGCTCCAGGCTTTTGGATTGGAGACCAACTCATTGGTGAAGGGATCGTCCGCCGTGAGCTGCCCCTCGACCCGCGGGCAGCGGTAGGGGAAGCCATTGGCCGCGACCGTGGCGATGAAGTTCGCGGCGTCGGCAGCCGGCGGGGTCCCGAAAATGTCGCAGTGGAGCGCCGGACCGACCCCGGGGCTCACATTCTCGTTGTCGAATAGTTGACGGAACAGCGCCAGCTTGTCGGGATGGCCCTTCGCTTGATCGGAAAGCTGCTGAAAGCACCTCCGAGAATTTGAGCTGCGCGGTCGTATCGACATCCGAAACGAAGATCGAAAGCGCGCGATTCAGAGGCAGGGCCGGATTGGCGGCGCCGACCGTCGACAGCGTGTTCGCAGCGACGAGCGTCGTCGTCGTGTCGGTCGCGGCGTTCGAGACATTTGCCGAACCGGCGCCTGTCGCTGTTGCGAGGGCACTGGATGTCGCCGTCGCGGACGCGGCGGCCGGAGCGGCAGCCGAAAAGGCCGGGCCGCTCAGCACGGGCGTCGTTGCCGGGGTTAACACGCCGCCGTTGTCCGAAAAGCCGGTGGATGTAGACGTGAGGGCGGACACGAGGCTCTCAAGCGTCGTCGCGGAGCCGACCGACACGGAACTCGTGGATTGCGACAAAGCCTGCATGCTGAAGACGAATGCGGCGAGCGCCGCGCCCACCGAGGCGCTGCGGATAAGGTGTTGCGACATGTTGCGTGTTACCCCGACTTAGAGTGTGACGTTCTAACGAGAGACCTCATACGGTTTCACTATAAATCCCTCGTGACGGCGCCGTTAACAGGCAGATAATTTAGATGCCGGCCGCAACTAGGATGGCTCCTATGCAAAAAACGCACATGTCATGGTTGGTCTCATGAAAAAACGACGTCTGAAGTGTGCCGGAGGCGGCCGTGGTGGTGTCCACCGATCTCCAAAATCTCACGAACCCGATCGCTTCAAGGTCGTGGGCAATTTACCTTCATGGACGGATGGCCGCGCGTGCGGCAGCAATTTGCTATGCACGACATCATGCTAGACCTTGTCGCGAGCGGGCACTCAAGCCCAGGAAGTTGTCGAAACGCAAAATGTCCCATCCGCAAGTAGATGCCATCCTGGCGCGGCTTCTGGCGCTTCACCCCAAGCGCATCGACCTCTCGCTCGATCGCATCCGGCGCCTGCTGGAGCGGCTGGGACACCCGGAAATTCGCGTCCCTCCGGTCGTCCATGTCGCCGGCACCAATGGCAAGGGATCGACCGTGGCGTTCATGCGCGCCATGCTGGAAGCTGCCGGTGCGCGCGTGCATGTCTACACCTCGCCCAACCTGGTGCGGATGAACGAGCGCTACCGGATCGGGCAGAGCGGCGGCGGCATCCTGGTGTCCGACGCCGAACTTGTCGCCGCGCTGGAAACCTGTGAGCAAGCGAATGGCGACGCACCGATCACAGTGTTCGAAATCGAGACCGCCGCGGCGTTCCTGCTGTTCGCCGACAATCCGGCGGATGCGCTGCTGCTCGAAGTCGGGCTCGGCGGCCGGCTCGATGCCACCAATGTGGTGGCGCAGCCGCTCGCCAGCGTGATCACGCCGGTGTCCATGGACCACATGGAGTTTCTTGGCGATACGCTGGAGAAGATCGCGGCCGAGAAGGCGGCCATCATGCGCCGCGGGACGCCGGCCGTGATCGGGCGGCAGACCGAGGGACCGCTCTCCGTGCTGGTGCGCCATGCCGAGGATATCGGTGCGGCCCTCCATGTCGCCGGGCAGGATTGGATGGCGTCCGAGGAGCGCGGCCGCCTCGTCTATCAGGACGAGGCGGGCCTCATGGATTTGCCAAAACCCCGCCTGTTCGGGCGGCATCAGATCGACAACGCCGGAACCGCCATCGCGGCGCTGCGGGCGGCCGGATTCGGGCTGCCGCTCAAAGCCTACGAGCAAGGCTTGCTGAACGCGGACTGGCCGGCCCGCATGCAGCGGCTGACCACCGGCAAGCTCGTCGCCGCCGCACCGGCGGGGAGCGAAATCTGGCTCGACGGCGGACATAATCCCGATGGCGGACGCACGATCGCCGCGGCGCTGGCCGATCTGGAGGAACGGGTTTCGCGTCCGCTCGTGCTGATCGTCGGCATGCTGGCGACGAAGGATGCGGAAGGCTTTTTGCGAAATTTCGCCGGACTGGCGCGCCGCCTGTTCGCAGTGCCGGTCATGTCGGATAAAAGCCAGCCGGCCGAGGCGCTCGCGGCAACCGCGCGCGCCGTCGGTATTGCCGCCGATGCGATGACCGGGGTGCCGGCGGCGTTGCAAGCGACCGAGGCGCTCGAACTGGCGCCGCCGCCGCGGATTCTGATCACCGGTTCGCTCTATTTGGCCGGGGAGGTGCTGGCGGGCAACGGCACGCCGCCAACTTGAAGGGTGCGAAGTAGGGTGGGTTCGTCTTAACCCGCCGTCGCGACGGAAAGCATCACGAACCGATTAAAGATCTGGCGTTGTCACCACCGAAACGGCTTGACGGTTTATTCCGCTTGCGGCGATTGCAAGCGAATGTTACCATCTCACGGCTTTCGGCGGAGCCATTTGTTTATGACGGGCAACGTGTCTGAGGCCTTGAGAGGCTGACCAAACCGTGAACCCCTGGAACCTCGACGTCATCGCACAAAGCTTCGCCCACGCCGCTCTCGACCCGCGACTTTGGGGAAAGGCGATCCACACCATCGCCGTCGAGACCAACAGCTTTGGAACGATCCTGTTCCCGGTGCAGGGGGCCATCCCGAGTGTCCCTGCAACCGAATCGGTCAGGAAAGGAATCGAGAATTATTTTCGCGACGGATGGCATCTGCGGGACGCCCGAAGTGCCGCCATGGACACCATGATCAGGCGTGGCATCGCCGATGATTTCGATTTCATTTCAGCCGATGCGATGAAAAAGCATCCTTATTACCAGGAACTGCTGCGACCGATGGGTCTGCAATTTTTCGGCGGGGTAAAGGTAGCTGCCGGGGACGACGTGTGGTGCGTCGCCATTCAACGCTCACCCGCGCAGGGACCGTTTTCGCCCGGTGAAAAGCAGCAACTCGCGGCGCTGTCGCAACAATTGGGAAGTGCCGCTGCACTGGCGCGGGCGCTGGGATTTGCCGCGGCCAATGCGGCCGTCGAAGCCCTTGAACTCAGCGGTTCGGCGGTCGCGCTGCTCAACCGCAGCGGCGAGGTATTGCGGCTCAACCGCGCCGCGGAAGCAATTTTGGGCCTTGACCTGCGCATCGTGGAAAGGCGGATCGTTGCGCGGGACCGGGAAGCGACCGCGGCGCTCGATCGTGCGCTTCATGCGCTGCTGTGGAGCGGATCCGCTTCCGTGCTGCTGCCGCCGGTTTTGTTGCCGCGGAAGGGCCGGCGGCCGATCCTGGCGTATCCTGTCAAGCTTCACGCGTTATCGGCCAGCGTCATCGCGCAATGCCAGGCGCTGCTTATTCTCATCGATCTGGAACGGCGGCCGGCGCCGCCTCAAGATGCCCTAAAGGCTTCGTTTGCATTGACCCCGGCCGAAGCCAGGCTCGCGATTCGCATAAGCTCCGGGGAAGTCCTCGAATCGATCGCCGAGGCCCTTGGTATTTCCAAGGAAACCGCCAGGAATCAACTGAAGTCGATCTTCCATAAAACCGGGGTTCGCCGCCAAGGTGAGCTTGTCGCCTTGCTGGCGACCTTGCTGCATCCCGGAAACGACGTTTCATAGCCCGTTCGGGTCATTGACGGACCGGCCGCCATCGACGATTTTTATGAGGGGCGGCGGCCAGTTCAGATTCAAAACGAGGATTAATAACACATGCTTTCCGAAAAATATGGTCGCTCGCTTACTCGGAACAATGCATTCTTTGCGAATTTAAAAGGGCCTGACTTTGCCGCGCGTACAGACAAGTACAATCAGTGGATCGAGGAGCGGCAGCGATATGGCTTTTGGCCGTATTGCCGCGCGTTGTGTACACCGCCGCATCCGGAAGCGGAGATTGCGTATCTGGATGAGCTATCACATCCGGGAATCAATTTGGCGGTGCAAGATTATCTTGGCCTTTCTACACGTGACGACGTAAAGGAAGCCGCTATCAAGGCGGTGCGAGAATTCGGAGTCCATAGTGCGGGATCCGCAATGTTGCTTGGGAATAATGCGTCATCATTCGAATTAGAAAGAAAAATTTCAGAACTTTTAAAGATGGAGCACATTCTCCTGTTCCCGACCGGGTGGGCGGCAGGATACGGTACCGTCAAAGGTCTCGTAAGGGAACATGATCACATTGTTTTGGATGCGTTAGCACACGCATGCCTTCAAGAAGGAACAGCGTCAGCTACGAAAAATATTCATAAATTCACACATTTGGACAATGTTCATGCTGAGTGTATTCTGCGTTCCATCAGAGAAAAGGATACAAAGAACGCCATTCTCGTCATTACCGAGGGTTTGTTCTCTATGGACTCGGATTCGCCGGATATTTCTTCTTTGCAGCAACTTTGCCACCAATATAAGGCCAGCTTACTTCTTGACGTGGCGCACGATCTAGGGGCATTGGGACCAAACGGAACCGGGCAGCTTGGTGTACAGAATGTTCTTGGAAAGGTCGATTTTGTCATGGGGGCGTTTTCCAAAACGTTCGCGTCAAACGGAGGATTTTTGGCATCCAATGACAAGCGCGTAAAAGAGTACCTCAGGTGGTTTGCAAATCCCTGGACATTCTCGAATGCGATGTCGCCAATTCAATGCGCGATTGTTTCAAGAACAATTGACATTATTCGATCACAAGAAGGCGATCATCTGAGGCGGGACCTTTTAGGTGTATCCAATATTTTTCGAAAATACCTCTCAGAATTCAAACTGAAATTCCTGGGTGAACCGTCGGCCATCGTCCCTGTCCTTATTGGAAGAGAAGCCATTGCCCGTCTGGCGAGCAAAGATGTCGCCGACCGAGGTGTATTCACCAATCTGATAGAGTTTCCGGCGGTAGGTCTTGGTGCTGCCCGGTTCCGTTGCCAACTTATGGCAACTCACAAATCGGCTCATGTTGAAACTGCTGCAAGGCAAATTTATGAGGCGATCAAAAACGCGCATCAAATTGCCGCTAACGCAATAAACTCTGAATTCTAAACCACATCCGGTGCCATCCGCGAGCGCGCGCTGCATCGCCGCCGATGCGGCGACCGACATGACGGCGGCGTTGAAAGCTGCCGCCGCGATCGAGGGTGAGGCGCAGGTGCGCGCCAAGACTCCAGGGGGCATTATGGCATAGAGACTACTGCTACCGGAGACGAGCGGTCGCGCCGTCGGTGCGGGCACCCGCCCCTCACCCTGACCCTCTCCCCGCGGTGTGAAGGACACCGTGGGGAGAGGGGACGCACGCATCCCGGGTCAGGTGCACATCATTGGGTTTAAACCGCCGCCGTGATCCATTGCTCGAGCTTCGCCTTGGGCGCCGCCCCGACCTGGCGGGACGCGAGTTCGCCGTTCTTGAACAGCATCAAGGTCGGGATCGACATGATGTTGTATTTCGCGGCGGTCTGCGGATTCTCGTTGACATTGAGCTTGACGATCTTGACCTTGCCGGACAGCGCACCCTTAGCGATCTCTTCCAGCGCCGGCGCGATCGCCCGGCAGGGGCCGCACCACTCTGCCCAAAAATCGACCACGACGGGTTCCGCGGATTGAAGCACGGTTGCTTCGAAATCCGCATCGGAAACCTTGGATACACCCATGGGCCACCTTTCGTCCTGACAAGTTACGGGCGCGAGCGGCGCCTCGGCGTTCGTGAGGCCTGAAGGTAGGGAGGCGGTCCGGTGGCGTCAAGCACGCTCACCGGAAGATGATGCAATGCAAGATGATCGGATGCAGGATTACCGGATAACCGCGCGCGCCGCCTGGTCGAGCAGTGCGGCTGGTACTTCCATCAGGTCCGGTATCTCGGTCCACAGCAGCGCGGCGCGAATCGGCCGATCCGGATAGAGCTTGCACAGTACCGCCCGATAGAGCGCGAGCTGCCGCACATAGGCTGGCGGGGTCTGCTCCGGATTTTGCGGCGGATCGCGATCGCTCTTGTAATCGGTGATAAGCACGCCATCCGCGGTGACCAGCAGCCGGTCGATCTGGCCGGAGACGCGAATCTCTTGACCGCCGGTGCCGGTGAAACGGCCGACCAGCGGAACCTCGGCGCGGCTCCCGGCCGCGAACACCGGCGCAAAGCGCGGATGCGCCAGGATCGCCAGCGCTTGCGCCGCCAGCCGCTCGCGCTCCTCGACGTCGAGCGACGCATCGGCATGGTGCAGGAAGCTGTGGGCGGCCTCGCGGCGCCGCTCCGGCGCCACATCGGGCAGCGACTGCATGAGGCGATGTACAAGCCGCCCCAGCGTCACCGCCTGCTTGCGCGTGCCCCGACGCGGCGCCGGCCGCGGCGCGGCGGTCGCGGGGTGATCCTCCGCATCGGCGTCGGACTCCGACGGCGCGAAAACAACCGGGCGCGGCGGTTCGATGGGCGCCGGCGCGGTTAGCCACGGGGGTAATTCAAGCTCAGGCACGGTTGCGATAGGACCTGCGGTTGCGAATGCTTCGTCGGGCGGCTCTACCTTGGCGTAGCGCCAGCGCCGGTCCTCACCGTCGCCGATTTGCGTGAACCCCGGCATGCCGGCGAGGCCGTCATGGATGAGCTGATACCAGCATCCTTGGGGGGATCGTCGCTTGCCCTGATAACCGCACACGATCAGCCGCTCGGCCGCCCGCGTCATCGCCACATAGAGCAGGCGGCGGTATTCGTGCTCATTCTCCAGCAACACCAACTGCCGGGCGTCCGCGACGGCCGGCACGTCGCCCGTGCGGGCCCGGACCCAGACCAGGCAGGCGGGTGTGCCGGAAGGGGTTGCTGGCAGCCTCACCTCCAGAAGCCGCGGCGGGTGGGCGCCCGTGGGCGGCGTCGTGGTGTCGGCGAGAATCACCATCGGGGCTTCGAGGCCCTTGGCGCCATGCACCGTCATGACCCGCACTTCATCGCGGTCGATTTCCATGTCGCGCTTGATGACCGTCGTGGCGCCGCGCAGCCAGGCCGCGAAACCCTGCAGGGATGGGGTTTCGCGCTGCTCATAAACCAGCGCCAGTTCGAGGAATTCGTCGAGCGCATCGGCCGCTTCGAGCCCCAGGCGCGCGTAAATCCGTTTCCGTCCCCCCTCGGGCCCAAGCAGCCAGGCGAAGAACCCAAACGGCGTCTCGCGGCGCGCCGCATCGGCGCAGCGCCGCAACAGCGCGTCCGCCGCGGCGAAGTCCAGGCGTTCCCAGGCCTGCTCGGCCAGCGCGGCGCGCAGGCTGCCGCGGCGGCCCCAGGCGAGCGCGAACAGCATTATCGTCGTCGAAGCCGAACAGCGGGCTTTTCAGCGCAATCGCCAGGGCAAGGTCGTCCTCGACCAGCAGCAGCGCATCGGCAAGCGCCAGCAGATCGACCACCGCGATATGCTCCGTCAGCACGAGGCGATCGGCACCGGCAACCGCGACCCCTTCGGTCTTCAAGGCGCGAATGATCGCCTCGAACAGCGCACCGCGCTGGCGCACCAGCACCAGCACGTCGCCGGCGCGCAGCGGCCGGCGATCATGGCCGATCGGCGTGCCGGCCGCGATTTGTTCCCGCAGTGTGACGGCAATTTTGCGCGCGAGCTTGACCTGCGGGCTGGTCTCCGAGACGGCATCGAACGGCGCGTCCCAGCCGGTGGTCTCCGGCGTCGGATCGGGCTCGATCAGCGGCCAGATGTCCACCAGCCCCGGTGCCGCATCGGGCAGCGCCAAGTGCACCGGCTTGCCGTCGCGATCCGCCGTGATGCTGCGATAGATGTCGGGCAAGCGGAACACGTCATCGACGGCACCCAAAATATTGCACCCCGAACGGAACGAATGATCGAACCGCACGAAACGCCAACCGACGTCGCCGGTCTCATAGGCCGCCGCGAAATGCCGCCGGGCGGCCTCGTATTCCTGCGGCGCCGCGCCCTGGAACGAAAAGATCGACTGTTTTTCATCGCCGACCGCGAACACCGTGCGGGGCGCAATGCCGCGGGCGCCGGCACCGGCGGCAAATTCGGAGGTGAGCCGCTTGACGATCTCCCACTGCTTCTTGCTGATATCCTGGGCTTCATCGACCAGCACGTGGTCGAGCCCGAGATCGAGCTTGTAATGCACCCAGCTGGGATCGACCGCGGTGAGCAAATCGAGGGTTTTGTCGATCAAGTCGTCGTAATCCAGCAGGCCGCGATAGGCCTTTTCCTCGGTGTAGCGCCGGATCACCCGCACCGCGATGGTGACGAGGGCGGCGGTGCGGTCGCGCAGGATCACGCCATTGCGGCGGGCGAGCAAGGGTTCAAGCCTTTCCTGCTCGGCTGTGAGCTCGGCGGCGAAAGCCGGAAACCGCTTAGCCATCGGCTTTGTCAGGAGTTTTTTCCTTGCCTGGCAATCGCCATCGAAGAACACTTCTAAATAGGCCTGCAACCGAGCTGTTCCTGACGCCGCTAGCGCGGCGCAAAGTCGCTCGGCCTGCCTAAAGTCCAGGTCTGAACCTTGCTTGAACTTCGCCGCCGCTTCCTCCCAACACTTCACGGGCAAGATCGCCCGATCGACGATCTCCCGTTCGACACCGGCGATATCATCGTCGGCCGCGATCCCGAGCGTGTGCGACAATTGCGCCATCGCGCGATCGAGGTCGCCGGCCGCATCGATCCACCGCCGCAGCGCTTCGCGCTTGCCGATGGCTTCGCGGAGCGCCTCGCGCAAGGTGGATTCGGCGGCGGCCGCGACCGCGGTCGCCAGCGCCCGCCCAAGCGCGCTTTCGGGCGCGCCGGCGGCTTCGAGCAGAACTCCCAGGGTGGCGCGTTCCAGCATTTCATCCTGCGCGCGTTCCTCCAGCACGGTGAAGCGCGCCGACGCATTGGCCTCGAACGGAAACCGCTGCAGAATGCGGGTGCAGAAAGCGTGGATGGTTTGCACCTTGAGGCCGCCCGGCGTGTCGAGCGCGGCCGCGAACAGGCGCCGGGCGCGCGCGCGCTTGGGGGCATCGATGCCGGTCACGCCGATCGCCCGCAGGGCGGCGTCGAGCGCGGTATCATCGAGCAAGATCCAGCGCTGCAACGTGTCGTAGACGCGTGCCGCCATGTTGGCGGCGGCGGCCTTGGTGAAGGTGATGCACAAAATTTTTGCCGGATCGACGCCGCCGATGCCGCCGTCGAGCAGCAGCCGGATCACGCGTTGCGCCAGCACGTGGGTCTTGCCTGAGCCCGCATTGGCGGCCACGAACGCCGCCGCCGACGGGTCCGACGCTTCGGCCTGCCGGCGCGTCACCGAATCCGGGATGATGCGCGCCGCGGTCATTCCTCGTCTCCCACCATGCCGCCGGCCGGCGACCATTCCTTGACCCGGGCGAGGTCGTCATAGGTCCCGTAACGCTGCGCCCACATCGACAGGACCAGCGGGCTGTACGGCGTCGCCTCGTCGTCGAAGCGCGCAACCAGCGCCCTGAGCTTCTCATAAGCCTCGGCCGCGGCGTCATCGGGGCTGCGCCCTTCCAGCTTGACGATCCGCTCGGAGCCGGCCGGTTCGCCGCCCTTGAGCGCGACGTAGACCAGTTCGGCGACCGATCCGCCGGGCGCGATATCCCGGAACGCACCGTGACGCAGCATCGCGGCCTCCAAGGTCAGCTGCGGAGCGACGCCGATGCGGACCTGCTTGTCGCTCGGTATGGTTCCGGTCTTGAAATCCAGGATCGCATAGCCGCCGTCGATCAGCCGTTCGATCCGGTCGGCGCGGCCGGTCAGCCGGAAGCTGCCGGTCGGCGTGGGAATCGTAAGCGCGCCGCCGACCTCGATATGGGAGCGCGCGATCCGGCGGCGGCGCGCTTGCTCGAAGCCGGCGAACCATGCGGCGATACGGGCGAACCGCGGCCACCAGAACGCGCGCGCCTGGGGGAAATCGTCGAGCGGCGCGAAATGCTTTCGGCCGATGCGCAGCAGTTCGGCACCCGGGTCGCCGGGCAATTCGGTGGGGTAGAGTTGGACGAAATCCCCGATTGCGGCGTGGATCAGGCTGCCGCGCTCCGCGGCGCCCGGCGGCTCGTTGACCGGATCGAGGCGCGGCAGCTTTAAAATGTGTTTGGCGTAGATGGTGTAGGGATCGCGCAGCCAATGCTCGATCTCCGTCACCGACAGCGAATTCGGGCGCGCGGCGCGCGGCGGGCGCGGCGCCGGGCGGGCGACCGGCCGAGGCGGCGCCGCCGGTTCGTCAAGACTGCGGCCGAGCATGCGGTAGCGTTCGCCGCGGGCGATCGCCGCTTGCCACAAGGCGGGGCCGGAAACGGCGGCGAGCCGCTGCACGAAGCGCGAGGGAACCGTTGGGGTGCCGGCAAGCTTGCCGGCATAGGTCAGAAAAACCTCGGGCGCGCCGAGCAGCTGGGCGAAATCATGGGCCGCCAGCCCGATGCGGCGTTCGGGCAAATCCAGGCCGAGGTCGTGGCGCATCGGCCGGCTGAGCCACGGATCGGCGCGTGGATCCGGCGGCCACACGCCTTCCACCAGGCCACCGATGACGACCCGATCGATACCGGTGAGCCGCGCCTCCAGCGGGCCGTAAATCCGGATGCGGTTGCCGGGCGGGTCGGGTTTACGCACCACGTGCTGATCGATCGCGACGGCGAACAGCTCCGGATAATCCGCGTGGGCGATCGGAAACGGCTCGGGACCGACGCCGGTGGCGATATCGTCGAAGGCTGCCGCCAGCGCCGTGCCGTCGGAACCGGCGAGCACCAGGCCGGCCGCATCGATGCTGGCACGAAGCACGGCATCGCGATGGCGCGCCGCCAGTTCGGCGAACTCATGCTGCGACAGTGAAGCGGCCGATTCGAGCGGTTCGAGCGCGCCGGTGACGCGGTGGAGCAACCGTTCGGCTGCATCCAGCTCCGCTTCTTGAAGCGCTGCCCGCGGGTCGGAGCGATGCAGGTCCGAGGCTTCGCCGCGTTTGAGCGCGGCCAGCGCCGCACGTATATGCGCGAGCGCGTGCGCCAGGCCGTCTGGTCCCGGTCGCGGCCGCGGCCCGCGCAGGATCGCCCGCTCAAGCACCGCGACGGCGCCGCGATGGCGCATAAGGTCGGCGCCGAACCGCGCCAGCGGGTGCTTCAGCAACGCCAGCAGCGGCGTCGGTGCGAGCCGTCCGATCGCGGCTTCCGCAACGAGTTGCGCGAATGTGCCGGCCGGCGTTTCGGCAAGCGGCTGACCGAACGAGTTATCCGCGGTGATGTTCCAGCGGCGCAACGCCACCGCGACCCGGCGGGCCAGCGCGCGATCCGGCGTGACCAAGGCTGCGATCCGATCCGGCTTGCACAAAATTTCCCGCAACGCGACCGCGATGGCCAGCGCCTCATCCTCGGCGCCGGCCGCGCGAATGACCGTGATGCCGGCGAATGCCGCCTTGGCGCGCCAGTCGCAAATTGGGGGCTCGGCGAGCCGCGTCCGCCACCGATCCGTCGTGGCGGCCGGACGCAGCGCCTCGCTGGCCACGATTTCCCGGCCGGCCCCTGAGGGGGCGCCCAACACCGTCACGTCACTACGGGAAATCCCGATCCGCGCGAGCAGCGCCTGCATGGCGAATTGCGGATGGCCGGGAACGGGCGGAATCCGCCGCGGCACCGCGCGGCGTGCCGCCGCCGATGCTGGACCATGACTCCTCGTCAAGCTCCATATCGAGGCCGGGCAGCACCACCGCACCATGGGGCACGCGGGCGATGGTGGCGAGCAGCTTCGCGGTCGCCGGCATGGAGCCGGTCGATCCCGCGGCGACGACGAATTTGTCGGGCATGGATGCGATCCGGTCGGCTTCCGCGGCGATCAGGCGGTCGCGCCGCTCTGCGGGCTCGATGGCGCCGCGCTCGGCCAGGATCTCCGGCCAGCGCTCGCGCGCGATCAGCAGAAACCGCAAGGTTTGCTGCCAATACACATCGAGATCGCCCGGCACGAACCCGTCAAGCTTTTGCCAGGACACTTCCCGCGTGGTCATGTCGTCCATCAGCCGGGCGAGATCGTCCGCGAGGCCGAGCGCCGCGGTGGCGTGGGTGGCCACCAGCGGCGAATTGCCCGTCGGCGGGCGTCAGCCGTTCGGCCCATTTGCGGATCAGCCGCGCGAGCAAAAAGCGCCGTTCGGTGCCGGCGAGCGAGCGCGGAATCGTCAGCGCGTCGAGGGCGCCCCCACCAGCTGCGGTGTCTATAAACGCCAGTTCATCCTCATCGATGTCGCCGATCGGCACGATCCGCGGCAGCAACGCCGCATCGACGCCGGGTCGATCGAGAAAAGCATCGCGCGCAAGCCTGCAGGCCCGCCGCGTCGGCAGGAACAGAGTCATGCTCGCGAACGGCAAATGCCCCGAGGCGATGCCCGGCGACAGGCGGCCGTCGCTAAGGGCGCCGATCAGTGTCGGCAGGAACGGTACCGACGGCGGGATGGTAAAAACGCGGGGTGTCATGGATGGTGGCAAGCTTTTTCCGTCTGCTGGGGCCAGCGTTGTATCCCGGATTGCTGCCGAGTGGACTCGTCCGCGTGGAACGGATCGACAAGCTGCTACAGACGCTCGGACGGAGCGTAGCGCAATCCCGCACCGCCATCACAAATCGGCACGATTCATCCCGGTCTGCGGGCAGAAGGCCCGGCCTTTCCATCAAGCGACATGGCGCAGCCTCGTCACCGCACGAGCAGTTGCACGAATTGCTCGTCGGCCAATCCGGCCTTGCGGGAGGCACCGTCCCGGCAGTCCCGGCAGGCGAGGTTGTGGATGAGGCAGCGGCGCGTTTAGTCTAAGAGTCCGGCCTATCGACCGCCGGTGGTTTCAATTATCAATGGGCCTCAGTCATCCGATCTGCTCGGCTGACGACCGTCTGCCAAGCCTTTATCTTGATCCACATCATGCCCACGAGACTCCGGGAGCCCCGATGCTGAACACCCTCGAACCTCGCGCCGGCCAACGCGCCATGCGCAATGCGCCCAAGCAGGACTTGCGCGCCTGGCTCGCCTTGATGCAGGAGGCCGGCGAACTCGTCACCGTCACCGGCGCCGAGCGCGACGAGGAGATCGGCGGCATCGTGGATATCTACCAGCGCACCATGGGGGCGCCGGCGGTGATGTTCGAGGCCATTCCCGGGTTTCCGCCGCAGCATCGCGTGGTCGCAAACATCCTTACTTCGGTGCGGCGCATCAATCTCACGCTCGGCCTGCCGGCCGAAACAAGCGAGATGGATCTGGTGCGCTACTGGCGCAACTATATGAAGAACCCTGAAACCATCCCGCCGGTCACGGTGGAGGGCGGGCCGCTGATGGAGAACGTCGCGACCGGAAGCGACATCGACATCCTGAAAATTCCGACGCCAAAGTGGCACGAGCACGACGGCGGCCGCTATATCGGCACCGGCTGCATGGTGATCATGCGCCACCCCGATACGGGATGGATCAACTACGGCGCCTACCGGATCCAGGCCCAGGACCGCGACTGTCGCCTCCGTCATGACCTCCAAGGGCAAGCACGGCAACCTGATCATGCGGCGCTGGCATGAACTGGGCAAACCGTGCCCGATCGCGGTGGTGTGCGGCATGCATCCGGCGCTGTTCATGGTGGCCGGCATCGAAGTCCCTTACGGCAAGAACGAATACGACGCCGCCGGCCGGCTGCTCGGCGAACCCGTGGAGGTGTTCCTCGGCCCAAAAACCGGGCTGCCGATTCCGGCCCATGCGGAGATCGCCTTCGAGGGCTTCGTGCATCCGGACGATCTGGTCGACGAAGGCCCGCTCGGCGAATGGACCGGCTATTACGCCGGCGGCAAGAAGCGCGAGCCGGCGATCCGCATCGAGACGTTCTGGCACCGCGACGATCCGGTGCTGCTCGGCGCCGTGCCCGGCATGCCGCCGAATGACGACACCTTCTACCGCGGCACCTACCGCTGCGGCGCGGTGTGGAACCAGCTTGAGGCCGCCGGCATCCCGGAGGTCAGGGGCGTGTGGTCGCACGAGGCCGGCGGCAGCCGGCTGTGGCTCACCGTGGCCATCAAGCAGATGTATGGCGGCCACTCCAAGCAGGCCGGCCTGATCGCTTCGCAATGCCACGCCGGCGCCTATGCCAACCGCTGGGTGATCGTGGTTGACGACGACATCGATCCCGCCGACATGAACCAGGTGATCTGGGCGATGTGCACGCGCTTCGACCCGCGCGAGGACATCGAGGTGCTGCGCGGCTGCTGGAGCACCACGCTCGACCCGATGGCCTACAGCCACGAGGACCCGCGCAACGCCCGCGTGGTCATCGACGCCTGCAAGCCCTGGGCGCGGCGCGATACGTTTCCGATCGAGGCGCGGTCGAGCAAGGAGCTGGATGCGCGGGTGCGGGCGAAGTTTGCGGCGTTTTTGCCGAAGGACTAAAGCGCGGGAAGAGGGTGCGGGGTCTGTATCGCGCGAAGGCGATCGTAAAGCTGCTTCGCCTTGGCAAGGCGACCGGCATCGGCCTTCTCAGGCTTGCGGCGGGCGGTTTCCGTCCATGGGTCGGGAAATCCTTCCTTCGCCAGGAAGAGTGCGGTTGCGGCGAGTTCAAGCTCGACCGCATCCGCATCGACCATCTCACTGGACAGTCGAGTACGTTCCGGATTCGGCGCCGGATCAATATCGGGGGGAATGTGCGACTGGAACGTTGAATAGATCCCGCCCCAGTTTGCAACGAACTCCTGCTCCGTGAGCAGCTTGAGCGCCGCGGCATGCTGCGCGGCGGATGCGAGCTGCTCGGAGTACGGACCGTAGTGCTTGTAGCGGAAATGAAAGCCGGCGCCGAGGCCGGACACCTCCAGAAAGTAAGCGATTTTCTGTAATTTGGTGCGCCCGACGATGGTGCCCCCGGCATCGCGAACGATGGCGGCGGCTCGGTAGGCTTGATCTAGGCCGGCCATTGGTTGATCCCTGCATTCATGATCTGAGTGATCTTATCTTTCGCTGCGTTGTCGCCGTCGGCATGATAGACACGGAAGGCCTTGTAGGTCTTGAGTTCCGCGACCACGTTCGACCGTTTCGCGAGGTCCTCCAAATGGCCACCCGCGGTTCGGATATTGATCTGATTGAGCGGCCCTCCGGTTTCCCTACTTGTCAGCTTGTACGGTGAACGCTCCACTTCATCGATCAAAATTCGAGGCGGCGCATCCGCATTCTTGCTCCACCATTCGTCATGCCACTCCGCGAGTTGGTCACGAATGTTGGCGCACACGGTATCGGCTTCCGCGCATGTCGCATGGGCGTCGCTCTTGTCGTGTGCGATCTTCGCCCGCAGATCGATACACTTGTAGAGCTTGCGATCGCGCAAGCGTTCGGCAAGTTTGCCAATACACACGTCCTTACCGTCATCCATGAGCGCAAGCGCGCCCCAGATGACCGTGTCGTCGAGCGCGAGCGCGTAGTCGATCTTGTCAGGCTTCTGGGCAAATTTCACGAGCGGATGGTTTCGCGGTAGTCCAGTGTTCTTTAACGAGCCGTTCTCGATCAGATTGATTGCGCGCGTGAGCAGTTCGACACAAATTTTCTCCGCGCCTCGGGTCGCTTTGTGGAGATAAACCGTGGGATAGAGTTGGAACAAGCCGAGCACATACGCCTCCGCCGCATAGATTGCTTTCGGTCCGAGCACGAAGGTCTCAACGGAGCCAATCGATGTCTTATCGACGCCGTAGGGAACGCTCCCAATTTCCAGATTCTCCATCAACCATTCGAAATCGATAGCGGCATGCTTGGTTCCGGTCATGAGGCGGTCGCGGCGCATGTAATCAAGCCGGTCAGCATCGAACTGGCTCGACACCACGGCCGAATAGATCGATTTGGCACCGCTTCCCGCTACGATGTCTGCGACGTCGTCGGCGAAGCCGCTGCCGCCGGCCCGCAACTCGACCGTGATCTCGCTGTCGCGGATCAAGTGCTCACTCACTTTTTCATGATCCGCCATCACCAAGCCGAATCGCCCTCCGACGGTTTCGAAGGCATGGCTGAAGGGGCCATGTCCGACATCATGGAGCAAGGCAGCGGCAAGCGCGTGATCGGTCCGCGGGTCCTTGGCACTGACGTATTTCTCGATCACGCGCAACAGCCGCCTCGCCGTATGGAACACACCCACGCTGTGGACCAGCCGCGAGTGAGCCGCCCCCGGGTAGACAAGGTCAGAAAACCCTAGTTGCTTGATGCGCCTGAGTCGCTGAAATGGCCGGGTTTGGATGACGCGCCAAAGCACTCCCTCCAGATGCACCCTCTCGACATTGAATTCGACGAGGTCGTGCAGTGGGTCGCGAATTCGCTGCTGTTTCGGCATGGGACCGAATCACCTTCCTTACAGCAGTGTTGTAGCATAGAACAAACAAAGAACATGTCAATCTTGGCGATGCGGCTACAAGCTTCCCCCCTTCGCTCGGCGAATGGACCGGCTATTACGCCGGCGGCAAGAAGCGCGAGCCGGCCATCCGCATCGAGACCTTCTGGCACCGCAACGACCCGGTGCTGCTCGGCGCCGTGCCCGGCATGCCGCCGAACGACGACACCTTCTACCGCGGCACCTACCGCTGCGGCGCGGTGTGGAACCAGCTGGAGGCGGCCGGCATCCCGGAGGTCAAGGGCGTGTGGTCGCACGAGGCCGGCGGCAGCAGGCTGTGGCTCACCGTCGCCAAGAGCAGATGTACGGCGGCCACTCCAAGCAGGCCGGCCTGATCGCTTCGCAGTGCCATGCGGGCGCCTATGCGAACCGCTGGGTGATCGTGGTGGACGACGACATCGATCCCGCCGACATGAACCAGGTGATCTGGGCGATGTGCACACGCTTCGACCCGCGGGAGGACATCGAGGTGCTGCGCGGCTGCTCGAGCACCACGCTCGACCCCATGGCCTACAGCCACGAGGACCCGCGCAATGCGAGAGTCGTCATCGACGCCTGCAAGCCGTGGGCGCGGCGGGACACCTTCCCGTCGAGGCGGTCGAGCAAGGAGCTCGATCGGCGCGTACGGGCGAAGTTTGCGCAATTTTTGCCGAAGAGGCCGTGAGAGGGGCGGCGGTTGACCGGCGCTGGACGCAATCTGCGTTGTCAACAACAAAGCAGTGGACGAGGCCGTTGCGAAATTTGCGAAGCGGCAGGGCCATAAGCATCGATCTAAAGTATCTTGAGGTAGCTTTAAGCTCTAAGTTGGCTGTCAAACTCTCGGTCGTTACATGGCAATCCTGATCCCGAGCCTGGGCTACGCGCGCTTCGACAGCCGTGGCGAGCTGCGACTCGCGGAGCGCCTGAAGGATTTCCTGGAAGAGAACGCCGTCGTTTGGCACAACCTCCCGGTAGGCCCTCGGGGCCGGCATCCAGACTTTATCATCGTCCACCCGGCGAACGGCTTGCTCGTGCTCGAGGTGAAGGACTGGCGACTGGAGTCAATTGTATCGGCCGACAAGGCCAAAGTTGAACTGCTGACTGGTCGCGGCCTCGTGCGGACGAGCAGTCCCCTGGAGCAGGCGCGCGCGTATACGTTCGAGGTGATGCACACGCTGGAGCGGGATGGGCAATTGCTGTTTCCAGGGGGTCATCGCTTCGCGGGCCGATCCATCGTTCCGTTCGGGTACGGCGCCGTATTCACGAATATTACCCGCAAGCAGTTCGATCAGACCGATCTCAAGGAGGTGTTCGCAGAGCATCTATGTGTGTTCAAGAATGAAATGACGGAGGGCACGGACCCTGAAGAATTCCGGTCAAGATTGTGGCGCATGGTTTATCCGCGTCTCGGGGAGCCTCTGACGATGCCGCAGTTCGACCGGCTGCGGGCGCTGCTTTTTCCCGAGATCCGCATCCGGCAGATTGCCCTGCCGTTGGACGAACCGATGGCGCCCGATCCATCCAACCGGATGCTTGCCGTCTTGGACATGCATCAGGAGCAGATCGCACGCAGCCTGGGCGAGGGGCATCGCATTATTCGCGGCGTCGCTGGATCGGGCAAGACGCTGATTCTTGCCTTTCGAGCCGAATATCTGGCGCGTGCGACGACAAGGCCGGTGCTCATCTTGTGCTATGCCAACGGCATCGCCGGGCGGCTTGAAGATGCCATGCAGAATCGCGGCGTGGAGGACCGTGTTCAGGTCCTCACCTTCCATTCATGGTGTTACCGGATGCTGCGGACTTATGGAATTTCGGCCCCATCCGAGCGAGAATATCCGGACTACGCAAAGCGACTGGCTGCAAGCGTTTCGGAGGTCGTGAAGGCCGTAGATCAGGGGCATATCCCAACCGCACAGTACGACGCGGTCCTCATCGACGAAGCACACGACTTCGAGCCGCAATGGCTCGCGCTTGCGGCCAAGATGGTGAACCCGCGCACGAGGGCGCTGATGGTCGTCTACGACGATATCCAGGCGATCTACACGGGGCGAGAGCGCCCGGTGTGGAGTCAGCTCGGGATCGAAGCGAAGGGCAGAACGACCGTGCTGAAAATCAACTACCGAAACACCGCCCAAATCGTTGCCTTCGCGAGACGCTTCGCTTGGGACGTGATCGGCGCTCCGGGCACGACGGCCGATGATGAGCAGGCCGTCCTGTTGCCCGAAGATGCGGGTCGTCAGGGGCCGGTGCCGGACGTGCGGCGGTGTGTGAGCATCGACGCGGAAGCTCACTGCGTCGCCGAGTGGTTTCTCGGGCGGAAAAAGGCGGGGTACGAGTGGCCGCAAATGGCGTGTCTTTATCCGGAGCATTGGATTGGGGAACGGGTCGCTCACGAACTCACCAAGCACGAAGTGCCGGTCGATATGGCCAAGAACAACCGGAACAGAGTTTCGACGAAGCAGGTAGCCGTGCGGTTCTTGAGCATTCATACTGCGAAAGGGCTGGAGTTTCCGTGCGTCGCCATTGCTGGATTGGGCTTCCTCGGCCGCCACGGCGAGCCGGTCGAGGAATGCGTTCGATTCGACGTATGTCGGGATTACTCGGGCGACTCACGAAGCGCTTTTGACGTACTCAAGTGAGTTGGCGGTGGTGCAGCGGTTGATCGCGTAGATTAATGATCCGCCGCGCGCTTGGGCCGACGCAGGAGGAATTCGCCGCGCGCTACGGCATCTTGCTCGGTACGTTGCGCGCGATTGGGAACAGGGCGCCGCGGAGCGGACACCTGTGCCCGCACCCTCCTCACGGTGATTGCGCGCGACCCGCAGGCGGTCACCGAGGCCCTGCGGCACAGCGCGGCCGCGCCAGGCAGGCCGGGCAGATCGCTTCGCTTTGCCACGCCGGCGCCTATGCCAATCGCCGGGTCGTGGTGGTGGACGACGACACGATGTAGCCGACATGAACCAGGTGATCTGGGCGATGCCATGCACGTGCGCTTCGACCCGCGCGAGGACATCGAGGTGCTGCGCGGCTCAAGGAGCACCACGCTCGACCCCATGGCCTACAGCCACGATGACCCGCGCAACGCCAGAATCGTCATCGACGCCTGCAAGCCGTGGGCGCGGCGCGACACCTTCCCGATCGAAGCGCGGTCGAGCAAGGAACTGGAGGCACGGGTGCGGGCGAAGTTTGCGGCGATTTTGCCGAAGGGGACGTAGGACGAAGCGGGCTGCGTAGCCTGGGTTGGAGGAGCGCGGCGTTGCCACTTGAACAAACCGCGCCCCGCGCCGGGAACCCAGGAGCGGCGTTGCCAATCGGGCGATGATGCCTGGCAGAGAGACCCATGCTGCGCCGCCCCGCTCCCGTGTCGCGGCGCGTCTTGCGAATGTTGGAAGGCTGCGCTTCTACGGTCACGGCGGATAACGGGGACAGCAAATCGCGACGGGAAGTCTTCACCCAGACAACGAAACCGTGCTACAAGCTTCGCATTACGTGAGGACTTGGCATGTGTCACAGGCGAAGCTCCCAAGGCTTAATTTATATCGTGTCGCTGGCGACGTTGAGCATCTTCGGCAGACCTGCTGCTGCGCAAACGTCGCGCGGCGTCGATATCGACGACCTCGTCGCCGCGATGGAGCGGCTGCAGATCAGCCTTCCGATGAGCGTTGCGGGACGCGATCCGGTCCGCAGGCATCTGGCGGAACTCAACCGCGAAGCCTGCGATCAAAAGGCGATCTTCGATCTCGGTAACGCCTTGGATGCCGCCGGCTATCGGCGCGAGGCCGCCAATGCGCATATCAGGTTCTCGGCGACCTGCGGCGGCCACGCGAATTCGCTGCGGGCCGCCGTGAATATCTTTTTGAAACTGTCCGACTACACCAATGCGGTGACGTATGCGACGGACCTGATCAAGCTGGAGCCCTATGGCGACAACGGCTTCTTTTTGCGGGCCGTCGCGCACAATCGCGCCGGAGCCTACCAGCGGGCCATCGACGATTACGTGACGGCGATCGAGTTGTTCGGCAACAAGGAGCGCATAGCGAGCGTGAGCTATTATGGGATCGCGAGCAGCTATGAGAAGCTCGGCCGGTTCTGTGATGCGGTAACGCCGCTCGAATCCTGGATATCGATCAATCCGATCCGGAATGATACGACCCAAGTCCGCGCCATGATCGACGATTATATGAAGAAGGGGAATTGCGCGCTGGCGACCGGAAACGAGGAAACCTTTGCGGTCCCGAAGCAACACCGGCAGATCACATTGCCGGTGGTCATCAACGGTACCCGTGGCATTTTTATCTTCGATACCGGCGCGACGTTCGTCGCGCTGAAGAAGGGATTTGCCCAAAAGGCCGCGGTGGACATCGATCAGGCCAGCGAGGTGCAGCTGCATACGGCAAATGGCGTCACCACCGGGAAGTTGGGGCGCGCCAAGACGATTCAACTCCGCTCATTGCAAGCCAAGGACGTACCTCTCGTGGTACAGGACGATGCCAAAGGTTCGTATGGGGATGGTGTCGATGGTTTGCTGGGGATGAGCTTTCTGTCGCGGTTTAAAGTCACGATGGACACGCAGACCGTGAAGATTTCCAGCCGCAAGACGAAATAGACCGTCTTGCCGGTATAATGTCCAGAATTAATGAATTAATTAACTCACCCTTCAGCCTCATCCTCAAGGCGCGCGCTCCTGAGCCCTTGTCGAAGGAAGGCGCGCGTCTCGAAGGATGGATGCACGGCACGGACTCGTTGCCCTCCTTTGAGACGCATCGCGGAGCCTATCGTCGGGCCGGCCAAAGGCCGACCCGTCAGGATGAGGTCGGACAAACGATGCACCAATATCTGGGCGTCGTATAAACGCGGGTGAGACGCGGCAAAGAAAGGACCCCGCATGGCCGACATGGAAAGTCAAATCGGTTCGCCGTTCTGGCGGTTTTCGCTGGGCTTCTACCGCCTGCCGGGTGTCGCCGAGGCGTGCATCGCGCTGCAGGATGGCTGCGGCGTCGATGTCAACATTCTGCTGTTTTTGCTGTGGCTCGCCACCACGAAGCGCCGGGTTCCGCCGGGCGTCGCGCAGGCGGTGTGCGCGCAGGCCGCGGCGTGGCGGGACGATGTGGTGGTGCCGCTGCGCACCCTGCGGCGCAAGCTCAAGGATGGATCGGCCTTGGTCGCGCACGCTACCGCGGAACTGTTCCGCACCAAGATCAAGGCTGTGGAACTCGAGGCCGAGCGGTTGCAGCAGGAGGCGCTGTTCGGCCTCGCGGCAGGGCTTTCCACCGAACCGGGGCAAACCGTCGAGGCCGCGGCGCGCGCCAATGTGGCGGCCTATGAACACGTCGTCGGGCACACCTTCGCGGAGCAACCCGTACAGGTGCTGATCGCGACGCTCCTCGCCCACGGACCGGGATGACGGCGTTGGGTTGGCGGTGCCGCACGGCTGAAAGGCGGCCGCGGCTGGGAACTCGAAACCCCGTTTGAAGCAGCGAGCCGGTTAGCGGACGCCCGGAGCGCGGGCGTCTCGCCCGCCCGGCCAAGAAGCGGGCGGCGTCCGCGCTCCGGCCACCTGCCGCTTGCACGACCGGCGCAAACTTGGCATCGCTGCCGCGCCGCGGCACCAGTTCGGCCGCACGCGCCTCCAGAGGAATACAGCATGACGAGTACCCCACCGCGCCGGTTGATCATCGGTATTTCGGGCGCGTCCGGCACCGTCTACGGCATCCGCATGCTGGAGCTGCTGCGCGACACCGATGTCGAAACCCATCTGGTGATGAGCAAGTCGGCCGAGCTGACGCTCGCCTACGAGACTGACCTCAAAACCAAGGACGTGCGGGCGCTTGCCAAGGTCAATCATCCCAACGCGGATATCGGCGCGTCGATTTCATCGGGCTCGTTTCCGACCATGGGTATGGTCGTGGCGCCGTGCTCGATCAAGACCATGAGCGAGATCGCGACCGGGGTAACCGGCTCGCTCTTGTCGCGCGCGGCCGATGTGGTACTGAAGGAGCGCCGCCGGCTGGTACTGGCCGTGCGCGAGACGCCGCTGCATGGCGGGCATCTGCGCACCATGACGCAGCTTTCCGACATGGGCGCCGTCATCGCCCCGATCATGCCGGCGTTCTATACGCGCCCGAAAACCGTTGACGATATCATCAATCACACGGTTGGCCGCCTGCTGGACCTGTTCGGCATCGATACATCGGTGGTAAAACGCTGGCAGGGCGGCCGCGAGGCGGAATAGCCGCGACTTTTAGGCAAAACCTTCGCCGCCCGACATTCGTCAGAACAAAGTGCCCTGACCCGGAATGTCGAGCCGTCGCGCCCGCGTCTTGGGCGCGGGCTCGCTCGAACGAACCGCATCCATGCGGGTCCCGCTCGCAACCGCTGCAACGCGGCCGTCGGCGAATTCGATGTCGAGCCGGGCGCCGGGGCTGACGCTGGCTGCGCTGCGCAGCGGGCGGCCGGCTTCGCCGCGCACCAGTGCAAAGCCGCGTGCCAGCACGCCGTGATAGGACAGCGCGTCGAGCAATTGGCCGGCGCGGTCGAGTCGCGCCTGCCGGCGATCGAGCGTGGCCAGAACGGCGCGCCCGGCCCGCGTCATCAAGGTATCGACGCGCTCGCGGGCGCGGGCGATGCGCACCTCGTGCGCTTGCGCATTGGCGCGCAGGCTTGCGGCGAGCCGCACCGATGCGGCGATGAAGCGTTCGCGGCGGCGCTCGCGCTGAACTTGCATGCAGCGTCCGGCACGCGCCGCCAGTGCGGCCGCCCGCTCCCGCTCGCGCCCGATCCGAGCCGTCAGGGTTTGCGGGGTGAGCCGGCCGGCGATATGCGAAAACGCGGTGTGGTGGACCTGCGCATTGGCGATGAGGGCGCGCGGCAGCCGGTCGGCGGCACCGTCCAGGCGCTGGCGGGGCGGCCCGAGCAGCGCATCGGCCGATGGCAGCGCCCGGAACGCGGCGCGCAATTCGGTGCTGGCGGTGATTCTGCGCACGGGCCCAGCTTGCCAAGGTGCGGCGGGCCAGGGTATCAACCCGCCCGATCAAGTCGGCGCGCACCGGAACCGCGATTTCGGCCGCCGCCGTCGGCGTCGGCGCCCGGCGGTCGGCAACGAAATCGATCAGCGTCACGTCGGTCTCGTGGCCGACCGCCGAGATCAGCGGGATCATGCCGGCGGCGGCCGCCCGCACCACGATCTCCTCGTTGAAGGACCATAAATCCTCGATCGAGCCGCCGCCGCGCGCCACGATCAGCAGGTCCGGCCGCGGAATGTCGCCGTCGGGGAGTAGCGCGTTGAAGCCGGAGATCGCCGCGGCGATCTCCTCCGCCGCGCCTTCGCCCTGCACCCGCACCGGCCACACCAGCACGCGGCGCGGGAAGCGCTCGGCGAGGCGATGCAGGATGTCGCGGATCACGGCACCGGTCGGCGACGTCACCACCCCGATGACCTCAGGGAGGTAGGGCAGCAGCTGTTTGCGCGCCTCGTCGAACAGGCCCTCGGCGGCGAGCTTCTGCTTGCGCTGCTCCAACAGCGCCATCAGGGCGCCGAGGCCGGCGGGGGCGAGCGACTCGATCACGATCTGGTAAGTCGAGCGGCCCGGGAAGGTGGTCAGCCGCCCGGTGGCGACGACTTCCAGCCCCTCCTCTGGCTTGATGCGCATGCGCGTAAAGGAGCCGCGCCAGATCACGGCCTCGATGCGCGCGCCCTCGTCCTTGAGGGCGAAATAGGCATGTCCGGAGGAATGCGGCCCCTTATATCCGGAAATCTCGCCACGGACCCGCACGTGGCCGTAGGTGTCCTCGACGGTGCGCTTGAGCGCCGCCGAGAGTTCCGTGACCGTCCATTCCGGGATGTTGATGCGTGGTTCGTTCATGGGGGCCTAGTGGCGCGATACACGCCGGATGCGGCGGTTGCCGCGGTCGCTCCGTCCATCGGGCGCAGGCCGGGGCGGGTCGTTCCGGGCGGGCGGAACCTTCAGCGCTTTCCCGAACTCGGTGCCGCTACTGTATCGGCGAGCCGCCGCCGTGCAACCGCCATCGCATAGCAGTCCAAAGCTGTCCCCTGCCAAATCATTGCGCCATATCGTCTGCGGCGAGCAGCGATTAAGCTCGTTACGAACCCAACCCGGAGGACACCATGTGGACGATCGCGCGATTTGCGGCTGCGGCCTTGATCGTCACGGTGGCCTTCGGCGTCGCGCATGGGCACGCCCAAAGCGACCCTGACCGCGTGGTGAAAAATTTTGGTCGGCTTCGTGCCCGGCAGTTCGGTGGACATTCTGACGCGCATGTATGCGCAAAAACTTGCCGACCGCTTCGGCCAGCAGTTCGTGGTCGATAACCGCGCCGGTGCCGGCGGTAGCCTGGCGGCCGAGGCCACGGTGCGTGCGGAGCCGGACGGCTACACGCTGTGCATGTCCACCAACGCCAATACGTTCGGGCAGAGCGCGCTCAAGAGCCTGAAATTCATACCTGACACGGGACACAACCGGGGACAATTTCGCCGGGTGACTATAGATAAGCCATTGAAATTGCACCAAAACTCTTTGCGTTATGGTTGCCCCGATACGGCACGTGCACCAGCCGCACCCCGGTCAGATAGTTGCAATTCGCCGGCAAGATGCGGCCCGGACCCGTTGTGTTCCGGTGCGCGTCACTCGGCCGGCGATCCTTGTGCGCACGCTCTACCGAGATCGGCGCCATGACAGACGCACTCACCCGCGGTCGCGACACGGCGCCAGCCCCAGCCGGAGGCTGGGACGCCTACGCGGCGTCCGGTTATTGAGGTGGTTCGGCCGCGCCCGCTGCACTACTACCGGCGCGGCCGCCAGCGATGAGCCCGCGCGGAAAGAACGGACCAGCGGTCTACGCATAGAGTGCGCGATGTCGTCTTCGCGCGCTTCGCAGAGCGGCCGGTCTTCGACGAACGCAATCGAACGGCTGCATGAGGAGTTCAAGCGCCGGATTAAGACCCTGACCGTGCTGCCCTCAGCAGACACTGCCGCCATGCAGTTCTGGGCGCTGCTCGCCTCTGGCCAGATCAACATGCGCCAGGTCGATGGCTGGCAAACGCCCGCCACAACGACCATCGATCAGCCAATTGACCTTGCCGCCCGAAACGATAACTTTATCTCGCTGGAGATTTGCGCCACAACGAATGCCAACATAAAGCGCGACGGCACCGAGTCGTGAATTCGCCGCCAATGTGGCCGTCATCCCCGGGCCACTGCTTGGCTTACCGAGGAGGAAACTAACCATGCCCAAAAAACGCGAACCAAAGGTCGAGCTTCGGGATCAGACGGCCGCCAGCCGGCGCGACTTCGTCAAGGCGGGCGCTGCCGCCGGATTGGGCGCGGCCATCCTGTCGGCCACCGGCGAGGCACAGGCACAACGGGCCGGCGCTGACATTCGCTGGGACTACGAGGCGGATGTGATCGTGTGCGGCTCCGGCGGGACCGGAATCGTGGCGGCGAAACGCGCCCATGACCTGGGCGCCGATGTGCTGGTTCTGGAGCAGAACTTCGATGTCGGCGGCAAATTATCGCACAACGGCGGTATGTCGTCGTTCGGCGGCGGCGACCCCATACAAGAGCGCGACCGGCAGGGCCTTGCCGACCCCGAAGGATGGCTGAGCGCCCCGCTGGTGTCGGCCGCGGATGTGACCGACGACCCCGAGACGCTGTTCATCGACACGACCGACTGGTCGGTCATGAACAACGCCGCGGTTGCCGAATATCGCTACAACGATCGCGCACTCCAGCGCGGGTGGGCCGACAACGCGGCCGCGACCCGCCAGTTCCTGATGGACAACCACGTTCGCTGGTCGCGCATTTTCAGTACCCACCAGGGCGGCGGCATGACCAAGGCGCGGGCCGCTCGTTCGATCATGAAGCTCGGCGCCAAGACGGACATCGAGGCGGGGACGATCACCTCGGCAGACGCCGGCAGCATGGAGGAGGAAAGGCAATCACTCTTCAACCCCTCCACCTGCGGCGGGCCCGGCGCCCGGGCCGACTCCGTCGGCGCTCCTGACTGCATAAGCGGCGGCTTCGTCATCTCGCGCTCCCTCGAATACAGCGCCCGCAAGGCGGGCGTCAGGTTCATGCTCAACCGGCACCTGGACGAAATCATCCGCGAGGGTCGCGATTCGGGCAAGGTTATCGGTGTCAAGGCAAGCTACACGCCGCGCTTCAGTCCCAAGACCGGCAAACGGCTGGAGGGCTATTACAGCAACGGCAACATCGACGAAACCAGGCAGGTCATCTACATCCGCGCGCGCAGGGCAGTGATCGTGGCGACCGGCGGCTATATGGGCAACGTTCCCTTCCGCACCAGTTTCGACCCGCGGATGAGCGAACCTTCGATGCAGTTCAGCACCGGCCTGATGGGTCCTCTCCACGAGGACGCGAGCGGCATCCTGGCCGGCATGAAGGTCGGGGCGGGCCTCGGCGGTCTGTACCAGGCCAACCTTCACGCCAACACGGCGCTACGCCTTCAGAACGTTCTGGCCTGCACCGACATGTACGACAGGGTGATGCCGGGGCACCCGGCGTTCGAGTTCATCCGTTCCTACGGCATCTCGATCGGCACCACAGGCTGGGAATACATCATTGCCGTCAACCAGGTCGGCAAGCGCTTCCACGACGAGATATCGATCGGCACCCAGCGCGGGATGGAGGCCCAATGGCCCCCGGGCTCGTCAGGGACCAGAAATCCCTTCACCCCGCTAGATTGGCGCAACGCCAGCGTGGCCCATGTCCGCTCGAGTTATGCCTGGGGATCGGGCTCGGACGCGGCGCTGGCCATGAACGAAGGCTCGCGCGCTCCAGACTACTCCTCGGGGCCGGTCTGGGCAATCTTCGACCAGGCAGCGGTCGATGCCAATGGCTGGCAGCTTCGGCACCCCTATATCGCCGATCCCCCGAACGGGACCTTCTTCAAGGCGGATACCATCGCTGAACTTGCCCGGTTGGTGGTGGGCAACCGGTTCCAGCGCATGCCGCTCAAGTATCTCGAACAAACCGTCGCCAGGTTCAACGGCTTCGTCGCCGCCGGCAAGGACACCGACTTCGAGAAGCCGGTCATGCACAGGATCGGCAAGGCGCCATTCTATGCCGCGATAATCCCGTTCGCCGTCAACGATTCCGTTGGCGGACTGAGGATCGACGGGCGCTGCCAGGTCATCGACATCTACGGGAAGCCGATTCCGGGTCTCTTTGCCGGCGGCGAGGCCTCCGGCGGCGGCCGGCAGCATGGCATCGGCCGCGCGTGTGTCCATGGCTATATTGCGGGGACGTACGCGCCTGCCGAACCGGCCGCCTGACCTGACGGCGCGTGGTATCGGCGGGCCGGGTGGCCCGCCGACACGCCCCGCCGCCGGCGAAGACGCTATGTCTTCGTAGGGTGTGCAAAATCGCCTTGTAACGCGGACCAACGAGGCTCGGCCTTCCGGGGCGATTTTGCGCACGCGGTCTGTCGCTGGTGTCTTAGTCCGAGAATGTCGCGATATCGGCGCCCAAATATCGAAGGCGGGACCTTCTTTTTCACCGTGGTGCTGGCCGACCGTTCCAGCGCGCTGTTGGTCCAACATATCGAATGCTTGCGGCAGGTTTATCGTGTGGTGCGCTCGCGCCTGCCGTTCGCAACGGACGCAATCTGTATCCTGCCGGAACATTTGCATGCAATTTGGACGCTGCCGAACGGCGATGCCGATTTTGCATCACGCTGGAGCCAGGTCAAAGCCGGCTTTTCCCGCGAGGTCCCTGCAGATCAGTTGAAGTCCAGGAGCAAAGTCCGCAGACGCGAAAAGGGAATCTGGCAACGGCGGTTTTGGGAGCATGCCATCCGCGATGACACCGACTTCGAGCGGCACGTCGATTACATCCATTTCAATCCAGTGAAGCACGGGTATGTGACGCGAGTGGGCTCGTGCTGAAGCAACCGGGCCGAAGCATTGTCCCGACAAGGAACCTAGCCATGAATGGTCAGGAAGCCGTTCTTTTCCCTGTCTCCCTGAGCCTGTCGATTTCGCCCCAGGAAGCCGATGCCGGCGCTGCGCTGACCCTTAAAGCCGTGGCGGAATGTCCCGAACAATACGATCTTTCGGACGATCCGGTCTTGTTCCTCGACGCGACCGGCCACGAAATCGGCAGAGCGCCGCTCATAGCCCTTGAGGGAAACGTTTTCGGCGCGGAGATCGCCGTCACCGCCCCGATCGAACCCGGTGAACACGGATACAGCACTGTGCTCATGCCCGCCGCCGCCGACGGCGTCGCCCACGCAGGAGCCAAGGCTCTCGCCCGCTGCACGGTCAAAGCCCACGACGTCCATCTCAATGCGTGGGACCTCCCGTCGACGACCACGGCTGGCGAGGCCTTCAGATTCCATGTCGGCATGAAGTGTTCCAATGGTTGCAAGCTCGACGGCGGTGCCTTCGCTGTCCGTGACCAGCGCGGTACCGTCGTTGCTTCCGGCAGACTTGCCGGCGCAATCTGGCCGGGGTCCGGCGCGCTCCAATACGCCGAGGTCCGCGCTGTCGCACCGCAGGACATCGGCTTGCATCACTGGACGCTGGAATTCGCGGGCCCGAGCGAGGGGATCGCGCATTCTCCGGGTGCGCTCAGCATCCCCGTCCGGACGGTCGCCGCGCCGGACCATGAAATCACCGTCGAGGTCGTCGATCTTGAGAGCGGCGCACCGCTCGAAGGCGTCAATCTCATCATGCATCCCTATCGGGCAACCACCGACCGGAATGGCATGGCACGGATGAAGGTGGCGGCTGACCACTATGAGCTGCATGTTTCGGGGCTCCAGCGCATGCCCTATCGGGACCATCTCGATGTGACCAAGCCCGTCGGGCTCCGAATCCTGATGGCTATGGAGCAGCAGCAATCGCACTGGATCCCCCTCCCCAAACCCCAGGAATTATCCATCGCGGAGGTGCTGAAGTGATTGGCGCGCGTGGCCATCTGAGCGGCTGCATCCTGGCGCTCGTAGTAGCCCGGATGAGCGACCTCTTGGTCGCGACATCCGGGACGGCCGTTCCCGCATGTCGCTTCGCTCATGCGGGCTACTTGCTGGCACTTGCCGCCTGGATCGGACTGGCTGTCCCCGTCCTGGCCCAGGAAAATCTGGCCCAAGAAAAATTGGCCCAAGTCCCGGCACAAGTCCTGGCCCAGGACAATGCGGGCCTCGCTGCCGGCAAGGACGCCTGGGCCCGCGCCTCGTGCTTCACGTGTCACGGCAGCAGGGCTCAGGGCGGCGACGGCGGCGACTACCCTGTGGGCCCCAGCCTCAGGAACGTCAGGTTCGGCAAAGAGACGATGGTGGACATCGTGAGCTGCGGGATTCCGGGGACGCCGCCCATGCCGGCTTGGCTGAAGGGCGCCTACACCACGGTTGAATGCTATGGCATGCCGTTGGGGTCGATACCCGCCGGCATGACCGTTCCGGGGATCTTGACCGCCGACGAGATCAAAGCCCTGGTCGACTATGTCTTCGCAACGTTCGTACAGGCTCCACGGCCGTGAGCAGCGCCAAAAGACGCTCCGCAAACATGACCGCAACGAGCTCGACACCGGGCAGGTGAAGGCCTCGGCAAGGAGCTGAGAGCCTGTCCCGCAAGGCGGTCGGTGGTGGCCGCAGTCAGTTTTCTGCGCGCGCCCCATCATTAGGTCGAACGTCCTACGCATTCCGACTTGCGCACCTCAGCAACCCGGCCGGCTACCGGGCCCGATGTTCGCCCGAAAGCCTAGCGCAACGCCGCGTTCGATCGCGACATAATAAGGCTTGCGTCTGACCGTCAGTGTCTTGCGGCCGGCCGAGGTCTGTAGCTTGCGCATTTTGTGTGCCACTTGTGTCCCGTTCACCATGGAAGGCGATAGACGCGCAAATGGCGCTGAAAAGCCGTATCGGGGCGTTCCGCCGGCACCGGTCGATCTGCTTGGTGGGCGCCTCGCGGTGGTGTTTGCGACCGACCGCCCCGACGGTTGCGGGTTACATGGCGGACGGGCGGCTCAAGGCGCTCGCGGTCTCCTCCGCAATGCGTTCGCACCTCGCGCCCGACGTGCCCACCATGGCGGAAGCCGGGGTCGCGGGCTACGAAACCAGGCTGTGGTATGGCGTCGTGGCGCCGCGGGGCACGCCACGCGACATCCGTGCCGCCGTGGCCGACGTGCTGATCGCCGCCAGCGCGCTCCCCGCCGTGCAGGTCCAGCTTGCCGCCGACGGCGCCGAGCTGCTTGGCCTGCGGGGTGAGGCCTTCGCGGATTTCATCCGCGACGAGATCAAGCGGACGAAGGCCGTGGTGGACTTTGCAAGGATTTCGGTGGAGTGAGGGGACGCCTGGTCGGGATCTCCCTCCGGGGCGCAAGCTCGGACATCCGCTTGCCCGATCACGAAAGGCCAAAGGTTTGCAATAGCCGAAGACGCCGAGCGACAAAGGTCGGCATCCGCCGGTTATTCACCGTCATCGTGAAAGGATACGATGTCATGACAAGAGGGCTGTCGCTTCGGGCGGGAACCGACGATACTGGGTCACTTGTTTATATTGGCTGAATGATCATGCAGATATCCCGCTCCGCCATCCTGCTGTTCACGGTCGTTTTGCTGTGGATAGCCTGCGCTTACAGCATCATTCGCGACCGCGCGCAAACCGAACAGGCCGCGGAGCAAAACAGCCGCAATCTGGCGCGCGCCTGCGAAGAGATGATGGTGCGTTCACTGCGTGCGGTGGATCAGACGCTCTTGTATGTTCGCCAACTCTACAGCGCCGATCCGCAGGGGTTCGACATCACGCCGTGGCAGCGCGACAATCAATTTCTCACCGAATTCAATTTTCAGGTTTCGATCGCCGACAAGGACGGAATGGTGGTCGCATCGAACCTCCCCCAATCCGGCGCCGGGATAGACGTCAGCGATCGCGAGCATTTTCGCGCGCAGCGAGATTCGAGCACGGACGAAATGTTCATCAGCAAGCCCGTGTTCGGCCGCGTCAGCAACAAGTGGTCGATCAATGTGAGCCGCCGGATCTCCGGACCGGACGGCGCCTTCGCGGGAATCGTGGTCGTGTCATTGGACCCGGAATATCTCACGAACTTCTATCGATCCATCGACGTCGGCCACGAGGGATCGATCACGCTCGTCGGGACCGACGGCATCGTCCGCTCCCGTGCGAGCGAGAACAAGATTACCACCGGAGCGTCGTTGCTTGCAGAGCCGCTGTTCGAGGCTCTCAAGCATGCGGACGTGGGTTCATTCACCCGTCCGAGCGCCATCGACGGCACGAACCGGATGTTCAGTTACCGAAAGGTCGCGGGTTATCCCCTGGTCGTCGTCATTGGGGTCGGGACCGAAGATCTGTTCGCGATGTTCCGGCTGCACCGGCTATCATTGCTCCTCATCGTTTCGGCACTCACGCTGATAATCTCAGGCATGGCCTGGAGGCTGAAGCAAAACGAGGCCGCGCTCGTCGAGAGCCTCGCGCAGGTTAGCGAACGGGAGCAACTGGCCAGCCGCAAATCATGGCAGCTGCACGAGGCGGTGTCGAACATTTCCCAGGGCATTTTGATGCTCGATGGTAACGGCTTCGTCCAGGTCATCAATCGGCGGGCCGTCGAATTGCTGGGTCTGCCTGAAGACTATGCCTCCCGGCCCTTGACGTTTGCCGACATCCACGAATTCCAGGTAAAAAATGGGGAGTACCGCGACATTGAGGGCCAGTTAGGCTCGCTTGGTCAGGCGATCGTGACCGGACGGCCGGCGGAAATGCCGCCGTTCTACGAGTACGAACGCCCGAACAGAACGGTATTGGCAATTCGGACCACGAAGCTCAACGGCGGCGGTTTGGTGCGAACCTATGCGGACGTCACCTGGCGCAAGCAGATCGAGCGGGCGATCGCGGAGGCGCGCGATGCGGCGGAGCTGGCCTCCCGCACCCAGGCCACGTTTCTGGCGATGATGAGCCACGAACTGCGTACGCCGATGAACGCCGTGATCGGGCTTACATCGATGCTGATCGAGACGCCATTGGACGAGACGCAGCACCGATATGCCCGCACCATCAACACATCCGCCGAGCAGCTCCTTGGCATCATCAACAACATCTTGGATTTCTCCCGGCTCAATTCAGGGCGTGAAAAGCCGGAGATCGTGACCTTCGATCTGCGCGAGCTGGTGGACGACATGATTGCGATCGCCCACAGCCTCCCGCGTGCCGGTTCGATTGCCGTCAGCGCCGACATCGGACCCGATGTCCCGGCCTGTCTGTCCGGAGACCGCGGCCGGCTCACCCAGGTTCTGCTCAATTTCCTCGGCAACGCGGTCAAGTACACGCTCAACGGAACCGTTCGGCTCGCCGTGACGCTCATTGCCCGGCGGGAAACCGAGGCGATGCTGCGATTTGCCGTCATCGACACCGGAATTGGCATTTCGGCCGACGTGCTTGCGAAGCTGTTCAAGCCGTTCGAACGCGGCGACATGGTAGATGCACCCCAGTTTGGCGGCACCGGGCTTGGCCTGGCGATCAGCAAACGGGTCGTGGAGATGCTTGGCGGCACCATCTCCGCGGAAAGCACCGTCGGCGTCGGCTCGACATTTTGCTGCGACATTCCGTTCCGGCTGGCGAAGCCGTCCGACCTGCCGGACCGCGCACCCGCGATCGAACGGAAGCGACCGAACCACGGCCTGCGCATTCTGGTGGCCGAGGATACGCCGGCCAGCCAGCAGGTCATCGAGGCGATCCTGGAAAAGCTCGGACATCGCGTGCGGTTGGCCGCCAACGGCGCGGAGGCGCTCGCGCTGGTCAAGGAAACGGATATCGATCTGATCTTGATGGACATGCAGATGCCGGTCATGGACGGCTGCCAAGCTGCCACCCTGATACGCCGGATCGACGGTCCGAAGGGCCGGGTGCCCATCGTCGCGCTGACGGCGTTTGCCCAGCCGGCGGACCGCGAGCGCGCCCTTTCGGCGGGAATGAACGATTATTTGCGCAAGCCGATCCGCAAGACCGATGTGGAGGCGTTGTTAGGCCGGTTATTCGCGGTCGATAACTCCCATGCGGACGGCGGCGGCGGCGATATCGACACGGGCCTCGACGCCCGGCGCCGGTATGTCGGCGCCTGAAAAATTCACGCAGTTTGTCGGTCATTGCCTGTCCGACCTGGATGCTTATGGCGCATCGCCACAATTGACACGATCATGGGAGGCTGTAAGATGACACTGTGTGGCTTCTTGGCACCTGCCGGTGCTGCCGTAGGTAAGGCTTTTCACCGGCGCAAAGACCCTGTGGCAAGGCCAGGGCAAACGTTCGTAGCCTCGCACTTCCACGAACCACCTTACCTTACCGGGTGCTCCAATTCGTAATTACGGTGACGCATTTTTCGTGACGCGTGATGCGCTACAGCCAAAAGCTTGCTGGCGCGCATGCGCTCATCTGAGAAATACGTCAGCGTATTTATGAAATACGGTACTAAGTGAGCGACGGCAGTGAGGCCGTGGTTGCCTGAGGTCCCGTAGTTATCGTTACTACTGACAACACACCCAGATTCCCCGTTCACAATCAGGAGATCGATATGGCTTTGATCTCGTCTGCGGTTACGCGATACGGCGCGCCCTATCTGGGCTGGATTTCGAAGCGCCTCTCCCGCACCACCGTATTGCTGTTCATGATCGGGTTGCTTTGGCTCCTCGCCGGATCCGGAATCCTGCGGATGCGTGATCAGATCGAAGAGGGCGTATTGCACGACAACCGCAATATCGCCATAGCGTGCGAACACCAGCTTATCCAATCGCTGGAGTTTATCGATGCGGCATTGTTGCAGATTCGACAATATTATATCATGAACCCGGAAACTTTCAACATATCGCAATGGCAGCACGAAATAAACTTTATAATGACCATCAGCTTCCAGCTTGTGATTACCGGCAAGACCGGTGAGATTCTTTCGAGCACCTTAGCTCTGCCCCGCCCCGGGATCACGCTCGGCGACCGTGAACATTTTGACATGCAGCGCGACTCCGATGACGATGTATTGTTGATCAGCAAGCCGGTCATCGGTCGCATCAGCAACAAGCCGACCATCAATTTCACGCGCCGAATCACCGATCAAAGCGGCGAGTTCATCGGCGTCGTCGCAGCCTCGGTCGATCCGGGATATTTTGCGGGCTTCTATCAAAATCTCGATTTCGGCCCTCAGGGTTTTATATCGCTGGTGGGCACCGATGGTGTGGTGCGTGCCCGCAGCGGCCGGCAAGATGCCCGCATCGGGGCGTCGCTTGCAAACGCACCGGTTTTCGACAGGGTGCTGAGCCGGGAAAGTGGGTCGTTCACCAGCAAAAGCGCAATCGACGGTGTCGAGCGGTTTTTCAGCTACCGCAAGGTCGCCGGATATCCGCTGCTGATCATCATCGGCCGCGGAACCGGCGAGATGTACTCGGACTTCCGCAGGAACGCGGCAGTGCTGATTGCGACTCTGCTCGGCGTAACGCTGATCACGTTATGCCTCATTTGGGTCTGGAACAAAACCGATACCCGGCTTGACCACAAACGCTTCCTTTTGCGCGAGCGCGAGCAAAGAGTGCGCGGACAGTTCCAGCAGCTTCAGGGGACGTTGGCAAATATCGACCAGGGCGTCATGACGCTGGACGCGACCGGAATGGTACAGGTCATTAACCGCCGGGCCATCGAGTTGCTCGGACTGCCGGAATCGCTTTCCTCCGGCCCGTTGAGTTACAGCGACATTCATGCATTGCTGCTCGAGCGCGGCGAATACCGCGACATTGCGCTTCAATTGGGTAGCGACGCCGGTGCCGCGATCACGGTTGAGCAGAAGTTAAAAATGCCATCGTTTTACGAGCGCGAGCGTCCGAACGGAAAAATCCTGGAAGTGCGCACGACCGAGATTCCAGGTGGTGGCCTGGTCCGGACCTTTACCGACATCACGCACCGCAAGCGCAACGAAAGGGCGATCGCGGAGGCGCGCGAACTCCGCGGAGACGGCTTCGCGCACCCAGGCCACATTTCTGGCGATGATGAGCCACGAATTGCGGACTCCGATGAACGCCGTGATCGGGCTGACATCGATGCTGATCGAGACCTCCCTCGACCAGGTGCAGCGCACATATGCGCGGATCATCAACAACTCAGCGGAGCACCTCCTCAACATCATCAACAACATCCTGGATTTTTCCCGCCTCGAGGCGGGTCATGAAAAACCGGAAGTCGCCGTGTTCGACCTGCGCGACATGATCGCCAGCGTCATCGAGATCGTGCGCAGTCTTCCGAACGCCGAGGGAATCGCGATTTCCACCGACATCGGATCCGACGTCCCGGTTTATCTACGCGGCGATTCCGGCCGGGTTATGCAGGTGCTGCTGAACTTTCTCAGCAACGCCGTAAAATACACGAGGCGCGGCACGGTCGGATTCGCGGTTTCCGTGACGGCGCGGCGGGACCGCAGCGTGACACTGCGATTTGCCGTGACCGACACCGGCATCGGGATTTCAGCCGATGCGCTGTCGCAAGCTGTTCGTCCCCTTCGAGCGCGGCGACATCGTGCAAACATCCCAATTCGGCGGCACCGGTCTCGGCCTCGCCATCAGCAAGAAGGTCGTGGAGTTGCTGGGCGGGGTTGTGACGGTGGAAAGCACCGTGGGGGTAGGGTCCACGTTCGGCTGCGAACTGCCCTTCGTCCTAGCGGACCAATCCGAGAGCGGCGGCGAAACCGCAAGGGCGGATTATACCGGTGCCGTAAGGAGCCTCCGCATCCTGGCGGCGGAAGATACACTCGCCAACCAAATGGTCATCAGGGCCATCCTGGAGAAGCTCGGACACCGGGTGCAAATGGTCGGCAACGGTGCAGAAGCCGTCGCGCTGGCGAGGGAAACCGACCTCGATTTGATCCTGATGGACATTCAGATGCCGGTGATGAACGGCTACGACGCCGCGATGCTGATCCGGCAGATCGATGGACCACGCGGTCGCGTGCCGATCATCGCGCTGACGGCATTCGCCCAAGCGGCGGATCGCGGGCGCGCCCTGACCGCCGGCATGAACGACTACCTGCGAAAGCCCATCCGCAAGGCCGACGTGGAGGCGATCATCGGCAAACTGTTCAACGCGGATGCCGAGGGCAAGACCGCAATGCCCGGCGATGCCGGCCCCGATGTGGACGAAGACGCGCTCGATCAGCTGCGCGCCGACGTCGGCGAGGCGCCCTTCAAAAGCCTCCTTGAGAAATTCCTGGTCGACCTCGAAACGTCGATTTCGGAGCTTCGATCGGCGATTGCTGCGGACAACCTTCGCCAGGTCAAGGCGATCGCACATCGCCTGTGCGGCCTGTGCGGCCAGTTCGGCGCCATGCGGCCGGCCGAAGCGGCTGCGGCCGTCGAGCTCTCCGCGCCGGAGGACATGTTGGGACGCGCCGCCACGCTGCTCGACAGTTGCGTCGCGACGCTGCGGGTGATGCGGCAGCGCTTACAGACCTGACGCGCGCGCCCGCCCAAGTGCGGCTGCTCTCCAAAAACATTGTATTGCAATGGCTTATTGCGTATACTGAACAGAGAAAAATGCCTCCAGCCAGTTCCAGCCCGGATTGACGGTCGGTCCATTCAACACCCGACGTGCAATACGCCGAGCGATGGGAACACCTCGTCCCGTCAGCGCCAGCTACGCCGCCGAAGAGGCTGAGGAGGCCGCCCGCGCCGACGTCGCCGGCCACGCCGCCGTCGTACGCTCTGACCCCGGCGGCATTGGAATTCGCATCACGTGATGATATTTTTTGGTGCTAAACGGAGCTCTCCATGAGAACGACACTGGCCTTGGATGACGACCTTGTCGCCAAGGCTGCGGCCCTCACGGGTCTGAGCGAAAAATCCAGCCTGGTTCGGGAGGCACTGAAGGCGTTGATCGAACGCGAGAGCGCCCGCCGGCTGGCGAATCTCGGCGGCAGCGAGCCCATGCTCGACGCACCGCCGCGGCGCCCGTTGACGACGTGATTTCCCGTGATCCTGGTCGATACGTAGGTTTGGGTCACCCACCTTCGCGCCGGAAACGAAGGGCTGGCCGAACTGCTGAGCGCAGGGGCGGTGCTGACGCATCCCTTCGTCATCGGTGACCTTGCTCTTGGCGGTCCGCGCCAGCGCGCGCTGATCGTGGACGCGTTGGGCGACCTGCCGCGGGCGGCCGTCGCAACGGATCCGGAAGTCTTGCAATTCATCGAACGCCATCGAGGTGGCTACGTCCGACGTCCACTTGCTTGCCGCGGTCCGGCTGACGGCCACAGCCGCGCTTTGGACCGACGACAAACGGCTACACGGGGCCGCCGAACAATTGGGTTTGGCGATGTCGGCGCCAAAAGGATAGGGTGCGTTCGACCGGCATCTGAAAGTGCCCAAGGGTGGGGGCTGGCTGCATCTGCGTCGGCGCGGCGATGCTGGCTGCAGGCCCAACGCCTGAATGATCATGAACGGGCTGCCCCAGGTTGCCATTCGTTCTGGAACCCTCCACATTGGCGCCATGCCGGAAACCTCGACCAATCTCCACGCGGGCGACCACGTCTTTCTCGTCGATGGGTCGTCCTATATTTTCCGCGCCTATCATGCCTTGCCGCCGCTGACGCGCAAGTCGGATGGGCTGCAGCTCAATGCCGTGTACGGCTTCTGCGGCATGCTGTGGAAGCTGTTGCGCGACATGAAGCCGGAGGAACGGCCGACCCACCTCGCCATCGTGTTCGACAAGTCGGAAAAGACCTTTCGCAATACGCTTTATCCCGATTACAAGGCGCACCGGCCGGAGGCGCCCGCCGACCTGATCCCGCAATTCGGCCTGATCCGCGAGGCGGTGCACGCGTTCGATCTGCCCTGCCTCGAACAGATCGGCTACGAGGCCGACGACCTCATTGCCACCTATGTGCGGGAAGCTCGCGAAGCGGGTGCGCGTGCGACCATCGTGTCGTCCGACAAGGACCTCATGCAGCTCGTTGACGATCAGGTCGTGATGTACGACACCATGAAGGACCGCCGGATCGGTCCCGCCGAGGTCGTAGAAAAATTCGGCGTGCCGCCCGACAAGGTGATCGAGGTGCAGGCGCTGATCGGCGATTCCACCGACAATGTGCCGGGCGTTCCGGGAATCGGGGTCAAGACTGCGGCGCAGCTGATCAGCGAATATGGCGATCTCGACACCCTGCTGGCGCGTGCCGGCGAGATCAAGCAGCAGAAGCGGCGGGAATCGCTCATCGAGAACGCCGAGTTGGCGCGGTTGTCGAAAACCCTGGTCACCCTCGACAGCCACGTGCCGCTCGACGTGCCGCTTGCCGATCTCGCGGTTCATGATCCGGATCCGAAGCGGCTGGTCGCGTTTTTCAAGGCGATGGAGTTCAACACGCTGACGCGCCGGGTCGCAGAATTTTCCGGCGTCGATGCCTCCGAGATCGCGCCGGACGATCGGCTGACCGTGGGCGGGGCGGCATCTCCGGCTCCGGCCCCACGCCCGGACCGGGGTGCCGGGCAGGGCCTGCTTCCCTCCGCACCGTCCGCTTCGTCGGGGGGCGCCGCAACGGGCCAGCAGGCATCGCGTCCAGCGGGCGAGGGAACCGCTGTGTTCACTCCCGAGGCGCTCGCGGCGGCGCGGATCGAGAGCGCAAGGGCGTCGAAATTCGACCGCGCGCGCTACGATACGGTGCGCACTGCCGGGCAGCTGGAGTACTGGGTCGCCCGCGCGCGTGACGCCGGACGCATGGCCTTTGCCACCGAGACGACCGGCTCCCCCGACCCGATGCAGGCGGAACTGTGTGGCCTGTCGCTTGCCATCGGCCCTAATGAAGCCTGCTACGTGCCGCTGATCCACCGTGAAAGCGGCAACGGCACCGGCCTGTTCGCCGGCGATGTGGCGCCGGACCAGCTGACCGCGGACACCGCACTGCGGCTCATCAAGCCGCTGCTGGAAGACCGCGGAATTCTCAAGATCGGGCACAATGTGAAGTTCGATGGCGTGGTCATGGCCCGCCATGGCATCGAACTGACGGCGACCGACGATATCCAGCTGATGTCCTACGTGCTCGACGCCGGCCGCGGCTCCCACGATGACGGATCGCTGGCGGAAAGCCTGCTCGGACATCGCACGATTCCCTATGGCGAGGTCGCCGGCACCGGCAAGGGCCATATCGGGTTTGCCAATGTGGCGATCGACAAGGCCACCGCCTATGCGGCCGAGCGTCCCGACGTGGCGTTGCGGCTATGGCGGGTCCTCAAGGCCCGCCTCGTGCCGGAACACATGGTCACGGTCTACGAGACCCTGGAACGCCCGCTTGTGGCGGTGCTCGGGCGCATGGAACGGCGCGGCATCGCGATCGACCGGCAGGTGCTGTCCCGGCTGTCGGGCGAATTGGGCCAAAAGGCCGGCGGGCTCGAGGATGAGATCCGGCAACTGGCCGGCGAGGCGTTCAATCCGGGTTCGCCAAAGCAGCTCGGCGACATCCTGTTCGGCAAGATGGGCTTACCCGGCGCCAAGAAGACCAAGACCGGCGCCTGGTCAACGTCGGCCTCGATCCTGGAGGAACTGGCCGAACAGGGTTACCCGCTGCCGCAGAAAATACTTGAATGGCGTTCGGTCTCGAAGCTCAAATCGACCTACACGGACGCGCTGCCGGGCTACGTCAACCCGCAGACCGGACGGGTTCACACCTGCTATGCGCTCGCGGCTACCACCACGGGCCGGTTGTCGTCGTCGGAGCCCAATCTGCAAAACATTCCGGTGCGAACCGAGGAAGGGAGAAAAATCCGCCGCGCCTTTGTGGCGGCGCCCGGCCACAAGCTGATTTCGGCGGATTATTCCCAGATCGAATTGCGCCTGTTGGCCGAGATCGCAAATATCCCGGCGCTACGGCAGGCGTTTCGCGACGGCCTCGATATTCATGCCATGACGGCGTCGGAAATGTTCGGCGTACCGGTCGCCGGCATGCCGGGCGAGGTGCGCCGGCGCGCCAAGGCGATCAATTTCGGCATCATCTACGGCATCTCGGCCTTCGGCCTTGCCAACCAGCTCGGCATCCCGCGCGAGGAGGCCGGCGCCTATATCCGCAAATACTTTGAGCGTTTTCCGGGCATCCGCGCCTATATGGACGCGACCAAGGAAGCCTGCCGTCGGGACGGTTACGTGATGACGCTGTTCGGCCGCAAGTGCCACTATCCGGACATCAAGGCCTCGAATGCCTCGATCCGTGCCTTCAACGAGCGCGCCGCCATCAATGCGCGCCTGCAAGGCACCGCCGCCGACATCATCCGCCGCGCCATGGTCCGCATGGATGAGGCCTTGGCGGCGGCGCGCCTGGCGGCGCGGATGCTGCTCCAAGTGCATGACGAACTCATCTTCGAGGTGCCGGACGAGGAGATTGACCGCACCATCCCGGTGATCCGGCGGGTGATGGAAGAGGCGCCCATGCCGGCCGTTTCGCTTGCGGTGCCGCTGCGGGTCGATGCGAGGGCTGCGGATAATTGGGACGACGCGCACTGAGCTGAGGTGTGGAGCCGGCGTGGAGGGCGTCGTTTTCGGTAATCCCAATCGCGCAAACCAAGCGGCAGGCGCAGCATGGATGTGCCACCAAGTCACGCTGCGAGCCCGCCGGCAGCGCCGTACCGGTACAAGCCGGCACCGTTGGCATCGAGCCAGTTCTTGGCGCGCCGCATGTCGGGGCACATGCGGGCGAGCAGGCGCCAGAATCGCACCGAGTGGTTCATTTCCTTGAGGTGCGCCACTTCGTGGGCGGCGAGATAATCGAGCACGTAATCGGGCGCCAGGATGAGCCGCCAGGAAAACGACAGGGCGCCGGTGGTCGAGCACGATCCCCAGCGGCTCGCCTGGTCGCGGATCGAAATCCGCCGGGCTGTGACCCCGATCTGTCCCGCATAGCGGGCGACCGCATGTTCAAGATCCCGTTTGACCTCGCGTTTGAGGTAATCGGCAATGCGGCGGGCCACGTGTTCCTCACCGCCGGCGACGCACAGCAGATGGCGGCCATCCGGGCGGGTTTCGGTCCACACCGTGCCCCGCGCCCCCGGCCGATGCGCAATCACATGAGCAACACCTCGCAACGGAATCTCGGTTCCGGGCGCAAAGCTGACGGCGCCCGGCAGGCGCCCAAGCCGGGATGCGATCCAGCCGCCATGCCGGCGGGCAAAATCCTCCGCTTCGCGAAGGCTGCCGCGCAGCGGCATCGTCAGCACGGCTTCGCGCTTGGCCGCCGTCACCCGCAAGGTGTAGCGGCGCGCCTGGCGATGCCGGCGCAGGCGCACCAGATGCACCGCGCCATCGCACTCCACCTCGATGGACCGCGGTTCGGCGGAGAAACGGGCAGGAATTGGGCGCAACGTCATGGTTAGCGGTCTCGGACCAACCACCGCGGTTGGCGATGAGATCGGCCTCACGCCCCACCGCTTCCAGCAATCGGCGAGGCGATTCGCCAGGACGGCAGCGTAACATCGCAAACGGTTAACGAAACCACCAATCTTCAGCCCAGGAATGCCAGGAATGGGCACGGCGCCGATGTCGCATTACACGGCGTGAATTGACCCGGCGGCCGCCAGCTCCGGACGGCGCGAGGGCCGCGCGCCGGCGTGGGTTGCGTTGTGCGACAGCATGAAATCCGCGATCCGCGGCGCGATCTCCGAGCGGAACCGGGAACCGTTGAATACCCCATAATGGCCGACGCCGGGCTGCAGCCAGTGTGCCTTGAGCCGATCGGGAAGCTGGTCGAGCAGCCGATGGGCGGCCTCGGTCTGGCCCATGCCGGAAATATCGTCGTGCTCGCCTTCGATCGTCATCAGCGCGACGCGGCGAATCGCCGAGGGCTGCACCGGCTCGGTGCGGTGGCGCATGGTGCCCTTCGGCAAGGCATGACGGACGAAAACCGTATCCACGGTCTGCAGATAATATTCCGCCGCAAGGTCCATCACGGCGAGATATTCATCGTAGAATTCGCGGTGCTTTTGGGCGGAGTCGCCGTCGCCTTGGACCAGGTGATGGAACAGGTTGCGGTGGGCTTCGATGTGACGGTCGAGGTTCATGCTGACGAAGCCGTGCAATTGCAGGAAGCCCGGATAGACGTCACGCATGGCACCCGGATGGGGAAACGGAACCCGGGTGATCACGTTGCGCCGGAACCACGACACGCCACGGGCTTCGGCGAGCTTGTTGACACCGGTCGGATTGACGCGGGTGTCGATCGGCCCGCCCATCAGCACCATCGAATGCGGCACATAAGGGTCCTCGGTCGCCTCCATGCGGGCGACCGCGGCCAGCACTGGAACCGACGGCTGGCAAACTGCGACCACGTGGGCGTCGCCGCCGAGGAAATGCAGGATCGAGATCACGTAATCGATGTAGTCGTCGAGATCGAACCGCCCCTCGGTGATCGGCACCATCCGGGCATCGGCCCAATCCGTGATGTAGACATCGTGATTGGGAAGAAACGCTTCCACGGTACCGCGAAGCAAGGTGGCATAATGGCCCGACATCGGCGCCACGATCAGGACGCGCGGCTGCGGCCGCGCCGGCGGATGTTCGAAGACCCGTTCGAAATGCAGCAGGCGACAGAACGGCCGCTCCCATACGGATTCGATGTTCACCGGGACACGAGCGCCGCCGACAAGCGTATTACGGATGCCCCATTCGGGGCGGCCATAGCGGCGCGTCGAGCGTTCAAAAACCTCGCAGGCCGCCGCGACCGATTTGCCGAACGTGGTCATGGCCATCGGATTGAGGGGATTCTTGAACAGCAGCTTGGTGGCTTCCGCAAAGGCGCGCGACGGGTTGAGCGCCGCCTGGTTCATCTCATAAAACCAGTACATCGGCGTTGACATTACCAACGCACCCTCGCCGGGAAGCCGCGCCGCGCCGCCGAATTCACCGATGGCCATATCGGGTTCTGGTATTTTGACGTGTTGCGACATGACGATCGTGAGCCTTCAGTTGCGTCAATAGGGTGGACCGTTTTTCGGTCGTGTCAAACCAAGCGCCTTCGTGGCGACGGTGCACGCCAGTTCATCGCCCGATCTCCGACCGAGCGATGGTGAGATCAGGGCCACGGCACAGCCGAAATCACTCGCCCGTCTGCATGAACGAGCCATTCCGGCGTGCCGATTTCAGCAAGAGCATAAATCCAAAAATTCCGACGCTGAACACCACGATGTTCATGCCGAATGCCTGGATCATCAGATCGGACCGGAAGACATGGTCGATCAACAGCGCCCGCATGCCTTCGAATACATAAGTAGGGGGCAGCAACCACGCAACCATCTGCAGCCAAGGCGGTAGCACGGCAACCGGATAATACACGCATGTCAAAGGCATCAGCAGGAACATGATGGTCCATGCTAGATTTTCCGCGCCGAGGCCGTTGCGCATGACGATTCCGGATACGAAGATGCCGACCGCCCAACTGGTCAGGATCAGGTTGATGAAGAAGGCCGCGAGCGCGAAACCCATCCCGTAGAGATTGAATCCGAAAAATCCGATGGCCATCAGGGAGACCGGAACCACGCCGATTGCCAACCGCACGATGCTCATCGCCATCATGGCCAGCACGAATTCGATCGGGCGCAGCGGGCTCATCATCAGATTGGCGAGATTGCGCGACCACATTTCCTCCAGGAATGACACGGAAAAGCCGAGCTGGCCGCGAAACAGGATGTCCCACAGCAAGACGGCTCCGATAAACGTCCCTCCGGCACGGGCGAAGAAGCCTGCATTCTGCGTGAGGTAGAGTTGCAGAAACCCCCACATCAGCATCTGGACCGCCGGCCAATAGATAAGCTCGAAGAGCCTGGGCCACGAGGACCGCAGCAAATACCAGTATCGCAGGATCATGGCGGCAACCCGGCGCCGGGAAATAAAATCCTCGAACCGGACGGAGGCGTCGGACCGGTCGTTCACTGCGCCGCCTCCTGGATTTGGCCGCGTCCGCGCGCCACGTCGAGGAACACCTCTTCCAGGGTTGCGCGCCCATAGCGCGCCAGCAGTGCGGCCGGCGACCCCTCGTCCTCGATGCGGCCTTTCTTCATGATGATCACGCGTTCGCACAGCCGCTCGACTTCGCTCATGTTGTGCGAGGCCAGCAGAATGGTGGCGCCGCGCTCGGCGCGGTACCGTTCGAGACTTCCCCGAACCCAGTCGGCGGTGTCCGGGTCGAGCGAGGCGGTCGGCTCGTCGAGCAAAAGCACCTCGGGGCGGTTGATCAGCGCCTTGGCGAGCGACACCCGGGTCTTCTGCCCCGATGACAGCTTTCCGGTCGGGCGGTCGAGCAATTCCGTTAGGTCAAGTTCCTGCGCCAGCGCGGCGATGCGGTCGTCGAGCGCGGTGACGCCGTAAAGCCGCCCGAACACGGTGAGATTTTGCCGCACGGTCAGCCGCATCGGCATTTCCACGTAAGGACTTTCAAAATTCATCCGGTGCAGCACGCGGTAGCGCTGGCGCGGCATGTCGGCGCCGAGCACCTGCACGCGGCCGGAGGTCGGCGTCACCAGCCCCATAATCATTGCGATGGTGGTGGTTTTGCCGGCCCCGTTGCCGCCCAGAAGTCCGGTCACCGATCCAACCGGTAGCACGAACGTGACACCGTTGACGGCGACGCCGCGCCGGTAGTGCTTGACGAGATGCTCGACGGCGATGGCTGGTGTCATGTGGATTTACGACCGGTCGGCGCTGCGGCGTCGGCTAGCGCGAAGGGGAAGGATCGTCAGGATCGTCATCTGTTCTTGCGACATCCGCGGGCATTCGCTATATGCGCGCAGGTTCGGGCTGCTCATATTGGCTGAAGCCACCCGAGCGGGCCGAAGGCGCGATCAACGCTGCCTTCGTATGAGGAGGATCGCCCGCTCGCAAGCTTCGTTGCAGCACCGAACATACGTCGTCACGCTTGAGCATCGCAGCAACCGCTCGGTTCGCGCCGGCCTGCCGGGTCAATCCGTCAGTTGCCGGGGGTCGGGAAGACCTCCGGCCAGGAGCGATTGTTGCGTCCCTTGGTCCAACCGCCGGTGCCGTCGCACAGGAGAATGCATGGCCTTAGCTGCCGTTACCGCCGCGCCGTCGCGCGAAGATTTTGCCGCCTTGCTGGAGGATTCGTTCACGCATGGCAATCTCCAGGAAGGTGCCGTCATCAAGGGCACCGTGGTTGCCATCGAGAAGGATCTGGCTGTCATCGATGTCGGCCTGAAGACCGAAGGCCGGGTGCCGCTGCGCGAGTTCAACGGACCGGGGCGCCAGAACGACATCAAGGTCGGCGATACCGTCGAGGTCTATCTGGAGCGCGTCGAGAACGCGCTCGGTGAGGCGGTGCTATCGCGCGACAAAGCGCGGCGCGAGGAGAGCTGGGGCAAGCTCGAAAAGGCCTTCCAGGGCAACGAAAAGGTCCAGGGCGTCATCTTCAATCAGGTCAAGGGCGGGTTTACGGTCGATCTCGACGGGGCGGTGGCGTTCCTGCCGCGCTCTCAGGTCGATATTCGGCCGATCCGGGATGTGACCCCGTTGATGAACGTCTCGCAGCCGTTCCAGATTCTCAAGATGGATCGCCGCCGCGGCAATATCGTGGTGTCGCGCCGTACCGTCCTGGAAGAGACCCGCGCGGAACAGCGTCAGGAACTGGTGCAGAACCTCGAAGAGGGCCAGGTCATCGACGGGGTGGTGAAGAACATCACCGATTACGGCGCCTTCGTGGATCTCGGCGGCATCGACGGCCTGCTGCATGTCACCGACATCGCTTGGCGCCGGGTCAATCACCCCTCCGAGGTGCTCAATATCGGCCAGCAGGTGAAGGTCAAGATCGTCAAGATCAACCACGAGACCCACCGCATTTCGCTCGGCATGAAGCAGCTGCAGGCGGACCCGTGGCTCGGCATCGAGGCCAAGTTCCCGGTCAATGCCCGCCTCACCGGGCGCGTCACCAACATCACGGATTATGGTGCCTTCGTGGAACTGGAGCCCGGGATCGAGGGCCTCATCCACGTCTCGGAAATGTCGTGGACCAAGAAGAACGTCCATCCCGGCAAGATCGTCTCTACCTCCCAGGAGGTCGAGGTTCAGGTGCTGGAGGTCGATCCGGTCAAACGCCGCATCTCGCTCGGTCTCAAGCAGACGATGCGCAACCCCTGGGAACAGTTCGTCGAGAAGCATCCGCCCGGCACCGTGGTCGAGGGCGAGGTCAAGAACAAGACCGAGTTCGGCTTGTTCCTTGGGCTCGACGGCGACGTTGACGGCATGGTGCATCTGTCCGATCTCGACTGGAAGCGCCCCGGCGAGCAGGTGATCGACGACTTCAAAAAGGGCGACAAGGTGCGTGCCCAGGTGCTCGACGTCGATGTCGAGAAGGAGCGCATTTCGCTCGGCATCAAGCAACTCGAAGGCGATCCGTTCGCTGAGGCCGGCGATGTCAAGAAGGGCGCCGAGGTGACCTGCGAGATCATCGAGGTCAAAGAATCCGGCCTCGAAGTGCGGCTGGTCGGCACCGATCTCACCGCCTTCATCAAGCGGTCCGAACTGGCCCGCGACCGCTCGGAGCAGCGCACTGAACGCTTCGCGGTCGGCGAGAAGGTGGATGCGCGGGTAACGCAGTTCGATCGCCGTGCCCACAAGGTTACGGTATCGATCAAGGCACTCGAAGTCGCCGAGGAAAAGGAAGCCATCGCGCAATATGGCTCGTCCGATTCCGGTGCGACGCTCGGCGACATTCTCGGCACCGCGCTCAAGCGCGCCACCGAGAAGAAGGACTAATGCTTCGGCCGGCGATGCCTTTTGTTATCGTCGCATCGCCGTCGCCGGACGCGAAGTCCGTCGCGGGGATGCGCGGCTGGGCCGATCTTCCTAGCCGCGCATGATGGCTGCGGCTGGGGTGTGACGGCGGTCGATCGCGACGGCCGCAACACCCGTTGGCCAACCGATTCGGAGCAAGTTCATGTCACTCGATGCCGATCAAATCGTAGACCGCCGCCGGTTGCGGCGAAAACTTACATTCTGGCGCGTCGCGGCCGTGTTGTCGGCAATCCTCGGAGTCATCGCCGTTGCGGCGGTCGCGCGTCGCTCGGATTCCTTGACCGACCCGCTGCGGCCGCAGATCTCGCGGGTCACCATTCAGGGCATCATTCGCGGTGACCGTGATCGCACCGAAGCGCTCGACCGCCTGTCGCGGTCGAGCGGTACCCGTGCCGTCATCATCCATATCGACAGCCCCGGCGGCACCACGACCGGATCGGAGGAACTGCATCAGGCTTTGCGCCGGGTCGCGCAGAAGAAGCCGACGGTGGTGGTAGTGGATGGCTTGGCGGCCTCGGGCGGCTACATGGCGGCCATGGCGGCGGATCATATCATCACGCAAAATTCCTCGCTGGTGGGTTCTATCGGCGTGTTGTTCCAGTATCCGAATCTGACCGACCTTCTCGATAAGATCGGTGTCAAGATGGAGGAGATCAAATCATCCCCCCTCAAGGCAGCGCCCAACGGCCTGGAGCCCACGTCGCCAGAAGCCCGCGCGGCTATCGAGTCGCTGGTCAGCGACTCCTTTGCGTGGTTCAAGGACATTGTGAAGGAGCGCCGCAAGCTGGATGGAGAGGCACTCGACAGGGTTACGGATGGCCGGGTCTTCACCGGGCGCCAGGCGATCGATCTCAAACTGGCTGACGAGATCGGCCGCGAGCAGGAAGCCATCGATTGGCTGGCCAAGACGAACAACATCGATCCGGCAACGCCGGTGCGAGACTGGCGGCTTAGCCGGCGCTTCAGCGATTTATCATTTCTCCATCTTGGTATGGCGAAAATTCTTGATATTGTCGGCCTCGGCTTCTTGGCGCACGAACTGGAAACGGGTGGCGTTGCGCAGGCTGCCGCGAAGGTAAACCGTGTGGGGCTGTTGGCGCTTTGGTACCCTTAGGCTGGAAATCGATCACGGAACGGGGCTGATGCTACCTGCCGGCATGGTGCGCGAGTGTAAAATTTTCCATCGCAGAAGCGGCATCACGACATGATCAAATCAGAGCTGGTTCAGCGCATTTCGGAACATAGTCCTCATCTTTATCAGCGCGATGTCGAAGACATCGTGAACACGATCCTGGACGAGATCGTGGCCGCGCTGGCGCGCGGCGATCGGGTGGAGTTGCGCGGATTTGGAGCGTTTTCGGTCAAGAGCCGGCCGGCCCGCTCGGGCCGTAACCCCAGGACCGGCGAGCAAGTGGCAGTAAACGAGAAAGCCGTACCGTTCTTCAAGACCGGCAAGGAAATGCGCGAGCGCCTCAACCGCCCGCAGACGCCGCCGGATGCCAAGAAGTCGGCGGCCGAGCACACGGTGCGCAAGGATTTAGCTCCCGCAGACTTGGCTGCCAAGGATTTGCCCCCCAAGTGATTGGCGCCGACCCCTTCAAAAGCTCCGCATCCGGGGTTTACCGCGTCATCAAGATTTGCGGATTGCGGACGCCAGCCGCGGTCGATGCGGCGCTCGGCGCCGGAGCCGACATGGTCGGGTTCGTATTTTTTGCGCCGTCGCCGCGCCACGTCGATTTTGCCACCGTGCGCGGGCTCGGTGCACGGGTGGGCAGCCGCGCCCGCAAGGTGGCGCTATCCGTCGATGCCGATGATGAAGCATTGGCGACGATCATCGCGGCGGTGTCACCCGACCTGCTGCAGCTGCACGGCAAGGAAACGCCTGCCCGGGTCGGCGCCGTGAAGGCGCGTTTCGCCCTGCCGGTGATCAAGGCAATCCCCGTCGAAACCGCCGATGACCTCGCCTGCGTTCCGGCCTACGCCGCCGTGGCGGATTGGCTCCTTTTCGATGCCCGTGCACCGCGCGATGCCACCCGGCCCGGTGGGCTCGGCAAAGCGTTCGATTGGCGGCTCCTGAAGAATCTTGACCCGCGTGTGCCGTTCATGCTTTCAGGGGGCCTCAATCCTGACAATGTGGCCGAGGCGATCGCGATCACGCAGACCCGCGCCGTGGATGTGTCGTCCGGTGTCGAGCGCGCGCCGGGCGATAAGGACCCCGACCTGATCCGTGCCTTTGTGCGTATGGTGCGGCAAGGCGCGGATCGCACCCACGCCTGCGGCCGTATCGGCGCTGCGCAGGGCGATGAGCTTGCGACCATGAGGCAACCATGAACGTTTCGCCCGCGGGCGTCGAACACCCCAATTCGTTTCGCAACGGGCCCGACGAGCGTGGCCATTTCGGCATCTATGGCGGGCGCTTCGTCGCCGAAACCCTGATGCCGCTCATCTTGGAACTGGAACAAGCTTACGCGGTCGCCAAGGCCGATCCGGAATTCAAGCGCGAAATGGATGGCTACCTCACCCATTATGTGGGGCGCCCGTCGCCGCTCTATTTCGCCGAGCGGCTGACCGATCACCTCCGCGACGTGTCGGCCGCGACCGGGGGAGCGGGCGGCGCGAAAATCTACTTCAAGCGCGACGAACTCAACCACACCGGCGCCCACAAGGTGAACAACGTGCTCGGCCAGATCATGCTGGCGAAGCGCATGAACAAGCCGCGGGTGATCGCCGAGACCGGTGCCGGCCAGCACGGCGTCGCCACCGCGACGCTGTGTGCCCGCTTCGGGCTCAAATGCATCGTCTACATGGGCGAGGTCGACGTCGAGCGGCAGAAGCCCAACGTGTTTCGCATGAAGCTCTTAGGCGCCGAGGTGCGGCCGGTGCAATCCGGCTCAAAAACCCTCAAGGACGCCATGAACGAGGCGCTGCGCGACTGGGTCACCAATGTGGACGACACATTCTACTGCATCGGCACGGTGGCGGGTCCGCACCCCTATCCGGCGATGGTGCGCGATTTCCAGTCGGTGATCGGCCGGGAAACCCGCGAGCAGATGTTTTCGGCCGAAGGCCGGCTGCCGGATTCGCTCGTCGCCTGCATCGGCGGCGGATCCAACGCCATGGGACTGTTCCATCCGTTCCTGGACGATCGCAGCGTCGAGATTTACGGCGTGGAAGCCGCCGGCCACGGGCTCGGCACCGGCATGCATGCGGCCTCGATCGCGGGCGGCCGGCCCGGCGTGCTCCATGGCAACCGCACCTACCTACTGATGGACGCCGACGGCCAGATCACCGAAGCGCATTCGATTTCCGCCGGCCTCGACTATCCCGGCATCGGGCCGGAACACTCTTGGTTGAACGACATGGGGCGGGTGACCTATTTGTCTGCCACCGATGACGAGGCGCTGGACGCCTTCCAGCTGTGCTGCAAGATCGAAGGCATCATCCCGGCGCTGGAGCCCGCGCACGCGCTCGCACAGGTGATAAAACTCGCGCCCAAGAAGCCCAAGGATCACCTGATGGTCATGAACCTGTGCGGCCGCGGCGATAAGGACATTTTTACCGTGGCGGAGCATCTGGGAAGCCGAATCGGATGACGCGCATCGACACCAGGTTTTCCGAACTGGCCGCCGCCGGCCGTTCCGGGCTCGTTACCTTCGTGATGGCCGGCGATCCGGATCCCGCCACCTCGCTTGCGATCGTGAGGGCGCTGCCGCAGGCGGGTGCCGACGTGATTGAGCTCGGCATGCCGTTTACCGATCCGATGGCGGACGGTCCGGCGATCCAGGCTGCGGGTCTACGCGCGCTGCGGGCCGGCCAGACCATGGTCAAGACGCTCGCGCTGGTGCGCGACTTTCGGAGCAGCGACACCACGACACCGATCGTGCTGATGGGGTACTACAACCCGATCTATATTTACGGCGTCGACCGCTTTCTCGTGGACGCCAAGGCTGCCGGCGTCGACGGCCTGATCGTGGTGGATTTGCCGCCCGAGGAAGATACCGAGCTGTGCGTTCCGGCGCTGCGCTCGGACATGAATTTCATCCGCCTGGCGACGCCGACGACCGACGATAAGCGGCTGCCGGCCGTGTTGGCGAATACCTCTGGCTTCGTCTACTACGTCTCGATCACCGGCATCACCGGTGCGGCGGCGCCGGATGCCGGGCGCGTTGCGGAAGCCGTCAAGCGGATCAAGCGCCACACCGCGCTTCCCGTGGCGGTCGGTTTCGGGGTCAAGGACGCCGCCGGTGCGGCGGCGATCGCCCGCGGCGCCGACGCCGTGGTGGTCGGCTCCGCTCTGGTCGAGAAGGTGCGCTTAAGCCTCGATGCCGCCGGCAAGGCAACCCCCGCGACGGCCACCGCCGTCACCAGCCTGGTCGCGGAACTCGCCGCCGGCGTGCGCGGGGGCTGAAACGGGGCGTCTTACACCACCGCGCAGTGAGGTTGACCGGCTTGGCAGACCGCGCATTGCCTTGGCGAAACTGCCGGCCCGTCCGCTGGGCTGCCTCCCGGCTGCGGGATATCGCACGCTCTCCCACCAGCCCGAAGGCGGAGAGGGAGAAAGGCGACGCCCGATGAATGTGCCACCCGGCCGTGACGATGCGCCTGCCGCGGTGCGGCGCATCCTCGCCATCACGGCGCTCGGCAATTTTGCCGGAAGCTTGTTCATGCGCGCCATGGACCCGATGCTTCCGCAGGTCGCTCACGATCTTGCGACGGCGCCGGCCACGGTCGCGCTGCTCACCACCGCATTCGCGCTGCCCTATGCGGGGCTGCAGCCGTTGCTCGGGCCGCTGGCCGACATGATCGGCAAGACGCGGCTGATGACCATCTGCCTCGGCGCCCTGGTGATCGCCGGCTTTGCCGGCGCGGCCGCTCCGAATTTTCAGCTCCTGCTGGCGACCCGGGTCGCCAGCGGTATCGCGGCCGGCGGCATCTTCCCGATCGCGCTCGCGGTCGCCGGCGATCTCGTTCCGGTGCATCAGCGCCAGGTCGCGATCAGCCGGCTTCTGGCCGCCGGGATGTTCGGCAACCTGCTCGGCACCCCAATGGCCGGAATCTTAGGCGATCTCATCGGCTGGCGGTTCGTGTTGGCGGTGATCGGGGTGCTCTGCCTGGCGACATTCATCACCGCGAGCATTGGATTTCGTAGCGTTGCGGCGCGCGCCGGTTCCGGCTTCGATCTTGCCGCCGTGCTCAAGGGCTACCGGGCGATATTTCAAAATCCGCAGGCGAAATTCTGCTTCGGCGCCGTGATGCTCGAAGGCACTTTCATGATGGGGATTTTCCCCTACGTGGCGCTGCTGCTGCGCGAAGGCGGGGAACCGCGCGCCATGATCGCCGGCATCGTGCTCGCCGGCTTTGCGCTGGGCGGCGTGATTTATTCGCTGAGCGTATCGCGGCTGTTACCCCGAATCGGCGAGCGTGGCCTTATTCTCACCGGTGCCGGTTTCATGGGATTAGCCCTGCTGGCGGCGGCGCTGCGGGCGCCGTGGCAGGTTCAGATAGTGCAATATCTTTTGATGGGCTGCGGCTTCTATATGATGCATGGCGTCATTCAGATTTATGCGACCGAACTGGCCCCGTCCGCACGCGGTTCCGCCGCCGCCATCCATTCGGGCAGCTTTTGCCTGGGTCTCGCGATCGGTCCAATTTATTTCGGCTTCGGTCTGGCCCAGATGGGTCTGACCGCCACCGTGGCGATCTCCGCTACGGTTATTCTCGCCACCGGCTATGTGTGTGCTGTCAAACTGCGCCGGCAGCGACCGGTTTGATTGCCCGTCATTCCGGGACGCCACCCGTCCGGCCCCTTGCCGGCCCGATGGCAGGTTCCGGGGCGAGCCCGGAATCCATGAACACCGACAGGGTTTATGGATTCCGGGTTCTCGGCTTGCAGCCGAGCCCCGGAATGACGCCGCATAGATTCCCAGACGTTAACCTAGACTAATTCCGGCTCTTGTCCACCAGCGCGCGCTGCCGGATCCACGGCATCATTTCGCGCAGCTTGGCGCCGACATGCTCGATCGGGTGCTCGGCGAGTTTTGCGCGGGTCGCCTTGAACGAGGTCTGGTTGACCTTGTTCTCCAGCATCCAGTCCTTGACGAAGCGGCCCGACTGGATGTCGCCCAGAATGCGCTTCATCTCGGCCTTGGTTTCCGGCGTCACCACGCGCGGGCCGGAAACATATTCGCCATATTCGGCGGTGTTGGAGATCGAGTAGTTCATGTTCGCGATGCCGCCCTCATAGATGAGGTTGACGATGAGCTTCACCTCGTGGACGCACTCGAAATACGCCATTTCCGGCGCATAGCCGGCCTCGACCAGCGTCTCGTAGCCGGCCTTCATGAGTTCGACGAGGCCGCCGCACAACACGGACTGCTCGCCGAACAGATCGGTCTCGCATTCCTCCTTGAAGGTAGTCTCGATGATGCCGGCGCGCCCGCCGCCGATCGCGGAGGCATAGGACAGCCCCAGATCATGGGCGTTGCCGGACACATCCTTGTGGATCGCGATCAGGCATGGCACGCCGGCGCCGCGCTGGTATTCGGAGCGCACCGTATGGCCCGGCCCCTTGGGGGCGATCATCAGCACGTCGATGTCGGCGCGCGGCTCGATCAGGTTGAAATGCACGTTGAGGCCATGGGCGAACAAAAGCGCGGCGCCGTTCTTGAGGTTGGCGGCGAAGTGGTCGCGATAAATGTCGCCCTGCAGTTCGTCGGGCGTCAGCATCATGATCACATCGGCCCATTTGGCGGCTTCCGCGACCTCGAAAACCTTGAAGCCTTCGCCCTCGGCCTTCTTCACGCCGCCCGAGCCCTTGCGCAGCGCCACCGCTACGTCCTTGACGCCGGAATCGCGTAGGTTGAGCGCATGGGCATGGCCCTGGCTGCCATAGCCCACAATCGCGACCTTCTTGCCCTTAATGAGATTGAGGTCGGCGTCGCGGTCGTAGTAAACACGCATAAGATGTTACCTCTATTTCGGAGTATTGTCTGGGAGTTAGGGCTCCGCCACGGGGCTTCTAGGTCCACTTGGCAGCGGGAACAAGCCTTTCACGGCGCTCGACGGCCTGTCCGGGTCTCATGTCGCCAATCACGAGAGCCGGAGGGCCACGGAGGCGGCCTGGGAGATGCGCGCGAAAGTGCGGTTCGGCAGGGCAGGGCGGCCATGATCGGGATGCGCTGCTTCGCATTCGTGCCGTTCTGGGAGTTTTGCGGTGCCGTTGCTTGATCGCATGGGACACGTCTATTGCGGAATTGTGGGCTGCAGACCGGGGAAGCACCACGGCCCGCGGCGAGCACCAACTGACGACGGTGTAAAAACATGACAGTCGCTTCACCCGCACCCGACGGTACGCTGCCGCGCTCGCAGCGTGCCAAACGTATCTGCGTTCTGGGAGCAACCGGCACCATCGGCCGCGCGGCGGCTCGCGCGCTGATCCAGCGCGGCCACGATGTGGTTTGCTTCGTCCGTCGGCGCGCAGGCGTCGGCGGATCGCTTGCGCCGGCGGACAGCGTGGCGCTGCTCAAGGGAGCTACAGTGAGGTTTGTCGATGTGACAAACCCCGGATCGCTTTTGCGCGACGGGTTCTCCGTGGAGCGCTTCGATGCCGTCGTGTCCTGCATGGCCTCGCGCACCGGCGCACCCAAAGACGCGTGGGCGATCGATTACCAGGCCCATATCGACGTGCTTGCGGCGGCGCGGGAAGCAGGGGCGACACAATTCGTGCTGCTTTCGGCCATTTGCGTGCAAAAGCCTTTGCTCGCGTTTCAGCATGCCAAGCTTGCGTTCGAGAACGCGCTCATTGCGTCCGGCCTGCGCTATACGATCGTCCGGCCGACGGCATTCTTCAAATCGCTGTCCGGGCAGGTCGAGCGGGTGCGGCGGGGCAAGCCGTTCCTGGTCTTCGGCGACGGCACGCTGACGGCGTGCAAACCGATCAGCGACAACGATCTCGCCGACTACCTGGCCGACTGCCTGGATGATGCGCGCCGCTGGAACCGCGTGCTTCCCATCGGCGGACCGGGCCCCGCCATCACGCCGCGGCAACAGGGCGAATTCCTGTTTGCGCTGCTCAAGCGCCCGCCGCGATTCCGCCATGTCCCGATCGCGATGCTCGACGGCATCATCGGCACCCTGAGCGCTGTTGCGCGCATAGTCCCTTCGGTGGCCGAGAAGGCGGAACTCGCGCGCATCGGGCGCTACTACGCAACCGAATCCATGCTGGTGCTGGACCCTGCGACGGGCCGATACGATGCCGCTGCCACGCCCTCGACCGGAGCCGAGACGCTGTTCGATTTCTACACCGCCCTCATGGCCGGCGCCGTTGCGCCCGAGCGCGGCGACCATGCGGTGTTCTGATCACCAGACGATAACAAGGGCAACGATATAGCCTCCGGCCGGGGCTGCGAGAGCTTCCAGTTCCTATTGGACCACGATATTCATCGTCCGCACCGTCGGCACCCATTTCTCCACCTCGCTTTTCATGAAGGCCGAGAACTCCTGCGGCGACATCTTCTTGGTTTGCACGGTTTCCTGCGCCAGCCGTTCCCGTACCTTGGGGTCGTCCATCGCCTGATTGACCTCGCGGTTGAGGCGCTCGACGATGTCTTTCGGCAGGCCGGCCGGGCCGGAGAGCCCATACCAGGTGGTCACTGTGAGCTCCGGATAGCCGAGTTCGACCAGCGTCGGTACTTCGGGCAGTTCCGGCACCCGACGCTCGGAGGACACCGCGAGCGGCCGCAAGATGCCGGAGCGGATGTGCGGCAGCGTGGTGGCGAGCGTCATGCTGCCGACCTTGACGTGGCCGGCCACGAGATCGAGGATCGCGGCCCCGCCACCACGGTAGACGACATGCACCAGCTTGATCTTTTCCTTGGCGGCCACATACTCAGCCACCATGTTGCCCACCGATCCGATGCTGGGCGAGACGTATTCGACGCCGCCGCGCTGATTACGCATCAACGAGAGCAGTTCCGGAAACGTCTTCACCGGCGATGAGGCGTGGACGACGAACACATTGGGCGGTCCGCCGAAATAAGCGATGTGCGTGAAGTCGCGCACCGGGTCGAAGCCGGCATTCTTGGCGTTCATAGCGGGCGCCAGCACGTGCGACGGCAAGCCGGACGCTATCAGGGTGTAACCGTCCGGCTCGCTGCGGGCGACCGCTTCGGTCCCGATCAGGCCGCCGCCGCCGGTGCGGTTCTCGACGAGGAACTGCTGCCCGAACGCCTCGCTGAGGCGCTCCGCGAACACCCGCGCCAATAGGTCGTTGGCGCCGCCGGCCGCGTAGGCGACGACGATCTTCACCGGCTTGGCCGGCCATTCGGTGGCTGCGGCGACACCGATCAGCGCGAAAGTCAGGAAGGCGAGAACGGCAGCAAGGCGTTTCATCATGCGTACTCCGCAACGGTGCAGTGACATCATCAAGCCTCCCGGTGGACACCGCAATGTGGTAGCGTGTCATTTCGATAAGGCCGCGACTCTCCGCAGCGGCATGGCCGATGGGGACACGGCAAATCCATGGACGCACGCAGCAATTTCTCACCAGGCATTGCCTATGACGACCTGCGCGAGTGGCTGGCGCTTGCCGAGCGGCTTGGCGAGGTCCGCACGGTTCGCGGCGCCAGCTGGCAGGAGGATATCGGCCTTGCCGCCGAGGCGATTTTGCGTGCCGAAGACGGTCCCTGCGTGGTATTTGAGGACATTCCGGGCTGCCCGAAGGGGTTCCGGCTGCTGTTGAACATGTTCGCCGGAACGCGCCGCAATATGACCTTCGGGTTCCCGGATGACCTCACCAAGTGGGAACTCAGCGAAGCCTACCGCGACGCCTATCTCAAGGATATGCGCCTCGTTCCCCACGAGATGGTGGACAGCGGACCCGTGTTCGAGAACGTCATGGTGGGTGACGATGTCGATGTGACGAAGTTTCCCGCTCCTTTGTGGCACGAGCGCGACGGCGGCCGCTATATCGGCACCGGCACCTACAGCATCACTCGCGACCCGGAGGAGAACTGGCTCAATGCCGGGGCTTACCGGGCGCAGGTATTCGACAAAAAGTCGGTCGGCGTGCTGATGGCGACCGGCCATCATGGCTACCTGCACCGCGAGAAATATTGGAAGCGCGGCGAACCGCTGCCGCTCGTTATGGTGTTGGGCGGCGATCCGCTCGCTTTCTTCTATGGTGGTACCGAGGCGCCCTATGGGGTGTTCGAGATCGACATTATCGGCGGCTTGCGCGGACGCCCGGTGCGGATGGTGACGGGCAAGATCACCGGCCTGCCGTTTCCGGCCGATGCGGAAATCGTGCTGGAGGGTTATGTCACGTCGGAGCGCCGCGAGACCGAGGGACCGTTCGGGGAATGGACCGGGCATTATGCCGGCGGCGCGGCGCCGCGTCCGGTGCTCGACATCAAGGCGATCTACCATCGCAACGATCCGATCCTGCTCGGCGTCCCGCCGATGGGCGCCGGCCCCGATGAGATGGCGCGTTACCGCGCGGTGCTGCGCTCCGCCATGGTGCGACAGAACATGACGGCAGCCGGGGTGCCGGAAGTTCGGCAGGTATGGTGCCATGAAGTCGGCGGCTCGCGCCTGCTGCACGGCGTCGCCATCAAGCAGCAATATCCCGGACACGCCGTGCAGGCAGGCCAGATCGCGGCGCAGTGCGGCGCTGCCGCCTATGCGTCGAAATACATCGTGGTGACCGATGAGGATGTGGACGTCACCAATCTCGACCACCTGATCTGGGCCATGTTGACCCGGACCGACCCCAAGGAATCGATCCAGTTCATCGAGGGATCGTGGGATTCGCCCGCCGATCCGCGGCTGTCGCCGGAGAAACGCGCCGCCGGCGACATGACGCATTCAGTCGCCATCATCAATGCCTGCAAGCCCTATCATTGGCGTGACAAGTTCCCGCCGAGCAATGCGCCAAGCGCCGAAGTCGCCCGCCGTGCTAAGGAAAAATTCGGTTGGTTGCTCGACGGCCGGACGCAAAGCTGAGGCGATTATCCATGCCGGTCCGCGCCAACCACGACATCATCATCATCGGGGCCGGTTCGGCCGGCTGCACGCTGGCGGGACGGCTGACCGAGGCCGCGGGCACCAGGGTGCTTCTGCTCGAAGCCGGCGGCTGGGATCGCGACCCGTGGATTCACATCCCGCTCGGCTGGCCGCGCCTGCTGTTGAATTGTAAGCACGACTGGATGTATTTCGCCGAACCCGAAGCCAGCATGGATGGGCGTGGGCTCGAATGCGCCCGCGGCAAGCTGATCGGCGGTTCGTCCTCGATCAATGCGATGGCGTATGTCCGCGGGCACCGGGGCGATTATGATCGCTGGGCGGCATCAGGCCTGACGGCATGGTCGTATGCGCATGTGCTGCCATACTTTCGCCGTCAGGAATCCTGGAGCGGCGGGGCGAGCTATTACCGCGGCGGTGATGGTCCGCTGACCACGCAGGTCTCGCAATTTCGCGACCCGCTGGCCGATGCCATGCTGGCGGCCGGCTGCGCCGCCGGCTATCCGCTGACGTCCGACTATAACGGCGCCCGGCAGGAGGGGTTCGGGGTCTGGCAGATGACGGTGCGTGATGGCCGCCGGTGTAGCGCCGCCGACGCCTATCTGCGGCCGGCGCTCGGGCGGAAAAATCTCACCGTCGAAGTCGGGTCGCTGGCGACGAAGCTGCTGTTCGAGGGCAATCGCGTCACCGGGGTCGAATATATCCGCAACGGCCGGACGATGACGGCGCGCGCGAACCGGGAGATCATCCTGTGCGGCGGGGTCATCAACTCGCCGCAGCTCTTGATGCTCTCCGGCATCGGCGATCCGGACGAACTGCGCGCGCACGGCATCGCCGTGAAGGTGCCGCTGCGCGGAGTCGGCAAGAATCTTCAGGACCACATCTCAGCAAGCATCGCCTACCGGCGCCGGCAGCCCGGGCCGTTCCACCGGCACATGCGGATCGATCGCATCGTCCGCGCGCTGGCCGATGCGCATTGGCGCGGGGAAGGCATCGCCGCCACCCTGCCGGCCGGCCCGATGGCGTTTCTCAAAAGCAGCACCGAGATGGCGCTGCCCGACGTGCAGCTCATCTTCAATGCCGCACCGATGACGGCTGCGCCGTACCTTTGGCCGTTCCGCAGGCCTTACCCGGATGGCTATGCCTGCCGCGCCGTCGTGCTGCGACCGCAGAGCCGCGGGACGGTAGAACTCGCCAGCGCCGATCCGAAGGTGGCACCGCGCATCCGGCAGAATTTCCTTGCAATCGAGGGCGACTGGAAAACCTTGCGGACGGGCCTACGGATCGCCCGCGATGTCTGTGAGCAGGCCCCGCTGCGCCCCTTCATGGCCGAGGAAATCGCGCCCGGTGCGTATGCAGTGAGCGATGTTGACCTCGACGCCCATATCCGCCGGAACGCCATCACGGTTCACCATCCGCTCGGCACCTGCAAGATGGGGCTAGCCACGGACCGGATGGCGGTGGTGGACGGCGAATTGCGAGTATTTGGCGTAGACGGCCTTCGGGTGGTCAACGGTTCCGTCATGCCGGATCTGGTCGGCGCCAATATCAATGCCCCCATCATCATGATCGCCGAGAAGGCGGCCGACTATATCCGCGGGCGGACACCGCTTGAGGCCGTCAGATTGGCCGCGTCGTCGGAGATGACGCGCAGCTGAACGAAGCGGTGGATGCGGGCGCAATGACATCACGTGGTTGATCGGGAGACTCGCTTGGACGACAGAACCACCCTGCACTGGCCGGATGCAATCTACATGCAGTTCCGGCGCATCGGCATCCGCCAGGTCGGCTACGTGCCGGACGCCGGGCATAGCCGCCTGATCACGCTTTGCGTCGCCGACCCCGACATGCATGGCGTCGTGCTGACGACCGAGGAGGAAGGTGTCGGACTGGCCGCCGGGGCCTGGCTCGGCGGGCAGCGCGCCGCGCTGCTGATGCAGAGCAGCGGCGTCGGCAATTGCATCAACATGTTCTCGCTGCTGAAGAACTGTGGCTTTCCCTGCCTCGTGCTGGTCACCATGCGGGGCGAATTCGCGGAATTCAATCCCGCGCAGGTGCCGATGGGGTCGATCACCGAGGCGAGCCTGAAGCTGTGCGGGTTCTTGACCTACCGGGTCGATGCGCCCGAGGAGGTGGAGGATGTCGTGGCGGCCGGATGCGACATGGCGTTCAGCGGCGATCTGCCCGTCGCCATCATCCTGTCGCAGCGGCTGATCGGCCGCAAGCAATGGACCAAGTGATGAACCAAGCGATGATGGATCGGCCGACGCTCGATCGCCGCGCATTCGTGAAACAGGTGCTGACCGACCGGGGCGATCTGCTCGTCGTCACCGGGCTCGGTTCGCCGACTTACGATGCCGCCGCCTGCGGCGATCATCCGCTCAATTTCTATCTCTGGGGGTCGATGGGCGGCGCCGCCATGATCGGCCTCGGCCTGGCGCTCGCGCAGCCCACGCGCCGGGTCGCGGTGCTGACCGGCGACGGCGAAGCCCTGATGGGGCTCGGCAGCCTTGCCACCATCGGGGTCAAGCAGCCGCAAAATCTCACCGTCGTCGTGTTGGACAACCGGCATTACGGCGAGACCGGCATGCAGCCGAGCCATACCGCGGCCGGAATCGATCTTGTCGGGGTGGCGAAGGCTTGCCGATTCGCCGATGCGCTTCATGTCTATGACATGGCCGATGCCGCTCGTGTCCGTGATCTGGTGCATCACGGCCGCGGCCCTATCCTTGTGCAGGCCGCGATTGCGGCCGACGAGCCTCCCCGCGTGCTGCCGACCCGCGACGGCCATGCCATCAAACTGCGCTTCATGCAGGCACTGCAGACAGCGAGGTAAGGGCCTGGGACCGCGGGCGTCCCGCCGCACCTCTTCTTCGGATATTCTTCCGCAAAAGATGCGGGCGGGACGCCCGCGGTTCGAGCGCTCACTCTGGCGCGCGCAACCGATAACCGACCCCGGTTTCGGTGAGGATATATTGCGGCCGTTCCACGTCGTCCTCGATCTTCTGGCGCAGCTGCCGCACATAGACGCGCAGATATTGCGTGTCGGTGGAGTTATCCCACAATTCGTTGAGCAGGAATTTGTGGGTCAGCACCCTGCCGGCATGCTGCACCAGCACGCGCAGGAGGTCGTATTCCTTGGGCGAGAGTTTTACGTCCTTGTCGTGCATTTTGACGATGCGGCGGACGAGATCGACCGTCAGGTCTCCGACCCGGAAGACCGGGCGCTCACCGTGGACCTGCAATTGGTGGCGCAACGCCGCGCGCATGCGGGCCAGCAATTCCTCCATGCCGAACGGCTTGGTGACGTAATCATCGGCGCCACCGTCGAGCGCTGCGACCTTGCCGAACTCATCATCCCGGCTGGACAGGACGATGATGGGTACACTGTCCATCCGGGCGCGGATCGTCTTAAGGAGATCGAGGCCCTGCATATCCGGCAGCCCGAGATCGAGGATCACAAGATCGGGGTGGTCTTCGAGCAATTCCAAGGCGGTCTTGCCGTTTGGCGCATCGAGAATTGCGTAGCCCTGGGTGGTCAGTCCCATCCGCAGCAATTTGCGGATCGGCGGTTCGTCATCGACGATCAATATTTTCAGCGGTGCGGCGTTCATGCTGCGGTCTCCAGTTTGCGAGCCGCTGCCGGAACCGGCAGGCGAATTGAAAATACCGCACCGGAGCGGTCGGTCCGGTTCGCGGCCGCTACGCTACCATGCATCGCCTCGATGAAACCGCGGGCGATCGCAAGGCCTAAGCCGGTGCCGGGGCGAACGCTGTCGCCTTTGTTGGCGCGATGGAATTTATCGAAAATACGTTCGAGATCGGCTTGCGGAATGCCTTCGCCTTCGTCGAAGATTTTTAGTTCGACGACATCGCCGGTGCGCCAGCCTTGGATACTGACCTTGGAGCCCTCCGCGGCATATTTCGCGGCATTGTCCAGAATATTGAACACAGCCTGTTCGAGCAGCACGGCATCGAGATCGAGCAGCGGCAGATCGGCCGCAATGCTGAGTTCAACGTGGTGGTGGAAAAGTATTTTGCCGGCGCGGCGCAGCGCACTGCCGATGATTTCGCCGAGATCGCATGGGGACGTGATCGGAGCGACCGCGCCCGATTCGAGCTTGGTCATGTCGAGCAGGTTGGCGATGAAGCGGTTCAGCCGCTCGGATTCATTGATGATGGTGCCGACAAGTTCGGCTTTCTGCGCCTCGTCAAGCGCGCCGCCGAGATCCCGCATGGTGCTGCCCGCACCCAGGATGGCGGCAAGTGGCGTCTTGAGGTCGTGGGAAATCGAGGTCAGCAGTGCCGAGCGCAGGCGATCGGTCTCGATCGTGCGCTTGGCCCGGTCCATATCCTCGACAAGATGAACCCGTTCGATCGCGATCGCGCTCTGGTCGCTAAGCGCGTCGAGCAGGCGGCGCTCGTCCGGCGTCAGCAGCGGTCCGGGCTTGTCGCTGTCGATCCCGATCATCCCGACCGGGCCGCGTCCGGTGCGCATGGGCAGGAACAGGCGCTTCGCCCCCGGCAGCGTATCCGATCCGCGGCCGGCCGAGCGGTTATTTTCCCAGGCCCAGTTGGCCGCCGCCACATCGGCCGCATCGATGCGGTCCTCGGGCGGATAGCCGGCTTTGACAGCAATGGTGCCATGTTCCGGCAACAAGATGACCACACGCATCTTGAGCATCAAGGCAATTTGGTAGGTCGTGGCCCACAGGACGTCGTCGAGCGTGGCCACGCCGGCGAGCTTGCGGCTGAAGGTGTAAAGTGCGTCCGTGGTCCGTGCCCGCGCCGTCGCGGCGACCGCCTGGGTGCGCACCCGTGCCGCCACATTGGAGACGATCGCCGCAACGATGACGAACAGCACGAATGCGGTGACATGGGCCGGATCCGTGATGGCAAAGGTGTACACGGGCGGCAGGAAGAAAAAATTATAGCACAGCGATGCGATCGCGCTCGCGAACAGGGATGGATAGAGGCCGTAGCGAACCGCAACCGCCACGATGGCGGTGAGCAACACCAGGTCCACATTCTCGATGCCGAGCCAGGGCTCGGTCGCAAGGCCAACTCCGAGGCCGGCCGCGATGGCCAGGAATGCCATCGCGTAAGGGTAGAATTGCAGCGGCTCGTGGCGCGGCGCGGTGCGCACGGTCTTTTTTGGGATCGGCTGGCCGGGCTCCCGGTCGCCCGCGATAACATGCACGCTGATGTTGCCGGAGCCGCGGACGAGGTCATGCACCACCGAGCCGTGGACGATCTCGAACCAGCGCGATCGCGCCGATTTGCCGATAACGATCTGGGTGATGTTGTTGGCGTGAGCGTAGGCGAGAATGTCGTCGGCAAGGCGCCGGTCGCCGCCCGGGATGGTGGCGGCATCACCGCCGAGCGCATGCGCGAGGCGCAGCGTATCGGCAATACGGTCGCGTTCTTCTTCGCGCAGGCCGACGGTGCGCCGGGTTTCGATCGACAGTGCGACGAACGGCGCGTGCAGGCGGTCTGACACCCGCTTGGCGTAGCGCACCAGGCCGGCGGCGCGCGGGTCCTCGCTGACACAGACCAGGATACGCTCGCCCGCGGCCCAGGGTCCGGGAATCGCCCGCGCCTGCATTTGCGCGAGGAGCTGGTCGTTGACCCGGTCCGCGGTGCGCCGCAGCGCCAGTTCGCGCAACGCCGTCAGGTTCTCCGGTGAGAAGAAATGCGCCAGCGCCCGCTCGGCCTGCTGCGGCACGTAGACCTTGCCCTCCTTGAGGCGCTGGATCAGGTCGTCGGGCGTGAGGTCCACAAGCTCGATCGCATCGGCGCCATCGAAAATCGAATCCGGTACGGTTTCCCGAACCCGGATGCCGGTGATCTGGGCGATGACATCGTTGAGGCTCTCGATGTGTTGAATATTGACGGTTGTATAGACGTCGATGCCGTGGCGGAGAATTTCTTCGACGTCGAGATAGCGCTTGGGGTGCCGGCTGCCGGGCGCATTGGTGTGGGCGAGTTCATCGATCAGCACGATCCGCGGATGACGTGCGATGATGGCGTCGAGGTCCATCTCCGCGATGGCCCGGCCTTTGTAGGCTATCTGCTGGCGCGGAACGATTTCGAGACCCTCGAGCAAGCTGTCGGTCTCGTGGCGCCCGTGGGTCTCGACCACGCCGGCGACCACATCGACGCCTTCGCGGCGCTTGGCATGAGCGTGCTGCAGCATTGCATAGGTTTTGCCCACGCCCGGGGCGGCGCCCACGAAGATTTTGAGTTTTCCCGCCTTGCTGGTCTCCCGCCGGGCGGCGGCCAGCAGGGCCTCCGGCGACGGACGCTGCGCGGAATCGCGATGCTGATCTGCCATCGGAATCAGGATTCCGTTGTTGAACTGAGCCCCTCGCTTGTTGGATATGGCCGCTGCCCGGGGGGCTCGTTTCGGCGCGAGGCATCATGTGCGAGAACGATCGACAGCGCAATCTACCCGCGGCTCACCCCGAATTGGTACACCTAAAACGCGAATAACCGCGCGTTCGGATGAGGCCCAAGAATCGCTGCCCGGTCCCTCAAACCATCATTTCCCGTCAGCCCTTTGCCAGCTTTTCGGCAACCTGCGGGGCAAAATAGGTTAAAATGCCATCGGCGCCGGCGCGCTTGAAGGCCACCAAGCTCTCCATCATCGCCTTGTCGCCGTCGAGCCAGCCGTTGGCCGCCGCGGCTTTGATCATCGCATATTCGCCGGATACCTGATACGCGAAGGTCGGCATGGCAAAGGTATCCTTCACCAGCCGCAGCACATCAAGGTACGGCATTCCGGGCTTGACCATGATGAGGTCGGCGCCCTCGGCGATGTCCATCTCGACCTCGCGCAATGCCTCGTCGGTATTCGCCGGATCCATCTGGTAGGTGCGCTTGTCGCCGACGAGCGCCGCCGACGAGCCGACGGCATCACGAAACGGCCCGTAGAAGGCGGAAGCGTATTTCGCCGCGTAGGCCATGATCAGCACGTCGATACGCCCGTCCGCGTCGAGCGCACGGCGAATGGCGCCGACCCGGCCGTCCATCATGTCGGACGGTGCAATGATGTCGCAGCCGGCTTCGGCTTCCACCAGCGCCTGCTTGACCAGCACATCAACCGTCTCGTCATTGAGAATTTCGCCGTCGCGCAGCAACCCGTCATGGCCGTGGCTGGTGTAGGGATCGAGCGCCACGTCGCATAACAGGCCGATGTCGGGTACCTCCTTCTTCAGCGCGCGAATCGCACGGCAAACCAGATTGTCCGGATTGAGCGCTTCGGTACCAGAATTGTCGCGAAGCTGCGGATCCGTATACGGAAATAGCGCGATGCAGGGAATGTGCAGTCGCGCGGCGCGCTCGGCGTCGCGAACCGCCTCGTCGATCGAAATGCGCTCGACCCCCGGCATCGAAGGCACCGGTATACGCTTGCGTTCGCCGTCGATGAGAAACAGCGGCCAGATCAGGTCGTCGGCGGTCAGCACATGCTCGCGCACCATGCGCCGCACCCATTCGGAGCGGCGGTTGCGGCGCGGGCGTACCGCAAGGTCGAGCTGCGTACGGGTCCCCGCCTCAACCTCTGCTCGTTCAAAGCGCACCGTCTGTTCCAGCGGGCGGCCGAATTTGATGGCCATGATGAACTCCCAATG
>CAWDKL010000054.1:0-437049 GCA_963802745.1 uncultured Alphaproteobacteria bacterium | reverse complement strand
GTGAAGGATGGCAGATTATCGGCCCGCGGCATCGTGTAGTCCATCAGCGAACCGGTGACGAGTTGGCCGTTGGTATCGTACATGGTGCCTTCGAGCAGCGCTTGGCCTACTCCTTGCGCGATGCCGCCATGGACCTGTCCTTCGACGATCATCGGATTGATTAGAACGCCGAAGTCGTCCACAGCCACCCATTTTTCGATACGGGTTTCGCCGGTCTCCGGGTCGATTTCGACCTCGCAGATATGGCATCCGGCCGGAAAGGTGAAATTGACCGGATCGTAGAACGCCCCTTCCTTCAGCCCCGGCTCCAGTTCGGCGCCGGAAAATTTGTGCGCGATATAGGCTTGCAGCGCGACGTCGCCCCACGCCGCCGCTTTGTCCGTGCCGGCGACCGTGAACCTGCCGTCCTGGAACACGATGTCGGCTTCGGCGGCCTCCAGGAGATGCGCCGCCACCTTCTTGGCCTTGACCTCGATCTTGTCGAGCGCCTTGACGATCGCCGACATGCCGACGGCGCCGGAGCGCGACCCGTAGGTGCCCATGCCGAACTGCACCTTGTCGGTATCGCCGTGAACGATAGATACGTTCTCGATCGGCTGCCCCAGCCGTTCGGAAACCAGCTGCGCGAAGGTGGTTTCGTGGCCCTGGCCGTGGCTGTGGCTGCCGGTAAGCACCTCGATGCTGCCGGTCGGGTTGACCCGCACCTCGGCGGATTCCCATAAACCAACGCCGGCGCCGAGCGAGCCCACAGCCTGGCTCGGCGCGATGCCGCACGCCTCGATATAGGCGGAAAGCCCAAGCCCACGCAGCTTGCCGCGCCGTTCCGATTCGCGCCTTCGCTCCCCGAAGTTGTCCACGTCGGCGATGGCCAGCGCCTTCTTGAGCGAGGCATGATAGTCGCCGGTGTCGTAATTCATGATCACGGGCGTCTGATGCGGGAACTTGCCGATGAAGTTGCGCCGCCGCAGCTCGGCCGGCTCAAGTCCGAGCTCGCGGGCCGCAACCTCGATCAGGCGCTCGACCACGAAGGTGGCCTCCGGGCGTCCAGCACCACGGTAGGCATCGACCGGACCGGTGTTGGTATAGACCGCATCCACTTCGCAATGAATGTGCGGAATGTTGTACTGGCCCGACAGCAGCGTGCCATAAAGATAAGTCGGCACCGACGATGAGAAGGTTGACATGTAGGCGCCGATATTGGCGATGGTCTTGACCCGCATGGCGGCGATCTTGCCGTCCATGTCGAGCGCCAGTTCCGCATGGGTGACGTGGTCGCGGCCATGGGCGTCGGCGAGAAAGGCCTCGCTGCGGTCCGCCACCCATTTCACCGGCCGGCCGACCTTCTTGGCTGCCCATAGACACACCACCTCTTCCGGGTAGATGAAAATCTTCGAACCGAAGCCGCCGCCGACGTCGGGCGCGATCACCCGCAGCTTGTGCTCCGGCGCCATGCCGACGAAGGCCGCGATGACGAGCCGCGCCACGTGCGGGTTTTGCGAGGTGTTCCACAGCGTGAAGCTGCCACTGCCGGAGTCATACTCGCCGATCGCGGCGCGCGTCTCCATGGCGTTCGGCACCAGCCGGTTATTGACGATGTCGAGCTTGGTTACGTGCTTGGCGGTCTTGAACGCCTGGTCCACCGCGGCGCCATCGCCGAGCTGCCACTGGTAGATGGTGTTGCGCGGTGCGATGGCGTGAATGAGCGGTGCGTCCGGGCTCTGCGCCTTGGCGGGATTCGTGACCGCCGGCAATACCTCGTAATCGATCTCAAGTTCTTCGCCGGCATCGCGCGCCTGCGCCAGCGTCTCGGCGATCACTACCGCGACCGGATCGCCGACGAAACAGGCCTTTTCGTCCGCGATGGCCGGGTGCGCCGCCATCTTCATCGGCGATCCGTCCTTGGAGTGGATCATCCAGCCGCAAATCAGGGCGCCGATCTTGTCGGCGGCAAGCTGTGTACCGGTAAGCACCGCCAGCACGCCCGGCATGCCGGCAGCCGCGGTGCTGTCGATCCGCTTGATCCTGGCGTGGGCATGGGGCGAGCGCACGAAGTGGATGTAGCACTGCCCGGGCCGGCTGATGTCGGCGGTATATTGCCCTTTTCCGGTGATGAAGCGGAAATCCTCCTTGCGACGCACCGCGGCGCCGACACCCGTTGCGCTCATGAGGACGCTCTCCCGGACCGATGTTATGTTGCCAGCAGCTCTATTCGGCCGCCTGGTTCACGGGGGCGCTGCCGTCCATGGCCTTGGCGCCGGCCGCGATTGATTTGACGATGTTATGGTAACCGGTACAGCGGCAAATATTGCCCTCCAGCTCGTGGCGGATGGTGCGCTCGTCGAGATCGTGGCCAAGACGTTTGACCATGTTGACCGCCGTCATTATCATACCGGGCGTACAGAAGCCGCATTGCAGGCCATGATTCTGGCGGAACGCCTCCTGCATCGGATGCAAGGTATCTCCGTTCGCCAGCCCCTCGATGGTCAAAACCGCAGCACCTTCGGCTTGCAGCGCCAGCATGGTGCAGGATTTGATCGCCTTGCCGTTGACATGGACGACGCAGCAGCCGCACTGCGAAGTATCGCACCCCACATGGGTGCCGGTGAGGCGCAGCTGTTCGCGCAGCAACTGCACCAAGAGGGTGCGGGCCTCGACGGTAGCGTTGACGGCTTTGCCGTTCACCGTTAGCGAAACGGCAGGCATGGCGAGCTCCTTAACTTTACAGGATCTAACAAAACGAAGCCGCCGACAAGCACGGCGGCGCAAAAAACGCAAGCGGGCCGGCTGCCATAGGCCAGCCGAGCCATGCCGTAACTGTGCCCCGGCGGGCTACCCTGGGTCAAGGGAGCGTTACGGGGACTTCGGTATCGGCCGCGGCAGGCATCGCTTCGGCCGGTGCCACGATGGCGGCGAATTTGGCGAAGAAATCATCCGCAAGCTTTTTTGCAGTGCCCTGCACGAGACGCTGTCCGAGCTGGGCGAGCTTGCCACCGATCTGCGATTCGACGTCGTAAGATAGGAGGGTCCCGCCATCCTTTTCGGCCAGCCGTACCTGCGCGGCCCCCTTGGCAAATCCCGCCACCCCACCCTCGCCCTCGCCGGAGATCCGGTAGCCATTGGGGGGATCCATGTCGGTCAGGTGCACCTTGCCTTTGAACCTCGCCTTCACCGGGCCGATCTTGATCGTCGCCACCGCAGCGAATTCGGTCGGCGAACTCATCGTGAGCTCTTCGCAGCCCGGAATGCACTGTTTGAGCACCTCCGCATCGTTGAGCTTCGCCCAAACGGTCTCGCGCGGCGCCGCGAGCTGGACCTCGCCATTCATCGTCATCGCCATGCGCGGTCTCCATCGTCCTGCCGAAGTCTGCAGCCTTGGACTTACAGTCTCGCTGCGGGGATGAAAAGGGCCGGGTGATGGGCTGAGCGCGTCGCGAAACCCAACCGTGACGCGCCACAGGCAGTCCGCCGATGGTTTTGCCAAGGGGCTTGATCCATCCTACGCGCCGGCGGTCGGAGTCCGATCTCGCGGGCGATTGCGCTCTGCCAAGCCGAAACAATTCGAATTCAGGGGTAAATCATGAATTCCAGAAGGTTCCCGTCGGGGTCGCGCACGTAGACGCTCGAACCGGTTTTCCGCCGGCCTCCCTGCCTTGGAACCGGACCGGTTTCTATCTTTGCCCCGGCGCGGTCCAGCGTTGCTTTCACCGACTCGGCCGTCCCCTCCCATACGAAGCAAAGGTCCCCGCAAGGCGGCACCGCGGCGGGGGCCCGATTCGTGAAGGTCTTATCTTGCCAATGCGTGGGACGGTGAAAGTTGATCATGTTGTCGCCGAAATGAACCGAACAGGCGGTCGCGTTTTCGACGACGTCGCAGCCGAGGGCCCGATAGAAGGCCAGCATCGCATCGGTGTTTTGCATCGGCAGAGCGACATGATCAAAGCCGCGGATGCGTCCCGCCTGCTGCGCGGAGAGCGCACCGGCACCGCCCGCTGCGCCAATCGCTGCGCTTGCCGCGGCCGCACCCCGAATAAATCTGCGTCGCGAAGATTCCTTTGCCATTTCACCCCTCTCCTGTTGGCGCTGCCCGGCGACGTTGCGCGCCGTGTCGGCCAACATACAGACAGCACTCGCAACCCCTTTTCACTTCGTCAGCGCCGGCGTCGTTGCGGGAGGCCGGCGAATTTTTGTGGACTGTTCGAAGTCGTAGGCGGCCTTGAACAGCGTGCCCTCGGCGAACGGCAGGCCGAGAAATTCGAAGCCGAGCGGGAGGCCGTCGCTGGAAAAGCCGCTCGGCACGGCGAGCGCCGGAAAGCCGAGGAGCGGGGCCAGCAGGCGGTTGTTGCCGGCGGTGCTGCGCGGCAATCGGGCCGGCGCATGATCGAAGGTCGGGTGTATCAAGGCGTCAACGCGGTTATCCGCCATCACCTTGAGGACCTGCGTGCGCAGCGCCTCTTGAGCTTGACGCTGGACGCCGAATGCCGCTTCGCTCGGCGAGTGCCCCACGGCATGCATCAGCGCCTGGCGCCGCGGCTCGATCAGCAGCGGCGAAGCGACCATCGCCTTGAAACTACGCACCGGCGCGTCGGGATGTTGCCCGAGATAGGCGTCGATCGCCTGCTCGGTCTCGTAGACATTGGCGTTCCCGATGCCGCCGGCGGTTATTAATTCGTGCAGGTTGGGTATGACGACCGGATCGATCACCTGCGCGCCTCTAACGCGCAGCGCGGCGACCACCCCATCCATCATCGTGCGGACCTCCCGATAATCGGGCGCGCTGGTGTCGGTGTCCCCGCCGATCGGCTGGCGGATAACCCCGAAGCGCATGCCGCGCAGGCCGTCCAGCGCGAGAGACGACGTGTAGGACTCCGGCATCCGGCGGTAACTCGCCGCCGTGACGGGGTCGTTGGGGTCGTAGCCGGCGATAGCGTCGAGGACGAGTGCGGCATCTTTGACGGTGCGGGCGAGCGGTCCGATGGTGTCGCGCGACGGCGTTGCCGGCATCATGCCGAAGCGGCTCACCAGCGGGGTGGTCGGGCGCAGGCCGACGAGGCTCGAATGCGATGCCGGTCCCCGCACCGAACCGCCGGTGTCCTCGCCGATGCCGACCGCGCCGAAATTCGCGGCGACACTGATGCCGGTGCCGCAGGAGGAGCCGCTGGCGAAATAGGCCGGATTATAGGCATTGTGGCAGTCCCCGAAGGCGGAGCCGGAGCCTCCCGCCGCGAACTCTCCCATATTGGTCTTGGCCAAAATGATCGCGCCGTTGCGTTGCAGCCGCTCGACTACGGTGGCGTTGCGCTTGGGCACGAAGGTTTTGAACATCGCCGAACCGTAGGTCGTCGGCATAAAGTCGGTTTCGATCTGGTCCTTCAGCAGCACCGGGATGCAGTGCAGCGGTGCCATCGTGCCCGAAGCCGCGAAGCGGGCATCAAGGTCGGCGGCCTGCTGCAGCGCGCGCGGATTGACGTTCTGCACCGCGTTGAGTTTCGGCCCGGCCTGGTCGTAGGCCGCGATCCGATCTAGGTAGCTTTGCACAAGCTGCGTGCAGCTCAATCCGCCCGACCGCATCGCCGCGTGAATGCCATCGATGGTCGCTTCGACCACATTAAAACCGCTTGCGGGCTGCGAAAATACCGGCTGCGGGATGGACATTCCATAAATGGCGGACAGCACGATCAGGCCGTGCCGGAGACCTGCAAAACCGATGCGCATATCGATGCTCCACGTTGGGAGAGACTCGATACGCTTATTCTGCATGCAGTTGCCGTGCAATGTGGTCGTGAGGGCAGGGGAGGGCGGGGCGCGGATCAGCGCTCTTGCTCACGGGATGCAGATCGCGCCGAAGCAGTCCTGGGATCCAGGCTTCGGGCAGAGCCCTGGCTGGGATCGTTCCGGGCATCCCGTTTTGATTGCTCGGACTCTCTCGGCCATCGTTGCGATAAAGTCATCAGTGTCTGGCAAAGCGACCGCGCCATAGGGAGTAAAACGGATGGGATACGAGAATCTGACGCCCGCACTCGAGCGGATCCAGATGGTGGCCGGATTTTTGGCCGGGCAAGGCCAAGACACCAAGACGGTGTTCGCCCTTGAGGACCACTACCGCGACACGCCGCAGATGGCGGAAGCGGTCGAGCGCATGAAGGCGGATCCCGGCGTCGGCCGCTTGATCTCCGAAGGCTATCTGACCCCGGACTATGACCTCGACGCTCTCAGCAACTATCCGCCGGGCTCGCTCGCCCACACGTATGCTAAACTCATGCGGCTGAATGGGTATTCGGCCAAGTTCTACCCGGAACGCGAGATCAAAAGCGACGCCGATTACTGTATCATGCGGGTGCGAAAGACACACGACCTCCACCACGTCGTCACCGGCTTTTCCCAGCAGGGGCCAGGCGAGACGGGCGTGATCGGCGTCACCGCCTACCAGTTCGGCTACCCAGCCTTCGTGCTTATCGACCTCGCCGCGATGGCGCTGACGTTTCGGCGCGCCGCAGGTTTCCACGACGCGCTCAATGATGTCGGTCGTGGTATGAAGATGGGCAGCGAGTGCAAGCCGCTGCTCGCGGTCAAGTGGGAAGAAGGCTGGGAGAAACCGGTGTCGCGCTGGCGCGAGGAACTTGGAGTTAACCCGGTGATGACTGGACCGCAAAGCTGGCATTCGATGGCGGGCATGCAGAATGAATAAAGGCGGCGGAGATCGACCGTCGGGCAGCGGGCTGCGCTGGAGTCAGCTCCCGGGTGCGGCGGTCCAAAGAAAACCATGGGACCTTGCCGGGGGGTGCGCTAAACAGGCGCATTGCTGCGCTCGAGCAGTCCCACGGAGAATTCAGTATGCGAGCCTTCCCGACACCGTTCTCATCCGCGCGTCCGCTGGCAGCGTTGGCGATCGCCGGCGCGCTGGCCGTCGTGTTCGCGGCCGGCGCACCGACCGCCGCATCCGCCCAAGCCACTGTCACGACGCCTTCGGGCTTGAAGATCACGGACTCCAAGGTCGGGACCGGCGCGACGCCAAAGGCGGGCCAGACTTGCGTCATGCACTATACGGGCTGGCTCTATGAAAACGGCCAGAAGGGCAAAAAGTTCGACAGTTCCGTCGATCGTGGCCAGCCGTTCAAATTCCCAATCGGCCGCGGCCGGGTCATTCCGGGTTGGGACGAAGGGGTCGCGACCATGAAGGTGGGCGGCAAGCGGACACTCATCATACCGCCCGAACTCGGCTATGGAGCACGCGGTGCCGGCGGGGTCATTCCTCCCAACGCGACGCTGATTTTCGACGTCGAGTTGTTGGGCGTCGAGGGGTAGCCCGCGACAGAGGTCCGGTCTGACCGAAGGTAATCCCTGCAGACACGGCCTTTGCAATTGCATCGGCCATCCGGTCGGCGGCCCATCGGGGCCGCCGAGTTCCGCCGGGGCGGGCACAACTTGACGCCAGGGCGAAAAGCGCCATTTTGATCCTGTGCGGTCGATCCGGCTGATCGAGCGCGTGCCGAAAAGCGGGGTTGCGTTGATGAAATATGCGCTCCACGTCGCGCTGGCTGCGGTGTCCGCCGCGACCATCTTCAGCTTTACTGCCAACGCCGCCGATGGCTGCGTCGCCTATGGAGATCAGAAAACGGACTTTACCTGGCGACTGTGCCCGGCGGGCGCTAAATTCGAGCGGCAATATTACTATTTCGGCGTCTGGAGCAACTTCTATCCGGTCAGCAGCGACGCCGGCGCCTGCACGTGGTCACCGGCACGGTCAAGTTGGACGTGCCCCGATCGCACGATCCGGTGCGATGCCCGGCGCTGTGGCTGACGCGTGCGGCCGCATTTTTTGCGGTAATAATCGAATGCGGCGCTTGCCGCCGTGCCGCCCCACAAGCGCCGGTCCCCGATGAACCAGCGGCATGAACGGCCCCGATATGCTTGGCCGAGAGGCTTCTTCGTGACAGCGCTTCCGCAATCGATCGACGCGACACTCAAGCTGCTCGGCCAGGCCAATTATCTGGCCGACCGGTCGCTCGCCACGGTGCTGTTTCTTGCCCTGCGCATGGGCCGGCCGATTTTCCTTGAAGGTGAGGCCGGTGTCGGCAAGACCGAAGTTGCCAAAGTGCTGGCGGCAACGCTCGGGCGGCGGCTGATCCGGCTGCAATGCTACGAAGGGCTGGACTTGGCGGCGGCCGTCTATGAGTGGAACTATGCCGCCCAGATGATCGCGATCCGTCTCGCCGAAGCCGAGGGTGCAGTCGACCGTGAACGGCTGTCCCACGACGTGTTCTCGGAACATTTTTTGATCAAGCGGCCGCTGCTGCAGGCGCTGGCCCCCGACACGGACGGCGTTCCGGTGCTGCTGATCGATGAGCTCGATCGCACCGACGAAGCGTTCGAGGCGTTTCTGCTCGAAGTGCTGGCCGATTTCCAGATCACCATTCCGGAGCTGGGCACCGTCAAGGCTTCTCAGCCGCCGATTGTGGTGGTCACGTCGAACCGCACCCGCGAAATCCACGACGCGCTGAAGCGGCGCTGCTTCTACCATTGGGTAGGCTATCCGACCGCCGAGCGCGAGCTGGCCATCGTGCGCGCCAAGGTACCGGGCATCCCCAAGCATCTATCGGAGGAAGTGGTGCGCTTCGTCCAGGCGCTGCGGCGGGAGGATTTGTTCAAGTCGCCGGGCGTTGCCGAAACGCTGGATTGGGCAAGCGCGCTCACCGAACTCGACACCGTCGCGCTCGACCCCGGTCGGGTGGCGGACACGCTGGGGGTGCTCCTCAAATACCAGGACGACATCGCCCGCATCGAAGGGTCGAAGGCCAAGGAATTGATCGACCGGTTGCGCGCGGACTTGCGGAGCGAGGGGTAATTCTTTGGTCCCTCCCAATCTTCGGCTCAGCTAGGCATATCCTGCAGAGGGCGCACCCTTCACCTCTCCTTAGAGGGGAGAGGCCGGATCGCGCCTTGGCACGATCCGGGTGAGGGAGGGTCCGGTCGTAGCGTTGGAAGCAAGATGGCACTATGGCGACTGTCGCCAATAACCGCTACACAACGGGCGGGTTACATCCTAAACGGGGCCGGCTATGGTGACTGTTAACTTGGCGCAGGCAAAGGCACATCTGGAGCAGTTGCTGGATCAGGTCGAACACGGCGAGGAGGTGGTTGTGACCCGCCAAGGTCGAGCCATTGCGCGAATTATTCCGACACTTCGCCAGACGTCCCCGCTTCCTTTCGATGATCTGGCTAAATTTAGAGCCACCATGCCGCGCTCACGTCGGTCCGCTACGACATTGCTGCGCGAAGCCCGCGACAAAGAACGGTATTGATATAAGCTTAGCCGATGATGTATTTCGATACGAGTTTCTTGGTTCCCCTGATTCTTCCGGAGCGAACCAGCGACAGCATTACGGCCTATCTCCGTGGGTTGGACTCCGATCGTTTCGCGACCAGCCATTGGACCAAAGTGGAATTTTCCTCGTTGATCGCTCGGAAAGTTCGGGCTGACGGCATGGATATCAAACGCGCAGCCCAAGCCGATGCGCGATTCGAAGCGATGGTGGAGGGCTCCTTCTTGGTGCTTCTGCCCCAGGCTTTGGATTTCAACCTCGCGAAACAGTATTTGAGCAAATACGACGCCGGATTGCGGGCCGGAGATGCTTTGCATCTCGCGATCGCGAACAACAACAGGGCCGGAACGATTTATAGCCTCGATAAGACCTTTCTAAGGGCGGGTAACATTTTGGGCCTGCCGGTGAGTATGGGAATTCAAGAGTCCCGATGATTGCTGAAGCCATATTCTCTCGGAACCGAGAACGCAGGCCCCCGCGAGCACTCCAGAAGTGAGGCCACGGTTTGACTGAATTCCAATCGAGCTTACCCCCTGCCGGCCGGCTCGCCGAGAACATCGTGTATTTCGCCCGCGCGCTGCGGGCTGCCGGCATCCCTGTCGGACCCGGCGCGGTGCTCGATGCGCTTGAAGCCGTGACGGTTGCGGGCCTCAGTGGGCGCAGCGACTTCTACTGGACGCTGCATGCGGTGTTCGTGCGCAAGCACGAGCACACGGTGCTGTTCGACCAGGCGTTCCGGCTGTTTTTCCGCCGGCGCGGCTATCTCGACCAGATGCTGGCGATGCTGCTGCCGCAGGCTCCCGGCCCGGCGCCGAAACCGCAGGCGGGATCCGCTCGGGTCCAGGAAGCGCTGCTCGCGGGCCTTAAGGATAAGCCGCGGCAGGAGCCGCCCGAGATCGACATCGACCGCAGTCTCACGGTGTCGGATCAGGAGGTGCTGCAGCGCAAGGATTTCGCCCAGATGTCGGCGGCCGAGATTGCCCGTGCCAGGCAAGCGATCTCCCGCATGGTGCTGGCGCGCGAGGAGGTGCGCTCGCGCCGGCTGGCGCCGGACCTGCGGGGCCGGACAATAGAATCTGCGCGCCACTTTGCGCTCCAGCATGAAAACCGGTGGCGCATTGATCGACCTGCGATTTCGCGGACCCACCACGCAGCTGCGGCCGATCGTGGCGCTGCTCGACATCTCCGGCTCGATGGGGGAATATACCCGTCTGTTCCTGCATTTCCTTCACGCCGTGACGGACGCGAGAAAGCGCGTCCACACCTTCCTGTTCGGGACCCGGCTCACCAACGTCACCCGGGCGCTCCGCGCCAAGGACCCGGACGAGGCGCTCGCCGCCTGTTCGGCCAGCGTCGCCGACTGGTCGGGCGGGACCCGGATCGCCACCTCGCTCGCCGCCTTCAACAAGCAGTGGGCGCGCCGGGTGCTCGGCGGCGGGGCGATCGTGCTGCTGATCACCGACGGGCTCGAGCGCGATCCCGACGACCGCCTGGCGTTCGAGATCGACCGGCTGCACCGCTCGTGCCGGCGCCTGATCTGGCTCAACCCGCTCTTGCGGTTCGACGGCTTCGAGGCCAAGGCGCGCGGCATCCAGGCGATCTTGCCGCATGTGGACGAGTTCCGCCCGGTGCACAACCTCGCCAGCATCGAGGAATTGTGCCGGGCGCTGGCGGGGCAGCGCGGCGGCGATCGAAAGCCGCTGCGCGATCCGAGGGAATGGCTGCGAAAAGTGGCTTGAAATACATGAGGCCATTGGCCCCGGCGGCGGCGCCCCTTATATTCGCCGAAACTTAGCGAAGCGACAGGAGGCCCTCGGATGCTGGCGCGCGACGAAGACATTCTCCAGGCCGCCGAGGACTGGCGGCGGCAAGGGCGTGGCGTGGCGCTCGCGACGGTCGTCGAGACCTGGGGCTCGGCACCGCGGCCGGTCGGCTCCAATCTGGTGATCGATACGGACGGCAATTTTCTCGGCTCGGTCTCCGGCGGCTGTGTCGAAGGCGCGGTCGTCACGGAGGCGCTCGACGTGATCGCGAGCGGCAAGCCGAGGACACTGGAATTCGGCGTTGCCGACGATACCGCCTGGAAGGTCGGCCTCTCGTGCGGCGGCACCATTCGGGTGTATGTGGAGAAGGTGGAGTAGGATTCCGTAGGTGGGCAAAGCTGTCCACCTGCAAGGCGATGAGCCGGTGGGCACGCTTCGCTTTGCCCAACCTACGGTGATGGGGAAGAAGGTGGAATCATGCGCCTCGCGATTCTGAGCGCGCTCAATACCGAGCGGGCGGCCCGGCGGCCGGCCGTCGTCGTCACCGATCTCGAATCCGGCGCACAACGGATCGTGCGCTCCGGCGAAGTCGCGGCGGATCCCCTGCGCGACCAGCTGGAGGCGCATCTGCGCACCGGCAAGAGCGGTATGGAGGAGACGCCGCAGGGCCGGGTGTTCCTGACCGTTCATGTGCCCGCGATTCGGCTGGCGATCATCGGCGCGGTACACATTAGCCAGGCGCTGGCCCCGATCGCGCGGCTCGTCGGCTACGATGTGACGATCGTGGATCCGCGCACCGCATTTGCCACGCCGGAACGCTTTCCCGACGTCAACGTGATCGCGAAATGGCCCGATGAGGCGCTGCCGCCGCTCGGCGTCGATCCCTATACGGCATTCGTGGCACTGACCCACGATCCGAAGATCGACGATCCGGCGCTGTTGCATGCGCTGGCGCGCGACTGTTTCTATATCGGGGCGCTCGGCTCGAAGAAGACGCATGCGCGCCGCCTTGAACGGCTAAAAGCGCAGGGCGTGCCCGATGCCGCACTCGCTCGCATCCACGCGCCGATCGGCCTTGCCATCGGGGCGGTATCGCCGCCGGAAATCGCGGTCTCCATTATGGCGGAAATCACCGCGACGTTGCGTAGAGCCCCCGAGCGCGCCGCCGCCACGCCGCGCGTCGCGGAGTTGGCCGGATGAAGTTCGGACCGGTCGCGCCCGCTGAAGCCAAGGGCGGCATCGTGGTCCATTCGATTCGCCAGGGCGGCCTCGTGCTCAGAAAAGGCAGCGTGGTGCGCGACGCGGATATCGCGGCGCTGCAGGCCGCCGGTATTGCGGCCATCACCGTCGCGCGCGTCGAGCCGGGCGATGTTTCGGAGGATACCGCGGCCGCGGAATTGGCGCGCGCCATCGCGGGCGAGGGCGTGCGTGTCGATCGCGCGTTTACAGGGCGCGCCAATTTGTTTGCGGAAACTAGCGGCATCGTGGTGGTTGACCGCGCCGGGGTTGACCGTTTCAACGCGGTCGACCCCGACATCACGCTCGCGACCCTGGACGCCTTTGCGCCGGTTGTAACCGACAAGATGATCGGGACGGTAAAAATCATTCCGTTCGCCGTCGGCGCGATAGCGCGTGACCTGGCGCTTGCCGTGGCGCACAAGCCCCTGGTTCGCGTCGCGCCCTACCGGATCCGGCATATCGGTATCATCTCGACCGTGCTGCCGGGGCTTTCCGACAAGGTGATCGAAAAGACCCTACGGGTCACGCAGGATCGGCTTGCCCCGGCGGGTGCCAAGATCGTCGCGGAGCAACGCGTCGCGCACGAGACCGCGCCGCTCGCCGCCGCGCTTGATGCGATGCTTGCGGGCGGTGTGGAACTGGTGATCATGTTCGGCGCTTCCGCGATCGCGGACCGGCGCGACGTCATTCCGGCGGCGGTCGAAGCGATCGGCGGCGCCATTGAGCATTTCGGCATGCCGGTCGATCCCGGCAATCTCATGCTGGTGGCATCGGCCCGCGGTCGCCCGGTGCTGGGGGCGCCGGGCTGCGCCCGCAGCCCGCGCGAAAACGGCTTCGATTGGGTGCTGGAGCGGCTGTTGTGCGGCCTGCCGGTAACGCGGCACGACATCACCGGCATGGGGGTCGGCGGCCTGCTAATGGAGATTGTCACCCGTCCGCAACCGCGCGCCGACGCGGTCAAGCCGGGCCGCCATCTGGCGGCCATCGTGCTGGCGGCCGGGCGCTCGACCCGCATGGGCGGCCCCAACAAACTCACCGCCGAAATCAACGGCCAGCCGCTGGTGCGTATCGCCGCGGAGGCGGCGCTGGCATCGCGGGCGCGGCCGGTGATCGTCGTGACCGGCCACCAGCACGAAGCCGTCGCGGCGGCGGTCGGCGGGCTTCCGGTAGAAATCGTCCGCAATCCGGAGTTCGCAAAGGGTCTCTCGACCTCGCTCAAGGCCGGGATTGCGGCGGTGCCTGCGGATTGCGACGGTGCCATCGTGTGTCTCGGCGACATGCCCCAGGTCGATGGCGCACTGATCGATCGGCTGCTGACCGCCTTCGATCCGGAAAAAGGCGCGCTGGTCGTGGTGCCGACCATCGACGGCAAGCGCGGCAATCCGGTGGTGTGGTCGCGCCGCTTCTTCGCCGAACTGGCGGGAATCGAGGGCGATACCGGTGCGCGCCGTGTGATCGCCAGCTACCCGGAAGCGGTCGCCGAAGTCGCCTTCAGCGGCAATGCGGCGCTCACGGACGTGGACACGCCCGACGCGTTGACGGCAGTCAGGGCGGAATTGGAGCGGGTCTGACCGGTTGCCGAATTCGATGTCCGGCACGCGGTGGATGACTCGATGGCGCACGCGGTTCCGCGTCTGGCCGCTCTTCTCTTGCCGCGATGGCATTGCCTGTACCGTGCTCCCGGAATACAGATTTTATCGTCCGCCATCGTCTCGATTGCGGTTGGTTTTGACGTTTAGACGTTGCGCGACGTGGCATAAACGTGGCCGTTCATTGGGAATGGCTTTTCGATCAGGAGGTCCATGTGGGATTGCTCGATATTCTCAACGGTATTGGGAACAGCACTTCGTCTACCGGCGGCACGGCCCGAGGCGGTGGAATGTCACCGATCATGACGGCGCTCCTCGGGCTCCTTGCCTATAAGGCACTCGCGGGAGGCGGGGCGAAGACCTCCACGTCAGGTGGTGCGGCGCCCGGTTCGCTCCCGACCGGCGGTGCGGCCGGTGGTTCGCTCGGCGATATCCTGGGTAGCGTTCTGGGCGGTCGGCTCGACTCCGCGCCGGCGGGCGGCGCGGCGGGTTCCGGTCAGCCGGGCGGCTCGCTGGGCGACATCCTCGGTGGCATTTTGGGCGGACGGTCGGGCGCAGCGCCTGGAGGAAGTGCCGGCGGCTCGCTTGGCGAAGTCCTGGGCGGACTGCTGGGCGGCAAGGTGGGCGGTGCCCAGGGCGGAAACGTATTGGGCGACGCGCTCAGCAACATCGTCAGGGATTTGCAAAAATCGGGGCATGGTGCGGTGGCGCAATCTTGGGTCGGCACGGGTCCGAATCAATCGCTCGACCCGAAGGAGTTGGGAGCCGCTCTCGGACCCGACGTGATTTCGGAATTGAGCCAGCATGTCGGCATGGAGCAAGAGGACCTGCTGGTCGCGCTTAGTCAACATCTGCCGCCGCTCATCGATCAGCTCACGCCCGACGGCAAGCTGCCGAGCCCACCGGAGGCATCCCGCATGGTTTAAGCGGGCGGCTCCCGCCGGGGCACGCAAGCAAAGAGAAATCACGGGGTGCGCATAAGTGCCCGGCGCGTCGCAAGAGGATAATCGAGCTGTCGCGACTTCGCCCATCGACATTGTCCGATCCGACCCCTTTATGGTCCAGCCCTCCCGATGCCGGGAAGCGTCCGACCGGTCCATCAAAAAAACAAGAACCCCGGGTGAGATGAGCCCGCCGCGGAGAATCCCTGCGGCGACGCGCTCAGGGGATGGTGCTGTTGCGTTACGGGATTGGGATATCGGTGATTTGCCATGGGGCGGCGCTGATCGGCCTTATGTTCGTCAGCGCGGCCCCGTTCGATTCCAGACCTGCCGAGGCGATTACGGTCGATATCGTCACCCCGGATGAGGTGCCGTCGACTCCCGCCGTGCCTCCGCCGGAGCTCAACGCGGAGGCCGCTTCCGAAACCTCCTTACAGCAAGCGTCCGCCCCGCCGCCGTCACCGGAACCGCCACCCAACTCCTATCAACCGCAGACCAGTGCGCCGCTTCCGGCGCAATCCGCTGCCGAAACGCCCGCGAAGGAGCCGATCCGCCAGTCCCCTGCCATGCCGGCCCAATCGCCTTCCGAGGTACCCGTCGGGGCGGGAGCGCAGCTCGATATGGCCAATCTGTTCGGTATGCCGGTTACGCTGCCGGGCGGTGCGATCGGCCCAAACTTCGACACGCAGGCGTACGACTTGGCGAAGCTCACCACGAGCGACACCGCGGCCTTCCGCGACCATGTGAAGTCGTGTGCAAGCTTGCCACATTCGATCACACCGGCCGACGATCTGCGAATCGTGTTGCGGCTGCGGTTCAGGCGCAACGGCACGCTCGCGAGCGATCCGGAATTGATCGAAGCGCCCGGTCCAACTGTGGCCGGCTTTGCGAAAGGGCCGGCTTTGCGCGACGCGGTTCTCAAAGCCTTGCAGGCGTGTCAGCCCTACGCCATGCTGCCAGCGAGCAAATACCAGGAATGGAAAGTGCTCGATGTCCCCTTCACCCCCAAAGATTTGGCCCGCGGCTAGGGCAGGGCGAAGCCCGTTCAGCATCCGTTAAGTCATGAAATGGCCATTGGGCTGGTGGCTGCCAGCCAGCCTGTCAGCCGCAGAACCGCCGCGAATCCGGGCGAGTGGATGCGCCGTGGAGCTTCAACTTGAGACGGGAGTGTCATCGAATGCGCACGAAAATGATGTCGGCCATGTCGGCCGCGATGTTGCTGCTTTGTGTTGACGGCGCCTTGGCGCTGCCGGGCGCCGCCCTATCGGCCTCCGCCGGAGTGCCGGAAATCACGCTGGTCGAGGGCGGCTGCGGTCCCGGCTGGGTCCGTGGACCGGGAGGCCGTTGTTATCCGCCGGGGCGTCCGGTGGTGGTGGAGCCGGCGCCGGTGGTGGTGGCGCCGCCGGTGGTGGTCGTTCCGGGTGGCGCTCCGGTGGTTTGCGGCGCCGGATTCCGCTGGCATCCACGCTTCCGGCGTTGCGTCGTGCTTTGACGGTAAGCCAGATCCAGGGATTTTCGGCGATTTTCAGCAAAGCCTGAGAGGCTTCCCCTCTCCCCGTGGGTTCTTCACGAGGGGGAGAGGGGCGCCCATGCTCAGCTCATTTGTCCCACAGCCCCAAAATCCCGTCCGCATCATCCACTGCCGCCAGGAGCCGCTTGCCTATAAGGTCGCGCAGGGTCTCCGAGGTGCCGCCGCCGAGCGAGCCGTAGCGGGCGCCGCGATAGAGCCGCGACACCAAAAATTCGTCGGTGAAGCCGTAGCCGCCGTGGATCTGGATGGCCTCGCCCGTGACCCGCACCGCCATTTCGTTGCAAAACACTTTCGCGGTCGCGGCAAGCAGCGGATCGGGAAACGGGTCGGCACTGGCGCAGGCGCCGTAGAGGAGCGCGCGGCCAGCCGCGATGTCCTTGTACATGTCGGCGAGCTTCCAGCGCATGCCCTGGAATGAGCCGATCGGGCGCCCGAAGGCCGTCCGGTCGCGCAGATAGCGCACCGATTCGTCGAAGGCGCCCTCCGCCATGCCGAGCGAAATGCTCGGGTTCAGGCAGCGTTGCGTATTGAACGCCGAAAGCAGCCGGCGGAAGCCGTCGTCGCGCACCACCAGATGGTCGAGCGGCAGCTCGCAATCCGTGAACCGCACTTCGTGCAGATACTCGCCGCCCATGGTGTGGTAGCGGCCCGTCACGGCGAACCCCGGCGTGTCGCGCGGAACCAGCACGCAGCCGATGCCCCCGCGCCCCGGCACGCGGTCGATGCGGGAGAACACCACAAACATCGCCGCTTCGTCGGCGCGGCTGATCAGCGTCTTGGCGCCGTTGAGCACGAGCCGGTCGCCGCGGATATCCGCATTGGTGCGGTAATTGGCGACATCGGTGCCGGCGTCGGGCTCGGTCATACAGATCGCCAGCATATGGGTGCCGGCGCAGATGCCGGGCAGGATCTGGCGCTTGATATGTTCCGGCGCATAGGTCGCGATGATCCGCGTCTGTACCCCGACCTCGCCGAGCGCCGCCATGGCGGTGACGTAGCAGACCTTGGCGATCTCCTCGAGCACCAGCGCGGTGTCAAGCACGGTGGCACCGAGGCCGCCAAATTCCTCCGGCACCGCCATGCCGAGCACGCCGAGGTCGGCGAGCGCGCGGATATTCTCCCACGGAAACGTGCCGTCCAGCCATTTGATGGCGCGCGGCTTGAACTCGGCCTGCGCCAGCGCGCGGACGCTCGCCACCATGCGTCGCTGTTCTTCGGTCAGTTTCACCATCAGGCTGGGTCTCCGCGGAACGATGCCGACGCCGCGACGACCGCATCGACCAGATCCTGGATGCGGCCGGATACGGCGACACCGGCCGCAGTGAGTGCCGCGCGTTTGGATTCGAAGGTGCCGATGTTGCCGCGCACCAAGGCGCCGGCGTGGCCCATGGTCAACCCTTCCGGAGCGGTGCGGCCGGCCACGAGGGCGAACACCGGCTTGGCGAACTTTGACGCCCGGATGGCGGCGGCAAGTTCCTCTTCCTCCGATCCGCCGATCTCGCCGATGACCACGACCGCTGCCGTGTTCGCATCCGCGGCAAACACCGGCAGCAGATCGCAAAACCGCGTGCCCTTGACGGCATCGCCGCCGACCCCGACCCACAGGCTCTGGCCGAGCCCGCGCGAAGCCAGGCGATAGCAGACCTCGTAGGACAGCGTGCCGCTCTTCGACATCACGCCGAGGCGGCCGGGGCTCAGCGCCACATCGGGGAGAAAGCCGAGCTTACAGCGGCCCGGAATCGCGACGCCCGGCGTCGAGGCGCCGATCCAGCACGCGCCGGCCGATTGCACCAGCCGCCGGGTACGGATCGCATCCGCGACCGGCATGCCTTCGGCCACGGTGATGATCAGCCGGATGCCGGCCGCGACGGCTTCTTCGACCGCGGCGGCGACGGCCAGCGGCGACACCATGGCGACGGATGCGACGGCACCCGTCGCAGCCACGGCCTCGGCGCAGGTAGGATAGACCAGAACGCCGTCAACACCGCCCCCCGATCGCGACACACCGGCGACGATGTTCGTGCCATACGCGCGCATCAGTCGGGTGTGGGTGCGCCCGGCACGCCCGTTAATGCCTTGCACCAGGACCGGAAGATCGGGGCACAGGAGAAGTTGCGTCAACATGGCAACCGGCAGCGACGTGTCATTCATGCGCGGTCCGTTCGCGCGGCGGCAACGACACGATCGAGCGCGCGTTCAAGGTCGGGCTCGACCGTGAGCGGCGGCGTCATGGCGCCGAGCACGGCGGCGGCCTCCGCATAGCCGTTGCCGATGAGGCGTGCCGTGATCGGGACCGCAAGTTCCGGCACCGCCCGCAAGGCGCGCTCGATCAGGCGCGCGACCTCGCCGAGATCGGTGATGCCGGCAAAGAAATTGATCAGGATGGTCTTGATCGCCGGCGCCGCCGCCATCGCCCGAAACACCCGAATCAGCCGGGCCGGATCGCCGCGGAATTCTCCGGTGCGGATGTCGCAGAAATTGAACGGCCGGCAGCCGCGCGCCGTCAATTCATCGACCAGCTGCAGGGTAAGCCCGGCGCCGGTAGTGACGAGACCGATGTCGCCTTGGCGGTCCAGCACCGTGAAGTCGAAGCCGCTGTCGAGCTTGCCGGCCACTTCAGGATAAGCCTCCGCGCGGCGCCGGATCAGCGCCTCGAGGGCGGGCTGGCGCGCAAGCGCGTTGTCGTCGATGCACAGCTTGGCATCCCCGGCGATTGCGGTGCCGTCGGGACGCACGAACAGCGGATTGATTTCCGCAAGCGTCGCTTCCAGCGCGAAGAACAGCGCGACCAGTCGCGGCGCGACATCGCGAACGGCCGTCCGCAGCGGCTCGGGCATCGCCGCGGCGAGCCACAAGGCCGCCTCGGTGCATGCGGCCGTATCGAACGCGGCACGGGCCGTGAGCATGTGCTCGCCTGCGGCCTCGACATCGATGCCGCCGCGCGCCGACAGCAGCACATCGACGCCGCCGCTGGCCGCGTCGAGCGCGAGGCCGACGTAGCATTCGTGGCCCCGCACCACTTCCTCCACTCGGCATTCCCGCACCCGATGGCCCTTGATGGTCGCACCGATCATGCGCGCCATCGCGGCGGCGATCGCCGCTTGATCGGCCGCCATGACGATGCCGCCGGCCTTGCCGCGTCCACCTGCCGGCACCTGCGCCTTGACCATGACGGGCGGCGCGCAGCCCGCCGAAACATCGCCCGCCATCCGCGCGAGAACGCCGTGCGGCACCGCGATGCCATGCTCCGCCAGCAGCCACTTGGCGTCGTGTTCCAGCAGGATCATGGGACCGTGCAGGATCGGTGCCTAGACACCCAACCTCCCCGCGAGTTCCGTCAAGCCGCCAACTGCAAAATCGACCGGGCCGGACGGGGCCGCTTCGCCACGCCCGGGGCCGCGTTCGTTCGGACGCGCGATGTGCGCGGTGCGCAGCCCGCACGCGGCGGCGTGGGTCAAATCTTTCATGTGCGCCGCCACCATCATGCAGGCGCCGGGCGCGAGATCGAAGGCCTCGGCGGCGGCCAAATACACCCGCGGCTTCGGCTTATAATCGCCGGCGATTTCGGCGCCGAGGATCGCGTCCCAGGGCAGGCCGTTGCGGCGGGCGAGATCGACCATCAGGGATATGTTGCCGTTGGAAACCGGCGCCAGCAGGAACTTGCGCTTGAGCCGGTCGAGGCCCGGTGCCACATCCGGCCACGCGTCGAGGCGGTGCCACGCGAGATTGAGGTGGGCCGCGGTTTCCTCGGAAAGTCCGCCGATCCCAAATTTCGGGAGGATGCGATCGAGATTGCGTCGATGCAGCACGTCGAGCTTGCAAAACGGGATGCGCCCGGTGCGGACTTCATCCATGGCGGGTTGATACTCATCGCGCCAGGCATCCGCGAAGGCGAGCCAATCGACGTTATGGCCGAGCGGTTCCAGCACCGTCTTGGCCTCGCGCGCAATACTGGTGCGCCACTCCATAAGGGTGCCGAACACATCGAAGAACAGTGCCTTGACGGTGGGCAGCGGAGCCTCTGGCATGGAACGGTCCGGAGTTGGTGTGGGTTGATGCGCGTGAGATTGAGCTTGAACGCGGCCACCTCCTCGCATGTCAAGGGCATGACGATGAATTTCTGCCGCTGGGGTCGGCAATGACCTGATCCAACCGACCCAACGATGCGACCTACCGCATCGCGCACCCAATGGCACTTTTCTTGCGGCTTTAGCCGTGTCACGATGGCGTCATCACGGGCGGAGACGATCATGCGTGCATTTGTATCTCTCGCTACCGCACTCTGCAGCGCTGTGGTCCTGGCCTTCGGCTTGGCCGCTACCGGACATCCGCCGATCGCATCAGCGGCGGCGCAAATGCGTGGCAAGCCGCCGGCCGCGGCGCCGGCTAACGTCGATGTGGAACTCGTGATCGCGGTTGACGTGTCCTATTCCATGGACCCCGATGAACAGGCGCTGCAGCGCGAGGGGTACATCACCGGACTGAATTCGCCGGAATTTCTCAACGCCTTGCGCCAGGGCGCGTTCGGCAAAATCGCCATCACGTATTTCGAATGGGCGGGCGCCGCAGACCAGCGGACCGTCGTTCCGTGGCGGCTGATCGACGGCCCCGCCACGGCAAAAGCTTTCACCGACGAGATCGCGGCAGCGCCATACCGGCGCGCCTATCGCACCTCGATTTCCGGCGCCCTGCGCTATGCCATGCCGCTGTTCGGCACCGCCGGCTTCAATGGGCTGCGCCGCGTCATCGACGTGTCGGGCGACGGCGTCAACAATCAAGGCCCGCCGGTGACCATTACGCGCGACCAGACTTTGGAGCAGGGGATCACCATCAACGGCCTGCCGATCCTGCTCAAACGGCCGTCGGCCGCCACCATGGATATCGAAAATCTCGACGAATATTACGAGGATTGCGTGATCGGCGGACCCGGCTCGTTCATGATCCCGATCCGGGAGCGCGACCAGTTCCGCGAAGCCACCCGCACCAAGCTGGTGCAGGAGATCGCCGGCCGCGAACCGGCGCTGCGCGCCATTCCGGTCGCGGAAAAGAAGATCCGCGTCTCCTGCTTCATCGGGGAACGTATGTGGCAGGAGCGCTTTGGCGGCTTTAACTATCGATAGCGTGTGCAGGGAGCACATAGGCGCATCTTCGCGCCGCCGGCCGGCGATAACCCAAGGGCGACGAAGCCGTGGTAGGTGCAACGCCAGCACCTGTCATCCAACGATACAGTGAGTAGGTCCATGGCATACTCCACGAGGGGTGGAAAACTGGTCAGGGGCGGGACCAGCCGCCGCAGGGTGCATAGCAAGAGCTTTCGTCTCGCGGACGAGGTTTGCTACATTCAGGAACGGGCCGCCGAGCGCGACGGGCGCATCGTAACCGTGAGCCAGTTGATCCTGTTCTCTACCGAAACCGGCGACGCGTGGCTGCTCGACCCCTCCGATCGGCTCGCTGCGCGGCTGGCCCGCGATGGCGACCCAGAGCCCTTCCACTTTGAGGAAAACGAAGCCACCTTCGCGATCGGATGGAAGGGCCAATATCGCATCGAGGGAGCCGCCTTCGTCTACACGGATAGCGAAACCGGAAAGATTGTCTCCATCCACGGATATCCAACCGACAAACTAACGCAGATCAAAATTTGAAAAACTGCTGCCACACGCAAACGGTGGGCATGCTTCGCTATGCCCATCTGCACGGCTACTCGGATCCGGCCTGTCGTCAGCCCGGAGCCAATCCGTGGCTTTTGAGAACCTGGGCGGATTGCGGGCCGGTCAGGAATTGCAGCAGCGCCCGCGCGGCGTCGGCCGCCGCGGCCTCCGTGTGAATGCCCGCCGCAAACACCGTGATCGACTGCACCTCGGCCGGCAGCGGCCCGAGATACTGGATGCCCTTGACCGACATCAATTCGCTCATCTGGGTGAAGCCGACGTCGCCCTCGCCGCGCGCCAGCGCGTCGCCAACCCCAAGGCCCGGCCCGATCTGAAGGATTTTCGGCTTGAGTTGGTCGGCAATGCCCATCTTCTGAAACATGGTGGGCAGATAAAGGCTGCTCGGCCCTGACGAAAGCACCACCGATTTGGCGGCGATGAGGCTGTCGCGCAGCGCCGCAGCGGTCGAAACATCGGGCCGCGGTATGCCGGCACGCGCTGCCACGCCAACTCCCGATCGCGCCACATCGACGCGGTTCGACAGCTTGCCGGCCTTGACGAATTCGTCTACGCGCCCGGCCGGGATGATCACGATGTCGGCGACTTCACCGCCCGCCACCCGCTTAACGATGTTGACGGTGCCGCCCCAGTCGATGGTGACGCGATGACCGGTTGCTTTCTCGAATACCGGTATGAGCTCCCGGTAGGGCTCGCGTACGGCATTCGAGGCGATCATCTTGATCTCAGCGGCGCCGGCCGCGGGCGCCAACGCGGCGGCCAATGCGGCCGCCACGGCGTAAATCGCGGTTTTCATAAGACTTGCTCCCTGCGGTCGGCGCGACGAAGCGCACTATCGCGGCGCCAGCACCATGATCATTTGGCGGCCTTCGAACCGGGCGTCCATCTCCACCTTGGCGACCTTATCGGTATCGCCCTTCAGGCGTTCGAGCAGTCTGATTCCCAGTTCCTGGTGGGCCATTTCGCGGCCGCGGAAGCGCAGTGTCACTTTGACCTTGTCGCCTTCCTCGAAGAAGCGCAGCATCGACCGCATCTTCACGTCATAATCATGGTCGTCGATCATGGGCCGAAACTTGACTTCCTTGACCTCGACGATCTTCTGCCGCTTGCGGGCTTCCGCCTGTTTCTTCTGCTCCTGATATTTGAATTTGCCGAAATCGAGCAGTTTGCAGACCGGCGGCTTAACATTCGGAGAAATTTCGACAAGGTCGAGGCCGGCCTCCTGGGCTATCGACAACGCCTCGGCAATGGGAACCGTGCCACGATTGGCACCGTCCTTGTCGATCAGACGCACCTCGCGTTCGCGGATGTCATCGTTAATGCGCGGACCGTCTTTGGTAACGGGCTGCGCGGCTCTCATTGGACGACGAATGGCTGTCTTCTCCCTTTCCTATTGCAACGGTTCCCGGCGCCAACGTGCGAAAAAGGTCAAAAGCCCCAGATGCGGGTCTCGCCTGACGTGGTGCCGCGGAAGCGCTATAAGATCGGTATAAATGCCCGGCGAGTCAACAGCGTCGTGCGGAAATTGAAGACCTGCGAGCGGGTCCGGTTCACAACCTCGGCAAAATATCGCCGCTGGGGCCGGTCTTTGGGCGGCCCCATGACAGGTTCCGCAATGCGACGCGCAAAGGACGATAAGGAACTTCAGGACCGATGCACTACGACTACATCATTGTCGGAGCCGGTTCGGCCGGGTGCGTGCTGGCAAATCGGCTCACGGAAAATACCGGCGCGCGGGTCCTGCTGCTGGAGGCCGGCGGGCGCGACTGGCACCCATATATCCATGTGCCGATCGGCATGGGCAAGCTCCATCAGCACCGCATGTTCGACTGGGGTTTTACCACGGAACCGGATCCGAACCTGAACGGCCGCGTCATCGAGGCAAGCCGCGGCAAGGTGCTGGGCGGGTCGTCATCCGTCAACGTCATGGCCTATACGCGGGGCCATCCAGGCGATTTCGACCGCTGGGCGCAGAAAGGGGCAACCGGTTGGTCCTACGCGGACGTGCTGCCCTATTTTAAGCGCTGCGAGACTTTTGCGGGCGGCGCCAGTGCGTGGCGCGGCGGCGACGGTCCGCTCGGCACCGAATTTGCTCGCACCGCCGATCCGCTCTATCCGGCCTGGATCGCGGCGGCGAAGGCCGCCGGCCTGCCGGTGACGGCGGACTATAATGCCGCGCATGCGGAAGGGTTCGGCCGCAGCCAGTACACCATCCGCAACGGCCGCCGTTCCTCGTCTGCGACCGCGTTCCTCAAGCCCGCGATGAAACGGCGCAACCTCACGGTCGAGACCGGGGCGCTGGTCACGCGCGTGAACTTACGCGGTACCACCGCGACGGGAGTCGCCTACGTGAAGGACGGCCGGTTGGCGCGGGCGGAAGCCGCGCGTGACGTCATCGTCGCCGGCGGCGCCTTCTCCACCCCGCAGCTGCTGTTGCTGTCCGGTATCGGGCCGGCCGCGCATTTGCGCGACGTGGGGATCGATCCCGTCGTGGATTTGCCCGTCGGCCGCAATCTGCAGGATCATCTGGCGGTGTTTTTGGCCTTCACGCGCCGCGAACCCGGCCCATTCCACCGCCAATTACGCGCCGACCGCATGGCGATCGCCATGATTCAGGCCTACCTGTTCGGCACCGGTCCGGGCACCGTGGTGCCGGGTGGGCTGCATGCCTTCATCAAAACCAGCCCGGAACTCAGCGTGCCGGATATCGAGTTCATGTTTCGTGGCGCGGCCCCCGATGCGCATTTGTGGTTTCCGTTCATCCACCCGCCGCGCCCGGACGGCTTCGCGATCCGTCCGGCACTGCTGCACCCGGACAGCCGCGGGGAAATCCTTTTGCGCTCTGCCGATCCGCGCGATTCGATGCGAATCGTCTACAATTTCTTCACCGCGCCCGGCGATCTGCCGAAGCTGCGGGAAGGTTTTCGGCTCGCCCGCGCGGTTGCCTACCAAAGACCGCTCGACGAGTTCCGCGGCACGGAGGCCGCACCCGGCGTGGACGCCAAAAGCGACGCCGAGATCGACGCCTACATCCGCCGCACCGCCGTCACGGCGCACCATCCGGCCGCGACCTGCCCGATGGGCGCCGGCCCCGATGCCGTCCTCGACGCCCAAATGCGCGTGCGCGGTGTCGAGCGGCTGCGCGTGGTTGACGCCTCTGCGATGCCGGACCTGCCCTCCGCCCACCTCAACGCGGCCGTGCTGATGATGGCGGAAAAGGCCGCGGATATGATCTTGGGCAAGCCGGCGCTGGGAGCGGCCGGCTGACCAGGCGCAACCGGCCGTTGCAAGATAGATCGCCGTGCGTCGGCCCCGTTACCCAGGAACCAAAGCCGGCGCGCCGATCATGCGTCCGGCCGTTTCATCATCCCGGCTCTCGCGCCAGCACGAGCGATACGTTCTGGCCGCCAAATCCAAAGGAATTCGAGATCGCGTAGCGCATATGGGCGTCGCGCGAAACATTCGGCACCACGTCGAGCGGGATGGCGGGATCGGGCAGCTGGTAGTTGATGGTCGGCGGGATGTGCTGATGCTCCAGCGTCAGCAGGGTAATTACCGCTTCGACGGCGCCGGCCGCCGACAAGGTGTGACCGATCATCGATTTGTTGGAGGAGATCGGCACATCCTTGACGCGCTCGCCCAGCACGGCGGACACTGACAGGCATTCCATCTTGTCGTTCTCTGGCGTCCCGGTGCCGTGGGCGTTGATGTAGTCGATATCGTCCGGGATGAGCCCGGCATCCGCGATGGCATTTTTGATACAGCCGATGATCGGCTTGCCGTCCGGGCTCGACCGGGTGCGGTGAAAACTGTCCGCCAGTTCGCCGCAGCCGGCGATGACGCCGAGAATGCGCGCCCCGCGCGCCACCGCGGCATCATAGCTTTCCAGCACCACGGCACCGGCACCCTCCGCCATCACGAAGCCGTCGCGGTTCTTGGCGAACGGCTTGGCCGCCGCTTCAGGCGGGTCGTTTTGCACCGACAGGGCCGACAACAGCGAAAACCGGATCAGGCTTTCCGGATTGACCGAGCCATCGGTCGCCACACACAGCGCCGAATCGGTCTCGCCGCGCCGGATTGCCTCTAACCCGAGCTGGATCGCGCTAGCCCCCGACGCGCAGGCGGTGGACAGCGAAATCGGCGCGCCTTGGGTGCCGAAGGTCGCCGCCAGCCCCTCGGCAACCGAGCCGAATAGGAACCGCCGATGAAAGTTGCGGTAACGTCCAGACGCCGCGGCCCGCAACAAATCATCATAGCTGACGGCTTCGTTAGCGCCCGATCCCTTGGCCAGCGCCTCGCGTTGCGGCCACTCGATCTCGATCGGCGCTACCGCGAGAAACAGCGGCCCCGGAAAATGGCCGCGCGCACCCAGCCCGGATTGCGCGATCGCTTCCTCGGCGGCGAGTTCCGCAAGCCGCTCCGACAGGTCGGGCGCCGAATAGGGTTCCGGCGCCACGAAATCCACCGTGCCGGCGACCTTGGTCTTCAGCCCCTCGGTGCCGAACCGGGTGATCGCCCGGATGCCTGACTCGCCGGCCGTCAATCGCCGCCAATTATCGGCCTTGCCGGCGCCGAGCGAGGTGACGACACCGCTTCCGGTGACGACGACGACTGGGCGTCCGGCCTTGTCGCGCAGCTCAACCATGGGATTCCCTTAACGCAGCGTCGGCGAACGGCTGCACGCTATCACAACGCGGTTATCGGATCGCCTCGACCAAAGCCAATCCTTCCCCGCGCCAGTGGCCGACGGCGCTGACCACGGCCTGTGTGAGGGCACCCGGCATCGGCCGCTCCGACGGATCGACAGGCGGAAACAGGGTCCTCCGTTCGAGCGCCACTGCCGCCAAAGCGATATTCATGGCGAATTGCGGCTCCACCCCATGCCCGATCGCGGTCCCGGTGGTGCGCACGGCCAGATCAGGATGGTCGTGAAGGAAGGCGCGTTCCTCGCTGGTGGCAGGTTCGGCGCCGGTCGCCCCGGAAATGAACGCGGCGCCGGCACGCTGCACTGCGGGCAGGCGTCGCCACAATTGTTCCAGCGAGTCCTTCACGGAAGAGGCATTGCGGTCGGCATGCGCATGGACGACGGCCGCGAGTCGGGCCAGCGGTTTAGCGCCGCGGGCCTGCGCATGCGATGCCGATTCGAGCACCAAGAACGCCCCCATGGAGCCAAGGGCGAAGCCCGGCTGCGCTGACCGTTCCCACACCGGTCGAAACGGACCCTTCAGTGCAAAGCCGCCGAACGCGTAGAGCATCAGCATCTCTTTGCGCTCGGCGTTCTGCGCACCACCCACCAGCGCAATCTCGCTCTGGCCCGCCGCGATGCGGGCAGCCGCCACCCGCACGGCATCGATGCCGGCGGAACTCCTCGCCCATGAAAGTGCGGGAGGAGCCGGTGACGCCGTGGACAATCGAGATGTTGCCGGCCAGCAGGTTGGACAGCTGCGCCAGGAACAGGGTGGGACGCAGGTCGTTCATCAGCCGCTCGTTGAGGAAACGGTCATGATCGCCCGCTTCAGCACCCGCCTTGGGCAACCCGGACAAGATGGCGCCATCGACATTGAGATCGCGTTCGCCGCCGCCCGCCGCCACGATCATATCCATGCGGCCGAGAATGTCGGTGTTGCCCTTGACGCCGGCGCTGTCGAGCGCAAGCCCGGCGGCGTAGACGCCGATGCGCTGCCAGGGCTCCATCTGGCGCTGATCGCCCTTCTTGGGGATCTGCGCGTCGAAGCTCATCGGGGGGAGCGGATGCACCACGTAGGGGGCGTAATGGCTGGTGTCGGCGCCAGGCTTGCGGTCGGCGAACGCCTGCCAGTGTGCCTGCGGCCCTTCGCCCAGACACGAAAGTATTCCGATGCCGGTGATCCAGGTTTCCCGACCGGTGCTGTGTTGCCGCGCGGCTCCGCGGCCAGCCGCCGATTCGGATCGATCGCCCGCAGGCTCGGACGGAGGCTCAGGCATGAGCCGTGACCGGGAACGCGATGCGCTCCGCCGTTTCCAGCATCGTGGCGCGGAATTGCGGGTCCGGAAACGCCATCACGCGGAAGGTGATATCACTGTTGGCCACCGTCTTGCCGTCCACCGCCACGGCGGCCCTGGTCACCGCGAACCCGGAACCTTCGTGAAGGAGGCTTGCAGTGAGCGTCAGGGCCTGTCCGGGCGACACGAAGGTGCGCAATTTTGCCTCCCGCACCGCCGCCAGGAACGGCATCCGCTCGAATTTTGTGATGCCGATGATCAGCCAGCCGGAGGTCTGCGCCATCGCTTCGATCAGGAGGACGCCCGGCATCAGCGGATGGCCGGGAAAATGCCCTTCGAAAATCGTGCTGGTCTGCGGCACCACGGCGTGTGCCGTCACGGTTCCGGCGTCAACATCCAGCGCGACGATGCGGTCGATGAGCTGGAAATATTCAAGCCGCATGGGAGGACGATCCGGCGCTGGCGGTCATGTCCCCTTCGCCGCTACAAGTCCGTCGATGCGGGCGCACAGGTTGGCGAGCACAAAATATTGTTCGGTGGTTGCCTTGCCGTCATTGACCTCTTGGGTCCACTGCTCCAATGGTAACTTGATGCCGAACGCCTTGTCGATCGCGAAGGCAATATCGAGAAAATCCAAACTGTCGATGCCGAGATCGTTGATGGCGTGGCTCTCCGGTTTGATCGTGTCGCGGGGAATGTCGCAGGTCTCGGCAATGATATTGGCGACCGTATCGAACGTGTCGGACATCGATCCACTTCCTGAAGGAGCCTTCGCCGGGCGCGCGCATGCGCGCAATGATGCTCGCCTGAACCCCGGCGCGCCGCCCACGTGTGTTGGCGGTTCGTATATCGAAGCGGGCCGCACTGCGCAATGCCGGTGGCCGCCACCTTTACGCTCTCTCGCGCGATTGAGTGACGCCGGATGCATCAGGAACGACGTTGTCGACCACGATCCCGACCGCAAAGCCCCGCGCAAGCGCGTTACTGCAGGCGTGTCGCCCGATTCCATATGCCCGTATCAAGGTATTCAAGTCAGAAAAACGCCAGCGTGCGAATCTCGATGCTTTCGCGCGGTCGTGCGTTGGGCGGCGCGGTCGGGTCCTGGAAGGCGGTGTGTGCGGTCCAGCGGGCGCGGCCATCGCGCAGCGAATCGTAAACCTTGAACACCAGCGCCTCGTCGCGCTGCATGCGAGGGAACCAATACCAAGCGTGGGCCGGATTGTATGCGACCGCATAGGTCTGGCCGATCCGATTCGGATAGCGCCGCTCCGAGATGATGAAATCCGAAAACGGCACCGAGCGGGAATCGCAGATCGCCAGCGGGAAGGTTTCGACCGGATGCCGGATCGGGCGCCACACCTGAATGATGGCGAAGCGCCGCTGCAACAAATCGTCGGCTTCGTCGGGGAGGATGTCGCGAACGCGCTGCGGGGCCGACCATTCCGTATAGTCGTTGTGTACCCGCGTCACCACCTCGCGAATCCGGCGGGCTTCGCGCTCGGCATCGTCGGCAGTGCGCAGCGTATGGTCGAACACCACCACCCGCGAGGCACCGCTCTGCGCCTTCACCAAGGCCTCCATCTCGGCATAATAAGTGCCGCGTACCTGGGCTTGATCGAAGAAGTCGCCGACGTCGGTTTCGTGGTCGACGAAACGGAAGCCGTGGCGATCGAGCGAAAAGTCGTTCGCTTGAGGGCGGCCGTTGTGGATCGTCACCTGGCGCGGGTCCGGCTTGCCGCCGGTGCGCACATCGGTCGCGCCCGGAGCCGCGGTCTCGGTGAAAATCTTGGTGCCGTCGTCTACGACGTAGTTCAGAGTCGCCACGATGGCACCAGGAGCGGTCTGCGAATCAACGATCTGGCCGTGAGGGCGGGCGTCATCGCGCGATTCACCGAGAACTTGGGTCATAGACAACTCCGTCACGGGGATAACGACCTCGCGTATCTAAGCGGAGGCCGCCGGGAAGGAAATCACTCTTTCGCGAAGGTCTCGGGTCCGTCGTGTACGCACCAAAATGCGTTCAACCACGAACGCCACGCATCGGTGCGGCATCGATCGCAACACTGCCGAGCGAAAGCATTAAGCGAAGCCAGAACGCGTGCGCGCGGGCCGCAAATTGATTTGGGTGGAAGGCGAGGCACGGGAGCCGTTGCGAAGCCCCGCGGTTACACTCTCGCAGGTCCGCTCTCACCCTAGCCGCTGCGCTTCGCAACCCCATACCCTGCCAGAAACAAATCCACGCTCGCCTCCACATATTCGGCCGAGACTAGTTGACGCGGCGCTCAGGCCAAGCACCCGGGTGAGATGGGACTCGCCGCGGATGAGGCTAATGAACTGGATCGCCGCGATGCGCGGGTTGGGAAGGCTCAAAAGCCCGCGGTCGGTCGCCCGGCGCAGGATGTCAGCAATACGGTCGATCATGACGTTGGGACCGCTATCGTAGAAGATGCGCCCGAGTTCCGGAAACCTCGGCACCTCGGCAACCACGATACGGCACATGGTCAGCCCATCGCCGGTACACAGGAGTTGGTTGAAATCCTGCGCCACCTGCAGCAGCGCGACACGGATGTCGGGTTCATCGAGTGCACCGCAGCCGATCCGATCTGACAACTGCCGGCATTCCGCGACGATCAGCGCTGCAAACAGGGCGTCCTTGCCGGCGAAATGCGCGTAGAGGGTTGCCTTTGACACCGCTGCTTGACGGGCGATTGCATCCATGCTGGCGGTGCCATAGCCCTCCTCCATGAAGATTTTGCGGGCGGCAGCGAGGATACGGCGCACCTTGACGTTGCCACTTTCATAGCTTCCAGCATCTGCCGGTGCGATGCCCGACTGTGTCGCTTTGGCATTGACAGGAGCGGATGCGCTCATCGCAGGAGCGACTCTTTCACAAAGACGGATTTGTACACAGACGGATTTGTGACCACCGGGACACGCGCTCGACGAAGACGGGCGCAGACGTTGACTAACATTGTTCCAGGTTCTTGATTGACATAGGGCCGCCACAATCGCAAGAGAAAAAAAACTGAACGGTTTAGTTTTCTCAGGTAATGCAGGTCCCGGAAGTGGCGTTGTTGGCACGGGTAGACCAGATGGACAGGGCGAGCTTGGAAAAGGCGCAAGGTTACCGCGCTGCCAACGCGCGGATCGCGGTCCGTCGCTTGCCAGAAGCCGCCCTCAGCCTGCTGGTGGCAATGGCTTTCACGACATTGGCCGGATGTGCGGTGGGGCCGGATTTTGCCACCCCGCCGGTGCCGGAGGTCGCGCGCTATACTGATACTCCGTTACCTGAGAAGACCGTGGGGGCCGACACCAAGGGCGGGAATCCCCAGCGTTTTGTGGACGGGCGCGACATCCCCGCCGAATGGTGGGCGCTGTTTCGTTCTCCTCACCTGAACCGGCTGATCGAGCAGGCCATCGCGGAGAACGCCAACCTGGAAGCCGCGCAGGCGACGCTGCGACAGGCGCAGGAAAACCGGGCCGCCCAGGCTGGGAATTTGCTGCCGCATTTCAATCTCCAGGGGGCACCCGAACGCCAGCAGTTTTCGCCGGCGGAGTTCGGCGGAACCGGGCCGCCGTTCATCTTCAACCTGTTCAATCCGACCGTGAACGTTTCGTATCTGATCGATGTCTGGGGCGGGCAGCGGCGGGCGCTGGAGGCGAGCCAAGCGCAGGCCGACTACCAGCGTTTTCAGGTTGAAGCCACGTTTTTGACCCTCACGTCGAACGTGGTGCAAACCGCGATCCAGGAGGCGTCGCTGCGTGGCCAAATCAAAGCCACGCAGGACATCATCAAGAGCGAGACCGATCAGCTCGAAGTTTTGCGAGGGCAATTCAATCTCGGCGGCGCGGCGAAATCCGACGTGTTGGCGCAGGAGGCCGAACTCGCCGCCACCCAGGCGACCTTGCCGCCGCTCGAAAAACAGCTAGAGCAGCAGCGCAGTCTGCTAGCTACTCTCAGCGGGCGATTGCCCAGTGAGGCCGATCGCAAAGCCTTTACGCTTTCCGTGCTGACCCTGCCGCAGAAATTGCCGCTCAGCGTCCCGTCGCGACTGATCGAGCAGCGCCCTGACATTCGCGCCGCCGAGGAGCAGTTGCACCAAGCCAGCGCCAACATCGGCGTCGCAACCGCCAATCTCTTGCCGCAGATCAACCTCACCGGCGACTATGGCTACGCGGCCGGGAAAGTCGCGGCCCTGTTCAACCCGACCACCGCGATTTGGACAATCGGTGGTACCATAACGCAACCCCTGTTCCAGGGCGGCCAGCTTCTGCACCAGCGCAAGGCGGCGATAGCCGCGTACGAAGCGGCGCGTGCGCAATATCGCGACACCGTGCTCAACGCGTTCCGCAATGTCTCGGATTCGCTGCGCGCGATCGAGAAGGACGCCGTGACGCTGCGGGCGCAGGAACGCGCGTCGCGCACCGCCACTGAAAGCTTCGACCTCGCCCGTGAGCAATTTCGCGCCGGCGCCATTACATATCTCACGCTGTTGAACGCGCAGCGCCAGCAGCAGCAGGCCTTGATCGGGCTCGCTCAGGCGCAGGCCGCCCGTTACGCCGACACGGTGGCGCTGTTCCAGGCGCTCGGCGGCGGCTGGTGGAATCGCGACGACGTGCCTCTACGGGCACCGCCGCTGCTGGCGATTCAATGATTTTCGGCGGCCCCCCGGGCGCTGCATCGCACGGCGCGGCGGACGCATGGAGAGATAGGCGATGATCAAACGCATGTTTTTTATGCTGCTTGCTGTCGGCGTCGTGCTGGGCGGCGTGTTCGGTTTCCAAGCATTCAAGAACACGATGATCAAGAAGTTCATATCGAGCATGGGAACGCCGCCGCAGACCGTGTCGACCGCAGTGGTCGCGATGCAGGACTGGCAGCCCCGGATCGAAGCGGTGGGCAGCTTGCGGGCCGTCAATGGGGCTGATCTCTCCTTCGAGGTTTCCGGCATCGTCAATGAAATTCGGTTCAATTCCGGGGATGATGTCGCGGCCGGCGCCGTGCTGGTCACCTTGCGCGCGGAGAACGACATCAGCCGGCTCGAAGCGCTGCAGGCGACGGCGGCGCTCAGCCAAATCAATTACCAGCGCGACCAGCAGCAATACAAAATCAAGGCCGTGAGCCAGGCCACCGTCGATGCGGATGCCGCCAACCTCAAGAATGCGCTGGCGCAGGTCGCCGAGCAGCAGGCGATGGTGAACAAGAAAACCCTGCGGGCGCCGTTCGCAGGCCATCTCGGCGTGCGCGCCGTGGACGTCGGCCAATATATCAGCGCCGGCACCCAGGTCGTGACCTTGCAGGCGCTCGACCCGATCTATGTGGATTTCTTCCTGCCGCAGCAGGCGCTCAATCAGGTCCGGCTGCAGCAGGAAGTCGCGCTGAAGATCGACACCTACCCGAACCAAACTTTCACCGGAACCATCAACGCCATCAATCCAAAGGTCGATGCTGCGACCCGAAATGTCCAGATCCGCGCCGTCTTGAAAAATCCGGACCACAAACTGCTGCCCGGAATGTATGCGACTATCGAAATCGCGGCGGGCAACACACAACGCTATCTCACGCTGCCGCAGACCGCCGTCGCCTACAATCCCTATGGCGAGACGGTCTTACGTCATCGACGACAAGGGCAAGGGCGCCGACGGCCAGCCACAGCTGGTCGCGCGCCAAACCTTCATTACCACCGGCCCGACGCGCGGCGACCAAGTGGCGGTCCTGTCCGGAGTCGAAGAAGGCCAGACCATCGTGACGGCCGGTCAGATGAAGCTGCATAACGGTTCGCCGGTGGCGATCGACAATACCATCCGGCCGACGGCGGACGCCAATCCGCTGCCCGTCAACCAATAGGTGCGCCGATGCACTTTACCGACATCTTCATCCGCCGGCCGGTGCTGGCGACCGTCGTCAGCTTGATGATCCTTGTGCTGGGCCTGCGCTCCTACGGCTCGCTGCCGGTGCTGCAATTCCCGCGCACCGAGAACACCGTGGTGACGGTGACGACGACGTTCTACGGCGCCGATCCGGATGTCATCGCCGGCTTCATCACCACGCCGCTGGAAAATGCCATCGCTCAGGCGAACGGCATCGATTACATGACCTCGACCAGCACGCCGGGCGTGAGCACCATCACGGTCAACCTGCGACTCAACTATGAGGCCGACAAGGCGCTCACCGAAATCAGCACCAAGGTGACTTCGGTGCTGAACCAGCTGCCGCCCGGCTCGCAGCAGCCCACCCTGACCGTCAAGGTCGGCCAGTCGATCGACGCCATGTATATCGGCTTTTCGAGCGACGTGCTCAGCGCCAATAAGATCACCGATTATCTGATCCGGGTGGTCCAGCCGAAGCTGCAGGCGGTGCCCGGCGTGCAGACCGCCGAGTTGCTCGGCTCGAAAGTCTTTGCGCTACGGGCCTGGCTCGATCCCAACAAGCTCACGGCCTATGGACTGACCGGTACCGATGTGACGCAAGCGCTAGCCGGGAACGATTATATTGCCGGGCTCGGCACCACCAAGGGCCAGATGGTGCAGGTGAGCCTCACCGCCTCGACCGGCCTGCACACGGTCGAGGAATTCAAAAACCTAATCGTCAAGCAGACCGACACCGCTTTGGTGCGGCTGCGCGATGTCGCCAATGTGGTTCTCGGCGCCGAGGACTATGAATCCGAGGTCGGCTTCGACGGCAAGAAGGCCGTTTACATCGGCATCCAGGTGGCGCCGGCCGCGAACCTGCTCGATGTCATCAAGGGCGTACGCGCGGTGTTTCCCGCAATCGTGGAGCAGCTGCCGCAAGGCCTTTTGGGCGAGATCGTCTACGACTCCACCGAATTCGTGAACAGCGCCATTGACGAGGTGATCCGCAGCCTCCTGGAGGCGCTGGCGATCGTCACCCTGGTGGTGTTTGCGTTCCTCGGCTCGGTGCGCTCGGCGCTGATTCCGACCATTGCGATTCCGCTATCGCTGGTCGGTACCTTCACCATCATGCTGGCGCTCGGCTATTCGATCAATCTTCTCACCCTGCTGGCGTTGGTGCTGGCGATCGGGCTCGTTGTTGACGACGCCATCATCGTGGTGGAAAATGTCAACCGCCACCTCGAGGAGGGGATGGAGCCGATCCCCGCTGCTATTCAAGCGGCGCGCGAGCTCGGCGGGCCGATCATCGCCATGACGGTGGTGCTGGTCGCCGTCTATGTGCCGATCGGCTTCCAGGGCGGCTTGACCGGTGCCCTGTTCGCGGAGTTCGCCTTCACGCTGGTCGGTGCCGTGACGGTGTCGGGCGTGATCGCGCTCACGCTGTCGCCGATGATGTGTTCGCGGCTTCTGAAAGGCCACGGCGGTGCCGGACCGGGCAAGCTGGTGGCCTTCGTGGACCGGGTGTTCGACCGGCTGCGCCGCCGCTATGCCTCGCTGCTGCATGGCAGTCTGAACTATCTGCCGGTCACGACCGTGTTCGCGGCCATCATCCTCGGCAGCATTTATTTCCTCTATGCCGGTGCCAAGACCGAATTCGCTCCCGCCGAGGACCAAGGCGTCATCATCAGCCTGTTGACCTCGGCCCCCGATTCCACGCTGCAGCAGCGCCAGATGTATGGGCGCCAGGTCTATGAAACCTTCGTCAAACACCCCGAAACCGCGCATGTGTTTCAGCTCGACATTCCGGGCCAATCCATTGCCGGCGGCGTATTGAAGCCGTGGGACCAGCGCACCAAGACCACCAACGAACTCCAACCGGTGCTGCAGCAGGAGTTCGGCGGCATCGCCGGCGCCCGCGTGGTGGCGTTCCAGCCGCCGCCGCTGCCGGGCAGCATGGGGTTGCCGATCCAGTTCGTGATCCAGACCACGGATTTGTTCGAGCGCCTGAACGACGTCGCGCAAGCGTTCCTGCAGGAAGCCTTGAAGAGCGGCCTATTCATCTTCCTCGACACCGACCTGAAGATCGACTTGCCGCAGTCGGTCGTCACCATCGATCGCGACAAGACCGCCCAGCTTGGGCTCAAGATGAGTGACGTCGGCGGCAGCCTGTCGGCGATGCTCGGCGGCGGCTACGTGAATTATTTCAGCCTGGCGGGCCGCTCGTACAAGGTGATACCGCAGGTGCAGCAGCGCTCCCGGCTCAATACCAGGCAGCTCTTGAACTACAATATCCGCACCGCGAGCGGGACGGCGGTGCCGCTGTCCACGATCGCCACCATCACCACCAAGACGGTGCCGGAATCGCTCAACCATTTCCAGCAGCTCAACAGCGCGACCATTCAGGGCGTGGCCATGCCGTTCGTCGCCGCCGGCGATGCGGTGGCGTTCCTGCAGGACCTCGCCAAGCGCACGCTGCCGCAGGGCTATTCGATCGACTATGGCGGGCTGTCGCGCCAATACGTCAAGGAATTCGAGCGGCTTCGCCGTCACCTTCGGCTTCGCGCTGATCATTATTTTTCTGGCGCTGGCGGCGCTGTTCGAAAGCTTCCGCGATCCCTTCATCATCCTGGTATCGGTGCCGATGTCGATCGCCGGCGCGCTGATCTTCATCAGCCTCGGCGTCGGCGGGGCGACGCTCAACATCTACACCGAGGTCGGCCTCGTCACCCTGATGGGCCTCATCAGCAAGCACGGCATCCTGATCGTGGAATTCGCCAACGAGCAGCAGATGCAGGGCAAGACCAAGCGCGAAGCGATCGAACACGCCAGCGCCATCCGCCTGCGCCCGATCCTGATGACCACCGCCGCCATGGTGCTCGGCGTCATCCCGCTGATCACCGCCACCGGCGCCGGTGCGGTGTCGCGCTTCAGCATGGGCCTGGTGATCGCCAGCGGGCTCACGATCGGCACGCTGTTCACGCTGTTCGTGGTGCCGGCGGTGTATCTCATGATCGCGACGGATCACTCTTCGCGCGCGCGGGCGGGTGATGCGGAACGGCAGGGCGAGGGCGAGATGGAAGCGAAGGCGGCGTAGCTGGCGGTCGTTGGGCGCGATAAGCGCCAGCGCATTGCTCCGTGTCACGAGCAGTGCAGGGCGCGCCACTTGCGCATGTATCCGGAAGGCACCGTCGCCCCAGATCGGAAGACCGCGACTGGCGGTCCCGATGCAGGTATTGGAGCACATGATGACGGAGATTTCGACGCGTATCACGGCCGATCCGTAGACCTGCGGCGGGCGTCCTTGTATCCGTGGACTGCGGGTGCGCGTGAAGGACATCCTTGAGATGTTGGCCGGAGGATCGACGCGGCAGGAAATTCTTGGCGACTATCCGTATTTGGAGGATGAGGACATTACGGCAGCGCTTGAATTCGCGGCGCGGGCTACCGATCATCCGATTTTCACGATCGCCGAGCCGTGAAATTTCTGGTCGATGCGAAATCCGCCTCCGGCATTGGCGCATTGGTTGAGGTCGCAAGGCCACGACGCGCGCCACGTCAGCGATTTGGGCATGGTAACAATTCCGGATCGCGCGATTTGGGATCGCGTTCGGGAGATGGGTGCATGTATCATCACAAAGGATGAGGATTTCGTGTTGATGCAAGCGTTGGACCGCGCCGGACCTGCCGTTGTTTGGATTCGGACCGGCAATGCGGTTCGGCGCGTGTTGTTGCAGCGCTTGGCTATTTTTTGGCCCGCGGTCGTGTCGGCGATTGCAAGGGGTGAAAAGATCGTCGAGCTCAGATAGGCTTCAACAACCCTGCACGCATGTAATCCGGGTGTAAATTGTTTTTACCGGCCGCACGCCGCTCGCGGCCTGTTTCATATTTTCGCCCGTGCGGACTTTGACGCTATGCTTGGGCTACTGTGACAGGCGGGCGGGTGCTTACTCGGCAATCCGCGCCGACAACCCCCGAGAGCAGAGAACGGTGAATTAACACCTTCGCGATCGCCTTTGCTCCAGAGCGATGGCTAGATGCCCTTTGCCGTTTTTCGGAGGGAAGCGCAGGTCGTCGTGGCCGCCATGCCTTGCCGGTCGGGCACGGCATCGTTATAAGCGCGCCGGCCCGCAACCGTTACTCCAAAGGACAATCCGAATGGCGATCGAGCGCACGTTTTCGATCATCAAACCCGATGCCGTCGCCCGCAATCTAACGGGCGCCATCAATGCCATGATCGAAGGCGCCGGCTTGCGCATCGTGGCGCAGAAGCGCGTTCGCATCACCCGCGACCAGGCGGAGACTTTTTACGCGGTTCACCGCGCGCGGCCGTTCTTCGGCGAGTTGGTGGACTTCATGGTGTCCGGCCCGGTGGTGGTGCAGGTGCTGGAAGGCGACGACGCGATCGCACGCTACCGCGATCTGATGGGAGCCACCGATCCGGCCAAAGCGGCCCCCGGAACCATCCGCAAAACCCACGCCAAATCGATCGGCGAGAATGCGGTCCATGGGTCCGATGCTGCCGCCACGGCGGCGCAGGAAATCGCGCAATTCTTTGCCGGCAACGAGATCGTCGGCTGACCGGAACGGGGGCGGCATGGCATCGGCCGGCCGCCCTGTATCTTTTGACGCAAGCTTAACGAAGAACGCCGGCGGCGCGTTCAAAGGTCGATCGGGGGGAATCCGGCATGGAAATGCTCGCATCCGAGATGGCGCGGCCGGCGTTCTGGCTGGCGGCGCTGCAGATCATGGGGATCAACATCCTCCTCTCCGGCGACAATGCCGTGGTGATCGCGCTGGCGGTGCGGGAACTGCCGCCGCGGGAGCGCTTCTGGGGCATGGTGATGGGCGCCGGCTGCGCGGCGGTGCTGCTGATTCTGTTTACCGGCGTCGTGGCGACGCTGTTGAAACTGCCCTATCTCAAGCTGATCGGCGGCGTCGCGTTGTTTTGGGTCGCGGTGAATCTGGTCGCGCCGCAGCAGCATGACGAGGAAGGAACGCCGGAGGCCGTCGAGGATTTGTGGCGGGCCGTGCGGGTGGTGGTGGTCGCCAACATCGTCATGAGCCTCGACAATGTCATCGCGGTCGCGGCCGCCGCCAAGGGCAATTACCTGCTGCTCGGGCTCGGATTGGCGATCAGCATTCCGATCGTCATTGCCGGCAGCGCGCTGTTTCTGGCCTTGCTCGAGCGGTTTCCATGGGTGGTGTGGGCGGGCGGCGCACTGCTCGGCTGGATCGCCGGCGGCCTGCTGCCGGACGATGCCATGGTTGCGCAATTCATCGCCAAGATGTACGGTATGCAGGTCAGTCCCAGCCTGTGGCCGGACACCATGGCGATTTCCGAATTTCTGTCCAGCGCCACCAATCTGTCCATGGAAACGAATTATTCCTGGTTGGGAACGATCGGGCATCATGCCATGGAATTCGAACTCGAGCCGGTGTCATTGGTGTGCAGCACTCTCGGTGCCATCTTCGTGGTGCTGATGGGACTGTATTTGGCGCGTTCGAACCGGGCGGCGGAACCGGCTCCGGCGCAGTCTCACTAGCGCTTCGTTCCAAGCCGAGAATCGTTACCCGCGAACAGAGGTGCAAAACGATTCCGAGGGTGACAGGCCAGGAAACGCAGGACGCAACGACGGCGGATGGTGCCGCCGGGGCGTCGGCCGAGGATCGCCTCATCGAAAAATATTTTCGGCCGATCGCGACCCATCCGGGCGCCTTCGACCTGAGCGACGACGCCGCTGCGATCACGCCGCCGCCGGGGTGCGATCTTGTGCTTAAAACCGATGGCGTCATCGGCGGCGTGCATTTCTTTCCCGAAGACCCACCCGACGCGGTCGCCCGCAAGGCGCTGCGGATCAACCTGTCCGATCTCGCCGCCAAGGGCGCGGCGCCGCTCGGGTTCCTGCTTGCCATCGGGCTGCCGGCCGGACTGCCGCCGGACTGGCTTGCAGCGTTTGCCCATGGGCTGCGCCATGATGCCGAGCACTATGGCTGTCCGCTGCTGGGCGGCGATACGGATCGTAGCCCAGGCGCCATCACGGTTTATATTTCGGCGCTCGGCACCGTTCCCCACGGCACCATGGTGCGGCGCAAGGGCGCGCGGCCGGGCGACTTCGTGGTTGTGACCGGCACTATTGGCGACGCCGCGCTCGGGCTCGTGCTGCGGCAGGAGGAGCGCCGCGAGCCGCCCGGTGATCCCGGAGCGCGTTGGCGGCTCGATGCCACGATGCGAGAACATCTGCTGGACCGCTACCTGCTGCCGCGGCCGCGCATCGCGGTAGCCACAGTTCTGCGCAGTTACGCCAGTGCCGCCATGGACGTTTCCGACGGCCTTGCGGGCGATCTTGCCAAGCTATGCCGGGTCTCGGGAGTTGCCGCGGAGGTGGCGGTCGCGGACGTGCCGTTGTCACCGGCCGCAGGCATGGTGATTGCGGCCGAGCCGGCCGCGATCGAGACCGTGCTGACCGGGGGCGATGATTTCGAAATCGTCGCGACGGTCGCCCCTGATCGCTTCGAGGAGTTCCGGCGGGACGCCGCGGCGGCGGGCGTCGCGATCACGCGGATCGGCACGGTGGAACCGGGGCAGGGCGTGAAATTCCGCACCGCCGGCGGCAGCGTGCTCACGTTTCGGCGGCCGTCCTACAGCCATTTCTGAGGGGAGCCACGATGGCTGATGCGACGCCAAAGGACGCACCACCCGCAGGCTCCGCGACGCCGGCCGAATATCCGAAAGCTGCGGCCTCAACGGCGAACTGAAACAGAGCTTCGGCCCATGAGCGCCCCTCGCAACACCACCATCGGCCGGTCCGTCCCGCGTCTGGAGGATCGGCCGCTGCTCACCGGGCGCGGCCGCTTCGCCGATGATATGTCCTTCCCGCATCAGCTGCATATGCGCGTCGTCCGCTCGCCGGTGGCCCATGGGCGGATTGTGGCGGTGGACACCGCCCTTGCCCGCGCCATGCCGGGGATCGCTGCGGTGTGGACCGCGGCCGATATTGCCGACGTGCCGCCGATCGATTTTCGCGAGGGCCGCAATGCGGCGCTCGAACCCTACCGCCAGCCGGTGCTGGCAACCGGAGCGCGTGCGCTATGTGGGCGAGCCGGTGGCCGCGGTGTTCGCGAAAGATCCCTACCTTGCGGAGGATGCCGCCGATCGCGTCGCGGTTACGGTCGAGACCCTGCCGGTACTACTCGACGCCGCTGCCGATCCGGGCGAGTTCTCGCCCGGTCACGGCACCGAGGCCGCGCTTGTGCACCAAGGCTATGGCGACATCGATGCCGCGATGGCGCGCGCGTATGCGATCGTGAGCCTTGATCTCGCGGTCGGCCGCCACACCGGCGTGCCGATCGAGACGCGCGGGGCGATCGGCCGCTACGATGCCGCGCGCGACGTTTTGGAACTGCATGGTGCCGCCAAGGTGCCGCACCGCATCCGCGATCTTCTTGCCCTCATGCTGGGGCGGGCGCCCTCCGCGATCCATGTGCATGAGAGCGATGTCGGCGGCGGCTTCGGGGTGCGGGGTGAGCTTTATCCGGAGGACGTGCTGGTTTGCGTGGCGGCGCTGCGGCTCGGCCGCCCGGTCAAGTGGATCGAGGACCGCCGCGAGCATTTTGTCGCCGCCAATCACTCGCGCCAGCAGCGCCATGTGGTTCGTGCCGCGGTCGCGGCCGACGGCACCATTCTCGCGATCGACGACGAGTTCTGGCATGACCAGGGTGCGTATGTGCGCACCCACGGCACCCGCGTCGCCATGATGGCGACCGGCATTCTGCCGGGACCTTACCGCGTGCCGGCCTATCGATCGGTCTGTCATTTCCGGCTCACCAACAAGACGCCCGCCGCGACCTACCGGGCGCCGGGGCGCTACGAGACCACGTTTGTGCGCGAACGCCTGATCGAGGCGATCGCCCATGCGCTGAACCTCGATTCCATCGCGGTGCGCCGCCGCAACGCCATCACGGCGGCGGAAATGCCGTTCCACCGCCCGCTCCAGGTGCTGGGCGAGGATGTGCGGCACGACACCGGCGATTATATGGGGTTGCTCGACAAGGTGCTGGCACACGCGTCCTGGGACACGCTGCAGGCACAGTTGCGGGAGCGGCGCCGCAACGGCGAACTGGTCGGCGCCGGCGTCGCAATGTTCGTGGAGAAGAGCGGGCTCGGGCCGGCGGATGGCGTGACGATCGCGGTGGATGCGAGCGGAATGGTCGAGGTCGTCACCGGCGGAGCGTCGATCGGCCAAGGCTTCGAGACCGTGATCGCCCAGGTGGCGGCGGAGGCGCTCGGAGTTGATTACCGGAATGTGCGGGTGGTCCACGGCCAGACCGACCGCATCGCCTTCGGCATCGGCGCCCATGCGTCGCGCGCGACCGTCATGACGGCCTCGGCGACCCACGTGGCCGCGGTAAAGCTGCGCGCCAAGGCGCTCGATATGGCGGGGCAGCTGTTGCAGGCCGCGCCGGAGGAGCTTGATATCGTCGACGGCGTGGTCGTGTGATGCGGATTTCCATGCGGTCGAATTGCCCGCTTCGCGTCATGCCGCGCTTGTCGCGGGCATCCACGTCTTCCTTGCCGCCGCCTGGCAGTGGAGGCGCGGATGGCCGGGACGATCCCGGCCATGACTTCAAACGATCACGTGACCGAAGTCCGGCCGCTCCCAAAGCGCGGCGGCCGTCGATCACGCTCGGCGCGGTCGCGGCGGCGCTGGCGCCGGGCTCGCCGATGCGCGGGGACCGCGACCCGGCCTGGCGGCCGAGGGCTGGTTTCATACCAAGCACCAAGTCTACCCCTATGGCAGTCATCTGGCCGTGGTGAAGGTCGATCCCGACACCGGTGCCGTCACCGTCGAGCGTTACATCGCCGGTTACGACATTGGCCGCGCCATCAATCCGATGCTGGTCGAAGGCCAGATCGCCGGCGGCTTCGCCCAAGGTCTCGGCGGCGCGCTCATGGAAGATTTTTGCTACGGCGAGCACGGCGAGCCGCTGTGCGTGAGTTTCGCCGACTATCTGCTGCCAGCCTCCTGCGAGACGCCGACGCCTGAGATCATCTTGACGGAAGATTTTCCGGCCGACCTCAATCCGCTCGGCATCAAGGGCGCCGGCGAGAGCGGCATCACCGGGGTCGGCGCCGCCATCGCCAATGCGGTCGAGGATGCCATCGGCCGACCTGGGTCCATCACGGAATTGCCGATCACGCCGCAGCGGCTGAAGCGCATACTGGATGGGCGGGCGTAGAGTGCAGGATTCGGCTGATATCGCAGCGGCAACCACCGTAGGGTGGGCAAAATCGCACCGCTCCGCGCCAAGGTCCGGCGCAAGCGCTTCCAGCGATTTTGCCCACGCGGTCGCGTCCCCTCTGTGAGGTCCGCGTGGGCAAAATCGCTGTTGGTTCTGGCGCAATCCGCGCCGCCGCGGCAGGCGATTTTGCCCACCCTACGGCGCAAGCGGGACAGAAGCAGTTCTCACCGCGGCGGAACCCGGATCAGGTCTGCAAGCTGCGCCGGCGTCAGCGGCGCGGCCATGTATTTGAACGCGACCGCATCGGCATTGATGGCGTCGATGCCCGCAATGGTGTCGGGTTCGAGCGCGGCCTTCGGATAAAAACCTTCGCGGGAGCGCCGGGCGGCCGCCTCGCTGATGCCGAGGAATTCCGCATAGTGCCGGAGCACGGCAGGATCCGCATACATCCAGTCCACGGTTTCCCGATAGGCCGCCATGAAGCGGCCGACCGCGGCCTCGCGCGTCCGCAGCGTCGCGGCATTGGTGATGAGGAACCGCACCGTCAGGTTTTGCAGCGCAATGGCGTCGCCACCATTGGCGATGATCCGGATCTTGCCCTGATCGAGGAGATCGAGGCCGAACGGCGGCCCCGCCCAGCCCACATCGATTTGGCCGGACATCACTTGCGTCAGGGTCGAGGCCGGATTGCCGGTCGCGACCGGCTTCGCCTTGAGATTGAACTGCTTGATGAAGGCATTGACGATCGTCTGGGTCGATGCGCCGGCGGTGGAATACGCGATCGTCTTGCCGGCAGTGTCCTGCAAGGTGCGGATCGGCGACTCCGCGCGCACATACCAGAACAGGCCGGCACCGCCGGTGGTCTCGGCGCCGATGACGCGCAGCGGCGCGCCCTTGGCATAGGCGCCGAACACGCCCATTGCGCCGGCCGCGGACCCCAGTTCGACGCTGCCGGAAATGACAGCCTGCTGCGTCTCGCCGCCACCCTGGGTGTACAGAATATCCAGCACGATGCCATGCTTGCGGAAAATGCCGCCGCGCTGGCCGAGTTCCGGCACCGCGGTATCCCACAGGCCGCGCTGACCGACCGCGATCCGCAGCGTGTCGTCGGCCAGCGCGGCCCCGGCCCAGCAGAGCCCCACAAGCAGCACCACCGCGATCTGTCGCATTATCCGCATCGCGCGCTCCTCGTCCATGGCGGCATCTCTCCGCGAAAGGATGTTTGGTCCGGCCCACCGATGCGCGTTGGCGAAGGCCTTCCACGCGCCGGCCGGACCGGTCATATTGCGCCCAACTCGCGCCCGAAGGAGAGACCATGCAACAGCCCGTGCACCAGGAAAAGCCCGTCCAGCCGGCCGCGACCGATCGGGCTCGCACCCGGAGACAGCGGCCGGCCCCGCAGGCCGCGATCTGCGCTCTACGCTCGACTGGTTGCGCCAGCAGGGCGACCTGATCGAGACCGAGAAGGAGGTCGACCCCGATCTCGAAGTCACGGGCCTGCAGAAGCACATGGACGGCGGCTGCCCGGTGCTGTTCCACAACGTCAAGGGCAAGCCGGGGCACCGCGTCATCACCAATCTGTTCGGCGACATGAACGTCATCAACAAGATGTTCGGCTGGAAGGATGACGTGGAGCGCACCCACCGCATCGCCGCGGCATTCCGCAAGCCGCTGAAGCCGGTCATCATTTCCCAGAGCGAGGCGCCGGTGCAGGAGCACGTGGTGCTCGACCCGAAAGATGTGAACGAATTCATGGTGCCGATCCGGCACACCACTTACGAGAAGGAGCTGACCGTCGGCTCCGGCATCCGCTGCATCAGCTTCGACCAGTTCGATGGCGGCACCGATCTCGGCTACAACCGCATGAATTTCCGCTGGGGCAATGTCGGCACGTTCCAGATTTCGCCCGGCTCCCACATGTGGCAGGTGGCGAACAAATACTACAAGGACGACCAGCCGATCCCCATGAGCATGTGCTTTGGGGTGCCGCCGGCCTGCACGCTGTTGGCCGGCGCCGGCTTCGACTACGCGATCCTGCCCATGGGCTGCGACGAGATCGGCATCGCGGGCGCGGTGCAGGGGTCGCCGATCCGGATGGTGAAGTGCCGCACCGTCGATGCCTACACGCTCGCCGATGCCGAACTGGTGCTCGAAGGCTACGTGCATCCGCGCGACCGCCGCTACGAGACCGCGGAATCCGAGGAGGCCGGCGTCCAGGGCCGCTTCCATTTCCACCCCGAATGGGCCGGCTACATGGGCAAGGCCTACAAGGCGCCGACCTTCCACGTCACCGCGGTGACGATGCGCAACCCCGCCGCCAAGCCGATCATGTACTGCCTCGGCGTGCACATGCTCGACGAGCACAACATCGACACCACGGTGCGCGAAGCTGCGATCTTCGAGCTGTGCGAGCGGCTGCAGCCCGGCATCGTCCAGGACGTGGTGATTCCGTTCGCCATGACCGACTGGGGCGGCTGCATCATCCAGGTGAAAAAGCGCAACCCGATCGACGAGGGCTGGCAGCGCAACTTCCTCGGCGCGGCGCTGTGCTGCTCGCAGGGCATGCGGCTCGCGATCGCGGTGTCGGAGGACGTCGATCCCTACTCCATGGACGACGTGATGTGGTGCCTCACCACCCGCGTGAACCCGCAGACCGACATCCTTAACCCGATCCCCGGCGGCCGCGGCCAAACCTTCATGCCGGCCGAACGCATGACCGCCGGCAACGCCCAATGGACCGCCGCCAACACCCGCTTCGAAGGCGGCATGGGCATCGATGCCACCGTCCCGTTCGGCTACGAAAGCGATTTTTTGCGGCCCGTGTATCCGGTGGACCGGGTGCGGCCGGAGGATTTTTTCACGGCGCGGGATATCGCGAATGCGAAGTCGCGCATGCACGGGTGGGTGCATTCGCTGGCGCGGACGGGGAGGTGAGGGGGACGGGACGGCAGCAAGTGGCGACTTTTAGGATTAGGGCTGAGCCACCATACCGGGAGACTACCGAATAAAGGGGGTGCCTACCTTTGGGTGTGCGAAGCCAGCTCGCCGCCGATTGGGAGAGTTCGCCTCAGCGTGCTGCCGCGGCGATCTGTGCTTGCGGTTCGCCGCTCCGGCAGGCGAGAATGATCCGCGCGCGTTCGACGCGCCGCACCGGTTCTGTGCGGCTGCGCCCGAGCCGTTCCAACTCGGCCAGATCTTGTTGGCTACACGTCAATGACGTTAATCGTCTGCCCATAGGTCCGATTTCGCCCCGAACTAGACCAGTGAACGACCCCCTGTCGTTATCTATTATTTATCAAAACCTTCCGCCAGGAAAACTATCCGTGGACCGCGACTTCAAAATCGCAACCGAGGCAGGCGAGCGAAACCGCGCCACAATGCAGCTTGTTCGCAACTGGTGCTCTCATGTGCGCATCAAGAAGTTCGGCGGCACCGGCATGATCGAGCAGATAACCGGGCTTCCCATCGGCAACCACGGCCTGGAATGCGACCACGCTACCGCAGGGGGAATGTATACGTGGAACCTGCGCGATGCGGCGCTCGATTTCTACGATCGCAACTGCGTCGATTGCAAGAAACGAAAGGCGGTCGGCATTCCAAACCTCCTGAGCCTCGTTCAGGAGCGCGACCAGCAGCGCACGGTCGAAGCTCAAAAGGCCTCAGCCGCACAAGCGAGGGAAGCTGAAGCGCACGATGCGCGCAGGCTAACCCGCTCACTCTTGCGCGAGGGGCTAAGCCCGTTGTCCAGCGCGCTCGTCGATCATATCGATGAGTTTGATGAGCAGCCTGACCAGCACCATCGCGACATCCTTTGCGAAAGCGCGCGTCTTGCACCTGAGCATTTTGTTGCTCCGCTGGTAACATATATCTTCGACCTCACGGAAAAAGAGCCGTGGTTCACTGAACCCGGTCTCACGATCCTGGATCACGTGAAGGCGGAGCCCGCCCGCGTCGCGCGCCTCGCTCTCGCATCTATGGGAAAGATTTGGCCCATCGACACCCATGCCCACGTACTATTAAGCAGAATAGAACATATCGACCCGGCGCACATACCGGATGCTCTGCCCCCGATCATTGAACTCGCCAACCCTTATGATGAGTTTTTGTTCGGGCAGGAGCGCGAGCGACCGGCCAAGCCAGAACTCTTGCGAGCGCTCTGGACTGCATACCCGGAGGCGGTCCACGAAGGGGTTGATCGCCTGTTATCGTCGCGCCACTACGACGAAGTGGAATTGGCGGCGCGAGGGCTGCTTGCGTTGCATGCGCGCGATCCTGCCGTGCTCAAGCCGTTTTATCGATCCATGGTGTCGAAGTTCTCGCGCGCCGAATTGTTGCTCGACGATTTCGATGAATACCGCAGCAGCTTTCGGTTCTTGCGGGAGGCGCTCGTAGCAGCCTTCGAGGATTCGCCGGACGCAATCGATGCGCTGGTCCAAGAGTACATTTGGGCATCGGACAAGCTTTCGACGGCGCGGACGTTCAAGATATATCAAGCGGCCTTGAGTTACCGTCACGACGAGCCGCCGGTACCGGCATCCTCGCGGGTGCATCGCATCGCTTTTCAGCGTCTCTTATGGGCGGCGACGACCGTAGAAAGCGAGGAGGTCTTGCGGTTGGCCCAAGAGATGCTCCGGGGGTGGCCTTACCAGATGGTGAACATCGCGCGGGCAGAGATCGATGGTCTCATTGGGGCCGTGCTGTTGCTGGACGACCGGCTCCGCCATCACGACGAAACGCCCGCGCCGGAGCGTGAAACCTTCCTGCAAGCGCTTGAGCGCCACAATCGGCGGAGCACCATTATCAGCTTGATGAAGTCGTTGATCGAATGGGCGAGTATCGCCGCGAAGGATGATCCAGCATTGATGCGAAAGGTCGTAGCGCTGTTCGACCATATCCCCGAAGGACGGAACGACCTGCAGGCTATCGCGCTTGGCTGCATCGAACATCTCAGCGGCACTGTCGAAGGGTTCAAGCTGGTATTGCCGCCTCTCTACTACGGATTGGTAGGACCCTCGGCTCTGGTGAGGGCATACGCCGTCGAAGCGCTTGGAGAGATGGCTCACGACAATATTCCGCCGCTTGTCTATGAAGCGTTTTCGGCGCTTCTGCTGGACCCCTTTGTGGTCGTGCATCAAGCTGCGGTTCAGGCGCTTGGACGGTTTAAGTTACCTGAGGAGTTGCAGGGGCGCGCCTCTCAAGCACTCCTCAACCTCGTAACGCATTACGCGCAGAAGTCGGGCGAAGATCGATTTCTCGTCGAATGCGTGAGCGAGTTAGCGTACGAGCTTCGGCGGATTGGCAAGGTGAAGGGTAAAGCTGGCCAGTATCTCGTGAAGGTTCTGCTCAACGTCGATCCGCTTTACCTTAAGGGCAAGTTACGGTCCATCGGGCATGCCTTGGGCCGAACCGAAGGATTCGCCGATCTGTTGCTGAAGCTGATTTCGAAGGTCGATGGCCAAGATGATCGGCATGAGGAAGAACTTCAGCTGCTCGCGGAGCTGCCGGACGAAGCGATCCTGTCGCGCAAAGCCGCGTTCGAAAAGCTCGGGGTCGAGGTCGCGCTGGAAAGGCCATGGCTGGCCGCCTATATCATCGAAGAATTGGCCCGTGTGGGTGCGTGGCGTGAAGCGCGCAGCGTGGCCGAAGCAGGCGCAAACCTCAGACCCACAGTCTATAATGAATCGCGCCAAATCTGCATGACGTTTATAAGAATCGCAGCTGCCTTCGAAGAAGCAATCTCGGAAGGCCGTACCGGTGAGCTTGAGTCGTTGACGCGGGAATGGGAGGAAAACGCCAAGCGGCAAGAGAAGTTCAAGGCGGATGTCGAAAGACGCAATTCTCGATCAAGTTTTCCCCATACGCGCTAGGGCGGTCCTCGCCCTTCGGGCGGAGGCGTCGAACGCGGATGTGGAGACATTCCAAGTCCTGGCCGGCGAGGCCAAGCACCTCGCGACAGCGTTTGGACGCGCGCCGGCCGCCAAGCGTTGGAAAGCCTTGGCATCGGCACTCGACATGACGCGGTTGCTGATCGAATGGGAGCAGGCGTCGCTTACCGCAGCGATCGATTCAGACCGATTTCTCCGCGCAGCGCGGCTACGGCTAAAGCAGCTTCGCAGGGAGGCCGGAGAGGATGCATTCATGGATCAATTGATTGAGGCACTGTCGGTGATCGACGGCGAGCTTGAGTTATCGGGCATCGGGGCGCTCCGTGAAAAGCTCGCGGCGATTCCCCTGCCTGTCGCAATTTACGCTGATCCTGAGCCGCAAATACCGGCCTGGACGCGCGAACGGGAAGCCGCAGAAAAGGAAAAAGCCCCGGACCTGACAGTCGCTTTCGTTGAATTCACGATCAACGGCACGACGGCAGAGAGAATTCAGGCGCTCCGGCCTCGTGAAAACCACGATCTGGCCATTGCGGTGCGGGTCTCGCGCTGGCCCGAAACGGCGACCGAGCTTGTCTTGAACCCGGTCTCCATAGAGCCGCCGAGCAGCTACGATCTTCCTTCTTTTCGTTTCACACAGCCACCGGGCGATCCGCCGTATCTCTTCAAACAACGTGGCCGGATGATCCTGCATGCGCCGCAAAGCCTGAAGGCGCGGCCGTTCGAGTTCATCTACACGGCAGAGTTTCAGCCAATCTCGACCGAGAAACCCATCTCGATTGCGGGGCAGCGAACGCTCCGCCTCGATGGATCGGCACCGAATCGCCAGCCCTACACCGGTTACCGCGACATCGACACTAAGCTGATAGCGTTGCGGAATCAGTTGAGGCTTGAACCATTGATTCCCGAGGAGGACCTTGAGCAACTGCTAACGGTCCTTGTGCCCCTCGCTAACCTCATGGGGCAGTCGGTTCAGGATAACAAGTTTCCGACTGCCATTTCCGAGGCAGAGTTTCAGAAAGAAGTTCGAGCATGGCTGCGGCAGCAACCGGCGATTGGCTCGCAGCTTGAAGAACAGGCGTATTCGACAGGGGGAAGAACGGACCTGTCATTCCGTGGAATAAGGATTGAACTGAAAAGCGAGCCCACCAAAAAATTGCTGCCGGATAACTGCAAGCGGTACGCCTCCCAACCCGCGAGCTATGCCGTCGGCACGAACCGCAGAGTGGCCGTGCTGTGCGTCCTCGATTGCAGCCCGAAGAAAGAAGGGCCGTTTCCGATGGAAGACGGCCTATTTGCTTACGCCATCAATACCGGCACGTCTCCGGTCTACATCATCTGCGTTCTCATACAGGGAAATTTGGCAAAGCCGAGCGATCTTTCGCGCTGATTGAAGCAATAAGGTAGGAGCGATTAGTAGCATTGAGAGCAAGTTCATTGGCGAATTCCGCCAAACCTCACGCTCATCGTGCTGCCCTGCGGCGGCGACAAGAGCACGCATGCAAAAGACATCATGGCCGCCAAAGCGCTGGCGGCGGCACTGGAGGCCGGAACATGGCATTGACGACGACCCGCTTCGAACTCCTCAGCCTATCTCGACAGCGACGAAGCCATAGTCGCCTATCTGGACGAGGCGCTGGAGACGGCGGATCCCGCATTCATTGTGCAGGCGCTCGGCACGGTGGCCCGCGCACGCGGCATGACGCAAATCGCCAAGGACGCGGGATTGTCGCGCGAAAGCCTCTACCTACAAGGCATTGAGCGCGGAGGGCAATCCGGAATTCGATACGGTGATCCGCGTCCTGCAGGCGCTCGGGCTGCGCTTATCGGTGGCGCCGGTCGAAGCGCGTTGAGGTGGCGCAGACTTTACCCGGATGGCGCCTTGCGCCACACGGTCCATCGCTCCACGACATCCTTCCAAACGTCGCCAGTCCACGGGTAACTTGGCATCATGAAAATGAGCGTCGTGTCGCGCCGCCCCGACGTGATGGGCGGCACTCTGGTGTTCCGCGGGACGCGCGTGCCCGTGCAGACTCTGCTTGATTATCTGGAGGCCGGCGGGTCCATCGACGATTTTCTGGAGGGATTCCCGTCGGTGACGCGGGCGCAGGTCGTCGCCTTTCTGGAGGAAGCCAAGGACCGCGTCATCGCGGCGGCTTCGTGAGGGTTTTGCTCGACGAATGTCTCGACTGGCGTCTGTCACGCGATATCGTCGGTCATGACGTCAAGACAGCGCATCGGATGGGGTGGGCGGGAATCAAGAACGGCGAATTGCTGGCGCTTGCATTCGGGCAATTCGACATGGTCGTGACTGTCGATCGAAACTTGGCGTTTCAACAAAACCTGTTGGAGCATTCGATCGCCGTTATCGTCCTTCAGGCGAAAACCAATAGGCTGGCCGATCTCCGACCCCTGATGCCGAGCCTTTTGGCGGCGGTCGGGTCCGCGGGCCCCGGCACCATCACACGCATCGGCGCGTCCTGATACTTTTAGGAAAACCGTGGCTGCGGCGATTTCGATCGCATCGATCCGCACGGCCATTATGGATGCGATCGATGCTATGTATCGCGTTCCCCAGCGAGAGGGAGGTAAGGGGCCCGCCCTTACAGGGTCGCTTCGAGGCGTTCGATATCCTCCCTCAGCAACGCATTGACAGGCGCGTTGAGCGAAGTGCCACGGGCCTCGGCGCGCGCTGCGAGACCGCGTTGACGCGGCGCTTCGTCGGACGAGCCTGCTGCTAGCAGTCCGCCGCTGCGAGTGCCAAATTTTTTCCGTCCCCCTCTTGTGTCCGGCCGAACGACGCCCTAAATCGCGCCCTGAGGGCACGGGCGGCGCGAAGTCCGCGGTCGGGGCTCGAAAAACCTGCACATCATCAATGGTTTAGGAGGACATCATGAAATTTCGTCCACTTCATGATCGCGTGGTCGTCAAGCGTATCGATGCCGAGGAGAAGACCGCCGGCGGCATCATCATTCCGGATACCGCCAAGGAAAAGCCGTCGCAGGGCGAGATCATCGCCGTCGGTCCCGGCGGGCGCGACGAAGCCGGCAAGCTGGTGCCGCTCGACGTCAAGGTCGGCAACCGCATCCTGTTCGGCAAGTGGTCGGGCACCGAGGTCAAGATCGACGGCGTCGAATACCTGATCATGAAAGAAAGCGATATCATGGGCGTGCTGGAAGAAACCCAGGCCCATAAGAAAGCGGCTTGATCGGTTTTAGTCCGACCAGTTCGATCCACCATCAATCCAATCCACATGGGTGGCAGGGGTCGGCCGATGCATGGCGTCGGCCCCGTGGAGGGTTTTTGCCCTGCCCGATGTGGGACCATCCAGCTTAGGAGCAAAATAACATGGCTGCCAAAGAAGTCCGTTTTGCCGTTGACGCGCGCGACCGCATGCTGCGCGGCGTCGATATTCTCGCCAATGCCGTCAAGGTAACGCTCGGCCCCAAGGGCCGCAATGTGGTGCTCGACAAGTCGTTCGGCGCCCCGCGCATCACCAAGGACGGCGTGACGGTTGCCAAGGAAATCGAGCTTGAGGACAAGTTCGAGAATATGGGCGCCCAGATGGTGCGCGAGGTTGCGAGCAAGACCTCCGATCTCGCCGGCGACGGCACCACCACGGCGACGGTTCTCGCCCAGGCGATCGTGAAAGAAGGCGCCAAGGCGGTGGCCGCCGGTATGAACCCGATGGATCTCAAGCGCGGCGTCGATCTCGCCGTCGAGGCAGTGGTGAAGGATCTCGAGGCCAATTCCAAGAAGGTGACCTCGAACGAGGAGATCGCCCAGGTCGGCACCATCTCGGCCAATGGCGATGCCGAGATCGGCCAGTTCCTCGCCGAGGCGATGAAGAAGGTCGGCAACGAAGGCGTCATCACCGTCGAAGAAGCCAAGTCGCTCGAGACCGAGCTCGACGTGGTCGAGGGCATGCAGTTCGACCGCGGCTATATCTCGCCGTATTTCGTCACCAATGCCGACAAGATGCGCGTCGAGATGGACGATGCCTACGTCCTCATCAACGAGAAGAAGCTGTCGGGCCTGCAGGAATTGCTGCCGCTGCTCGAAGCCGTGGTGCAGACCGGCAAGCCGCTGGTGATCATCGCCGAGGATGTGGAAGGCGAGGCGCTGGCGACCCTGGTCGTCAACAAGCTGCGCGGCGGCCTCAAGGTCGCGGCCGTCAAGGCGCCGGGCTTCGGCGACCGCCGCAAGGCCATGCTGCAGGACATTGCGGTTCTCACCGGCGGCCAAGCGATCTCGGAAGATCTCGGCATCAAGCTCGAGAACGTGACGGTGGCCATGCTCGGCAAGGCCAAGAAGATCATGATCGAGAAGGAAAACACCACGATCGTGAACGGCGCCGGCAAGAAGGCCGACATCGACGCCCGGATCGCCCAGATCAAGGCGCAGATCGAGGAAACCACGTCCGACTACGATCGCGAGAAGCTGCAGGAACGCCTCGCCAAGCTGGCGGGCGGCGTCGCGGTGATCCGCGTCGGCGGCGCCACCGAGGTCGAGGTGAAGGAGCGCAAGGATCGCGTTGATGACGCGATGCACGCCACCCGCGCCGCAGTCGAGGAAGGCATTTTGCCGGGCGGCGGCGTCGCGCTGCTGCGCTCCATCAAGGCGATCGACAAGATCAAGGTCGCCAATGACGACCAGAAGACCGGCGTTGACATCGTCCGCAAAGCGCTGTCATGGCCGGCGCGCCAAATCGCCTTCAACGCGGGCGAGGACGGCTCCGTCGTCGTTGGCAAGATCCTCGACCATGCCGAGTATAGTTACGGCTTCGACGCCCAGAGCGGCGCATATGGCAACCTGGTCACCAAGGGCATCATCGACCCGACCAAGGTGGTGCGGTGCGCCCTGCAGGACGCCGCCTCTATTGCGGGCCTCTTGATCACCACCGAGGCCATGGTGGCCGAAGTGCCGAAGAAGCAGAACGCGGCGCCCGCCATGCCGCCGGGCGGCGGCATGGATTACTGATCCGCCGCCATCGGACTTCATCACAGTAACCAAGGCCCGGGTTCCCGCCCGGGCCTTTCGATTCGTCGCGCATCGGGTGGGGGTGGTGAGTGCCGCATGGCTTATGTCGGACTTTTTGCTGTCGGCAACGCGGAAATCTCGTCGCCGTTTGTGCCGTCGTCTCGAAAACTTCGATCGCCGCCGGACAGCTGTCGCGCCGGCATGATTCGCCGCAGTGTCGCCGCGCTCGGGGCGGCAAATTTTAGATTTCCCCGCGGCGGGATCCGCCGTAAGGCTTGCAGCCGCGCTGCCCCACCCGGTCGGCTATAATCCCCGCCACCGGGCGGTCAACGGCGCGGCGTCGGTGCACCAGGGAGGATGATGATGAAACCAACGATCACCGCGATGTCGGTATCGGCTGCCTTGCTGGCAGCTGCGGCTGTGGCGACGGTTCAAGCCCAGGCGCCGGAGCCCCGTAAGGGGCCGACCGCCAAGCCTCTCCTCAATCTCGATCTTGCCTCCGAGATCGACAGCGTACAGGGCCGCGCGCTGCGCATGCAACTCACCACCTACGATCCCGGTGCCGGCAACCAGCCGCACAGCCACAAGGATCGGCCCGAGGTGGTCTATGTCCTATCCGGGAAGATCATCGACCACCGCGGCGACGCCGCCAAGGAATACGGCCCGGGCGACAGTTTTACTGCCGGCCGCGACACCATCCATTGGATGGAGAACAAGGGCACGGTCCCGGCCGTCATGCTGATCAGCGGCATCACGAAGAAGGAGTGACCGGGCTGAACACGCCCAAGAATGAGAGTTCGCATCCCCACTACCGCGGAGGGAAACACCCATCCCCCTTTCCCAATCCGTCTTCACGATGGGGAAAAGGGGACGTGTATGCCCTGAACTCGCGTGCCCTGACTGCCCTGGTCATCGGCGTCAATTCGCCATCAGCACCGGCAGCGTCGCGTGGGCCAGGATGTGGCGCGTGGCGCCGCCAAAAATCATCTGGCGCAGCCGGCTCTGCGTATAGGCACCCTTGACGAGGAGATCGCAGCCGAGCGACCCCGCGGTCGCCAGAATGGCCTCGCCGGTGGTGCGGCCCTCCAGGCCAACCGTGTGCATCATGGCCGGCACACCGTTGCGCTGCAGGTAGCGCGCGGCCTGCTCGGCGCTCGGTCCCGGTACCGCTGCGCCGCCTTCGACATGGAGCACCGTCACCCGCTCCGCCGTGCGCAGCAGCGGCATGGCGAGGGCGGTGGTGCGCGCCTGTTCGGTGCTGCAATTCCACGCCACCAGCACGTTGGTCGCGATTTGCACCGGCGCTTGCGGCGGCACGATGAGGATCGGTCGCCCGCTCTCGAACAGGCCGGCTTCGATCGCCTTGTCGTGCAGGCCCGCGCCGTCGTGCCGCGACCGGCCGAGCACGATGACGTCGAACACGCGGCCATGACTGCCCACGAAGCCCTCGCCTTCGGGGGCATCGTCCAACCAGCCGCAAGAAAGCCCGGCGGGCACCGCAGCGGCGAGCGGCACCGCGTTCTCGCGCATGAACGCGTCGAACAGCGCGCGGGCGCGCCGCGCCTCATCAAGGCTCTCCTCGCGCAGCGTCTCCAGCGGAATGGCACCCGCCATGTCAACCGCGATGAACTCGTTGACACGAAACCGCAGCGCAAAGCCTTCGATATAGCTGTCGAAGCGCCGCGCCAGCAGCAGCGCGGCGGCGAGTGCCGCCGGCATGGCGTCATTGGCTTCGGTCGGAACCAGAATCGTTTTCATGCTCATGGTGTTCCCCCCAATTCGCAAGCCCCAAGATTGTATTCAGGGGCGTTTCGCCAGCTCCGCGATACCGTGCGCCATTGCGACGAATTCGCTCGGCATCATCACGATCGTCATGGTGTTCTGCTCGGCCCCGACCTCGGTGATCATCTGCATGCGCCGCAGCTCCAGGCCGGCTGGATTCTGCATGATGATTTCTGAGGCCTGGCGCAAGTGCTCGGCGGCTTCGAGTTCGGCCTGGGCCTTGATCAAGCGCGCCCGCTTCTCCCGCAAGGCTTCCGCTTCCTGCGCGATCGCGCGCTGCATCAATTCCGGGATTTCCACGTTTTTTATTTCGACCCGTTCGACCTTGACGCCCCATGGCTCCGTGACGGCGTCGATCTTCTGCCCGATCGAGGTGGAGACGGTTTCCTGCTCCTTGAGTACGTCGTCGAGGGTGTAGCGCCCGATACCCGTGCGCAGCGTGGTCAGCGCCACCTGGATCACGGCGTTATCAACCGCTCTGACTTCCAAGATGGCTTTCTTGGGGTCGAAGATGCGATACCAGACCACGGCATTGATTTTCACCGGTACGTTGTCCTTGGTGATCATCTCCTGCTGCTCGACCGCGGTCGTCACCGTGCGCTGGTCCACGGTGAACTGCCATTCGAGGAGCGGGATGATCCAGTACAGACCCGGCCCGCGGATCGCCTGAAAACGGCCGAGCCGCAGCACCACCGCGCGCTGGTATTGATTGGCGACGCGGCAGCCCGAAAGGCCCAAAAGCGCAACGACAAGCACGGCTATCCACAGGGTCATGATCCATTCCTTTACAAGAGGCAACGCGAGGGCGAGACGCCGACACTACTACTGAATGAATGAGTCTCGGAATTCTACCGAGTGTCGCTGCGCCGAACAATCGCGATGTCCCGAGCAACCACGACCCATTCCACCGCCCTTGAAAGCGGTTTGCTAAAAATTAATCGTGCCTCAGGTAAGGGAAGCCTCAGGCCAGTTCGTCGCCAACGGCATTGGTGCTGGAGTTCGTATGCATTCCCGCGTCGCCCACTCGAAGAAATTCCAGCAGCCCTCGGAATTGACCGATCTGGATGATTCCGCAGCCGCACATGCCAACCGCGTCGTTGCTCACTTGCACCATCGCAGGTACCACGAAAATAACCATGGCCATGGTCATGGTTATGGCGACCAGTCGCGTGCCCACAGTGGGACGCCATCGCAGCCGCCACAGCGCGCGTCCGCGATCACGGACGCGCACGCGATCCTACGACGCGGTCACCGCGTCCGCATCGGTATGGTGGCGTTTTGGACGGTGGTCGGTTCGCTCGTGATTATCGCCGCGTGGTCGGCGGCGACGGCGACCTTAATGGCGTTTCAGGGGGACGCGCGCGCCAAAATGGCGGAACATGAAGCCCAAATGCAGGCTCTCTACGAAGCGCGGCTGGCGGAAATCCGCGCGCGCATCGATCGGGTCACCAGCCGGCAAACGCTGGATCAGGAGCAGCTGGAGCTGAAACTCGACCAGATCGTACGCCGGCAATCGGTGCTGGAACAGCATGCGACCTCGATCGGAACCATTTCGGATTCAGCGGCAAACCGCGCCAACGCGCGCAACGCCCCGTCCCCTGGGGCCGCAAACCCGAGGGCGTTGCCGATGTCGGGGTCTGCGATCTTCACTCCCCCGATGTTCCGCGAGGCGAAATTGAGCGGCAACGGCCCAGGTGCGGGGCGCGGCCCCAAGCCGCGAAGCGATGACGCGCAAGCCATCATCGCCCGGGTCATGGATTCGCTCGATCGGGTCGAAAGCCGCCAAACCAAGGTGCTCACGAGCTTGGAAGAGAGTTACGAGGCCAAGGCGCGCCGCTTGCATGCGGTGCTCGCCGAGGCGGGAATCGAGCATGCCAAGGGTGGCGAAGCCGGCGTCGGCGGTCCGTTCATTCCTTATCGGGTGGCGAGTGGCGGTTCGTTCGAAACGTATATCCGGCGTATCAACGCGGCGCGCAGCCAGGTCAACCACCTGACCACGACCATCGCCTCGGTGCCATTGCGCAAGCCGGTCGATGGGGCCATCGATACGTCCTCCGGGTTCGGCGTGCGCAGCGATCCGTTCCTCGGCCGGCCGGCCATGCATACCGGCATCGATTTCCGCGGCGAAACCGGCGGTACGATCCATGTAACCGCGGCCGGTGTCGTGGCTTCGGCCGGATGGAGCGGCGGATATGGGCTCATGGTCGAGGTGGACCACGGCAACGGCCTATCCACCCGCTATGGCCACATGTCGGAAATCGGCGTGAAGGTGGGGCAAGCCGTGAAACCCGGGCAAGCCATCGGGAAAATCGGCTCGACCGGCCGTTCCACGGGCCCGCACCTGCATTACGAAACCCGCATCGGCGGCGAGGCGGTCGACCCGCACCGGTTCCTCCATGCCGGGGAAAAATCCGGGCTGATTTGATACCAAGCCCGTATTGAGGCCGAGCCACCTGCCGCACCGGATTTCGTCGACCGAGCAGTCGTAACCCTGATCTGCCGCACGACTGCGCCGCGTGGCGTGTTCTCCCGCCGGGGCGTACACCGCAATACCCGCGCTCGTCGCGGATATCTGCGGCTTCGATGAGGCATGGTCCGCCGGCACAAGGCCGTAATTCCTGCGGATTCTAGGCTCCTCCCGCCAATATCGAGCAGTCTCAAGCCATCGTCGCGTGGCGCAAAATTTAAGATGCAACGGTATCAAATTTCTGTAAACTGTTTATGCGCGGTGCTGGGTCATGTCGACATCCTGCATTCTGGTAACACCGTGGATGCCAGCGGCAGCTTCCTACATCTGCGCGAAAACATAAGTCGAACTGGGAGGAGAGCAATGAAATCAGTCGGGATTGCGTTTGCGGCGGTCGCCGTCGCATCGCTTTTGGTTGCAAATTCGGTCAATGCGGCGTCCAGGGACACCCAGAAGACCGCCACGGCCCAGTCGTCCCACCAGGACGCGATGTATTCCTGCGAAGCAATGTATGCCGGGCCCCGCGGATACTTGGGGAAGGACCGCTACGCGTTCATCGAACGATGCTTTAAGGACAAGACGGGGAAATACCCCTTTGAGGTGAACCAGAACTGCAGCCTTCGGCGATGCTGAAGGAGCGGATCGCCATGATCCGCCGCGCGACGCCGATCGGATGGTTGTTTACATAGAAACCGACCGGTCGGGGTGGGCCGTGCTCCTTCCGAGACGCGCTGCATCGTCGTGTGGCGATGCCCATCTCTGCGACCGGCAAACGCGCGCTCGCGTGCGTGGTGCGTCAGTCTTTTCCCCGGCGGTCCGCCTCGCGCGCCGCCCTCCGCGCTGATGGGGCAGTTGCCGGTGTTCGGCCCCTTGCCTTTGTCCTCTGGAGGGCACGTTCTCGCTTTAAGTTGGCTCGTCCTAAATTGGATCGAACTCCAGTTCAGGGCAAGCGGGCGGGTTCGGGGGAATCACTGAATTCCGGCGGCGCGGATGAGCTTGCCGTTGGCCGCGATCTCGCGCGCCACGAAGGCGTCCATGTCGGTGGGCGTCATCGGCATCGGATCGACTGCCAGTTGTTTGAGCTTGCGCCGCATGTCGGCGGTGGCCAGCACCTTCGTGCCAGCGGCGTTAAATCGGGCGATCACGGCGCGCGGCGTCTTGGCGGGCATCAGAATGCCGTACCAGATCGCAAGATCGGAATTCGCATAGCCGGCCTCGAGCGTCGTCGGCACGTTCGGCAAATCCGACGCGCGTGTGGCGGTGCTCACCGCCAGTGCCACGACGCGGCCGTCGGCAATGAAGGGAAGCGCGGTCGAGATCGGGCAGAAATAGAAATCGACCCGCCCGCCGAGCACGTCGGCAAGCGCTTCGGCGCCACCCTTGTATGGAATGTGGACGGCCTCAAACCCGGCGCTCAAGCGGAATTTTTCGGCGTTGAGGTGGGTTGCAGTGCCGACGCCGGCCGAGGAATAGTTGATCGACCCTGGCTTGGCCTTCGCGGCCGCGACCAAGTCCTGCACGGTCTTCCAGCCGCGCGACGGCGGCACGATCAGCACATTGGCGTTCTGGCCGATCATGAGGGCGCCGGCCAGTTCCTTGACGGTGTCATAAGGCATGCTGGGCACGATCCACGGCGCGATCGTGAGATTGGAACCGGTTGCCAGGAGGGTGTGCCCATCCGGGTCCGCCCGCACAACTGCATTGCCCGCGATGGTGCCGGCCGCACCGCCGCAATTCTCCACCACGATCGGTTGACCGAGTTCGGCCGCGAGCGGCTCGAACACTGCGCGCGGCACCAGATCGGTGGCGCTGCCCGCCCCAAACGGAATGAAGGCGCGCAGCGGCTTGGTGGGCCAAGTCTGTGCCTGTGCACCTATCGTGAACACCAAGACCGCGGTGGCCGCCGACAGGATCAGGACACTGCGCATATTCCAGGACATTTCATCGCCTCCGAGGCCCCGGCATAGGGTAGGCCGCCAAGGCGGAAGAGCAAGGCAAATCCGTGCCCGATAGATAAGCAAACCGGTCCAGGCAGGGCCAGCCGTTCGCCCGGTCAGAAATCCGGCGTGTCGGCCTGTGGGATCGGATAAAGCCCCTGGTTGAAATGATCGCTGTTGTTCTCGGCGCAAACCATTTCGTGCAGCGGCACTTCCTGGGGGCGATGATCGATCCGGTAGCGCTGAACCGCGGTCCAAGGCATCGTGAATGCGCCGGGGTCTTCGACGCGGGCCGTGACCTCCATCGCTTGGCCGCCTTCGATGAGCCGGAAGCGCTCGACCACGTGAAGCTGGGTGGTGTGTGGCGTGCGGTAATTATCTACGTAGGTCCTGTCGTTCAGCCCGATGGTATCAACCACCAGCGTGTCGCCGTTTTCGTAATGGCCGACCGATTCGCCGTACCATGACGGCTTCGGATTGGCGCTGTGGGGCTGGTCGAGGTAGACGCGGCGCAGCTGAAAGTCCTGCCCCCATGTCATCAGCACTTCCTTCGGGGTTTGGATGAAGATGATCGGGTGGACCGGGTAAAGCAGGAAGCCCGGGACGCCGTGGGGCCAACAGCGCGATCGTGCGGTGAATCCAACTTTGCCGGCCAGCACCGCCTCATTTTCCTTGCGCATTTGCTCGACCACCCAGGGCCGGAGAATCGGGTTGCTGAGGTCGGCGATCTTGACGGTTTCCTGCGGCGCAAGCGCATTGGACACATAGGGCCGTGCCGGATCGGATTTGACGGGACCGGGACCGGAGTCCGGCTGGATGAATTCGTCCCCGGGTGGCTTTAGCCAGCCGGTTGTGGCATCGGGAGCAAAATTGGGGATTTTTGCGGTCTCGGCGGCAAGCCCCGATCCTGGAATTGCGGTGGCCAAAATGAAGGCCGCTGCAGCACCCAAATCCAGCACTGAAAGTACCGTAGCTGTGCCGCGAGGCCGCCGGCCCGTTGTGAATGTGAACATTCGTGGTTACCTCCTCGACCGTATGTTGATGAAACCGATCACGACCCGGCGGTTGGCCGCAACCACGGCGGCACCGACTCACGTTCAGTTTTTCACTTTGCCAAAATAGGGCTGTACGATGATGTCCAGGCTCCCGCAGCCTCATTTCACGGCTCTATAGCTTGGCCAAGACCACATGCGCCAGACGGCATTGCAGTCGTATGCGATGGCTAAGCAGCGCCATCACCGCCCGAGTGGCTAAGCAATGACGTCGTCGCGCGTTATTTCGGAACCTTGGAGCAGGCTTTGTCCACGATCCGGTCCGGCGGCGTTCCGCGCTAACGAAGCCTTAACCATGATGCGTCATAGATCGTGCGTCCCCAATGCTCTGCCAAAGAGCAAAACGGCCCCGACCTCCTTCCCCCCATCCCCCGGAGGTCGGGGCTACCCCTCTGGCCAACTTTGCCGCGGTCGGGACGCATAAAGCGCTAGCAATCCCGCGCGCGTGTGCAGCTTTGATAAGCCCTCGCAGGCTGGGTGGACCTCCGTAGCCGGTATCAAACCTCTCACCCTACCGGCACCGTCATCTCGCCGATGCGCTCGAATGCCACCGTCATCACGTCGCCGGGTTTCACCTGGGAAACCCCCTGGCAGGTTCCCGACATGATGATGTCGCCCGGATACAGCGTGTAGAACGATGAATGCCCAGGACACCTGGCGGGCGATGCCGATGATCATCTCCCGCGTATTGGCGGACTGCCGCAACTCGCCATTGACGTGCAGCGAAAAATCAAGCGCGCCGGGATCGCCCAGTTCGTCGGCGGTGACGAGCCACGGGCCAAGCACCGCATAGGTGTCGGGCGATTTGCGGAAGCTGCGGTCCTCCTTGCCGCGGACCACCATGTCGAGCGCGATCGCGTAGCCGGCGACGACATTCAGCGCATCGGCCTCGGCGATCGGTCCGGTCTTGCGCCCGATGACGACGCCGAGTTCGGCCTCGTGATCGGTGCGGCGGTCCGGAAATCTTACCACGACGCCCTCCGAGGGACCGACCAGCGAACTCGACGCCTTGAGGAACAGCCCCTGATCCTCGATCGAGCGCTGCGGCTGCCCGCCGTGAAAGACCGAGATTTGCGGGTCGGCACGCGCCTCGGCGACATGCGCGTGATAATTCACCGGCGTGCCGATGATTTTCGTCGGATTGGCAACCGGGCTGAGGAGACGCACTTCCGCGACCGGCCGCGGCGCCGCGGCATCGGCCAGCCGCTCCATCCGTTCCCGCATGCCGTCGAGATGCGCGATCAACTGATCGCCGAGCGGCACCGGATAGCGCAGCGGCGGCAGCAATTCCAAAATGGCCGTTACGTCATGGACGTGGGGGCCGCGAACCAGGCCGATGCGGTTGTTGTCGTAGCGGCAGAGTTTCATGACTGAACGTTCCTTCGCGGAATGCGTGCATTGCGGCGCTGCCGGACCTCATTTGCTCAAGCCCGCCCCCGCCAATCGGGCGATCGCCGCAAGCGAGGTCTGCGCCGCATTGAGGCCGAGCCGGAAATCCTTGTCCGAATAAGCGGTGTAGCGGTCGCTCGCCTGGTGATAATGCGGGTTCCACCCGGCGCCGATCTGCATGCCGCGCTCGTTCTCGCGCAAGGATATGGCCGGAACCAGATCCATGAAATCCGCGGAATCGGTGTTGGTCATGTGCTGGCCGACCGCGGCCGGGTAGTCGGTGGCGTATTTTTCGTTGGCATCGCGAAACGCGAAGGCGAGCCGCATGGCGTCATTGGCGAATTTCGCGGCCGACTGGAATTCGATATTGATGTCGGCTTCGGCACGCTGCTCGGGGCTCACCGTGCCGTCGGAGCGCGGCATGCCGTGGTCCCAGAGCATCATGTCGTGCTGGATCATGCCGAGCCATTTCGGCTCCGGGTAGCGGCCCGAGCCGGGCGGATCCTCTTTGCCCTGCAAGGCGGCGCGCTGGGCCACGTAGGCGCGGGCGCCGTTGTGGCCGGTCTCCTCGTTGTTCCACAGCACGAACCGGATCGAGCGGTCGGTGCGCACATCCGGACCGCTGAAGACGCGGGCGAGTTCCATCACCAGCGCGGTGCCGGAGCCATCGTCATCGGCGGCCTCGCCGAAGCCGCGCCCATCCATGTGAGCGCCGACGATATACATTTCATCGGGGCGGGCGGCGCCGATCTTGGTGCAATACACCTCCTCGCGCGGTCCGGACGCGGGCGGCTGGGCGTTGAGGGCATGAAGCCGCCCGTCGCTCTGCGCCTCGGGGTCGTTGTTCGGAGGAAGGTCGACCACGACGCCGCGCATGCGCGCACCGCCGACACCCGCAAGGACCTCCCCGCGGCGAATCGCCGGAGCGGCCGCCGGCGCGGTATTTCGGCGCGGCAGAAGTGATAGCGGTTGCTCATAGGTATAGCTCAGCCGCGCGACATCGCAGCCATAGCTGCGTAGCTGCGCGGCGATCCAGTCCACCGCAGCGCGATTGCGGTCGGTGCCTTGCTGCCGGTCGCCGAACTGCGTGAGGCCTTTGATGGTGTCTTTATAAGCTTCCAGATCGAGCCGGCCGACCAGGGTCTTGACGGGGTCTTGGACCGCCCCGCCCGGAACCTGCGCGGCGGCATTCGCCGCCGGCAGACCAAGCACGGTTGCGACCGCGAGCGATGCCCGCACGACCGCCATGATGTCTGCATCCCCTCGCATTCTCGAACCTCCGGCGATGAACCCAATCCAGTACGGCAACCCTTGCCACATATCGCACCGCCACCGCCCGCCCTATGGTGGGGCTTTGCAGTCGAACGCAATCATATAGGGTGCGGTACCGCAACGCGACGCATATGCGCGCGAGACAATGCAGCGAGGCTTAAGATGTCCGATCCATCGCGGGAGGGCGCCGGGGCGCCGGTGTCCACCGTCGTGGCCGATAGCGGAGCGCAGACGCCCCCGGATCCGCGCCTGCTCGCCGACCTGGTGACGGCAAACCATATCCTTTACGATCAACACGTGGTCGATGCGTTCGGGCATGTGAGCGTGCGCCACGACAAGCGCCCCGATCGCTTCCTGCTCGCCCGCAGCATGGCGCCGGCGCTGGTGACCGCGGCGGATATCCTGGAATTCGACCTCGACGGCAATCCGGTCGCCGCCGCCGGCCGGGCGGTCTATCTCGAGCGCTTCATCCACAGCGAAATCTATCGCGTCCGTCCGGACGTCGTGGCGATCGTCCACAGCCACTCGCATGCGATCATCCCGTTCGGCGTAGTGCGCTCGCACAAGCTGCGGGCGATCTTCCACATGAGCGCCTTCGTCGGCACCGAAACGCCGATCTTCGAAATCCGCGAATGCACCGGCGACGGCAGCGACCTGCTGGTGCGCAATGCAGAGCTTGGGGCGGCGCTTGCCAAATCGCTCGGCCCCAAGGCGGTCGTGCTGATGCGCGGCCACGGCGTTACCGTTGCGGCGCCAAGCTTGCAAGAGGCGGTCTATCGCGGCGTCTATGTGGACGTGAATGCGCGGCTGCAGCTCCAGGCGATCGAGCTTGGCGCGGTGAATTATCTCACCGAAGCGGAGGGCCGCGCTGCCGCCGCGACCAACGCCTCCCAGATCGGCCGCGCCTGGGACCTGTGGAAGATGCAGGTCGAGGGCAAGCGATGAGGGGCCATCACATCGGCCCCGCGGACAAGCTCTACGTGACGCCGCCCGCGGTCATCGCCGAGGTCAAAGCGATCATCGCCAAGGGCGCCAAATAGCGTCCTTTGCGTATCGACCTCATGCGGCCGCCGGCAGCGCGTACAGCTCGCTATATTTGCCGCGCAGGTAGGCGAGGTAGGGCGTGATGGTCAGTGGCTCTCCGGTGGCGCGTTCGACCAGCTCGGCGGGTGTGAACTTGCGCCCATGCTGGTAGACATGCGCAATAAGCCATTGGTGCAGCGTCCCGAACTCCCCACGCGCAATCTCGCCTGGAATGCCCGGATGTGCCGCAACTGCCGCGGCGTAGAATTGAGCGCTCAAAATGTTGCCGATGGTGTAGCCCTGAAAACTGCCGCCGATGCCGCCGGAAAACCAGTGGACATCCTGCAGGCAGCCATTGCGGTCGTCGGCGGGGGCGACGCCGAGGTCGGCCTGGATGCGGGCGCGCCACGCCTCGGGTAAGTCCTTCACGGCGAGGCGGCCTTCCAGCATGTCGAGTTCGAGGTCGAAGCGCATCATGACGTGGAGATTGTAGGTCACCTCGTCGGCGTCGGTGCGGATGAGCGAGCGTTCCACCTTGTTGATGGCACGATAGAACTCTTCCAGCGGGACGCCGCGAAATTGGTCCGGAAACGCCGCCTGCAGGACGGGATAGAAGTACGTCCAGAAGCCGCGTCCGCGCGCGACGACGTTTTCCCATAGCCGCGACTGGCTTTCATGCACGCCAGCGGAGGCGCCGGAGCCGAGCGGGGTTCCCGCGAGCGCGGCCGCGACGCCCTGCTCGTACATGGCATGGCCACTCTCGTGGATGGTCGAGAACAGCGCTTGGCCGATATCGTGCTCATCGACCCGGGTCGTGATGCGCACGTCGCCGATGGAAAATTTGGTGCAGAATGGGTGATGGGTCTTGTCGAGCCGGCCGCGGTCGAAATCATAGCCGAGCCGCTTGACCGCATCGACACCGAACGCCAGCTGCGCCGGTTCGCCGAACACGCCGTGCAGGCAGCGATCGTCGGCCGGTTCCTGGTCGCAGATCGCCTGCACGATCGGGACCAGCTCGCGCCGCAGTGCCGCGAACAGAGCGCGCACCGAGTCCGTCGTCATGCCGGTATCGTAATCGTCGATCATCGGATCGGTGACATGCCGGAACGGCGCGTAGAAGCCTGCATATTCGCGGCTGAGCTCGACGTTCTTTTCCAGATAAGGCCGCATGGCGGTGAAGTCGTTAGCCGGCCGCGCTTTGGTCCAAGCCACATAGGAAGCCGAGCCGTGCGCACTCGCCCGCTCGACATAGTCGGCCGGCAGCCGGACCGCCTTGTCGAAGTCCCGCCGCGCCACCCGGATCAGCGCGGAATCCTCGGAATCGTAGGGCAGCTGCTCACCATAGGGTGTCAGCTCATCGATGAGCCGGCCCAGTTCCGGATCAATGGACCGCTCATGGGCAAGTCTCGAGAGCAGCGCCGATTGGCGCCCCCGCGCCTGCGCTCCGCCGGGCGGCATGTAGGTTGCCTGGTCCCAGCCCAACACCGCATTGGCGTAGTTGAGGTCGCTGATTTCGAGCAGGCGCTGCTTCAGCGCGGCGAGCTGCGCTTCCGGCGATTGACGGTTGCGGGCGATGACGGGGCTGGCCTGGGTTGGTTGCCCTGTGCCGCGGGCCAGATCTTTGGCGGCGTCGGTTTTCGCAGTCTTCGGCATCGGCATAGCTCCGGTTGACTTGATATACGGGATTTACGCATTTCGGAAACGTCAATTTTGTCAATGGTTTGCCGAGAGTGCCCGTTCCACCGCATCCGAATGGAAGAAACGCCTGAGCAGCTCATCGCATAGAGCCATAAGCCGCTCGACCATCTCGCTGCGACGGGCGAGATGGTGCACAAGGGTCAAGGGTAGTAAGGCCGGCAAACCCAATGAATTCGGCAAAATGGTAAAACTGCCGGAAGCCGAAAGCCAGATTGCTTGGCCGCACGCCGCATCTGGTGGCCGCCGATGCCGGCGTCTACTCCGTCAAAAATGAGGCCGTCGCCCAAGCCAAGGGTGTCAAACGCGTCTGTATTCCCAACCGTTCGACCAAGAGCCCGCAACGCGAACGGGGGCAGAGCAAGCTGCTCAACCGCTGCCGCTACAAGGCGACGCCGACATGAAACGCTGAGTCGGGCTCGGCGTCATCGCCGCCAATGACATCAACGTCGGACGCACCATGGCCAATCGCTCGATCGTCCGGCAAAACGATCGGGCAGCGCAGACCGCCGGATGATGTGCTTCCATTCTTGGTCCGGCTTAGATCAGCCCCTTGGTCCATATCACGAGGTCGGTCGCGGCCTTGGCGAAGGCCTTGCTCAAAGCCATAGCCGCGTCGGCGCTATCGGTTTCGGTGGCCGGCATGGTAGCTTCAAAGGTCCGTGACCCGATTATTTTGCCGTTCTTTCCGAGAATTTTTGCCGTGAATTCGACCTGCGCGACCCCCTTGGGGGAATTGGCTGCCGCGCCGGGGGCCGCCACGACCTGGAAATTGCGGAGGTCGATCAACAGCTGATCGTCCGCGTCGAAACCTTCGGTCGGCCGGGCTACCGCGGCGAAGTAGTTTGAGTTTTCGAAGCTCGCGATCAGTCCCGCCTGCACGAGTTTTGGAATGTTGTCGCGCCACTGCACGGTTTCGGCCGGAGGGTTCTCAGCGGACTCCGGTGCGATAATTCTGGGGGTATCGAGCGCCGTGAGGACGGTGGGTTCCGGAATCACGATTTGGTTCTTCGAGGGCCTTGCGGTGGCGGGAAAATTACGCGGAGCCACGAGATCGTAGAACACCGGCATCGCCTTAGGACCGCTGCCGCCGGTCATGCGTTCGAGGCCTGCGATGATGCCGTTGACCTTATCGGAATTGCGCGCCAGCGCCCCGGTAAACGTGTTGAGGTTGGCGATCGCGCTTTTGAAGGCATCGGAATTCTCCGACAGGACTGCATCAACGCGGGTCAAGGCCTGGCGGGCGGCGTCGGTCATGCTCCGGCTCGCCGCCGGATCGGCCCTGAGCAGCGGCGGCTCGCCAGCTGGTCCGGTCAAGCGTGGAGCCGCAGTGGTACCACCCTCCAGCGCGATCACCGGAACCCCGGTGAGGCCCTGGAATTCCAGCCCGGCCAGGGTATCGGCACGCACCGGCGTCGTCGTACTGACGGCGATGGTCGCGGTCACGCGCTTGGGATCGTCGGGATCAAGCCGCAGGTTCGTGACCTCGCCGACCCGTATGCCATTGAACAACACCGCGGCCCCGGTCAGCAATCCCGAAACGGGGGTCTCGAAGCGCACACGATACAGGGTTCGCTCCCCCAATCCTGCGGTATTGTGTAGCCAGTACACGAAGCCGAAGACGGCTGTGATCATGGCAATGACGAATAAGCCAATCAATGCGTAAGGTGCGCGCGTTTCCATGAGCTTCGCCGTTAGTTTGCCGCCATCGCCAACGCTCGGGAGCGTTTGCCGCGGAAATAGGATTTCACCCACGGGTGCTCGGAGGCGAGCATGGCCGATATCGGCCCCTCCGCCACGACTTTGCCGCCCGCCAGCACCGCGATGCGGTCGCAAACCGTATAAAGGCTATCGAGATCATGGGTGACCATGAACACGGTGAGCCCCAAGGTCTGCTGCAGCGTACGGATCAGCACATCGAATTCCTCCGCCGAGATCGGATCGAGCCCGGACGTGGGCTCATCGAGAAACACGACCTGCGGATCGAGCGCAAGGGCGCGGGCAAGGGCCGCCCGTTTGGTCATGCCGCCCGAAAGCTCTGCGGGAAACTTGTCGCCGTCGCGCGCGGTCAATCCAACCATTTCGAGCTTTACATTGGCGATTTCATCCAGCAGGCGGCCGGACATCTTAAGATTTTCCCGTAACGGGAATTGCACGTTTTGGCGCACCGTGAGCGAGGAAAATAACGCGCCTTGCTGGAACAGAATGCCGCGGCGGCGCGCGATATCCCAATATTCCGCCGCAGAAGCGGTGGCCAAATCCAGGCCGTCGAGCACAATGCTGCCCGCACGTTTCGGGATGAGGCCGATGAGCGTGCGCAACAGCACGGATTTGCCGCTGCCAGACGCGCCGACGACGCCGAGGATTTCGCCCCGGCGCACATTGATCGACAGGTGGTCGAGCACGATCTGATCGCCGAAACCGACGACGAGATCGCGCGCCTCGATCATGGCAGGTCTGGCGCTTGCGTCCATCGCCTACATCCCGATCGCGGCAAAAAAGATCGCGAACATGCCGTCGAGCACGATGACGAGAAAGATCGATTTAACCACCGCGGCGGTGGTTCGCAGGCCGAGCGATTCGGCGCTTCCCTTCACGGCGAGCCCTTCGCCGCAGGCGACCAGGCCGATGATCAAGGCCATGAACGGCGCCTTGATCATACCGACCTCGAAATGCGTTACCGTAATTGCGTCCTGGAAGCGGGCCAAGATGGTCGGCGGACTCATGCCGCCGTACAGCCACGCCACCAGTCCGCCGCCATAGAGCGCCGCCATCGAACCCAGAAACGCCAGGATGGGGAGCGCACAAACCAGCGCGACAACGCGCGGCAGTACCAGGATTTCGATGGGGTCGAACCCCATAGTGCGCAACGCGTTCGACCTCCTCGCGCATCTTCATGGCGCCAAGTTCCGCCGTGTAGGCGCTGCCGGAGCGGCCCGCCGACATGATCGCCACGATCAGCACGCCGATTTCGCGAATGACCAGGATGCCGACCATATCGATCACATAGGCATCGGCCCCGAATTTGCGAAAGTGGAAAATGCCCTGCTGCGCGATGGTGCCGCCGATCAGGAACGTGATCAGCATCATGATCGGCACCGCCTGCCAGCCGACGCGGTAAAGTTGATAGATTGCCGAGGTCAGGCGAAACCGGCGCGGATGCATGACGACCCGGGCGGTCGCGACGCCGAACGCGCCGACCATGTGCAGGAAATCGGCCGTGTCCGCCGCCAAACCGACCGTCGCACGCCCCACGCTGTCGGCGGCGGCCCAGATCCGGTTCGGCGGCCGCGGCGGTGGACTCTGATGCCGGTTGACGCGGCCGATCGCCTCGATCAATCCGTGATAATGCGGCGGTAGATCGACGAATTGCAGGTCGTGCTCTGCGGCACCGTCACGGCGCAGCAGCCGCTCGAGGAGCCATGCCCCCAGGGTGTCGAGTTCGTTGACGCCCGCCATGTCGATCGCGATAGCGGTGGCGCTTGCCACCTGTGGCGCTGCCGCGTTGACGAGCTGTTCGAGCACATCCGAGTGCACCGCCGTCCACGGTCCGGCCGGGGCTAGGCGGAGCTGGCCGGCCGCCATGGTGCTCGCGAGAACGGGGGTCAGGGACATCGTTCAGGGTCATCATTATGGGGTGGTAAAAGACCGCACCGCGCCGGCGGTCACGGTTGCCTCGGCATGAGGCCGGAGCGATGCTCGGGGACACTGCTCTTAACGCAGATACCTCGATGCAGCGCAACAAAACCGGCCTCCGCGCAGCACGTTAGTATCATAAGGCCATGTTGCGGCGGCTGCGGCGCTTGAATTGATCTTCATCATGGTTTCTCCACAGTGGTGGACCATCATAATGAAATCATGGCGGTCCTGGGGCCGGGAGGCGCTGGGCGAGGGAGGTTGTGTTGCCGAATCCACGGATCAGGCTGTTAGCACTCGGATTTTATGTCGCTCTGACGACAGTGGCTGCAGCCGCGGAGGACGCCGCCGCCGTGAGGCGCGGCGAGACACTGGTAGTGAGAAGCTGTTCTCGCTGCCATGCAACCGCGCGAACGGGAGAAAGCACGCATCCGCAAGCGCCGCCATTCCGCACGCTGTCAAAGCGCTACCCGATTGAGGCATTGGAGGAGGCGCTGGGCGAAGGCATCATTTCGGGGCATCCCGACATGCCCGAGTTCAAATTTGCTGCCAACGATGTTGGCGCTATCGTGGCGTATCTCAAGTCGATCCAGGTTCCGTGAATTGTCGCGAGGAGCGCGCAGACCGTGATGCGGCAGCCCTCGAAACAGGTAAACGCTCCGTCGGATTCACAACTGCTACTCGGACTTAGACCGACTTTGAGCTCGCTCGTTGACGATCCGGATACGTTGAGTATGTATTGCCGCCGAGGGTTCAACAGAAACCCGTTTCCGACCTCACAGAATGGTGTCTATCAAAAAGAACGATAATCGTTGAGGCTCCCCCAAAAAAATCAACGGAGAGAACCCAGAAAGATCACTATCACAAAAATCCGGCGCGCGAGCGGCCTGCTCAACCTCGTCGCATGCAAAAACTCCGCCGCGACGTGGTCGCGGTCGGCTCTTTGAAACACTTAAGGCAGCGATTGAAAGAATTTGCTGACCGCCCAATTGTCAGATCTGGTTTGCACCATCATTGAAAATTTCGCGCCGATCGGTAGAATTCCTGCGATGGAGGCCCCTATGTTCCTGCGAAACTTCTGGTATGTCGCGGCATCCCACCGTGAGATCACGCGCACGCCGCTTGCTCGCACGATTCTCGGCGAGCCGGTCGTATTGTTCCGCAAGGAGGACGGCACGCCGGTGGCGCTGGAGGACCGCTGCGTCCACCGCCATCTGCCGCTGTCCATGGGAAAGCTGGTCGGCGATCACCTGCAGTGCCATTATCATGGCTTGCGCTACGACGCTGCTGGCCATTGCGTTAAGGTACCGGGGCAAAATACCGTTCCGCCGGGCGCTCAGGTCAAGGCCTATCCGGTGGTCGAACGCTATACATGGCTGTGGATCTGGATGGGGGACCCGGCGCTCGCCGATGCGGACGAGATCACGGATTTCCACTGGCTCGACGATCCGGCCTGGGGCGCCAAGACGAGCTATTTGCACGTCAAGGCCAACTGGCAGCTGATCGTCGATAATCTGCTCGACCTCACCCATCTCGCCTTTGTGCATGAGACCACGATCGGCAATTCCGCGCTCGTGGACAACGCCGCCGTCAAGGTGGCGCGATCGCCCAACAACGTCACGGTGACGCGCTGGATCATCGATGCGCCGGCACCGCCCACCTTCGTCAAGGCCGGCGGCTTCACCACTCCGGTGGACCGCTGGCAGATCATCGATTTCACCCCGCCGGGGTTTTTGCGCCTTGATGTCGGCGCCACGCCGACCGGTACGGGCGCGCCGGAAGGCTTGCGGGTCGGCGGCATTACCATGCGCAACCTCAACGCCATCACGCCGGAGACTGAAACCACCAGTCACTATTTCTGGGGCCAGGCGCATGATTGGGATGTCGGCAATACGGCGTTGACCGACATGCTCCTGGGGCAGATTACGACGGCGTTTCTGGAAGATGTCGCGGTGTTCGAGGCGCAGCAGCGCAACATGTCGATACTGCCAGGCGCGCCGCAGGTGGACATCAACGCCGACGCCGGCCTGATCCAGGCGCGCCTCATCCTGGACCGCATCCATCGCGAGGAGCGAGACGGCGCGAGAATGCCCGCGGCGCGCCGGAGCGCGGAGAACGCTTTGGCTGCTTGGTAATGCCCTGATGGCAAAGCCGCGTCCCGGGCCGGGCGATGATTGTGATGACCGATCCCGCCGGGCCGCTCAATTGTGTGATGCGCCGGCTGACGGAGGTGGCTTGATGGAACCCGACGACATCCTTCTGTGGAGCGAACGGCAAGCCGAGCTGTTGCGGCGCCGGGCCGTTGACGACCTGGACTTTGACAATCTGGCGGAGGAGATTGCGGATTTGGGCAAGAGTGAGCTGCGGGCTTGCCAGTCTCTTCTTACGCAAGCGTTGCGCCACTTTTTGAAGGCGCAAGCTTGGCCGCTGTCCCGCGACGCGCCGACTTGGCGTGCGGATGCCATCGATTTTTGCCGCCAAGCGCGCGGATATTTTACGCCCTCGATGCGACAGCGGATCGATGTTGCGTCGCTGTACGCGGATGCGCTGGCCGCAATGCCCTCTGCGATTGACGGTCAAACGCCGGGGCCGGTGTCGAAGGTGTGCCCTGTGACGCTCGACGATCTGCTGCTGCGCGCACCCGAAGTGATGTGATGGCCGATAAAGACATCAAGGCGACTGTTCGGACCGCCGATCGCGATAGATTGGACCGCGGCCTATACGAAGCGGTTCGGCGCACCATGACCCTCGACACGCGGACTAAGACCCTTATGCAATTGCTCCCGCAGAACGGGAAACGCGGGCGGTCAGCAGCCGGGGCCGCCGCGGCCCCGCAAGGCGCTTTCTGGATCTGAAATCGGGCCGAGAATTGCGTCCCGCCCACCTTGCGCGTGGGCGCCGACCGGGTGCACGGTAGCCACCCCGTTTGCGCCCACATCGTCATGGTGTCGGGGCGGATGCGTCCACGGTTCCGCGGCGTGACCATGAACATGCATAACCCGGCAGGACCCCTCGCGAGTGCGCCGCTTCGATGTGATCGATGGGCCGCATCGGCAATACAACACGGGCGTCGTCACCTGCGGTACGTCCGCGCACACCCGTCGCCGGCGCGGACGCTCGCGCGACGAACCATCGCCTAACGGACTTTCCCACGCAGTTTCGGCATCCATCGGCGTTGCGACCGGCCGAGGTGGCGGACATTTCGGGTCGCGGCGGCGCGATCGCACCGATGACAGCACCCCGCGGCTGCGCTACGAATACGCCATGTCCCAGTCCGTAAAAATGTCTGCCCCCGATCCGACCGTGCTGTTCGACGCTGATACGATGATCGGTGAACTCGAACAGCTTGCGGCATCCACCGAGGCCGAGCTGCGCAGCAAGATTGCGATGCGCCTCAAGGCAGCACTCACCGCCGGTCACGCGCAGGCCGAGAAGCTGCTGCTAAAGGAACGTCACGGCGGCCGCTGCGCCGCGCGGCTCTGTCAGCTCCAGGACGAACTCATCCGGGTCATCTATACCTTCGCCGCCACCCACCTCTATCCGGCGCATACACCCTCCGAAGGCGAGCACATGGCCGTCGTGGCGACGGGGGGCTATGGCCGTGGCCTGATGGCGCCTGGCTCCGACATCGACCTGTTGTTCCTGCTGCCGTACAAGCAGACCGCGTGGGGCGAGCAGGTGGCGGAGGCCATTCTCTATTGCCTGTGGGACATGGGCCTCAAGGTCGGGCACGCAACGCGTTCGATCGACGACTGCATCCGGCTTTCCAAGTCCGACATGACCATCCGCACCGCGATCCTGGAAGCGCGCTACCTGTTTGGCGACCGGGCGCTGTTCGACGAGTTGATTACGCGTTTCGACAAGCAGGTGGTCCAGGGCACCGGCGCCGAGTTCGTGACCGCGAAGCTCGCCGAGCGGGAGGAGCGCCACCGCCGCAGCGGCCAGTCGCGCTATCTGGTCGAGCCGAACGTCAAAGACGGCAAAGGGGGCCTTCGCGACCTGCACACCTTGTTCTGGATTGCCAAATACGTCTACCGCGTCCGCGATCCCAACGAACTGGTCGCGACCGGGGTGTTCGATGACACCGAATATCGGCTGTTCCGTCGCTGCGACGATTTTCTCTGGGCCGTGCGCTGCCACATGCATTTCATCACCGGCCACGCCGAGGAACGGCTGTCGTTCGACATTCAGCGCGCCATCGCCAATCGGCTCGGGTATGCGGAACGCCCCGGTCAGCGGGGGGTCGAGCGCTTCATGAAACACTATTTCCTGGTCGCCAAAGACGTGGGCGACCTGACCGCTATTCTGTGTGCGGCGCTCGAAAGCCGGCACGCCAAGCCGGTCCCGATGCTCGACAGGGTGGTGGCACGGCTGCGGCCGGGCGGGCGGCGGAAACTGCGCGAAAGCCGTGATTTCGTGATCGACAACAATCGGATCACCATCGCGGACGCTCAAGTGTTCGTGCGCGATCCGGTCAACCTCATCCGCATGTTCCGCTTGGCGCAGCGCCACGACCTGGCATTCCATCCGGATGCGCTGCGCCAAGCGACCCAGTCGCTGCACCTCATCGACAATATTTTGCGTCAGGACCCGCAAGCGAACTTACTGTTCCGCGAAATCCTCACGGCTAGCCGCAATGCCGAGATCGTGCTGCGCCGCATGAACGAAGCCGGCGTGCTCGGCCGCTTCGTGCGCGAATTCGGCAACGTCGTGTCGATGATGCAATTCAACATGTATCACCACTATACGGTAGATGAGCACCTGTTGCGCTGCATCGGTGTGCTGGCCGAGATCGAAACCGGAGCCCATCCGGAATATGCGCTGGCCAACGACTTGATGCGCAGGATTCAGCCCAGCAATCGCGACTTGCTCTACATCGCGATGTTCCTGCACGACATCGCCAAAGGGCGGGTCGAAGACCATTCCATCGCCGGTGCGCGGATCGCCCGGCACTTGTGTCCGCGGCTGGGCTGTTCACCGGCGGAAACCGAGACCGTCGCCTGGCTGGTGGAAAATCACCTCGTCATGTCCACGGTCGCTCAATCACGCGATCTGTCTGACCGCCGGACCATCGAAAACTTCTCCGCGATCGTGCAGTCGCTCGAGCGCATGAAACTGCTCACCATCCTGACCACCGCCGATATCCGCGCGGTCGGCCCCGGCGTCTGGAACGGGTGGAAGGCGCAGCTGTTGCGTACCCTATACTATGAAACCGAACCGGCGTTGACCGGCGGCTTTTCGGAAGTGGATCGGGCGCGCCGCGTCGCCGCGGCGCAGGCTGAATTCAAGGCACAGCTGCCGGACTGGCCGCCCGGCGAACTCGACCGTTATATTTCGCGCCTTTATCCGGCCTATTGGCTCAAGGTCGATCCGCCCCGCCGCGTATCCCAGGCGCGGTTCGTGCGCGCTACCGAAGCCGCCGGCCGGTCGCTTGCGACCGATGTCGGATTCGATGCCACGCGCGGTGTCACGGAACTTACGGTGCTGGCGCCCGACCATCCGTGGCTGCTCTCTTTCCTCGCCGGTGCCTGTGCGGCGACGGGGGCTAACATCGTCGATGCGCAAATCTACACTACGACTGATGGCATGGCGCTCGACACCATCGCGATCACCCGCGAGTTCGATCGCGATGAGGACGAACAGCGCCGCGCCGACCGGATCGCAGCGGCGATCGAAAAGGCGCTGCAGGGCGATTTACGGCTGCCGGACGTGGTGGCCAAGCGCGGGCCCGCGAAGGGGCGGATCCGCGCCTTCGCGATCGAACCGGAGGTCATCATCAACAACCAGTGGTCGAACCGCTACACGGTCGTCGAGGTGAGCGGGCTCGACCGTCCGGGCCTGCTCTACGAGATGACGGCGACGCTGTCACGGCTCAACCTCAACATCGCCTCGGCCCACGTGGCGACCTTTGGGGAGCGCGCCGTGGACGTGTTTTACGTCACCGACCTCATGGGCGCGAAAATCTCCTCGCCGGCCCGCAACGCCGCGGTGAAACGGGCGCTGCTCGGCCTATTCGGGCTGCCGCAGGACGGCTTGCGCAAGGCCGCAGGATAGGCCGTGCATATACGGTGAGGTTGGGCAGGATCGGGAAAGCGAGGGGCCCCCACCGTACCACAGTTGTTGCGTGACATACCGGGCGGGCGGAAATGCCTTTGCGCACCCGATTGTGCGCCAACGTACAAGCCGTTAGGATAGCGAACCCTCAGGTCTCAAATATTTTGCAGCGCACTCTTGGTGGGTTCCCGCAACGGCACCGCCGCCGGATCGAACACCCGCCCATCGCAGAAGCGGTCTGGCGGTAGTGTGATCGGACCTGGTGAACCTTCCACCGACCAGAGGGCGCTGTGCGCCCCTTCCGGTTTGACGTCGATTGTCGGGATCGGCTCGCGAAGCGAACCCAAGACGGCGCGATACAAATCTGGACGATAGACACGTGCGGCCAGCGCGTACAGATCGACACCCGCCTCGATCAACCCCCATCGCCGCATCTCGGTGAGAAACCAGAGCGCATGCGAGCGCCACGGAAACGTCGCGGCGCCGCGGAAGAACGCACAACCTTGGTCGTTCGGTGCTCCGGAAGGCAGTGTGGCCAGTATTGCGTGGCTGTCAACGGCGAGATATTTGCGCCGCGAGAGGACCGCCGCCGTGTAGGCCGCGTTCTCGGGAAGGTCGCAAAATTTTGCCGCGCGCAGCAACGCCCGCAGCGCTGCTGCTAGCAACTTCGGATGTGCTTCGGCGAACTGGGCGCGGACTGCGAATGCCTTTTCCGGCGCATTCTCCCAAATGTTGCGGGAGGTTGCGATGGTCACCCCCGTTTTGGCGCGACGCGCCACCTCGCCCCAAGGCGCACCGGCGCAGAAGCCGGCGATTTGCCCGGAGGTTAGCGCCTCCACGGCCAGCGCCGGCGGAACGACCGAAAGCTTTACGTTCCGCTCGACATCAATGCCGGCCGTCGCAAGCCAATAGCGCAGCTGCAGATTGTGCGTCGAATAGGTATGGACGACACCAAGCGTCGCGGTCCGCTCGCGCAGGCATTGCGCCAGCGCATAAACGACAGAAACCGACCCGCGCGCGGCGCGTTCGTTAGTCTCCTCGGCCAGCGCGCGTGCGAGCGTTACGGTGTTGCCACCGGCGCTGATCGCATAGGGAATGATGATGGGCTGCGCGCTGCCGCGCCGGCCGAGGTCGATCGCGAAGGCGAGCGGCGGCAAGATCACGGCGGCGTCGAGGAAGCCGAAGATCAGCTTGTCGGCGATGTTCGCCCACGACGGCTCGACGACGATCTCGGCCTCTACACCCTCGTCGGCGAAGAAGCCGAATTCGTGGGCAATGATCACCGGCGCGCTGTCGGTAAGCCGCAACAGGCCGATCCGCATTTTTGGCGTGACCGGCTTGCGCCCCGCCGAAATGGATACCACTTCGCTCATGGCCGTTTCCTGTCCGCCGCGGTCGCAGAAGTCGTATTACCCTGATGCTCGGAAACAAATTCCGCCACCACCTGGGCCAGCTTCCGGTTTTCGTTCATCGCCTTCTTCTGCAGCCAGCGATAGGCTTCCGGTTCCGTCATCTTGCGGCCTTGCATCAGGATGGCCTTGGCTCGCTCGATCAGGCGCCGCTCTTCGAGCTGTGCCTTGGCTGCGGCCAATTCGTCTTCGACGCGGCGATAGCGGCGAAACAGCGCGATCGCCGAAGCCATGATCGGCTTCACGTCCTGCAGCGCCACTCCGGAGACATTATAGGAGCAAACCCCAGCCGCGATCGCCTCCTCCGCGAAGGCAGGGTCATCGCTGGCCGTGAACATGACGATCGGATGCGCCGCGGCGACCAGCCGAATGTCCTCCAGCGTATCGCGATCCGGCAGGGCCATGTCGATGATGATGAGATCGGGACGTGCCGTTTCCACGGCGGCTGCAAGCGCGGTACCGGCAGGGACGCGCAGAATTTGCGCAAACCCCGATGCGGACAGATGCTCTTCCAGGGCGCGGGCGCGCTCCGCGTCGGTGTCGATCAGAACAATTCTCAGAGGCATGGCTGCCTGTACTTGAACCCGGAGCTTCGACCACGGACGAGACCGGTACCGACCCGCGGCGCAGAACATGCTTATCCCGTGCCACGATCATTGCGCGCGCAGCGCGACAAGCATCGGCCGGTTGGACTGGCAAATTCGCTGAGAAGCCAGTTAGAGGGCGAGCGCTGCAAGTCCGGCGCGCGAATTGAGCTGGCGGTGGTGCGCCTCCGGTATGTTGCCAATTTGGATCATCACGGTCATGTGAACACCACAAATGCATCCGAATGACGTGCGCAAGGGCTCGGCGGACTGCTGTCGGACATGACTAACATGGGCCGGTGAAATCAATGCGGCGGTTTTCTTCATTCACACGGTAAGGCCAACGTTGTTGTGAGCATGCCGATCACCCCCGAAATCCTGTTGGACCGTCGCGGCACCGCCGGTCTCATTACTCTGAACCGGCCGGCGCAGCTCAATGCGGTGACGCGCGGCATGGTTCGAACGCTGCACGAAGCGCTGGAGCGCTGGCGCCATGATGATGCCGTCAGCCGGATCATCGTCATGGCGGCTGGCAACCGCGCTTTCTCTGCGGGCGGCGATCTGCGCAGCATCTATGACGCGGGCCGCGCCGGCCGGCAGGACGAATCGCTGGCGTTCTGGCGGGAGGAATATGCCCTTAACGCCGCCATCAAATGCTATCCGAAGCCCTATGTGGCGTTGATCGACGGGATCGTGATGGGGGGCGGGGTCGGGGTGGCGGTGCACGGATCGCACCGGGTGGCGGGCGACCGCTTCCAATTCGCCATGCCCGAGGTCGGCATCGGATTCTTCCCCGACGTGGGGGCGACGTGGTTTCTTCCACGCATGCCCGGTAAGACCGGGACTTATTGCGCGCTCACGGGAGACCGCTTGAATGTGGCGGATGGTATTGCCACCGGCATCGCAACCCACCGGGTTGCCTCGGAACGGTTCTCAGATCTTATTGAAGCGCTGTGCGGGGCCGTGGCGGTTGACGCCATTCTGGGAGCCTTCGCAGAACCGGTGGCAGCCGATGGTGCTGTCATGGCGCACCGCGCGGCGATCGACCGGATATTCGCAGGCAGCAGCGTCGAAAACATCCTCGGTTTGCTCGATGCCGAGGCGCAGGCAGGGGGAGGCGACGCGCAATGGGCCCGCCAGATGGCGGTGACGATCCGCGCCAAAGCCCCGCTCAGCCTTAAAATTGCGTTGGCGCAGATGCGGCGCGGCGTCGACTGGCCATTCGCGAGATGCCTCCAGGCGGAATATCGCATCGTGTCGCGCATTGCCTACGGAGACGACTTCTATGAAGGTATTCGCGCCACAATCATCGACAAGGATTATCACCCTCGCTGGCATCCGGCGTCACTCAGCGACGTGACGGAAGCGGCCGTCGAACGCCATTTCGCACCTCTCGAAACCGAGCTTACGCTGCCATGACGATCTTCGAATTACACCAACCGTCAGTGCTGACATGCAGATTGGTACTAGCTCCATGATCGGAGCAAGTACGGCCGTGCGCGGCGCGCTTTCAAGAGGGCGGGGTACGGGCTGGACCGGCCGATTTGTGCTGTTTCTGCGCGTCATGGCCTGGGTGTCGCTGCTCAAGGGGCTTTACCATTGGGCCGAGGTATGCGGAATCATCGGGCAGGAAGGCGGGTTCGAAGCGCATATTCCGTCGTGGCAGGCGACCACGATTTTCTTCGCCGTGATCGATCCTGTCGCCGCGATCGGGCTGTGGCTCCTCGCGCCTTGGGGTGCCGTGATTTGGCTGACCTCGACTGTCGCGATGATCGTGGTTCACGTCTTCTTCGACCAAGTCTACGGGTCCGACATTCTGGTTATTGCCGCGGCGACGCTCGCAATCATTGCCTATCTGACATTAGCAGTGCTGGCGTCGCGCGAGCAGCCGGCTTGATCGGCCGGCTCAGGCATCGGGACCCTATCGTGTGTTTCCGTGCCATTCTTGACTAAACGGGGAAAAGTTCTGCCGTTCCGTCTCGTGTGGTAAAAGGCGCGGCGATCACGATTTATCTGTTCAACCGCCCCGATTGCGTCGAATTGGAAGCCGAGGCTGCGTCTGCAACGCAGCACTCGGTAACCCGAATTGAGGGTTAAGATTTCGTAACAATTTCACATTTGACAGCCTGCGGCAACAAGTGCAGCTTGGATAATCTAAATTCACAAGGCGGGCGACGCTATGAAGACCTTGGCTGCGGTGAAGCTTTTATCCGTAGTTGCATGTTGTGCGATTTGGTCCGGTGTCGCAACGGCGCAAAGCAGCCCTGGAACCAAGGTACAGACGGGAACCGGAACAGCGCGGCACAAGCTGGCGCGCAACACACCGCAGTCGGCAGGGCAATTCCATTCGGTCTGTATCACCGATCGGGGAATAACCTGCGACGTGAGCAGAAGCGCTCCGGTATTGCCTGATTCGATCTGCCATTGCGGCTCGCTTGTCGGCTCAACGCTGTCGGGTTCGCAATAGCGCATTCCGGACAAGGTGCTGCTGGGCCAGGAGCATCGCAGCCTGGCTAGACGCGCAGCGCGATCATCCCCCGCATCACCGGCAGGCAATTGCCGCCGATGAACGTCGCGACCACCGTGCCCCCGCGCTTTTCGGCCGAAGCTTGCATGAGGCTCGGCCGTCCCATGTCGACGCCCTGGGAAATCGTCGCCGTAAAAACCGCGTTTGACTGCGGTAATGCCTGCGCGAGCAGGCCGACCAGGGCTACATTTGCGGAACCGGTGGCCGGGTCCTCAAACACCCCATGAAGGGGCGCGAACATTCTGGTCTCGATCACCGCGCCGGGCAACCCGCCGGAGACATAAAGATGGATGCCCGTGGCCTTATCGGGCGGTAAATGCTGCACAAAAAGGTCCGGGCGCGGTTTGGCGGCGGCGAGCGCGCCGCGGCTCGTCAATTCCGCAATGACGAACGGCGTCCCGCATCCGGCGATACACGGGCGATGCGCGCTTGTCGCGACGTCGCCGGGAGCCAGGCCGCAGCAGGCCGCCACGATCTCCGGTGCGATGTCGGCGCCCACGGCGAGCGGCTGCGGGGCGGCGAGCCGCGCCCCGGTCACGGCCGATCGGGCACCCGATTCGGCTCTCAGCAGATCAATGCGGACCAGCCCCGCCGCTTCTTCGAACACCATCGAATCGCCCGCGGCCGGCCGCGCGGCGCTGGCGGCATCTCCGGCGAGCACGTAAGCGGTGCCGACATTGGGATGACCGGCGAACGGCAATTCTGCCCGCGGCGTGAAGATGCGCACGTGCGCGGTGTGCGCGGCATCATGCGGGGGCAACACGAAGGTCGTTTCCGACAGGTTGAATTCCGACGCGATGGCCTGCATCTGCGCCGCCGTCAGGCCGCGGCCATCCGGCACCACGGCGAGCGGGTTGCCGCCGAACTGCCGGTCGGTAAACACATCTACGGTGGCGAAGGCGATGTCCATGTGCGGCTATCCATTCGGTCTTGCCGGGGACGGGTATAATCGGACGAACGCCTCGCCGCTTGGGCGCACGTAATCCGGGGGCGCAAGCGTCAACCGGCACGGTTGCGTCGGATTGGGACCGCTAACGGACGGTCCCTACATTCTGGCCACAGCTTCCACGGATGCCACCAAATCACTCGCTGGCTCTGGTGGTGTTGGCACATCCGGGCTGCAACGCCGGAAGGCCCGGCGGCAGGCGCCTCGCCGGCATCGCCTGCTCGAGCGCATAGGCGAGGCGGAGCAGCGTGGCCTCGCTCCACGCCCGGCCCGTAAAGGCCGCGCCGAACGGATATTCGACCATGGTCCCACCTACAGCGCCTTCCACCATACCAACCGGAACCATCACGCTCGGATAGCCGGCCTTGGCGGCGATGGCCGCGCCGTTGCGGCCCGGAAACAGGATGGCATCGAGCTTGTGCTCGTCCATATAGGCGTCGATCCCCAGCGTGCGCGCGGTGCGAATGTCCATTTGCCGCGCCGACACATAGGCAGGCGCCTCGAGGCCGCCCTGGCTCGCCTGCGAGGCCAAAAAGATATCCTGCCCGAAGCGCAGCGCGCGGTCTGCATGGGCGGCGTTGAACGCGATGATATCCGCCATGGAGTGCATAGCAGTGCCCTTCGCCCAATCACGCAGGTAGGCATTGAGGTCGTGCTTGAGCTCGTAGAGGTAGACGACCGGCCGGTGCTCGATCTGGCGGAAAGTGGCGCTCTCCGGATTGAGGTTGAGCACCGCGGCTTCGGTTCCGGGACCCCCGACCCAGCTGCTCATAGGCAGATTGGCGCGCACCAGCGTGGCGCCGGCCGCCTCCACCACCGCCAGGACGTTGCGCATGACGCCGGCGGCGCGCGTCGTCAGCGCGCCGTAATATATGTCGTTGGCCGGATCGGCCGGGTTGGTCGGAATGCCGATGCGCGCGCCGCGCAGTCCATCCTTGTCGAGGGCGGCCGTGTAGTCCGCCGGTCGCTGCAGCTCGCGCGTTGCGTCATCCTGTGGGTCGGCGACGGCCAGCACGTTGAGCAGCAGGGCCGCATCCCGCACCGTGCGCGTGAGCGGGCCGGCCGTATCTTGGCTGTGCGCGATCGGAATGATGCCGGCGCGGCTGATCAGTCCGACGGTCGGCTTTACCGTGACGATGCCGTTCTGGTTGGCAGGCGAGAGCAGCGATCCAGACGTTTCGGTGCCGAGCGCCGCCGCCGCGAACCCGGCCGCCACCGCCACCGCCGAGCCGGAGCTGGACCCGCCGGGCTGAATGATCGGGGTGCCGCGCCGGTTGAGCTGCGGCGCATAGGGGTTTTTCACTTGCCCGCCGAGCGAGGAGTAACCCGAGGGCATGTCGATCGCGAGAATATTGGCGAATTCCGTGAGATTGGTCTTGCCGAGGATGATGGCGCCGGCGTCGCGCAGCAGCTTCACTACGGTGGCGTCGCGCTGGGCGTAGGCGTCGGCGAGAGCCAGCGACCCTGCGGTGGTGTGCTGGGCATCACTGGTGGCGATGTTGTCCTTGACGAGGATCGGGATGCCTTCCAGCGGCCGCCGGGGGGAGGCGGTGCGGGCATCGAGCGCCGCCGCGATGGCCGGCGCATCCGGGTTCATCTCGCGGATGGCATTGAGGCGCGATCCCGAGCGGTCGAAAGCCTCGATCCGGGCCGAATAGGCGCGCACCAGGTCCGCGGCGGAGGTCCGGCCGCCGGCAAGCGCCTCGCCAAGATCGCTGATCGTGGCATTCTCCACGCATACCGCGCGTTCGTCCGCCAAGGCAGGCCCCAAGGTGGCCGTGGCAACCCCCGCCACGGCGAGCGACATCAACACCGACAACCGCACCATTTTCCATCCTTTGGAACGAGTGAACCGGAATATGATTGCCGGCTCACGGCAAGCCTGCGAGCACGAAAGACCATCCGGGGCGGGCTGAAGTCAATGACACGGTTGGCAAAAGCTTTATTCGGCCGCGTTTGCCCTGCGGCCGACGGGGATGTTTTGGAACCGAAACCTTGGGTCGTCGGATCGAAGCCGCCGGATTTGGGACGCGACGGGCATGGCAGCCGCCCCCAGGCGGGATTGATCTTGCGGTACGGTTCACGCAAAAGTCCAAGGACGAGGCAGTCTCCGGAGGCATTGATGAACCCGCACCGATCATGGTCATTCCCGCACTGGGCACTGCCGTCAGCCATGGCGTTACTCTTCGCCACGTCCGCAGCTCATGCCGCCGAGGCGCGCCACGATGCGTTCTATTTCCTGAGCGAAATCAACAAGGCTTCCGCCGTGATGGTGGTGGAGCAAGGCATCGTACCGAAGCCGCTCGGCGCTACGATCGCCAGAGCAATCCGCCAGGTGATCGCGGACCAGGACAAGCCGGGGAGCGCGCGCTCGGGGGATTATCTTAAGGTCGAGCCCTTGCTCATCGCGATCGGCGGTCCTGACGTGACGCGGCTCCATTCCGGGCGCAGCCGGCAGGACATCGGGTTGACGACCCGGCGGTTGTTTCTGCGTGACGATCTCCTCGCCGCGGTCGGGCGCCTTGCCGACGTCCGCACGGCGCTGCTCGCGATCGCGGAGAAAAACCCGAACGCCATCGTGCCGGCCTATACGTGGGGCGTGCAGGCGCAGCCGGTGTCGTTCGGCCATTACATGCTTGCCTATGCGGAAGCATTGGGGCGCGACGGCGAGCGCTACCGGGAGGCCTATGGGCGGCTCAACAGGTCGCCGCTTGGCGCTGCGGCGCTCGGCACCTCCAGCTTCCCGGTCAACCGGCCACGGCTGGCGGCGCTCTTGGGGTTCGACGGCCTGGTGGAGAATTCCCTCGACGCCAACCAGATTTCGCCGATCGACACCGGCATCGAACTCTCCTCCATCGCGGCGTCGAGCGCGCTCACGATCTCCACGCTGATTGCCGACATCACGGCGCAATATGCGCAAACCAAGCCGTGGCTGCTGCTGGCCGAAGGGGAACTGACCGGCGGCAGCAGCATTATGCCGCAGAAGCGCAATCCGGTCGGCATGGTGGGGGTGCGAACCGCGGCGAGCAAGCTCGTCGGCGACGCCCAGACCTATTATCTCCTCGCCCACAATGTCAGCGCCGGAATGGGCGACTACAAGGCCGACCAGCCCGACCGGGTGCTACGCGAAGCCGCCGATCTCTATGGCGCGCTCGCCGCGCTGATGCAGGATTTCGTGTTCGACGAGCAGCGCGCACTCGCCGAGGTCAACGCCGATTATTCGACCACGACCGAACTTGCCGACACGCTGCAGCGTCTCGCCGACGTGCCGTTCCGGGTCGGCCATCACTTCGCGTCCGAGTTGGTCAATTTCGGCCGCAGCCATGCGCTCAGGCCTGCCGACATTCCGTATGCGGAGGCGCAGCGCATCTATACCGAGGCTGCGAAGCTGTACGGCATAGCGGATGCAAAACTTCCGCTCACCGAAGCGCAGTTCCGCACCTCGCTCACCGCGGAAAACATGGTGCAGGCGAGCCAGGGGCTGGGTGGACCGCAGCCTGCGGAGGTCGCGCGGATGCTCGCGGTGCAGAAGGCCGGCATTGCGGCGGACCGCGCTTGGCTTGCGGCCGCGCAGCGGCGGCTCACCCAGGCGGCGGCCGATCGGGATGCGGCCTTCGTGCGGCTTATCGATGGGCCATAGCCAAGGTCGCGCCCCCTTTGCGGGGTACGCTACGCCTCATCACACCACATGTGCGGGCGCGAGCCGGCATATATCTTCGGTGTCGCCGGCCTCGATTTGCAGCGTCGCGTGGGCGATTTTGAAGCGGTGCTCCAGATCGTGGCAGACGTCGTGGAGAAGCCGGTCGTCGAGGCCGGCGCCGGGCCGCACCAGATGCACGGTCAGCGCGGTTTCGGTCGTGCTCATGGCCCAGATGTGGAGGTCGTGCACTTCGCTCACACCGGGAAGGGCGCGCAAATAGTTTTCGACCCGTGACCGGTCGATGCTGTCCGGCACCGCAGCAAGCGACAGCGTCACGGATTCACGCAAGAGACCCCAGGTGCCCCATACGATCAAGCCGGAGATGACGAGACTGGCCACGGGATCGAGCCGATTCCATCCCGTGAGGTAGATCACGCCGCCGGCAACCACGACGGCGAGCGAAATCGCCGCATCGCCAAGCAGATGCAGGAAGGCTCCGCGGACGTTCAGATCGCCCTTTCGGCCCGCCATCAGGAGCCACGCCGAAACACCGTTTACCCCGATGCCGATCGCGGCCACGATCATCACGGTGACGCCGCCGACGTCGCCTGGATCGGCGAGGCGCCGCACTGCCTCCCAGGCAATCGCTCCGGTTGCGACCAGCAGAATGATGGCGTTGAACAGCGCTGCCAAAATCGAAGCGGAACGGAAGCCGTAGGTGTAGCGGTAGGTCGGGCGCCAGCGCGCCATGCCGTGAGCACCCCAGGCGAGCAGCAGACCCAATACGTCGCCGAGATTGTGTCCCGCGTCCGCGATCAGCGCGACGGAATTCGCCAGCACGCCGTAAAAGACTTGGGCGGCCACCAGCGCAACGTTGAGCGCGGCCGCGATCGCGAAGGCGCGCCCGAAATCCGCCGGCGCATGGCTGTGCCCGCCGGGACCATGATGGTGTCCGCCATGCCGATGGCCGTCGCGACCGTGACCATCGTGGTCATGGTGATCATTATGGTCGTGATCCTCATGACAATCGTCATCGTGGTGATGCACGTGTGACATGGCAGGCTCCGGTCCCCCCGGCTTCGCAAATCGCTGGCGCATCCTTGCCGCGAACCCAGCACCCGCGCAAGCAATCCGGCAGCTGCCGCGTTGCGGCCGGGCGCTCCAATTCCGCCGTCGCGGCCGAGCGGCGAGGGCAGGGGAGGGGAGGGGAGGGATCAAAACTCCGGCGCACCGTCCGGTATTGCGTCTGCCCACCACGGGTCTGACGGCGTGGACGGAGCTTGCTCGATCAGTGCCGAAGCCACGGCATTAAGGTCACAAGGTACCAGTTCATTGGTGTCAAACTTTGCAAGTTGGTTCAGTTTGGCGCTTGCTCGGTCATAGAAGCGGCCTTTCGTGCATGACTCCGCTATGGGTCGCTGCACGGCCGCAAGCAGGCGCGCGGCCATCCGCTCGACCGGGGTGACGGCGGCGCCGGGATCGGCGATCAGCGTGGTGCATCGCGCGAGCGCCACGCCGTCCATCTGGAACAGCGTCAGCGGATATTCCTGCAGTTGCAGTTGAAACAGATGCATCAAAGCCCAGCATGTGGCCTGCAAAGGCTCGTTGCCGGTCGCATCCAGGAAATAGCTTTCGCTCGCGGGAAACAGGCCTTTAACCCCGTTGCGCGAGTCCACTTTCAGGAAATAGCCGCCGACGACGCCCCGCGCGGTTTTCCGTTGCCCGATGGTAAGCGCCGTAGCCCCAATATTGTCCGCGGAGCCGAAATGCGCGCGGATGCGGCGGCGCTTGGTGCGAAACTGCTTCAATTGATGCGCGGACAGGAAGTCGAACGCACTCCCCTTGATGGAGCGCGCTTCCAGGCTCGGCTGGTGATGGTAGCTCTCGCGCGGCGCGCCGCGGGCGACCGGAAGGTGCCTGTCTCGCACGGCAACGTAAGGCAGGGGCCGCTCGGTCAGACTGGATTCCGAAGTATCGACGAAGGAGCGAAACCCCCGGCCTATGGCAAGATTGTGCAGCGCCCGATCCTTTGTCAGCAGAACGGTGCGCCGGTCCAGCAATTTGTCCAGGATCTCGATATCGGGGATACCCGGATGTTCGTTTGCCAGAAACACGAACGCCACCGGCCGGTCTCCCAGGCGCGCGCGAATGTGCGCTTCGAGTGCAGAATCCCGGCCGACGCCTTCATCAACGACAACCCGTTCGATGTCTTTCATGGCCGCCACAGGGTCATTCGGTGCAACGTTGGAAGCTCGTCTGCCCACTTCATTTCGCACATCTCATCCACTCGAAAGCAGTTGCCGAGCTTGCCAATGCCCCATATGCGCGCGCACCATGAAGCGGTCGATGCGGTCGATGTCCGCCGCCCACGCGCAAGCCTCCACCAAGGCATGCAGCTGTTGCTCCGCGGCCTCGATCAGCCGCAACGCCTCCGCAAAATCAAGCCGGCCGGATCGCACCGCGCGCAGCGTTGTCAGGTTCGGGTCGGCAACCGGCAAGGTCAGCCGGCGATGCGTCATCAGTTCGATGCCCTCGAAACCCAGTCGCAGGGCGTGCATCGCGAATTTGGTATCGTAGCCATATTGGGCGACAAGTTCGGGCCGGTTGACGGTGTGCGCGCGCTCGCCTTTGAGTTTCAGCTTCTGGGCCACGAGATAGCCGAGGAACCGCTTTCCGGCATCCTTGCTGATGAACGCTTCGCGTAGCGTCACGAGGTCGGCGCCGACCGGCTTCTTGCTGACGTACGAGGGCAGCCAGAGCAAATGGATCACGCTTGGATTGCCATGCGCCGCCAAACGGCAGAATTTGCGCAAGCTGTACATGGTCAGATCAAGATCGCCGGGCTGACTCCGTACGCCGTCCGGCTGGTCGCGCTGGATGTAGTGGTCGCAGGGCGTCAGTCCGCAAACATTCTCCGGCGGCTCGATGAATACGCCCATCTCGTCGCGGTCATCCTGGCCCTCGATGGCAGTACCGTGCGCCGTGGACCCGACCACGCCGCGCAGGATTTCGTTGTCGAAGGCGATTGTTCGCTCGGACACGTCCGCCCTTCCGTTCATCAATCATCAATCGACAACGAGCGGCACTTGAAGAAGCCTACATCCCGTCCGGCCCCCGCGCTATGGCGACGATGCCGGTGCGCGACACTTCGACGAGGCCGAGCGGCAGCATCAGGTTGATGAACTGGTCGATCTTCTCGGATCCGCCCGTGATCTCGAACACGAAGCTCTCGACGGTGGCGTCGATCACCCGTGCCCGGAAGGCATCGGCAAGCCGCAACGCCTCGACGCGGTTGTCGCCCTTGCCGCGCACCTTGACCATGGCGAGTTCGCGCGCAATCGCGGGACCAGCGACCGTCATGTTGACGACCCGGTGCACCGGCACCAGGCGATCCAGCTGATTCTTGATCTGCTCGATCACCATCGGGGTGCCGCGCGTCACGATGGTGATGCGCGACAGGTGCTTTTCGTGCTCGGTCTCGGAAACCGTGAGGCTTTCGATATTGTAGCCGCGCCCGGAAAACAGGCCGATGACGCGGGCGAGCACGCCCGGTTCGTTGTCGACGATGACCGCAAGCGTGTGGCTTTCGATCGCCTGGGCGGTTGCGGCGGCCGGGTAGTGGGTCGTGGCTGGGTTGTTCACGGGATAAGGGGCCTTGGTTGGATTTGCATTATACGCCCGTGCGCATTCCGGATCGCACGCCTGCGCGTGCTCACCCGGAACAATGGTCACGGACCGAGTTGGTAGGAAAGTGACAGAGAATTCCGGGTTCGTCCGCGTCGCGGCGCCCCCGGAATCATGCTCACACCATCACCTTGCCGGCTTCGGTGACGGCGCTTTCGAGGCTTTCGGCCGCGTCGCCAAGGATCATCTCGTTATGGGCTCGCCCCGACGGGATCATCGGAAAGCAATTTTCCGCCGGATCGACCACGCAATCGAAAATCACCGGTTTGTTCACGGCGATCATTTCCGCGATGGCGGCATCGAGTTCGCCGGGCTTCTCGCAGCGGATGCCGACCGCGTGATAGGCCTCGGCCAGCTTGACGAAATCCGGCAGCGCCTCCGTATAGCTCTCCGAATAGCGCCCGCCGTGCAACAGTTCCTGCCACTGCCGCACCATCCCCATATACTGATTGTTGAGGATGAAAATCTTGATCGGGAGCCGGTATTGGACGGCGGTTGACATTTCCTGCATCGTCATCAGCACTGAGGCTTCCCCGGCGATATCGATGACCAGCGAACCGGGGTGCGCCAACTGCACCCCGACGGCGGCCGGCAGCCCGTAGCCCATGGTGCCGAGGCCGCCCGATGTCATCCACCGGTTCGGCTCCGCGAAGCCGAAGAATTGCGCCGCCCACATCTGGTGCTGGCCCACCTCGGTGGTGATGTAGACATCGCGGTCGCGGGTGGCCGCATAGAGCCGCTCGATGGCGTATTGCGGCTTGATCACGTCCTTGGACGGCCGATAGGCGAGGGACTTGCGTGCCCGCCAGGTCTCGATCTGCCCCCACCACGATTTGAGTGCGGCGCGATCCGGCGCGGCGCGCGTTTCGCGCCACAGCCGCGCCATGTCGTCGAGCACATGGGCGCAATCTCCGATAATCGGAACATCGACTTTGACGTTCTTGTTGATGGAGGATGGATCGATATCGATGTGGATTTTCCGCGAATTTGGCGCGAAGGCGTCGAGCCGGCCGGTGATGCGATCGTCGAACCGGGCGCCGACGCAAATCATGACGTCGCAGTCATGCATGGCGAGGTTCGCCTCATAGGTCCCGTGCATGCCGAGCATTCCGAGCCATTGCGGATCGGTGGAGGGTACGGCGCCGAGCCCCATCAGCGTCGACGTCACCGGAAAGCCGGTGAGGCGGAGCAATTCGCGCAGCTGCCGCGTCGCCGCCGGCCCGGAATTGATCACGCCGCCGCCGGTGTAGAACAGCGGGCGCTTAGCCGATGCCATCATGGCGACCGCGGCCTTGATCTTCTCGATGTCACCGTTAATCTTCGGCCGATAGCCCTTGTGCGGAAAATCATTCGGCTTTGCATAGGCGCCGGTCGCGAACTGGATGTCTTTCGGAATATCAATGACCACCGGTCCGGGCCGGCCGCTCGACGCCACGTAGAACGCCTCGTGCAGCACGCGTGGCAGATCGGCGATATTTTTCACCAGATAATTATGCTTGGTGCATGGACGCGTGATGCCGACGGTGTCGCACTCCTGGAAGGCATCGTTGCCGATCATGTGCGTCGGCACCTGTCCGGTGATGCACACCAGCGGGATCGAATTGCACAGCGCGTCCGTCAGTCCGGTGACGGCATTGGTCGCGCCGGGCCCCGAGGTGACCAGCACGCAGCCGACTTTTCCGGTCGAACGCGCATAGCCCTCGGCGGCATGAACGGCGCCCTGCTCGTGCCGCACAAGTATGTGGCGCACCTTATCCTGGTGGAACAGCGCGTCGTAGATCGGTAACACCGCGCCGCCCGGATAGCCGAACAGGTGCTCGACGCCTTGGTCGGCCAGCGCCCGGATCACCATTTCGGCGCCGGACATGGTCATTCCGGACGCGGTGCTCAGGTCTGCGCTCGCCCCGGCGGGGGAGACGGCGCCAGGCGTCCCTGCCTTCTCCGCCTGGCGCGAAGCTCGCGCGTGGCGGGGAGTTTTGCCCCGATCCGGAGCAAGTTCGGCGGCCGTATTCGTTTTGCCGACCGCCACGGCCATGTCCACGCGCAGCATTGAGGTGTTGCTTTCGGCCGGTGTGGTGCCGGCTTTTCGCGAGCGATTCTGTGTCGGCATGGGTTGCTCCGTTGGTCTTGCTGATTTTCACCCGGCTTCGGGCGGGATTGCGATTTGTCGATTGGGGCCTTGGGCTGCATTTGGGCAACAAAAAAGGGCCTCGGAGGGCCCTTGATCGCGCATCGCCTCAAACGCGGACGGTTCACCCATCCGCGGCGATGCGCTCCCTAAGTACGACAATAAAGTTGCGCATGTGTGGGGCCATTCCGTTCGAAAGTTGCGCAACACATAGCCGCCGTGCGGTGAATGTCAAGCCCGCTGCAGGCCAAAAACGCAAATTCATCCTAGTGTGACGGTAGCCGTAATCGGCGCATGTTGGCACCCTCGATGCCGGCAAGCGGGTGATGGCGATGGTGTCCTCAACCTGCCCATCTCGTCGGTCCGGCTACCCTGCGACCCCGTGCCGCCGCCGTAAATCGCTTGAACGTTCATAGCAATTCGCGTCCGCTTACATATATGAGGTGCCGGTGGGGGAGGCCAAGCCCAAGCCCCAGCCCCAGTGAGGATGGTTCCATTGTCTGCGCAGAAGAGAGATGACCGGGAACACGCCCAAGAGCGCGCCGAAGCAAATTTCAAGCGCAAGGATGTCCAGAATCGTGAGGCGTCCAAGGCGTGGTCCGATTATGAAGCCTCCCGCGATGCCGAGCGCGAAAAGACAGCGCGCCTGAAAAAGCTGCGCCTGGCGAAGGAACTCGCCGACGCCGCGGCAAAGGCCAGTGGCAAGGTTGCTGACGCCGTCTCCGCTGGCACCGGGGGGCCGAGCGAGTCTGGTGTAAAGGTGGCGGAGGGGGTTCGTCGTCCCAGGGTACCCGCAGCTGCAGGCAGCCAAAAGGCGCCCGCCAAGAAAGACGGCAATACGGCGAAGAAACCTGCGCAAAAGCCGGCGCGGCTGGGGTAGGGGAGGGGAGGTAGTTCTCTTCCAAGCTTAGCTCAGGGGATGGTCGGCGGTTGCGGCCAAGGCTGGACAAATGCGCCTTACCTGGAACAAATTGCGAGTTCCAGAAACTGACCGGTCATTAATGCGATCGGGAATGCGGTTTAACGTCGTATCAAACGACGGTCACACGATTCACATGGAGGAGGTTGGAAGATGAGCATCAAGGCAAAAAACCTACAAGAGCCGCAGGCACCCATGCTGGAGACCCAAGCGGCAGCAGCGCCGCGGATGCCTAGCGGTTCGATCTGCTTCCGAACGAGGCATTAAATTTCATAAACAATCGTAAGTACTCAATCAAACTCTAATCGAAAAGGAATTTTTGCATGAGTCCCGTACAAGATTCCCAGAGCGTCCAGGAAATCAACGCCGGCTTTGACGCCGTAATGGCCGTCGTCAAGAAATACGAGGCATTGGCTCCATTCTTTTACCGCGGCGCGATCGAGAATGAGGTTGCATCGGCTGATGGGCGAAAGGCCATTCTCGAAATCGTCACGGCCGTGAGGGACGCAATTGATGCCTCGCGTGCAAGTGTAAAGAAGTAGGCACGGAACTCCCGGAAGACTCGAAAAAGAACATATCGGAAGCGGCCACACCATTTGGTTTTCGTCCGTTCGTTTTATCGAGTCCTGACGTGAACTTTGTACAGTTGGCTGGATTGTGCCGCGTGGAATTGCGGCGCAGTTCTGCGGACGCCTGACTGCCTGGCCAGTGCGTCGTTTCGTTGAAAGATTATCAGTTCGGGCGTCGGCCCGGACCTGCACCTTGGGTCGTTGATCCGGGTGCGCCACAATGAAGGCTAAGCAGAACGTGTCGCGCGATGAAGGCAGGGGAGGGGGCGAATCACAAGTGATGCCTCTGGATGTTCCCGATCGGTAACCAATCATCCCCATTTACCGCAATTCTTCGGGAATGTTCCCAGCCGGGCACATTTTCTTAACTTCCGTCATTTTAAGATGTGATATTCCCGACTGGGAACATGGTATTTTGGTGCAAAATGAGTGGTGCGGCACACATCGTAGACGAGCGAAACCCCATTGAACGGCGGGCCACCGAGACTGCCCTGGCGTTCGGCGCACTGATCCGCAGCCGCCGCAAAGCGCTGGGGATGCGGCAGGTCGAGTTGGCGCTCGCGACTGGCGTCGGTCGCCGGTTCCTGATCGAACTCGAAGCCGGCAAGCCGTCGTGCCAGCTCGGACGCAGCTTATTGGTGGCGGAAACGCTGGGGCTACGCCCGATCGACATCCTTTCCGCCGTTGCTTTACCGGCCGCGCCCTGCGCCGATTTGCCGGACCTTCCCGACCTTATCGACGAGGAAACCGATGAGCGGCCTGCCGGTATACTTTGAGCAGCGGCTGGTCGGCACCATCCCGGTCGACCGCCTCGGCCCCGGTTTCATCTACGACTCCGGGTGGATCGGGCTGCGCGGCGCGTTTCCGATCTCGCTCACCATGCCGATGCGTCCAGAGCGCTATGGCGCCGACATTTTTCTCCCCTGGGCCGCCAATCTGCTCCCCGAAAACGAGCAGCTGCGCACGCTCGGCCAGTTCCTTGGCATGGCGCGAAGCGACGTTATCGGCCTGCTTTCCGCCATCGGCGGCGATACGGCCGGCGCGCTGTCGATCGGCCAGCCGGGGCGCACCTCCACGGTCCAGTGGCGGCCCGTTGGCAGCCCGGAGGATCTGGCCGGCGTCATCGCGGGGCTGCCGAACAAGCCCTTTCTCGTAGGGGAAGAAGGGGTGTCGATGTCGCTCGCCGGGGCGCAGACTAAGCTCGCGGTTGCGCTCGACCAGGATGGCCGTATCTGCATCCCGATGAACGGTTCGCCGTCCACCCACATCCTCAAGCCGGAGTTGCCCTCGCTGCCGGGAGGCGTCCACAACGAGGCATTTTGCCTGACGCTGGCACGCCGGCTGAATATCCCGACACCCGACGTCATCACTGGGCAGGCCGCCGGCCGAGCCTATCTGCTGACCAAGCGCTATGACCGGAGCGATATGGGTGGCCGCTGGCGCCGGCTGCATCAGGAAGACTTTTGCCAGGCGCTCGGCAAGCCGCCGTCGGCGAAATACGAGATCAACCAGACCGGGATCGCCGGCCCCACCGTGGCGGACATGTTCGATCTGACCCGGCGGCAGCTGCCGCCGACCGACATCGTACGGCTTCTCGACATGGTGATCTTCAACGTGCTGGCCTGCAACACCGATGCGCACGCGAAGAATTTTGCCATCCTGATCCGCAGCACCGGTGCCGCGCTGGCGCCGCTCTACGACGTAATGTGTGCGCAGGCGTGGGATACCGTCACGCGGAACTTCGCCCAGAAGATCGGGGGCCAAGCTCGAGGTGACGACTTAACCGGCGGGGACTGGCAGCGCTTTGCCCGCGACTGCGGGTTGAATCCCCGGCAGGTGCTCGACCGCGTGGCGGCGCTCGCTAAGGCGGTACTGGCGGCAACCGCGGCAGCGCAGAGCGAAGTCGCCGCCATGCCGGCCGGGCAGCATCCCATTATCGACCGCACGCGCGAAGCGGTGGAACGGCGGGCGCGTAGCGTTTTGGCGAACTTGCAGCAGGTCGGGGAGGAGCGGGAAGGCAAGGTCGCCTTGGCGGCGGGGGATTGACCGGCCAGCGATCGGCCACTGAGCAAATAAGCCGGCGGCAAAATGACGACGACTTACTCCGTTTCATTGATTCCCATCACACCGCCGGCAGATCGCCCAGTCTCCAACCGTCCTTGGTTACGACGCAAAACTCCGCGAACCTGCCCTCCGCGACAGCGCCGCGGGTTTCGGCCATCAAATCCTGGTAATAATAAAGATTGATCTCGCTGAGCAGCATGGCGCCGAGCATCTCCCCGGCCTTGATGAGGTGATGCAGATAAGCACGCGGGTAGTCGCGCGCGGCCGGGCAGCGGCTCTCGGCGTCGAGCGGGCGCGGGTCGGTGGCGTGGCGGGCATTGCGCAGGTTGATCGGGCCGAAGCGCGAGAAGGCCAGCCCATGGCGGCCGTTGCGGGTCGGCAGCACGCAATCGAACATGTCGACGCCGCGCGCCACGGCTTCCAAAATATCGTCCGGCGTGCCGACGCCCATGAGATAGCGCGGACGGTTAACCGGCAATAGTGGCGCCACCGCTTCGATCATCCGCAGCATCACCTCCTGCGGCTCGCCGACCGCGAGCCCGCCGATCGCATAACCCGCAAAGCCGATATCCATCAGCGCACGGGCACTTTCTGCGCGCAGCTCAAGATTATCACCGCCCTGCACGATGCCGAACAGCGCTCGGCCGGGATTGGTCCGCGCCGTGGCCTCAAAGGCGCGCTTGGAGCGCTCGGCCCAGGCCAGCGACAGCCGCATGGCGCGGGCGAGTTCGGCACGCTCCTGCGGAAGCTTGATGCATTCGTCGAGCTGCATGGCGATATCGGAGCCGAGTAGCGCCTGGATTTCGACCGCGCGCTCCGGCGTCAGCGCCACCATCGCGCCGTCGAGATGGGAGCGGAACGTCACGCCGTTCTCATCGATCTTGCGCAGTTCGGAGAGCGACATGACCTGGAAGCCGCCGGAATCGGTCAAGATCGGGTGCGGCCAGTTGACGAAGCGGTGCAACCCGCCAAGTTCCGCAATCCGCTCGGCGCCGGGCCGAAGCATCAGGTGATAGGTGTTACCGAGCACGATATCGGCACCGGAAGCTTTCACGTCGCGCCAGTGCACGCCCTTCATCGCCCCTTGGGTGCCGACCGGCATGAAGGCCGGCGTGCGCACGGTGCCATGGGGTGTGGTGATTTCGCCCGTGCGGGCGGCGCCGTCGGTGGCGTCGAGGCGAAACGCGAAAGCGGTCATTTAAGGGTTCCGGAACAGCAGGCAGGCATCGCCATAGGAATAGAACCGGTAGCCGGTTTCGATCGCATGCGCATAGGCGCGCTGCATCAGGTCGAGACCGCAAAACGCCGCGACCAGCATGAACAGTGTCGAGCGCGGCAGGTGGAAATTGGTCAGCAGCGCGTTGACGGCACGGAACCGGTAGCCCGGCGTAATGAAGAGCGAGGTGTCGCCGGCAAACGGCGCGATGGTGCCGTCGTCGCGCGCGGCGCTTTCCAGCAGCCGCAATGACGTGGTGCCCACTGCAACGATGCGCCCTGGGACCCGGGCCCTGTTGAGCGCCGCGGCCACGTCCGCGGTCAGCTCCCCCCATTCGGCGTGCATCTTGTGCTCCGCCAAATCATGTGCCTTCACCGGCAGGAACGTGCCGGCGCCCACATGCAGCGTCACGGTGTTCAATCCGATTCCGCGCGCGGCAAGGCGGGACAGCAGGCCTTCGGTGAAATGCAGCCCGGCGGTCGGCGCCGCGACCGCCCCCTCCTGGCGCGCGAACATCGTCTGATAATCGGCGCGGTCCTGCGCATCCGGCGCGCGCCGAGCAGCGATGTAGGGCGGCAGCGGCACCGCGCCGCGCTCGGCGATCGCCTGGTCCAGCACCGACCCGTGGAACGTGAACGCGAATGTGACCTCGCCCGCCTCGCCCTTGGCTTCGACGGCCGCATCGAGTTGGCCCAGAAAGCAAACCCCGCCCTCGTCCCCGAACCGCACCACGTCGCCCACCTTGAGCTTGCGGGCAGGGCGGACCAAGGCCTGCCACCGCGAGCCGTCAAGCCGCTTGATCAGCGTGGCTTCGATCTTCGGTTCGGCGGCGCTGCCGAGGCGCCGGCCCGAAAGTTGCGCCGGAATCACCTTGGTGTCGTTGACGACCAGCTGGTCGCCCGCGCGCAGCAGGTCCGGCAGGTCGCTCACGAGGCGATCTTCGAGCGGTTCCGGTGCCCCTGGCCGAACGACCAAGAGCCGTGCCGAATCGCGTGGATGCACGGGACGTAGCGCAATGCGATCCGGCGGCAGGGCGAAGTCGAACTGGTCGGTACGCATCGGTGGCGCAAAGTTCCGCGGGTTCTCGCATTGCCGAAACTTCGGCACGTGCACAGTGGAAGGAGATGAGCTACCATACATATTTGATGCGGCAAGGCTCACCCAAACGCGCCGCAAGCATGCGGCGGCGCGGCTTGGCTGCGATGCTGGGATGATCGGATCGAGGGAGGTTGACCATGGATTGTCGTGGATTGATCGGTGCCATCGCGGTAGCGGCGTTGGTGCTGCCGATAGGGGGCGCACAGGCGGCCGACGCAAAATATCCGGATTGGCGAGGCGCATGGGCGCGGTTCGTTGTGCCCGGACTTGGCGGACAGCCGTCGTTCGACCAGACCAAGCCGTGGGGCTTGGGGCAGCAGGCGCCGCTGACGCCGGAATACCAGAAAGTCCTCGCCGACAGCATCGCCGACCAGGCCAATGGCGGGGAGGGCAACTTCTTCGACCATGCGGTGCGTTGCATGCCGGGAGGCATGCCGATCAACATGATCGCCTTCCGCCCGCTGGAATTCATCGTCACGCCGGAGACGACCTATGTGCTGGTGGGGGGCGCCGAACATTTCCGCCGCATCTTCACCGACGGTCGGGACTGGCCGAAGAACCCGGAAGCCACCTATGCGGGCTTCTCGATCGGCAAATGGTCCGATACCGATGGCGACGGCGTGTACGACACGCTCGAGGTCGAGACCCGCGGCCCGTTTAAAGGCCCGCGCACTTATGATGCCACTGGGCTGCCGCTGGCCTTCGACGGCGAATCGCGCTTCGAGGAGCGGATTTTTCGCGACAAGGCCGATCCGAAAATCATGCACGATATCATTACGGTGCACGACAATGCTTTGACCCGGCCCTGGACTGTGGACAAGAAATATGTGCTCGAAGCTAACCCCCGTCCGGACTGGTCGGAGGCTTACTGCAGCGAAAATCCGTCGATGATCGCGATCGGTAAGGACAGCTATTTCCTGGGCGGAGATGGCATGTTGATGCCGGTTCGCAAGGGCCAAGCTCCGCCGGATCTGCGCTATTTCAAGCAGTCCGGGAAATGACGGAGATGATTCCCAATGTCTGAAGCTAGGGAAGCGCACGTTCCCTCTCCCCGCGGCGCTCTTCGCGCCGTGGGGAGAGGGCTCTGCGCTGTGACGCGTGAGTGAGCATCGGCGGATTCGAAATGACCGAGGCGGCCCCGCGGCGCTGGACGACGGAGGAATTTTTCGCCTGGCAGGAACTCCAGCCGGACCGCTACGAGCTCGTGGATGGGTTTCCGCTGCGCATGATGGCGGGCGCGCGCAACGTGCACGACGACATCGTCGTCAACGTGCTCGCTGACTTGCGCAACCAGCTCCGCGGAGGCGGATGCCGGCCGTTCACCGGCGACGGCAGCATCGAAACCAAGCCCGGCCAAATCCGGCGTCCCGACATTGGGGTCGATTGCGGGCGCAGGGATCCGAACGCCACCAAGGCATCGATACCCCGCGTCGTCTTGGAGGTGCTGTCGCCGACCACGCGGGATTTCGACACCATCGGGAAGCTTGAGGAATACAAGCTCGTCGAGAGCTTGGAGCGCATCGTCGTCATCGAGCCGAATGCTCCTGAAGTCATCGTCTGGGAACGAGCGCCCGATCGAACGTGGCGACGGGCCATACGGCGCGGCCTGGATCAGGCGATCGCCATGCCGGAGATCGGTGTGACGGTGTCGCTTGCGGAGATTTACGACGGGGTGGAATTTCCAGCGCGGCCTCGGCTGGCATCTAGCGGAGAAACTGCTGGGGTGTCACGAAGCGACCCAAATTCCAAAACCTGATTTCTGATGGCTACTGCATCCTACAGCATCGATTCGCATAAGACATATTATGGAACATTGGATGCCGCCAAGAGAGGAGGCGGGGATTCGCCCTCGAATTCCACCCGCATCCCGTCATAAGCCGGCTCCACATGCGGCGGCAGCCTGGCGCGCAATTCTTCAAAATCGAGGTCGCTGTGCATGTTGGTCAAGATGGCGCGCTTCGGCTTGATGCGCTCGATCCATTGAAGCGTCAGGTCCACGTGAAAATGGCTTTGGTGTTTGCGGTACCATAAGGCGTCAACGATCCACAAATCGATACCTTGCAACGCCGCGACGCTTGCTTCGGGGATATCCACCACGTCCGGCGAATACGCCATGGTGCCGAACCGGAAGCCGAGCGCGGTGATATCGCCGTGATGGAGAATCATCGGCATGGCGGTTACGGATCCACCGGCTCCGGAGATCGTGACCGCCTCGCCGGCCGTCAGCGGAAAGTGGTTAAGGAACGGCGGATAGCTGCTGCCGGGCGGGGTGATGAAGCAGTAGCCAAACCGCTGCAACAGCACCCGCCACGTCGGTTCGTCCACATAGACGTTGAGCCGGCGATGGTGTGCGATGAAGAAGGCGCGCAGATCGTCGATGCCGTGGATGTGGTCGGCGTGCTCGTGGCTCAGCAGCACGCCGTCGAGCCGGTCCACACGGGCATCGAGCAATTGTTCGCGCAAGTCGGGCGAGGTGTCCACCAGGACGCGGGTGCGGCCGCCATCGGGTGCGTCACGCTCGACCAGAATGGAGCAGCGCCGGCGGCGATTTTTCTGATTTTTCGGATCGCAAGCGCCCCATCCGGTACCGGGCCGCGGCACGCCGCCGGAGAAGCCGCAGCCCAGAATGGTGACCGCATAGCTCATGCGGCGGCGGCCGAAAACCGCGGCACCTTATTGAACAACCGGAAGAAATTCTCCGTCGTCTGCACTGCGACGGCCTCGTACGAAATGCCGCGCGTGACCGCCAAAGCTTTTGCGGTTTCCGTCACATAGGCGGGCTCGTTGCGCTTGCCCCGGTATTTACCGGGGGCAAGGTATGGCGAGTCGGTCTCGACCAGGATGCGATCGGCCGGCAATTCCGCAGCGATCGCCCGCAGCTCCTCGGATTTCTTGAAGGTGATGATGCCGGTGAAAGAGATATAGAGCCCGAGATCGATGGCTCGCATGGCAAGCTCTCGACCGGCGGTGAAGCAATGCAGGACCGCCGGGAAGGCGCCGTTGCGGGTTTCCTCCTCAAGGATGCGCCCGATATCCGCATCCGCTTCGCGGGCATGGATGACCAGCGGCAGCTGGGTGATGCGCGCCGCGGCGATGTGGCGGCGAAATCCGGTCTCTTGCGCATCGCGCGGGCTGTAGTCGTAGTGATAATCGAGCCCGGCCTCCCCGATCGCGACTACCTTGGGATGCTGTGCCAGCGCGACCAGCTCTTCCACGGTTACATCAAGCTCCTCATGGGCTTGATGGGGATGCGTCCCGACCGAGCAATAAACATTGGCGAATCGCTCGGCGATGCCGCGCAGGTGATCGAACCGGCGCACCCGCGTGGAGATCGACACGATGCGGCCGACGCCGGCGGCTTCCGCGCGCTCCACGATTGCCGCGATCTCATCGGCAAAATCCGGAAAATCCAGGTGGCAATGGCTATCGACGAGAACGCTCATGCGGCGGCCTCCGGTTCCACATAGCGGGGAAACACCGGCTTCGGCGGCGGCAAGGCGGCTCCGGCGCCAAGACGTTCCGCGAGCGCGGCGAAATCGCGTTTGTCGGGCGGCACGCCGATCAGATCGAGCAAGCGCCCTGCCCTATCCGGCATGAACGGCTGCGCCAGGATGGCCACCTGCCGGATCACCTCAGCGGTGGTGTACAGTACGGTGCCCTGACGGGTCGGATCGCTCTTGGCCAGCGCCCACGGCGCTTCGCCGGCGAAATACCGGTTGGCGTCGGCGACCACGGCCCACAAGGCATTCAGCACCTGGTGCAGCTGCCAAGTCTTCATCGCCTCGCGCGCCTTGCCGAGCATCGCGTCGGCCGCAGCCAGAATGGCCGTGTCGGTCTCGCCGAACGCGCCCGGCGCCGGCAGCACGCCGCCGTTCTTGGCGATAATCGAGAGCGAGCGCTGTGCCAGGTTGCCGAGATCGTTGGCGAGGTCCGCATTGATGCGTGCCACGATGGCATCGTGGCCATAATTGCCGTCCTGGCCGAACGGCACTTCGCGCAGCAGGAAATAGCGCAGCTGGTCGACCCCGTAGGCATCGGCCAAGGCGAACGGGTCGATGACGTTGCCGACCGACTTCGACATCTTTTCCCCGCGGTTGAACAGGAACCCGTGGCTGAAGATGTGCTGCGGAACCGCGACACCGGCGGACATCAGGAATGCCGGCCAGTACACGGCATGGAAGCGCACGATGTCCTTGCCGATCACATGCAGGGCTGCCGGCCAGTAGCGGCGGAATTTGGGACCGTCCAGATCCGGATAACCCACGCCCGTAATATAGTTCGTGAGTGCATCCACCCACACATACATGATGTGCTTGGGGTCGCCGGGCACCGGAATCCCCCAGGTAAAGGTGGTGCGGGAGATCGACAGATCCTTCAGGCCGCCGCGCACGAAGCTCGCGACTTCGTTCATGCGCTCGCGCGGCAGGACGAAATCCGGGATTTGCCGATAGAGGTCCAAGAGCCTGTCCTGATAGGCCGAGAGCCGGAAGAAATAGCTTTCTTCCTCGACCCATTCGACCGGCGTGCCTTGCGGCCCCAGCCGCTTGCCATCCTCCGCCAGCCGCGTCTCGTCTTCGTCGTAATAAGCCTCGTCGCGGACCGAATACCAGCCGGCATATTTGGACAGGTAGATGTCCCCTGCCCTCTTCATTGCCTCCCAGATCGCCGCCGCCGAGCGGCGATGCCGGTCTTCGGTGGTGCGGATGAAATCGTCGTTCGAACAGTTCAGCCGTTCCACCATGGCGCGGAAACGCGGCACGTTGCGTTCCGTGAGTTCGCGCGGCGACAGGCCTTCCCGGTTGGCGGTCTGCAGCATCTTGATGCCGTGCTCGTCCACGCCGGTGAGAAAATAGACGTCGTGTCCATCGAGCCGCATGAAGCGGGCGATCGCATCCGTCGCGATCGCCTCGTAAGCGTGGCCGATATGCGGCACGCCGTTCGGGTAGGAAATCGCCGTGGTGATGTAGAACTGCGGCTTGTCTGTCATGTTACTGGAAGCACCGTAAATGGCCTCGCCGCCGACCGTCGCCCGGCCCTTAAGCCCGATTGCTATCAATCGCGGGTCGCGTCGGCAAGCCAGCCGAAGACGGCGAACACCAACGGCTTGCGGTCGAGATTAAAGACTTCCGTCTCGCGGGCCGACCGATTCAAGCGTCCCCATAGTGCGGATATGCGATCGAGATATGCAAGGTCGGCGGCATCTGCATCGAGTCTCGACGACATCCAGTCCCGAACCGTTCCGACGAACACATCCAACAGGCTGCGGTCGCGGTCAAGCTGATCGCCAAGGACGTGAAGCGATCGCGGATCGGTTGCCGGCAGTGCCGCCAGCAAGACCTCTACCTTTTCGCGCAGTGCCAACATGGAACCGCCCGCGAGGGCGAGGGCGCCGGCGACGCTGCCGCGGGATGCGCGCGCCGCCTTCACCAACGTATCGTCGGTAATCCCACTGTCGCCATGCCCCCCCTGCCCTACCGAATCGCTTCCGCCCGATGCCGCAAGCGCAACACTTGCAGCACGCAACACGTCCTCCGGCGCCAGCGGCTTCAGGCTCAGCCTACGGCAGCGCGACCGAATCGTCGGCAGCAGCCGCCCGGGTGCATGGCTGACAAGCAGAAACAATGACTTGGCCGGTGGTTCCTCCAGCATTTTGAGGAGTGCGTTGGAACCCTCCGGGTATTTGAGGACATCGGCAGAGTTGACGATGCAAATTCGCCATCCCCCCTCCCCTGCCGTCGAGCCGAAGAACGACACCAGGCGCCGCACCTGATCGATGGTAATGACCGTGCGCATCTTGCCGGTCTCGCCCGGCGTGCGTTCGAGCACCAAGAGATCGCTGTGCGCATTCGCCGCGACGCGGCGCACGGCCGGATGGTCGGGGGCAAGCGCGAGCGAGCCGATCTCGGGCACCCGCGTCGGTTCCGGATAGGCCAGCACGAAGCGCGCCATCCGATAGGCAAGCGTCGCCTTGCCGATGCCGGGCTCACCGCCGATGAGCCAGGCGTGCGGGATGCGGCCTGACCGGTACGCGCTAAGGAATTCGTGCTCCGCATGGTCATGGCCGAACAGGACGGTGGTTTCCCGCGGATGCAGAATCGCGGATTCGCCATCGTCCTCGTCGCGGCTCGCCATGTCAGCTCGCTCGTTCCGCGGAATGCGGGCTGAGGCGATCCCTCAGGACGGTCCAAATCTCCGCTGCAACTTCGTCGGTGGTCCGATTGGCGTCGATTCGCAGGCAGCGTTCCGGCTCCTCGTCGCTGATTGCGCGGAACGCCGATGCAAGGGCCGTATGATAGGCCAAATCTTTGACCTCGAACCGGTCTGCAGCCACGTCGCCGCGCCGCGACTCGGCGCGGCGAAGCCCGATATCCGCAGGCACATCGAGGATCAATGTGAGATGGGGGTAACAATTGCCGACGGTCACCTTCTCAAGTGCCTTGATGAAGGCCAGGTCGGCGCCACCCACGACGCCCTGGTAGACCCTCGTCGAATCGACAAAGCGGTCGCAAACGACCCATTCGCCCGATTGCAGCGCCGGTTTGATGACCTGATCGAGGTGATCCGCGCGAGCGGCAGCGAACAGCAGTGCCTCGCCGTCCGGTCCCAGCCCCTCAGCGGCCCCGGACAACAGCACGGTGCGGATTTGTTCCGCTCTGGGCGACCCTCCGGGTTCGCGGGTCAAAATGGTCTTGATGCCGGCCGCATTGAGCCTTCTATATAAAGCTGCGGCTTGCGTAGTCTTGCCGCTCCCCTCCCCGCCTTCAAACGAAATGAACCGACCATTCATAGGTGTGCGCGCCGCCTGAGCTGCCAGGTTTTCGGAAACGACCTTACCGTGGCTGACGGCGTCGCCGGATGCCGAGCACGGCGTGGTCGCACCAACTCTATATCTTTTTGGTACTCAAGCGGAAGAGACCGATGACGAGTTCAGAGGCCGCATCGAACGCGCGCTGCGTCAGCGTCCCGGTCGCGACGCTTTCGGCGGCAAACAGCGGCAACTGCGCCACGACCGTGTCGCCGCGGTAGACATCCAGATTGGCAATCTTTTGCCCCTGCTGAATTGGTGCCGGAACCGGGCCTGAATAGACGATCTTTGCCGTCGTCCGCTCGCTCGCGTTCTTCGGGGTCAGGATTGCAATGGTGCGGCCACCGACCAAGCCGACCGAGCCGGAAGCGCCACCGAATAATTTGGCGTAGCCGATTACCTGGCCCTCGGCGAACAGTTCTTTGGATTCGAAGCCGCGATAGCCGTATTCGAGCAGTTTCTTTGCTTCGTCTCCGCGTTCCTTTGCGGATCTCAGGCCATTCACCACGACGATCAACCGCGTGTCATTTTGCACCGCGGAACCCACCATCCCGTAGCCGCCATCCTGCGTGAATCCGGTCTTCATCCCATCGGCGCCGAGGTTCATGGTAAGCAGCGGGTTACGGTTCTGCTGGCGGATCTTATTCCACGTGAAGTCGCGCTGGCCGTAAATCCGATAGAGCTCGGGGTACGTTGCGATAATGTGGCGGGCAAGCTGCGCCAGTTCCCTAACCGTCACTTTTTGCGCCGGGTCGGGCAGACCGGTCGCATTGGTGAAATACGACTTGACCAGCCCCAACTCGTGGGCGCGCCGGTTCATCATCTCTACAAAGGCCGGTTCGCTCTTGGCGATCCCCTCGGCGAGCGCAAGGCAGGCATCGTTGCCGGAAACTACGATCGCACCTTGAATCAGGTCGTCGACGCGCACGCGGCTGTGGATCGGAGCGAACATGCTGGAGGTGCGAGACGGCGCCCCGCCGCGCCGCCAAGCGTCTTCACTGATAATATATTCCTGGTCCGGCCGGATGTGCCCCTGTTTGATCTCGTTGAACACGACCTCCGTCGTCATCAGCTTGGCCATGCTGGACGGCGGCGTCGGCACATCGGCGCCTTTTTCGAACAGGATCGCACCGGTCTCGGCCTCGATCATGATCGCGTAGGGCGCCGCGGTCTGGAAATCATCCTTCTTGCCGCCGACCAGCCCAATTGAGCTTGGAGCTGCTGCCGCGGACGCCAATAAGCCCGCGATCAAGAGTGCGGCGACGCCCCTCCCCCACAAGTTTCGGGGCCGAAACGATTGTGATCGATCTGGAATCACGACAACAGCACCGCCAATCCGCGATGCCTCCCTGGTGGCTCTGGAACGAGCCGGGTGGCTATGGAACAAGTCGTACCTACCCTGGCAGAACAATTGGGCGTTTGCGTGAACATCGCGGGAGGCCAAATGAACGGGTTCGTGAGTACATATTATGATCCCTCCACAAAGTGCCTCGCAACTTGACAGTTCTCTCCCCCGGGAGTCCCATACCGTGAGCCGATGGTCGAGATGGGCACGTACCTCGGCGGGCGACGATTGGGTGCGCCCGTTGCCGACAAGATCGAGACGTGGTTAAGGCTACGCCGGCTAACGCATCGCATCGCATCGCTTTCGACGGGAAATCATGGGCAATCAGGCCATTGTTCGTCATGGCGCCTACTTGGTCACCGTGGTGCTGCTTTGCGCCCCGGCGATCTGGAACGGATTTCCGCTGATGTTCGACGATGTCGGCGGCTATCTGGAACGCTGGCCGACGGCGAGCCTCGCGCTCGGGCGCTCGACAGTCTACGGATCACTGGTTTGGTTCACGAGTGGGACCCATTTCATCCCCGCTATCGTGGCGCAGGCGCTGATCACGGTCTTCGTAGTTGACGTTGCCGTCAAGATATTCTTGGCGCGCAACCGGCCACCGTGGCTGCTTACCACCATCATTGCGGCTGTGGCTGCGGTTACCGGCGTAGCGATGTTCGTGTCGAAGGTGATGCCGGACGCCTGGGCAGCCCCCGGTGTGCTGGGCCTGTACCTCCTAGCCTGGCACACCGAAAGTCTCACGAACTGCGAGCGCGCCGTCCTGGTTGCGATCGTCGCCTTTGCGGGCGCCGCACACTTGGCGACATTCGGAGTGCTTGCCGGCTTATCGATCGTGTACCTAGCGGCGTGGCTAGCGGGGCGCTGGCTCCGAACAACCCCTGAGGGAATGGGCGTCGCGATCGCGGCCGTATGGTCGGGACTTCTGGTGCTGCTGGTCGGCAACTTCATCGTGGCCGGGCGCCCCACGCTTCCCGCCGAGGGGGATATTTTTTTCCTGGGCCGCATGATCGCCGACGGCATGGCGGATCAAGTCTTAGCGGAAGAATGTCCGCGCCCGGACTGGCAGCTGTGCGACTATCGCGATGCGCTTCCCTCCTATCAGGAAGCTTTTATCTTCGACTCCGACAGCCCCTTGCAGAAGATCGGCGGGGAGCACGATCCGCGGGCCCACCGGGAGATCAGGTCGATCATCGCGCAGTCGCTGACGCGGCATCCGATCGCCCATGCGGAGCGCGCCGTCGCGCTGACCGCGGCCCAATTCGTTAACGTCGGAACCGGCAATGCCATGGAGCCGCTGATGTCGTGGCATACCCGCTGGGCGTTGACGCATTCCACGCCCTGGCTGGTGGCCCCTTTCGACGCCGCGCGACAGCAGACCGACACCATCGATTTGAGCGCCTGGAGCAACTGGGTCGTGGTTCCGGTATCCCTTGCGGCGTCGTTCGCCCTGCCGGTGATTGCCGTGCTGCTGTGGCGGTGCGGTCGCCGCCGCGAGGCGATGCTTCCGGCATCGCTGTTGCTCGCGCTCCTGGGCAATGCCGCGATCTGCGGCATCATGACCGGTTCGCATGAGCGCTACCAGGCACGGCTTGCATGGCTCGCCGTGTTGGCGGTAGGCCTGCTGGCGCAGCCTTTGCGTCAAAATTATCCCGCGTGGGCGCCGGAACGGCGCATGTTCAACAGGAGATTGCTCGGCCATCCGCCCAACGGTACGCTCGATAGATCATAAGCAAATCCATCGATGGCGGCGGCTGCACCGGCGAGCTCTGCAGCAGTCATAAGATTTAGATTGGCCTCTTCGGCGAAAAAGCGGCGCCCGGTGCGCGCCATCAAGGCGCGGAACGCCTTCTTGGGCAGCCAATGCACCAGCGGCAGTACGGTGTGAAACTCTACCGGAAACCAGCGGTTCGGCGTGGTGATGAAAACCGCGCGTCGTGCCACCCGGCAGCATTCGCTCACGAATGCACGCTGGCGCGCATAAGCGCCGACATGCTCGATCACTGCCGAGGAATGCACGACGTTGAAGGACTGGTCGCGGAACGGCAGGTTCAGGCCATCCGCTTTCACGAACCGCATCCCGGGATAGTCGACACATAGAAACGAGGCGTCGTCGATCCCCACCGCCGTTACGGATGACTTGTGGGGGTACCAAGCTTCGAGATAGTTCGACGCCGCATAGGTGCGGTCGGACGTGACACCGACGTCAAGAACCAAGTCGCCGGGCGCCACGGCGGTGTCGGTCATGAACCGCGCGAACATTTTCCGGCGCTGGTATGCTGCCAGCCGAACCGGAAGGCTGTCGGCCGCAGCCACGTTATATTGTGCGTTGGGCTTGGTGCTTGTCATGGTTGCCGTTGTCATCCGATCGCATCATTAGTCTAAGATGCTTTCGTCCCCCGTTGCAAAAGGGACAAAGAATGCGTTTGGAGGCGGACGTGAGCGCTGTAGCCCCGACGAGCCGATACGCCACCCCGGCCGAGTCCGTCAATTCCAACCGCCCGATCGTGGTACCGACAGCGTCCGCTGTCGAATTGACCATCCTGATGCCGTGCCTCAATGAGGCCGAGACGATTGCGGTCTGCGTCGCGAAAGCAGTGTCATTTCTTGACCGCACCGGAATCGTGGGGGAGGTTTTGGTCGCCGACAACGGCTCGACCGACGGTTCCATCGCGTTGGCGCAACATGGCGGCGCGCGTGTCGTCGCGGTTGCGGAACGTGGCTATGGTGCGGCACTCCGGGCCGGCATCGCGGCGGCCCAGGGCCGTTTCGTCATCATGGGCGACGCCGATGACAGTTACGATTTTTCCCGCCTGGAGCTTTTTGTGGCCAAATTGCGTGACGGCAGCGATCTCGTCATGGGCAATCGCTTCGCCGGCGGCATTGCGCCCGGTGCGATGCCGTTCTTGCACCGTTATCTCGGCAATCCGGTGCTCAGCCACATTGGACGCTTGTTCTATGACGCCAAGATCGGCGACTTTCATTGCGGGCTGCGCGGATTTCGTCGCGATGCCATTGTGGGCCTCGATCTGCGAACCTCCGGCATGGAGTTCGCCAGCGAAATGGTGGTGCGGGCGGCGCTCGCCCGTCTGACCGTCGCCGAGGTGCCGACTACCCTATCGGTCGACGGCCGTTCCCGTCCGCCGCATCTGCGCACCTGGCACGACGGATGGCGGCACCTGCGCTTTCTGCTGATGTTCAGCCCGCGTTGGCTGTTCCTGTATCCGGGCCTCGCCCTGACGGTTTTCGGCACCATCGGCGTGGCGGTCCTGTTTCCGGGCCCGCTCATGCTGACGCCTGGGTTCGGCCTCGACGACCACACGTTCCTGGTCTGCGCAATCGCGATGCTGGTCGGCGTTCAGGTAGTGGGCTTCGGCGTAATCGCGCGGCACTTCGGCGCTGCGTTCGGATTGCTGCCGCGCTCGCCACCACTCTCCAAGCTTATGTCCGCCGTATCGCTCGAACGCGGCCTGATCATTGCGGTGGCCATCATTTGTATCGGTGCCGCCGGACTCGGCTGGTCGCTGTGGCAATGGGCGCTTGCCGATTTCGGCCCGCTGACTGCCCCCGTCCTCATGCGCGTGCTGGCCTTCTCGATGGTTTTCATCGCCATCGGGGTGCAACTGGTATTCACGGTGTTCCTATTGGGGGTCATCGACACCGCGCCACCACCCAAAACATCTGCCTTTAGACTAGATAATCTATAATTCCAGTAATATCATCCGTCGCTCATCCGTCGGTTTGTCCGGCGATCGTAACACGCTGTGGTTCCAGTAGCCGAAGGCCCCCGTGCCGCCCCACCGCCAGCCGCTGGATATAGAAATGTGTCGCCGTGGCGTCGGTTGCGTCCATGACCGGTGACGGCGCGGATACGATCCGAAGCCCGGAGCACTCACCGATCCAATCGATATGCCGGTGGCCGTGCATCAACACGACGCGACCGCGCAGCGACCACAGCCTTTGTACGAACCAATTGCCGTTTACCAAAGCGGTTCCGATACGTTCGGAAAGGGATTTTGCGGGACGCGGATATTCCACCACATGATGATGAAGGGCGATCACCCAGCATGCGCGCGGAAACTGCCGACAGGCGATGTCGATGCCGCGGACCTGTTCGTTCGATATCATTCCGAGCGCGTTGGTGAATGAGAAGTGGGTGTCGGCATTCGAGTTCAAAAGAATAATTCCGATGCCGTCCTCTCGCTCCGGCGGCAGGACCATCGGGAAAATCCGCGCCCACAGGTCCGACAAGTCGCGCGTGATCAAAGGCCGCGCGGTGTCGGCAAACGTCATGATCGCCGCGGCGAAAGGCACTACGACGGCCTCGAGAGATTCACCGAGCATTCCGTTAGCGCGGTCCACGACCTGAATCCGCTCGCCCTGCAACGCCACAAGTGCCGATAGGGTGCGGAATGTCCGCAGCCGCTTGTTCGGACTGATCGGCAGGTCAAGCCGCGCCGGATTGGCGCGATCCACGATATTGAGATCGTGGTTCCCGGGCAGGATGAGCATGCGATCGGCGAGACCCGGATGGCGGGCGACGGCGTCAAAAAATTCCACCCACTCGGCGGAGCGTCCGGCGTCGGTCATGTCGCCGGTGATCAGAATTGCGTCGAGTGGCTCATCGGCGTCGAGCGCATCGAGTTTCCGCAGGACGGCCTCAAAACGCGCATTGCCGCGCGGACCGGACCGGCCGCTCTCGATCCGCAAACCATAACGCTCGCCGACGAGGTGAATATCCGAGAGGTGAGCGATGCGCCAAACGCGGTCACCCGCAATGGCGGCATCGAATGCCGGAAGATCGCGCGGCTGCCCCAGCGCCGCGTCAGCGGCTGCCCACACCAACGCGGCAACCGCCACATAGGCGCTGACGATGACGACGCTATTTGCGAGCGCCACGCCGGCGAGACGCCTGGGTGAACTTAAGATTGCGATATCGCTCAAAACATGCGCGCTCGGCCACGCGAGCAGCAATGCCGCGATTGCCACGGCGCAGACCACCAAGCCTGACAAAACCGCCGTGGCGGAATGGAGGCCGGTCGGTCCGACGGCCCCATCGGTTGTGCCGCGGCGCGCGACGACATGACGAAAAACTTCCCGGCACATCGTATAAAACGGTTGCACCGCGAGAGAATTCAGCGACCAGAAGTTTCTTTCGGCCAGTTGAAAAATCCTTGGACCCGCGTACCAGCCGACGGCGACGAGCCCGACAAGCAAGGTTGCCGACCAGGCACCGGCCAACGCTGTCGCCAGCTTGTCCGAAAGTTTGCCCAGCCAGATCGACGCAACGATCGGGGCGACCCCAAGCATCGCGGCGGGAACGACGATCAGCGACAGCCACGCCAGCGCGAGCTTCGGTAAGCTGATCTCGGCCAATAGGCTGCCGAGCAAAGCCAGCATCGAGTGATGTTTGGGACTGGCGGAGTCGTCCTCGATATCGCCACGGCGCGGATCGATGATCGGTCTCAAGCCGCCTCCCCCAAATTCAATGCGATATCGTCCTCACGCCCACGCGACTAACGCGTAAACCGCGAATTCATAGTGCAACCCGATGCATGTTAAATAACGATAAAACCAGATATCAATTGGTACCTCGCAAACTAAGTGAGGGTAGCAACAGGCCGTCACGCGTGGAATCCGAGCTTGGTGCGAACGCGGATACCTCCGAGCCACGCGTCGCCGAAACCGCAACACCCGATCCATTTCCCAGCGAATAGGGCCGCCGCAACGGGATCGGCATATCGCTTGAACCGCCCCGCGCGATCACGGTCGGCGCGACCGGCTTGCCGCTCGCAATGTTGGTGTCGGATGGAGCTGGGGCCGGCGTCCCTTCGCGCAGCGTCGCTATCAGCGCACCGTCGTCCGAACCCTCGAGCGGCGCTCGCCCGACATATTCCACCCTGACCGAAGCGGTACCGCTCGCTAGAAATCCAAGCAACGTGGCCGTCTTAATCGAAACGTCGATGACGCGGTTGGAATAATACGGACCGCGATCGTTCACCCGTACGATCACCGAACGATGATTGGCCAGGTTGGTCACCCGTACATAGCTCGGGATCGGCAACGTGGGATGCGCCGCCGACAGCGAATGCATGTCGAAGATTTCGCCGTTGGCGGTCGCATGGCCATGGAAATCTTCACCGTACCATGATGCTGCGCCTTCGGCCCGGTAATTTGGATTCTCCGCCGGCACATAGGTCCGGCCGCCGACGGAATATGGTTTACCGACTTGGTAGACGCCACCGCCCTTCGGCACCGGTTCGCCTGGCGCGATCAAACGCGCGCTCGATGGCCCGCCATAACGCGGATCGATGCTGCTGATCCGGTCGGCGCCCGAGCAATTCGCGAGCAGACACAGGGCTGCCACCGCGCAAAATGGGGTGCCGCTGCCCCCGCCCCACCGTCCCCCCAGGTTCATCGATCCCCGTACTCCGGCTCCGGTCGCGGCATCGGCCGCAGCCCTTCGGCGCTAAATGTCATCGCCGGCCAACCCCAGTTTGCGACTATAGCTCGATCCTACCGTTGAAGAAAGCGTCTCCTTTGGACCACCTATAATTTTAGCAAATACGCCAAAAACAAGGCGTTGGCCGTTCGCGAGCCGCCATCGGCCGCTTATTGGCCGTTCGACACCCAATCGACACGAAATCGACACTAAAGCGCGTCATCCACATCACGCACATATGATGAGGTGCCGCAACCACGTCGTGGTGCGTTCCCGAATTTTTGGAGAATGCCGATGTCCAGCCTGACCGATGTCGCGAAGCCTGTGACCCTAGAGCCATTGCGCGCCAAATGCTGGTGGATCGTCGCGCTTGGGGTCGTCTATTTGATTGCCGGCTTCATCGCGCTCGGAAGCGTCGTCATGGCAACGGTTGCCAGTGTTTTCGTCGTTGGAATCATGATGATCGTCGCCGGCGTCGCCGAGGTGATCAATGCCTTCCAGGTGAAAACGTGGGGCAAATTCTTGCTGTGGGCGCTGCTCGGCGCGCTCTATATCGTCGCCGGATTCGTCACCTTCGAAAATCCCTTGCTGGCGGCAGCACTGTTGACCCTCATCCTCGGCATCGCGCTGATCGCGTCCGGAATCATGCAAATCATTCTTGCTTTCGGCATGAAGGAGGAGATGCCCTGGATCTGGATTGCCATATCCGGCGTGATCACGCTGCTGCTCGAACTCATCGTCGTGTCGCATTGGCCGGTGTCCAGCCTCTATACCCTCGGGATTTTCCTTGGTGTCGACCTCGTGTTTGCGGGAGCCGGCTGGGTCGGTCTAGGCCTCGGCTTGCGCCAGCGGGCAGCCGCCTAGACCCGTCTAGATCGGGATTTAGTCTAGGCCACGGTGTGTCGCAGGTTGCCGGGTGAGCAGAGCGCAGCCTGTTCACCCGAAAACGCGACCTCCTCCCGTGCTGCCCCGATCCGACGGGGGCTCCGGATATCGATAGCCCGCGAACGCGCCTGGCGTTTGCTGGGCCGACCGACCGAAGAACGACGGAATGCGCGCAGGAGCATGGCCATGCGTTGGATGTATCTGACCATTATCGCGCTGTTCGCCGCAGCCGTCGTCGTCTTCGCCTTCCAGAATTTCGAGGTCGTGACGGTGTCGTTTCTCGGTTTCAGCATACGGATCCGCATGGCGATTCTGGTCTTCCTGGTCTATGTGCTGGGTGCCGTAACCGGCGGCACCCTGTTTATGCTGTTGCGTCGGACGTATGAACGGTCCCGCACAGGTTGAGTGATCATCTACTGGCCCAACATTTGCTGCAGACGATATCAAGTATGTCGCAGACGCCGCGGTACATCTTTTCAAGGTCGACAGGTCACATAAGGATATTTTGGTGAATTCGGACAGCGGCGCGCGACACCCCGTTGCAGTGGACCTTGCCCTTCAGGGCGGCGGCTCCCATGGGGCATTCACCTGGGGCGTGCTGGACCGCCTTCTGGAGGAACCCTGGCTGCGCATGGTCGCAATTTCCGGCACCTCGGCCGGCGCAATGAACGCCGCTGTGTTGGCCGACGGATGGGTGGAGGGTGGTGCCGCGGGAGCGCGGGCGGCGCTCGATCGCTATTGGCAGCGCGTTTCGCGCGCCGCCGCTTTCAGCCCGCTGCAGCGTTCGCTCTGGGACCGGCTACTGGGCCGCTGGGCGCTTGATACTTCGCCGGCCTATATCGCGATGGACTTGGCGTCGCGGGTGCTGTCGCCTTATGATCTCAATCCGCTCGGCTACAATCCATTGCGAAAAATTCTCGCCGAGAGCATCGACTTTGAGCGGCTCGCCCGTTCGCCGATCATGCTGTTCATCACCGCCACCAATGTGCGAACCGGCCGTGGCCATATCTTTCGCAACGGCGAGATATCGGCCGATGTCTTGCTCGCGTCGGCGTGTCTGCCGACCATGTTCCGGGCGATCGAAATCGACGGCGAGGCCTATTGGGACGGCGGCTTCGCCGGCAATCCCACCATCACGCCGCTGGTTCGCGAAAGCGAAGCGCACGACACCATCTTGGTACAGATTAATCCGCGCGAACGGCCGGACACGCCGCGAACGGCCTCGGAGATTCTTGATCGGCTCAATGAGATTTCCTTCAATTCACCGCTCACCAAAGAATTGCGGATGATTGCGTTGCTACGCCAGGTCGCCGACCCCGGCACCGGAGAGGGCGCCCGCTGGGCGCAAATGCGGACCCACCGGATCATGACCGACATGCTGGCGCAACTCGGCGCTTCCTCGAAGCTCAATGCCGAATGGGAATTTCTCACCATGCTGCGAGCGGAAGGTCGCCGGGCCGCGAGCGAATTCCTGGAGGCGCATGGCGACGATCTCGGCAAGCGCTCTACGGCCGATTTGGATATGCTGCTGGCGGAGTGCTGACCGATGGGGCTTTTGGGCATTCTTCTCGGGCTCGGCCTGTTGGTGGCGCTGGCGTTCCGCGGCTGGAGCGTACTGTTGCTCGGCCCGGCCGCGGCGCTAATCGCGGCGTTGCTGGCGGGCGAACCGCTGCTGGCGCACTGGACCCAGACCTTCATGGGCAGCGCTGCCGGCTTCATCGGGCAGTTTTTTCCATTGTTCCTCCTGGGTGCGCTGTTCGGCAAGCTGATGGAGGACTCCGGCTCGGTTTCGACCATCGCGAATTTCATGACGAATCGACTTGGCGAACGGCGGGCGATCCTCGCGGTCGTGCTCGCCGGCGCTCTCGTGACCTATGGCGGAGTTAGCCTATTCGTCGCCTTTTTCGTGCTGGCTCCGATGGCGCAAGAGCTGTTCCGATCGGCCAACATTCCGCGCCGGCTCATGCCTGCGGCCATCGCGCTCGGAACCTCGACCTTCACGATGTCGGCGCTGCCCGGAACGCCCTCGATCCAAAACGCGATCCCGATGCCGTTCTTCGGCACCACGCCGTTCGCGGCACCCGGGCTCGGCGTTCTGGCGTCGCTGATCATGCTCGGCTTCGGCATGTGGTGGCTCACCCGCCAGGAGGCGCGCGCGCGCAAAAGCGGCGAAGGTTTCGGCGATAGCGGCACGGTTGCGCGGGACTTGGCAACGGACGAGACCTTGCGCGAGCGCGCCACCACTGCACGCGAATTCGACCCGGCGGAAATCACCCACGGGCAGACGGCGAGCACGCCGCCGCCGGTCATTTTGGCCGCGTTGCCGCTGGTGGTGGTGATCGCCGTCAATCTCACCATGTCGTTTTCGATCCTGCCGGCGCTCGACACCGGCTTCCTCGCCGAGCCGCGCTGGGGCAGCACCTCGCTTTCCGCGGTCGGCGGCGTCTGGGCGGTGGTCACCGCACTGGCCTGCGCCATCGCAACCGCGGTCGCGATCAATTTTCGCAGGTTGCCGACGGTGCGGCAAACCATGGATGCCGGCGCCAACGCGTCCGTCCTGCCCTGCGTCAGCGTCGCCAGCCTGGTGGGCTTCGGCGCGGTGGTGGCGGCGATGCCGGCGTTCGAGGCCGTGCGCGACTGGGTGCTGGGCATCGGCGGCGGGCCGTTGGTGTCGCTGGCGGCGGCGACCAACATCCTGGCCGCCCTCACCGGCTCGGCCTCCGGCGGCCTGACCATCGCGCTCGACGCGCTCGGCACCACCTATATGGAGCGCGCGGCCGCCATCGGCCTGAGCCCGGACCTGCTGCACCGCGTCGCGGTGATCGGCTCAGGCACGCTCGACAGCCTGCCGCACAATGGTGCCGTCATCACACTGCTCACCGTGTGCGGATCGACCCACCGGGAAAGTTACCGCGATATCGTCATGGTCGCCATCGTCGGCGCCATCGCGGCGCTGGTGGCCGTGATTGTGCTGGGGTCCGTGGTGGGATCGTTTTGAGGTAGAGATTGCCGGCTGTTCACGGCGCCGGCTGCGCGGCTTACTGGTGACGAGTCCAGCACCGGCACCATGATGACCGCGGATGATAGCTGAATTCCCCCTTCCGAACGCACCGAAAATCATTGTATCAAAGCGGCCCGCAGGACGTGCCAACGTCTCGGGTGGCAAGGAGAGACCGTGCAACTCTTCTTCGGCCTTACCGAGCCGCCCGTCGCCGGACGGCGCAGACCAGCCTAACCTAGCCCAAACCTCGTTCCGGAGAACAAACATGATGCGAATTCAATGCACCGAACTAACGATGGTGTGCGCCCTGGCGCTCGGTGCAATTGCGGCATATCCGGCGCTCGCTGCCGGTCCGGTTCCCGATATCAAGGGCAAGTGGGTGGGAAAGACCTACTCCATCGTTGCCGGCGCCGCGCCGCACTGGCCGTCGAACCAGGGCACGTTCGAGAAGCCCGGCATGTTCGAGAAGGACCTCGTGATCGAGGTCACCGGGCAGGAGGGTCGCCGGTTCTGGGGCATGCAGACGTTTTCCGGCAACGGCGAGGAAACCCATGAGCCGATGATCGGCGAACTCACCGGCAAGGACAACAAGACACTGCTGCTCGTCGATACCGACGGTTATCTCAACGGGCACATCGACGGCAACGTGCTGTCGTTTTGCTACACGCATGCCGGCGGCAAGACCGAGTCGAGCGTGGTCAGCTGCACCGATGTGAAGCGCACCTCGACGTCAGGCTCGGAATCCGGTGAAGGAAGCAGCCCACACAACGATCGGCACGCGCGTCGCGGATCGCGGCGAGGTTGAGTGCGCGGCCTTTTCAGCAATTGGGCGACATAGCCGGCCATTCCTCCGGCACTGACGATGCCGCGACGCGGACCGCAATGCTGGCGACCCGCGGAGGCACGCTCCGCCAGATTCGAAGTGTTGAACTGAGCCAGCAAATACCTTCGATACGGAATTCAGGTGAGCGCCATGATCGAAACACCCCAGATTCTTCAGACTGAAGCTCAACCGGCCGCCGTCATTCATCTCACCGTTGCGCGCAGCGAGATGATGAAAGTGTTCGGCCCCGCCGTGGGCGAATTGATGACGGCCCTCGCTGCACAAGGCGTGGAGCCAGTCGGCGCCGTTTTCGCTCACCATCTCAAGATGAGCCCGGATACCTTCGATTTCGAGTTGGGCGTGAAGGTTGCTTCACCGGTGAAGGCTAGCGGACGCGTGAAACCTGGCGAGCTTCCTGCAGTAAAGGTTGCGCGCACGATTTATCATGGTTCCTATGATGGACTTCCGTCGGCCTGGGGCGCATTCGATCAGTGGATGCAGGCGAATGGGCACGAGCAGGCCGGTAACTTGTGGGAACTGTATTCGGTCGGTCCACAATCGACGCCTGAGCCTTCGCGCTGGCGTACGGAGCTGAACCGCCCCCTCAAGAACTGACCCGCACCTTGACGTCCTTTTTAGGCAACGGACGCCCCCCGAGAACGCACCCCTTGCGAACATCAACACCGCGAGATGTGATTTGTGGGCATCGAAACAATAACCCTCTACCGACCCACCACCCACCGGCCCGGAAGAACTGGAGTTGGTGAAAAGAACCGATTTCACCAAGTGGCCGCCGCGCCTTCCGGAACAGCCGATCTTTTATCCGGTCACCAACGAGAAATACGCCAGGGAAATTGCCGAGCGCTGGAATGTAAAAAAGAGCGATGCGGGATTCGTTACCAAATTTGAAGTGCGGAAATCATTCATGGAGCGCTACGAAATACGACAGGTAGGATCTTCTTATCATACGGAGTGGTGGATCCCAGCCGAACATCTTGACGCGCTCAACAACAATATCGTCGGCAAGATCGAGGTGGTCGGTGAACATCGTAAGGACCCGGACTACAGCTGAAAACATCGGCGAATCGAGAACATTCGGGGTGGTGCATCGGGGCATCGTTCAAGGTCCCCGGCTGTGCGTCTCGCATCCCACAATGCTCGACGAACAGGTCCTTTCGTGGGCCAAATCCCGGGCTGTTCCCGGCACCCGGGTGCCCCCTCGGGTCCCGGCATGCTTTCGCCAAACGTGGGTCCATTGCTTCAGGCCATGGCGTTGTGCTTAAGGCTGCAGCGGGAGAACACAATGAATCGCAGCATCATCACGGCCGCCGTGCCGGACGGCCTCGGCCGTCGGAGCAGTTCTGATCGGCCAAAGCCGTCACGAGGCGACGTGCCGGCCTTCATGGTAATGGACGTGGTCGCGGCGGCGGCGCGGCTGGGGGCGGCCGGCCGGCACGTCATCCACATGGAGATCGGCCAGCCGGCGGCGCCGGCGCCCGCGCAGGCCATCGCGGCGGCGCAGGCGGCGCTCGCGGCGGGGAAAATCCACTACACGGAGGCGCTCGGCATCGCGTCGCTGCGGCGGCGGATCGCGCGCTATCACGGCGAGCGCTACGGGCAGGCGATCGATCCCGAACGCGTCGTTATTACCACCGGGTCTTCGGCAGGGTTCATGCTGGCGTTTCTCGCCATGTTCGAGCCGGGCGACCGCGTCGCCTTCGCGAGCCCGAGCTATCCGCCCTATCGCAACGTGCTGACAGCGCTCGGCTGCGAGCCGGTGCCGATCGCGGTGAGCGGCGACACGCGGTTTGCGCTGTCGCCCGAAGCGCTCATGGCGGCGCACCGCGCGCAGCCGCTGCGCGGCGTGCTGGTGGCAAGCCCGAACAATCCGACCGGCACCATGATGACTGCGCAAGCGCTCGGCGCCCTGGTCCGGGCGGCCGAGGCGGAGGGAATCGCCTTCATTTCCGACGAAATCTATCACGGCCTCGACTATGCGTTCAGGCCCAGAACCGCACTCGATTTTTCAGGCGAAGCGGTCGTGATCAATTCGTTCTCGAAATATTTCTGCATGACCGGCTGGCGCATCGGCTGGATGGTCGTCCCCGAGCGCCTGATCCGTCCGATCGAGCGGCTGCAGCAAAACCTCGCCATCTCGGCGCCGGCGCTGTCGCAAATCGCCGCCGAGGCGGCATTCGATGGGTGCGCGGCCATGGAGGTGGTCAAGCACGGCTACGAGGAAAACCGCCGCATTCTGGTGGAAGGTTTGCCGCGCGCCGGGTTCGACAGCTTCCTGCCGGTCGATGGCGCGTTTTATCTCTATGCGGACGTATCGCGATTTTGTCGCGACAGTTTCGATTTCGCCCGGCGCATGCTGGAAGAAGCCGGGGTCGCGGCAACGCCGGGCGCCGATTTCGATCCGGTCCATGGGCACAAATTCGTCCGCTTCTGTTACGCGGGCGCGACGGCCGACATGCGCGAAGCGACCCAACGGCTCGGCGCTTGGCTAAGTCGGGGGTAAGACGACGCGGCTCGTCCCCATATGGCAAGTTTCAGAGCACCGTTATAGATGTGCGGGATTTCCACCCAGTCCAACCCCAATGCCGTTCACTTAATCCGCCCCCGGGGTTTGCGACGCTACGCGCCTCCAACCCCGGCTGGGTGGACCTTAAGGCAGGAACAAATCCGAACTTCGCCGACATTAGGATCGACGGTGATTTTCGCCAATCCGAAACGGATTGAGCAGCATGGCGCCAAGACCGGCGATGTCGCGATCATTGCGCGTCACGAGCGTCAACCCGTTGGTCACAGCAGTCGCCGCCAGCAGGCCGTCAATGACTGGGATCGGCCTGATAGCGCTCATGCGTCCCCATTGGTCGGAGACCGCATTGTCGATTCCAAGAACGCGACCGTCGAATCCCGCCTCGACTTGCCGCAGCCAGCGTTCGAGCGCCGCTGCCTTATCCGGATCCCGTGGGCGCGCAAGCTCGACCCCCTTGCGTATCTCCCCGAGAACGAGCGTGCTCAAAAAGAGCTCCTCGTCGGCGATCGAAGCATACCAGGCCGAAACATGAGCGTCGCAGCGCTCGCCCTTTCGGAGCTCAGAAATGATGTTGGTATCGATCAGGAAGCTCACAGATCAACCTCGCGTCCGAGGTCAGGGCCACGATCCAGGTCGATCCCATCGAGCGGCGCGGACGCAAGCAGCTCTTTCAGGCTCGCTTTAGGCGGTTCGACAAAGCGTTGACGGAGAAGAGCGCGCGCAGCGGTTTGGCGCGCCGGGTCGGACAAAGCCGCGGCGACTTGGCGGACCAGAATCGCATCGTCCTTGCTGACATTGACTTCCACCCGAACGAAGCCCCGTCGCGCCAGCCGCGAGCGGTGACTGACGAGTGAGGATTTGGCACGGCTGCTCATTCTCGACGCCTCCCCATTTCCGGAAACAATACCGGAAATCATGGATACCCGCAAACCGTTCAAGCTGTCCGTCAGGCCTGCTATGCCTGCAATAGGGCTATGGCGTAGACATACTGCTCATCATCATCGATCGTGGCCTGCCAATACGTGGCATGCCGCTGGCTCTGATGATGCTGGTAACCGGACGTTCGAACATCTGCCCTGAAATTCCTCTCCGCAATGCGATTGGCCCCCCATGACCCCCTCCCGCGAAATCGTCCGTCTGATCGAAATCATGGCAGCGCTGCGTACGCCCGGAACCGGGTGCCCGTGGGACCTGGAGCAAAACTTCTCCACCATCGCTCCCTATACCATCGAGGAGGCCTACGAGGTCACGGACGCCATCACGCGCGGCGATTTCGACGACCTGCGCGACGAACTTGGCGACTTGCTGCTCCAGGTCGCGTTTCATGCTCGTATGGCCGAGGAAATCGGCCGGTTCGACTTCGGCGATGTGGTGCAGGCCATTACCGAGAAGCTGATACGCCGCCATCCCCACGTGTTCGGCGATGCGGGACACCTCGACATCGATACCGTCAACGCCCAATGGGAGCGGATCAAAGCCCAAGAGAAGGCGGCGCGAGCGGGCCGCCGGGCCGCCGAAATCAGAGGTAATGACGGCGATGCCGGTCATGCTGCCGGTACCGAAGCGGGCGGCGCGCTTACCGGGGTCCCGGTGACCCTCCCTGCCCTTACCCGTGCGCTAAAACTCCAGAACCAGGCCGGCAAGGTCGGCTTCGACTGGAACGACCCGCTGGCCGTGCTGGCGAAAATCCGCGAGGAAACCGACGAAATCGCCGCCGAGCTTGCGGCCGGCAACACCCGCGATGCAGGCCAAGAAATCGGAGATCTGCTGTTTGCTGTCGTCAATCTCGCCCGCCATCTGAAGGCCGATCCGGAAGCGGTGCTGCGCGCCACCAACCGCAAGTTCGTGGCCCGCTTTGAATTTATCGAGCAAGCCCTTGCCGAGGCAGGGAAAACTCCTTCGCAATCGACGCTTGAGGAAATGGATGCAATTGTGGAACGCCGCCAAGGCGGCGGAACGGTGAAGAACCGCGCTAACGAATCGGTTCATGGGATGATAGGTTCGGTCGCGCCGTTGCGGCGTTTCTGATACGGCATTCAAAGCGAAAATTAAGTTCCGCCAAGGACCGGTGACATGCAAAAGCTGTTGATGTCCGTTGCGCTCGCCGCGACCATCGCAAGTGCGAATGCACAAACCTATCCGAGCCGGCCGATCACCTTCAACGTGCCGTTCGCGGCCGGCGGGCCGACCGACACCATCGCCCGTATCATTGCACAGCGCATGGGCACGGCGCTCGGCCAGAGCATCGTTATCGAGAATGTGACCGGGGCGGACGGATCGATCGGGGTCGGCCGCGCCGCGCGCGCGGCACCCGACGGCTACCAGTTGAGCATCGGCCAGTGGTCAACCCATGTGCTCAACGGCGCCGCCTATACGCTGTCCTACGACCTGCTCAGGGATTTCGAGCCGATCGCGCTATTGTGCACCAATCCACTGGTGATCGTCTCCCACAAAGGGGTTCCGGCCGCGAACCTGAAGGAACTGATCGCCTGGCTCAAGGCGAATCCCGGCCGCGCTGCCATGGGGCTAGGCTCCATGGCCCACCGTGTCAGCGGGGTCTATTTTCAAAATCTCACCGGTACCCGCTTTACCCTCGTGCCCTATCGCGGCGCGGCCCCGGCTATGCAGGACATGATCGCCGGGCAGATTCAATTGATGTTCGACCAGGCGGCGACCGCGCTGCCGCTGGTGCGAGCCGGCAGCGTGCGACCCTACGCAGTCACAACCGCCACGCGGCTTGCGGCGGCCCCAACCCTGCCGACTGTCAACGAAGCCGGGCTGCCGGAGTTTTATATTGCCTCGTGGACTGGCCTATGGGCGCCGCGCGCGACGCCCAAGCCCATCATCGACAAGCTCAATGCTGCGGCCGTCGAGGCACTCGCCGATCCGGCCGTGCGCAAGCGGCTGGGCGAGGAACTCGGCCAAGATATCCCGCCCCGTGCCCAGCAGACACCGGAGGCGCTCTATGCCTACCAGAAGGCCGAAATTGAAAAATGGTGGCCGATCGTCAGGGCTGCCAATATCAGGCCGGAGTGAGTTACGTAGGAACGCGGCATGCCTCTGAAGCGTGCCTACCATCGTCGGCTGCCTTACCATACGCTGCGATAGCCCCAACCCCATGGCCTCGGCCCGAATCCACCGCCAAACCAGCGCGGCCCATACCATCCGGATACGGACCATGCCGGCCGATACCAGCCGGCGTTCCCCCCTGGCCCGTACCACCAAGTGCCGGTCCATCCCGGCGTATACCACCATTGATCGCCATATCCGTACGTGATGCGTGGAGCGACATAGACCGGGCGGCTGGCCGGACGCACCCGATACGCGACGCTATCGGGTGCGGCCATAATACCGTCGGCTGCGCGCGAAAGATCGGCGGCCGGCATTCCAGCGGCCGGCACGGAAAGCATCGACCCGATACTCCCGAGCACAACACCGCCGGTAAGCGCCATCGTGGATTTTTTCATCATTGTCCTCCTACATCCAAATCTGCGGCGTAGATCATCCCGCCAGCGCCGCGGGTTTCTTCATTGGCACCGTCTCATGTACCACGCTGCGATGTCCGATGGTGGGTGGTCGCATCAATGCAACACAGGCGTTGTCCCGAAGCTTCTTGAGAAATTCCCCCCCGGCTATGGCGCGAACCTCTCGCGACCGTGGCAAATTATGCTAAACAGCGCGCGTCTCGGGCGGAGCAATCCTGCCCTTTCCCATTTGAAAAAAACGACGGGAGAACTTCGATGCAGAAGACCATGCGTGACGCACTCATGGCCTCGGCCACTTTGCTGCTGCTCGGCACCGCCGCGCACGCCCAGCAGCCGCCGCAAGCCCCCAACATGTCCTTCTTCGTCACCAGCGTCGGTCTCGGCAAGGGCGCCGATCTCGGCGGGATCAACGGTGCGGATGCCCATTGCCAGACCCTGGCGGCGAGCGTCGGTGCCGGCAACAAGGCATGGCGCGCGTATCTCAGCACCGCCGAAACGCCGAACGCCAAAGGCATCAATGCCCGCGACCGGATCGGCAAGGGCCCGTGGCAAAATGCCAAGGGCGTGGTGATCGCGACCAGCGTCGAGGACCTGCACAGCGCCAACAACAAACTTGGCGGGGAAAACTCGCTCACCGAGCGCGGCACCCGCGTCGCCGGTTTCGGCTATACGCCCAACTATCATGATGCCCTGACCGGGTCGCAGCCTGACGGTACGGCGTTCCCCGGCAACATGAACCTGACCTGCAACAACTGGGTCAGCAGCGAATTCGGCAAGGCCATGCTCGGCCACATCGACCGCCGCGGCGGCGCCGATAACGACACCCAGCGCTCGTGGAATTCGACCCATCAGTCGCGCGGCTGCAGCCAGGCCGACCTGATCGCCACCGGCGGCAACGGCCTGTACTACTGTTTCGCGCAGTAATAATCGTGGGGGATGCGGGCCTTGCGCTCGCCTCCCCTCCCCTTTCGGGCTAGCGCCCCAACCTCATGTGCAGTGCAGGTGATGTAGCGTAATCTCGGGCGGACAATTGATCCTGAGGGCCACCCCCGAAGAACCGGCGCCCGCCGATGTGTAACCGGCCATCTTTTTGTACTTCCAGGGGCCGGCCCCCATCCGCCGCGGCAGGACCGAATCGAGCATGATCGGGATCGACCCTGGCAGACAAATCTGCCCTCCGTGGGTGTGGCCGCTCAGCAGCGCATCGAACCCGGCGTTGGCGGCCTGCCGGTAGATTTCCGGCGTGTGCGAGAGCAGGATAGAGAATCCGCCGTCGGGAATTTCGGCGGCGGCCTTCTCGATATTGTTGACCCGGTAGAAATGCGCATCGTCGATCCCGGCCAAATAGATCGCATGGTCGCCGCGCGCAATGGCAACGGACTCATTGAGCAGCACCCGGATGCCCATCTCCTCCAGTCCTGGAACCATCCGGATGGTATCGTGGTTTCCTAGCACTCCATATACCATGCCGCGCAAACCCGACCTGATCGGCGCAAGCCCGGCGAGCGCCGCGGCGAAGGGGCCGAATGCGGCACCACGATAATCGCCGGTCAGCACGCAGAGATCGTAAGCGAGGCTGGGAATAAGCTCCGCCAGGCGACGCATTGCGCTCGGATTCATATCGACGTGGAGATCGCTGATGTGAAGCACGGTGAAGCCGTCGAAATGGCTCGGCAGCCTGCGTGATACGATATCGTGATGCCGAATTTGGATTCGCGCGGCATTTTCTTGGACGCGGTGGTATAGCCCGGTCAATTTTAACGTGTTGCGAATAACGGAGTTAACTGAGTACCAGTTCTCGATGTGAAAGAAGTTCCGTCTTTGGCCGAAAATCCGCGCTTCGTGATCGGTTTCGATGCCGAGGCGTTGCTTGGCGTGAAGCCGGCCGAGCCGCCCATCGAGTTCGTTCAACACCGCTTCGTCCATAGCACCTCCGCCGCATTGTGGGCATGCCCCGCCGGTATCCATCGGAGCGACCGCCGCGATTAGCGGGATCAAGCAGCTCCCGCCCACGACGGATGGCCGCGTTGTGCCGTGATCAAAGCAGTTGTCGCAAGTCGTTTCGCGAATAATGGTTCACGCATCGTAGACGCGGCGCCCGGATTTGGAACAACGCAAAGGTTTTCCTTGGACTTGTTGCCTCCGAGCCACGGTATGGGTGGCGACCGCGGCCTCTTTTTTCGAAGCGTGACAATCGGCCAATCGATGGTAGGTTACACCGTAGCGGGCGGCCGATGGCGCGGCTGTTCGATCAAATCACCACGTGGAGGAGAAGGCCATGGAGCGCAAAAAAGCGTCCGATTTCCCGGCTGAGCTGATGAATCTATTCGACAAATATGTGCACGGCGCGATCGACCGCCGCGGCTTCTTGGACGGCGCGCAAAAATTTGCCGTCGGCGGCGTCACGGCCTCGGGGCTGTTGGAAATGCTGAAGCCCAACTACGCCCTCGCCGCGCAGGTCGCCAAGGACGACAGCCGCATCAAGACCGAGACCGTCACGGTCCCTTCCCCCCAAGGCAATGGCTCCATCAAGGGCTATCTGGCGCGACCGGCGAACGCAACGGGCAAGCTGCCGGTCGTTCTGGTGGTCCACGAAAATCGTGGCCTCAATCCCTACGTCGAAGATGTGGCACGGCGGCTCGCGGTCGCGGGATATATCGCTCTGGCGCCGGACGGGTTGACCACTGTCGGCGGCTATCCGGGCGACGAAGAGAAGGGCGTGGCGCTGTTCGCCACGGTGGATAACGTCAAGATGCGCGAGGATTTTCTCGCCGCTGCGCGGTGGCTGAAGGCGCGCCCAGACAGCAACGGCAAGCTCGGCGCGGTCGGGTTCTGCTTCGGCGGCAGTGTCGTCAATCAGCTGGCCGTGCGCATGGGCGGCGACTTGGCGGCGGCGGTTCCGTACTATGGCGGTCAGCCGAGCGCCGAGGATGCCGCCAAGATCAAGGCGCCGCTGCTGGCCCAATATGGTGAACTCGACGAGCGCATCACTTCCGGGTGGCCGGCCTTCGACAAGGCGCTCACGGCCGCCAAGGTGACGCACGAGGGCTACGTGTACAAGGGCGCCATGCACGGCTTCCACAACGACACCACTCCCCGCTACGCGGAAGCCGCGGCCAAGCAGTCCTGGGATCGGACGCTCGCGTGGTTCAACAAATATCTCAAGGCGGCGTGACGGCCGGCGGAAACCGGGAAATAACGGCTTCGATGCGGCGTCATTGTCAGGGAACTTGTCCTCGGGAAGGGGGCAGCAGGCGGTCTGCTACCCTCGAGTTTCGATTGGGGATAACCCATCGGCTGAGGTTGCCGGCATGCCCCGCTCGCGTGGGGCATGCCGTGGTTTTAGATGCTTTTACAGCACTGGGCTCCACAACACCGGAATCTCCCGATACCCGGTCGCGGTCTTTTCCACGTGTCCGACCGAGGGGAACGGATAGTGGAAGCCCTGCACCGTCATCTTCTCGGCCGCCAGCATGTCATAAACCTTGCGGCGGGTGGCCTCGGCCTGGATCGGCTCGTGGTCGTAGAAGGCATGCCAGCCGGGATGGCGAGCGAACAGGAACGGGGCGTGGGTGACATCCGCCTGGACGTAGACGGAGTTCCGCTCCGACGATACGACGTGGGAAACGTGGCCGGGGGTGTGCCCGGGGGTGGAGACTGCAAGCACGCCGGGGATCACGTCCTTATCGACCTCGTACGTACGCAGGCGCTTCATGACCTCGGCATTGCCCATCACGCGGTGAACGTTCTTGAAGTTGTCGGCGATGCGCTGGGTCGAGGAGCGGCTCTCCTCGCCGGCATCCGTCCAGTATTTGTGTTCGTCCGCCGGCACCAGAATTTCGGCATTCGGGAAGGCGAGCGAATTGTCGGCCTTCAAGAGGCCGTTGATATGATCGCCGTGATAGTGGGAGATGATAATCGTATCGATGGCGTTGCGGTCGATTCCCGCGGCGGCCATGTTGTTGAGGAGCTGGCCGGCAACGCCCTTGGTGGCGATGAAATTGGCCTCACCTGTGCCCATGTTGACCAGCGCGAGCTTCGAGCCGGTGTTGAGCACGATCGGGTTGTACGGGCCGATGAACACGCCCGGCTCCATGAAGGCCTCGCGCAGCGCCGCATTGACCTCTTCCGGCTTGGCGTTGAGCACGAAGGCTTCGTTGACCGGCACGCGGGCATAGCCGTCGCTCAGCACGGTCACCTCGATGTCGCCGACCTTGTAGCGGTAAAAGCTCGCGGCCTGCTTGCCGGCGGCCGGCGCGTAAGCACGGGCGAATTGCGGCGCCCACAGGGCCAAGGTCGAGGCGGCGCCGGCACTCGCGGCGCCCGCCATCATGGTGCGGCGTGACAGAATGGGCATGATTCCCTCCGGGTGTTGCGTCGGCGTCGGCCAACGGCCATCAGCGGCCATATTAATTTGAAAATCGCCGTTGCAACATCCCCGGCGCCGGCGAGCATCGAGAGCGGTGCCGCGGGCAGGAACCGCGGGGCGGCGAAACTGCCGGGGTTGACGTTTGGTGTATGGCACAACGCAATCGTTTCCGGAACCAACAGGAATCCTCACAGCGCCGCGCGCGAAACGCGCGTGCCGGATTCGGTGGAAATGTAGGCGCCCTCCCCTCCCCTGCTTGCGCAACCCTCGGCCCACGAGGCCCACGGACCATGCAGTCAAATCTCTTGTCCAAGACCGGGCTGTGGCATACTTCATCTATCGATTTGCCCTAACGTGGCCCGCCTGAAACGTTAGAGGCTATTCTTAACCCATTGTTCCGACGATGATAATCGCAGCCGCCTCGCAGCGCGAAGCATCACGGGACGAACCATGAACGGAACCGCATGGCCAAGTCCGCCAAGACACCGTCGCTCGCAGCCGATGATCTGTTCGCCGCCCCGACAAGCGGAGCGTCCCAGCCGCCCTCCCCGCGCCGCGATGTGGCGGCCGGCCGTTCGGGCGGCGACGGCACCTATACGGCGCAGGACATCGAGGTGCTGGAGGGGCTGGAGCCCGTCCGGCGCCGGCCCGGCATGTATATCGGCGGCACCGACGAGAAGGCGCTGCACCACCTGTTCGCCGAAGTCATCGACAATTCCATGGACGAGGCGCTGGCGGGCCATGCCAGCTTCATCGAGGTTGAACTCACGGCGGACGGTTATCTCGCCGTCACCGACAATGGTCGCGGCATTCCGGTCGATCCGCACCCGAAATTCCCAAAAAAATCCGCTCTCGAAGTCATCATGTGCACGCTGCACGCAGGCGGCAAGTTCGACTCCAAAGTCTACGAGACCTCCGGAGGCCTGCACGGCGTCGGCATTTCGGTGGTCAATGCTCTGTCGGAGCGACTTGAGGTTGAGGTCGCGCGAGGCGGCCAGCTGTATGGGCAGACTTTTGCGCGCGGCAAGCCCACCACCGGCCTCGAAACCCGCGGCCGCACACAAAACCGGCGCGGCACCCGGGTGCGCTTCAAGCCGGATGCGGAAATTTTCGGCGCTAGAGCGAAATTCAACCCGGCGCGCCTGTTCAAGATGGCGCGCGCCAAGGCCTACCTGTTCGGCGGGGTCGAAATCCGCTGGCACTGCGACAAGGAGTTGTTGCACGGCGTGGACGACGTGCCGGAGAAGGCGACCTTCTGCTTCCCGGACGGTCTGAAGGATTATCTCGCCGCGGCGATCGCCGGGCAGACGCTGGTGCATCCCGACCTGTTCACCGGCAAATCTGGCCGGCCGGGTTCCAACGGCGCGGTCGAATGGGCGGTGGCGTGGAGCGCCGACGCCGACGGCTTTTTGTCGTCCTATTGCAACACCATCCCGACCGGCGATGGCGGCACCCACGAGGCCGGATTGCGCTCCGCCCTCTCGCGCGGCCTCAAGGACCATGCGGAGCGCATGAACCAGGGCAAGCGCGGGGCGCTGCTCACCGCCGAAGACATCATGACCGGTGCAGCCGCCATGCTCTCGGTGTTCATCCGCGAGCCGGAGTTCCAGGGCCAGACCAAGGATCGGCTCGCCACCGCCGAGGCCGCCCGCATCGTCGAAAACGCGGTCAAAGACCAATTCGACCACTGGCTCGCCGGCAATCCGGCCCACGCCAGCCGCCTGCTCGACTGGGTGGTGGAGCGCGCGGAGGAGCGCATCCGCCGCCGCCAGGAGAAAGAGATTTCCCGCAAGAGCGCGACGCGCAAGCTGCGGCTGCCGGGAAAACTCGCCGACTGCACCAACACCGCCGCCGAAGGTTCGGAAATCTTTATCGTCGAGGGCGATTCGGCCGGCGGCTCCGCCAAGCAGGCGCGCAACCGGGCGAGCCAAGCGATCCTGCCGCTGCGCGGCAAAATTCTCAACGTGGCGAGCGCCGGCAAGGACAAGCTCGCGGCCAACCAGCAGCTCGCTGACCTCGTCCAGGCGCTCGGCTGCGGGCTCGGCGCCCACTACCGCGACGAGGATCTGCGCTACGACAAGGTGATCGTGATGACCGACGCCGACGTGGACGGCGCCCACATCGCCTCGCTGCTGATCACCTTCTTCTACCGCCAGATGCCGCAGCTGATCGACCAGGGCCACCTCTATCTCGCGGTGCCGCCGCTCTACCGCCTCGCCCACGGCGGCAAGATTTTTTACGCCCGCGACGATGCGCACAAAGAAGAAATTATGCGCACGGAATTCCGTGCCAACGCCAACGTGGAAATCGGCCGCTTCAAGGGCCTTGGCGAAATGATGCCGGCCCAGCTCAAGGAAACCACCATGGATCCGGGTAAGCGCACTTTGCTCAAGGTGATGCTGGTGGCCGACGACCGTGCCGACACGGCGCGCTCGGTGGAACGGCTGATGGGCGTGAAGGCCGAGCCGCGGTTCGCATTCATCCAGGAACGCGCCGAGTTCGCGCGGGAAGAGATGCTGGATGTGTGATAAATAAAACGCGTTGAGACTTACGCATAGCACGGCCCGGCGGTCTATTTTGCAGCCGCGCCCCTTCTCGTCCCGCTTCCCATGAAAAGCCCGCGCAACTGGTAGAAGATGCGCTCGATCAGCCGCAGATCCTCGGTCACAATTTCGGCGCCACCTTGCATCTCCTGCCGGAATTCGAGATGCTTTCTAAAACTTGTCGTCAATCCGTCCGGCAGGGAGACTTCGATGGCATATTGCGCGCCCCGCGGCACCGGAGCAATGGATTGTACGACGCCGCGCAGCAGGCCGTATTCTTCGTATTGATAGTTGTCGAGGCGGATAAAGACCGACTGCCCGAGCTTGATTTTGCCGGAGTTGGTGACCGGCACGGTCATTTTGCCAAGCGGCGTCTGGCTTCCGGCGGGGACGATCGTCAAGACTTCTTCACCGCTTTTGACGAACTGATGGTTACTCCAATATTTAAACAGGCTGACCTCGCCGCCGATCGGCGCGCGCAGCACATAGCTGCGTTCCCAAACGGCAAGGCGGCTGCGCAGCATTTCGTAGGACTGGCCGAAGGCGAGCAGCAACTCATGGCGCTGTTGCTGGTGGCGTAGCTGCAAGCTGGCGACGCTCTGCCGGAGCTTGTCGATCTCGAGGTCCGCATCGGCGATTGCAAGCGCAGCTGCCTGAAGCGACTGCTTTGCCTGCAGCAACTGGCGCGCGCGCGCATTAAATTCGTTCGTCGATATGAGGTGATTGCCGTTAAGGGCACTCGCGCGCGCATAATCGTTCTCAGCGATCGATAGCTGTTCGGCCAGCAGATCGCGCTGTTGCAGGTCGAAGGCTCGGCGCTCGCCATGGCGCGCTATCAGTGGTTCCAGGTTGCGGATTTCTGCGTTGATGGGATCCTCGCGAAGGTAAAACTGCAGCGCCTTGAAATTACGCACGAAACCCGCATAATCACCGCGCAGTTCTCCGATCGGGGGTTGGTCGGCAAACTCCAGCGTGAGCGCCGATTGTTCGGGATCGCCGCCGAGCGCTTCCAGCCGCTCCGCGATAGCAAATACGGCTGACGGGGTTGCGGAGCTTTCGATGACGGCAAGCACGTCCCCGCGATTGACCACCGAATGGTCGCGGACGCGGATGTCGATCAAGTCGCCCGAAGCCTGGGCTGTCACGCTGGACGGGGGCGTCGGCGTGGTGATCACGATGGTGGCCGGAACGACATCTGGATAATGCAAAATCCAAGTCAGTGCGATCAGCATCGTCAAGATACCCAGCACCACTGTGCTGCCCCACCGGAGCGCCCAGCGCGGCGGCACCCCGAGAACCTCCTGGAGGTCCTCGCCATAAAGGTCCAAATCATCGATCTTGCTTTTCGGCTTGACCGGACGCCCGCCGGTGGCGTGGAGGCCGGACGGCGCCGTACGCTCTTCCGTCTCCGTCGTCATCGCACCTACTCCGCGGACAGTTCGAGTTGATTCTTGACGAGGTTGAAGTAGGCACCCCCGCTGACCGAAAGCGCGCTGTGGTGCCCTTGTTCGACAATTCGGCCGCGATCCAGCACGACGATCTGATCGGCATTGCGCACGGTGCTCAGTCGGTGGGCGATGATGACCACTGTGCGGCCGGCGAAGAACGCATTCAGATTTTCCATAATGATGCGTTCATTGACCGCATCGAGTGCGCTTGTTGCCTCATCGAAAAACAAAAAATCCGGGTTCTTGTAGACTGCCCGGGCGATCAGCAAACGCTGGTTTTGCCCGCCGCTGAGCGCCAATCCCGCAGCCCCGACGCGCGTTGCATAGCCAAGCGGCAGCGATTCGATCAGCTCCTCCAGATTGGCCACGCGCACTGCCTGCTGCAGACGTTGCCGATCGATCAGTCCCTCGGAATTCGATTCGGTAATGTTTCGCGCAATCGTATCCGCAAAGATATAACCGCTTTGCGTGACCGCGCCACAGCGCGCGCGCCAGCTGCGGGCGCTGATGTTTTCAAGATTGACGCTGCCGAGCCGGATCACACCCGAGGTGGGCCTATAGAACCGCAGCAGAAGCTTGAGCAGCGTGGTCTTGCCACAGCCCAACTCCCCGACAATCGCCGTGACCTTTCCTTCTGGTATCTCCAGCTCAAGATCCTGCAGTACAAGCGGTGAATGCGCACCCCCGTACCGGAAGCTTAACTTGTCCGCAATCGTGAGCGTCCGTGACACGGGGAGCATTGTGATCTTTTGCGCGTGGCGGTCCTCTTCATCGTCGCGCGCGTGAATCTCCGCCAAACGGTCAAGACTAATCTGCGCATCCTGCAGCGATTGTAAAAATCCGATGAAACTATTGATGGGTGCGTTCAGCTGGCCTATAATATACTGTATCGCCAGCATCATTCCCAGCGTGATCTCGCCGTTGATCACGCTGCGAGCGGCGACGAAGGTGATCAAGATGTTCTTGAGTTCGTTGATGAAGTTCGCCCCGGTGGTTTGCCATTGCATCAGCGCCATGCCCTTCACGGCGAGCCGGAACAGCCGAACCTGGATTGCCTCCCATTCCCACCGGCGGCGGCGCTCTGAGTTGTTGAGCTTGATTTCCTGCATACCCTGAATGAGTTGCACCATACTGGTTTGGTTGTCGGACGCCTGATCGAACCGTTTATAATTGAGAATGGCGCGACGCTTCATGAAGGCCCGTACCCATATGGCATAGAGCAGGGTACTGCCGGCGAAAAGCGCAAAAATGCGCAGATCGTAATAGGCAAGGATCAAGCCGAACGCGACAATGTTGAAGGCAGAGAAAAGCACCATGAGGCTTGACGACGACAACAGCACCTCAATGCGCTCATGGTCGTTGACCCGCTGCAAGAGATCTCCCGTTGTCTTGGCATCAAAAAATGCAATCGGCAAGCGCATCAGTTTCATCAGGAAGTTGGAAATAATGCTGATATTGACCCTGGATCCGATATGGAGCAAGAGCCAAGCGCGAATGATGTTGACCATGGTCTGCGAAAAAAACAAGGTGAGCTGCCCTAACAGCAGCAGATAGACGAAATTGATGTTCTGATAGCGGATGCCCCGATCGACCATCGCCTGGGTGAGAAACGGAAGCGCCAACTGCAAGATGCTGCCGACCAACAGGCCCAGCATGATCTGCGTGATCAATGGCCGGTACGGCCGGAAATACGGCAGAAGAAACCCGATGCCGTGGCGCCGCGCGGGTGCCTCGTCCTTCAACTCATAGAACTCAGGTGTCGGTTCCAGCAGCAGGAGCAGACCTTTGCCTGCTTGCTGTTGGCGACCGGCCTGCCAGCCTTGTAGAAACTCTTCGCGCGAGTATTTTATCAAGCCGAAGGCGGGGTCCGCCACATGCACGCTGTCACCGGAAAATGCATGGACGACGACGAAATGGCGTTGCCGCCAATGCGCGACACACGGCAGCGGCATCTCGTCACGCAGTGTTTCGAAGCTTACTTGTACCGCAAGCGAATTCATGCCGATCGCCTCGGCCGCCTCCGAAATGCCGGCGAGCGACACTCCCGCGCGCGTAATCGAGCACTTTTCCCGCAGGAAGTCGGCGTCAAAAATCTTTCCGTGATGCCGGGCAATCATGCGGAGGCAGGTCGGCCCGCAGTCCATATCATCCAGCTGGCGAAGGGACGGGAATCGTTTCATATAAAACCTGACCCACATCGGCATGATGCCGGCCGCAACCATACGGGCTCGAAGATTACACCATTGTAACACCCCAGCCCCCGAGAGCCTGGCGTGCGGACTTTGCCGGGCATCGGCCGGTCACGCTGGTCGACAGCGGCGTTTGGTATTCTACGCGCTGGCGTTGGCCGCTTGGGTCTCCCTCATATTGCCACTCAGAGACCCATTGCTCGTACATGCCCGAAAGCATTAGGAACCACGGCGCCTAGCCCAATTGTGGGCAACGCTGGCGTTTAAGACATCGGACGCTTCCCAATATCAGGCGAAGAGCGGTATCGACCGCTCTTCGTAACTTCCGGTCGCTGTACTTGGATGCGTTAGATCTTTTGCTCCAGCAAACGCTTTAGGAGGTCCTCAACGAGAACGACGATACGCGGCTCAGGCTTTTTTACAAGTAATCCGCCCGTGACATTGTCGAGCGTTTCGGCAACGACGGCAACGTCAGCATGCTTGGCAACGTCCGCGAGCGACAGTTGCTTCGTATGGCTCAATACACTCATAGTAAGTCCTCCGTTTGTGCCTACTCTGTCAGGGTTTCGGCATGTCCCTGTCCCTTCCGCAACCAGCAGTAAAAGGACGAAAACAAGATTAAAAAATGGCAAAACTTTGTCAAGCGCTGTAATACGACATTGCACATTTTTGGGCAGTGTAAAGCTTGTTGTTTAAGATTTGTCTAAAAAGATAACGTTTTAGTACAGGTTGGCGGTTGTGCCAAAGATACCGTTCACCGCCTCCGAATAATCCCCGCTTCTGACTTTACGCCGTAGGCAGAGGGGACGCGCGCAAGACCGCGTTATATGAACGGTGTTGCTTTTACGCTCCACTTCCATCGGTTCGAACCACTCCCCTCGGCGTCATGCCACCGCTGCTCGCGGGCATTTCCGTTTTGCTTGCGACAGCGCTGCAAGGAATGCTTGGATGAACCAGGACAAGCCCGTAATGTAGGCCGATCATGCCCGGGCAGGTCAACCCGCAGTCCATTTCATCCAGCCGGCGAGGGGTCGGAGATCGTTTCATAGAAAACTTGATCCGCACCGCAGTGCCGGCCACAACCATATCGCCGCGGGTATTACAGCCTCATGACGCTCCCAGTCCCTGCGAACCCGGTCCTCCGCGGTTCCCTTACGGATCGGCTGGCGGATCGCTCGACAGCGGCGTTTGGTAGTCTACGAGCCGGCGTTGGCCACTTGGGTCTCCCTCATATTGCCGCTCAGAGACCCATTGCCCGTGCATGCACAGAAGCATTAGAACCACTTTCCGGTCAGGTCGAATCACAAGGATTCCCAAAGGCTTGAGTTTCTGCAGAGTCTGGCGGCAACTGATTCGCTTTGGGAGGGATCGATGCCGAAACCCTATTCGATCGACTTGCGTGCCCGCGTGATCGAGGCGGTGGCGGGCGGGGCGTCGCGGCGTGAGGCGGCGGAGGATTATGCGGTCGCCCCCAGTACGGTGGTGCTGTGGGCGCAACGCTTTGAGGCGACCGGAAGCGTCGCCGCAAAGCCTTTCGGCGGCAGCGCGTCGCCGCTGGAAACTGAAAGCGTATCTACGCAAGGCCGCCGAAGAAACCATTCCGGACCTGATCCATCGGATCGGCTGCGTCGTAACCGAATTCACAGCGCAGGAATGCGCCAACTTCTTCCGCCATGCCGGCTATGTTCGAACCTGACCGGAATCTGGTCTAGGAACCACGACGCGTAGCTCGATGATGGGCAACGCTGGCGTTTAAAACGTCGGACGCTTCCCGGTGTCAGGCGAAGAGCGATATCGACCGCTCTTCGTAGCTTCTGGTGGCCGTACTTGGATGCGCTAGGCCTTAACTTCCAGTTTTTGGTCCAGCAAGCGCTTTAGGAGGTCCTCAACGAGAACGACGATACGCGGCTCCGGCTTTGCTTCGACTAAAGCTCCGCCCGTGATATTGTCGAGCGTTTCGGCAACGACAGCGACGTCAGCATCATTGGCAACGTCCGCGAGCGACAGTTGCTTCTTCTGGCTCAATACACTCATGGTCAGTCCTCCGTTTGTGCCTACTCTCCTTGAGAGTTTCGGCATGTCCCTATCCTTCCACAACCAGCAGTGAACGGACGAAAACTAGTGTTCTGACTCATTCAATTGGTACCCATTGCGGCTACCTGGGTCAGGACTTGGCGAGCGCGGGCATTTTTCTGCAGGATGGTGTCGGCTTTGGCCGTCCACTTGAAGGGCTTTGGCTTGGTGTTGCGCTCGGCCAACCAGGCGTTGATGGCGGCGATGAGATCGGGCACGCTCTTGAACACGCCGCGCCGGATGCGCTGGCGGGTGATTTCGGCGAACAACCGCTCGACAAGATTGAGCCGGGACGATGAGGTCGGAGTAAAGTGCAGTTTGAAGCGTGGGTGCTTCGCCAGCCACGCTTGCACCTCCTTGGTCTTGTGGGTTCGATAGTTGTCGCAGATCGCGTGCACGTCGAGGCTTTTGGCGACAGCGCGATCGATCGTCTTGAGAAAGCGCAGGAATTCCTTGGCGCGATGGCGCGGCAGACATTCGCCGATCACCTTGCCGGTCTTCACGTCGAGGGCAGCAAACAGCGTCGTGGTCCCATTGCGTTTGTAGTCATGTGTCATGGTGGAGGCGCGGCCCTTCTTGATCGGCAATCCCGGTTGGGTGCGATCAAGCGCCTGGATTTGGCTTTTCTCATCGACGCATAGCACCACGGCCTTGTCCGGCGGATTGAGATAGAGCCCGACGACGTCGACGACTTTCTCGGCGAATTTCGGATCATTCGAGAGCTTGAACGTTCGTGTCAGGTGCGGCTTGAGGCCGTGCGCCTTCCAAATGCGCTGCACCGTCGTGTGACCGACGCCCATCTCCGCGGCCAGCATGCGCGCGCTCCAGTGCGTCGCGTTGGCAGGCGTTTCCTGAGCGGTCCGCTTCACGATGGCGAGCCGCACCGCGTCGCTGATGGCAGGCTTGCCGGCCTTCGGCCCCTTGCCCTTGTCCTTCAGAAGACGCTCGACGCCGCCCTCCATGTAGGCCTGCTGCCACCGCCAAACCGTGGGTTTGGAGACCCGTGCCTCGCGCATGATGGCGGCGGTCCCGAGCCCTCGCCCAGACAACAGCACGATGGTCGCGCGCTTCACGATCTTCTGCGGCGTCTTGCCATCGGCAACCAGCCGCTCCAGTGTCGTCCGATCACTGGGCCTGACGTACAGGCATGCATCTATGTTTCGCATGCCTGATGGAATCACATTTGCGGTCGGATGGGAATCCTAAAATTGGGTCAGAACACTAGCTCGGTTTTTACAAATTTCGAGTTTTAAGAGAGTAGGCTTTCCCGATATTAATCGAAGAGCGGCATCGACCGCTCTTCGTAGAGAGCTTCCGATCCTCAGATGCTGGGCGAATACAATTGCAGCTCCACCAATTGCTCCTGTTCCAACAGCTGCTTCACTGTCAATTGGGCCTTGATCCCGCCCGTGATATTCACGACCGGTTCGGCAACGACGGTGACGGCGGTATGTTGGGCGGCTTCCGCAAGCATCATTCGCTTGTTGTTGCTGAATACGCTCATGGTCAGTTCTCCGTTTTTAGCCGACATTCATGTCGGTTCGTTGTTTGCGCCTACTCTGCGAGGTTTTCGGCATGCCCCTGTCATTCCGCACTTGAGTGCGAACATTACGACATCATGGTTAAAAAGCGTTGAAAATTTGTCAAGCGATTGAACTGACCTTTGCAAGGTTTTGGGCATTCGTTGGAATTATTGTTCGAAATTAGCTTTCAAGATCACGCTTCCGGGGGGACAAAAATGCCGATGGCACAGGCATTGTCGAAGTCGTCAACACGCTGAACCCGGCATCCAATTGGCCCGACATCCGCAAGAGTTAGTTGGTTCCGGGGGCTCAGTACACTTATGGTCAGTCCTCCGTTTGTGGCCTATCATTTCGCAACCTGTGGTAAAAATGGCGAAAGATAGGTTAAAGAAAGGCTAAAAGTTGTCAAGTACAGTGGTGAGGCTTTCCACAGTTTTGGGCGGTTTCAGATTTATTGTTTAAGATTAGCCCGACAAGGGCACGGTTTGGCGGTTTCGGGGATGCACCTAACTGCCGTTCAGCGCCTCTAGTTTAGTATTGCGCCATTTGCCATTTAACCGCTTAGGCCGCGAGGAGAGTACATGCATGATTAGCGATCGGTGCACGCTGAAAGTTATTGTTGGTTCATTTGTTATGCCTCGCCAACCGATGGTGAAGAGGACGAAATTCGGGTAGAAAGGTGTCAAAGCATGTCAAGCGCCTGCGGGGGATTTGGCACATTCCAAGGCATAGTTTCGAATTATCGTCTAACATAGCATGGGCAAAATCACACCCGCAGCGCGGGATTGGCAGCTTTTTCGGACGACAAGTCAAGACCTCGCCAATCTTGGGCAAGGCTGCATATTGTTACTTTCTATGAACTGTTGATACCGAACAAAGAGCGGTGTAAGCCGCTCTTCGTTCGTTCCGCCTGGCTTTAATTATCCCATCAGTGATTCCAATGGCAAGTTGAACCTAATTTTGATACCGCCGGTGATATTCTCGAGCGGTTCAACAACGACAGCGACGTCGGTATGCTTGGTGACTTCCACAAGCGAAAGGCGCTTCTCGTGGGTGAATACAACCGTGGTTGAGTCTTTGTGTGTTGCGAAATTCATGGTCGGTTCTCTGTTGGTGCCTACTCTGCAAGGTTTTCGGCGCATCCCTATCATTCCGCAACCGGGTGCGAACATGACGAAAACAAGGTTAAGAGGTGTTAAAAGGTTGTCAAGCGTCTGAATCCAGCTTTGCACAGTTTTGGGCAGTGTTCGTCGATTAATCATTTGAAATTAATCTGAAAGAATGACCGTTCCGGTTTGGATCGTCGGTTTTGTCAAAGCCAGCGGCCACCGCCTTTAAATGATTTTTATTACGATCGCCGCCAAACCGCAGGCATTCCCAAACAACCGTTGGCTGACGGAGGTGCGGGGAAAATAGCACCGCCGACCGCTTGGGTAAGGGATGTGCAACGGAAAGGGGGCAATGCGCTGTGCTGGTTGCGCCCTACCGGGTGCATCACGCGGTACTTGGCGCTGGCCGCGGTTTGGTCTGCGTTCTTGACGGGATCAGGCCGTCGGATGGCGATGATGGATATGTTGCCAAAGGGACGCGAAGACTCCGCAGGGCGCGCTTGAAATGGTGCCTTACTTCCCGAAGCCCGCAGCGTACGCTATGTCCCGTTCGCCCCGCAATGTCCCCGATCGAGGTCGCCATGTTCCCCGCCCCGAAGCCGATCGCTCTCGCCCAACACCTACGCCTACGAATCCGAGCCGATGGTGAAGGCCACGGGTTTTCGGGAATACGATGCCAGGTGGCTGTTCGAGAAGGAAATCAACCTCATGGGCATGCAGGCCCTGGGGCTGGGTCTCGGCACACTGATCCGCGAGATGGGGGTGAAGCCTGAAATCGTCACCGGCCATGATTTCCGCAGCTACTCCGCCTCGATCAAATATGCGCTGATCACCGGCCTGATGGCGTCCGGATGCCGGGTCCACGACATCGGGCTCGCGGTCACCCCGATGGCGTATTTCGCGCAGTTCGACCTCGACGTGCCATGCGTCGCCATGGTGACGGCCTCGCACAACGACAATGGCTGGACTGGAGTGAAGATGGGCGCCAACCGGCCCCTCACTTTCGGGCCGGACGAAATGACCCGCCTCAAGGAGATCGTGCTCGGCGCCAAGTTCGAATTCGCCGCGGGCGGCGCCTACCGGTTCGTGGAAAATTTTCCGGCCCGCTATATCGCCGATTTGACCAACCGGGCGAAGCTCAAACGCCGGTTGAAAGTGGTCGCGGCGTGCGGCAACGGTACCGCCGGTGCGTTTTCGCCGCGGGTGCTGGAGGCGATCGGCTGCGAGGTGGTGCCGCTTGATTGCGAACTCGACCATCGCTTCCCGCGCTACAATCCCAACCCGGAAGACATGGCGATGCTGCATGCCATTCGCGACGCGGTGCTGGCAACCCATGCCGACGTCGGTCTCGGCTTCGACGGCGACGGCGACCGCTGCGGCGTCGTGGATGACAAGGGGGACGAAATTTTCGCCGACAAGGTCGGCGTCATGCTGGCGCGCGACATGTCGGCGCTTGCATCCGGGCGCGACGTTTGTGGTCGATGTGAAATCCACCGGCCTGTTCGTCACCGACCCGGTGCTGCAGCAGAACGGCGTCAAGGCCGATTACTGGAAGACCGGCCACTCCTATATGAAGCGGCGCACCCACGAAATCGGCGCGCTGGCGGGGTTCGAGAAGTCCGGCCATTTCTTCTTCAACGCGCCGTTCGGCCGCGGCTATGACGACGGCCTCGTGTCGGCGCTCGCGATCTGCGACATGCTCGACCGCAATCCGGGCAAGAAGCTCTCGGAACTCAAGGATGCGCTGCCGAAAACCTGGCAATCACCCACCATGTCGCCGCACTGCGCCGACGAGACCAAATACGGTGTGGTGGATCAGGTCGTACAGCATTTCAAGATGGCGCAGGCCAAGGGCGAGATGGTGGCGGGTCAACCGATCCGCAGCGTGGTGACGGTCAACGGCGTGCGCGTAACCGTGGAGGATGGCACCTGGGGTCTCGTGCGCGCGTCATCCAACAAACCCGAACTGGTGGTCGTGGTGGAAAGCCCGGTATCGGATGCACGCATGCACGACATGTTCAAGGCCGTCGATGGCGTGCTGCGCAGGCACAAGGAGGTCGGTGCCTACAACCAGACCATTTGAGCAAAGGAATAGGCGGAAGGCCGCGACCTGGCCCCCCAGCGTTACCCCTGCCCGCCCTCTCGCATGGCGCGCCAGATCACTTCGGCGGTGGCCGGCATGGCGATGTGGCGGACCCCGAATTCGGACAGCGCATCGACCAGCGCGTTGGCGACGGCCGGCATGGCTCCGACGGTTCCGGCTTCGCCGGCGCCTTTGACGCCGAGCGGATTGGTTTTGGTCGGGACCGGATTGCTTTTGATCGCCACGGCGCAGAGATCGCTTGCCCGTGGCATGGCGTAGTCCATGAACGATCCGGTGATCAGGCCGCCGCTGTCGGCATCGAAGCGGATATCCTCGCGCAGAATTTGGCCGACCCCTTGCGCGACGCCGCCGGTGATCTGCCCGTAGAGCAGCAGCGGATTGAGCACGGTGCCGACATCGTCCACGACGCTGTAACGCACGATCTCGACTTCGCCGGTCTCGCTGTCGATTTCGAGTTCGCACACATGGGCGCCGTTTGGGTAATTTTCCACCTCACCGCGATAGATGGCCGCGGCGACCAGCCCCGGCTCCATGCCGGGCGGCAGCTTGGCGGGCATAGCGGCAAGCCGCGCCACCTCCGGCAAGGTCAGGGTCTGGTTGGTAGCCGGGGCCGAGAACACACCATCGGTGAATGTCACTGCCGCCGGATCGGCCTTCAGCGCGTAGGCCGCAATCGCCCGTGCCTTCGCGATTACCTTGTCGGCGGCGGCAGCGACCGCGGAACCCCCGAGCGTCGCGGTACGCGAGCCGCCGGTGCCCTCGCCGAAAGCCACCTGATCGGTGTCGCCCTGCAGATAGTGAATGTCGGCGGGGTCGAGCCCGAGGCGTTCGCACAAAATCTGCTTGAATATCGTTTCGTGGCCCTGACCCTGGGAGACGGCGCCGCAGAGCAGCGTCAAGGTACCGGCACGGTCGAACCGGATCTCGGCGCCCTCATAGCTCGGTGCGCCGGCGCGCTCGATGGTATTCGATAGGCCGAGCCCGCGCAGCTTGCCACGAGCACGCGCCTCGCGACGCCGGGCAGGAAACCCGTCGGCGTCGGCGAGCCGAAGCACCATGTCGAGATTTTTGGCAAATTCGCCGCTGTCATAGGTGAAGGTCAGTCCGGTGCGGAACGGCATCGCCTCCGGCGGAATGGTGTTGCGCCGGCGCAATTCGGCCGGGTCGATGCCGAGCGTGCCGGCGGCGAGATCGACAAGGCGCTCGATCACATAGGCCGCCTCCGGGCGCCCATTGCCCCGATACGGCCGCACCGGATTGGTGTTGGTGAACACCGCCGTCACGTCGGCATGAATCGCGGGTGTACGGTAAACCCCGGCAAGCGTGCCGAGATTGCCGACAAAAGCGGGCGCCGCGGTTTGCAGGTTGGCGCCCATGTTGGCGATCGTTTTGACCCGCAGCCCCAGGAACGTGCCGTCGGCGTCAAGCGCAAGCTCGGCCTCGGTGACGTTGTCGCGGGCCTGGGCATCGGACAAAAATGCTTCCGAGCGGGTGCTGACCCATTTGACCGGACGGCCGGTCAGGCGCGAGGCGAGCAGCACCAGCGCCACCTCGTTGTAGACCGCGGACTTCATCCCGAAGCTGCCACCGATGTCGCCGGCGACCACCCGCACCTTGTTCTCCGGCACCTTGAGAATTTGCTGGGCGAGCTCGGCGCGGAACGGATGGGTGCGCTGCAGTGTGGTGTAGACGGTGTAGCGGCCCTCGGCGGCATTATAATCCCCGATGCTGCCGCGCGGCTCCATCGTCACCGCGGTAACCCGGTTGATGACGAAATGCTGGCGCACCACGTGGGTGGCACGGGCGAAAGCCGCGTCGGTTGCGGCCTTGTCGCCGGCGCAATGGACGAAGCAAATGTTATTGTCGCAATCGTCGAACACCAGCGGCGCGCCGTCCGTGGACGCCAGCGCAGTGGAGGTCACCGCCGGCAGCGGATCGTAGTCGACCGCGATCAGCTCGGCGGCGTCGGCCGCCTGATGGTAGGTCTCCGCCACCACGAAGGCGACGGCATCGCCGACATAGCGGGCGCGGTCGAGCACCAGCGCCGGGTAGCGCGGCCGGTAACCGGCACGTCCGCCGCGCCGTTTGAGGCCGCCCGGCACGGGCAGATCGCCCCAGCTGGAAGCGCGCCAATCGGCCCCGGTCAAGACGGCAAGTACGCCGGGAGCGGCCTTTGCCGTCGTCACATCGATTGCACGGATACGCGCATGCGCGTGAGGCGACCGCAGCACATAGCCGAACGCCATGCCGGGTAACACCATGTCATCGACATAGCGGCCGCCGCCGCGCACGAGCCGCGGATCCTCAAAGCGGGACACCGCCTGGCCTATTCCAAATCTATTCAACGCCCCTCCCCCGTCGCCGAACAGCGTTCGCCCACAAGCGCAGTCGCTGCAAACATGCGGGGCTGCTTATTCAGAGCCGCCTTTCAATTCGGCGCTCACCCGCCCCCGTCGCCGGCTGCGCCGCCGTTGATGCGCTGCTTGAGTATGGCCGAGGCCTTGAATACCATCACGCGTCGCGGCGAAATGGGTACCTCCGTCCCGGTCTTGGGATTACGGCCGACGCGCTGGCCCTTGCTGCGAACCACGAACGAGCCGAACGAAGACAACTTCACGGTTTCGCCACGTTCAAGACAATCAGTAATTTCTTTGAGCACCAGCTCTACGAGCTGTGCCGACTCTGTCCGAGACAGGCCCACCTTTTGATAGACGGCCTCGCACAGATCCGCCCGCGTAACCGTTTTTTCCGTCATTGCCATCCCCGAAGCAATGAAATATTACCATATTGATCGAGGATATGGAGTCCAACGCCTGCCGTCAATCGGACACCGTACACACATTATTAATAAAAGAAGCAAAATCTCTCTTTGCTACCCAACCGTGGCTTTTGCGATGCTTGGGCGAGGAACCATGCCCCTTCAGTTACCATCGCAGCAGAATGGCGCCCCAGGTGAAGCCTCCACCCATGGCTTCCATCAAGATCAAATCGCCCTGCTTGATGCGGCCGTCCGCGACCGCCACCGAGAGGGCCAACGGAATTGATGCCGCTGAGGTATTTCCGTGGCGATCGACGGTTGTTACGATCTTCTCCGGGGCAATCCCAAGTTTCTGGGCCGATCCGTCGATGATGCGCTTATTGGCTTGGTGGGGTACGAACCAATCGATGTCGGCCGCCGTATAGCCGGTCGCCGCGAACGCCGCCACCACCACATCGGTAATCATCGCGACCGCGTATTTGAAGACCTCTCGGCCCTCCATGCGCAGCCGCCCGACCGTCTGCGTGGATGACGGCCCCCCGTTAACATAGAGCTTATCCTTGTGACGTCCATCGGACCGCAAATGCGCCGTCAGGATGCCGCGATCGCTTCGGCTTCCGGACTGGGTGACGGCATCGAGCACGACCGCGCCGGCGCCGTCTCCAAACAGGACGCAGGTAGAACGGTCGCTCCAATCGAGCAAGCGGGAAAACGTCTCCGCGCCGATGACCAGCGCGCGCTTGAACGCGCCCGTTCGCAGCAGGCCATCCGCGGTCGTGAGCGCGAATACGAAGCCGGAGCATACCGCCTGCAAATCGAATGCGGCCCCCCGGGTGATGCCAAGCCCGGCCTGCACCGCCACCGCGGTCGCGGGAAAGGTATTGTCTGGTGTCGAGGTCGCCAACACCACGAGGTCGATCGACTGCGGATCGATGTTGCCGGCATCCAGCGCCCGACGTGCCGCCGCAAGCGCGAGATCGGAGGTGAATTCACCCACCGCCGCAATGCGGCGTTCTTGGATACCGGTACGCTGGGTTATCCATGCGTCCGACGTGTTAACCTTCCGTGCCAGATCGACATTGGTGAGAATATGGCTTGGCAGGTAACTCCCGCAGCCAATCACCACCGACCGCATGACCGTCACGAGGAGATGCTCTCTGCGGTATGTGGTTCCAACGTCATGACCGAATGTTGACCGAGCATCTGGGAAATGCGCCCGCGTAGCTCGTATCGTACCATGTCGTAGCCGAGATCGATGGCCGCCGCGAACCCCTCAGGATCGGCGGACCCGTGACTCTTGATCACAACCCCATTGAGGCCGAGGAACACGCCACCATTGACTTTTCGAGGATCCATCTTGTCCTTCACGGCCGCGAACGCTTTGCGCGCAAACAAGTATCCGATCTTGGCGGAGAGCGTCCGGCTCATCGCCTCGCGCAAATATTCGGCAAGCTGTTTGGCGGTTCCCTCGGCGGTTTTCAAGGCAATATTGCCGGCGAAGCCTTCGGTGACGACGACATCCACCGTCCCCTTACCGATATCGTCGCCTTCCACGAAGCCCATATAGTCCAGGTCCGGACGTGCCGCCTGCCGCAGGATTTGACCAGCCTCTCTCACGGGCTCCAGCCCCTTGGCCTCTTCGACCCCAATATTGAGAAGGCCGACCGTCGGTCGCTCAAGGTCGAACAGCACCCGCGCCATGGCTCCGCCCATGACCGCCATATCGACAAGATGCTTCGCATCGGCCCCGATAGTGGCCCCGACATCGAGCACGATCGATTCGCCGCGCAAGGTCGGCCACAGCGCTGCGATCGCCGGCCGGTCGATGCCCGCCATGGTCTTGAGATGAAACTTCGCCATCGCCATCAGGGCGCCGGTATTGCCGGCCGACACCGCGACGTCGGAATCTCCCCGCTTCACGGCGTCGAGTGCCATCCACATGGACGATTTCCATCGTCCGCGGCGCAATGCCTGGCTGGGCTTGTCGTCCATCCTAACCGCCACGTCGGTGTGGACGATGCGCGAAACCGCGCGCAACGCCGGCCGATCGGCGAGCAGCGCCTCCAGCGTCGGACGATCGCCGACAAAGGTGAATTCCGAATCGGGATGGCGTTCCCGAGATATCCCGGCACCGGCGACGACAACCGGAGGGCCGTTGTCGCCTCCCATGGCGTCGAGCGCCATACGTACTCTCTGTGGCATCGAATTGACCTAGGCGGGGGGCCAGCGCCAAATAGTCGGTTCCGCCGACCGGGTGCCGGTGTGCAAGGGCGCCACCATAGCGCGTCATCCCATGGCGGAATAGTGGCGACCGACCGCCCGCCGCTCGACAAAGGTGCCAACGTCCGTCGGCGAGCCCGTTAAGACGGGCTCCTGAGCTTCGCCAGCACGCTGAACGGTCCGCTCCCATCGTTCGCCTCCACCGGCGGTGCGAACACAGCGCCCGGAAGGCGAGGATAGGGGTCAATGCCCAACAGCAGGAACTCGGTCATGATCACCCCGAGATCCGCAATCCCGTCGGCGAGAAGTTCGGGCGGATCGTCGAGCGCGCTCTCATCGCGGACACCCGCATCGCCGGGGACCGGCGGCACAAAGATGACATCGAACGTCTCGTCCACGCTATTGTCCAGAGGTTCGAGCGTCACCACGCAGGATTGACCGACCGTTGCGGATAGACGCCCGATCGCACGCAGACTATCGCCTTCGCGTGAAATATCGATAACAGCGTCGAGCCGCGGTATGTCCCGCACACTCGCCAGCGTGGCCAGACCGGCACGCGTGTCAGCGTCGGCCGATACCTCAAGGTGCAGTCCGTCCTCCGAAACATCGTCGACACGAACTGGAACGCGCCACTGCGATGTGGGCGTGGTTATGGTAACGCTCACCCGATTTTGTCCTTCTCGCCGCATTCGCGAAAATGGCATCGCCGAACAAAAAAGCAAGATTGGTCGGCGACCTTTGGCGACCTCGATTTCAGGCGATCACCGGACAAAACATGTCTCGGCATGTTGGCGAGGGCGGGGAATCGATCTGCTATCAGCCGATCACGCCCAATCGGCACCAATCATTCAGCAACAGGCGCTCGACATTGCAGTCCGAGCGGACCGGCAGATAGCGGCCGCGCTGATCGCCGATCAGCCGGCGCAGGCGATCCTGCCAGACGGCGAATTCGGTTTGGTAGCGCAGCACGACATTGCGGTCGACGGACAGCTCGATTTCGTGGCCACTTTCGGAATCGACAAAGCGGACTTCACCGCCGGCGAATTCCATGGGGTCGATCTCCTGCGGCGATGTCACGTGCACCGCGACGATCTCCTGGCGGAGCACCGCCAGAGCCTTGATATCGCGCTCGATGTGCTCGTCCCACCAGTCGCTCAGCAGGATCAAGAGACCATGATAGGTAAGCCGCGGCACCGCGGACGCAAGCGCCGCCCCGAATCCCGATCCCGCCGGCCGCTGCGCGTCGAGCCAGCCGAACAGCACCGCGGCGCGGCGCACGCTGCGGACTCTTGGCGACCACGTCAACCGACCGCCAACACAAACCCCAATTTCCACCACGTCACCGCCCGCAAGGCCTGCGAAGGCGAGCGCCGACGCCAGGCCGCAGGCGAAGTCGAATTTTGACGGGGTGCCGAATTGCATCGAGGCACTGCCGTCCACAATTATAGCGATCGGCAGCTGCTGATAGACCGCGTGCTGGCGCACGTAATAGCCGCCGGAGCGTATGTGAAGATGCGGGTCGAGATGGCGGGTATCGTCGCCCGGCGCGTACTCGCGGTAGTCTACGAATTCCATGCCGGCGCCCTTGCGCCGCGACCGCCGCTCGCCAACCCCGGTACTCGGCTGCGCCTGCCGCACCAAAAGCCGCGAGCGCATCAGCGACGTCAGCAGGTGCGGCGATGGTGTCATGAGCGTTTCATCCGCGATCGATTCCGCACCAGGACCGATAGGCTCATTACCGCGCGAGTTTCATCGCCGCCATCCACCGGCGGCAAGCAGCTCGCTCCGTCCATCCCGGTCGGTCCAGGCGGCGCCTGCGAACAGCAGCAGTCCGATGTGGAACGATGCTGCCCCGGCCGCGACATGGGCCATCTGCCAGATCAGAACCGGCGCCGCCGCCATCAGCGCCGCCGCCGCAATGTAGGCAGCGGCCAGCCGGCCGCCCACCGGGTAGCCGAACCGCCAGGCCGTCAAGGCAACGAAACCCAGCGCCATGGCTGCCTTCACGATCGCCATGAATCGCAACAGTGTTGTCAACGCCGGCTCCGCCAGTGACAAGGCAAGGGCGGTCTGTGCGGGCGTTGCGGCAAAGAGGCCGGCTGTTACCCCCGACACAACGGCGGCGGCCAAGATCGCGTGCCAGGCCTTAGGCGGTACTAGGCGGGCCGGCAGAACCTTGCCGACCGGCTGTCGCGATGCGGTGATGTCTGCCATGATCCGAACTTCTTGCTCGAAGCAACCGAAACATAACGCAATGGACGGCGTGCGTCCATTTCGCCGTGCGCTGGCTATCTGCGGCAACATGGGGTGACGGTGCCGACGGAAGGCTGGATTGCGAGGATGACTGCTGGATGCTGGGTGGCCACAACTGTCGCGGCCTTGCATCTGCCCGAGTTTCCGGCCGGCCGGTCCCCCATCCGCTGCGCGTCGGCGTCCGAAAAGGTTCCAGAAGCGGGATGATTGGATCACGTAATGCACCCACGCCGGTGTTTACCCAGAATGCGTATGAATGTCGCAAACCACGCGGATGATCACCGCTGCAGCCGGAAGGGCAATTCCTTGATGTCGAGCTTCCAGACCGCCCCGCCATCGCAGAACCGAGTTGCGGACGCGTTGGCGCTGGCGATCATGGCGGTTGTCGCTGTCATTGCAGCCTTGACGTTTCGCGATTACGGCCTCGGCTGGGACGACTACACCCATGCGGAATATGGCGGGCTGCTGTTCCGCCTTTATGCGTCCGGCTTCACCGACCAGCGTGCGCTTTCGTTCGTCAATCTCTACGCTTACGGCGGCGGCTTCGATCTGTTGGCGACGCTCGCCGCCAAAGTGCTGCCGTTCGATCTGTTCGAAACCCGGCGGCTGGTCGGCGCCGTCGTCGGGCTGATCGGCATCTTTGTCACTTGGCGGCTTGGGCGCCGGGTCGGCGGTCCCCTCGCCGGCCTCCTTGCAGCTGCATTGCTGGCAACGTTCCCCCTCTACTACGGCAACATGTTCATGAATGCCAAGGACGCGCCGTTCGCCGTCGCCATGGCGTTCCTAAGCCTGGCGCTGGTCCGCGCCTTCGAGGAATATCCGCGGCCTTCAGGGGTCACCTGCGCCATGGTGGGCGGCGCCGTCGGATGGGCGTTTGGAACCCGCGTTCTGGCCGGCGTCGCAGCCCCCAATATGCTTGCCGCCCTGGCGCTGATTTTCATGATCGACGTCCGCCACGACGGGCTGCGCGAGGCGTTGGTGCGTGCCGGCGAATTTCTCCTGCGCCTGGCGCCCGGGCTCGTCGTCGGATATGCGGTGATGGCGCTGATATGGCCGTGGTCGGTCGCCGATCCGCTCAATCCGCTCAACGCCGTCGAGTATTTTTCCCATTTTTTCGAGAAGCCGTGGAAGGAACTGTTCGATGGCGTGGCGGTGCTGGTGCCGGATATGCCGCGCCGCTATGTGCCGACCCTGTTTCTGCTCCAAACACCGGAAATTTTGATCGTTCTGGGCTCGCTTGGCGCGGTGGGCGCAGCGATCGCGGCCGGGCGCCGCGACCTGACGCCGACCCGCCGGGCGATCCTGATCTTGCTCGTGTTTGCCGCGCTGTTCCCGATCGCGCTCACCGTGCTGACGCGGCCGGCAATGTATAATGGCATCCGGCATTTCGTGTTCGTGGCACCGCCCTTGGCGGTGCTCGGCGGGCTCGCCGGAGCCAGGATCCTGGAATGGCTGTGGCAAATGTCTCGCCCGGCGGCGGTGATCGCCGCCGTAGCGATCACCGCCGGCCTCTATCTGCCGGTGCGCGAGATGGCAAAAATTCACCCCTACCAATATTCGCAGTTCAACCTGATCGCGGGCGGCATGCGCGGCGCCGACCATCGCTATATGCGGGATTATTGGGGGCTTGCATTCAAAGAGGCCGCCCGGCTGTTGCGCCAAACACTCACCGAAGCGATGGCGGTGCCGACCGATCAGCGGCATTGGCATATCGCTGTTTGCGGCCCCCATCGCGCCGCCCAGGTCGAACTTGGCCCGGAATTCCAGACTATCTCGGACCCGAATGGCGCCGACTTCGCCTTGGCGCTGGGCGAATTCTATTGCAACCAGATCGACGCACCGCTCCTGGTCGAGGTCGCCCGCGACGGCGTGGTCTATGCACGCGTCTATGACATCCGCGGACGCACGGAAAGCGGCGAACTCAGCCTGCAGTAGCTGGTTCCGTTTCAATTGTTGACCAAGCGCGCGTGGCAGGCATTTGTTCGCTGCCAGTCAGCCCGTCACGATCGCATAAGCTCTGCTCACATGCTGGGATCAGAGCCCCAAGTCGGTCTGCCCCAAGTCGGTCAGCCCCGGATGGTCGGCCGGCCGCGGTCCGTGCGGCCAGCGGAATTTGCGGTCCGCCTCGGTGATCGGCACATCATTGATCGATGCTTCGCGCCGTTGCATCAGCCCGTCCTGGTTGAACTCCCACAACTCATTGCCGTGGCTGCGGAACCATTGGCCGCCATCGTCGTGCCACTCGTAAGCGAAACGCACAGCGATGCGGTTTTCCGTAAATGCCCACAGTTCCTTGATAAGCCGGTAGTCAAGCTCGCGCGCCCATTTCCGTTGGAGAAAGGCTACGATAGCTTCGCGCCCCGCAAAGAACTCGGCGCGATTGCGCCATCGACTATCGGCCGTGTAGGCAAGCGACACCCGCACCGGGTCGCGCGTGTTCCACGCGTCCTCGGCTTTACGGACCTTCTCGACCGCGGTCTCGCGGGTGAACGGCGGCAGTGGCGAACGGCTTTCCATCGTGACCTCTTAACGGTGTGGCGTGCCCACAAAGTCTCCCGAGCTCAGATTGCAGCTGACGGGCCGTTGGAATGGTCGGCATCGTCGCCAGCGGCTCATCTACTCCGCCAGAGCGCCCAGAATACGCGCCCAGCTGCGGGTGCCCTTATGAAAACTGGTGAGATCGTATTTTTCATTGGGCGAATGGATGCGGTCGTCGTCGAGGCCGAAGCCGATCAGCAGCGTGTCGATGCCGAGGACCCGCTTGAAATCGCCGACGATCGGGATCGAGCCGCCGCAGCCGATCAGCACCGTTTCCTTGCCCCATTCTTCCGTCAAGGCCGCCCGTGCGCGAGCGAGTTGCGGCAGGTGCCAATCGAGCGCGATGGCGGGGGCGCCGGACAGGCCCTTGAAGGTGGCCTTGCAATCGGCCGGCAGTCGGGCCAGCACGAACGCCCGGAAGGCGTCGCGGATTTTCGCCGGATCCTGGTGGCCGACCAGGCGGAACGAGATTTTGGCCGAAGCCTCGGCCGGGATCACGGTCTTGGAGCCTTCCCCCGTATAGCCGCCCCAAATCCCGTTCACATCGCAGGTCGGCCGCGAAAAAATCTGCTCGATCACCAGCCTTCCTTGCTCGCCGGCCGGTACGCTAAGCCCGACCTGGCCGAGAAATTTTTCCGCCCTTAGGTCGAGCCCGGTCCAGCTTTGTTTCACGTCAACGGGCAGCTCCTCCACGCCGTCATAGAACCCCGGAATCGTTACATGTCCGGCATCATCGTGAATGGCGGCGATGATTTTGGCTAACACCCGGATGGGATTCTGCGCCGGCCCGCCGAACATGCCGGAATGCAGGTCACGATCGGCCGCCTTGACGGTCATTTCCTCATAGACGAGGCCGCGCAGCGCCGTGGTGATGGCGGGAGTTGCCGGGTCCCACATGCCGGTGTCGCAGACCAGCGCAATGTCAGCGGCAAGCTCGCCCTTGTGCGCCGCAAGCCAGCCCGGCAGGTGTTTCGAGCCGGACTCCTCCTCGCCCTCGATGACGAAGGTCACATCCAGCGGAACCGCGCCGGTGACCGCCTTCCAGGCCCGGCAAGCTTCCACGAAGGTCATCACTCTGGCCCTTGTCGTCGCAGGCGCCGCGCGCGACGATCGCCTGGCGTCCGTCCGGGAGCGTGGCGATGCGCGGCTCGAACGGCTTCGTCTCCCAAAGATTGAGGGGGTTGACCGGCTGCACGTCATAGTGGCCGTAAAAAATCACCCGCTTGCGCGGTCCGTTCCCTGCCGACCCGTCGGATTTGCCCTTGGCCAACACCACCGGATGGCCATCCGTGGGATGAACCTCGGCTTCAAGGTCGAGCGTCGCCAGGTCGGCGGAGAGCGTGAACGCCGCCACGCGACACTCGTCGGCGTAGGCCGGATCGGTGGAAATCGATGGAATTGACAGGAATTTGAACAGGCGGTCGAGACGGCTGTCGCGTTCCGCGTCGATATGCGCGAGCACCTTGTCGAGATCGGACATGAGTTCCTTCCTGTCAGTGAATTTACGGTCAACCACGGAACTTTTGCCGCGGCAACGCTTCGTGCATGCTGTCTCCGCCATCCAATCTAAAAGGTGCGGGTTGACGATGCGAGGCCTATCGCCGCGGTATCACGGCTCATGTAACGCCGTGGCACGGCTGCATTGCAGCCGTCTTGGACGCGCACGTGGCGCGTACCCCACACTTGGCCACGAAAGATGCCACCGTACGCTGGTCCGTCTTGTCTAACACCGGATGGGATGCGCATGATGATGTCCGCGTCTGTCAGCGGGTCACCGCCACAACCTTACCGAGGGAAGCGCATGAACGAATATGTCGGACGCATCGTCGACAGGGTGGGATATGAACCACCGGTCGTTCCGCGTTGCATCGGAATCATTGTGGACTTTCTCGGTACGCAGGAGCCTGTCCGTACGGTACCTGCGCTGCTCGGCGGTCTTCCAGGCTCCGGGCTACTGTTGGCGGAGATGGACGTCGCTGGTGACGGTGAGGTGCTAGCCTTGGAGCTGTCCGGACGGGCGGACGTTTCTTGATGCCGGCGGGTTTTGCCCCCTCGTTTGACAGCCTATTGCTTAGGACCGCAACCTACATGCCCTCGCCCCTCTCTAGCCTCGATGGTCTCGCACCGGATTTCGCGGCAAAGTTAAGAAAACTCGGGATTCGCACCACGGACAAGCTCCTTGAAAACGCCAAGAGTCTCAAGGGCCGCCAGATGCTCGCGGAACAGACCGACATCGACGAAAAGGAATTGCTGCGCGTCGCCAACAAGATCGATCGCATGCGGATCCGCGGGGTCGGGAAGGACTATGCGGAGCTGTTGGAAGCAGCTGGCGTCGTTACCGTGCGGGAACTGCGGTACCGCAATCCGTCACGGCTGGCGCAAGCGATTGCGCAGGCCAACGCCGAGCGCAAACTCGTCCGAGTGCTGCCGTCCGAACAGACGATCGGACGGTGGATCGATGACGCCAAGAAGCTGCCGGTGAAGATTTCCTATTAAGGCCCAGCTGCTCTGGAGCGTCACTATGAGTTGCCGACGAGTGACGCTGATCCAGGCTAAGCAAACGCACCGACCTCCCCCCGCCGCGGAGAGGCGAAAACAAACGGATTTTGGACACATCGGGCGTGGTGGCCGGCCCGGCTGCCATCCCCAACCCGCGGCCAGAGGGATAACGACTCGGGCCTTTTACGAAACCTCGGCCGGTCGGTCGTCTGACGTACCTCTCGCCGCCGGTTCATCTATGCATACAGTTCGCTAAACGTGGCGCCATGACTGCTGACCCGTTTTCCGATCCCCTTCGCGATCTGGACGCAACAGAGTCCGGCGCGAATGTGCTGACAAAATTATTGACCCGCCGGCGCCCCACGGTGATGGGTATCCTGAACGTAACACCCAACTCGTTCTCCGACGGGGGCGCCTTCCTGTCCGCGGATGCCGCCATCGCGCAGGCGCAGCGCATGGCCGCGGACGGCGCCGATATCATCGACATAGGGGCGGAATCGACCCGCCCCTATGGGGGCGCCGTCGCGGTTTCGGCCGCGGTAGAGCGCCGCCGGCTCGAAGCCGTGCTGCCGTCAGCGGTCCGGATCGGCCTGCCGGTATCGATCGACACCATGAAGGCCACAGTCGCCGACTGGGCGCTTGCAAATGGTGCCGCGATCGTCAACGACGTCTGGGGCCTGCAGCGCGACCCCGAAATGGCGGGCGTGGTGGCACACCACAATGTTCCGGTTGTCGTCATGCACAATCGCGACGCGGCCGATCCGGACATCGATATCATGGCCGACATCGCCGCCTTCTTCGCCCGCTCGCTTGCGATCGCCGACCGCGCCGGAATTCCCCACACCGCGATCGTGCTGGACCCCGGCATCGGCTTCGGCAAGACGCCGGAGCAGAGCATGACGGCGATCGCACGGCTCGGCGAGCTCAAAAGCTTCGGCTTGCCGCTCCTGGTCGGGGCCTCGCGCAAACGTTTCATCGACGCGGTGTCTCCGGCACCGCCCGGCCGCCGGCTCGGCGGTTCGATCGCGGCGCACCTTCTCGCGGTCGAACGCGGCGCCGCCTTCATTCGCGCCCATGATGTGGCAGAGACCGTGCAGGCGCTACGTGTGGCGACGGCGATCCGGGGGCGGTCATGAGCGATACAATCTTCATCCACGGCTTGTTGGTACATGCCCATCACGGCGTGATGGAACACGAGGAGAAGGTCGGCCAGCGCTTCATCATCGATCTCGAACTGGCGATCGATCTCGAGCCCGCCGGGGCGAGCGACAAGCTCGCCGATACCGTCTCCTATGGCGCGATCGTTGACACCGCGAGCCGTGCCTTCACCAAGAACAACTACCGATTGGTAGAAACCGCCGCCGCGGCCGTCGCCGACGCGGTGCTGACCGCTTTTCCAAAAATCGAGTCGGTGCGCGTGACGCTACACAAGCCACACGCCCCGGTCGCAGCGATCTTCCATGACGTGGGCGTCTCGATCCTGCGCCGGCGGGAAGCTGAGTCTCCGTGACTGAAGCCTCCTCCAGTGACCCATGCCTGAAGCGCTGTTGAGCCTGGGCGGCAATGTCGGCGATGCGCGGGCAACGCTCGATCGCGCCGTCGCGGCGTTGTGCGACGGCGCGGACGTCCGCTTGTTGGCACGGTCATCGGACTATCGCACGCCGCCCTGGGGGGTGGTCGACCAGCCGGCCTTCATCAACCTGGCGCTGATGGTGGACACTAGGCTTTCCCCCCGTGCGCTGCTTGATCGCGTGCTGCAAATCGAGACGGAGTTCGGCCGCGACCGCGCCCGAGAACAGCGCTGGGGCCCGCGCACCCTGGATATCGACATCATCGCCTATGATGGTCTCGACACCGACGAGCCCGGCCTGACGCTGCCACATCCGCGTCTGTTCGAACGGGCCTTCGTGCTGGCACCGCTGGCCGAGATCGTTCCCAACCGCGTGATCCACGGCATCCGCATCGCCGATGGTCTGGCCCGGCTTGATTGCTTCGGCATCGAGAAACTGCCGTCGGCATCGTTCGGATGGCATTGATGCGAACCTGATGAAGGTCACGGATCGATTGCTTGGTTCCGTGCAGACAGTTTTTGGCACCTGCAATGAAAACTACTGTGGCGAATTGTACCCGTCTCTGCGCCTGGCGCCGCAAATCGGTATCGTCACCAAAACGACAAGTGATCTTCTCAAGGAGGCCTGCCAGTGCGCCGGGATGTTTGAAGGCGCTGCGGTTCTGGTGCGATGAGCCCTGGCATTTTCACGGAGGCAGCGTTGCGGGCACATCCAGGCGCGCCACCCCGATCCGCGCGTCCGCCATGCCGTAATACACGTCGAAGCGATCGGGCGCCCCAATGTCGTCGCGACGATCGATGCCGGTGGGAAACACCACGTTATCGACGACACCACGCAATTCCAAGGTGCTCTCGGGAACGAGTACAGCATCCGGTGAGCGATACATGATTTTGCTCGGCGTCTCCTCCGACAGGATCATCACGCCGGCCGAATAGCACAGCTTGATGCTGGTGTCGCCCTGCTGGGGAATGACGTCGTGTACCCCGTGGTACAGCATGAGCCATCCGTACCGACACAGGATGGGCGGGGCCCCGCCGCCGATTTTGAGCTGCTCCCACGCAGCCTCCGGACACGCCAATCGGTGATGATCGACGAACTCACTCAGGTAATGCTCATCGGCCTTTGTGGTTACGCGACAATACGAAATCCAAATGCTTTCGCGATACAAATCGCAGGAGCGAGGCTTCGATTCCCACTTCGTCTCTTCGGGACGCGTTCCCGGAAACAGCGGCCGGTGCACGAGCGCGACAGCGGGCTCGCCAAGCGGGCTGGGGATCAGCGTTGAAAACACGCTCGCATCCTTGTCGTCCACGCCATCAAAAGCGATGCCATGATAGGGCTCAAACGTCGCGAGCCCAATGCGACGCCAGTGAAACAAATCATCGGAGACGGCGATGGCGATTCGCGGTCCGTGGCGCGAAAGTGCCGTATATGTCATCACATAGTGCTGCAAGGGCTCGACATAAGCGACGCGTGGATCTTCGCATCCACCGCCGTTCGAAGACAGTTCGTAATCGGCTTCCGGCTCCAAAGCCAGCCCCATGCGTTCGACGCCGATCGGATCGCCGGAGCCGTCGAACAGCACCCGGGCGATTCCGATGCGGGAATAATTGCCGCGCGCCACCAGCCGCGGAAACAGATAGAGCTGCCCATCCGGCCCCCTAATGGCGCCCGGATTAGTGACGCCCTCTACTTCATGCGGGTCGCCCGCCCGCGGCTCCATGATCAAGCCGATCCGTTTCAGCTTGAAGTCGGACACCGGCGATCTCCTCCATCCAGACATGCAATCATAGTTTCGATGATCCGTTTTGTTTCATGCGGGTCCCTCACCGCGATGGACAGAACGCCGGCCTGTTTCGCCGGATAGTCATTGCCATTGGGAAACAGCGCATCGCCGACAAAAATCATGTCGCCAATGGCCATGCCGAGTACCTCCTGAAGCTTTTTGATGCCATACGCCTTGTCGATGCCCGGCCTGGTCACGTCGATCGACGTCGTGCCCCCAAACTGAATCGAAAACGCGGGAATCAACGGCTTCAGGATCCGCTTGATCGCTTCGCGTTTTTTAAAATCGATGTCCCATGTCTTCTTTTCTTCCAGCGGCGCTTCTTGACCCAACGCGGACAATGTGATCTGACTGCCCCGATCCTCGATCAGATCTCCCCAGTGCTTTTTGGACCTAAAGCCGGAGAGGTCGAGCGCTTTATTAAGGGCTGCAATGATTCGCAGCTTTTCATCGGCGCTAAAATCCTCCGAATAGAGCTTTTGCCATGTGCCGACGTAGTGATAGAATTGCGTTCCGCATGTTGGCAAAATCGATAGATCTCTGAGACGATTATCCTGGGGCAGGTTAGAAAGCACCTGCTTTTCAAATTGCATCCACGCCCCTCCGGAGATGATCGCGACTTTAACGACCTCAAGCAGCTGCGCCAGAAGCGAGCCCATCTCGGCATCGATGGGCAGTTTGCTTTGCGCGAGCGTACCGTCGAGATCGAATATGATAAGGCTTTTCATGGCGGGACCGGTATGGCAATCTCCAACAGGGTGATGGTGGACTCCGGGCGAAAACGGCATGTCCCCACCGCTGCCGGCAAAAGTACCACCGCGCCTTTTTCCATCCCGAACGCGGCACCGTTGTGCTCGAGAGTTCCGATACCGTCGAGGCATACCAAGACTCGCGGCTCGTCGGCGGCACCGACGGCGAACGGCGCCGCGCCAGTGAGACGCCACAATCGGAAATGCGGCCCGTCGAACAGCCGCTCGCGGATCACGGGCTCCCGGCTTTCGACCAGCGGCACAACCGGCTCGACCGCACCTTGGTTAAAATCGACGCACGCCAGCGCTTGCTCGATCTGCAGCGGGCGTGGACGACCTAGCTTCGGATCAACGTGGTCCCAATCATAGAGACGAAATGTGACGTCGCTGTTTTCCTGAACTTCGAACACCACCAAGCCATCGCCGAACGCATGAACGGTGCCCGCCTCAATCAGGATGCCCTCTCCGCAACGTGGCGCGAAACTGGCTAAATGGGTATCCACGGTCTGCGTCGAAAGCGCACGTAAATCCGCGGCGGTCGCGCCGGGCTTGAGGCCGGCATAAATGCGGCTGCCCGGCGAGGCCTCCAGAATGACCCACGCTTCGGTTTTTCCGGTCTCGCCGGGCGGGATCAGATCGGATCTGCAGTCCGGGGGATGCACTTGCACAGAAAGCATGCTCTGCACGTCAAGAAATTTGAGGAGCAGCGGAAATCGTCGGAAGCGCGATGCGCATTCTCCGAGCAACGGACCAGGCCACTGCGCCATCAATTGCGCGATGGTATAACCCTTCAGCGCTCCTTCCGCCACACGGCTCGGATGGTCGTCTCGGTCGCTCAGGATCCAAGCTTCCCCGATCGGCTCCGCACCGGGCAGCGGGGCCTGGAGCCAATTCGCCAAACGCCGACCGCCCCACAGCCGGTACTGATAGATCGGTGTGAAGCGCAGCGGATAAAGGGGAAGTTGCACGGGCATCTGGTTTTCACCGATGGCTGGCGGAGCAAAACCGACGAACAAGGGAGTTGGTTGATATCCGGTCGCATCTAACCGCGGGATCTAGGGTCCGCAAAGCTGCCCGGCACGGCAAGTGGAGCCACGGTACTCTCGCGCCCGCCCATCAATGGCAATGAATATGGGCCAGAGCGCCGAGTATGCGTCCGAACCTTGCCCATGGAGTGACATGCGCGGCTCCCGCGATGTTACTTCCGGGACGTCTCGAACAGAAACCACAGACGGCGTTCGGCGCCATCGATGAATGTCTCCAGCAGGCTTGCGGTCGCGACATCGTCGAATTTTTCGGTAAGTTTGTGAGCGGCACGCATGTTGGCGATGATCATTTTGTGATCGGCGATCAGCTCGTTAAGCATGTCATGAGGTTCGACGAAGTCCTTATTATTTTCCGTCAGCTTGGTGAGCTTGGTAATTTGTCCGACCGATCGCAGCGTCGTGCCGCCGATCTTGCGCACCCGCTCCGCGAGGTCATCTACCGTCGCAAAAATCTGAGCTGCCTGTTCATCGAACATTAGGTGGTAATCGCGAAAATGCGGCCCGCTGACATGCCAGTGGAAGTTCTTCGTCTTGACATAAAGCACGAAGGTATCGGCAAGGATTTCGTTCAATGCTGTAGCGACGACGTGTGATGTCTTGTTCGACAGGTCAATCGGCGTATCAAGCGCGGGGGCGACCTTCATCTGCTTCACGGTTTCCATTGGCTCGCCTCGTATGGTTGGACAAATACCCTACAGCAAACGCCGCGCGGGCGATTTGGTTCCATACTGGCACGCTGAGGACGAGCGGCTGTGCAATGCGATCACATTCAGCCCCAATTCAGCATCTGACATGCCTGCCCGCGGAAACATTGTGCTCACAAATTCCAGCGCCAGTTGCGAACCTCTGGCAGGTCTTCGCCATGCTCGCTGATATAGCGTTTATGACGCTCCATCGTATTCAAGTACCGTTCCGTCGCCTCCTCCACCTGATCGCTGAGCCGTGGAACACGCCGGATCGCGTCCAGTTCCAGCTGATAGCGGTCCAGATTGTTGAGGACGACCATGTCGAACGGAGTCGTGGTGGTGCCTTCCTCCTTGTAGCCGCGCACGTGAATATTGTTGTGGTTATGCCGCCGGTAGGTCAGCCTGTAAATCATGGCCGGATACCCGTGGAAAGCGAAAATCACCGGCCGGTCGGTCGTAAACATCGCGTCAAAGTCCACATCTTCGAGGCCGTGCGGATGCTCGGAACGAGGCTGCAAGGTCATCAAATCGACCACGTTGACCACGCGGATGCGGATGTCCGGAATATCGGCGCGCAACAGGGTCACGGCGGCAAGCACCTCGAGCGTCGGTACATCACCGGCACACGCCATGACCACGTCGGGATCGCCGTCATCGTTGCTGGCCCATGGCCAATACGCCGGCACCGGCGGTGCAATGCCGCGCCGCCGCATCGATGTCGAGCCACTGCCATTCCGGCTGCTTGCCGGCGATGATCAGGTTGACGTAGTTGCGGCTGCGCAAACAGTGGTCAGCGACGGACAGCAGGCAATTGGCGTCGGGCGGCAAATAGATGCGCACGACATCGGACTTCTTGTTCGCCACATGGTCGATGAAACCGGGGTCCTGGTGGGAGAAGCCGTTATGATCCTGCCGCCAGACATGCGACGTGAGCAAATAGTTCAGCGACGCGATCGGCTTGCGCCAGGGGATTTTCCGGCTGGCCTTGAGCCACTTTCGCATGCTGATTGAACATCGAGTCGATGATATGCACGAATGCTTCGTAGCATGAAAACAACCCATGGCGGCCGGTGAGCAAATATCCTTCGAGCCAGCCCTCGCAAAGATGCTCGCTCAGCACTTCCATGACGCGGCCGTCAACGCTGAGATTGATGTCAACGGCCTCGACATCGGCCATCCACTCCTTGCCGGAAACTTCATAGACCGCGTCCAATCGGTTCGAGGCCGTCTCATCCGGACCGAAAAGCCGGAAATTTTTGCTATCGAGATTAAGCCTCATCACCTCGCGCAGAAAAATTCCGAGGACGCGCGTCGATTCGGCTTCGACGCTGCCCGGTCTGCGGACCTGCACGGCGTATTCATGGAACGGTGGTATCGTAAGCGGCTGCAGCAATTCGCCGCCATTGGCGTGCGGGTTCATTCCCATGCGGCGACGGCCCGTCGGCGCAAGCGCTGCCAGCTCGTCCCGAAACTTCCCGGTTTCGTCGAAGAGCTCATGAGGCCGGTAGCTCTTCATCCAAGTTTCGAGTTGTTTCAGATGTTCGGGGTTCTGCAAATCTGTAATCGGGACCTGATGCGCGCGCCAGGTCCCCTCAACGGGTTTGCCATCGACGAACTTTGGTCCCGTCCAGCCCTTTGGGGTGCGGAACACGATCATGGGCCAGCGCGGCCGTGTGACGGCGTTCGGATCGGCGCGCGCAATGCTTTGAATTGAGTGTATCTCGTCAACGATCATGTCAAGCGTACCGGCCAGGCTTTGATGAACCAGGGCCGGTACGTCGCCTTCGACGAAATGCGGCTCATAGCCGTAGCCCCGGATGAGGTCGGTCAATTCGACGCGGCTGATGCGGGCCAGCACGGTCGGATTCGCGATCTTGAACCCATTGAGATGAAGGATCGGAAGCACCGCCCCGTCACGTGCTGGGTTGAGAAATTTATTGGAATGCCAGCTGGTGGCAAGTGCGCCGGTTTCCGCTTCACCATCGCCAATGATGCAGGCGACGATCAGATCGGGATTATCAAAGGCCGCCCCATAGGCATGGACGAGCGAATAGCCGAGCTCGCCGCCCTCGTGAATCGATCCGGGCGTTTCGGGCGCGACATGGCTCGGAATTCCATACGGCCATGAGAATTGCCGGAACAGCCGTTGCAATCCATTCCGGCTCCGCTCAATATTCGGGTAGCGCTCCGTATAGGAGCCCTCCAGATAGCTATGTGCCACCAGGCCCGGACCGCCGTGGCCAGGGCCGATGACATAAATCAAGTCAAGATCATATGCTTTGATAAGGCGGTTCAGATGAACGTAAATAAAATTGATACCGGTGGTCGTGCCCCAGTGGCCGAGCAGCTGAGGCTTGATGTGTTCGATCGTGAGAGGGCTCTCCAGCAGCGGATTATCCTGCAGATAAATTTGCCCGACCGTCAGGTAATTCGCGGCACGCCAATAGGCATCCATTTTATCCAGCAGATCGGCCGAGAGCGTTTGTGGTATGACGGTATGCTCCAAAGCCTTGTTCATGGCGCGATTCCCCGCAATCCGGACATCGTAGCTTGTCGCACGACTTCGGTGAGGCATAGCGCCGCCAGGATCTGCGCCACGATCTCGTCGGGCCGTAGGTCGATTGCGACCGTAATGGGGTTTTCGTCCGGTCCTGGCTCCTGGAGCCCTTCGAACTGACTATGCAGTAGGCTTCGCGGCATGAAGTGTCCAAGGCGAACGGCGATCCGCTGCGCGATCAACGTTTCCTCACCTTTGAGATACACGAGGCGCACATCGGCCCGATCGCCGATCAGAATAGCGCGATAGCGGCGCTTTAGCGCGGAGCATGCGATGACGCCGTGCCCGCTCGCATGACGCGTCCTATCGATGCGGACGGCAATCTACTCGCGAGCCAGGCCCACCGATCGGCGTCGGTGAGCGGGATGCCGCGGCGCATCTTGTCCACATTGGCCGCCGAATGAAACCGATCCGCGTCCTCGAACCCCCAGCGGAGTTGTGCCGCGAGGAGTGCTCCCACGGTCAACTTTCCGCTTCCCGAAACGCCCATGACAACAAGAACCGCTGGAGCAATGCGCGAAGTCCGTGTTCTCGGCGGCGTTTCCACCGACATCAATTCGCTCCTTCCGAAGTCGCGGCACGATCCATAAACCAGTGAAGACGCCCGATCGGGCGAATGAACGTGGCGGGAAGCGTCCTATCTCCCGTAAGGGTGCGTGCGATAACATCCCGTTTTTCCGCGCCCGTGGCCAAGAATGCGACATCGCGGCTGCTGTCGAGCACCGGATAAGTCAGCGTGATCCGCGGCTCGGATTTCGCGCCGAATACCGCGACCGCCCATCGCCGCGTTTCGCGCAATGTCGGATGCCCGGGGAACAATGAAGCGGTGTGCCCATTTTCTCCGATCCCCAGCAGCGTCACGTCAAAGAGCGGCCGGGTAGGGTCAAGCAAGTCGGCGCCGTAGAACCGCTGCAAGGTGGTCTCGTATGCGGCGGCGGCTTGCTCCGGTGACAATCCGTCAGTCGGAATGGGGTGAATGTTGTCGCTGGGAATGGGCACGCGCGCCAGCAATGCCGCGCGCGCCATCCGGTAATTGCTGTCGGCATCGTCATGGGGGACGAACCTTTCATCGCCCCAGAACCAATGCGTGCGAGGCCACGGAAAGCGCGATGCGACGGCCGGCATTGCGAGCGTTTCATAAAGCCGCCGCGGCGTCGATCCGCCCGACAGGCAAATCGCGAAGTCGCGCTTGCTGGCCTGCGCGAGCGCGCAGAGCCATTCGGCAACGTTCTCCGCGAGCGTTTCGGCGTTTTCGAAGCTCCGCCTCTCGATCGACGCAGCGCCGGTCATCGCAACGCCGCTTCTGGTTGCAACGCGCCGTTTCGAATTCCCGCGATGGCGGCGGCATAGTCACGCGATCCGAAAGATGGCCGATCCCGCGACGATCGCGTTGGCCCCGGCGGTCGCCACCCGCGCGGCGATGTCGGCATCCTGTCCACCGTTGACCGCGATCCAGGGGTCGATGCCCTTCGCGACGCAGAGGAGGCGCAGTTCGCGGATTTTCGGCAGCATTTCCGGCAAAAATATCTGACCGCCAAATCCCGGATGGACGGTCATCACCACGACAATATCGCACCGATGCAGCACTGGCTCGACCATGGCGACCGGGCTAGCCGGAGCGAGCACCGCGCCGGGCTTCTTGCCCAGCGCGCGAATGCGCGCGATTGTGTTTTGGAGGTGGTTCGTCGAAGCCGGCTCGACGTGGACCAGAAGATGGTCGGCCCCGGCTTCGACGAAAGCATCCAGGTAGCGTTCGGGCTCGACGATCATCAGGTGCACGTTGAGCGGCTTCGTGGTGGACCTCCGTACCGCATTCACGATAGCGGGGCCGAAGGAAATGTTCGGCACGAACCGGCCGTCCATGACATCGATATGGATCCAGTCGGCACCGGCCTGATCGACCGAGCGCACTTCCTCGCCAAGCCGACACAAATCGGCGGACAGAATCGAGGGGGCCACCACGATCGCTTTCATGGCGTCACCGCCGCATCCGCGCGCTGCAAGATGTAGCGCTCGATCGCCTTGGCAAACCCGTCTTCGCGATTGCTGGCAGTCACGAAGTCGGCCGCCCGCCGCACCTCCGGACTGCCATTGCCCATCGCGATGCTGAGACCGCCGGCTTCGAACATCGGGATGTCATTGCGGCCGTCGCCAATGACCGCGATCTGCGAAAGCGGAATACCTAGGAGGCTCGCGATCTCCATCAACGCAGCGCCCTTATTGGCGAGCGGGTGGGTGATATCGAGGTAGTAGGTCTGCGAACGCAAGACGCACGCTTGATCGGCTAGCGCGGCGCGCACATCGCGCTCACATTGCACAAGCAACTCCGGATCGGCGCTGACCCCGACGATCTTCGCAGCTGTATCAAGCGCTGCGGTGAAATCCTCCACAATCGTCGGCCGGAAGCCGACCGTACGTTCTTCTCGCGCGATATAAGGTCCAGTGGAATCGCGGACCAGCCAATCCTGTCCGGCGAAGACCCACGACTGCGCTCCGTGCCCATGGATCATGTCGAGCGCGCGCCGCGCGACCGCGGACGGCAGGAGATGCTCGGCGATCACCGAGAGGTCGGGACCCGCAATGATGCCGCCATTGAAGCATCCGAACGGAGCCGCGAGCTCCAGAGGATCAAGCAGCACGCGTAAGCCGCGGGGCGGCCGGCTGCTGATGACCGTGAACGTGATGCCGCGTGCATGAAGCTCCAAGACACTCGCCCGAGCGCGTGCGGTCAAGACCTTGTCGTCGGTGACCAGCGTGCCATCCACGTCGGACACGACAGCGGAGATTTTCTCGGGCGGATGTCGAGGGCGCTCTGTCATGCCGAATGTCCACTGCCGACGCCGTCGATGGAACGCCAGTGGCGGCCATCGCGCGTCAAAAGTGCGTCGGCCTGGCTTGGACCCGCGCTTCCGGCGGCATAGATCGGCAGTTCAGTCGCACTGTCCTTTGCCCAAGCATCGAGCGCCGGCTGCACGACCCGCCATCCGGCCTCGATGCTGTCGGCGCGCTGGAATAATGTCGCGTCGCCGACCATGCAATCATAGATGAGCGTCTCATACCCGGTACTCGGCGCGGCTTTGAAATGTTCCTTGTAATTGAACTTCATCTGGACCCCATCCATGCGCACGCTGGGCCCGGGAATTTTCGCACTGAAGCGCAACGTCATGCCTTCTTCCGGCTGAATCTGCAGGGTCATATCGTTTGGCGTCAGCCTGTCGATTGGCGTATCGCGAAACAGCGTGAACGGCGCCTGTTTGAATTGAATTACGATTTCGCTTCGTCGTGCGGCGAGCGCCTTGCCGGTCCGCAAATAAAAGGGCACACCGGCCCAGCGCCAATTGTCGATCGAGAGCTTGAGCGCCACATAGGTCTCAGTAACCGACCGCGGTGCGACATTCGGAGCGTGGCGGTATGGAACTATGGGCTTTCCTGCCACTTCACCGGCGCCGTACTGGGCGCGTATGATATTGCGCGACGTGTCCTCCGAGTTGAATGGACGAATGGCCTCCAAGACCTTGGCCTTTTCGGAACGCACAGCTCCTGCACCAAAGCAGGATGGTGGTTCCATCGCGGTAAGAGTGAGCAGCTGGAAGAGATGGTTCGGTACCATGTCGCGCAATGCGCCGGTGGCGTCATAGAACTTGCCCCGCCCCTCGACGTCCAGCGCCTCGGCAACAGTGATTTGCACATGGTCGATCTGGTTTCTGTTCCAAAGCGGTTCGAATAATCCATTCGCGAACCTGAATACCATGATGTTTTGAACCGTTTCTTTCCCGAGATAATGGTCGATGCGATAAATCTGTTCCTCCGTGAGCACGCTGAGAATTTCGTGGTTAAGTGCTTTCGCAGAGCTCAAATCGGTGCCGAAAGGTTTTTCAATGATAACTCGGCGCCAATGCCCTTTCGTTTCGCGGACGAGGCCTGCGTGTCCAAGCTGCTGAACGATCCCGGCAAATGCCTGTGGCGGTGTGGCAAGATAAAAGAGGTAATTCCCGCCCGTGCCATGGGCCTTATCGGTATCATTTAACAGCCGAGCCAAGTTCTCGTAGGCCGCCGGATCATTAAAGTCACCTTGGAGGTGGTGGAGGTGGGAGGAGACCCAATCCCACCCGGCGTCCGTTGTTGTGCCTCCGCGCGATCCGCCAGCAGCGCGGCCCAACTCGCGGCGAAACGCATCATCATCCATTTGGTGCCTGGAGATGCCGATCACGGCGAACGCATCCGGCAATAAATTGGCGCGCCGCAGATTGCAGAGGGCAGGAACGAGCAGACGTTTCGTCAAATCTCCGGCCGCACCGAAGATGACGAGGGCACAAGGGCCTGCGGGGCGTGCCGGCAACTCCATCTCACGTGTCCGCCTTCGGTTCGACATGTCCGCCGAATTTGTTCCGCATGGCCGACAGCAGCTTGTCCGAGAAACTCTCGTGCTCGCGGGAACGAAATCGCGTATAGAGCGCCGCTGAAAGGACTTCCGCTGGCACGGCCTCTTCGATCGCCGCCTTGATGGTCCAGCGGCCTTCGCCGGAATCCTCGACGAAGCCGGAATATCGCGAAAGCTTCGGGTCCTCCGCCAGCGCCATGGCGGTGAGGTCGAGCAGCCAGGAGCCGATGACACTGCCACGCCGCCAGACCTCGGCAATGTCCGGCAGGTCCAATTGATAGCGATGGTCCTCCGGCAGCTCCTCCGAAACGGCGCCGCGTAGAATACTGAAACCCTCGGCATAGGCCTGCATGAGGCCGTATTCGATGCCGTTATGGATCATCTTGACGAAACGCCCGGCACCGGCGGGACCACAATGCATATACCCGCGCTCGACGCGCGGATCGCGACCTTTGCGATCGGGGGTGGCCGCGATGGCGCCCGCACCCGGCGCCAAGCTATTGAAGATCGGATCGAGGCGTTCGATCGCTTCCTTGTCGCCCCCGATCATCAGGCAATAGCCGCGTTCAAGACCCCAGACACCGCCACTGGTGCCGCAATCGACATAGTGAATGCTTTTGGCTTTGAGATACTTGGCCCGCCGCACATCGTCCTTGTAGAAGGAGTTGCCGCCGTCGATGATGGTATCGCCCGCCTCGAGCATCGTGGCCAGTTGCGTGACCGCGTTCTCAGTGACTTCGCCCGACGGCAGCATGACCCAGACGGCCCGTGGTTTGTCGAGCTGGGCGACCAGTTGCTTGAGATCGGTGCTGCCGGTGATGCGCTCGCCGACCAGCGCCTGGACCGCCGCCGGGGCCCGGTCGAAGACCACGCACCGGTGTCCGTCGCGCGCGAGGCGGCGCACCATATTGGCGCCCATCCGTCCCAACCCGATCATGCCGAGCTGCATCTAGCCTGCTCCCGATCCATGTAATGATCTATGTTCACGCGAAGGCCTGACGGACGGCCTCCGTGAGCGCCGCCAAACCGGCCGCAACGTCGGGACCGAGATGAATGCGCAGGACACGCCGGCCGCGTTCCGCGAGCACGTCGAAATCACCGCGCGCTTGCGCCGCCTTGACGACCCCGAAGGTATATTTCTGGTCTGGAACCGGGAGATCGAGGGCGTCGTCGCAGGTGATTTGCAGGAAAACGCCGCTGTTCGGGCCGCCTTTATAGGCCTGCCCGGTCGAGTGCAGGAAGCGCGGTCCGAAGCCCACGCAGGTGGCGACCCGCTTGCGATCGCGGATGAGGACGCGCAGATGCTGCAGCGCATCGCTATGGCGCGGGTTGCGTTCCACATAGGCGAGGATCGCACAGTAATCGCCGTCGCGAATGCGCGCGAAATGGGCCGTGAGACACTCCACAAGCGTGCCGGGCCGCCCGAGAGCCTGACGGTTCTTTTCGTCCGCAAAGAGCTTGACACCGCAATCTTCGAGAAATGGCGCTTCCGGCGGTAGCTGCCCGCTGGTTTCGTATGCAGTGGTCAGCGCACGCGTCTTATTCTTGCTGGCCTCGACATCGGGCTGATCGAACGGATCGATGGCGAGGATTGCGCCCGCCACCGCCGTAGCCATCTCCCAGCGAAAGAATTCCTGGCCGATGTGATAGCGGTCGGCGACGCCGATGCGCACGACCGGGTGGCCGGCGCGTTCGATCTCGGTCACGGCCGTATCCTGATGAGCATCCGCCCCGTTCGCCAGCCGGATGTAGACGAACAGACGGTCTTGCCCATACACGGCCGGCGCCCCGAGCGGCTCTGCATCGACCGGGATGAGGCCCTTGCCATGTTTGCCCGTCGATTCCGCCAACAGCTGTTCGAGCCATGCGCCGAAATCGGCGATTCCCGGCGAGGCCACGATGGTGACCTTGTCGCGCCCTGATTTTCCCTGCAAACCCAGAATGGTGCCCAGCACGACGCCGGGATTCTCCGCCGGCGGCACGTCGGCCGCGCACGAGCGCACCATCTGCTGCGTTTGGGCGAGGAGGCGGCCAATATCCAGTCCCATAGCTGCGCCGGGCACCAGGCCGAAATCCGATAGCACCGAATAGCGCCCGCCGATGCTCGGAACCCCGAAGGCGATGTGCCGGAACCGGTCGCGCTCGGCGATGGCCTGCATTTGTGATCCGGGATCCGTAATGGCGATGAAGCGCGATCCGACCTCTTTGTCGCCGACCGCCCGTTTCGCGCACGCGAAAAAATACTGCTTGAGGATATTCGGTTCGAGCGTGGTGCCGGACTTGCTGGAGACGATGAAGAGGGTACGCGCGGGATCGATCTGATTTTCGATTGTTCGAATCTGCGCCGGGTCGGTCGAATCGAGGACCAGCAGCTCCGGCCGGCCCTTGAGATGCCCGAAGGTTTTTGCGAACACCTCGGGCCCGAGACTCGATCCGCCCATGCCGAGCAACAGGATGTGGGAGAAGTCCTGCTCCCGAATTTTCTCCGCCAGGGATAAGAGAAGATCGGTTCGATCGTGTTCGTCCTCCGCAATGCGAAGCCAGCCGAGCCAATTCGCCTCGTCGCGCGAGGTCCACAGCTGCGCGTCTCCGGCCCATAGCCGTCGCACTTTGGCGTCCTGACGCCATGATTCGAGCGAGGCGGCGACTGCCGTTTCGAGTTCCGGTGCAAGCATGCTAGTCTGGCTGTCGAGCTGATCGCCGAGACGCGCGGCACGTTTGCGGGCGACCGCACCGAGCAGTTTGTCGAACGCATCGGCGAACAGCTGCACGCCCTCTTCCACCAGCCGTGCCGTCACCACTTCGATTGCGATACCGGATCGCGCCAGCGTCGCCAGCATCCGTTCGGCCTCGTCGACGTTCTCCTCGAGGCTTGCGCGCACTTTCCCGTGATCGCGAAATGCGTCCATGGTTGCCAGCGGTAGCGTGTTGACGGTGTCCGCGGCAATCAGCTCTTCAACATACAGGACGTCGCTATAGGCCGGGTTCTTCGTCCCGGTGCTCGCCCACAACAGCCGCTGCACCCGCACACCCTTGGCGCGGAGTTTCTCCCACCGCGGGCCGGCGAACAGGCGCTTGTAGCGTTGATAGGCAAGCTTCGCATTGGCGATCGCGATCTTGCCGCGCAACGCAGCGAGCTCATCATTCTCGTCGGGCCGGCCGGTATTGTGCGTCCGCTCCGCGATAAGCTTATCCACCGCGACGTCAATGCGGCTCACGAAGAAGCTAGCAACACTCGCGATCCTGGTGGGATCGCCGCCTTGTTCTACCAGGCGCTCAACGCCCGCCAGGTAAGCCTCGGCAACCTCCTCATAAACCTGCTGCGAAAACAGCAGCGTGATATTGACGTTGATTCCTTCGCCGATGAGTTGGCGGATCGCCGGCAGGCCGGGCGCGGTCGCCGGCACCTTGATCATCAGATTGTCGCGGCCGACCGCCTGCCAGAGCCGCCGCGCCTCGGCGATCGTCGCCTCGGCATTCATTGCCAGGTAGGGAGATACTTCAAGGCTGACATATCCATCCTGGCGTTTCGTTGCTTCATACACCGGGCGCAACGCATCCGCGGCATGCCGAATATCGGCGACCGCGAGGCGTTCATAGAGCGACATCACACTGCAGTCGCCCTCCGCTTCAACCGCATTTAACAGTGGATCATAGTCAGCGCTGTCGGCGATCGCCTTTTCGAAGATCGAAGGGTTCGAGGTCACGCCGGTCAACCCGTCATGCACGATCAGATTTGTGAGCCTACCCTCGGCGATGAAACGCTGCGATAGGAAATCCAGCCACACAGCCTGTCCATAATCATGCAGGCGCTCGAGCGGATTACGGGTATCGTTGGCGAGGCGTTGCGCTGTCATGATGCCGCTTTCCTGTTGGTCACTGCTATTTGATCCTTGGCGGCTGCAATCACATGTGCCTTGGTAAATCCAAACTTCAAAAGCAAGTCCCGCAGCGGGGCCGAGGCCCCGAATGTCGTCATCCCGATCCGTGCGCCGGTCGGACCGGCATAGCGATCCCACCCGATCACCGAACCCATTTCAACCGAAACCCGCGCGACGATATCGGGCGGGAGAACGTGATCGCGATAGCCTTGTTCCTGCTGCTCGAACAACTCCCACGACGGCATGCTGACGACGCGCGCCGCAATGCCTTCACGGCCGAGTTCCTCATAGGCATCGACGCAAAGCACGACCTCGCTGCCGGTACCGATCAAGATCACGGCCGGCTTGCCGTCAGCGGCGTCCGCGAGAATGTAGGCGCCGCGGCCGACGCCCGCGGCGGGCGCGTAGCGGGTCCGATCGAACGTTGGGATCGCCTGCCGGGTCAACACCAGGCAGGCGGGCCGGTCTTTGAGCCCGATCATGACGCGCCACGCTTCGGCGACCTCATTGGCGTCGGCCGGCCGCAGCACGATAAGGCCCGGAATGCTACGTAACGCAACAAGTTGCTCGACCGGCTGGTGGGTTGGTCCGTCTTCTCCCACCCCGATGGAGTCATGCGTGAACACATAGATGACGGGCAACTCCATCAGTGCGCCAAGGCGGATCGACGGTTTCATGTAGTCCGAAAAGACCAGAAAGCTCGATCCATAGGGGCGAATTTTGGATACCGCGAGCCCATTCAGGATCGCTCCCATGGCATGTTCGCGAATCCCGAAATGCAGATTGCGTCCGTCCGGACGATCATGCTCCAGGTCGCCGGCGCCTTCGAAAGCGAGGCGGGTCTTCGTCGATGGCGCGAGATCGGCGGCACCGCCGATGAGCCAGGGATAATGCGGCCCGATGGCGTTCAAGACCTTGGCAGAGGAATCGCGGCTCGCAAGGCCCTTCGCGCTGGCGTCGAAAACCGGCAAATCCATTCCCCACGCATCGGGAAGCGCGCGTGTTTGCATCCGCTCGAACTCATCGGCAAGATCGGGGTATTGGCTCCGGTAAGCTTCGAATTGTGCGGTCCACGCTTGATGCAAGTCTCGCCCGCGTCGGCCCAAACCATTTTGAAAATGTTCGCGCACGCCGTCCGGCACCAGAAACTTGGCGTCCTCCGGCCAGCCATAAGCCCGTTTGGCAAGTCGAACTTCTTCTTCGCCGAGCGCTTCGCCGTGGGCCGCGCTGGTGTCCTGCTTGTGCGGAGCCCCATAGCCGATATGGCTATCCACGATGATCAGGGTCGGCACATCTGCGGTGCGCCGGAAGCTTGCAAAAGCCTGCGACAAACGGTCCGTATCGTTGGCGTCGCCGACGTGCTCGACGTTCCACCCATAGGCCAGGAACCGCGCAGCGACATTGTCGCTGAAAGCGAGATCCGTGTGCCCCTCGATCGTGATTCGATTGCTGTCATAGATCCAGCACAGGTTTCCAAGCATCTGATGGCCCGCGAATGAGGCGGCTTCGCTCGTCACGCCCTCCATCATGTCGCCATCGCCACAAAACGCATAGACGTCGAAATCGAACACGGCAAAACCCGGACGATTGAAATGCCCCCCGAGCCAGCGCCCGGCCAGGGCCATGCCGACGCTGTTGCCGCAGCCCTGCCCGAGCGGGCCGGTCGTCGTCTCCACACCCGCAGTCACGCCGTGTTCGGGGTGGCCGGGGCATTTGCTGCCGAGTTGCCGAAATCGTTTGATGTCGTCGAGCGTGACCGCAAGCGCGTCGAAACCGGCGTTCCCCTCATCGGCGGCTTTCACGCCGCTCAAATGCAGCACGGCATAGAGCAGCATCGAGGCATGGCCGTTGGAGAGCACGAAGCGATCTCGATTGGGCCAGGTCGGATCGTCAGGATCGAAACGCAGAAAGTCCCGCCAGAGCGTATAGGCCACTGGTGCCAACGCCATTGGCGTTCCGGGATGGCCCGAATTGGCCGCCTGCACGGCATCGATCGCAAGCGTGCGTATGGTGTTTATGCAAAGCCGGTCGAATGCGCTGTCTAGCTCACCGGCCCGTCGCGGCGATTCGCCGGTCGCGAATGTGAGTTTGGCCTGCATCGAAAGGCTTTCCACGATAAGATTCGCCACCCACCCGGTTCGGGGAGAGGTCCTCTTGTGCTAAACCCGCGGCTGAACTGGTGGTTCCAGTCTGATGGCTGATAATTGGCACAGCCCATTGAATGTTCCCAATGAGGCTGGTGGGTTTGATGCCGTGGCCGGGGGACATGGACCCCGCGAACGTGGTAATAGAATGGCACTGGATAGTCGAACCGGCGAGGGCGAAAGCGATCCTCGACCAGCGAGTGACGGATGGCGTCATGCTGCCTGCGACGAAGCTCCCCCGCGAAGAACCGGATGCGTGAAACCTGCACATACGAATTTATGAGGACGTGGCAACATCGTCACCTACTCAGCCTTGCGAGCATGGATGGCACTACGCACTTCGCCTATTGCGCCTCCACCGGACGCCATGAATGGGTCGATATCCCTCTCTCGGGTAATGATGGCCGAAGGGCCGAGGCGACACCGTAGCGACCGGGCACGCACATGATGTAAGCTGTGCCGGCTTGGCGCCGCCCCCGGTGCCGGGCATGCGTTTAGACCCCCTCCGGTTCAATTCGCGCCGGAGCGGAGCGGCGCCCAACGCCGCTTCCGGCCTCAACCGGGACCACATGGTCCCACCAGGGAGAAATGCCATGCGTCACGCAGATCGCGTCAAGCTCTTGTGCGGTATCGCCGTCATCGCGGCGGTTGCCGGCACCGCGCCGAGCTTCGCCCAAGACCCCAACACGGCCCCGAATCCGTATCGGCTCGAAGAGGGCTGGGCGAAGCAGCCGATGGGCCGCGGCAACGGCTCCACCATCGGGCTCAATGCCGCCCGCGACGGCAAGAGCATGTGGATCTACGACCGCTGCGGCGGTAATAGCTGCGAAGGCTCCAAGATCGCCCCGCTCAACAAGTATGATGCGCAGGGCCGCGTCGTCGCCAGCATCGGCGCCGGGCTCACCAACTTCCCGCACGGCCTGTACGTCGATAAGGACGACAACGTCTGGATCACCGACGGTCGCGGCGCCAAGGGCAAGGGCAACACCGTCATGAAACTCAGCCCCGACGGCAAGGTGCTGATGACGCTCGGCACGCCGGGCGAAGCCGGCAACGACGACAAGCATTTCAACGCGCCTTCCGACGTGGTGGTCGCGCCGAACGGCGATATCTTCGTGGCCGACGGCCATGGCGACAAGACCAACGCCCGCATCGTCAAGTTCGACAAGAACGGCAAGTTCATCAAGGCGTGGGGCAAGGAAGGCACGGGACCGGGCGAATTCAATGTTCCGCACGGGCTCGCTTTCGATTCGGCCGGCCGCCTGTTCGTCGCCGACCGCGCCAACAACCGTATCCAGATCTTTGACCAGGACGGCAAATTCCTCCAGGAGTGGAAGCAGTTCGGCCGGCCGAGCGGCATCGCCATCGATAAGAACGACCAAATCTACGTTGCCGACTCGCAATCGACCGACAAGGTCAATCCCGGCTTCAAGCAGGGCATCCGCGTCGGTAGCGCCAAGGACGGCAAGGTCACGGGCTTCATCGAGGAATCCAAGTACCTCGGCGCCCTGGAAGGCGTCGGCGTGGACGATGAAGGCAATGTCTATGCCGGCTATACCAATGCGCAGCGGCTGGAGAAGTTCGGCAAGAAGCTGACGCAGTAACCGGAGCCGCGGCCACGTTTCTGGCCTTCGAAGCCGCTGCGCATTGAAAGCGGCCCGGATGTCGAAACCGACATCCGGGCCGTTGCGTCTCAGATGCGTATCCGCACGGTCTCCACCTACACTGACACCTGCGGCGGCATGGTGAGGAAGGCGTGCATCACGTGGAACGCCATGGCACGGTTCTTCGAACTGGTGACGCTGTGCGCGACATTCGGCAGGATGACGAACTGGCGGTCGCCGTTGGGCAGCTTGTCGTAGAATTCCAGCAAGTCGGCATTGGTGGAGATGCCGTCATGATCGCCGCGCAGCATCAGCACCGGGCTCAGCACCTTGGTGGGATCGACCAGCGGCAGTTTTGACGTCATGTCGAGATAGGTGCCGGTCGGCACCTGGTCGCCGAACTGCAGTTCGAAATCGGCGAGCGCCTTGGCGACTTCGGGCTCATAGGCCGACGGCAGCCCGTCGCGGGTGAAGATCGACTCGATCATCTTGCGGTCGCGCAGGCGGGTGTTGTGGGTCTTGTAGTATTCGAGCTGCTTGGCCCGCTGCACCAGGGTCGGCGCGTTCTCGCCCTTGTAGGTGAAGGCGCACAGCACCAGGCGATCGACCGATTGCGGCTGCGCCTGGGCGAATGCGGCTGCCCGGATGCCGCCCGACGAGGTGCCGAAGAAGTGCACCTTGGCTCGCCCGGTTTCGCGCGTGACGATCGGCATGGCGGCCTTGAGATCCTCGACGCCGCTGGCGATATCGGAATTGCCGGAGGTGCGGGAGGATTTTCCGTAACCCTCGTGGTCCATGGTCCAGACGTCGTAGCCCAGCCGGGCATAGACGTTCATCATCGAATATTCCTTGCCAGGCACCTGAAGATCGTAGCTCGACTGCGCGCCGTTGGACGACCCGTGCACCAGGAACAGCACCGGCTTCGCCGCACCGGTTCCGGGCGCGCCGACGCGCTTGCGGTACATCTGCAGCGACACATCGCCCTTCTTGGCGGTGTATTCGGCAGTCCAGAACTCACCCCCCGCCGGGGTGGCGGTCTGCGCCTGTGCGGTGGCACCCGCCAGCAGGGTGCCGGCCAGCCCGGCGCCGGCGGCCATGATCACGTCGCGGCGGGCCAGGGAAAGGTCGATAGTCGAACGATCGGCGGTCATAGGGCTCCTCCCGTATGGCCGGCCGCCACCCGCGGCGGCCGGAGATAGAACAAACATTCTAGCACATCGGCTGCTTGGCGCGCAGCGGGTGCGCACTAAAAGCGGCGCGCCGTAAGACCATGGAATCGCGAAGCGGGTGTAGTCTAGCCAACGGCGACCACGCGCCGCCCTTATCCGGCCGGACCATGCGCACCCAAAGCCGTCTCTCCGTGTATTTTCTCCGGCTGACATGCACGGGGATTGCCGAGGCATCGTATTTGGCACAGCATTCCCGGAACCGGCATCTCAACCGCCGCAGGGAACCAGTGCGATGACTACAATCACCAGCAACGAGCATCATCCGACCGCATGGTACGGGGAAATGAGCGGCACCGAGAAGGGCACCTTCTGGGCCTGCATCGGCGGTTGGATCCTGGACGGCATGGACGTGCAGATGTTCAGCTTCGCAATTCCCGCAATCATTGCGGAATTTGCCATCACCAATGCAGATGCGGGGCTGATCGGCACCGCGACGCTGGTGATGTCGGCGCTGGGCGGATGGATCGCCGGCGCGCTGTCCGATCGCGTCGGCCGCGTGCGCACGTTGCAGCTCACCATCGCGTGGTTTGCGTTCTTCACGTTCCTGTGCGGCTTTGCGCAAAGCTACAATCAGCTTCTCGTTTTCCGCGCCCTGATGGGCCTCGGCTTCGGCGGCGAATGGGCGGCCGCCGCGGTGCTCATGGGCGAGGTGATCCGCCCGCAGCACCGCGGCAAGGCGGTGGGCGCGCTGCAGACCGGTTTTCCGATCGGTTGGGGCATCGCCGCGGTGCTGGCGACCTTGTTCTTCAGCCTGATGCCGGCCGCGCTGGCGTGGCGGACGCTGTTCTGGGTGGGCTTGTCGCCGGCGCTCCTGGTGCTGTTCGTGCGGCGCCTGGTGAAGGAACCGCCGATCTTCGCGCAGACGCAGAAAAACCTGGCGGCGGCCGGCAAGACGGCGAACTTCCTGGAAATTTTTTCCGCGCCGATGCTGCGAACGACGGTCCTGACCGGCCTCTTGTTGACCGGCGCACAGGGTGGCTATTACGCGATAACCACGTGGCTGCCGACGTTCCTGCGCACCGAGCGCAAACTCACGGTTCTGAGCACCGGCGGCTATCTCGCCGTCATTATTGTCGGGTCGGTGATCGGCGGCTTCGTCAGCGCCTGGCTCAGCGACCGCATCGGCAGGCGGATGAATTTCATCCTGTATGCGGTCGGCTCGATCGCGATCGTGCTCACCTACACGCAAATCCCCGTGAACGATTTCATTGATGCTGGTCTTGGGGTTCCCGCTCGGCTTCTTCTCCCAGGGCGTATTCTCCGGCATGGGCCCGTTCCTGACCGAACTGTTTCCGACCCGCATGCGCGGTTCCGGCCAGGGCTTTACGTATAATTTCGGCCGCGGTGTCGCGGCGATGAACCCGCTGTTCGTCGGCATGCTCTCAGCAACGCTGCCGCTCGGCCAATCCATCGGCGTGTTTGCGGTCGGTGCCTACAGTCTCCTCACCGTTGCGGCGCTGCTGCTGCCCGAGACCAAGGGGCGTGTGCTGACGGCGGAGGCTGCGTGAGGGCGCTCGCCTATCCCCCCGGGTAGAGGCGCGCCGCCCGCTTTGCGCGAGCGGCGCCGTAGCGCGCCCACCGGTCCCTCACGCGCATCAGAGGCTGCGTCAAAACGGCGATCCTTTCTCCTCCGGGATGGTGCCGAAGGTCGAGCCGTCGGCGAAGCTGCGGTTGTTTTCCGCGCACACCATTTCCTTGAGCTGATCGACTCCCGTGTTCTGCCGGTATTCGGCGGTCCCGGTCCACGGCATCGTAAAGGCGCCGGGGTCTTCCACCCGCACGGTCACGATGATGCCCTTGCCGAACGGATCGGCAAACAGCTGGTAGCGCTCGACCACGTGGATTTTGTCGGTATGGGGCGTGCCGAACGGATCGACCACCGACATCCTGTGGGCCTTCTGGCCGATGGTATCGACCACCAGCGTGTCGCCCTCGTAATGCCCGACCGATTCGCCGTACCAGGACGGCGCCGGATTGTTGGAATGTTCGCGGTTTAGCCAAATCCAGCGCACTTGATGATCGCGCTGATAGAGGATGACCACACGATCCTTCGCTTGCAGGAACTGCACTTCGTCGAGCAGGTTGACGGCCTGCGGCACGCCCGACGGCCAGCAGGAATTGTCCGCCGTGTAGACATGCTCACGGCGGATTTCCGACTGGGCATTGCGTTTCACCACCTCGCGCGCCCAGGGCTGCAGGACCGGATTGTCGGCATCGCCGGCCCAAACATCTTCCGCGTCGGGACGGTTGAGCTTCAGGCGGGTCACCGGTTTCCCGGCGGTGTCATCATCGAGGTCGGGATCGAACCAGAGGTCGCCGACGCGGTTCCAGAAGCCGGAAAAATCCGGTGCGCCGAGGGTGTCGGGCACCTGAGCTGAAAGCCGGGTCGGCACGCCCGCGAACAAAGCAACGTACGTGCTCAAAACCATCCAAGCCGAAGCACAGATCCGCATGGTATTTCTCCGTCTGCGAACTGGCGACATCTCTTACGCCCATTTGCCTGCGGCCGGCAAGAAAACCTTCCCCAACCGAAACGGGCTGGGGTCGGTTGCGGAACCGGCGGGAACCGGACATCGACGGGGCCGTTGTTGTGCATGGTCGATAACGATGGTGGCCCATGCCCTACGATAAAGCACCGACAAGCTCGCCTCCAGGAGGCGAAGACGAACACCGGTTTGGTAGCGCAAACCGGTTTGGAAACAACCCTACCCGACGGGTGGTGCTGAACACCGTCGATGCCCGGCAGGGGGTGACGGGACATAATGTACGTTATGTGCTTGGCGTCGGACTGCTCGCAATCGTGATCGCGTTTGCCGCTCTTCTATACTTCGAGTTCTTTCCGTATCGCTGACCGGAAAGATTTCCCCCGCGCCGCGGTTCGTCGTTCACCGTTCCGTGCTGCCAAATCAGTGCCCGGAACGATAGGGCTGTGCACGCATTTTCAAGCCCCGGTTTCGTACGGCTCGTTGAAGCGTGCGTACGGACAGGAGCCCGTTCAGCCGCGGAACCCGGGTTCGATCGTCGGCACTCCGCTTACCCGGCCGTTGCGCCATCAAGCCCGCCGTGGAGATGAAAGCATGGGCACAATATCAAAACCCCAACGACCGCCCGCAGCCACGAGTGACGCGCCGGGGTACAGCCGGCGCACATTCATTTCCACAACCGCCGGCACGGCTGCACTGCCGATCCTTTCCGGCGCGTTGGCGAGGGCTGCAGAGCCCGAGGCACGCGACGCGCGACGTCCGCTCAACCTGGAGCTAGCGGTCAATGGACGGCGGCACAAGCTCGCCCTCGACACCCGCACCACCCTGCTGGACGGGTTGCGCGATCATCTCGGACTCACGGGCACCAAAAAGGGGTGCGACCATGGCCAGTGTGGCGCCTGCACGGTGCTGGTGGACGGCCGGCGAGTTCTCTCCTGTCTGATGCTCGCGGCAAGCCTTGGCGGCCGCGAAGTCACCACCATCGAAGGTCTCGGAGGACCAAACGGCGACCTGCATCCGATGCAGCAGGCATTTGTCGATCATGACGGTTTCCAGTGCGGCTACTGCACGCCCGGACAAATCATGTCCGCGGTTGCGTGCGTGAAGGAGGGACATGCCGGCAATGAAGCCGATATCCGCGAATATATGAGCGGAAACCTCTGCCGTTGCGCCGCCTATCCGAACATTGTGGCCGCGGTCCTGCAAGGCAAAACGGCGATGAGGGAATCCTGATATGCGCCCCTTCACCATTGAACGCGCCGAACACCCGACGGCAGCCATACAAGCTGTGACCGGCGCGCGCAGCAATACCCACGGCAACGCAGTTCAATTTCTTGCCGGCGGCACAACTCTCGTGGATCTGATGAAACTCGACGTCGCTCGTCCCGAGTTTCTGACCGACATCAATGCGCTGGAGCGCACGTCGATGGGGCGCATCGAATCCGACACCGGCCGGCTGCGGCTGGGCGCCATGGTCCGCATGGCGGACGCCGCCGAGCATCCCGTCGTGAAACGAGATTATCCCGTGATCGCGCAAACATTGCAGCAAGCCGCAAGCCAGCAGATCCGGAACATGGCCAGCCTGGGTGGGAATGTCCTGCAACGAACCCGCTGCACCTATTTCCGCGACAACAGCTATTCCGCATGCAACAAGCGCAATCCCAATTCGGGGTGCGCAGCACTTGACGGTTTCAATCGCAACCATGCCGTGCTCGGGGTCAGCGACAAATGCATCGCGGCCTATCCGGGCGATTTCGGGCAGGCGCTGATAGCGCTGGACGCCTCGGTTGACATTCTCGGGCTGAATGGCCCCCGCAGCATCGCCTTTGCGTCATTGCACCGCCCGCCGGGAGAAACGCCCGATGTCGAAACCACGCTCAAGCCCGGCGACCTCATCACGGGTTTCAGCATTCCGGCGGGACCGTGGACCCGGCGCTCGCGATACCTGAAGATTCGCGATCGGGAATCTTACGCGTTCGCGCTGGCCTCTGCGGCGGTAGCATTGGATTTGGACGGAAACAGCGTGCGCGACGTGCGCATCGCGCTTGGCGGTGTCGCCACCATCCCATGGCGAGCAAAACCGGCGGAAGTTGTGCTGCGCGGCAGGGTGCTCACGCCTCAGCTGATGTCCGAAGCCGCAGAAGCCGCCTTCGCCGATGCAGTCACGAGGCGACAATAACGCATTCAAAGTGGTTCTTGGGAAGCAAACCCTGATTCGGGCGCTTACCGAGACTGCTGTCATGGAGATTTAATATGCAGCCGGCAGTTCCGGACCGCCAACGCAATATGGGCGAACCCGTTCCCCGCATCGACGGTCGTCTCAAGGTAACGGGGCAGGCGCGCTATGCGGCAGATGTTCCCGTGCCCAATCCGGCCTATGCCTGCCTGGTCACCAGCGCCATCGCCAAGGGAGCCATCACGGAACTCCGCCTCGACGAAGCGAAGGCCGTCCCCGGCGTGCTCGATATCCTCACCTACGAGAATGCGAGCACGGTTAGGCCCGGCAAGTTTTTCGGGGAGGGCGGACCGGCGGCAAGCACCATCGCCCCCCTCGCCTCGCCCAAGATTTGGCATGACGGACAGATCATTGCGGTTGTCGTCGCCGATAGCCCCGAAGCCGCGCAGGAAGCCGCCTACCTGGTCGAGGCAAATTACACCGAGGAAAAGCCGACCGCGACCTTTGGGAGCCCTGGCACTGCGACGGAAGAAGCCGCGAAGGTCTCCAAAGAGCACAAGGATCCGCAAGTCGGCGATGCAGAGGCCGCGCTGCGGGACGCGGACGTCAGCATTGACGTGACCTATGAGACGCCAACCCAGCACCACAATCCCATCGAGCTGTTCGCCACCATCTGCTTCTGGCAGGACGAAAAGCTCACCATCTACGAACCGAGCCAATTCGTTTATGGCTTGCGCCGTGGCGTGGCGGACGAATTGGGTCTCGACCAGGCCAATATTCGCGTGGTCAGCAGATATGTCGGCGGCGCGTTCGGCTCCAAGGGGACGGTGACGGCGCGGACCGCATTAATTGCGCTCGCGGCGCGGCGCCTCAACCGTCCCGTCAAGCTCGTGGTAAGCCGAGCGCAAGGTTTTACCGTTGCGACCTACCGGGCGGAAACGAAACACCACATCCGGCTGGGCGCCCGCCGCGACGGAAAGCTTATGGCCTATCTCCATGAAGGCTGGGAGGTGACGTCGCGGCCTGATCCGTACCTGGTCGGCGGCACCGAGGCCACGTCGCGCATCTACAACGCGCCGAATGTCGCGACCAAGGTGAACATCGTTCACGCCGACCGCAACACGCCGGGCTTCATGCGTTCGCCCCCGGAGGTTCCCTACGTTTTCGCGCTTGAGACGGCAATGGACGAACTCGCGGTGAAGCTCGGGATCGATCCGATCGAACTGCGCCGGATCAACGATACCATGAAGGATCCCATCAGCGGCGCTCCGTTCACAAGCCGGTCGCTGATGCAGTGCTTTGACGAGGCGAGCCGTGCCTTCGGCTGGTCGTCCCGCAATCCCCAGCCGGGCTCGATGCGGGACGGCGACTGGCGGGTTGGATGGGGCTGCGCCACGGCGGTGTACCCGACCCAGGTGTCGCCCGCGGCGGCCCGGGTTACGCTGCTGCGCAACGGCGAGGCGACCGTTCAGATCGCCGCCCATGAGATCGGCAACGGGGCCTATACGGTGATCGGGCAGATGGCGGCCGACCGGCTTGGACTCGATCTGCAAAGCGTGCAGGTGGAACTCGGCGACACTGAACTGCCGCCCGGGCCTATTGCGGGCGGATCGGTTACGACCGCAAGCGCGTGCTCCGCGGTGCTCAAGGCCTGTGAGGGCATACGGGAAAAGCTGTTCCGCGCGGTGACCACGGCCAATGACGGGCCGATTGCCGGTCGCCCGGTGTCGACCCTGGCGCTCGTAGGTGCGAAGATCACCGCCGGGGATGGCGAGAGCGAGACGCTCGATGCGGCATTCGATCGGCTGGGCGTCGGGGTGATCGAGCAATATGCAGAATACATCCCCCACGGCATGAAACCGGAATCCATGGCCGGGCTTTATACCGGCCGGGCTGCGATTACCGGTGGCCCTACACCGGAGCGGATGATGTTCGCGTTCGGGGCTGAATTCATCGAGGTCCGCGTCCATGCGCAGACCGGCGAGATTCGGGTGCCGCGCGCGGTCGGCGCCTTTGCGGCGGGCCATATCATGAATCCGCGCACCGCCCGCAGCCAGTATCTCGGCGGCATGATCTGGGGGATCAGCTCGGCGCTGCACGAGGCCACCGAGATCGACCGCTTGCGCGCCCGCTACGTCAACGACAACCTCGCCGACTATCTGGTTCCGGTGAATGCCGATATCCAGGATATCGAGATCATCATGGTGCCGGAGGAAGATCAGGCGGTGAACCCAGCCGGCGTGAAGGGGCTTGGCGAGCTTGCCAATGTGGGCACCGCCGCAGCAATCTCCAACGCCGTCTACCATGCGACCGGCAAACGTATCCGCAAACTGCCGATCCGCGTGGAGGATGTGCTGCTTGCCTAGCGCATGACCGATCGCGTGCGTGCTGCAGGTTCCGCTGCGTGCATGCGGCGCAGATCTTTGTTCGGGAGCGCGGGCAACATGCCTGCCGCTCCAGACCTGTTCGCAAATCCATGATGGTGCTGGCACTTCAGTAGATCGAAACCGGACACGGTCGCTTTGCCGTGAGATTCTTCCGGGCGCCCCTGAGTTAATAGCGGCAGCGTCAGCTCGGTTTTTAAGCCCCTAGCATCGGGAGCACAGAGGGACTATAGTGTTCGGAATTCAGGAGAACGCCATATGACCCGCCCTATCGTGGTGAATGCAATGTGGGATGCCGAGGCCAAGGTCTGGATTGCGGAGAGCGATGGAGTGCCGGGGCTCGCCACCGGCGCGGATACGTTGGAAGAACTCGTCGAAAAACTCAAAGTTGCCATCCCTGAATTGCTCGCCGAGAATGGCGTTCATTTTGATGCCGAAAGTTTGCCCTTCAAAATCGAAGCGAAGCGCTCCGAATATGCGATTATTGCTGCCTGATGGCGGAAAATTACACCCCACGTGTCAAAGCCGTTCTTCGAAATCACGGATGCACTTTCGTTCGGCAGGGGAAGGGCGATCATGAAATCTGGCAAAGCCCGATTAACGGTTGTCGATTTATGGTTGACAACAAGATCAAATCACCCATTTGGGCCAACATAACGTTGAAGAAAGCAGGCATTCCAAAGGCCTTTTAAGCCCATTGCTTTTAGACGCAAACACCCTGTTGCCGGCCGCCGCCTTGCGAGCCGCGATTGCGTCCAGCAACATAACAGTGCTAACATCTTTCTACCGCAGGCCAGCTATTCCGCGAGGACGACGCTTGGCAGCACGGCGCCCTCACCAAGGTGCTGCTCCATGCCACCCGGTCCTCGCCATCCGGCACCGCCGGCGTGTGTTGTTGACCTTGAGCAAATGGCTACCATGAAAAGTAGGTTCGTACTTCGCCGACTGTGGTCTTCCCAGCCTCGATAAAAAGGTTCTTTACTTCCCGCGTTTGGCCATCTCTTCCGCGCATAACGCATCCCTCTCCGCTTATAATGAACTTCGTTTCCTTAACAAAGGCCTTGGGAAAGGGCATCGCCAAGACAAAACGGAGAACTGCGTTCAAAGATTGCACCATTTTGCCTATATCAGACCGCGTAGCTTTAATAATAATGATTCCCGCGTTTTCTCCATATCGAAAATGGATAACATCTATCATCATTAAAATCAAAATCTCTGGTTACCAGCACGTACCCGTGGCGTCAACAATAGCTGTAATGAAACCCGTCATCACGCCCAGACGTCCCCTGCTCCAATGCGCTCAGAATCTTGATCTTCTTTCTCCAGTACGGGTTTGCGCGAAGACGATGTGCCACTGTCACCGGGAGATTCTCATCAAAATATAGGGTGAGTTTTTGCTTAAAATACGGCCTGGGACTCCTCTTCATAACGTCCATCCAGCGCCTTCGATCAGCTCTGATTCCCGAATCAGTACCAGTCCAATGAGCAACCGCGGCATCGCGAGGTAGCGATCCGGCCGAGCTGACGGCCGGATCGTGCAAATGATTCGGGTAGCGTTACGGTGCCATGTTCCGCCGTCTCAGCTCGCCCGCTCCAACTGCCTATCCATGGCTTCAACTCGCTCTCTCCGCACGTCCGGCGGCACCGCCTCCTCCGCCAGCATCGCCAGCGCCGCGTCGAGCCCCATCACCGTCTGCTCCTGGCTGCCCATGCGGCGGATCGAAACCTGGCGGGTCTCCGCCTCCTTCTTGCCGACCACGAGCAGCACCGGGACCTTGGCGAGCGAATGCTCGCGCACCTTGTAGTTGATCTTCTCGTTGCGCAGGTCGGTCTCGACCCGCAGGCCGGCGCGGCGCGCTGCCGCCGCCACCTCGCCCGCATAGCCGTCGGCGTCGGCCACGATGGTGCAGATCGACGGCCTGGGTCGGCGCGAGCCAAAGCGGGAAATGGCCGGCGAAATGCTCGATCAGGATGCCGGTGAAACGCTCCAGCGAGCCGAACATCGCCCGGTGGATCATCACCGGCGTCACCTTGTTGGAGTGCTCGTCGATGTAGAACGCGCCGAGCCGGCCCGGCAGGTTGAGGTCCACCTGCACGGTGCCGCACTGCCAGTCGCGGCCGATGGCGTCGCGCAGCACATATTCGAGCTTCGGCCCGTAGAACGCGCCCTCGCCCTTGTTCAGCGTCCACGGCCTCCCGGAAGCTTCCAGCGCCGCCATCAGGGCGGCCTCGGCTTTGTCCCACACCGCATCGTCGCCGATGCGCTTGTCGGGGCGGTCGGAGAATTTGATGCGCACGTCCGGGAAGCCGAAATCCTCATAGATCGAGAGGATCATGTTGTTGACCTTGAGGACCTCCTCGGCGATCTGCTGCCTCGGTGATGAAAATATGCGCGTCATCTTGGGTAAAGGCGCGCACCCGCATCAGCCCGTGCAGCGCGCCCGACGGCTCGAACCGGTGCACCTTGCCGAATTCGGCGATTTTTAGCGGCAAATCCCGATAGGATTTCAGCCCGTTCTTGAAAATCTGCACATGGCCGGGGCAGTTCATCGGCTTGATGGCGTAGACACGCTGGTCATCCTCGCGCTGCTCGGTGAGGAACATCATGTCGCGATAGGCCTGCATGTGACCGGTGGTCACCCACAGTTCGGAATCCATCAGCTGCGGCGAGTTCACCTCCACATATCCGGCGGCGTCCTGGCGGCGGCGGATGTAGTGCTCCAGTGCCTGGAACAGGGTCCAGCCCTTGGGATGCCAGAACACCGAGCCGGGCGCCTCCTCCTGGAAATGGAATAGGTCCATTTCCCGGCCGAGCCGGCGGTGGTCGCGCTTTTCCGCCTCTTCCATCTGCTTGAGATAGGCGTCCAGCTGCTCCGGCTTGGCGAAGGCGGTGCCGTAGATGCGGGTCAGCATCGGGTTCTTGGCATCGCCCCGCCAATAGGCACCGGCAACTTTCATCAGGCGGAAGGCGTTGCCGACCTTGCCGGTCGAGGTCATGTGCGGGCCGCGGCAGAGGTCGAACCAGTCGCCCTGCTTATAAATCTTGAGCTCCTGGTCTTCCGGAATGGCGTCCACCAGCTCGACCTTAAAAGCCTCGCCCTTGTCGCGGAACACGCGCTTGGCCTCATCTCGCGACCACACCTCCTTGGTGAATGGCCTGTCGCGGGCGATGATCTCGCCCATGCGCGCTTCGATCGCCGGAAAATCCTCCGGGGTGAACGGCTCGTTGCGGAAGAAATCGTAATAGAAGCCGTTCTCGATCACCGGCCCGATGGTCACCTGGGTGCCGGGCCACAACGACTGCACGGCTTCCGCGAGCACGTGTGCAGCGTCGTGACGGATCAACTCCAGCGCGCGCGGATCGTCGCGGTTGACGAACTCGATTTTGGCATCGTGGTCGATCGGATCGGCGAGATCCGCGAGAGCGCCATCAAGCGCCATCGCCACTGTGCGCTTGGCGAGCGAGGGCGAGATCGCTTTGGCGATGTCGAGCCCGGTGGTGCCCTTGGGGTAGTCGCGGCGCGCGCCGTCCGGAAAGGTAACTGCGACCATATCGTTGGCCATAATCGGCTCCTCGTTGCTCACTCGCTGCCTACGAATGCAGGTAAGCGGATTTTCGGAAGCCGCGTATTTAGCCGATGCGGGCGCTGAAGGGAACCGGATTGGAGAGGTATCCATGTAATATAGTGCGCATAATCCAAAGGCGCCCGGGTCGGGCATCTCGATCATGGCCGCACATCAAAAACGAAAGCGGGGACAGTGTCGCGGCTGTCCCCGCCCACCTCCGGCGATACGTGCCAGACGGGCCGCCGGAGGCTGAGCCGGAAGCAGGTTCGGATGGCAGTCGATCCGAACTGCTCCAGCTCTTCGGGTCGGCGTGCGCGTCTGCACCACGCCGGCCGCCACTCTTCGCCGCGGCGCGCGCTTTAAGCGTTGCCGAGCGGCACGGCGACGAACTTGGTTCCGTCGGCTGACTTCACGCGGATCAGCACGGTTTTCTTGCCATCCTTGTGCATGTCGGCGATCTGCGCCCGCACATCGGCCGGGTTCGACACCGCCTTGCCGGCGACTTCCAGGATCACATCGCCTTCCTTGAAGCCGCGCTCCGCAGCCGGTCCATTGGGATCGACCGCGGTGACGACGACGCCTTCATCGCCGGCACCACCGACATCCTTGGCCGGCGCGAGCGTAAGGCCTAGGCGCGGCGTTCCATCGTCCGTGGTGCCACCGGTCTCGCCGCCTGCGCGGGCCTGCCGCGCGTTGGGCAGATCGCCGAGCGTCACCGACATGGTCTTGGTGCTGCTACCGTGCATCACGTCGAGCTTGACCACGCTCCCGGGCGCCATGGCGCCGATCCGGCGTGCCAGATCGTGGGCGTCCTTCACGTCCTTGCCATCGACCGCCGTGATCACATCACCTGCCATGATGCCGGCTTTGGCAGCGGGGCTGCCGGCCTGCGGCTCGCTCACCAGAGCGCCTTCGGCCTTCTTCATGCCAAGGCTGTCGGCAATGTCTTCCGTCACCGGCTGGATTTGAACGCCCATCCAGCCGCGCGTGACCTTGCCGTGTTCCTTCAGCTGTGCCACGACCATCTTGGCGGTCGCGGCCGGAATGTCGAAGCCGATGCCGACATTGCCGCCGGAGGGCGAATAGATCGCGGTGTTGACGCCGATCACGTTGCCGTCGATGTCGAACGCCGGGCCGCCGGAATTGCCGGAATTGATCGCGGCATCGATCTGGATGAAGTCGTCATAGGGACCGGCCCCGATATCGCGGCCGCGCGCCGACACCACGCCGGCTGTGACGGTGCCGCCGAGGCCGAACGGATTGCCGACCGCAATCACCCAGTCGCCGACCCGCGGATCGCGGTCCGCGAAGGTAACGAATGGGAAGTTTTTGCCCTCGACTTTGATCACGGCGAGATCGGTTTTGGGGTCGGTGCCGACCACTTTGGCCGACAGGGTACGGCCGTCGTCGGTAACGACCTCGACGGTTTTGGCATTATTAACCACGTGATTATTGGTCACCGCATAGCCATCGGCGGAGATAAAGAATCCCGAGCCTTCGGACGATGTATTGCGGGGCTGCATCGGCGTGCCCCTCGGCAGGTCCTTGGGCATGTCCTTGAACATATCGCCGTTGGGCGTGTCGCGGAAACCGAACTGACGGAAAAAGCGCTCGAATGGCGAACCCTGGCCGAACGGCTTGGCGCTGCCCTCGTCCTCATCCTTCATGCTGCTGTTCTGCAGGCCACCCGCGCCGCGCACCCGCACCGAAATGACGGCCGGTTTAACGCGCTCGACCACGTCGGCAAAGCTTGCGGGCTGCATCGTGGTAGCGGCGACTGCGGGAGAAATTAGGGCTGCCGCACCCGGCACATGCAAGACGGAACCGCCAACCAGCGCCGCGAAGCCGACCGCCGCGGCAGACGCCAGCAACGAGGCGCGGCGCGGCTTGAGGAACCGGAATGCGGGTTTCGAATGAGCCCCCTGCGTCATGTTATTCTCTCCGATCATTACGTTTTCTCCACGTCTACGAGGCACGATTAGCGCCTCCGCTGAAACCGAAATAATCGTTTGAAGATGACCCGCAACTGTCCTGCCGATTAACTTTTATTAAGTTTGGTGGCGCGGATGGGCGTATTTCCTGCGGAAAATCAAACCCACCGCGGCTTTGGCTCGCAAGGCTGCGATGGAACGCCGCATGTTTCAGCGGTTTCAGCACTATCGGACGTTCACGTCGCGCTCACGTCGCCGTGACAAGTGCCTCCCACCGAGGCAGGTGCCGCCCGATTGGCGCCGATCGGCGGGATTTGTTAGAAACGCCGAAACTCCACGACGGCGGGAACGGACACCATGGTCAGGACGCACACGCTTTGCGGCATCATCGCGATTTCACTCGTCTCCGGGGGCCTCGGCTGGCTCGCGGGCCAGGGCGCTACACCCGCGGTCGGCAAGGAGCCGCGGTTCCCGCAATTGACGATGCCGCAATTGACCGACGCACAGCGACCGCTCGGCGAAGCCATCATGAAGATTTCGGCCGTCGGTATCTCCGGGCCGTACAACCCGATGTTGCGCAGCCCGGTGTTCGGCCAGCGCATGTTCGACCTGCTCGATTACCTGCGCTGGCATTCTTCGCTGCCGCCGCGGCTCAGCGAGTTCGCCATCCTGATCACCGGGCGGCAGTGGCGTTCGCAGGTCGAATGGTATGCGCACCTGCCGCTTGCCGCCAAGGCCGGCCTGTCGCCCCAAATCATTGCGGACCTGAAGGCCAACCGGCGCCCCGCCGCCATGCAGGCGGACGAGGCGATCGTCTATGATTTCATCATGGAGTTGTCGTCGCGACACGCCGTCGCGGATGCGACTTTCGCCCGCGCCAAGGCCCTGCTTGGCGAGCAGCAGGTGGTCGACCTCACCGCCGTGACCGGAACCTACGTCACCATCGCGATGCTGCTCGCCATGGCGGAGGAAAACGTACCGCCCGGCAAGGAACCTCCGTTCGGCCCGAACGATCCGTAACGCGCGGCCAATGCCCATGCGGGCCGCGACGCGATTGCGCTTGAAATGCCGGCAGGTGGCTGTCGGCATCAAGCGTCCGGGTCCCTGGCGGGAGCCCGCCGGAGGACCGGCGATTGGGCCGGCCCGGCATGACGACAGAGGCGCCATGTGATCGAACCGGCAATCGACCTGCTTCGTAAAATCTTTCTCGATCCATTCGTCCAGATGGCGGCGGCGCCGGACCTCTTGGTGCAGACGCTATGGGAGGGGTTCGTCGGCGGCGTGCTCTATGCGCTGATCGCGCTCGGCTATGTGCTGATCTACAAGGCCTCCGGCGTTTTCAATTTCGCGCAAGGGATCATGGTGGTGTTCGCGGCGCTGACCCTGGTCGGCCTGCACGAACTAGGGCTGCCGGCGTTTGTGGCGCTCGCCCTCACCCTCGTCGTGATGCTGGCCCTCGCGGTCGCGGTCGAGCGCGTGATGCTGCGCCCGCTGGTCAATCAGCCGGAGATCATTTTATTCATGGCGACCTTTGGGCTCACGTCGTTCCTCATCGGGCTCGGCGAACTGGTGTTCGGCGGCGAACCCAAGGTGATGATCGCGGACCAGCTTTTTCTTCCCAAAGGCGCGATCGACTTAAAAATACTGGGCGGCTTGGTGTCGCTGCAGAAGATCGACATCGCTGCCGCCATCATCGCCTCCACGATGGTGGCGGGGCTGGCGACGTTCTTTCAATACACCCGGATCGGCCGCGCATTGCGTGCGGTGGCGGACAGCCACAAGGCGGCGCTGTCGGTCGGGATTTCGCTCGAACAGATATGGATCGTGGTCTGGTTCGCAGCCGGCATCGTCGCGCTTGCCACCGGCATCATGTGGGGCGCCCGGTCCAACGTTTCCTTCGCGCTCGAGATCGTGGCCCTCAAGGCGCTGCCCGTGCTGGTGCTGGGCGGCTTCACCTCGGTGCCGGGTGCGATCGTGGGCGGCGTCATCGTCGGTGTCACCGAGAAGGTCGGCGAGTTCTACTGGGGCCCGCTGTTGGGCGGCGGCATCGAAAGCTGGCTTGCCTATGTGATCGCGCTGATTTTCCTGCTCGTGCGCCCACAGGGGCTGTTCGGGGAAAAGATCATCGAGCGGATCTGAAGTCCTCCAAGCGCGGGCGAACGCCGTCCAGCGTGTGACATGTGATGCACATGCATGTATGTAGACAGCATGACAGTCATGATCCAAATTCGCAATGTCCCGGAAGAGTTGCATCGCCAGCTAAAATCACGCGCGGCACTCGCCGGGATGTCGCTCTCGGATTACCTTCTCGCCGAAATTCGTCACGTATCCGAGCGGCCGACGCTCGCGGAACTGCGGGCACGTCTGGAGCGTCACGCGCCGGTGATCCCCACCGTGGCGCCGGCGGAGGCGGTCCGCGATGAACGCGACCGCCGGTGATCGTGGTCGATGCGTCGGCCTTAATCGAGGTGCTGTTGCGCACTCCGGCCGCAAAGGACGTGGAGCGGCGATTGTTTGACAGCCGGCCGGCGCTGCACGCACCGCATTTGCTCGATGTCGAGGTCGCGCAAGTGCTTCGGCGGTATGTGGCAAACGGCGAGATCGACGCCGACCGCGGCCGCGCCGCTCTCGCCGATTTGGCGGACTTTCCGGTGCTGCGCCATCCGCACACGTTCATGCTGTCGCGCATCTGGGATTTGCGGAACAATCTGACCGCCTATGATGCCGCTTACGTCGCTCTTGCGGAGGCGCTCGACGCGCCGCTGCTGACCCGGGATCGGCGGCTTGCCGGCGCTTCGGGCCACGTTGCGCGCGTGGAGTTGGTATAATTAAGAAACGGACAATCCAGGGGTTATACCACTGCCGGCTGGGCTTGAGGGCTTTAGGGCTTCCGGGTTCGCGCTGACGCGCGTCCTGGAATGACAGGGACGGCGAATCAAGGTGCAAAAAGATGTTCTACCGTGAAGCCGGGCAGTTCAAGACAAGCTACGCTGCCGACTCCGCGGTGTTCCCGATTCGACAAGACCGTATCGCCCTCGCGGCGCTGCTGGCGTTCGCCTTCGTGGCAGTGCCGCTGACGTTTTCGAATTTCTGGATCGGCTCCGTGCTGATCCCGGTTCTCGTGTTCGCGCTCGCCGCCATCGGGCTCAATTTGCTTACCGGCTATGCGGGGCAGGTCTCGCTCGGCACCGGCGCCTTCATGGGAGTCGGCGCTTACGCGTGCTACAAGCTCACCACCTTGTTGCCGAACGTGAACATCATTGTGCTGATCGTGGCTTCGGGATTCGTTGCCGCCGCGGTCGGTACGCTGTTCGGGCTGCCGTCGCTGCGCATCAAGGGCTTTTATCTCGCGGTGGCGACGCTTGCGGCGCAGTTCTTCCTGTCGTGGAGCTTCGTGCGAGTCGGCTGGCTCTACAACTACAATGTCTCGGGCGCCATCGAGGTGCCGACCCGGACGCTGCTGGGCGTCCCCGTTACCGGCCCCAATGCCACGCCTTCGACCCGCTACCTGATCGTGCTGGCAATCGTCGTCGTCATGACATGGGTCGCCTCCAACCTCGTTCACGGCCGGATCGGCCGCATGTGGATGGCGGTGCGCGACATGGACATCGCGGCCGAGCTGATCGGGATAAAACTGTTTCAGACCAAGCTGCTGGCCTTCGCGGTATCGTCGTTCTATTGCGGCGTCGCCGGCGCCATGATGGTGTTCTTGTGGTTCGGGGCCGCGGAGGCCGACAGCTTCAATATCGACCTGTCGTTCCGGGTGCTGTTCATGGTCATCATCGGCGGGCTGGGCAGCCTGATCGGCGCCTATTTCGGCGCCGCGCTGATCTGGGGGCTACCGATCCTGCTGCGCACGCTGCCGGACATGCTGGGCGTGATGATCCGCGCCGCCACCGTCGAGCACCTGCAGCTGATGATCGTCGGCGCCTTGATCATCTTCTTCCTTGCCGTCGAACCGAACGGACTTGCCCGCCTGTGGCAGATCGGAAAACAGAAGCTCAGAGCGTGGCCCTTTCCGTATTGATGGGGCTTTTCGAACTCTCCGCGCTCGGGAGGAGGTAACGGTTGTACCGTGGGCAGTTCGCCGTTCAACCCGACCTGGATTCGGTCTACACTGCGGCCCGGCCCAACGAGGCGCGGCGCCAAGGCACGCGCTCCAGACGCGCGAAAATCTTAGGTCAGGAGCGCCGGCCGGGCGGCCGGCGATGCGGGGAGAAAAGAAATGCCGATCAAGCACTTTGTCCTGGGACTGGCGGTTGCCGCAAGCCTGTGCGGCACCGGCGCGACGATCGCCGCTGCGCAGGAGAGCATCTACGTTCCGCTGCTGACCTACCGGACTGGCCCGTTCGCGGGGTCCGGCATCCCGATCGCCAACGGCATGCACGACTATTTGACCATGCTCAACGCGCGGGATGGCGGCATCGGCGGGGTCAAGCTCATCATCGAGGAGTGCGAGACCGGTTACGACACCAAGAAGGGCGTCGAGTGCTACGAGGCGGTCAAGGGCAAGAAGCCTGTTATCATGAACCCGTGGTCGACCGGCATCACGCTGCAGCTCATCCCCAAAGCATCGGTTGACAAAATCCCGATCCTATCGATGGGATATGGGCTCTCGGCCTCCGCAATCGGCAATGATTTCCCGTGGATATTCAACCCGCCGGCGACTTATTGGGATGGGTTATCGATGATCTTCAAATACATCGGGGGCAAGGAGGGCGGACTCGAAAAGCTGCGCGGCAAGACCATCGGCTACATCTTCTTCGAGGGCGGCTATGGCCGCGAGCCGATCCCGATGCTGGAGCAATTCGCCAAGGATTACGGCTTCCAGATCAAAATGTATCCGGTCGCCGTGCAGGACATGCAGAGCCAATCGGCGCAGTGGCTGGGCGTGCGGCGCGACCGGCCGGCCTGGATGATCATGTGGGGCTGGGGTGCCATGAACCCGACCGCAATCAAGGAAGCCGCGCGGATCGGCTTCCCGATGGATCGGTTCCTCGGCGTCTGGTATTCAGGTGGCGAAGATGATGCGCGCCCGGCCGGCAAGGATGCCAAGGGCTATCTTGCACTCAACTTCAATCGCATCGGCGCCGATTATCCGGCGATCCAAGATATCGTCAAATACGTGGTCGATAAGGGATTGAGTCAGGTCGCCAAGGATAAGGTGGGCGAGAATTACTATAATCGCGGCGTCTATAATTCCGTGCTGATCGCCGAGGCGATCCGCAATGCCCAGCGCATCACCGGCAAAAAGGCGGTGAGCGGCGAGGATGTGCGGCGCGGCCTCGAAACCCTCAATTTGACCGAGGCGCGCTGGCAGGAACTTGGGCTGCCGCAATTCGGCGGCGCCATCACCGGCGTGTCCTGCACCGACCACAACGGCCATCAGTCCGCCTATATGCAGCAATGGGACGGCAGCAAGTGGGTGGTGGCGTCCGACTGGATTGTCCCCATGAAGGAACGGGTGCAACCCCTGCTTGAAGCGGCCGCCAAAGAGTATGTCTCCAAGGACCCGGCATGGCCGAAGCGCACGGAAGTCTGCGACAAATCCTCGTGAATGCCGTCCCGACTGGCCGGCAGGCGGGATCGGCGGAGGCATTGCATATGTTCGGAGATACCGGGTGCCGCCGCCCGAACCGAGGAAAACCGCTATGCTCAGTGAAAGTGCACGGGTGACGACGGCCGCGGAAGCGCGGTTTCGCATCGACGAACCGAATTCGAAGCCGCGGCGCGTCAAGGTGATTGCGCTCGACCGGCCGAGCGAGACCGTGGTCGGGCATCTCGCCCGGTTGCGCTGGAACAATGCCAGCTTCTTCACCGCGTCGGCCTTCGCGGGCCAGCCCCAGCAGCACGGTAGCGCGGCGGGGGGCTTCTCCATGGCGGGGTGGCTGAGCGACCTCGCCGGACGAACCAAGGACCTGATCGACGAGGTCGCCGGTGCCGACCTCGTTGTCATGGTGGCGACGGCGGGCGAGAGCGCGCAGGCGGCTGCTTTGATCGGCGAGGCCTGCAGCCTCAAGCGCGTCAACACCACCGGCCTGATCCTCGGCGGCGCATCGGCGACCGACGCGATGCTGTCGAACACGCTGGCGCAGTTGCGCCCGTGGTCGCTCATGCTCGTCGTCGCCCATGGCGAGGACTATATCGAGGACATGCTGACCGCCTTGCGTGCCTAGAATTCCATGACATCACCGCGCAACATCGTGGTCATCGGCGGCGGCCCGGCCGGCGTATTCGCTGCCATCGCGGCCAACCGGCACGACCCGCAGGCAGCCGTCACACTGCTGTCCGATGAGCCCTGCGAGCCCTACGAACGTCCGCCGCTGTCGAAAGCTGTGCTGCTCGGCAAGGCGGTTGCGGCGGATGCCCTCATCGCGGGGCCGAAGGGGCTCGCGGGTCACGGCGTGGTGTTCGAGCCGGACACGCGGTGCACATCGATCGATCGCGCGACTAGAGAGATCATCACCGCGTCGGGGCGGCGGTTTCCATATGCCGCGCTGGTCATCGCTACAGGATCGGTGGTGCGGCAAATTCCAGCGCTCCCGCTCGGCATGCCGCGCGTGCATTATCTACGCACCGAGGCCCACGCCGTGGCGCTGGCCCATGAACTGAAGACGGCGCGGCATCTGGCGGTTATCGGGGGCGGTCTGATCGGGCTTGAAGTGGCGGCCTCCGCGTCCGAACTTGGCCTCAAAGTGACGGTAATCGAGGTCGCGCCGCGCATCCTCGCAAGAGTTTGCGACGAGGACACCGCCGCGCGCGTCCACGACACCCATGTCCGCCACGGCGTCGATATCCGCATTGCGACGACGCTGCGCGACGCGCAAGCGGCACCTGACGGCCGCATCGTGCTCACGACTTGCGCCGACGACCCCATTGTGGCGGATGTCGTCGTGGTCGGCGCCGGCGCCGTTCCGGATGATCGCCTTGCGGCGGCGGCGGGGCTTGCGGCCGACAACGGCATCGTGGTCGATGCTTTTTGCGCGACCTCCGATCCGCACATTTTCGCAGCCGGCGACGTAGTGCGGTTTCCCGGCCCGCACGGGCTGGTTCGCCAGGAGGATTGGCGTCACGCCCAGGACCAGGGCACGGTCGCGGGCCGCAACGCCGCCGGCGCCCGCGACGACTATCGCAGTGTGCCGTCGTTCTGGTCCGAACAGTTCGACCTGTATATCCAGGGCGCCGGATCGCCGCCCTTAAAACCCGACCACCGGGTGCGGCGGCAGGGCGCCGGCACCACCTACATTGCCTTCGACCTCACCGGGCCGTACATCGCCTATGCGGTCGGCCTCAATGCCCAGCGCGACATGGCGATGGTGCGCCGCCTGATCGAACGCCGCGTCGCGGTCGATCCCGCGGTTCTCGCCGACCCGGCAAAACCGCTGGCGGATTTGCTCAAGGGCAAGACACCGGCGTAGCGCGCGAACGCGGGTCTACCGGCCTGCGTTGGCCGTTTAGATGCAGAGATCAATTGTTGAGCGCAGTCGTTGAAGGAGGAGGCCCCATGCCCGGCAGTCTTCAAGTGCGTAATCTCGACGACGACTTGATCGAACGGCTGAAACGGCAAGCCGCGCGGCATGGCCGCTCCATTGAGGCGGAGCATCGCGAAATTCTCCGCCAGGCCCTCTCTGATGAGATTGTACCATCATTCGAATTCGAAGCGATGGCCACAGAGTTGCGCAAACTAACCGAGGGCCGTAAGCAAACGCCCTCCGAAGTGTTGTTGCGCGAAGGCCGGAATGAGCCGTGAAGCCGGCGCCGCTTTCCTTTTGCCCGGACGCTTTCGTTAGCGCCGGCCGCTGCCCGGGAGTAGAATAGGCTGAGCCTTTGCGAAACCCATCCTGGGCTTTCGGTGTGGCGCGATCCGCGATGGGTTTCGCTACGCTCAACCCACCCTACGCGACTACGCGGCCGCGACTACGCGGCGGCCCGAGCCCACACACCACCAAGGATACCCCCATGCACGACGTACCGGGATCGCATTGGCATGAACCGACCGCCGGCAAGCGCGCCGGCTTCGGCAAATTCGGCCGGCCGAAGACGCCCTACGACCTGTTCATGGAGTCCGAGGGTATCCCAGTGTTTCGCGACATCGGGATCAGCAAGGTGCAAAACCTGCCGCTCGCGCCATGGAAGCGGATGGGCGGGCGCGGCAGCTATATCCAGCTTTACGGCACCGAAGGCAAATGGGGCTGCTACGTGGTCGAGGTGCCGGGTGCGGGCGCACTCAACGCCGAAAAGCACATTTTTGAGGAAATTTTCTACGTCGTGGAGGGGCGCGGCACCACGGAGGTGTGGCTCGACGGCGACTCCCGCCGCCACGTGTTCGAGTGGCAGCAGGGCTCGCTGTTCTCGATTCCCGTCAATGCCATGCATCGCATCGTCAACGCAAGTTCGAGCCCGGCGCTGCTGCTCGGCGGCACCACGGCGCCCAACCTGATCAACTTGATCAACAACCTCGGCGCGGTGTTCGATTGCCCCTACCAGTTCCGCGACCGTTTCAGCGGCGCCGACGACTTTTACAAATACAAGGACGACATCGAGCCCGACCCGGTGCGCGGGCTGGCCATGCGGCGCACCAACTTCATCCCCGACATCGTCACTTGCGACCTGCCGCTCGACAACCGCCGCTCGCCCGGCTACCGCCGGGTCGAGCCGTTCATGACCGGGAATACTTTTTACTTGTGGATCGCGCAGCATGAGAATGGACGCTACTCCAAGGCCCACGCCCACACTTCGGCGGCGGTGCTGGTGTGCCTGCGCGGCAAGGGCTACACCTACACGTGGCCCGAACATGCCGGCGTCAATCCGTGGCGCGATGGCAAGGCGCATCTCGTCAAGCGGGTGGACTACGAGCCGGTCGGCCTGGTCTCGGCGGCGCCGGGCGGGGCGCGCTGGTTCCACCAGCATTTCGGCGTGTCGAAGGACCCGCTGCGGCTCACCGCCTGGTTCGGCCCGCACAATCCGGGCCGCGAACCCGGCCCGCCCGGCGAGGTCCACACCGACTATACCGGCATGGACATCCCGGAAGGCGGCACCAACATCCCCTACTGGATGGAAGACCCCTTCATCGCCCGCGAATACACCGAAACGCTGCGCCGCAACGGCGCCGACAATCGGATGGACCCGGCGTTTTACGACAAGGGGTACCGAGGGGAGTTACCGAAGGAGTGAGCAGGCGGCGGGAGCGGTCATTCCGGGGCGCTCGCGTGCCCCGGGTATTATACTAAATTCCGGTCGCATCAAATCGCAGGGTCGTAGGGTGTGCAAAATCGCCCCGGCACAGCGGAGCAACCGGCACGGCGTCGCCGGCGATTTTGCGCACCGGTCGGCCGCACAGGTCATTATCGCGGTGTCGCGATCGCGGCGCTAAGCAAACGCCTGCCGCGTGCGCAAAATCGCCATTTGACGCCGCGCCAGCTGCTCCGTCTCACAAGGCGATTTTGCACACCGGTTTCGTTGGTGATGACGGCGATCGAGCCGAGGTGGTCGGTGTGGAAATAGCGGGTTGACACCGTTTCGTCGCTGTGCAGCACCCGCATCCCGATCATGGCACCGCCGGCTGTGAGATAGTCGGTCCATTGCGAGACCGCGGAGGAGAACAGCTCCGCATGCACCCCGAAGGCGCTGAAATAGAGCCTGATGCCTCGGCCGCGGTTTGCTTGAAGCGCTGGTGGTCGAAATAGTCGCTGAAGAACAGCGTGGACGATCCTTGGGTGATCGAACTCGGCTTGTTGTAGGAGGTATAGCTGATGCTGCGGCCGAGGCCCGCGGTCTGGTTGCCGTTGGCGTCGTAGGTAAAGGTGGTGTTGATGGTGGTGCCGCTGATGCTCTGCACCGCATGCGGCAGTGCCGCGCCGGCCACCGGATACGTGTAGGTGCCGATGTTCGACTTCGACAGCAGGTTGCCGACCGGATCGTAGGAGAAGGTTTTGACCGGGGTGATGTTTTGGCTCACCGTCGCCGAGGTGAGGCGGTTGAGGGTGTCGTAGGTCAGCGTCTCGGTGAGGCTGGTGTTGGCGTCCGTGCGGGTGAGCAGGTTGCCCAAAAGGTCGTAATTGTAGGAAAAGTTCTCCACCGTGCTGCCGGCCACCGCCGCGGTGAGCCGGCCGGTATGGGGGTCGAAGCTCTGGGTGGTGACGACGCCGTTGCCGGCAGTCTGCCCGAGCGTTATTCTGCGGGGCGAGCTAGTTCTTGCGATGGCACGCTTACGCAAGTTATTTTATCTAACGAGCGGCATTAATTGTTTCGTCGAGATATGATCCCCATTGCATATTCTTGAAGCACAACGAAATTGACTAATCGCGATGCATCGTTCTTATCGCAACATACATATTCGATAAGAGACCCTAATTCTGCTGCCGATTGAAGCACAGCATCGACGGATTGACAAATTTTTTCATCAATTTCTAATTCGCCTCCCGCAACAACAACATGATGTACGCTCATATCTATAGTATCTGAATATAAGTTATAAATCATGCGAGAAACGTCGTCAGTTCTCGACAACATCTCCACACTTGGAAGTGATAGCGTATACACTGTTGACTTATCATTTTTAGCGATGCTCAGTATTGTGCCGCGCAATCCATTTGAATCATTATAATACAAGAAAATCACCTCTCCAATTGATAAATTGCAATCAATATGTCTCACTGCCTCGGGAAAATTCCAACGTTTCACAGGAATACCACAAGTCATTAACATAAGATCTCGCCTAGATTTAGCGGTATACGAACACACCTTCTCCACTCGTCGTATAATATCTAGCGAGGCTTTGCCTCAGACCGACGAGGCGTGTGGCGGTTGTGGCTCCGGCCGGCGGTTCATGACGAGCTTTGGTATAACCAAGCTCAAGTAGGACCGCTGAACGGTCTAAGCGCCTTCAAGAGGCATAACCGCACGACCGGAGCCATGGGGATGATAGCACAAAGCGTAGCCGAAATCCTTGGCCGGCATGTGACGCTGTCGGTCCAGAGCATCGATCGCATGTACCTCAACGTCTACATTCCGAAGCTGCAGTCCGAACCGGGCGTCGTGGGGTTCTTCAAACATCACCGTGGTCAGCCGCTGCCGTCGGCTGCGCTGATGAGCCCGATGAGCCGCAGCTTTGTGGCCAAGCTGGAAGACTATGTGGCCGCGCAGGAGATTCCGCTTGTGCAGTTTCGCCGGGGCGAGCGCAAAGACGACGTGATGGCGCAGCGCCTGGCCACGTTCGACAAGGACGAAGGCGTGGTCTTTGTCGGCAAGGCGCAAGAGAAAGCCAAGGTCTACCGCACCGAGAAGCGCCGCAGCCCGACCACCGGCCAGCCTTATCCGTGGATCGTGCGCGGCAGTGCGATGGTGAACCACTATTATGTCTATGCGGTGGACCGCGCGTTCGGCCCGTTCTTCATCAAGTTCTGCACCTACTTTCCTTATAATGCCAAGCTATGCCTCAACGGCCACGAATATGCCAAGTGCCAGCTTGCCAAGGAGGGTATCGCCTTCGAAGCACTCGACAACGGCATTCTCAGTTGCGCCAATCCAAAACGCCTTCAGGAGATTTGCGACAATCTGTCCGCTGAAAAGATCGACGGCCTGTTGCGCAAGTGGCTGCGGCTGCTTCCCCATCCGTTCACCGGCGAAGATCGCAAAGCCGGCTATCGCTACGACCTCTCGATCCTGCAGGCCGAGTTCTCGTTAACCCAAGTGCTCGATACGCCCCTGCACGGACGCTTGTTGTTCGAACAGGTGATCCGCGAAAATCTCGATCTGGGTCGCCCCGAAGAAGTCCAGCTCATCTTCAAGCGGCGGGTCACCAAAAAGACGCCGGGACGGTTCCGCACCCGCATCGTAACCCAAGGTGTCACCCCCTCGATCATCGTCTTCTACAAGAACGCCCGCATCAAGCAGTACCATAAGGAAGGCCGAGGCCTACGCACCGAGACCACCATCAACAATACCTATGACTTCGGCATCGGCAAGCGCCTGCAGAATCTCCAAAAGCTGCGCGAGATCGGCTTTGCGGCCAATCGGGCACTGCTCGACACAGAACGCCTCAGTCACGACTGCATGCTGGCCGAAGATACCTTCCAGGCCGTCAACAGCCCGGTGGCGTCCGGCCATCTGCGCGCCTCGGGTCTGCGCTTTGCCGATCCGCGCACCCATACGCTGTTCCACGCCATCATGGCGTTCCGCCTGCTCGCAGACGGCTTTCGTGCCGCCGACCTGCGCACCCACCTTGCCGGCTTGACCGGCTGCGATCCTGATGAGATCTCTCAAGGCGCCATCAGCTATCAACTGCGTCGCCTGCGCCTCCATGGCTTGATCGAACGCCAGCCCGGACGCTTCCGCTACAGCGTCACCACCTTCGGCTTCCGCGTCGCGCTGTTCTTCACCCGCACCTACAATCGCATCCTGCGACCGGGCCTCGCTGCAGCGCTGCCGCGCCTGCATAGCATAAATCCAGCCCTCAGCTCAGCCTTCCATAAACTCGACGCCCAACTGGATCAATGGATCAAACATGCCAAACTCAGCCCAGCCCCAGCCTAAATCGCAAAACTTGACACGTTTACAAAACCGGTCGTTCCTTAAGCTGGGCTAGACGCATACATCGCTCATCGCTAAGCTCCATCAGCATTGCGTAGTTTAATCTTTCCGGCACCGAATTTCCTTTCATTGACCCTATTGCAGCTTGTAAAGGGATCTAAACATCCCGTTTGGGTCAAGCCTCAATAAGGTATCTCCAACTTGGTAGTGGGTTTCGCCAGAATACGGACCTCGTCCGCCCCCGTCAGCCAGTCACCTAATACAGCCCCTACGGTACCGCCGACCCAACGTGCCCCCGCGATGACGGCCAAATCGATCGGACCTGTTTCCGCTCCAAGAAGTCCAGAAACCCAGGCCCCGATCCCACTTCCGATAGCCCATCCGCGCAATGCGCCTGCTTGGCTATTAAACAAATACCCGAACGCGCCGGTGATGGCGCCGTTCTCGAACTTCCCGCCGCCTGCGACTGCGGCCGCGCCGCCGACCACGGAGTTTGCCACCAGGGCGGGGGCGAAATCAAGCTTGTTGACGAACGGCCCAGCCGCGGAGGTGACGCCGCCGGCCAGAGGGGCGGGGCCGCACTTGCCGCCCGAAGCTTCGGCCGAAGCGCAACCGACCAGCGCGTGGCCGGCGATGTTGAAGGCGTAGGCCGGGGAGCCGAAATCCGGTTGCGTATGCGACCCGATTGGCGATGCGTTGACGACATCGGTGAGATTGCCGACGACGTAGAACGCCCCCGCCGTGAATGCCGCGATCACGCCGGCATTCAATCCCGTAATTTCGCAGAAGTCCGTGCGTTTGCGCCGCCGCCGTGATATTATCAAATTTGGTAACACCTAGGAGTTGTCCGATTGACATCACCAAAGACACTCAGGCTGTGACCACATTCCGGAACCATTCGGCGCAATTCCTGCGCCACCTACAAAAAACCAAGCGGCCACTGGTGTTGACCGTGAACGGCAAGCCCGCCGCCGTGCTGCAGGACGCGGAAGCCTACCAGCGCCTGCTCGATCTCGCGGCCGAGGCCAGTGCCGCCGAGGGGATCCGGCAGGGCCTTGACGACGTGGCCAATGGCCGCACCCGGCCGGCGCGTGAGGTCTTCGACGAGATCCGCGCCGAATATGACATACCGCGTTGAGCTGACGGCGCGGGCGAGCCGGAATCTCAGGCGCATCTTTCGGCTGATCAATGCAGAAAGCTCGCCGCAGGCATCCGTGTGGCCATTGGCAAGACGGTCGGAGAAGTAACTCCTCCACGGCAACAGCGCGGGAGCCACTGCCATGCTCCGCGACATCCTTCGTATTTCCACCGCACCAAAATTCCGGCTAGTCTGACTGCAAACAGCAACCATGAGCTCGCAATGAAGCGTATATTCCAGTTAGCGTTCCTCACCCCGCTCCTGGCAGCGATCGCGATCACCGCCGCGTCGGCGCAGCAATGGCCGACCAAGGCCATTCGCGCGGTGGTACCGCTTACCGCCGGCAGCGCGGTCGATATCGTGCCGCGCATCGTGTTCGAGCAGGTCGCGACCCAGCTCGGCCAGTCGATCGTGGTGGACAACCGCACCGGGGCGAGCGGGACGATCGGGACCCGCGCGGTCGCGACCGCGCCGCCGGACGGCTACACCCTGCTCGCGCATTCCTCCGCGCTGGTAGTGGGGCCGCTGACGGTCGCCAATGCGCATTACGATGCGGTCAAAGATTTTGTCGCCGTGGCGCCGCTCGCCAGTCTGCCCAACGTGCTGGTGGTGGCACCGTCGGAAAATATTCACACCGTGCAGGAGCTGGTCGCCACCGCGAAAAAGAAGCGGGTCACCTTCGGCTCCGTGGGCGTGGGTACGCCGGTGCACCTCGCCATGGAGAAATTCCGTCTCGCCGCCGGCTTCCCGGCGGACAATATTCCGTTTCGGGGTGCCCCCGAAGTCCTGACCGAGGTGATGACCGGGCGGGTCGATATGTATTACGCGCCGGTCTCCGCCGCGCTGGAATTCATCCGCAGCGGCAAGCTGGTGCCGCTGTCGGTGAGCAGCCGGGAGCGTTCCGCGGCATTGCCGCAGGTGCCGACTTCGATCGAGGCCGGCTATCCGGACTCCGATTTCAATTTCTGGATCGGCGTGCTGGCCCCGGCCGGAACCCCGCGCGATATCGTGGAAAAGCTCAACCGCGAGATCGGCAAGGCGCTGCAAGTCGCCTCGGTGCGCGAAAAACTCGCGCTGCAGGGCGTCGAGCCGATGATCATGGGCGCCGATGAGTTTCAGGCGTTCGTCAAATCGGAGGCCGCAGCCATCGCGGTGCTCGCCAAGGTGCTGAACCTGACGCCGCAGTGACCGTTGCCGTCCGCCCGTTCGAGCCTCATTCTTCGCGGTAAACCCGTTCGCGGCGTTCGTGGCGTTCCTGGGCTTCGATCGATAGGGTGGCGATCGGGCGGGCTTCGAGGCGCTTGATCGAGATCGGCTCGCCGGTCTCCTCGCAATACCCGTAGCTGCCGTCCTCGATGCGCCCGAGTGCGGCGTCGATCTTGGCGATCAGCTTGCGCTGGCGGTCGCGCGCGCGCAACTCGATCGCCCGATCGGTCTCCGACGAAGCCCGATCGGCGAGGTCGGGGTGATTCTGGTTCTCATCCTGGAGGTGCTGGAGGGTATCCTTGGCCTCCTTGAGGATATCCTCCTTCCAGGCGAGCAGCTTTTGGCGAAAATACTCCCGCTGCCGCTCATTCATGAACGGCTCCTTGTCCGTGGGCCGATAGGGTCTGACCTTGTCTGCGCCATCCATCTCGCCGGCTCCAGCCTTCCAAGCGGATTCGTCTTGTTCGCTCACTCCAAACCTTGCTCGCTCACTGCAGACCGCGGCCGGGGTTATATAGCGCCGGCCTCAAGCCTTCAAGAGTGGTGTGCTGGTAGATGAATCCCATGAAGAGAATGTGGCACCGAGGTTGCGGCCCTGGGATTTATCGATATCATCCGTGCCTCGGCACCTCGCCGCCGGCAAGATGAAGCGACCAATCGCTCAAGACCATGAACGGAGACCCCGATGCCGGATGACGGCGTAAATTTGGATATCGCGATCGCGACCTATGGGCACACGGCGGCCGTCAAGGACGGCAGCGTGCCGATCGCCGGCGTGAAGCCCAATTTCATCGAGGTGGCGCCGATCATCGGGGCATTCCGCCGCATGGTCCGCGATGTCGAATTCGACGTCTGCGAGATGGCGCCGACCACCTACATGATCGCCCGCGCGAGGGGCGCCCCGTTCATCGCGCTGCCGATCTTCGTCATGCGGCGCTTCCACCATGCGGGCTTCGTGGTGCGTCCCGATTCCGGCATCACGGTGCCGAAGGACCTGGAGGGCAAAAAGGTCGGGGTGCGCGCCTATTCGGTGACCACGGGGGTGTGGACTCGCGGCATATTTATCAACGAATACGGGCTCGATTCCTCCAAGGTCACCTGGGTGGTGGACGACGAGGAACACGTCGCAACGCTTGAATTGCCGCCGAACGTCATTCATGCGCCGCCGGGAAAATCGCTGGCATCCATGATGGCGAGCGGCGAATTGCAGGCCGGCTTCACGGGACCGGCAGGAATTGGCCGGGCGGGCCCGCCGACCGGCAATTGGGAGCAAGGCGGCCAGGCGCCGACCCAAATCTATCCGGAACTCATTCCCGATGCCGCCAAGGTCGAGGCCGATTGGTACCGCCGCACGGGCATCTATCCGATCCACGGCACCATCGTGGTCAAGGACGCGGTACTGGCGCGCCATCCCCACGTCGCCAAGGCTTTGCTCGATGCCTTCACGGCTGCCAAACAGCCCTATCTGGAGCGCCTCAAAGCGGGCGTCGGCAGCGCGCCGGAGGATGTGCGCTACCGCTCGTTTTTGCCGCTGAAGAGCGATCCCCTCCCCTATGGCATCCGGGCGAATCAGGCGAGCATCGAGGCGCTGATCACCTATGCTTTGCAACAGGGCCTGATCCCGAATTGGCCGGCGGTGAGCGACGTGTTCTTCGATCCGGAGGCGGCGTGAGATGGGCTCCTGCATCGACGTCGTCCCAAACAGCATTTGGGGTGCGCGAATCCTTCCCCGTCTTCGGGAAGGGTGGACGCGCCAAGGAGTCCGGCCTTTGGCCGGCCGGATGACAGGCTCCGCGCGGCCGGGTGGGGCTCTTCGCTCATTAATTCGGTACCGTGGACAAGACCCCACCCCGGCCCTCCCCGAAGACGGGGAGGGAGAAGATACTTTGTCCCCAGCGCGCGGATCGAGGACACGATGAGTCTCGCTACCAGCTACAGCACACAGCCGCTTCACCTACGCACGCTGCTCGCCACCTACCCGCATACGGCGCCGCTGAAGAACGGCGCGGTGACATCGCCGCGCGTCACGCTCGACTTCAAGGACGTGCAGCCGGTGTGGGCGGGCTTCAAGGCCATGGTGCGCCGCCAGGAATTCGACGTCTCCGAGATGGCGGTCGTCACCTACCTGATCGCCAAATCCTTCGGCAAGCCGATGGTGCTGCTGCCGGCGGTGATGACCGGGCGCATCCAGCACGCCTGGGCGCTCTACAACGGCGAGCGCGGCACGCTGACCCCAGGCGATCTTGCCGGCAAACGCGTGGGCATCCGCTCCTTCACCACCACGACGGGCGCGTGGCTGCGTGGAATGTTCGCCAACGACTACGGGCTCGATCTCGCCAGCGTGCGCTGGATCACCTTCGAGGAGCCCCATGTCGCAGAATTCGTGGACAACACCGAGCGGGCACCGCCGGACAAGAGGATCGTCCAGATGCTGATCGACGGCGAGCTCGACGCCGTGCTCGGCGAACGTTCGGACGATCCGCGCCTCAAACCGCTGTTCGGCGATCCGGCCGCTGCGTCGCGGGCATGGTACGAGAAGCACCATATCGTGCCGCTCAACCACATGGTGGTGGTGAGCGCCGAATTGGCCAAGACCCGCCCCGACATCGTCGAGGAGGTCTATGCCCTGCTGCGCGAAGGCAAGCGCCGCGCCCCGCCGCCGGACGGAGCGGACACCACGCCGTTCGGCGTCGAGGCCTGCCGGCCGGCGCTCGGCCGCATCATCGATTATGCGTTCCAGCAGCGGTTGATTCCGCGGCGGTTCGAGGTCGACGAACTGTTCGATGCGACGACACTGAAAATGACGTGACGGATCATTCGGCGGTCGGGCACCTTATCGCGCGGATGGTCCTCAATGCAGCCGGCAAGCCGCCGTGACCATGGGCAGAGCCGCAAGAATCGCATCGGAGCGCTGTATCCGATGGCCGACCGAAAAGACCGCGGCATGGGCGATTGCGGTCGCCCCCGCACTGTGGCTGGCGTGGCTCGCCGCCTACGGGCGATCTCGGTGCACGCGCCGTGCACGAAGCAGTCCGGGTCAGCGGAGACTGGGCGCTGCGCCTGTTGTGGCTGGTGCTCTTGGTCAGCCCGGCGCGGCGCATTCTGGCGATGCCGCGGCTTGGGCGCGCCCGGCGCATTCTCGGGCTCGGAGCATTCGGCCTGACGGTATTGCATATCGTGCTTTATGCGCTCGACCAGCAGTTCGACTGGGGCCGGATCGCGCTTGAGATTCTCTTGCGCCTTTACCTGACCATCGGGGCGGCCGCCACGCTTGGGCTGACGGCGCTGGCGGCGACCTCGACCGACGGCGCCATTGCCAAACTGGGCAGCGCCGCTTGGAACCGCCTGCACGGGTCGATCTACCTGATTGCGGTGCTGTCTTTGGTGCATTTTTTGTTGCGGTCGCCGACCGCAACCTTCGAGCCGATGCTGATGGCCGGCCTGCTGGCTTGGCTGATGGGTTACCGGCTGCTCCACCGCCTTACCGGGGATGTGTCGGCTGCTCGGCTGGTGGGACTTGCGGTGGCGGCGGCAGTGCTCACGGCAGCCGGCGAAATCGGTTGGCATGCGGCGGCGACCGGAATCGATCCATGGCGGGTTCTCGCCGCCCATGCGGATTTATCCTACGGATTGCGGCCGGCTTGGTGGGTGCTGATCGCGGGTCTTCTGGCCGCCGCCGCCGGGGCGCGGTGGCGGCTGGTGCCTCAGCGCACGATGTCCCGCATGAGCGCATCGAACGCGTCCGCCGAGTCGGCCGGATCCGCGCGCGGCCAATCGGCAAGCTGATGGCGAAACCAGGTGAACTGGCGCTTGGCGTAATGACGCGTATCCAGTTTCGCCGCCGCGGCGGCGGCCTCCCGCGACATCTCGCCCGCGAGATAGCGGATCAGCCACGGCACGCCGTGCGCCTTCATGGCCGGCAGCAGCGGATCGAGCCGCCGCGCCGCCAGCGCCGCCACTTCATCGAGCGCGCCGGCCGCCAGCATGGCGTCGAAGCGTGCATCGATGCGCGCGTAGAGCGTTGCCCGATCCGGCGCGAGAAACATTTTTGCAACCGAGCCCGTGACCAGGGGCGGCATAGCGTCTTGCTGCCAATCAGCAATTCCGCGGCCGGTCGCGATGATGACTTCGAGTGCCCGCGCGATGCGGACCCGGTCGGCGGGGTTGAGCCGTGCCGCGGCGGCGGGGTCGCGGGCAGCAAGTTCGGCATGGAGCACTTCCGGCCCGGCGGCTTCGAGCCTTTCCCGCACGGCGCCACGAATGTCCGCCGGCACCGGCGGGATCGGCGCCAACCCTTGCGTCAGCGCCTTGAAATAGAGGCCGGTGCCGCCGACGAAAACCGGAATTCGCCCCTGGCCGCGTGCCGCGCCGGATGCGCGGCGGCCGCATCCTCCAAGAACCGCCCGGCCGAGTAGCTCTCCGCCGCATCCACATGCCCGTACAGAATATGCGGGACGCGCATCGTCTCAACCGCGCCGGGCCGCGCCGTGATGATCTTGAGGTCGCGATAGACCTGCATGGAATCGGTGTTGATCACCATGCCGCCGATGCGTTCCGCCACCGCGAGCGCAAGCGCCGACTTGCCGCTGGCGGTCGGCCCTGCGATAAGCACGGCCCCTGTTTCCTGCACCCGGTTTTGGCTCCGCGCACCCGCACCCCATGACTCATGTCGCTACCTTGATCGCCCATCCGGCGCAACGCCTGCCGGACGGGGCAGATGCGCTGGCGGCCGCAGTGCTGCGGGCGACCGCGGCCCCGGTGTGGCTCGATGCCGGAATAGCGCTCGATATTCCGTTCGGTCCCGAGGCCCTTGGCCTAGGCATCGACGACGCCGCGCCATTGCGGATCGGCTGCGCGAAGCGCTTGGCGGCGTGCCCGTCGATGTCGTCGTGCAACCGGCGGCGGGACGGCGCAAGCGGCTGCTACTGGCCGACATGGATTCCACCATGATCGGCCAGGAATGCATCGACGAACTTGCCGATTTCGTCGGCCAGAAAGCGCGTGTCGCCGCCATTACGGAGCGGGCCATGCGCGGCGAGATCGCATTCGCACCGGCGCTGCGCGAACGAGTCGCGGTGCTGGCGGGACTGCCCGCCACGGTCGTCGATGACGTGATCGCAAGGCGGATTACCGTGACGCCCGGCGCCCGCGCACTGGTTGCCACCATGCGCCGCCACGGTGCCCATACGTGCCTGGTTTCCGGCGGCTTTACGGTGTTCACCGCCAAAATCGCGGAACTGATCGGCTTCGACGAGCACCGCGGCAACCGACTCATCGTCGGCGACGACGGTCGCTTCGCCGGAGCGGTCGCGGAGCCGATCCTGGGCAGCGAAGCCAAGCTCGCGACCTTGACCGAACTGCGGGCGAAGCTTGGACTTTCGGTGGCCGAAACGTTGGTGGTCGGCGACGGCGCCAACGATTTGGCGATGATCGGCGATGCCGGGCTGGGTGTGGCGTACCGGGCCAAGCCACGGGTGGCGGAGGCAGCGGCGGCTCGCATCGATCACAGCGACCTGACAGCGTTGCTTTACGCCCAGGGCTATCGGCGCTTGGAATTCGCCACAGACTGACGATTCGGATGGCCGTATTCCGGGAAGGCGGACGCGCGAAACGCGGCCGTGGAATTCGTTCGCACACCACCTCAGCGTGAAGAAGAAGACCCCTCCCCTCCCGCCGCGGTCCGAAGACCGGGAGGGAAAGCCCAGCAGCTAGCCCAATGCTTAACAGGCTCGTTGGCGAGGCATGACGCTTCGCAAGGTGCATGTGACAAGCCAAGTCACACCGTTGCCCGGCTATTTCTTCACCTTGCCGGGGTCCTTCACGTTCGGGAAGGTCTCGAACTCGACATTGTAAAGCTCGCCGTTGACCTTCTCGACCTTGCGCATGTAAATGTTCTGGACGATATCGCGGGTTTCCGGGTCGATGGAGATCGGGCCGCGCGGGCTCTCCCAGGCCATTCCCTTCATCGCAGCGAGCAGCGCATCGCCGCCGGTGGCGCCGTTGGTCTTCTTCAGCGCCTCATACATCAGGTGCATCCCGTCATAGCCGCCGACCGACATGAAGTTCGGCCGCAAACCGTTGTTGGCCTTGCGCATGGCGGCGACGTAGTCCTTGTTCATCGCCGAGGGGTGGGCCGCCGAATACATGTGCGCCGTGATGGTGCCGATCACCTGGTCGCCCATGCCGTTGAGCACGTCGTCGTCGGTCACGTCGCCCGGGCCGATGATTTTTATGCCGGCCTTGTCGAGGCCGCGTTCCAGAAACTGGCGCACGAAGATCGCGCCCTGGCCGGACGGCACGAAGATGAACACGGCGTCCGGCTTGGCGTCGCGGGCGCGCTGCAGGAACGGCGCGAAATCCGGATTGGCGAGCGGCGTGCGGATGAATTGCGGAATTTCGCCGCCGCCCTTGAGGAAGGTCTCCTTGAAGAAATTCTCCGAATCGATACCGGGAGCGAAATCCGACACCATGCTGACCACCCGCTTGATACCGTTCTTGAGCGCCCATTGCGCCATGATGACGCTGGATTGCGCGAGCGTGAAGCTGGTGCGCACCACATAGGGCGAGCGCTCGGTGATGCTTGAGGTGCCGGCCGCCATCACAATCTGCGGGACTTTTGCCTGGGTGGCGAGCGGCGACACCGCAAACGCGGTCGGCGTCAGCCCGAAGCCGACGACGAAATTCACCTTCTCGTTGACGATGAGTTCCTGCGCCAGCCGCTTGGTATTGTCCGCGACGGCGCCGTCGTCCTTGACGATGACTTGGATTTTCTTGCCCGCTACGGTGTCGCCATGCTGCGCCATATAGAGACGCATCGCGGCGCCAATCTGCACGCCGGTCGATTGCTGCGGCCCCGTCATCGGCAGCAGCGCGCCGATCTTGACGGTGGTTTGTGCCTGGGCGGATGCGGCGGATAGGCCGAGCGCGGTGGCCGCGATGGCGGTCAGCAAGGTCTGGCGAACCATGGTGGTCTCCTCCGAGCGATGGTGTTGCTCACCTGTTGAGAAGCGTCGTTGGAAGCAAATAGACCGAATTCAGATTGCGACCAAAGTGCAGCGGGCATGACGTCATGCCACAGCACCGAAGTCTGCCACACCGGCGGCATTCTTCCAGCCTTTCACCAACGCAGCTTCGACCGCCAAAGGCAGCGCGACCTGGTTGTTGTTCCAAGCTTCCATGTGTCCGAACGTGCGCCATTTGCCGACCGGTGCCTTGTTTAGAACGAGCCACGCGTCGGCCGGTGCATCCGTGATGGCATCCACGGTTCCCGCCAGATAGCACGTCACGCGCCCCAGTTCACGGATCTCCATCAGCCGGGCAACCGCAAGCGCGGACAAGAACATCCCTTCGAATTGTTCGACCACCTTGGCCCAGGTCTCAGGCTTGATCTTGCTCTTCAACTCGACGATATGCAAATGCACGTCCCGCTCATGAAACGAAAGGAAAGCGCCATCCGCGCAGCTTTGCCGGGCCAAAGCCCATAACGGCGGCACGTTCGGAACCGGCTTTATCATGATGCAAGGCGCGTCACTTCTAAATACCGCCTCACCCTTTCCAGCCTGGCTGGTTTCCGCGATCACGATTTGGCCGGACACCTCGAATACCCGATGATTGTTGAATAAGTGGAGGCATGATCTGGACTTTTCGATCATTCTACGTCCTCATGCAGCGCAATCGTTTCCCTGGCAAGTTTCACCAGCGTGTCGTTGAGACTGGGCACCACGAATCCCCCCGGCTCCTTTTTGACTTCGGAAACTTTGGTTTTTTCCCCGTCATCTGAAAATTCGTATGCCTTCGCATGCTCCGGATTTATCAGATCGGCCTCTTCGTAACCAAGCTCTTGCATCAACTCCGATTTGCGTGGGTGGCTATAGAGGTGCATCAGATTATTGATTTGTTGGACGAACGTATCGCTATGGGTTGTAACCAATACGTTGACGCCGGAATTGACGAGCCGCGCCAGGGCTCTCGCCATCGATCGTTGTGCCGATAGATGCAGATGCGCTTCCGGTTCTTCGAAGATGATTTGGCCTGGCATCAAGCCTTTGCGCAATAGTACCAGAAAAGGAGCCAACTCCGTGATCATAGAAGATGCCGCGTGGAGCGGCATGGACATTATTGTATTTTCTGGCACATAAGTAAATAATGGGATTATCTCCTCGCTAGCTTTGATTTTCCCGCGCACTATCTGGTTTTCCAGCCATGCTGCGATTTCTCCTTGTTGGTGCTGTCGGACTAAGTCCGACATGCTGCTAGGCGCCATCCCAAATGAGATCAGCCTTCAAGAAATTCCGCCAATGGGCGAGGCAATTTAGTGGCCGGCGATATATCTTGTTGAAACATCTGCGTTATGATCGCCCGCAACGATAACATTAATCCAGTTCGCGCTGCAGGCACGTACAGAGTCTGATGACGCCTGTCTGGGCCTAATAAGAACTCGGTAGACAAGTTCTGTACAAATATCGTCGGCGGCTCCAGGTAGCCGGGCGCGGAGCATTGGAAATCGTCGGGGGTCATGCATACTTCCGTCACCCTCGACGATGCTAAATCGAATGAACGGCTGCGGCTCAAGAACTTCCGCGGCATGAACCGTGATCCAAAATGGAACGAATGGGCGACAAGCCTCAATGTGTACAACAGTTCGTTCAAAGCCGTCGTACGCGAATACATCTTTCAAGAAACCGCGGCCATTTTGAGCTAATTCAAAATTGAAATGACTGATTGCCTCGCGTGCAAGTTCTTCCGTGACCTGAATTTGGGCGGGTTCCCTATTATCTAGCTTGGCAGCAAACTCTTTGTACCAGCCGGGACGACGCTCGCGCGCGTCATCCCGCGCGATGAGCGTTTGGGCATTGGTCAATGCCCACAGCAATGTCGCAATATAACTTTTGCCGGTGTTATTCCTTCCGACCAAAAGGACCAAGGGCGCGATGCTGATTTCAGCGTGGCTGACCTTGCCGATATTGTCTGCTTCGAATTTCCACACCAGTTGGTCTTTCTCGGATGCGCTGCGCGGCCGGCCTCATCCTGAGGAGCGCGCTCCTGAGCTTGCCGAGGAAGGCGCGCGTCTCGAAGGATGGATGCCCGGCACCGTCTCGCTGCCATCCTTCGAGACGCATCGCTTACGCGATGCTCCTCAGGATGAGGCCGGAGGACGAAGATGGGTTTCGCAAGGGGCTCAACCCATCCTACGCCGTTACGCATGCGCCTCGCGGCGCGGGTCGATGATCTGCTCGATCTTGCCCAGCGCATGCATGCAGGGCAGCACCTGGGCGAGGCTGGCATTGGGCTCGCGCTTGCCGCGGATCGCGGCGATGAACTCGCGATCCTCCAACTCGATGCCGTCCATGGACACATCGACCTTGGACAGATCGATCTGGTTCTTCTTGCCGTCGAACAGATCATCGTAATAGGCGTTGTAGGTGCCGTTGTCGCAGATGTAGCGGAAGAACGAGCCGATCGGGCCGTCATTGTTGAACGACAGCGACAGCGTCAGGATGGCGCCGGACGGCACCTTCATGACGATGCCCATGTCCATGGCGATCTTGAGCGTCGGATGCCGCGGCCCCTGCACCGCATAGCACTCGGAGACGGTTTCGCCGGTCTGGTACTGGAACAGGTCCACCGTGTGGGCGGCGTGGTGCCACAGCAGGTGGTCGGTCCAGCTGCGCGGCTTGCCGGCGGCATTCATGTTCTGGCGGCGGAAGAAATAGGTCTGCACATCCATCTGCTGGATTTTGAGCTCGCCCTTCTCGATCCGCTTGTGCACCCACTGGTGACTCGGATTGAAGCGGCGCACATGGCCGCCCATCGCGGTGACGCCGGTTTCCTTCGCAATCTTCACCAGCGCTTCGGAATCCTCCACGCTGTCGGCGATCGGAATTTCGATCAGCACGTGCTTGCCGGCGCGCATCACCTCTTCGCCCTGGCGGCGGTGCATCTGCGTCGGCGTGGTGAGGATGACGGCGTCAGCCCGCGCGATGCCCTCGCCGAGATCGCCGCTCCAATGCGGCACGCCGTATTTTTTCGCGACTTCGGCGGTGGCATCCTGATTGCCGCCGATCAGCGACACCACCTCGACATCGGGAATGCGCTTGAGCGCATCGAGGTGCTTCTGGCCGAAGGCGCCTTGCCCGGCGACGCAAATCTTCATCACTTGCTCCTGATCACGTCCTGCGCGGCGCTATGGGCCGCACGTTTGGATTTCGCTGCCGCCTTAGGTGCGGGTTTCGGCGCGGTTTTGGCGGCCTGCGCGACCGCCGCCGGCCGCCTGCTCTTGGTGGCGCGCGCGGCATTCTCCAGAATGATATGGCCGACCGCGGTGTTCGACGCCGGCACGGTGTAGAAGCGGTAGACTTCCTTCACCTTGTCATCGAGGGCGCCGCGCATGATGAGCCACATCACCATCTCGATGCCCTCGGCTCCGGCTTCGCGCATGTATTCCAAATGCGGAATCCGGGCGAGCTTCTTCGGGTCCTTGGTGAGGCCGTCCAGGAAGGCCTTGTCGAACTTGCTGTTGATCAGCCCGGCGCGCGGCCCAGAAATCTGGTGCGACATGCCGCCCGTGCCCATGATCACGACCCGGAGATCCTCCGGATAGGAAGCGACCGCCTTGCGGATGGCGCGACCCAGGTTGAAGCAGCGCTGGCCGGTCGGCGGCGGATACATCACCACGTTGACGGCGAGCGGGATCACCGGACACGGCCACTCGGCGGGCGAGCCGAACATCAGGTTGAGCGGCACCGTGAGACCGTGGTTGACCTCCATCTTGTTGACGATGGTGAGGTCGAAACCGTCGAGGATCACCGACTGGGCGATGTGGGAAGCCAGCGCCGGATGGCCCTTGACCACCGGCACCGGGCGCGGGCCCCAGCCTTCGTCGGCGGGCGGAAATTCCGCCGCGCAGCCGAGTGCGAAGGTCGGGATCAGGTCCACCGAAAACGCCGAGGCATGGTCGTTATAGACTTCGATGATGACGTCCGGCTTGGTGGCCGCCATCCATGCCTTGGATTTTTCGAAGCCGGAAAACACCCGCTTCCAGTACGGCTCCTCGGTCTTCTTGTTGTCGATCGCGGCGCCGATGGCCGGCACGTGCGACGAAGTCACGCCTGCGATGATTCTAGCCACGTTGCGATCCTGCTCTGCTGCCGGTCAAACTAGGGCTTGGCGCCACGCTTGGGTGCCGGCCGGATGGATTTGGCGCGCGGTCCTGCCTTGGCGATGATTTTCGGCGTCGGTTCGGCCCTTGGCTTGATCGCCTTGACGCGGGTTGCCCGGGGCTTGGTGGCCGGTGCCGCTGGCGCCTTGGCGGCGGTGGAACGTGACGCACCCGGCTTGGCGGCGATAGCGCGCGCCGCCCGCGGCTTCGCGGCGCCCGCTTTGCTGCGGTTGCCCTCGATCGAACGCCCGCCGGCCAGCATCATCTTGGCGTAATCTTCCTGCGTCGAGCCGGTCATCACCGCCGCCATGTGCTGGAACGAATGACCGTCGGTCGCCCCCAGCTTGGCGGTGAAATAGATGTTGCCGCCGAGTTCCAGCATCCGGTTGTAGTCCCGCTTGAGGATGGCTTCGCGCTGTTCCGGCGTCATCGGAAAGCGGTTGAGATACTCCGCCTCGTTCGCCTTGAAGGCCTTGCGGTTCTCCGCCTTCATCAGCGACATGCAGAACATGTTGAGGTGATAGCCCTGCCGCGAGCGCTCGGCGTCGAACACGAACGTGCCGGGAATATCGTCGTATTCCTTTTCCGTGGCAGTGGGCTTCTTCGCTGCCGGCATCGGAATCCTCCATGGCATCGACATGCGGTCACTTACTATCGGTGCGGGGGTGATTGCAATGCGCCGGTGCACCGTAGGATGGGTTGAGCCCACGTGAAACCCATTATTGGCTCTCCAGTACGGCAGTTCACGATGGGTCCCGCGGGTACCCAATTCGATTATTTGGCGCGTTCTTTGCTGACCGCGCCAGCCGCGTGATCCTCCCGCACGAGCTCCGCCGCTTCTGCGTTGAGGGCCTCGGTTTTGCGGGTGGGCTCGCTTAGCGGTTCCGGTTCGACGCGCGGCCGGAAGGCAAGGTCGCGTCCGGCTGCGAGGCCTTCGGCCCGCTGCAGGGCCAAGCGTTCGAGATCACGGGTGCGGACATAGTCGGCGACTTCGACCGCGCGTTCGTGCGAGAGCCCCAATCCCTCGAGCGCGGCACGGCCGAATTCGACCGCCGATTTGAAGGTCTCGCGGAGCTCGAAATCGACCCCCTTGGCAACCAGTTCCAGGGTATGACGGCGATCGTAGGCGCGCACATAGAGCTTCATACCGGGGAAATCGGCGCGAACCAGTTCCACGATCCGGTTCGCCGTCTCGCGCTTGTCCACGCACACCGCCACAAGCCGAACCTCGCGCCCGATGGCGACACGCAACACATCAAGGCGCGCGCCATCGCCGAAATAGACTTTGAAGCCGAATTGACCGGCGGTGGTGATCATCTCCGGATCGTTGTCGATGGTAACAACGTTGACCGCCTCGGCCAGCAGGCATTGCGCCACCAACTGCCCGAACCGGCCAAAGCCGATGATGAGGGCGGCACCGCGGACGCCATCGAAATCATCGGATTCGAGAACCCGGATGCGGGCGAACCGGGCCATCACGACATCCGTCAAGGCGGCGACCGGCGGTCCCATCAGCATGGTTACGGCCGCGATGGCGGAGAACAGGCTGGCCTCCGCGGCCGTCATGGCGCCGAGCCCAACGCCGGTCGGGATCAGCACGTAGGCGAATTCGCCGGCGGCCGTGAGTACCGAGCCGGCGCGCAGCGCATCTCCCGCCTTCGGGCAGGTGGCGCGAAACAGCACGGCCACGATGCCGGCCTTGAGCACCGTGATGATGATCGCTGCGATTACAATGAGGGCGAGGTTCGCCACCACGACGCCAACATCGATCGACATGCCGACACCCATGAAGAAGAGCGCCAGCAGCAGGCCGCGGAACGGCTCGATATCGGCTTCGAGTTCATGGCGATAGTTGGAACCGGCCAACATCACGCCGGCCAGGAACGCCCCAAGCGCCATCGACATGCCGGCGGCCTGCATGAGCGCGGCAGAGCCCAGTACGACCAAGAGAGCGGCAGCCGTCATGATCTCGCGCGCGCCGGTGCGTGCGAGCAGCGCCAGGAAGGGGTTGAGCCAGTAGCGTCCGGCTATCACCAGAGTTGCGATAGCGGCGATGATCAGGCCGACTGCGAACACCGTGGCAGAAAAATCCGTGACTTGCATGTCTGAGTTGGGCGAGAGGAGGGGCAACAATGCAAGGATCGGCACCACCGACATATCCTGGAACAGCAGGATCGCGAAGGCGCGCTGGCCATAGGGCTGCTGCAGCTGCCCGCGGTCCTCCAGAATTTTCAGCGCGATCGCGGTCGCCGACATGGCAAGCGCGAGCCCGGCGATAACCGCGCCGCGCCATCCCGCGAGTCCCAGCCAAAACGCCAGCCCGGCCAGCACGGCGGCCGTCACGACGAGTTGGGCCGCGCCCAGTCCGAAAATCGCCCGCCGCAGCGCCAGCAGGCGGGAAAACTCCAGTTCCAGGCCGATCAGAAACAGCAACAGCACGACGCCAAGCTCCGACACCGTCACGATGGTGCCGGGAGCGGTGACAAGCGCCAAACCGAACGGCCCGATCACCACGCCGGCCGCCAGATAGGCGACGATCGCCGACAGCCGCAGCAGCCGCGCCAGCGGCACGCTGACGACCGCGACCGCCAGCAGAAGCAACGGCAGCAGCAACACGCTATGCGTTTCATCCATCGGCACTTCCTATCCGGTTCGGCTGGCGGTGCGTGAACTCCTTGCCGGGCCGTGCATAGCGACACATGCTCATCATGGTGGCGGAGCGCACTGCCCGTTCACATCCCGTTCACGCACCTGAATACACGATGAACCTAACGCGGCGCGACGGCGGGGGGCTCGCACCCGGCACCAAGTCATGAATTGCGACATCGTGAAATCTCCGAGGTCATGGATGACCCATCTCATGATTCGTCACGTCGTGAAGCGTCAATGTGGCGGTTAGACCGGATTCCGGTCAGCTCGGAACACCTGGAGTCATGGCCGGCTTGTGCGGCCATCCACGCTTTCCTTGCAAAGCCGCGTCGCCAGCAAGACGTGGGTGCCCGCGACAAGCGCGGGCATGACGCGGAGAGTGTGATTCGACCTGATCGAAATCGGGTCTCAGTCATAAATGCCAGGGCATGACATGAATTGAACCATTGTCGGGTTGACCTTGCTGATCGTTGCCGGTGTTTTTGCATCGTCCGCGCTGGCGCAAATTGGATTTGACCGCCGCGGCGGTGACTACTTGAACTTTCCGGTGCGTTCCGGCGATCCGGCCTTGTGCGCCGCGCGCTGCGACCGCGAAAGCCGCTGTCGCGCCTGGAGCTTCGCGTACCCGGCGGGCGAGCGTTCGGCAGTGTGCTGGCTCAAGAGCCAGGTCCCGCCCCGGGTCGAGGATAACGCCGCGGCCTCAGGCGTCCGCGGCGCCGGAGTGATCGAGCCGCGTCACGGCGCACGCGAATTCTCCATGGACCGGGCCGGCGGCGATTATCGCAGCCTGGAGGTTGCCTCCGATCCGTCCGGCGACCGCTGCCGGTCGCTATGCGAAGCCGATTCCAAGTGCCGCGCCTGGACCTTTGCGCGGTCCGGCTACCTGGGTCCACAGGCACGGTGCTTCCTCAAGGATCGCGTGATGCCGCCGCAACATAAGCCTTGCTGCATTTCAGGAGTTGTTCGGTAGCAGAAAGGAATGGAACCGGGTGCGAAGTGGAATGCTTATCCCCGGCTGTCCGTGTTCGAAACAATGGATGGTAGGGCCGCAAACGTGCAGCAGAATGGATCGTTCGATGCTCGAAAATCCTTGGATTAAGCTCAGTTTTGATACGTGGACGTTGGGCATTGAGGCGGCTTCCGTGGTGGCCCTTCGCATGCTCAAAATCGGTGCCGGCGGTCCGGCGGGCGCCGCGGAAGCCCGGCGTATGGTGACGGAAAAGATTGAATCCGGGTTTGCTCTCCAGGTCATGGCCTTGAACGACAAATTTCCCGTAACGGCTCACGACGCCGCGAGGAAGACTCTCGTCCATTACCGCCGCAAGGTACGCGCAAACATACGACGGCTGGAAAATGGCGAACGACCGGTCGGTTTGGAAGTTATGCAGGTTCGCTGACATCCGTGTGGCTGCATCATCGAAAACAACGCGGAAGGCCGTGCCGTGTTGACCATCGCCGAGATCATTCGGGACTTGCTTATTGTTGTCGGCGTGATGGCGCTCTGCTGGTTGGGCTCCTCGTGGTCCTCGCAAGAATGCCCGGCGCAAATCCATTGAAACGGCTTTTGATTGCGTTGACCTACCGGATAGGGGCCACACTGGCGGCAGGCGCCTTCGCGATCCCCCTCGAGCCCGTTCCCGGACTTGATATCGCTTATAACGTCGGGGTGCCGGTGCTGCTGCTTCTTTATTGGGCTTCATTTTTTAAGAAATTAGGCCGCACGATGGCGAAAACGTCCGCGCGTCCGGACGTTCAAACGATCCGCGACGCACCGTGATGCGCCCATCCGCATGATCGTCTCAAGAGGTCTTTCCTATATCTATCCGCGAAACCACGGTAAGCCGGCCATCCCATAGCAACGCCGCGCCTTGGCTAAGTGGGCGAAGGCATGTCTGGTAATTAGTGGTGGCCATCGGACCGTTCGGGCGTCCGAGCATGGTCGGCTTCAACATCTCGTGTTTTTCTTGCATAAAGATATCTTTATGTGTATCTGACATTGCAGAAAGTCGCCGCAACCGGCGGCCCCCTCAGAAATGCCTCTCCATGAGCACCACCACGAACGCACCGACAAACGACCTCCCGATCGGCTTCGACGATTTGAATGCGACCCTGAAGGCGACCGGCGAGGAGACCCGTCTGCGCATCCTCTGCCTGCTGGCGGAGGCGGAACTTACCGTATCGGAGCTGACCGACATTCTGCGCCAATCCCAGCCGCGCATTTCGCGTCACCTCAAACTGTTGACCGAGGCGGGACTGGTTGAGCGCTTTCGCGAGGGGGCGTGGGCGTTCTTTCGCCGCACCGAACAGGGGCCTGCCGCCGCCGTGGTGCAGCGGCTGATCGCGGGGCTTGACCCGGCGGATGCCATCATCATGCGCGACCGCGAGCGGCTCAACGACGTGCGGGGCAACCGGGTTAAGGCCGCGCAGGATTATTTCGGGCGCCATGCCGCCGAGTGGGATCGCATCCGGCGCCTGCACGCGCCCGATGCCGCCGTCGAAGCGGAAATCCGCCGGCTGCTGCTCGACCGGCCTTTCCGAACGCTCCTCGACCTCGGCACCGGGACCGGGCGCATTCTGGAACTGTTCGCGCCCGAGATCGAGCGCGGCGTCGGCATCGATCTCAACCACGGCATGCTGGCGCTTGCCCGCAGCCGGCTCGACCATGCAGGCATCCGCAATTGCAGCGTCCGCCAGGGCGATATTTTTGACCTCTCGCTGCCGCGGGATTCCTTCGACGTGGTGATCGTGCACCAGGTGTTGCACTTCCTGGATGACGGCGGCCGCGCGATCCGCGAGGCGGCGCGGGTGCTGCGTCCGCAGGGCCGGCTCTTGGTGATCGACTTCGCACCCCATGAGATGGAGTTCCTGCGCACGGAATTTGCGCACCACCGGCTCGGCTTTCCGCCGGAGGCGGTGATCCAGTGGATGGAGCAGGCCGGCCTCGAAGGCGCGATCCACACCAGCGTAGCCCCGCATCCAGGGACCGAGGGCAAGATCGCGGTGTCGCTGTGGCTTGCCCACGATCCGCGCTTTCTCATCGCCAACCGGCGCGAGGTCGCCTGATGCAACCCCTGACCAAGCCCCGCGCCAGCCGCTTTACCCCGCTCGGCGGCCGCATTCGGGTTTCCTTCGAGTTTTTTCCGCCGAAGACCGAAGAGATGGAAAAGACGCTGTGGGAGTTGATCACCCGGCTGGCGCCGCTGGCGCCGTCCTTCGTGTCGGTCACCTACGGGGCCGGCGGATCGACCCGCGAGCGCACCCACGCGACCGTCAAACGGATCATCGCCGAGACCTTTCTTGCGCCGGCCGCGCACCTGACCTGCGTAGCCGCCGATTGCACCGAAATCGACGATGTGGTGCGCGCCTACGTGGCGGCAGGTGTCCGTCACATCGTCGCACTGCGGGGCGATCCGGTCGGAGGCGTCGGCGAGCGCTACGCGCCGCACCCGGAAGGCTATCGCAATGCCGCCGATCTGGTAGCCGGCATCCGCCGCTTGGCCGATATCGAGGTGTCGGTCTCGGCCTATCCGGAGAAACACCCCGACAGCCCGTCGGTGCAGGCCGATATCGATATGCTGCAGGCCAAGGTCGATGCCGGGGCAACGCGGGCGATCACGCAGTTCTTCTTCGATAACGATCTTTACTTTCGGTATCTCGACCGGGTGCGCGCCCGCGGCATCACGATTCCCATCGTGCCCGGCATCCTGCCGGTGCAGAATTTCAACCAGACGCGGCTCTTCGCCGCGCGCTGCGGCACCAGCGTGCCGGATTGGCTGGCCGACCGATTCGCCGGCCTCGAGAACGATGCGGCAACGCGCCGGCTGATCGCCGCGGCGGTCGCGGCCGAGCAGGTCGTCGACCTGGTCGATCGCGGCGTCACGGATTTCCATTTCTACACCATGAACCGCGCCGACCTGGTGTTTGCGATCTGTCATCTGCTCGGCGTGCGCGCGCAAGCGGAGACGGCTGGCGTGAGCATGCGCATCGAAATATGTGGAGCCATGGCCGCGCGCATCGCGGCCATTCGACGCCTTCAACCGTCGCGCGGCCATGACGAAAAAACTACTCGAGCGAACTAACATGAAATCATTTCCCCCCTCCCCGGTTGAAACCGAACTGCGCCGCCGCGCCGCCGAGGCGATCCTGGTGCTCGACGGCGCCATGGGCACCGAAATCCAGGAGCTTAAACTCGACGAGGCGGGATACCGCGGCACGCGCTTCGCCGACTGGCCGAAGGATATGCGCGGCAACAACGATATCCTCATCCTGTCGCAACCCGATGCGGTGCGGCAGCTGCACCTGAATTACCTCCGCGCCGGTGCCGACATCATCTGCACCAACACGTTTTCCTCGACCCGGATCGCCCAGGCCGACTACGGCGCAGAGGCGCTGGTGGCCGAACTCAACCGCGACGGCGCGCGCCTCGCCAAGGAAGCCGCCGCGATCGCGACCGGCGAGGATGGCCGTTCCCGCTTTGTGGCCGGCGCCATAGGCCCCACCAACCGGACCGCCTCGATCTCGCCGGATGTCAGCAATCCGGGCTTCCGCGCCATCAGCTTCGAGGAATTGCGCCAGGCCTATGGGGAGCAGGTCCGCGGGCTCCTCGAGGGCGGCGCCGACATCCTTCTTATCGAGACGATTTTCGACACCCTCAACGCCAAGGCCGCGCTTTACGCCATTACGGAGCTGTTCGAGGAACGCGGCGCCAGCGTGCCGGTCATGATCTCCGGAACCATCACCGACCGGTCGGGCCGCACCTTGTCCGGGCAGACCCCGGAGGCGTTCTGGATTTCGCTGCGGCACGCGGCGCCGTTCTCGATCGGGCTCAATTGCGCGCTCGGCGCCCAGGAGATGCGCGCCCATATCGCGGAGCTTGCCCGGATTGCGGATACGCTCGTGTGCGCCTATCCAAATGCCGGCCTACCCAATGAATTCGGACTTTATGACGAGAGCCCGGAATACATGGCCTCGCTGTTGGCCGAATTCGCCGACGCCGGCCTCGTCAACATCGTCGGCGGCTGCTGCGGTACGACCCCGGACCATATCCGTGCGATCGCCGATGCCGTGCGGGGCAAGGCGCCGCGCCGCCTGCCCGCGCCGCCGCACGAACTGCGCCTGTCCGGCCTCGAACCGTTCCGCCTGACGCCGGAGATTCCGTTCGTCAATGTGGGCGAGCGCACCAACGTCACCGGCTCGGCGCGATTCCGCAAGCTCGTCACCGCCGGCGACTATCCGGCCGCGCTCGCAGTGGCCCGCGAGCAGGTCGAGAACGGCGCCCAAGTAATCGATGTCAACATGGACGAAGGCTTGCTCGATTCCGAGCACGCCATGGTGACGTTCCTCAACCTCGCAGCCGCCGAGCCCGACATCGCCCGCGTGCCGGTGATGGTGGATTCGTCGAAATTCAAGGTGATCGAGGCGGGCCTAAAGTGCCTGCAGGGCAAGCCGATCGTCAATTCGATCTCGCTGAAGGAAGGCGAGGAGGAATTCATCCGCCAGGCCCGCATCGTGCGCCGCTACGGCGCCGCCGTGGTGGTGATGGCGTTCGACGAGCAGGGTCAGGCCGATACGTTCGAGCGCAAGACCACGATCTGCCGCCGCGCCTATGACATTCTCACCGACACCGTCGGCTTTCCGCCGGAAGACATCATTTTCGATCCCAACATCTTCGCGATCGCCACCGGCATCGAGGAGCATAACGGCTACGGCGTCGCCTTCATCGAAGCGGCGCGCTGGATAAGGACCAACCTGCCCGGCACCCATGTGTCGGGTGGCGTCTCCAACCTCTCGTTCGCGTTCCGCGGCAACGAACAGGTGCGTGAGGCGATGCACTCGGTGTTCCTGTATCACGCCATCAAAGCCGGCATGGACATGGGCATCGTCAATGCCGGCCAGATGGCGGTCTATGACGACCTCGATCCCGAACTGCGCGAAGCCTGCGAGGACGCGGTGCTCAACCGCCGCCCCGACGCGGCCGACCGCCTGCTCGCCATCGCGGATCGCTACCGCGGCCAGAAGACCGAGGCCAAGACCGCCGATCTCGCCTGGCGCGACTGGCCGGTGGAGCGGCGGCTCGCCCACGCGCTGGTGCACGGCATTGCGGATTTCATTGCCGAGGATGTCGAAGCCGCTCGCCGTGCCGCGAAGCGTCCACTCGATGTGATTGAAGGGCCGCTGATGGCCGGCATGAACGTGGTCGGCGACCTGTTCGGCTCGGGAAAAATGTTTCTGCCCCAGGTGGTGAAATCGGCCCGCGTGATGAAACAGGCGGTTGCCTATTTAATGCCCTACATGGAGGAGGAGAAGGCGCGGTCCGGCGACACCAGTTCCAGCAGTGCCGGCAAGATCGTGCTCGCCACCGTCAAGGGCGATGTCCACGACATCGGCAAGAACATCGTCGGCGTCGTCCTCCAGTGCAACAATTATGAGGTGATCGACCTCGGCGTCATGGTGCCGGCGGCGAAGATTTTGGAAACCGCCAAGGCGGTGAATGCCGACATCATCGGACTCTCCGGCCTGATCACGCCGTCGCTCGACGAAATGTGCCACGTGGCCGCGGAGATGGAGCGCCAGGGCTTTACCACGCCGCTCTTGATCGGCGGCGCCACCACCAGCCGCGTGCACACGGCGGTGAAGATTCACCCCAACTACCGGCGTGCCCAAGCGGTCTATGTCAATGACGCGAGCCGCGCCGTCGGGGTCGTGGCGGCGTTGATCTCGCCGGAGCGGCGGGCCGAATATGTCGGCGGCGTGCGTAGCGAGTATGCCCGCATCGCCGACGCCCATGCCCGCAATGAGGAGCAGAAGCGCCGGGTGCCGCTCGCCGCCGCCCGCGCCAATGCGCTCAAGCTCGACTGGAGCGCTCACCGGCCGGCGCCGCCGCGCGCACTGGGTAATACCGTGGTACGTAATGTCGCGCTCGCGGAACTCGTGCCCTACATCGATTGGTCGCCGTTTTTCGCGACCTGGGAGCTCACAGGCAAATTCCCGGCGATCCTGGACGACGACAAGTTCGGGGCCGCGGCGCGCGCGCTCTATGACGATGCTCGCGCGATGCTGGACCGGATCGTGGCCGGGAACTGGTTCACGGCCCGCGGCGTCGTCGGCCTGTGGCCCGCCAACGCGGAGGGCGACGATATCTTGGTCTTTGCCGACGAGTCCCGTGCGCGGCCCGTCGCGACGCTGCGCACGCTGCGCCAGCAGCTCGCCCGCCGCGACGGTCGCGCCAACGTGGCGCTGGCGGATTTCGTCGCGCCGCGCGCCAGCGGCATTGCGGATTATATCGGGGCCTTCATCGTCACCGCCGGCATCGGCGAAGACAAAATCGCCGACCGCTTCCGCGGCGCCAACGACGATTACTCTTCGATCATGGTGAAGGCGCTCGCCGACCGGCTTGCGGAAGCTTTTGCGGAGCGGCTGCACGCCAAGGTTCGCCGCGAACTCTGGGGCTACGCGGCGGACGAGTCGCTCGCGCCTCACGAACTCCTGGCCGAGACCTATGCGGGGATCCGCCCGGCGCCCGGCTATCCGGCACAGCCCGACCACAGCGAAAAGGCGACGCTGTTCGCGCTGCTCGACGGCGAGGCCGCGACCGGCGTGACGCTGACCGAGAGCTTCGCGATGTGGCCCGGCGCGTCGGTGTGCGGGCTCTATTTCGGGCACCCGCAAAGCCACTATTTCGGCGTCGGCAAGATCGAGCGCGACCAGATCGAGGACTATGCGCGCCGCAAGAGCTGGAGCCCGGAGGAAGCCGAGCGATGGTTGGCCCCGGTGTTGAATTACGATCCGGTATCACTGAGTTGGGCCGCCGCCGAATAGCGTTCGATCGCCGGGTGCGTTCCTGCCGGCACGCCGCGTCCGCGTGCGACATTCGGATGGCAACGTTGACGCCGTCCCCCGCCGCCCAATGCATTCGAAAGCACCGAAACCCTTGAATGAAGTCCAATTATAACACTGAACGTTGGTTTGTTTTAAAATTATAAGATTTATTGTTCGGGACTTAGGCTCGATCATCCGTCGGCGCGGTTGCGTATTTCAAGAACCCGGCTGGGCCGCCAGGTCCGCATGCGAACCGGTTTCGCTTGCTTATCCAGGCGATAGGGGTAGATTACCTCAAGGTGGTGTTTGTGGATCCGCCTCAAGATCAAAAGCCGTCAAAAATCAGGAGGATGCCATGACGCTACGACGATCGGCCGGCTACCGGCGCCGGGCCGCCGCCACGGTTGCGGCCGGAACATTGGTGCTCACCGCGCTGTCACTCGGCGCGGCATCGGTTTCCGCGCAATTGCCGCCGGCTGTGCCGGCCACAAGCTCCACGCCGCGAGCCCAGTCGGAGCAATTTCAAGCCCAGATCGCCGAGGTCGCGCGCGGCCTTGCAACCAATCCCAAGCTCAAGAAACTGACGCAACAGCAGCGTGAGGACTTGGTGGAGTTCGTCGTCGGCAACATGCTCTTCGTGATGCTTCACGAACTGTCCCATGCCGTCGTGTCCGAATTTGATATACCGGTGCTCGGGCGGGACGAGGATGCGGCCGATGATTTCGCCGTGCAACGCGGGCTCTCCGTCGGCTCGGCATTTTCGCACCGCGTGCTCACCGAAGCCGCGAAGGGATGGTTCTACAGCGACGAACGGGATCGGCGGGACGGCGAAGCGCTGGCATTTTACGATGAGCATGGTCTCGACAAGCAGCGCGCCTATAATATCGTGTGTTTGATGGTCGGATCGGACCCGGCCCTATTCAAGGATCTGGCGAACCAGACGAAGTTGCCGCCGGAACGCCAGCAAACCTGTCCGAACGATTACAAGAAGGTCGCGCGAGCCTGGCAAAGGATGCTGCAGGAACATCGGCGTTCTGCAGATCAGCCGAAGGTAAATATCAACGTGATCTACGGCGAGGGAAAGGGCGATCTCGCTCCGTTCGCGGCGGGATTCCGCTCCGTCCACTTCCTGGAGGTAGCAGCGCAAAATGCGGCCGATTCGCTGGCATGGAAAATGCCGTTCACATTGGAAATGAAGACGTGCGGCTTCATCAATGCCGCCTGGGTGACCGAAACCCGCAACCTCACCCTGTGCTACGAACTGGCTCAGGATTTTGCGGAACTGTTTCGGGCCTTCAATCCCGCGGCTCCGGCCAAAACCGCTTCGGCGGGCAAGTCGAAGCGGAAGCCGAAGTGATCCGACCGCATATTCATGCCGACGCGACCGGATGATGCCACCACCGCGTAGCGCCGCGCGCCGCCATCAGGAGCCTGGCCAGGACAGCCGCCCCGTCGGCCGCCCCTGCGGAGCATGACAGATGAAGCGCGCGCAATCCTGGTAAACGCCCCGACACTCGAAAGATGGTATCTGCTCCAGGGACCGGCAAGAGCGATATCGTGCACGACAGGTATTGACGCATTGTTGCTTGGCGCTCCGGGCCGCTGCGAAGATGAGAGAGGCGGCGAGTTCCGGCTCGGGTGCGGCGAGTGTTCCCGCAGTCAACAAAAGCACCGCGAAGAGTGCGGAAACGATGGTAAGCGACCGCTTGCTACGGCTCATGACTCAGCCCCCTTTTTGATCAAATGCACCGCATGTTTTGGCACGACATCGCGGTGCATCTTGAAGTCGAGTTGTTATTTGATCAGCGGCCGTTCCGCCTCCTTGCCATGCGTGTAAAACGGACTCGCGAAATAAAGTTCTTGACCAAACCGCACCAGCACGCCGATTGCGGCGGCGACCGGGACCGCGATCAACAGCCCCACCAGGCCGAACAGATTTCCGAACGCAAACAGCGCGAAAATGGACCAGACCGGGTGCAAGTTGATCCGGCGGCCGACCAAATATGGCGACAGCGCATAGTCCGATATCAACTGACCGACGATAAAGATCATCGGTACGGTCAAAATCAATTTCCAATCCGGCCAAAACTGCGCCACCCCGATGCACGAGGCGATCACGATTCCCCCGAGCGAACCCAGATAGGGGATAAAGCTGATCAATCCGGCCGCAAAGCCGACGGTCAGACCATGACTGAGGCCGATCGCCCACAGCGCGATTGCATAGAACACACCCAATATGAGGCAGATCGCGCCCTGACCGCGCAGGAATTCGCGGAAAATGCCATCGATTTCCCGCGCGAGTGCACGGACGGTGCCGCGGCGGGCCGGCGGTACCCAATCGTCCATGGCCGCGATGATGCTCTTCCAATCGAAGATCACATAGCATGCCACCACCGGAGTTACGATCGCCAGCGAGAGAACCGAAATCAGCGCTTGGCCGCCGGACCATACCTCAATGAGGAGGTCATCGAACCATCCGGCGGCCAGCGTCGTCAATTCGCCGATCGACTGCTCGGCCCTGGCAAGGCCCTCGCCGAACAGCTTTTGCACGATGGGCCGGGAAGGATCGGAGGCAAGCTCCCGCAACCGCCGGACGAACGCAGGCACATCCCCGATAAGAGCAATCACTTCCTGCACAATCAAAGGCATGGTTAGCAGAATTGCGACGACCAAGCCGACGATGAGCACACCCATGACAACCAGCGTCGCAGCGAGCCTGTTCAATCCCCACCGCTCAATTCGGTCCACCAGCGGAATCAGCGCATATGCCAGCGCCGTTCCGGCGACGAACGGAAGCAGGATATCCCGCAACAGCACCAAGGCCGCGATGATTGCGGCGATCATGCCGATCCAGAAGACGATGGGGCGGGGCTGATTCATGGCGTGCCCTCAGGGGGCGCCGGGTTTACTTACCGGTGACGGTTGCCCCGCTGCAGACGCATGTTTGCTTCCGCGGAGCTGACGCCAAAAAAAGGCCATGGCCACCGCGGCGAGCACAATGACCGCCATCATCAGCAACAATGCCGATTCTTCAAACCATGCAATGGCCGGGACCCCGATGGCCAGCACGATCCCCACGAGGCACATGCGCCATAACTCGGTATCCACCCCGGCGGTAAAAGTTCCCAGCGCCAGGATCGTCATCACCGAGAGCGCGCTGCCATCGGCGCTCATGATTTGCCTCACATCCCCGATGAACAAAAGTTGCATCGCCACCAGCACCGCGATCCAATGCAGCGCCTGCCTCACGACAAGCCGTTTGCGCTCCTCCAAGCTGCCGGTTTCCTTCCAGCGCTCGAACACGCAAACCGCGCCGATGAACGGCGCTATGACGATCCAATATATCGTCATCTGCGCCCTAGCGACATTCGTGTTGGCGACGCCAATGAGGGCGAGGATCAGGACCAGGAGATAGGGCCACTCCCGGGCCAAAAATGTAAGCAAATTGAAGCGCACGACAGGCGCGGCGTGGTTCGATTGCGGGTCTGCCATGATTGTAGGTTTCCCAGTGTGAGACATCACGAGAATAGCGCCGCCGCCCCTTGATCGCCACTCCAGGGTTCACCGTCGAGCGTGAGGGGCGCCGGCTACACAGCCTTATAGCGCCTTTGCTGCCGTGGCGGAAATGCGCCCATCGCCACGGCTCAACCATCCTACGACTCGAACGCAAAAATGCGCTTCCAGTCGTTCTTCATGCTGATCACGGTCCAGCCGTCCTTCTTCGCCTCGTTATGGAGCGCCTGGGTAAAGGTGCCCACGCGGGTGTCGGGCAGGCCTTCCGCCGGGCCGTAGGCATATTCGCGCTGGGCATCGTCATGCAGCACCAGCATTTTGAGCCGCGCCCCGGCGCCGGCCCCGGTGTATTCCAGCATTTGGCGGTCGCCGGTGGAATTGCCGAACGCCGCATTGGGACGCTTGCCGATCATCAGGTGAATACCCTCGGCTTTGCCGGCGTCGTTGTCATTTAAAAGCAGTTTCGGCTCCTTGATCAGGATCGGCTTGCCGTCCTTGGCATACTCGTATTTTATCCCGCCGGCGGTGCCGACCACCTGCTCCGGCGGGATGCCGTAGACCTCCTGAGAATACACCCGCACAAAATCCTGCCCACCGCCGGTCACGATGTAGGTCTTGTAAGCATTGTCGCGCAGATAGCGCAGCACTTCGAGCATCGGCAGATAGGTCAGTTCGGTATAGAGGCGATTCCAGCGCGCATGGCGCGCCTTGGCGAGCCATGTCTTGACCTCGGCCTGGAACTCGTTGACCGACATGCCGGACAATGTCTCCGAGGCGATCTCCTCGAGTTCCCTGGTCGTCATCCGGGCGATCGCGTCGCGGTTGCCGGACAAGACGATCTTGAAGGCCTCGTTTTGCCGCAGGCGCGGGTTCTTTTCCACCACGGCGGGCACGCGTTCCAGACAGTAGACGACCTGGGTATACATCGGGTGCTCGACCCACAGCGTGCCGTCCTGGTCGAATACCGCGATGCGATCCTCGGGGAACACATAGTCCGGGCTCGAACGGTCGATGGTGGCCCGCACGAAATTGAAGATCGCCTGCTTGGCCGGCCCGTCATTCCACGATGGCAGCAGCCCGCCCGATCCGGGCGTCTGCGCCCGCGCGGAACCGGCAATCGGCAAGCCGGACATGGCCGGAACCGCCGCCAGTGCCCCGAGCACATTGCGGCGGCTGAGGCCGCTGGACGTGGAGGATGACATGTCGGCTCCTTTTGTCCGGGCTTAGGCTATCGGACCATCGATCGACGCAATCGCCCTTCATGTTTGACAGTGGCGATCCATTGTCCGGCCGCTATCGGCACAACCGATCTGATCGCATTCCCACGCGACAATTTATATGTCGTGCTCATATCTGACTTTATCGGACGTGTGGAAGGGTGCAGTCCTGCCCATCCTGGCCGCGCCACCGGCTTCACCGATTATTCCGTTTCCGTGCGCGGCGCGCCTTTTTGCCACCGTCGCCATGAGAGCTATCATCGTCCACATCGTTGGCTGCCAACGCCTGGGTGTTCAGTTGGCCCTTGTTGACCAGGGGCTCGGCGAGAGCCTCGGTTTTTTTGATCACTTTCGCGTCCTTCATGATAATCAGGCAGGACTGCAGTTCGACATAACTCGACGGCCCGCCGGTCCGGTTCATCCCGACGCAAAGGGTCTTGTCGGCGGCCGAATAGCTCGACCAGTTTTTGACCAGATCGTCCCGCGCGACCTGTTCATCCCCCATGCAGGCCCCTTTGTTGCGGCCGGCGACGACCGAACCCGCTCCCGCGGCTTCACAGCTTGGAGCCACATTCAACTTCGGAACGCCATCCGCGGCCGCCGAGGCCACGGTCTGCAGGATCGCGGCGAGCGCTGCGCACACGAGAGGCGGGCCGCCATAGTTGTTACGACGGCCCCAGCGGTTTGCGCTTGCCTGACTATGCATTATGATCCTCCATACGACTTCCTCCAGGGGACTGTAGCGTGAGCAAGGTCGGTATATCCGCCACTCCGTCCTGCCGTCACCACGGTCAGGGCTGACGAGTCCGAGATCGGCAATGTTACATCTTGCCACCACCATACACGCCGTTGGCAACCAACCGGGTCGAGAATCGCGAATGTCATCAGTAAATGAGAGGGACATGCTGTCGTCCATGATGACTTTTTTGTCGGTCTCCCGACGCCCCGCCGGATTCATCCGCCGCGCGGCACTAGCTCATCGACCGCACGGCATGTGACTGCGGTCATCACCAGCGCGGCTCCGGACAGCGCCAGGCTGATGCCGACGAGCAGGCCGAGTACCCAAACCGACGTCCCCGGCCAGCCCGCGACCACGATCGCGGCGAGGATCAGGTCGGCGACGCCGCTGACCGCCATCCACGGCCAGGACGGCACGACCACGTCCCGGTGCGCGATCGCGGTGACGATTTGCGTAATGCCGTGGGCGGCGAAATAGCCGGCCAGCGCGATCGTCAGGGTCAGGACCCCGACCAGCGGGCGCCACACCAGGAATGCGCCGATGAGGATCGCCAGCACGGCACCGAGCAAAGTCCAGACGAAGCCCGGCACATCCTTGGCGGTGAACAGGGCGGCGAGCCCCACGAACCCGCCGGTGAGGAACATCCATCCCGCGAAGGTTTCCACGAACAGCGTAGCCATAATCGGGGCGGCCGCGGCGAGCAAGCCGAGGATGACCATCAGGACGCCCGGGATCATAAAGAGAATCCAATGGCGCCGTATCGCGGCCCTTGCGGGAAGCCCTGCATCACCGCGTCCGTCCACATTTCCCATCGCCATGATGGTCTCCATGTTTATTAGAGCTTGCGCATTCCGGTTGGCGGCGCCGGGCAACAGCTGTCCACGCCATCGGCGCTCCGTAACGGCACGGACGGAAGCGCGCGGCCCCCCATGTAGTAGCGGCCTCTCTCCCTGCCCTCGCTGGCAACGCTCGTATGCCGCAAGGGCGTGGACGGTGCGCATTTATCCTACGGAAGCGAAGATTCCTACTGCCTGCCGGGACAATCCTGGAAGCAGTGCCGCGAGCGCCAATAGCGCGAACGGTAGTAACGGGACGGGTGATACGGACCGTAGTACGCCTCAATGACGGGCGGGTTCGCATCCGCCGCCTCTCCGATGACCGTGGCATTGACCGGAAGCGCGTCAGCGCCCATCGTTGCGGCCATCGCTATCCCGATCGCCGAAATCGAAGCCAAGAACAGTGTTCGCATTGGGTTTTTCCTTTCATATTGCCAGGGAATTCTTCGGCAGCTATACGCGAGCGGCCGCCGGCCGCTCGCGTCGTGGCATCACACGCGTTTCACTCGGCTATTCGGCCGCGTGCCCTGACGCTTGCACCGCCTTCAGGATCCCATCGAGATTGTAGGTTTCCGGCGCCTGAAGCGGGGGGAACGCTTTGTAGGAGAGCAATTCCTTCTCCCACAACTGCTGACCGATCGGCAGCAAGTTCCAGTCGTACAGATAGGCGGTGGACGGGGCGCCCAGCGCGCCGCCCGTTCAACATCGTCGACTTCTGGTTCAGGCCGACATTCTGCTCGAATGGATCGCGCTTGATGTTCTGCACCAGGGTGAAGTGGAACGGAATCAGCGGCATGATCCATCCCTCCGCTCCCGGTTGCGACATGTTGTAGTACATCTTCCAGTTCTTGTAGCGCACCGCCGACGGCGTCGCGCCCGAGTAGTAAAAGAAGACGTCGCGCGCCGACTTGTTCGATGTGCCTTCAAGGTACTCGCGCTGGTCAAACCCGTCGAGCGTGGTCTTGACGATGCCGGGATACTGGCCGGCCTCGATCTGCCGCTTCAGCGCGTCGCCCTTCGCACCGCCGGCGATATCGACCAGGGTCGGCAGCCAGTCGAGCGCCGCGAACAACTGGTTCTTCACTGTTCCCGGCTTAATATGGCCCGGCCAGCGCACCACCAGCGGGGCGCGATAGCCGCCTTCCCAGGCCTCGCCCTTCTGGCCCTTGAACGGCGTAACGCCACCATCCGGGAAGGAAATCGCCTCGGCGCCGTTATCGGTGGTGAACACCACAATGGTGTTGTCGAGCTGGCCCATGTCTTCCAGCTTCTTGATCACGTAGCCGATGTTGTCGTCCATCTGCTTCATGCCGGCTTCGTTGATACCCCAGTCCTTGCCACCCCGCTCGCCGAGCATGGCCTCATATTTTGGCGACAGCATCGTGGTGACGTGCATGCGCGCCGGGTTGTACCAGACGAAGAACGGCTTGTTGGTCTTCTTGGGGTCGTTGCGGTCGAGGAAGTCGATCACCTTCGACGAGATTTCCTCGTCCACGGTCCGCGAACGATCGAGCGTCAGCGGTCCCTCGTCGCTGCAGCGCTGGTTCCGCTGCGTGCCGTCGGCAGATTTGCACCACAGCACGGGACGCGGTGGCGTCAGGCAGGTGGTGGTCGCCGGATCCACGCCCGGGGTGTCGGGAAGGCCGGGGATCGGAGTATTTTTGCACGGCGGGGCGACGCCCTGGTCGGTCGGGCTGCGGTTGATGTCCGGGAAACTCACCTGCTGCATGGCGTCGAGGTGATATAGATAGCCCCAATATTCCTGAAAGCCGTGCGCGGTCGGCAGTGCCTCGGTGTGGTCGCCCAGATGGTTTTTGCCGAACTCGCCGGTGTTGTAGCCGAGATCGAGCAAGAATTTTGCAAGCGCCGGGGTGCCGGGCCGCAGGTAAGCCGGGCTGCCGGGCAGTTCCGGCGGGATCAGGCCGGTGCGCAGCGGATACATGCCGGTGAAGAAGGCATTGCGCCCGGAGGTGCAGCTCTGCATGGCCACATAGTCCATGAAGATCGCGCCTTCGTTGCCGATGCGGTCGATATTGGGGGTTTCGCCTACCATCAGCCCGCGATGGTAGATGCTCGGCTGCATCCAGCCGATGTCGTCGCCCATGATGAACATAATGTTGGGCTTGGGCTGCTGCGCGGCTGCCGGCGCGCCGGCCGTCGTGACGGCGACAGCAATGGCCAGCAGGCCGAGCCAAATCGTCCTGGTCATGCTCATGTTCGACTCACTCTCCCGTTGCTGCCTGGGGGGGCCGGCAGCTTCGCCCTACTGGCGCCGCGGCGGAATTTCACCGCGATCGCCAATGCCGCTCGCACGTGAGCATCGTTCGCAATGCGAAACGGCGCTTTCGAACCAAGTCGATCGAAAACAAACCCTCAGCGGTTCTTGTGAATATAATCTTCGAGCGCGGCCAAGTCTTTCCGAGCGGCGACCTGGCACGCGATCAGGTGCGGCCCCTTGGCGGCGAGCGCGGCCTCGAACTGTCGATGAAACTCCTCTGCCGTTCCCGCCCGCGTCGCCGGCACGCCGAGACCCGTCGAGATATTCACCCAGTCGAGCGTCGGATTGTCGAGATCGAGCATGGATTTCATCTTGGCGTTGAGCTCGTTTTCGCGAACCCGCGCCATCTCGAGGCCCAGAATGGCATAAGCGTCATTCTTAAGCATGACGATGACGATGTCGGTCTTCTCTCGCGCCATCGACCACAATGCCTGGACGGTGTACATGCCGCTGCCGTCCGCCTGGAGATGAACGACCTTCCGGTCGGGGCACGCGATCGCCGCGCCGAGAGCCAGGGGCAAACCACCCCCGATGGCCCCCCCGTTGACGGGGGCCAGATAGTCATGCGCGCGAGCGCCCTTCGTCGCCGCGAAGATCGGCGGGCCGTTGGTCGCCGCTTCATCGACAAGAATGGCGTTGTCGGGCATCAGCATGCAGAGCGACTGCCCGATGGCTTCGGCTGTCAGCTCCCCGCTTGGCGCCTTGGCTTCGCCGCGAGACTGCCGTGGCGCCGCTGCGCCGGCCGCGCCTATCGCCTCGGCAAGCGACCTCAGCGCCGCCGTCAAATCCTGCTCGACCGAAGACATTATGAAAAGATCGCACCCTGGCGGGCTCTTCATCACGGGCTTGTTCTTGTAGGCGAATGTGGCGACCGGAAACAGCGCGCCGACAAAAATCAGCTGCTCGAAGGGTTGTAGAAACCTGAGGCAGACTTCGAATTCGTAGGGGATCAGGTCCACGGGCGGTCGCCCTTCGCCGCGCGAAAGATGATAAGAGGGAAATATTTCCGACAAGAGCGCCGCGCCCGTCTTGGCCCCGATGCGTCCGGCGATGTCCAGCGCCTCTCCGTGCAAGGCGAGGTTACCCAACACCAGACCGGTTTTCTTGCCGTTCTTCAGCATCGCCGCGGCGCGCGCGATTGCCTCTGCGGCGGTCTTTGGCCGTCCCGGCGAAGCGGGAACGACAGGCGGCGGGTTCGCCTCTTCCCAGTGCCAGTTGGTCGGCGCCACGATGGTGCAGATCTTCCCCGTTTTCGCGAGCGCCGCCGCCTCCGCGCCCAATTCACCCAGGTTCGAGGCGCTCCGCGCCTCCTGCGCCCAGTGCGACACCACGCGGGCGAGATCCGTTATGTGGCCATTGATCAATTCGTGCTCAGGGTTATTGGGCTGATGATAGGAAGCGTTCGCGCCGACCACATTGACGATGGGCGTATTGGCCCGGCCCGCGTTGTGCAGCATGGCGATGCCATTGCCGAAACCGCTGCCGACATGCAGGAGCGTGAAGGCCGGCGCACCCGTCATGCGCGCATAGCCGTCGGCAGCCCCCGTGACGACGTCCTCCTGCAGACAGAGGACGGGACGCACTTTGTCGGTCATCCCGATTTCATAGACGAGCTGCATCTCCGACGTGCCTGGATTGGCGAAACATGTCGTGATGCCCGCGTTAACGAGCGCTTTGAACAACGCTTGTGCCCCATTCATCTCGACTTTCCTCTCTTCCCTGATCCCTGTTAGCGAGGGTGACGGAAGTGATTTTCCGCGTCGTAACGAACTACGGCCTGCACTTTGGGGCAGACGACGCAGATTTCTCGGCTGCGCCAAAGGCCGTCCTTTGCTGCCGTCACCCCGTCAGCCTAACGAATATCAGGTCCCGGCTTTCAAGACGTAGCTCCGCAGGCTTTTGCACGCGCTCGCGAACATCGATCCGAAGTAGTTCCGCCCGATGGGACCGCCGACGGCAAGGGCGAGGCGCGGTTCGATCGCCACGCGATAGGTGAACCGCGTCTTGCCCGGCACAACCTCCTCCAGCTGGTAGTCCTCCGCAAACGCGTGGGCCAGCGGCAGGGACGCGCCGGTCAGGTAGAACGAAAAACCACGATCCTGCTCCCATCGAAAGAAGCGCTCGTCAGCGGTGACCATCGCCAGCATCACCGTGCGGGTGGCCCCTAACCCGTGAGGCCTGTTGCTGGTCCATACCACTTTGTGAATGGCACGAAACCATTGCGGCCAGGAATTTTCGTCGTCGAAAATGGCGAACACCCTTTCCGGCGCAGCATCCAATTCCACCACGTTTGTAAAGCGCATGGGCGCGATGTCAAAGAACGAGGCATCCACGGGGCGGCACGTGAAGCGCATGGCTCGACCCTTAAACGTTTTCGCGCAATTGGGTCGCGCGCATCTGCCGTGAAGCCGGATGGTATCGCAAACATCACAGCAGGGGAAAGGGCGATCTTGTGAATCCTATAGTCTATACCCGGGATGCTCGGAATTTAGTCAAAACTAGCTTCGCGGACATCCGCGCCGATATGCGGTGCAGCCTGCGGCGACCGGTACTTTGCCCCCGACGGGAACCGCGTCTGCGATCCGCGGGCTGGGCGGCGTCATCGCCCGCAGGCCCTCCGCCACCATATGCCCGCGCGCGCGCAACTTCATGGTGTAGATGTTCTCGTCCATGATGAGTTTGCGAACCGCATAAGCGGTCGCACAGGTAATAACCAAGGTCAGCGTCACCGAACTGTCGTTAGTCATTTCGGTAACCATAATGATGCCGGACAAAACCGCGCCGGTTGATCCGCTGATCATGGCCGCCATCCCGGCGATGGCGAAAGTCGCGCAATCGATATGCACGCCGGAGAATATCGCCTGACACAAATAGGCGAACGCGGCGCCACCGGTCGCGCCGACGAACAACGCCGGCGAGAACACCCCGCCGGACCCACCCGAGCCCAGCGACAAGCTGGTTGCCAGGAGTTTGAGCGCCATAAGCACGAGCAGAAACCACGGGTTGGTCAACGATCCATCCAGAATATCCACGATGGTGGCGTAGCCGACGCCCTGAATGTAGTAATACCCGGTACAGCGGAAGATGACGGCCATCATGAGGCCGACGCCGAGCATGCCCCGCATATGGCGGGTGTAGTCGTTCCCCGGAATGGCGTCGAACAGGTCCTCCATCCCGTAGATGCTGCGGATGAAGGCGACCGACAGAAAGCCCATCAAGATACCTAGCAGCGGGAACGCGACCATCGCCCATGGCTGCCCGATAGAATAATCAGGCACCTCCAAAGCCGGAATGAAAAACGCAGGATAGGTCCCCAGGAGCAGGCGACCGATGCCGGTGGCGATTGCCGTTGCGGTCGCCACCAGCAGCACATTTCGTGCGTCGATCGAAATCAGGAGCAACTCGACAGCAAAAACGAAGCCGCCCAGCGGCGCATTAAAGGTTGCGGCGATGCCGGCACCGGCGCCGGCGGCGATGAGACTTCACGCGGTCGGCGGCAGCCATCGCGACGATCTGGCCGAGCGTTGCGCCGAAAGCCGAACCGATCTGAACGATGGGGCCCTCGCGCCCCACCGAGCCGCCGCTGCCGATCGAAATGGCCGATGCCAAGGACTTTACAATCGCGACCTGCGGGCGGATCCGTCCCTCGTTATAGTGGATGGCATCCATGACTTCGGGGACGCCATGCCCCTTTGCTTCGGGTGCGAAGTTCTTGACCAGCCAGGCCACCGCCACCGCGCCGACGACCGGGACAAGCATAACGCCGATGCCCCAAGGGCTTGGGGGCGTATGCACGTTGGCGTCGTAGGCAAAGGAAAACTTGCCCAGAAACATCACATTGTGGACGAGTCCGATCAACATGCGAAAGCCCCAGGCGCCAACTCCGGCGACGACCCCAGTGGCTATCGCCATGAGCATCATGGACAGGAGGCCACGCTGCGGCGCGTTGGCGTCAACCAATGGAACAGCTATGTTCATCGCAATTCCCGTCCTTTGCGCCACATGCCAGTCGCCGGCCGGTTTTTTGATCTGCGCGGGGCCCCCAAAGCGGCAGCGCGTAGCGTAGACGCGAGGCGCAGAACAGCATGCGCACCCAGTTTCCTGTTATCCATTGGTCCGGCATCGCACCGCTTCGACCACCATTTTGCGCTGGATGGCGTCGCCGTTACGCACCATGTCGAAATGCACTTCGTCCCCGGGCGCGATCATCGAGATGATTGCCGCGAAATCGCTGGCCCGCGCAAGCGGCGTCCCGTTGATCGCGAGGAGAACGTCGCCCTGTTCGATTTTGTTTTCGGCGGCCGCGGGACTGCCCGGTTCGGGCGTGTCGAAGATCGCTCCGTAGGGCTGCGTCATGCCAAGGCTCTGAGCGAATGCCGGGGTCATCGGACTAACCGTCACGCCCACCCACCCGCAGAACCCGGTGCCGCTCTGCGCCCCTTGCGCCATGGCATCGTGCACCATGGTTTCTGGTGCCACGATCTCCTGTGCCATGATTGCTTTGGCTGTGGCCGGGCTCACGGCAGCGTGCCCGATGCTGGTTTGCGTGTGGTCCGACCCGACGCCCGACGCCAAGTACATTGCGATCAAGACTTGGATCACGATCACCCCTCCGTTCTAAGTTTGCTTTGGCGCGCGGTTGGTACAACGCTAGGGCTTAACGGCCCAGGATCGCCGGCGCCATCGCGCGCGGATCCCGCGCGGGCCACGTCCCGGCGTCCACCGCATGCAGGAAGCTTTCCAACAGCCGATTGTATTCGCCGGGCTCCTCGAGATTGATGGTGTGGCCGCAATTCGGCATCACCACCAGGCCGGCACGGGGGATCAGCTTCTTCATCATGATGCCGGGCTCCAGGCAGGCCCAGTCCTCGTCGCCGGTCATGATCAGCGTGGGCGCGGTGATCTTGGCGATCTCCGCGGTGAGATCGTAGAGCGACGGCCGGCGCGCCTGCACGCCGCGCATGGTCAGCGCCGAACCTTTACCGGAATGTCCGGCCAACTGATCGGCAAATTCGCGCCAGCCGCGCGGGTCCTTGTTCTGGAACTGCACCCGGGTCGGCCCCAGCGCGTAGGATTCCGCGGCGGCCCCGACGCCGCCCTCGAATCGCGCGGCGGCGGCCTGCGCCTCGGCGGCGAACATCTGGCGCTGATCGGGTGCTGCGCCATAGCCGCAACCACCAATGGTGAGCGATTGCGCCCGATCCGGGTAGGTAAAGCCGAAATGCAGCGTCGCAAAGCCACCCATGGACAGACCGACCACATGGGCCTTGTCGATGTTCAGGCCGTCCAGCACGGCGCGGATGTCGTCCCGGGCACGGGCCTGGGAGTAGTTCTCGGGATTCTCCGGCACATCGGAGGGCGGATAGCCGCGTGCATTATAGGCGATGCAACGGTAGCGCCGTCCGAAATGGCGTAGCTGGCCTTCCCACGACCGCCAGTCGCCGGCGAACTCGTGCACGAATACGACCGGGATGCCGGCGCCAGTTTCCTGGTAGAACAGTTTCACGCCGTCGTCGGCGGTGATGTGGGGCATGGATGGACCCTGGATTGAGGGCATAGAATGGGCTGGCGCGCTGCGAACCCGCGAAAGGTAGAACGGTTCGTGTGCGGAGGCAAATCCTCGCGAGGCCGACCCGTCCGGTGCCCCGGGCACGAAAGCCAAAATTTCGACCGGATTTGCTGCCACCGGCGCCTGCTGGAGGAATTCTGATCATGGGACCCACCACGCCGCTCCGCCAGGAAATCAAACGGGTGTTTGTTCCTTATCTGAACGCGAAAGGCTTCGCGGTCAACATGCGCGGAGCCCCCCAGTTTTTGACGTTTCGCCGCATCAGCACGCGGGCCATCGATGTTTGCGACATTCAGTGGGAAAAGTCCGGGCGTCCGCGGTTTGTGGTAAATTTTGGCAAATGCGGTGCCCAAGGCGTCGTTTTTCGCGGCAAACGGATCCCACCTGAGGATATCGTTCCCTATTACGGCCCGTGTTGGGGGCGGCTATCGCCCGGCAGCCATCACACGACTCGCGGCTGGTTTCGTCAGGACCGGCCACTGCTTGAGCGGCTAATGTGCTGGTCACGGTCCTATACGCCGCAGGAGGTGGTAATGCTGTTGACCGCCTTGTTCGCCGAGATCGAGGAGTTTTGGGCTTCGGGCCGGCTCGGCCCGCATATTCGCCTGCTGCCGCCACGGGGAAAGTCGGAACCGATTGCTACTGGGGGCGTTTCAACCCTACGAAGGTGAGGAGCACCTACGCAGGCTAAGTCGGCACCGCATCGCAGCATCGCTGTTGCAAAAGGCGCAAGTCCGCCTTATGTGGGGCGACACGATGGCAAAACGGCAGATTCGACCATGGTCGGCGTTTGCCATGACGGTTTGATGTATGAATCCGGAAGTGGACAGGTCGCCAAAGCGACCAGCGCGGTCGGGCCCCTCTATAAGTTGGCCCCATGGTGAGGGCGCGCAATCGCGTGCCGCATGGATCGCGGCTTTTCGTGAGATTCGCGATGACACCGAGCGCTTGGCTGCGCCCCTGTCGCCGGAAGACCAAGTCGTTCAATCGATGCCGGACGCCAGTCCGATCAAGTGGCACCGGGCGCACACGACATGGTTTTTTGAGCAGTTCGTACTGAGGCCCCATGTGCCCGCCTACCGCTGTTACGATGAACGCTTTGCCCTCCTATTCAACTCCTACTATGTGGCCGCCGGACCTCGGCATGCGCGGCCGAAGCGCGGCCTCCTGACGCGGCCTGATGCGTCCGAAGTCACACACTATCGGACTTATGTGGACCAAGCCGTAAATAAATTGTTGACGGATGCAACCCCGCCGGTGCTTCAACGTGCTGTGCCGCTGATCGAAATCGGACTGCACCACGAGCAGCAGCACCAGGAACTGATGCTAACCGACATCCTGCATGCATTTTCGCAGAATCCCGCCGAACCCGTTTACGATCCGCAATGGGGGTGGCCCCCGCGCGAGAGCGTTGGTACCGGTTGGCATGAACTGCCGGAGGGGATTCATACCGTCGGCCACCAGTCCACGGGCTTCTGCTTCGACAACGAGACCCCGGCCCACCGTGCACTGGTCGGCCCGGTGCGCGTAGCGCGCAGTCTGGTGACCAACGGCGAGTGGCTCGCCTTCGTACACGATGGCGGTTATGCACGGCCGGACCTGTGGCTGTCCGATGGTTGGGCAACCGCGGTGGCGGAGGGTTGGACGGCGCCCGGACATTGGCGCGATAGCGGTGGGACGTGGCAGGGCTTTACGCTCGGCGGCTGGCGTCCGATCGATACCAATATGCCGGTCAGTCATGTGAGCTATTACGAAGCCGACGCATTCGCCCGCTGGGCCGGCAAATCATTGCCGAGCGAGACCGAGTGGGAAGTCGCTGCGCGTGCCGGCGTCTTAAGCGACGCGTTCGGCAGCGTCTGGCAATGGACGCGCAGTGCTTATCTGCCCTATCCGGGGTATCGAGCCGCCGCGGGCGCTCTCGGCGAATATAATGGCAAGTTCATGGTCAATCAGATGGTATTACGCGGTTCGTCGGTGGCAACCCCGCCGGGTCATGCGCGGGCAAGCTACCGCAATTTCTTTTATCCCGCTGCCCGCTGGCAGTTCACCGGCCTGCGGCTCGCCGAATTTTCGGCCAGAGCCTAGGCCTTCACCATGCCGATGAGAGGCACCCCATGAGCATCGCGGTCAGGAAGCCGCGCCCCCAAGCGGTCAGCGAGACGGCGCGCCTGTTCGCCGACGACGTGCTGGCGGGGCTGGCGGCGGATCCCAAACGGTTGCCGCCGAAATATTTCTACGATCAGGCCGGGTCGGAACTTTTTCAGCGGATCACCGCGTTGCCGGAGTATTATCCGACCCGCACCGAGGTGGATATTCTGGAGGCACATTCCGGCGCCATCGCAAAATTGGTCCCGCCCGATGCGGCGTTGGTCGAATTCGGCGCCAGTTCCGCGGTAAAGGCCCGCATTCTGTTACGTACGGCCCCGCAGTTCGCCGCCTATGTACCGGTCGATATTTCCGGCGAATTCCCGCCCGACGAGATCGCCCAACTGCAGCAGGAGTTTCCCCGGCTCAAAGTGGCGCCGGTTACGGCGGATTTTTCCAAGCCGTTCAAACTTCCCCAAATACTTGGACTGCGACCGCGCGTCGGCTTTTTCCCCGGCTCCACCATCGGAAATTTCGAGCCCCACGAAGCCAATGCATTGATGCGGCAAGCCGCCACGCTCCTGGGCCCCGGCGCGCTATTCATCGTCGGCATCGATCTGGTCAAGGACCCCGATATTCTGACCGCCGCCTATAATGACGGCGCCGGCGTCACCGCCGCGTTCAATCTCAACCTGTTGACCCGAATCAATCGCGAGCTCGGCGGCGATTTCGATCTGTCCGGTTTTCGCCATCGCGCGTTTTACAATCAGGATCAGCGCCGCGTCGAAATGCACCTCGTCAGCGTCGCCCGCCAAAAGGTTCGCGTGTGCGACAAGTCCTTTGAATTCCGCCGCGGCGAAACGATCCATACCGAAAACAGCTATAAATACACGGCCAACTCGTTTCGCTGCCACGCTCGCGGTGCCGGATGGACAAGCGCCGCAACCTATGTGGATGCCGACGGCTATTTTTCCGTACACGTCCTCAAGGCGAAGATCGCCACGCCCGCAGACGCGGCAACGAGCTCCGCGTTTTGAGCCATTGGCGCCGGCTCGCGTTAAAGCAGCAGCGGGCGTCTGAAGTAATGATCGCCGACAACGGTGCCGTCGGCGGGAGCCTTTGCGGTTTTGGGGGGATTTCATGAAAATTGTCGGCTTTACGACGGACGCCGGGTTGCGGCTCGGCATCGTCGAGGACGAACAGGTCGTCGATCTTCAGGCCGTGGAGCCGCGGCTGCCCGGCGATCTCGCTGCGGTGCTGAGCCATTATGCCGGCGACCTTTCACCGCTCGCCGACCTTGTCCGCAAGGCACCCGCATCGGCCCGGCGTCCGCTTGCGGGCATAACCTACGCGCTACCGGTGGCGCGGCCCGGCAAGATCATCTGCCTTGGCCTGAATTATCTCGAACACGTCAAGGAAGGCCGCTACGCCGATAACTTGCCGAAATTTCCCACCCTGTTCGCCCGCGGCCTGAATTCATTGGTGGCGCACCAGCAGCCGCTGATCCGGCCGCTGCTGTCGGAAACCTTCGACTACGAGGCCGAAATGGTCGTCGTCATCGGCAAGCGCGCCAAGCACATGACGCTGGAAAACGCGCTGTCCTGCGTCGCCGGCTATACCTGCGGCAATGAAGGGTCGATCCGGGAATTTCAGCGGCATACCACCCAGTGGCACATGGGCAAGAACTTCGATCATAGCGGCAGCATGGGTCCTTGGGTTGTTACCGCCGATGAGCTCCCTGCGGGCGGCAAAGGCCTGAAGATCGAGAGCCGGATCAACGGCAAGGTGATGCAGTCCGACAATACATCGAACATGATGTTCCCGGTCGCCGAAACCATTGTCTACGCCACCCAAGGCATTACGCTGGAGCCCGGCGACGTGCTGTTCACCGGCACGCCCTCGGGCGTCGCCCACGCCCGCAAGCCCCCCGCCTGGATGCGCCACGGTGACGTCTGCGAGATCGAGATCGAGGGGATCGGGGTTTTGCGCAATCCGATCGCGGACGAACCGGCGTAAGATTATTTATTGGGTCATTTATACGCGGCGACAGCCGTTCGCCAAGAACGCCGACAGTACGAAGCCGATCCAGGAGGCGGCGCAGAGCACTACGCTGCGGCCTCCGCATCGAGCCGCAAGGGTACGGCTGCGAGTACCGCATCCACTGGGTCGGCGCGAAAATCCGGCTCGGCACGCAGATCATCGACGCTGCGAGGGCGCGGAAATCCTGCCGAACCGTCGGCGTTGGGCCAGTCTTCCGCCGCGAAGCTCAGCACTTCCGCGGCCCGCTGCCTGGCTTCGTCGATGGTACCCGCTGCCGTCACCACGCCAGGCCAATCCGGGAACGACACCCCGTAGCAACTGTCCGCCTCCTTGTGGATGAGAGCGATGTAGTGCGGCATCACCAGTCTCCATCTGTGGGCCAACCGGCCTGCCTGTAGATGCTTTTCACTGTGCCGACCGACAAATTTCGTTTCGGATGCGGCACGATAACGCTGCGGTGTATGACCGGATGCACAAATTTATGATGCGAACCGCGCGTGCCGGTGCGTTCGAACCGGTCGCGCAACAATCGCCGAACAAGATCACGGCTATCGCGAAGCAATAAATTTCTCCGCTTCGACACCGCATCCGGGTATTGCCGCCGGCAGGATGAACGACGGTCTTCCGCCACAGGCGCTCGCGGGGTGATGTTCCGGCGTTCCCGCGTTGATCTTGGCGTCGCATCGCGTATCTTCCGGCCGACCATTTCGCAACCGAGGACTCGACCGCCATGCAGATCACCTGGTACGGCCATTCCGCTTTCCGTCTCGACTTCGCCGGCAAGGCCGTATTGATCGACCCGTTCTTCACCGGCAACCCGGCCTTCGTGTCCGATAAGGCGGCGGCGATCCGCGGCGTGACCCACATCGTCCTCACCCATGGCCATGGCGACCATGTGGGCGATGCGCTCGACATTTCGGCCACGACCGGAGCGCAGGTCATCACCAATTACGACCTATGCATGTGGCTTGCCGGCAAAGGTTTGCAGAAATTCGATCCGATGAACACCGGCGGCACCACCGACCAAGGCGGTTTCACCGTGACGCTGGTGCGCGCCGATCATTCCTCCGGCGATATTACCAACGGCATGCCGATCTATCTCGGCAATCCGTGCGGCGTCATCGTCAAGGCCCCGGGCGAGCCCACGGTCTACCATCTCGGCGACACCGATATTTTTTCCGACATGGCGCTGATCGCCGAGATCCACGAGCCCAAGGTCGCCATGGTGCCGATCGGCGACCGCTTCACCATGAGCCCCAAGACCGCGGCAATCGCCGTCAAGCGCTTCCTCAAGCTCGATAAGGTGATCCCCTGCCACTACGGTTCGTTTCCGATCATCGAGCCGAACGCGGACAAATTTATTGCAGAGATGAAAGGCCACCCGACCACGGTCGTGGTGCCGGAGAAGGGTAAGCCGGTGACAGTCTAGCTCGCTAGAACCGCCCCGCTAGGCGGACACGGAGCGCCGCCAGGAATTCAAGGATCGCGGCGGCGGTACAGCCGATCTCGTTACCACGGGTGCAGTGCGTTCCCGGTCGATCGCCTTGAATAAATCATCCATTACCCGTGCCGAAGGCGCCCCAAGGGCCTCGTTGAGAAGAACGGTTGCGGTCATTTCCTCGCGCACCAGAGTCAAGACGGCCGGCAAGCGCGTTGTCGGCTGCAAGCGCCGCCTCAATCTGGTCCGCCTCGCGCGCATCGAGCGTACCGGCCGCATACCAAGGCAGCGCTGCATCGAGCGCATCCGCGGACATCGTCTTGCTCATAGCCAACCTCGATCTGTTCCAGATGCTCTCATGGCCGGTCCGATCTCGGATGATTCACGTTCAATCGTGGCGATTCGGCGAGCCGCGGCGCAGCAGGCGATACGAAGCGCGTGGACTGTTGCAAGCAGAACACAGCTTTTCTAAGCATGGTACTGAAATAGCGACAGTCGGCGAGCCGACAAGGGTAGACAAAATCGCCTGACGCGGCGCATGCTGCGGCGTTCACGTTGCCGGCGATTTTGCCACACGCGGTCGTGTCCCGCCGTATCTTCGAAATCCCATGCCATCACCCCCGCTCATCGAACTGGACCGGATCGCGAAGTCCTTTGGCGGCGATCGCAGCCGCGTGCTCGATGACGTCTCGCTGCGGATCGAGGCAGGCAGCTTTGTCGCTCTGGTCGGGGCCTCCGGGGCCGGCAAGACCACGGCGATGAAGATGATCAATCGGCTAAGCGAGCCGGATCACGGCGAGGTGCGCTTCGAAGGCACGCCCGTCGCGACCCTGGACGGGCCGCAGCTGCGCCGCCGCATCGGCTATGTGTTCCAGGGCATCGGCCTGTTTCCGCACATGACGGTCGGGGAAAATATCCGCATTACGCCGCGGTTGCTCGGATGGCCGCAGCCGGACATCGCCGCACGCGTCGCGGAGTTGCTCGACCTGGTGGAATTGCCGCGCAGTTTTGCCGAACGCTTTCCGCATGCGCTGTCCGGCGGGCAGCGCCAGCGGGCAGGCGTCGCCCGCGCGCTGGCGGCACGGCCGCGGGTGATGCTGATGGACGAGCCGTTCGGAGCGCTCGATCCGGTGACAAGAGACTCGCTCGGCACAGCCTATCGGGGTCTGCATGACCGGCTCGGCATGACCACCGTGATGGTCACGCACGACGTGCAGGAAGCAGTCCTGCTCGCCGACCGCATCGTCGTAATGAGCGCAGGGCGCGTTGTCGCGGACGATACACCGGCGGCCCTGCTCGCCGGCGGCGGTGGGCCGGAGGCCGCGGCGCTGATCGCAGTGCCGCGGCGCCAGGCCGAGCGCATTGGGGTCCTCATGGAGGCACACGGCCGGGACATGGCGCGGCAGGAGGTCCCCGATGGATGAGCGCGTCACCAGCGCGCTGGCGCGGCTGCCGGATTACACCGCGCAGCATGTGCTGCTATGCGCCGCCGCACTGACGCTGGGCATCGCGATCAGCCTGCCGCTGGCGATTGCGGCATCACGCCGGGCGCGGTTGCGCTTCGCCGTGCTGGGGCTCGCAAGCCTTGTGCAGACCGTTCCGGGATTGGCGCTGCTGGCGTTGTTTTATCCGCTGCTGCTCGGCCTGTCGGCCCTCACGACAAAGCTGTTCGGCTTCGCGGTACCGGCGCTCGGCTTCCTGCCTTCGGTGCTGGCGCTGACGATCTATTCGATGCTGCCGGTCTTGCGCAACGCCGTGACGGGCCTGCTCGGTATCGAACCTGCCTATCTGGAGGCTGCGCGACGGCGTTGGCATGACGCCGCGGCAAAAATTGATACAGGTCGAATTGCCGTTGGCGGCGCCGGTGATCATGGCGGGCATCCGCACCGCCGCGGTGTGGACTATCGGCATGGCGACGCTCGCCACGACCGTTGGCCAAACCAGCCTCGGCAATTTCATCTTCACAGGGCTGCAGACCGAAGACTGGGTCGCGGTGCTGATCGGCTGTGCCGCCGTGGTGGCGCTGGCGCTCGTCGTGGATTTAGCGCTCGGGCTGATCGAAACGGCCGTCGCCGGCCGCAACAAGGCGCGGATGGCCGCCGGACTGGCCATTTTGGTACTCGGTGCCGCGGTGGCCGGCGCACCGCTCCTTGCGGGGCGCGGCGATGCTTATGTGATCGGGGCCAAAAATTTCTCCGAGCAATTCATTCTGGCCGAACTGATAGCCGAGCGCCTGGAAACGGCCGGCCACCGGGTCGACCGCAAAGCCGGACTGGGCTCGGCGATCATTTTCCGCGCGCTCGCGGGTGGCGACATCGACGCCTATGTGGATTATTCCGGCACCTTATGGACGAACGTGCTGGGGCGCCGCGACACCCCGCCCCGCGAGGCGATGCTCAGGGAACTGACGGCCGAGTTGCGCGAGCGCTACGGGGTGACGGTGCTGGGCGCACTGGGATTCGAGAATGCCTATGCGCTGGCCATGCGATCCGACCGTGCGGCCGCCGCGAGTATCGTAACGATCGCCGATGTGGTCCCACTCGCACCACGGCTGCGGCTCGGCAGCGACCTTGAATTTCTCGGCCGGCCCGAATGGGACGCCTTGCGGCGAGACTATGGGCTCGTCTTCGCGGAAACGAAATCGTTTAACCCGACATTCATGTACCGCGCACTTGGCGACGGCAGCGTCGATGTGATCTCGGCATTCTCCAGCGACGGCCGCATTGCGGCGGATCACCTGACCGTCCTTACCGACGTTAAGGGCGCCATTCCGGCTTACGACGCGGTGATCCTGCTGTCGCCGCGACGCCGGGATGATGCGGTGCTGCGCCGCGCGCTTGCCCCACTCATCGGCGCCATCCCGGTTGAGCGCATGCGGGCAGCCAATTACATGCTCGATCGCGACACCGATAAGGCGACGGCGGCGGAGGCCGCGCGCTTCCTCGCAACCGGCGCGGGGCTGTAGGGCTGGCAAGCGGATTCCGGCGCCCCCCGGCAGACACGAATCATGCGCTGTCCGTGTGCCGCAAGAGCGGCAGCGAATCAGCGGCGCGTCACTGCGATGCGGATGATGTCGTCCGCTGTAATCGGCCGATCGGTCCCAGCCGTCCAGGTCGGCGCCTTCTCGTATTCGGCCGGCTGCATGTCCAGCGAGGCGATCTGTTTGGCCAGAATCGCCACCACCTCGATCGGCACCGCGACCGGCCGCCCGAACCAGCCGAACCACTTAGAGTAGGACACAATCAGCTTGATCTTGCCTTCGGGACTGCGCACGACCTGTTGGACGTGGCCGAGCGTTACGTCATCGTCGTCGAGGATGGGCAGGCCGATCAGGTCGCCCACCTTGACCTTCTGCGGGAAGCGCCGGGCCATCTTGGCTGCGGGCGATGCGTCTTCCACGCTGGCGGCGGCCGCCGGTCCGGCCGTTTGCGCCAGTACGACGGCGGGTATATCCGCCTGCGGATTAGCCGCTTCGCCCAATATTGCGCCATGGCAAGGCTGTGCCGCAGCCACGAAGGCCGCCAGCAGCCAACCGATCAGGCCAGTTTCAAATCCTGTTCGACCGTTCATGGAGATGCCTACTCTGCTGCGTACAAACGACATTCTTACACGGCTTGGCGACTTTCGGCGAACCCGCACGTCAATTTGATTGGCGCTCATCATGTCCACAACGCAACGTGATCCGCCTGCCGGAATCGTGCACGTATTTGTCATGCCGGCGTGGTTGATTCCCCGGAACCGGGCCAGTAACGTCGTCTGCCTGGATGCCAAACCGAATGTCGGCCCGTAACCATTCGTTTCATGGAGTTTCGTGAATATGCCGCGTCTCCTTCACCCTCTGCCGATTCGCATCATGCATTGGATCAATGCCGTGGCCATGATCGTCATGATCGGTAGCGGCTGGAAAATCTACAATGATGAGGTCATTTTTGGCGTGTTGCATTTTCCGGAAATCCTGACCATCGGCAAATGGGCCCAGCATGGCCTGCAATGGCATTTCTTCGGCATGTGGATCCTCGCGATCAACGGGCTTTGCTACCTCATCTACGGTCTCTTGACCGGTCGCTTCCGGCGCATGCTGTTGCCGATCCGCATCGACGAACTGATCGCCACCGTCAAGGACGCGCTGCGGTTCAACCTTTCGCACGAAGACCCGACCAAGTATAACACCGTACAGAAGTTGCTCTATATCGGTGTGATCACTAGCCGGCATCGTCATGGTCGTTTCCGGTCTGGCGATCTGGAAGCCGGTGCAGTTCTCGGAATTGCTGGCGCTGTTCGGCAATTTTCAAAATGCGCGCCTCGTGCATTTCCTCGGCATGACGGCGATCGTGCTGTTCATGATCGTGCACGTCGCGCTGGCGCTGCTGGTTCCGCATACGCTCGTCGCCATGTTCACCGGCGGTCCCCCTGTCAAGGACCGTTCATCCGCCGCCGCCCAACTCGAACCGACCCATTGAAGGGTGACGTCATGAAACCCCGCTTGAAATCCTTGTTTCGGCCGCGCGCGCGTATTGATCAAAGCGTCTTGCTTGAGAACCGCAAACTTGTCGAGACAATCGACCGCCGCAACGTGCTGCGCGGGGCGCTGAGTCTGGGCGCCCTCACGCTCCTCGGCGGCTGCGATCCTTCCGAAAATGCGCAATTGCAAACGGTCTTGCGCGCCGTCTCCGACTGGAACGATCGGGCGCAGGCCTTGATCTTCCGCCCCGACCACCTGGCGCCGACCTATTCGCAGGCCCAGGTCGTCAAGCCGCCGCGGTTCAACGCGCACTACGACATCGAAGATGTGATGCCGGTCGATGGCGCGACCTGGAAGCTGGAGTTGTCGGGGCTCATCGCGGACAAGCGGCCCTGGACCCTGGAGCGGCTTTATGCGCTCCCGGAACAGGAAATGATCATCAAGCACATCTGCGTCGAGGGCTGGGACTATATCGGCCAGTGGTCCGGCGTGAACTTGCGCGCATTCTTCGAGCGGATCGGTGCCGACACCACCGCCAAATACGTGGCATTCCGTTGTGCCGACGGCTACACCGAAAGTCTCGACATGGCGTCTGCGCTGCACCCGCAAACCATGCTGGCAACCAAATATGCCCGGGAGCCGATCACGGACCCGTATGGCTTTCCGCTACGGCTGCGCACCGCGACCAAGCTCGGCTTCAAGAACGCCAAGTGGGTGACCGCGATGGAAGTCACCAATGATTTTCCCGATACGTATTATCGCAAGGAGGGGTTCAACTGGTTTGCGGGGATTTAGACTAAATTCCAGCGATGTTGCACCCGGCGCGTAACGTAGGGTGGGCAAAATCGCCTGACAATGCGACTGGTCTGGCCCTGACGATTTTGGCGATTTTGCCCACGCGGTCGTGTTCTCCGCCGTGTTTTCCGCGTGGGCAAAATCGCCAGCGGTTGGAGCGCATTCGCCCAACCGAGCATGGCGATTTTGCCCACCTACCGGCGATTTCGCCGTAAAATAGCTTCAATCACGGCTCGGCTTCGCTGGCGGACCGGTAGATCCGCCAGCGGTCCGGCTGCTCCTCCACCAGACGAAAGAGCGGGCTCTCGGCAAACGGGTCTGGCTCCAGGCGCTGTCGGAAGCCGCTCACCACGATGACACGACACCCGTAGCGACTGGCCATTTGCTCGACATCGCCCGGGATCGGGTTTCCGGTGAAAACCCTGATGAATTGCGCATTGACTTCGTCAGTGCGCTGCAACCCCAAGGCGGTATAGACGAGTGTCGTTTCCCGGCCGGCATAGCAGGACCGCCGGTTGGCCAGCAGCCCCCAGGAAATGTTGTCCGGCCACGGCGTCATATCCTGCAGGAACAGCGGATTGTTGCCGACGCGCTCGCCGGGCGCGGTATGCCGGCGAACCGCCTCCCATAATGCGGGCGACGCGGCAAATTCTCGACCCGCCGGTTGGATTTCGCCCGCAAAGTACGACCGGATCAGATCGACGGCACCGGCAAGCCCGACCATGATGACGGCGATGCAGGCCGCGGCCGCAATGCAGGGCCGCGCCATCCAGCGCGACAACGCGCCGGCGGCCAGCACAGTCAGGGCCATGACAGCCGGCAGCACGGCGCGCATGCCCAGATCGTTGTTTTCCGCCAGCGTGCTGGCGAGAAGCCACGTGACCGAAAGGCCCGAAAGCGCCAGCGCTCCCATCGTGCCCACGATGCGCCGTGCGTCCGTACCGAGGGTGCGCTCGCGCGCAAGGGTCGCGAGCCCCACGATGCCGATGAGATACGCGGCCGGAACTTCGAGCGGGAGCAGCAACAGCCAGAACGCCGGCGGATCCATGTACGCTTGCAACCCCTGCATCCGCCCGAACACGGCATCATCCATCACGTGAAAGAATTGCAGCGCAACCGGCGCCCCCCTGCCGGATGTTGCGGCCACTTGGTCGCGCAACAGCGGAGCCGCAACGCCGATCGCCAGCACAGCCGCCGCGATCAGTGCGGCGAGAAAATGCAGACGCCGGCCGGGCGCGGCGCAGCCGAGAAGGACGAGCGCCGTGGCCGGGGCAGCGACCGCGAAGGTAATTCCACCGATCCAGGTCGAACTTTCGAAATCCCGCCGCGACCACGAGCGCGAGCGCCGCCACCAGCAGGACGCTGCGCCGGACCGCGAGTTCGCCCATCAGCGTCACGGCCGCGAGCACACAGGTAGCCGCCATCATGTGCTGCGGCACCCAGGACGCCTGATACAGCCAGCCGGCGATGCCGCCATCCACGGCATCCACGCGATTCTGGGTGAGAATGGCGGCAAGCACCGGCCGCGCCGACGCGGTGGCGGACACCACCACGGCGAGGACCGCGGCGGTCGCGCCGCCGATGCGGGCCGCCAGCCCCATCATTAGGAAAAGAGAGGCGGCGGCCGAGAACCACGTCATCGCGGCATCCGCCTCCCAGCCGCTGATGCCGGTTGCCAGCGCCAACTGCGCCGCCGCAAAATGCCACAGGTAATAATAGGCGAGCCGCGGATGCTCGGGATCGGCGAAGAACGGATTGCCCGGCGGGAAGCCCAACCGCGCCATGTCGTCGATCATAGCGACCTTGACGTGATCGAAAATCGGTGAAGCCAAGTAGACGGCGTCGGTTCCGAACTTCGGCAATATTGCGGCAGCCGGCACTATCGCCAGCAAGGCAGCCAAGGCGTACGCCCATGCCGGCACGGCGGACGGGGCCGGCTTTGCCCGTCCACGCAGCGTCGCGAAAGCGATCGCCAACGCCGATCCGGCCAGTGCGAGGACGGTCGCGTGGGAGAACGGCGCGACCAGGAATATGAGCAACGCGATGGCATTATACGCGGCCCAACCGATGACGGGCGCCATCGGCAACGCGAGTGGCGGCATCAGGCGCCGCGTGAGGCACAGGCCGATGCAGGTCCAAAACAGCAACGCCGCGCCGGCGCCAAAAACTGCATGCGATAGTGATGCCATGTTGGCTGCGCAAATGATGGGGTTAGCGCGCAGCGTGTAGGCGGTTTCGGACAGGGCGCATTTTAAAAATCCCCTGGCGGGCCGCGCCGCACTTGCAAAATGGATTCACACGGTCCGCGCGCATCATCGCGGCTGGCTGCGGGTGCCGGCGACGCGGACGAACGTCGCCGCAATGCGCGGCGCGGCGCGCAGCGTTCCGCGCAGACTGCCGGCAACCTTGGAGACACCGCCGCTGCGGCATCGGTAGTTGACCGGAATTTCCAAAATGCGCAGGCCGGCGCGCGCGGCCCGCATCTGCATCTCGATGTTCCACCCATAGGTCATTTCGGTCATGCCGAGCCGCAACAACGCCTCGCGCCGAATTGCCCGAAACGCACACATGTCGGTGTAGCGCACCCCGTACATCGCCCGCATCCCGAACCCGGCCAGATATCCGGCGGCCAGTTGATGCCAGGCCATGCTGCCGGGCTCGCGCGCACCGCGGGCGCGAGAGCCGATGACGAAATCAAACCTCCCGCCCTGGATCGGCGCAACCAGTGCTGCGATCGCGCCCGGATCGTCGGCGCCGTCGCCGTCCATGAACACCAAGATGTCGGCGTCTTCCGCGGCGATCGCGGCGGCCAGGCAGGCCCGGCCGTAGCCGCGGCCGGCGTCGATCACATCGGCGCCGGCGGCGCGGGCGCGCGGCGCCGTCGCATCCGTACTGCCGCCATCGGCCACGATGATGCGGTCTACGATGTCCCTCGGTACCGCGCCCACGACCTGCGTGATCGTGGCTTCCTCGTTGAGCGTCGGGATGATCAGCGTAACCGCCCCAGCTTGCCTAGCGGAGGCGACGCCGGCCTCGCCACCAGGCATCTCCGTCACCGTTGGCGCGAACACGAGATCACAGGCTCCACCGCATCCCGCAGCCGGAACAGGCGTCCGGCGGCCGGTCGGACAAGAGTTCCTTGCGGAAGGCTTGATAACGGGCGCCGTTCCAGATCTCGCGCAGCGATTGCTGCGTTGCGTCGCCAAGGGTGTAATTCTCGTAGCCGCGCTGCGAGAACGGCGCGATGCAGCACGGCAGTGCGCGTCCGTTGGCGGTGAAATACATCACCGTCCAGGGACGCCGGCACAGCGACCACGGCGACCCGTCCTGCTGGCGCTTGAGACTCATGCCGGGTTCGGAAACCGCACCGGAGGCGCTGAAAGTCACCCCGAGGGACTCGGCAAGCCGGGTCGCCTCCTCCAGCAGCGCCGATTCTTCGCGGTTCATGCGCTCGTAGAGCGCCTGGTCGGGCCGTGCATGCCCGATGGCATCGTCCTCGAAAAACACCAGCCGCTGCAGATAGACCTCCTTGACACCGGTTTCGGCCGCCACCTTCACGAACGCGGGCAGTTCCGCGATGGTTTCCTTCAATCCGGTCAGCCAGGCCGAGACCCGCGGCCGGTCGGCGCCCTCGCGCTCCTGCAGGTTGCGGAAGGCGCGAACGTTCCGCAGGATGCGGCCGAAATAATCCTTGCCGCGGATGGCACGGTAGGATTTCGCATTGGCCGCGTCGAGCGACACCCGCAATTCGTCGAGCCCGGCGGCGATCAAGGCGCGGCCGTTTTTGTCGTTGAGCACGGTGCCGTTGGTGTTGAAAAGCACATAAGCGCCGCGGTCCTTGAGATAGCGGACCATTTTGGGCAGGTTTTTCACCAGCATCGGCTCGCCGACGCCATGCAGCACGGCGCGCTCGATGTCCGGCAGTTGATCGACGATGCGGGTGAACAACTCCCAGCTCATATCGGCGGGGGGCTCGAGTTCCTCATAGGTGCGCGGACAGGTGGTGCAGAGCAAATTGCACCGGTTGGTGGTCTCCAAATAGAGGCATACCGGCGGGCGGGCGGGTTCGGCCGAACGTTGTGTGCCGACGCTTTCGAAATAGCGGCGTGGGTTCACCGGAGTCGCTGCGGCGTCTGCCGATGGCTCAAGCAGCGGGGATAATCCATCAAGATCGGTCATTCGGCGGCTCTCTGCATGAAGGGATCGCTAAAATCATCGCGGTGCGATGCGGCAATGTCCGGTTCGAGGAGACGGCGGGCGATTCCGGCTTCAGCAAGGAGTTTGGAGAGCAGGTGCCGTGTATGGGCTGCGCGGTAGGGCAAGAGTCCTGGCGCGAAGGTACTCTCGCCGCAAAGTTCGCTATGCAACACCCGCAATGCTGCGATATCGTCAACATCATACCATGACGGCAGGACATGCACATCGAGGCCGATCTCGGCAGCGCGGTCCAGGGTCTGGCGCGCAACCGCTGCGCTACTCCATGCCACATCCTCGAACAGCCGCCGGTGCGGCGTCTTGAGGCCAAGCAGGTAATATCCACCGTCATTGGAGGGACCGAGCACGGCACGATCGCCCGGACGCGACAGTACCTCGGCGGTTTTGGTGAGCAGAGCCGTGGGCAATGTCGGACTATCGGCATTGAGCACCACCGCGCCGCAATGCCCCCGTGCCAGCAATTGCTCGATCGCGGTGAAAAGACAGTCGCCGAAATTCGGATACCAAGCCTCGATGAGGCCGATCGACGGCGGCAGAATTTCCCCGAAGAACGGCGCGGCTTCCGGCGGCCCGAACGCCATATAGCCGGAGATCGCAGCGCCGCCGGCGGCTCGGCCGGCGGCTGCGATGTTCGCTGCAACATCCTGCAGAAACGCGGTGTTGAACGCGGCAGCTTCCGCGAAAGTGAGCGGTGGCACCAGCCGGGTCTTGGTGCGTCCGGGGAGCGAGGCTTTGGCCATCACGGCAATCCCGCAGGCGGGGACCAAGGCGGCATCGCTACGTTCGGCGTCGCGCTTCACCCATCGTCTCCTTGATACCGACCTGCGGCCCGGTCTCCGATTATGCGAAGCTGTGGCGGAAAGCCATCGGGACCACGTCCCCCGTGGTTCACTTTTTGCGCTGCAAAAATCTCATTGCGTTGACGCTGGCGTGATCGTTGCGTGATCCTGCCTTGGTGAGCGTTGCAAGATCGGTTCCAGAGCTGCCCTTTCGGGCGGCGGTCGCGCAGAGCCCGTCAAAACGATGTCAAACGTCATCGCATAACGCGAAATGGCCGGGACGAGCCCGGCCATTTCGAATTCCTCCGGCATCAAGCCCGTCCGGCGATGTCGGCCGAGCCTTCCCGCATTACTGCGCGAAGCAGTAGAACAAGCCGTTGCCGCCGGTCGCGACCAGGCCCGGCTGCGTGCAATCGCGCGACATGTGCGCAGAGTTCCAGGAGTGCTGGTAGACCGTGTCGGCAATGCCTTCGCGGTCGCCATGGCCCAGCATGGCGCTGCCGAAATTGCTGCTGGTCCAGTTGTTGCAGGTCAGGTTCAGGTTGGCCGGGAAGGCGCGGCCCTGCAAGTCGGAGCCGGTCATCATGTCGTGCTGGTTCGGGTTATCACCGCGCACTTTGATCCGGTTGCCCTTCTCGTCGAGTAGGGTTTCCTTGTTGATGTTCGGATTGGTATGCAGATCGTTCACGTCCTTGGCGATGACGACGCCCTTGGCATTCTGCCACGGACCTGTGCCGATGCGGTCGCGGGCGTTGACGGCCTGGCCGCCGCCGGCCGGGGTGTTGCTGCTCACATAGGCATGCCAGGTCTTGCCGCCCGCACCCGCATCCGTCGCCAGCTTCTGGCAAATGGCGTCGGCGCCCGCGATGCCGCCGAGGTCGCCGCCCTTGCCGGAGCCGGCGCTGGTGACGAAGAACGACATATTGTTTTGTTGCGCCTGCAGCACGCCGGCCCCGACGAGGGACAACAGCGCCGCGGAGGCGAGGATCGAAACTTTCAGCTTGGTCGTCATCATTTTCTCCCGGTTTGGCAAAGCAGACACAGCATTTATGCCGTTCCGCCGCATGAGCCCGGCCCACCAGCCTAGCCCTTGGCCACGTTTTGCAGCCCTTCATATCCCGGCTGCCGCTGCGCTGCTAGTAGCCGTTTGAGCGGTCCGATGTGGCGCGGCTAGCGCGCCTTGCCAGCAACAAGTGACGTTCCTTCAGGCCGGACGAAGATCGCAGCCGGCGTTCGGCTTGGCTCCGCAGCCGGCCCGCGTGCCGACGATCACACTTTCGAAACGGCTTCAATCGCATTGGCACACTCTCCGGCGCGGGCAACCATCACGGCGGAGCTCAAAGGCGCCGCTTGGATTTGCACGGCGCGCGGCGGGTCGATGGTTCCCCAGCTATCGGCCGCGGCCGGACGGCCTATTCGCATCAAAACAAATCTGCGTGCCGTTGGAAATTTCCATCGTCAAATTTGATCTCGCTCAACATTCGGGGAAGCGCGGGGCGCTGTTGTCCCTTCCACCGAGATGGACCGGATCCGCGTATCCACCCGGCTGCCCTACGGGACCCAAGCCTCCTCCTCCGGCCGGTGGCGCGAATCCGGTCCGCTCGGCATCATTCCGGCGGCCGGTTTGCGCCCATAATTCACGCGGAGAATCCCCATGCTCAGGAAGGAACAGAACGATCTCGTCACTCAGACCGGACCGGGAACCCCGATGGGCCAGCTGTTCCGCAGCTATTGGACCCCGGTTTTGCTGGCGGAAGAATTGCCGGAAAACGACTCAGCCCCGGTGCGGGTCAAGCTGCTGTCCGAGCGTCTCGTGGCGTTCCGCGACAGCAGCGGCCGCTATGGGCTGATCGACGAGTTCTGCCCGCACCGCGGCGCCTCCCTGTGGTTCGGGCGCAATGAAGAGTGCGGGCTGCGCTGTCCCTATCACGGCTGGAAATTCGACGTGACCGGGCAATGTATCGAGGTGCCGTCAGAGCCGGAGGAAAGCGGCTTTGCCAAGCGCATCAAGCTGAAGTCCTATCCGCTGGTCGAGCAGGGCGGCGTGCTGTGGACCTATATGGGGCCGACGGAGCGCACGCCGCCGCTGCCGCAATGGGAATTCTCCCTGGTGCCGGCGCCGCAGCGCTTCGTGTCCAAGCGCCTGCAGGAATGCAACTGGCTCCAGGCCATGGAGGGCGGCATCGATTCCAGCCACGTGTCGTGGCTGCACCGCGCCAATGTCGTCTCGGATCCGCTGTTCCGCGGCGCCAAAGGCAACGAATACAACATGGGCGACATGAAGCCGGTGTTCGAGGTGGTCGAGAGCGACGGCGGCCTCTACATCGGGGCGCGCCGCAATGCCGGCGACGACGGCTATTACTGGCGCATCACCCAATATGTGCTGCCGTCCTTCACCATGATCGCACCCGCGCGGCGGCCACACGGTGCACGGCCATTTCTGGATTCCGATCGACGACGAAAATTGCTGGGCGTGGAGCTACGACTATCGCCCGGACCGCGCCATCACCGATGCCGAACGCGCCGCCATGATCGACGGCAAGGGCGTGCACGTAAAATATGTCCCCGGCACCTATCGGCCGCTCGCCAACAAGGACAATGACTACCTGATGGATCGCGCCGCCCAGCGTGCCGGCACCACCTATTCCGGCATCGACGGCATCGCCATGCAGGACGCTTCGCTGCAGGAAAGCATGGGGCCGATCATCGACCGCACCAAGGAAAATCTGGTCTCAACCGACAACGGCATCATCATGGCGCGCCACCGCCTGATGCGGGCCGCCAAGGCGCTGGTGGAGCATGGAACGGTGCCGCCCGGCGTCGATCCTGAGCATCAGAAGGTCCGATCGGCGGCCGTCGTGCTGCCGCGGGACAAGCCGTACAAGGACGCCGCGAAGGAACACCTGCGCGTGCGCCAGGGTGCGGCTCACGCTTCCGTGTAATCTGTCGATCAGCGCCACGGATCATTCGCGCCCGGACCGGCAATTCGCGTTGTTCGCCCGCGGCGCGAACAACGTGCGGTTTGATCTGGATCAAAGCCGCAAACTCCGGACCGGCCAAGGATGATGACCATGAACACGACCTTGACCTTGGCGGAACGCAGCGTTCCCCGCTACACATCCTACCCCACGGCGCCGCATTTCTCCGCGGCCGTTGGGCCGCCGCAATATGCCGAATGGCTGGGCGAACTGTCGCCTGCCGCGACGCTGTCGCTTTATCTGCATGTGCCGTTCTGCAAGGAGCTTTGTCTCTATTGCGGCTGCCACACCAAGGCCGTGCGCCAGCGCGCGCCGATCGATGCCTATGCGGAGAAACTCAAGCAGGAGATCGATCTGCTGGCGAACGCGACCCGCAGCCGGCGGGTCGTTCATCTGCATTGGGGCGGCGGCACGCCGTCGATCCTCGGTCCCGACGCCTTGGTTGCGATTACAGACCGGGCGGCCGCGAATTTCGACCTCGGCGCACTGGTCGAGCACGCGATCGAACTCGATCCCAGAGCGGTCACGCCGGAACTCGCCGCCGCGCTGAAGCGGATCGGAATCACCCGAGTCAGCTTCGGGGCGCAGGATTTCTCCCCACATGTCCAGCAGGCGATCGGACGCGTCCAGCCGTTCGAACAGGTCGAAGCTGCCGCCGATATGGTGCGCGCGGCGGGGGTGACGAACATCAACATCGACCTCATGTATGGCCTGCCGAGGCAGACCATCGGGGATGTCATCCGCAGCGCCGAGTTGGCGGCGTCTCTTGAGCCCTCGCGCCTTGCGCTGTTCGGTTATGCGCATGTGCCCTGGTTCAAGTCACACCAGCGGCTGATCAGCGAGGACAGTCTCCCGGGCGCTGGCGAACGTATGGCGCAGATGCATGCCGCCTCGGAAACACTCGAGGAATGCGGCTATGTCCAGATCGGGCTCGATCATTTCGCCAGGCTGCACGACGATATGCAGCGCGCCTCTCGCACCGGCCGGCTGCACCGGAATTTCCAAGGCTACACGACCGATGCCGCCGATGCGCTGATCGGGCTCGGCGTGTCCGCCATCGGGCAGCTGCCGCAGGGCTATGTTCAGAACGCGCCGGACATCGGCTCCTACACGCGCGCCATCGGGTCCGGCCAGTTCGCCACCGTCAAGGGCCTTGCGCTCTCCGACGATGACCGGCGGCGCGCCGACATCATCGAGCGCCTGATGTGCGATCTCACGGTCGATCTCGATGCCACCGCGGCGGATGCCAGTTTTTCCGCGGAGTTGGAGGCGATCGATGCCTTGAGCCAATCCGGCATTGTCCGCCGCGCCGGACGTCATGTGGAGGTCACGGACGAAGGGCGCCCGTTCGTGCGCCTGGTGGCGGCGGCGTTCGATGCGTATTTGCCCGGGACACAGAAACGGCATTCGGTCGCCGTATGACATTCTCATGGCCGGGCTGGTTTCGACCATTCCGGCCATCGATATTTCTGAAATTGTCAGAAGCTTATTCCGTAGTCAGGTTCGCTTCCCTCAGCACCCGGCCGTACTCGTCATAGCGGCGGCGCAAATCCGCCGCGAACGCGGCTCCGCATTTGCCTACGGGATAAAGACCGAGCGCCGTCAGCTTGCGCTTGACCGCGGGTGCCTCCATGGCGGCGGTAAACCAGACTTCGAGTTCAGTCGCGATGGCGCCGGGCGTCTTTGCCGGGACGACGGCGCCGAACCAGACTTCGGCCTCGAAATCCGCAAAGCCCAGTTCCGCCACTGCCGGCACGTCGGGCAACGCATCGAGCCTCGTCCGCGACGTGGTCGCCAGCGCCCGCAGCTTCCCATCCCGCAATTGCTCCGCCACCTCGGAGTAATTAACCAGCGCGGACTCCACGTGCTGGCCGAGCAGCGCATTGACGGCCGGCGCGTTGCCGCCGGCAAATGGCACGAACACCATGTTAACGCCCGCGAGATGCTTGAGCATCTCGAAGGCGATGTGCTGGGTGGATGCCGGTCCGACGCTCGCCAGCGTCACGGCGCCCGGTTTGGCGCGCGCCGCATCGAGCATCTGCCCCAAGCTGCGGTAAGGCGAAGCGCCATTCACCACGATGACCTGCGGGGATGACACCAGCTGGCAGATCGGCGTGAAACTCGTCAGGGGATCGTAGGTCAGCTTGCGCAAATGCGGCGCGATTACGAAGGCATTGGCGTTGAGCAGCACCGTATTGCCGTCCGGCACCGCGCGCGACACCGCCTCGGTGGCGATGACGGTCCCACCGCCCGCACGATTCTCGATCACCGTAGTGACCCCGTGCGCCTTTCCGATTTCCTCGGCCAGCAGTCGCCCCAGCAAATCCGCCGTTCCGCCGGCGCCGAACGGCACCACGAAGCGGATGGTCCGGCTGGTTTGCGCCGACGCGCCAGATGCGAAGCCCAACAGGCCCGCCAGCAGGATCGCAGCCCATAGATACCGCATCGGAATGCCGGTCCTGAAATGCCTGCCAAGCCTGCAGCGCAGCGCGCCGGATGGTTCCAGGGCAAGCGGTTGCGTGACGTTTGTGAGCCAACCCACCCGATGTGCCGCGTTCTGAAACCTAGGCTACATATAGGCGTTTGGCCGAGCTTTATGGCATGCCCTCTCGGAGAGGTGAAGCCGCATCAAGCCTCGCGCTAGCCTCGCGCGTCTCAAATTGGGCCGTCCGCGATCGTAAGGCTGGTGCCGCCGATCGGTGCAGGCTCAGTAGAGAGACGGAGCAACCTTTCGTTGCAGCGCGGCAGCGACACCTGCTGAACAAAGCACGCTGGTAGCGCTGATGAGGAAGACGAAGCCAAGACCAGTGTGGCCACCGATGGCTCCCAGCACCGGCCCCGAGACGCCAAGCGCAAGATCGAGGCAGGCAGTGTATGCGCCCATGGCGACGCCGCGGCTTTCGGGTGGCGCGCGGCGAACCGCTTCGACGCCGAGGGCCGGGAACACCAGCGAGTAACCGAAGCCGGTTAGCGCGGCGCCGATTGCCGCTATCCAGGCGTTGGCGGCGACCCCCATAGCGCCAAGGCCAACGGTCTCGATCAGGGCAAAGAGAATGGCGACACGCGCGCCACCGATGCGGTCGGGCAAATGCCCGAGCGCAAACCGTGCAACAATGAGCGCGACGGCGTAGGCCGAGAACGGCAGCCAGACAGGCGTCCAGTTCTGCCCAACGAATAGCAGCGAACCGAATGCGGCGATTGCACCAAATCCGACGCTGCTGAGCGCAGCTCCGAGGCCGGGCGCCCAGATCCGGCCTAATACGGAGAGAATGCCCGGTGCGCGTCGTGACACGCCAGCCGCGCCCTGAAGCGGCGCAATCAAACCCAAGGTGAGGAGGGGCGCAAGCGTGGTGAGAAAGGCGACCGTCCGGAAGCCGGCGGCGTCATACATGGCCGTGCCGAACGGCGCGCCGACCGCGAACCCGCCGAACATGGCCATTCCCATCCAGGCAATCACCTTGCCGGCGTTATGCGCGCCGACGCGTGCAAGCCCCCATATCGTGGCCCCCGTGATGATAAAGCTTTCGGCCGCGCCAAGGACGGCGCGTCCGGCAAGCAAAATGCCGACCGACACGAATGGTGTGCCGATAAACTGCAGCGAGAGAAGATAGAGCAGGCCGGCAGCCGCCGCGGCTGCAAGCCCAATCTGCACGGCCCGCTTGGCGCCCTGCCGGTCCGCATAGGCACCGGACCAGAGACGCGAGATGAGGGCCGCCGCAAACTGCGCGCCGGCGACGAGGCCGACGACAAAAGTGCTGAAGCCAAGGCCCTGATGCACGTGCAGCGGCAAAACCGGCATCGCCGCACCGATGACCAGGAACGCAATCAATACCGCTGCCATCAGCGGCAGCAGCGCTACGACCACGGGCTGCGCGGCCGCTTCGCCTTGAGAAGCGAAGATCGACATGATCAGGGAGCACCTTTCATCTGAGCGACTGGCAACACAAAGTGCTGGCTTGCCCGCGAGCGGTGGCAGACCAAGCAGCGCCCCATGTCTTCGTCGGCTTTGCGCGACTGATCGGGGTTGAACGAGGCGAATTCCCATTCGCCTGCGCGTTGGTCCGGCGGATATTGGCTGCCCCAGCCGGTGCGCTTTTCCGTGCGGGAGCCTTAGCGGCGCACGCCGCAGCCAGCACAGATTTTGCTAACAGGGTTTATCGGTTCGCCGCGCCTATCGGCGCGGGCCGTAACCGGGTTTCTTGTAGAGCTTACCGGGACCGTTCAGGATGTCGGGCTCGTAGACCTTCGCGGTCCAATCGCCGGGCGCGACTTCCTCCAGGCTGACTGACACAGCATCGGCGCCATAGCCGAGGCTCGTCATGACGGCCTTCGTCACGCCTTCGGCGAGCGCCTGCTTTTGGTGTTCCGATTTGCCTGGCCAGAGCTTGACGATGACATGTGGCATGCGCGGTTCCTCACCAGGCCTGGCTGGTCGGCCCGACCGTGAATTCGCTGATGGTCGTGTCTTCAGGGGCCTCGATTGCGAAGGCAACCACGCGCGCGATGCGATCCGGACTGATGGCATGCTGGCTGTAGAGCTTCTGCATCGCTGCCGCCGCACCCGGGTCGGTGATCCCGCCCAGCAATTCGGTGCTGATCGCAGCCGGATAGATAGTTGCAGTACGGATGTTCGTGCCCTCCATGGCGGAACTCCATGCGAAGCACTTCCATGAAGTCGCGCACGAACCACTTGGTCCCGCCATACACTGCGCTGCCGGGATAGGCCTTTAGCCCGGCCACGGAAGAGGTCGCGATCACCTGTCCGGATTTCTGCGCCATGAATGAGGGCATCACCGCGGCGACGCCGTTCAACACCCCCTTGATGTTGATGTTGACGGCCTTGTTCCACTCGTTGGTCTTGAGTGCGGAAACCGGCGATGTCGGCATCAGCCCGGCGTTCAGGAACGCCACGTTGACCCGGCCGAATTTTTCCTTGGCGAGGCGGACGATGGCCTCGTTATCGGCCGGGCTGGTTACATCCAGAACCGCATAGGCTGCCTCGCCGCCGTCCTCGCCGATCTCGTCAGCGATTCGCTTCAGACGGTCCTCGCGCCGCGCGCCGAGCACCACTTTCGCACCCCGCCCGGCCAGCAGCCGCGCCGTAGCCTCACCGATGCCTGATGAGGCACCGGTAATGATCACGACCTTATCCTGAATACCCGTAGTCATGAATTTGTCCTTTCCAAATACTCACCGGCGGTATTGTTCGTCTGTCACTGGCTCCATCCAAGTCACCGCCGAACCGTTGAGCTTTTCCTGAATCGCGATGTGGCTCATGGCCGTGGTTGGTGTCGCGCCATGCCAATGCTTCTCGTCGGGCTCGAAAAAGATGACGTCGCCAGGGTGGATCTCTTCGATTGCACCGCCCTCGCGTTGCACCAACCCGCAGCCGGCGGTGACGATGAGGGTCTGGCCAAGCGGATGCGTGTGCCAGGTCGTGCGCGCCCCTGGCTCGAAAGTCACGAGCGCCATCGAAACGCGGGCAGGCTCGGGCGGGTTGTTCAGGGGGTCGATGCGAACGGTCCCTGTGAACCACTCCGCCGGTCCGGCGCCAGACGGCTGCGTGCCAATACGTTTGATCTCCATGGGGCTCTCCTTTGCTTAGAGGTGTTGAGCCAACTCTGGCCACCACCGATGAGCCCCAATTTAGCCGCTTCATTGCCCTTCAATTAGAGGGTAATATCTGCATGAAGCTATTAGGCAGGCTAATGAGTGGCGATGGAAAATCTCAACGATCTGGCGACTTTCGTGGCTGTCGCCGAGGAACGGAGTTTCACACGCGCCGCAGCACGCCTCAGCGTGTCCCAATCGGCGTTGAGTCAGACGGTGAAGGGGCTGGAAGCGCGCCTCGGCATCCGTCTACTGAACCGGACCACCCGGAGCGTATCACCGACCCCGGCCGGCGAGCGCCTGCTGCGCAGCCTCGTACCCCGCCTAAAAGAAATCGATGCCGAAATTGCCGCAGTGAGCGAACTGCGCGAGAAGCCGGCCGGCACAATCCGACTGACCGCGACGGAGAACGCGGCAGAAGCCGTGCTTTGGCCAGCGCTGCGCGCGCTGCTGCCGAACTATCCCGACATCAAGGTGGAAGTCGTGATCGATTACGGTCTGACCGACATCGTCGCTGAGCAGGTTGACGCCGGCGTGCGTCCGGGAGAGACCGTTGCGAAAGACATGATCGCGGTTCCGATTGGCCCGCCGATGCGCATGGCGGTCGTCGGTTCGCCCGCTTACCTCGCAAAGCGTCCGCCGCCACGAACGCCGCAGGATCTGACCAATCACGACTGCATCAACCTTCGTTTGCCGGCGCGTCGCGGGATCTATGCCTGGGAATTCGAGCGCAATGGTCGCGAGCTTAAGGTGCGCGTCGAAGGGCAGCTCGTGTTCAACACTGCGGCTCTCATCCTCAACGCAGCCCTGGAGGGTTTTGGTCTGGCCTATTTGACCGAGCAGCAGGTCGCACCGCATCTAGATAATGGCGACTTGGTGCGCGTACTCGCCAACTGGTGCCCGCCGTTCTCAGGCTATCATCTCTACTATCCGAGTTGCCGGCAGCCTTCGGCAGCCTTCTCTATGCTGGTCGAAGCGCTACGCTATCAACACGCAGCGGGGTGATATGGGGTTCCATCGTTCCTTATGGCATGGGGGCTCGAGAGGGTGAAGGAAGCCTCATCCCGCCTTGCGCATCTCGGCCTGTGCCTCGTTCTCCAGCAGCAGAACCGCGGATGCGGTGTTGGAAATCGGCACGTGATAATTGCCGTGCAGCTTGCCGACGCGTCCGGTCAACGCTCCCCGCATCGCGATCCAGTTGAGCAACTCGACCCCCTGGGTGCCGGCCTCCTGGATGATCTTGAGCGTTGAATACCGCGTCAGCGCGAGCGGGTCCCCGGCGAGTTGATCGAGACACCACAGATCGAAGTCTTTGTTGATGAATCCGGCGCGCTCGCCGTCGAGTTGGTGCGACAGCCCGCCGGTTCCAATCACCAACACGCGCACATCCGGCTCGTAGCTGTCGATCGCCCGACCGACCGCCTGGCCGAATTTGTAGCACCGCGCCGGCGATGGCAGCGGATGCTGGACCGTGTTGATGGCGATCGGGATGGTGCGCACCGGGCGGTTTGCTGCCCCCGGCCATAGCAGCGCCAGCGGGATCGTAAACGCGTGATCGACCAGCATCTCCTGGCAAGTGGTGACGTCGAATTCGTCGGCGACCAGCGATTCGATGATGTGCCAGGAAAGCGCCGCATCGCCCGGGAACGGCCGCGACACCGGCAATCCCCACCCCTCATCGGCGTTGCGATATTCGCCCGCCGCACCGATCGCGAATGTCGGCATCTTGTCGAGAAAGAAGTTCAGCCCGTGGTCATTGTAGAACACCACGGCGACATCGGGCCGCGTATCGGCGAGCCACCGGTGAACGGGGGAAAAGCCATCGAAGAACGGCTTCCAGTACGGGTCCTGCTGCAGCCCCTTGGCGATTGCATTGCCGATCGACGGCACATGCGTCGTCCCCACCCCGCCGATAATCCGCGCCATGAACTTACCTCCCCGCCGCTTGCAGCTTCGCCTTGAACGCCTCGACCGTCATCCCGGTCTGCTGCGCCCCGATATCCTGTACGTTCAATCCGAAAATGCCGGCCAGCTTGGCGAGGTAGTAGACATTGCCGCCGGCCGCGATCATTTCCAGCACATTGCGGCGCTTCACCGCCGCGCGTTGCTGCGGCGACAAGCCATATTTGGCGCAATAGGCGTCTTCGTCTTGCAGGAACGCGGCGCGATTTTCGGGATCGTTGAACGAGAAGCACATCTTATTGAGCGCAAAGCCCTTTTGTGCCTGCGCCCCGTCGAAAATGACGGTTCCGGGAATCTCGCAATCCATGCCCGTCTCCTCTTCCAAATGCTGCGCCGGCGCACGACGTAAGAGTCTGCGGAAAATTTTAGTGCCCCCATCGCGGATGCGGTGCTTTGCGATAAGTCAAATTCCGCGCATGCGGCGGGGGACAATGTGACGGCCCGCATGCGCTTCCACCTGCTTCGCTGGAGGATCGACAGATGCCCTATCGCACCAACGCCGATCTACCGGACTCGGTCGCACATCATCTGCCGCCGCACGCGCAGGATATCTTTCGTGCGGCATTCAATCATGCCTACGCGGCCCATGCGGGAGATCCACGCCAGGAGGAAGCCGCGTTCCGCATCGCTTGGGCGGCGGTCAAGCACTCCTATGTCAAGATCGGCGACGAGTGGGTGGCGCGGGAAACATCGTAATCAGCGATTCGATATCAGCGTCATGGCATTGGCGATGATCTCGGCGAGGCCCGCCGTGGTGGAAAGCGCGGCGATCTGTGGTGGATCGAGCCACGCCGCCTCACAAAGTTCCTCGTTGAGCACCGGTTCGCCGTCTATCCACCGCGCCGCGAAGGGAAGAATGACGAAATGCCGCGCGATGCGCCCGTCGGGATCGTGCGCGATCGCCTCGCGGTAGCCCGCCAGCGCCACCGGTTCGATCGTGAGCGCGGTTTCTTCCCGGACCTCCCGCACCACCGCCTCGACCAGGGATTCGCCGACCTCGACGCCGCCGCCGGGTAATGTGTAGATGCCGAGCGCGGGCGCGCGAGCGCGCCGCACGATCAACACCTTGCCGTCGCGGAAGATGGCGGCGCTGACCGCGAGAATCGGCCGCGCCGGATAGCTTCGCCCGTCGCTCACAGCCTGGCGCCCGAGGCGGCGGGAAATCCCATGCCGGCACCGGCCACATTTGGCCGCGTGATCGGCGTCCTGATATGGTTACGATAAGCGATCAAACTGGAACCTCTCATGTGCGGGCGTTATGTCATCACCTCGGCGCCGGAAGCCATCCGCGCGTTATTCCGCTACCCGGAGCAGCCGGACTTCCCGCCGCGCTATAACATCGCCCCGACCCAGCCGGTGCCGATCGTGCGCATGAACGAAGGCGTGCGGACATTTGCGCTGGTGCGGTGGGGGCTGATCCCACCCTGGGTCAAGGACCCGCGCAAATTTTCCCTGATCATCAATGCCCGTGGCGACACTCTCAACGAGAAGCCGTCGTTCCGCAATGCCATGAAGCGGCGCCGTTGCCTATTCCCGGCCGACGGATTCTATGAGTGGAAGCCCATTGGCGGGGCTAAGCGCCCCTATTTCATCCGCCCGCGCCATGGCGGTCCTATCGCGTTCGCCGGGCTGTGGGAAGTCTGGATGGGGCCCAATGGCGAGGAGGTCGAAACTGCCTGCATCGTCACCACGGAAGCCAACCGGGTACTGGCACCGATCCACGATCGCATGCCCGCCGTGATCGCGCCCACGGCGTTCGCGTTGTGGCTGGATGCCGCCAACGTGGACGCCGACGCCGCGGCGACCCTCATTGCCCCGGCGCCGGACAGCCTGTTCGAGGCCTATGAGGTATCGACCGCCGTCAACCGGGCGGTAAATGATTTTCCCGCCCTGATCGCACCGGCCGAGCCGCGGAGCGCGGCGATCACGGCCGGTCCGGACCGCGCGGCCTTGGCGTGATGCGTGAGTTCCTGACCTGGTTGCGGCCTCGCCGGAAGCGCCTTCTTGCTCGGCTCAATCCGGCGCTGAACCGTTGCACCACCATTCCCAACCTGCCGGAGGCCGCATTGCGCGCTTTCCTCAAGCAGGCCGGCATCGCCCTCAAACCATCCCCAGCCACGCTCCCCTGCGCTCCCCTGTGCCGGGCTTGGACGTGCGCCCCGGCCTTTGCTAGACTGCCCCACGCCGTCTTCACGGAGGATGACATGCTTCACCGCAACGCGATTGCCGGCTTGATCGGCGCCGTGGCAATGGCCGGCGCGCACCTGATGGCGTTTGCGCCCGCGCTGGCCTTCGACCAGACCAAGTATCCGGACTGGTCCGGCCAGTGGCGCAAGCCCCCTGGCGTCGGCAACCAGTGGGACCCGACCAAGCCTCCCGGCCGCGGCCAGCAGGCGCCGCTCAACGCCGAATACCAGGCGATGTTCGAGGCCAGTCTCGCCGACCAGGCCGCCGGAGGCCAAGGCGCGGATATTCGCATCACCTGCGTGTCGCCCGGCATGCCGCGGATGATGACGGCGGTGCGGCCGTTCGAGTTCGTGATCACGCCGAAGGTCACGTACATCAATTTCGAGAACAATCAGCCGCGCCGCATCTACACCGACGGCAGAGGCTTCCCCAAGGACGAGGAGGCCACTTGGCCCGGCTACTCGATCGGCACCTGGCACGACACCGACAATGACGGCCGCTTCGATACGCTCGAGGTCGAGACCCGCAACTTCAAGGGCCCGCGGATATACGAAGCGAGCGGCATCCCGCTGCACAGCGACAACGAGACGATCGTCCGGGAGCGCATCGCGCTCGACCCACAGAACCAGGACCTGTTGCGTTACGAAATCACCACCATCGACCACGCGCTGACCAAGCCCTGGACGGTGGTGAAAACATTTTTGCGCGCGCGCAACGCCCGCTGGGCCGAAGACCAGTGCAGCGAGAACAACAACCACGTCGTCGTCGGCAAGGAATACTACTTCCTCTCCGGCGATGGCTATTTAATGCCGACGCGTAAGGACCAGCCGCCCCCGGACACCCGCTATTTCACGACAGGGAAGTGATATGGGCGCTATGAGGAGAGTAGGGCGCAATAAGCGAAGCGCATTGCGCCGCGTGCCGAAGAACACCTCTCGTGTTCAACAGGTACCAAATAGGGCGACCGCTCAGTTTATGCCGGCTTGCTGACGGCGCAATGCGCTTCGCTTATTGCGCCCTACGAGTCCGGTCGGCCAATCCTCACCAATGGAGGCATTCATGTTCCCAAAAGGCTCGCTTGCCGCTCTCCTGGCTGTGGCACAACTGGTGCTCACGATCGGCACCGCTGCGGCATTCGACGATGCGAAATATCCCGACTTCTCCGGTCAATGGCGGCGGCCGACCGGCATTGGCACGCAATGGGATCAGACCAAGCCCGCAGGGCTCGCCCAGCAGGCGCCATTGATCCCGGAATACCAGGCACGGCTGGAGGCGAGCATCGCCGATCAGGCGCAGGGCGGACAGGGCGAGGATGCCCGCGTGAGCTGCATCACCGCCGGTATGCCCCGCATCATGACCGGGACGCGGCCGTTCGAACTGGTCATCCTTCCGGAGGTCACCTACGTCTATGGCGAGGGAAATATCCCGCGCCGCATCTACACCGACGGCCGCGGTTTCCCCACCGACGAGGAACCCACCTATATGGGCTACTCGATCGGCACTTGGATCGACCAGGACGGCGACGGCAAATACGACGTACTCGAGGCCGAGACCCGCAATTTCAAAGGACCTCGAACCTACGAGTTTTCCGGACTGCGCCTGCACGACGACAATGAGAGCGTCATCAAGGAGCGGTTTTTTCTCGACAAGGCCAACCCAAATCTCCTGCACATCGAGATCACGGCCATCGATCATGCATTGACGCGGCCGTGGACGGTGCTCAAAACTTTCCGCCGCGAGCGCAATTTCCTGTGGGCGGAGTATGACTGCGCCGAGAGCAACAACCACGTGGTGGTTGGCAAGGAATATTATTTCCTCTCCGGCGATGGCTACCTGATGCCGACGCGCAAGGATCAGCCACCGCCGGACGCGCGGTATTTCAAGACGGCGAAGTAAGGAATTGCGCTTCGAAAGGTCCAAGCCGTCCATGCCTCACGACGGCGCAATAAAGCGATTGCGCCCTATGGTTCGATTGAACCCGCTCGCGTCTGCCCCGCGTTCGATTCGCAGCGCCATCGATGCTATAGTGGGCGTGCCGTTTGCAAAATGGAGGAGGACGCCATCATGAATTTGAGCCGCCGCAACCTGTTTCGCCGCACCGCCGCATGGGCGGCCACCGGCGCATTCGCCGGTGCCGGGATCGCCATGCCGAGCCGCGCCCGCGCGCAGGGCGTGCCGATGCCTGACGTCAAGGCGCTGGTGTTCGACACCTTCGGCACCGTCGTCGATTGGCGCACCGGCGTGGCGCGCGAAACCGAGCGCATTCTGAAGCCTATGGGTTACAATCTCGATTGGCTCGCCTTCGCGGACGCTTGGCGCAAAGAATATGGGCCGAGCATGGAAGAGGTGCGCAGCGGGCGGCGACCGTTCGTCAAGCTCGACATCCTGCACCGGGAAAATCTTGAACACATTCTTCCGCGGTTCAAGGTGGCGAAGCTACAGGAGGCGACGCTCGCGGAACTCAACCTGGCCTGGCATAAGCTGGACGCCTGGCCGGATGTCGGTCCGGGCTTTGCGCGGTTGCATAAGCGGTTCCTGATGGCACCTTGCTCCAACGGCAACATCGCGCTGATGGCCGACGTGGCGCGACGCAACAACCTGCCCTGGGATGCCATCCTCGGCTCGGAGATCGCGCAGGGCTTCAAGCCGCAGCCGAAGGTTTATCTCATGACCTGCGAGGCCTTCAATCTCAAGCCCGGCGAGGTGATGATGTGCGCCGCTCACAGCGGCGACCTGGCGTCGGCGCAAAAACTCGGGTTACGCACCGGCCATATCGGGCGACCGGGAGAGGGCGGCCCGGGCACCGGCGAGAGCGAGCCGAAGGGGTCGTTCGACGTGGTAGCGAAGAACTTCCACGACTTCGCCGACAAACTCGGGGTGTGACGGGACGTCGCTGATGCGCGGGTAGCCTCGCAACGGCACAATAAACGCAACTTCGCGATGCGAGCTGAGATTGATATTCTCATGCGGCGTTGTGGAGTTGTGTGCTCTTCGATGGCCCAGTCCTCGGCCAGCCTAGCCCCTATGCGAGAAGCGTGAAGCTCATCCGCTGAAACGCGCGGGCAGGCGCCGGGGGCACGTGCGCTCACCTGTGCGCTATTTTATCCGCTCGGAAGTGTTTCGGGGCTCACCGGCCGAACGCCGGCATTTCCCAGTTGTCGGTGGGTGATCCGCTGGGGTTGTAAAGTCCCGTCGAAGAGGATCCCGGTTCGTACCCATTTCCGAAGGGGCCCTGCTGCCGATGGACAAAGGAAAGATATTTGTTCTGTTCCGCGGCCGGCGTGTCGGATACGCTCCCGATGGTAATCGCCAACGCGATCGCGATTTTGATGAAGCTCGTCATGACATACTCTCCTATTGACCGAACCGTTCGGTCATAAGGTGGGAAGCGACAACGCGATTGTCAAGAATGACCGAACCGTTCAGTCAAAACCTCCAAAGGTAATGCGCGACAGACCCGGCGAATGCTCGAATGCGCATTTGCCCGCCGCGCGATCGCGATCGGCGATCTCGCCCGCGTCGTTCAACGGTCCGGAGCAGGACCATAGTCGGGCATCCGGCCCCTTCGGTGCCCGGAAGACCTGTGCTACAAAGCCTACGCACTGAGGCTCATGCTCGGAACGTGCGAACGGCCGCGGTCCATCCGCCATCTTGGACGCGTACGCATGTTCGGGCCAACCAAAGCAGCCATGACAGTGGCTCGGGAGGTTGACGATGATGGATCAAGTCAGACGCAATATCCTGGCGACGGGGGCCGCGGCCGCGGCGACCGCCGCGGCACCGCAAGTATTTGCACAGCAGGTTGCCCAAGCAGGAGCGTTCAAGTTCTACGACAGGGGCAATGTCCGCATTCGCTACCAAGAGATCGGCTCCGGCTTTCCGCTGCTGGCGACACCGGGCGGCGGGTTGAACTCGCGCATCAGCAATTGGCCGACCGCGGTCATCAATGTGACGGAGGAATTCAAGAACGACTTCCGCATCATCATCATGGATCAGCGCAACGCCACCGGCGGCGGGTCCACGGGGCCGATCCCGGTCGATAACCCGTGGGACGCGTTTGCTGACGACCAATTGGGACTGATGGACCACCTCGGCATCCGCCAATTCTTTTTCTTCGGCAACTGCATCGGCGGCTCCTATGCCCTCAAGCTGATGGAGCGCGCTCCTGATCGCGTTGTCGCCGGCGTGCTGAGCCAGCCGATCGGCCACCGCCCGGAAAACCCCGACGTGATGTACGATCTAAGCCGCGATGTCTGGGCAAAAGAATACCGCGCCAGTCACCCCGAAGTGTCGACCGAAACCTTCGAGAAGTATTTTCACAACCTTTACCGGGTCCGGCCCGACTTCGTGTACAGCGTATCGCGGGAATTCGCCCGCAGTTGCCAAACTCCGATGCTGGTGCTGCCGGACGACACCGCGGCGCACGCCTACCAGACCGCCATCGACGTCGCATCCCTGGCGCCGAATGCCGATATCTCGGTCTATCCCTGGAAGGACCCGCCGGAACTGAAAGCGCGCACGATCAACCGGGTGCGCAACTTCCTGAAGGCGCATCTGCCGGTCACGGCAGCGCGTTAGTCGAACACGGACGGAACTCTGCACGGCAGATCATGCCGAAGTGTTCCGTTCCCACGGTAGTGGCGCGGGGCTCGCGCGGGAGCGGCGCTCAGAACATCGCGCGGGGGCAGAAAGAGCAAGATGACACGGCGCTCCCTCTTCGCACTCATCGTAGCCATCACTGCCTCGACCCCCGTTTTGCGCTACGAAAGCCCGAACATCGCCGGGCCAATTCTCGCCGCGGCCACCAATCTCGCCGGAATAGTCATGTTCGTCGATTCCGGCGGCCCAGGCGTGCTCCTGGCGGTTGTGCGCGGCCATCGCATGCTCGTCCTCGGCTAAGGTGAAACCCGGAAGGCGACAAGCGGCCTCCTGACGCGACAGCGTTTCGCGTCTGAATTCCATCACCAAGGTCTTCGCGACCGAGGTGCTGCCGATGCTTCTAGCCGAAGGCAAGTTCGCCCTCACGGGTCCGCTCAACCGCTTCGCGCGCAGCGCCAGGGCGCGCACATTCTGCGCGCGCAAGACCAGTCCGTTCATCTCGCGACCCGCACTGCGGCCCTGCCGCGCGAGGTGGGCGATGCCCTCCAGACGTGCCCGTGCGCCCGTGGCCGACGCGTGTAGTGCGATGGAAGCGGTTGCCAAACTGCCAGCTTCGTTGGGCTGGCACCGGCCGCTTCGATCGCCTCCTTCACGCCGGCCACCTTGTGACCCCCCGCAGGCCGTTTGGTCCAATCCCAAGTAATTTTCCGGTTCAATCGGTACCTGGCAGTGCATGCCCAAAGCGGATTTGACGAATTACCGAGGGACAAATGCGACTGTCGCGCCGGCCGAGCGTGGAGAGGCCCGCATTCCCACCGACGCGTTCCGAGCCGCCTGCAGGCAAGCGCGGGAACTGTATCCAACCTTGGGTTCGTGGGGGCGCAGACAGGCACCAACTATCAAATCAAGCCGCCCGGGCACGACGCGATTGCCCGCTAAGCCGGGCAAATGCAGATCGATTGCCTGTTTGGAGTGGCATCGGTTCCATTGCATTGGAACTTGCCGTGAATTCCAACCAGCACCATCGCCATTCGAAATAATCAAAAGACCGCCAGTTCAAGCCCCCTGCCCCATCCCACCAACAGTTTCAGCAAACCGCCGCTGCGGGCAAAGATCTCACCCGCAAAGCCAGACGCCGCGGCAAAACCAATATCATCCCCAGACTGAAACCGTCCGGGGAGATGATCTTGCGCCGAGATGCTTTGGCTGGGCGAGGTGAGCTGTTCAGGTTGGGGCCCCTCATGCGGTACACGGAAACCCCGACGTTTTCGTCACTTGCGTTTGGTTGACTTCTTCGTCGCCGGAACCACGGGAGCCGCAGGTGCCTGTTTGCCCGCGGCTGCGATCCGGAAATCATCCAGCTTCTTGCCCGATTCAAGCGCGGCGGTCAGCCATCGTGGTTTCAGTCCGCGTCCAGCCCACGTTTCACTGGGATTTTCAGGGTTACGGTATTTCGGGGCAACCATGCCCCTCGCGCCGCGACCGAACAGGGACTTTGATCGAGAACCACCGGAGAAACGCGTGAGCTTCGCAAGCTCTGATTCGAGCGTCCTGCGCTCATCGGCGACTTTCGATTCCAAGGTGGCTTCAATCTCGTCGCGAAGGGCCACGAGTTCCTCGATCGACATCGGTTTCAAATTCGTATTCATGCTCGCTCCATTGAAGGTTACTCGCACTATATCGGCCCGACGACAAATGCAAGCCGGAGAATGTCGTGCTCCACCGAAAAAATTGAGCAGGGTCCTGCTGAGCGAAACGCAACGATCCGCGGCCAGGCCTGTGGGGTTGGGCAAGGGAATGTCGCTCGGAGCTTTGATCCGGATGTCTTGATGTCACCATGTCCGTTCGCCTTTGACGCGTCCCCTATTTGGGTCATGCGAACCCATGTTTGCTACGGCGATTTGGCGCAAAGCGACCGACATCCCGGAGGAACCCGCGGAGGTCCAGCCTACTTCGATATGGGCAGGAATTGCGCGCCGGTGAAGTTGCCGGATTGCCACCTAGGCGAATCGTTACCAACCTTGGCGCATCGGTCGAAGTTCGGGTTTTGGCATGGTGATTTGCGGATCGGCACCCGAGGAGCAGCCGATAGAACAGGCGTTCGGCCGCGCGCGGTCAGTGGTGCCGCAAATAAGGGCGTCGTTTGCGGAGTCATGACCTATTGTGCGGCGCGAAATTCAACGCGCGAGAAGCCCGGTACATTGCGATCCCCAAACAGCAATGTCGCCGGCAATCGGCAATCCACTGCGTTCAAAGGTCGCGCGCGACAGTTTTGCGCTTAGGTTTGCGCTTTGCCAGGTCGGATGCGCGGGCAACATCGTAAGCGGACAGATGGAGTGTCCGCTCGGCCCTTTCGAGTATCCCCGGATCGATCGGCCGCGGCTCCAACTGCACGCCTTTGCCCATTCGGTCCACCAGGATGCGGAATGCAGCGATTCGGCCATAGGGCTTGCTATTGGCTGGAATCAGGTACCAGGGCGCGTGTTTGGAAGCGGTTTGCGCCATCATATCCTCGATCGCGTTCTCATAGTCGGTCCAATGGGCGCGGTTGCGAAAATCCTCGTAAGACAGTTTCCAGCGCTTCACTGGATTGGTCAGGCGGTCGCGAAATCGGCGCAATTGTTCGTCGCGGGTGATGTGCAGGAAAAGCTTGACGAGGCGAACGCCGGCATCCACCAGCACCCGCTCGAATTCAACAATCTCCCGGTAGGCACGTCCCCATTCCGGCGCGGTGGCAAATCCTTCGACCCGTTCGACCAGAACCCGGCCGTACCACGAACGATCGAATACGACGATCTGTCCCTTTTCCGGCAAACGACGCCAGAATTGCTGGAGATAGTGCTGGGCGCGTTCATGTTCATCCGGCGCAGCGATCGGGTGGACCTTGAAACTGCGCGGATCGAGCGCCCAGCCGAGCCGGCGCACAACCCCACCCTTACCGGCCGTGTCCCACCCTTCGAGCACGATCAATGCCCTTTCCGACGAGCCCAGATAGGCCTGCTGGATGAGTTGCAGCGTCCCCTGCAGCGTCGTCAACTGCCGTTCATAGTCGGCGAAATCCAGCTTAGGGTGATCGGCGATGTCGGCGAGGCGAGGCCGCCGCGTGACGACGAAGTCCTTGCTCTTCATGGGGTGGTCCGATGACATGGGCGGGTTTCCTGGAAGCCTAGGAGCGGATTGCAGTCAGGGTAGTCGGCGGCGGCACCGTAGGCGGGTGGGAACGCAGGAAGCTCCTATATAACGAGCTCTGCGTTGTTCCGGCCCTCTCAGCGCTAAATCCTTCTGGTTCTCGGTGGGCGGGGTGAGACGGCATAAATCAGCGGAAGGTTGTCTGGCACCTAATGATATGAAGGGTCCGCTGATGCCGATCCTGGAATTGAAGGCCTTGATTTCCCGCAGCGGGCGACGAACGGAGCGTCACTCCAGCGGTATCGGAGAAAGCGATCTTCGCGAAGCGTCTGCACTTATCCGAAATCATTGACTTGCGCCGCCACTACCGCTTAGGCAGCCCCATGATCGCGCCAACCCAACGACCGAAAATCGTCTTCCAGGGCGAACCTGGAGCCAATTCCCATATCGCCTGCCAGGAGGCCTACCCGGACGGCGACCCGATGCCCTGCCCGACCTTTGAGGATGCGCTCAACGCCATCGCGGCCGGCGACGCCGATCTCGGCATGATCCCGATCGAGAATTCGGTCGCCGGCCGGGTCGCCGACATCCACCACCTGATGCCAAGCGCCGGGCTGCACATCGTGGCGGAATGGTTTTTGCCGATCCGCAACCAATTCCTCGCGCTTCCGGGGGTGAAACTCAGCGAGATCAAATCGGTCGAGAGCCACATCATGGCGCTGGGCCAGTGCCGTAATTTCATCCGAAGATTGGGCGTCAAGAGCGTCGTGGCGGCCGACACCGCGGGGGCCGCCCGCGAAGTCGCCGAGCGCGGCGACCGCTCCTGCGCCGCCATCGCGTCAAAGCTCGCGGCAGAGATTTACGGGCTGAACATCCTGGCCGAGAATATCGAGGACGAGTTGCATTCCACCACCCGCTTCGTCGTCCTGTCGCGCCAAGCCGAGCGGGCGCCGCGCCACAACGGGCCGGTACTGACAACCTTCGTGTTCCAGGTGCGTAATATCCCGGCCGCACTCTATAAGGCGCTCGGCGGCTTCGCCACCAACGGCGTCAACATGACCAAGCTGGAAAGCTATATGCTCGAAGGCACCTTCTCGGCGACCCAATTCTATGCCGACGTCGATGGCCATCCCGACGACCCCGGCCTCAAACTCGCGCTGGAGGAACTGGCGTTCTTCAGCCAGCCGGGATCGCTCAAAATTCTTGGCGTCTATCCGGCCAATCCGTTCCGCGCCAGGCTCTCGGCCGGGAAACCCGCGGCCTGACCGCCGCGGTGGCCGCGGTTTTGGTACCGAGTGATGGAGCTAGTCTAATCCTCCCCAACCGACGCCAAATCTTCCGACCTCCGGCGCCATAAAGATGGTCCGGAGGGGATAACGGGGCGGGTTCGATGGCTCCAAGGCAAAGCTGGGAATGGGCGGGCTCTTGTTGTAAAAGCAACGCGATGCCATGCGTGCGGCGCCGCACGGGGGCGTACCCAAAAGCCGCCGGATGCTGCCGGCCGAACACTTTGCCGTCTCAAGGCGACCGGATGGTGAGCCACTTTGCCGACCGGACTCATGCGGCTGCAGTCACAGATGACGCGCCCGCGAGGACTCCCGAATGGTCGGAGCGGCGAGCGGAAATCCGCGTTTCTTCAGCCGAAGCGGACCCTACCCGCTTGCGGCCGTCGCGAAGGCTGCTTGCGGCGCCGCTTGCGCCGCCGATCTCGTGCTCCACGGCGTGGCGCCGCTGCGGACCGCCGGCCCCGAAGAGGTCAGTTTTCTCGACAACCGGCGCTACTCGGCGGCTCTCGAACAGACATTGGCCGGCGCCGTCATCGTCCATCCCGACATGCAGGAGCGGGTGCCGGCCGCGACCGTTTCGATCGTCACCACGGAGCCCTATGCCGGGTGGGCGCGGGTTGCGACCCTGTTCCATCCGGCACCGCCGATCGCTCCCGGCGTCCACCGGTCGGCGGTCGTGGATGAGGATGCCAGCGTCGATCCGTCGGCGGAAATCGGACCCTTGTGTGTGATCGCGAGCGGCGTCCGCATTGGTCCGGGCTGCCGCGTCGGCCCCTGTGCGGTGATCGGAAGCGGTGTGGTGGTGGGTCGAGACTGCCGGATTGGCGCCCACGCGAGTCTGAGCCACGCCCTGCTTGGGGATCGCGTCTATATTTACCCCGGCGCGCGGATCGGGCAGGAAGGATTCGGTTTTGCCTCCGTCGCGTCGGGATTCCTGACGGTGCCACAGCTTGGACGGGTCATTCTGGAAGACGACGTGGAGGTTGGGGCCAACACCACGATCGATCGGGGATCGGCGCAAGATACCGTTATCGGTGCGGGCTCGCGGCTCGATAATCTGGTGCAGATCGGCCACAATGTTGTGCTCGGCCGCTGTTGCGTCATTGTCGCCCAGGTGGGCATTTCGGGCTCGACGGTGCTGGAGGATTTTATCCGGGTCGGCGGCCAGGCCGCCATGGCGGGGCATCTGCGGATCGGGCGCGGAGCCCAGATCGGTGCCCAATCCGGCGTGATTTCGGATGTACCGGCCGGCGCCGCGGTGCTGGGGAGCCCGGCGCAGCCGAAGCGAGACTTTTTCCGGCAAGTCGCGACTATTCGCCAGTTGGCGCGAAGACCGAAGTAAGGCGGATCGGTTCAGCTGCAAAGGATTGGCGTGGGGTGCTCGTCAACATCATTTCGTCGGCTTCGTTTGGGAACGCATCGCAACTTGCTCATTTCATGCCTGACTCCGCGGCCTGGCCGGATTGCTGCCGCTGAACGGCCTTTGGTCCGCCACGGTTCCGTTGCTACAAGGTGTCATGGGGGCACGGAACGTCGCATGAGCAACATGGGCTATTGGCGCGAAGAGCAGGCTGAAATCCCATCCCGTGAAAGCATCCGGGGCGAGAGGACGGAAAGCGTGAACATGCGATTCCAGATGACCGGGTTGGCTGCGATCCGGCGCCGCTGGTGGACGGCCGCGGCCACAGCCGCGGCGATCGCGACCCTAACGGGGTGTTCATCCTGGACGGGCCTACTTGGTGGCAATTCAGCACCGCCGACGGCGCCCTCCGCATCAGCACCACCGACAACGCCTTCCGCATCGGCGCCGCCGGAGGCCGCAACGCCAGCCCCGACATCGTCCACAGCTTCTTTCACCACCCGCGTGCGGTCGTTTTTCGCCGGCAATTCGACCAGCCTTCCGGCGGCCGCCCCGAAACCGGGTGCTCCTCCGGCGCCGGAGGTCGATTGTCCGAGCGTCACCTATCGCCAGGGGGCCGTTTCCTATGCGTTGAGCAGCCCGGGAGCGGAGAATGCAGCGCTCGGCTTGCGCTACCAGGCGAGCTTCATCCAGACCGCCCGCGAATGCGTGGTCAGTGGCAATGAGGTAACCATCAAGGTCGGGGTGCAAGGCCGCGTGGTGGTCGGCCCTGCGGGCGGACCTGGGCAGGTCACCATTCCGCTGCGCTACGCCCTGGTGCGCGAAGGCCTGGAGCCGCAAACGCTGTGGACCAAGTTTTTCCCGGTTCCGGTCACCGTGCCGGAAGGCCAACTCAATGTGCCGTGGCTCCACATCGAACAGGAGATGACGGTGCCGTTGCCGGCGGACCGCGACCTCGATGCTTATGTGATCTATGTCGGCTTCGATCCGGATAGCCTGACGCCGGCGAAACCCGCGCCAGGGAGGCCAAGGTCTGCGCGCGTGCCTTGATGCGTGATGGCGCTGCGCGAAGGTGGCGCGCTTTCGGGCTGGATTTGGCACGATCGTAGCCGCCATCGGCGACAGCGGGGACGATGATGCAGCAGGACCGGCATGCGTCCTTGCGCGGCGCGGTGCTGGCGCCTACTTGCTGCCGGCTGACAATTTCCTTGGAGTTCCCGTGAGCCGATCGTCCGAACCGATTTTCAACATCCCCACCGTGGTGTCGACGATGATCGGCATTTTCGTGTTGATCTGGGCGGGAGAAGAGTATCTTCTTACCGAATCGGAGGACACCGCGTTTTTGTATTATTTTGCATTCATTCCGGCCCGCTACGGTGGCACCTTTTTGCCGATGAGGGAATTCCCCGGGGGGATCGGGGCCGATATCTGGACGTTCGTAACCTATGCGTTTCTTCACGGCAGTCTTGCACATGTTGGGTTAAATTCGGTGTGGTTCCTGCCATTCGGCAGTGCGGTGGCGCGCCGGTTCGGGACCTTGCGCTTTGTCGGCTTCTTCCTGGCCACGGCGATTGCCGGTGCGCTCGTGCACTTGGCGACCCATTATGGCGAAGTGTTCCCGATGATCGGAGCGTCTGCAGCCATATCCGGCTTCATGGCCGGAGCGATGCGGTTTGCGTTCCAGCGCGGCGGACCGCTGGCCATGTTCCAAACCGGGGACCTGTCAGCTTATCAGGTCCCGGCGGAACCTCTCAAAGTGGCTCTGACCGACACGCGCGTTCTGGTTTTTTTGTTTGCCTGGTTTGGCCTCAACCTGCTGTTCGGAATCGGCCCCTTGAATTTATTCGGGGGCGAGCAGAGCATTGCATGGGAGGCCCATATCGGTGGATTCGTTGCCGGCCTGCTGCTATTCTCGTGGTTCGACCCGGTGCCGTTGCAAACGGCTTGAACGTCTTGCGCAGATCGAACCCCCGCACACCCTGACTGCGGTCAGGCGCATCCCGCCCCGGATGGCGGAAGAGAGTGGGAGTCGAACCCACCAAGGACCGTCTTGCAGCCCTCCCCGGATTTGAAGTCCGGACGCCCCACCAGGGACGCTTCCCTTCCAGCCGAGCGGCCGAGTCCGGAGCGGGCTTCACGGTAGTCCCGTTTGGCTTTCGCCGCCGGTTACGCCGCTCGGTTATGACTTCGGCGCCACGCATGTGTAGTTGGCCGCATTACCAAGATCGCCGCCGATCGGGCCGACAAAGCGCGCCTCTTGCGGGTAGGGACACAGGGGCCGGCTGCGGGCCGTCGGCGCCGCGGTGAATCGCGTCCCCGAAGCCACGATGCGTTCGGGTGCCGTCCCGTGCTCGACCCAGGCGACCAGCGGCGTCAGCATGTCGAATTGATCGGTCGCCGGTCCACCGCGGCAATGGCCCATATTGGGAACCAGGAACAGCCGCGCGAATGCACCGGTTGCCTCTGCACCGCCATTGCGGGCCGACAGGGCGTCGTAATACGCCATGGTGCCCTCCACCGGTGGTCCGGGATCGCTCACGCCGTGGTAATAAATGATCTTGCCGCCGCGATTTTTGAATTTCGACAGATCGGTCGAGACCGAATAGGAAACGAGCGGCGTGCTGATATTCAGATTGCCGACGTCCTTGTCGAAGTCGAACCGCAGCGGGTCGGCGCCGGGGTTGGGCGGCGTCAGCCAGATATAGGAAATTTGGCCGAGGCCCAGCAAAAAGTCCCCCGGCGGCGTCGTCGGGGTGCCGATCTTGCGCGACGGAATGCCGGTCGGCGCCATGAAACCGCCGTCATACGCATAGCCCAAGACGGTATTATCAGCGTGGTCGCGAACGGCGGCGCCGGCGGGCGCCTTGACGCGCTGCCCCAAGGAATTGCGCGGCCCTTGGTTGATTTTCTTGACTGCCGCGATCTGCGCCTGGCTGAGACACGTCGCCATCTTGGGCCCCGTGCACTGCAGTTTCTGTCCGGTGTCCGGAAACACGAACGTGGCCGGATCGAACGTCGCCCGGCAGGCCGCCAGGTTGTCGATTACGCCGTCGGCGGTCCCGTCCAGCCGGTCGCAAGCCGCCAGAAGCGCGCTGGTGAACAGTGTCTGGTCGGCAGGCGGAAACGCCGCCGACAGGTTAGGACTACCGTTGGGGAATTTCGGTACCGGCGGGGGCGTGATCGCCGCCACGGCCTGGACGCCCCAGTCCTCCGACAGTGCGATCGATTCGAGATCGTAAACCGGATCGCCGGCAACGATGCCGTCGTAATAGTCTGGGAAGTTCTGCGACAACACCATGCCCTGCCGGCCCCCGGTCGAACACCCCACAAAATAGGAGCGGTCCGCTTTGCGGCCGTAATAGGCGTCGATCAAAAATTTGGCGGTTTGGGTGGTTACGTCGATCGAGCGGTAGGCATGGTCCTCAATGGCCTGGGGATCAAGGAAAAACTGATTTGGCAGTGGCAGATCCTTGTTCTCGTGTCCGCCGTCCTGGCTCGCCACCGCCCAGCCATGGGCAAGCGTCGGCGACAGCGTTCCGGCGACGCCGATCGCCGGCGGCACCGCGCCTTCGGTTCCGCCACCGCCCTGAAACATGAACCGGCCGTTCCACTGTCCCGGCACCGGCAGCCGCACCTCGAAGCTATCGCCATAGGGAAAGCCGTCAACGCCGGTGCGCTTGTTGATGATACCCTGGACCTGGCAATGATCCGGCAGCGCCACGCCACCGATCGTGGCGGTGCCGGCCGGGTTGAACTGCGCCAGCGTTATCTGCGTCGGCGTCACCGGAAAGTTCGTGACGGAGCTGAGCTTGGCGCAAGCGGCCGCGGCATCCGGCGCCGCTTGGGCAAAGCTTGGGGGACCCGCGAGGCCCGATGTGGCCGCCCCAGCCAACGCGATACCAAGGAGCGGAACCGAGCGATGGGACCGATAAGCACTCATGTGGCTTGCCTCCATGCCGCCTGCCTGAACGCCGCGCCAACCTCAACAGGCGGCGGTCATGCTGTCAATTCTTAGTCCGGGTGTCCGGGACCATGGCCTGAGGCGGATAAACAATCGGCTGGTTCGGGTCGCGATGCCAGTCGTATTCCGCCCCGATGGCCGCAGCCTCCGCCACCGCGCGGCCCGCCAGACGCGACACGAGATGATAAGCCATATCCGTGCCCGCTGAGACCCCTGCCGAGGTGACGTATTTGCCGGCATCAACCCAGCGCGCGACATTGTCCCAGAGCACACGTGGGCCAAATCGGGTCACCCACTCAAAGGCCGCATGGTTGGTCGCAGCCGGACGGCCGTCAAGAACACCCGCTCGCGCCAGAACGGCAGCGCCGGTGCATACGGAGGTCATCAGCCGGACTCGCTGGTCCATCGCACGCACCCATGCGACCAACAATTCAACCAACTCGGGATCCGCTCCGAGCAAATCCCGCACCCCCTGTCCACCGGGTATCATCAGCACGTCGAGTTTTTCGTTCAAGGCATCGTCGCGAAACAGATCGGGGGACACACGCGGTCCATTCATGCTCTTGATCGGATTTGGCGCATGGGGTCCCTTGTCGGATTTTGGCGTCAACTCGTTCGAGATCAAAACGATTTCAAAAGGATATTTTTGCGCGGAGCCGTAAGACGTGCCGATGAAGCGCGCAATGGAGAAGGCCTCGACAAACCCCCAGACATCCAGCGGCTCAAAGTTTTTGAAGACCAGAATGCCGATGCGTTGCGTGTCCGGAAACGGGGTGTCCAAAATCAAGGTGACTATCCCCTTTTCCGGTAACGGGCCAAGCTACCATTCCATCGCCGCCGATCGAACGAGATCGCACGATTGACGAAGCCGGCAACACGAGTCGCTCCCCGCTGCGGCGCCAAGCAGAACCCGCCGGCAACGCGACCGCGGCCGGACGACGAAAGCGGCGGGCTCACCCTAAGTTCGACCTGCCGGCAGGGCACCCAACGAACCGGACATCAAATCATATACTGGCCGCCGTTCGCCGTAAGCGTTGCACCGGTGATGAGGCCGGCATCGTCGGAAGCGAGAAACAGCACGCAGCGCGCAACCTCCTCGGGCTCGCCGAGGCGGCCGATCGGAATGAGCGGCAGGATCGATTTTTCCAGCACGTCCTTCGGCACCGCCTGCACCATCTCGGTATTGATATAGCCCGGACAGATCGCGTTCACGGTGATCCCCGAACGGGCGCTCTCCAAGGCCAGCGCCTTGGTGAAGCCGAGTTCGCCGGCCTTGGCGGCGGAATAGTTGGTCTGGCCCATCTGGCCCTTCTGGCCGTTGATGGAGGAGATATTGATGATGCGGCCGAACTTGCGCTCGCGCATGCCCTCGATCACCGGGCGGCACATGTTGAACAGCGAAATCAGGTTGGTGTTGAGGACCGCGAGCCACTGTTCCGGCTTCATGCGGTGAAACATGCTGTCGCGGGTAATGCCGGCATTGTTGACGAGCACGTCCACCGGACCGAGATCGGCGGCCACCTGCGCTAAGCCCGCGACGCAGGCCTCGTAGGACGAAACGTCCCACTTATAAACCGCGATGCCGGTTTCGGCCTTAAATTTCTGCGCCGCCTCGTCGTTGCCGGCATAATTAGCCGCCACCCTGTAGCCGGCGCCGTTCAAGGCTCGCGAAACCGCCGCCCCAATTCCGCGCGTGCCGCCCGTTACCACCGCCACCCGTGCCATCAACCCCTCCTGCGCTCCCGCTCCCGGACCATTATGCGGGCCGGGATATTCGTCTGGTTTCGGGCTTATCTCAAGCGGTTTCGTGGCGAACCGAAGGCACGGCTGAAGTGATCAATACCGGCGGAACAGGCCCACCAGCTTGCCCTGAAATCTTCACCCGGTTCGGCGGCAGTATCCGCACCTCGTAGGACGTGTTGGCAGGCTCCAGGGCGATCGAAGCGCCGCGGCGGCGAAATCGTTTCAGCGTAGCCTCCTCCTCGTCGATCAGCGCCACCACGATGTCGCCGGTCTCGGCCGCCTCGGTTTTGCGGATGAGCGCGATATCCCCGTCCAGGATGCCGGCCTCGATCATCGAATCGCCGCGCACTTCGAGCGCGAAATGCTCGCCTGCCGACAGCATATCCGGCGGCATATTGATGACGCTGCTCTTGTTCTGGATCGCCTCGATCGGGGTACCGGCCGCGATGCGGCCCATCAGGGGTACCGCGATCGGCCGGGTATTGTCCTCGTCGGGCGACGGCACCCGCACCCGTCCGAGATTGCCCTCGATGACACTCGGCACGAATCCACGCACGCGGGTCCCCGGCACACCATGGCCGACCGAATCGGGGAGCCTGATCACCTCGATGGCGCGAGCGCGATTCGGCAGCCGGCGGATGAATCCGCGCTCCTCCAGCGCCGTAATCAGGCGATGAATGCCCGACTTCGAGCGCAGGTCGAGCGCCTCCTTCATCTCGTCGAAGGACGGCGGAACGCCAGCCTCCTTCAGCCGTTCATGGATGAAGCGCAGCAATTCATATTGTTTGCGCGTCAGCATTCCTCACGTCTCCCCGGCGATCACGATTCCAAAACAAACCATGAACGGACCCTATCCGTTCGATATGTGTTCCGCAACCCATTAATTTTGGGTGAATGTGTGCGCCGTCCATTCGGCAGGCTGTGATCTTGTGCTCGGCACGATAAAGTTGTAGTCGTTTATGAAATCGCCGGAGCGCTAGGTCGCCCCTTCCCGTTCCCGCGGCAAAGAGTAAGATTGCCGCAACGGCGCTCTCGGACAGTTCGCACGATTTGGAGGATGCGCAATGCGGCGAAGCTTAGTGGTGATGGCGTTGGTGGCGGCGCCGGCGTATGGGGCGTGGGCGCAGGGCGCCCCCGACGCGGCGTACAACGCCGCCCAGCGCGAGGGTCTGCGGCTGTTCAGCCAGTCCTGCGGGGTGTGCCACACGATGGTGCAGCAGCGCACCCGGCAATATGGTCCGGTGCTGTCGCGCGAAACGCTCGGCGGCGACGAGGAGCTCATGCGCGAATATATCGGCAACGGCACACCGCGGATGCCGGGGTTCCGCTTCTACTTCGAGCCGGAGCAGATTAACGCCATTGTGGCGTATCTCAAGACCGTCCCGCCGCAGCCCGCACCCGCGGGCCGGTAGAATAGCGCTCCCCTCCCCGCTTGAGGGGGAGTGTTCGGCAAGCGGGGGAAGGAGAGGTCCTTGCTTCGGGGAACGTTCCGCGCCGGGGCCGGAAGCGTCCTCGTCGGTACTTCGAAGCTTTATCGCCGGGTTCCCGGCATCCCGAAATCCGTCATCGGTCCGCAAGGAGGATCACAGCATGAAAAACCCCACAGGCTTTACCATCATCGGCGCGGCACTCGCCGCGGCGCTGACAGGCACCGCGCTGACGCCGCTGCCTGCATTCGCCGATGCCGTGCTCAGCGGCAGCATCAAATCGGCATCCGGCGAGGCGCTCGGCGGCGTTACGGTGTCTGCGCGCGCCGACGGCTCCAACATGGTCACCTCGGTCTATACCGATGAGGCCGGCAATTATTATTTCCCGCCGCTGCCGAACGCCAAATACAAGGTGTGGGCGCAGGCGATCACCTTCGACACCGGCCGCGGCGACGTTGATCTCTCCAGCGCAAAGCGGCAGGATTTCGCGCTGAAGCCGATCAAGGACTTCGTGCGCCAGCTGCCCGGCGACATGATCCTGGCGGCGCTTCCGGACGCGACGCCCGAAGACGCCAACATGAAGACGATCGTGCAGAACAACTGCACCGCCTGCCATACGCCGAGCTACATCCTGCAGCACAAGTTCGACGAGGCCGGCTGGAACGCCATCATCAACCTGATGAAGCACGTCAACGTCTCCGGCATCTATCAGGGCGCCGGCCACAAGGCGAGCCCGGTGCTCGACCACAATCAGAAGCAGCTCGCGGCTTACCTCGCCCGCGCCCGCGGACCGGGCGAGACCTCGATGAAATTCAACCTGCGCCCGCGGCCGTCCGGCGAGGCCGCCCGCGTGGTGTTCACCGATTACGAGGCGCCGCCGGATCCGGATGTCGGCCTGCCCTACAAGGTGCTGACCAACAACGGCACCGACTGGTCGCTGGGCACGCCGTCCTATGTCTATCCGGGCTTCGGCGTCCACGACGCCTGGATCGACCAAAGCGGCACCAGCGTCTATTTCACCTGCAACATTCCCAACAGCGTGCTGACGCTCGGCAAGTTCGACCTCAAGACCGGTGCCTTCAAGCCCTTGAAGGTCGCGGCGTCCAACGGCCTTGCGGCGCCGTCGCACGGCATCACCCGCGACCCCAACGGCACCATCTGGTTCAACGTCAACCCCAGCAAGGGCGGCCTCGGCAAGCTCGACACCAAGACCGACAAGATCGAGGTGTTCATTCCGCCGGAAGGCATGGCGCCGACCGGCGGCGCCACCACGGTCGACTATGACGGCCGCGGCATGATCTGGGTGTCGTCGCCGACCGGAGCGCTCCGCTTCGATCCGGTGGCGGAAAAATTCACCGAGTATAAGTCGCCGACCCCGAAAGGAGCCAACGGTACGATCGGCCTCACCTACGGTGTCGCGGCCGACCGCGACGGCAACGGCTACTGGGCGCAGATGGCGATGGATACCGTCGGCGTCGGCGACGGCAAATACGGCACCTCCAAGGAGCTGAAGCTGCCGCCCGTCGAGGCCGTGAAGGCACGAATGTCGGCGGACGACATCGCGTTCTACGAGGCCAACGGCGCGCCGGACTTCTCGAACCCGGCCCCCTACGCGCAGGGCCCGCGCCGCATGGGCACCGACAAGAACGACGACGTGCTCTATGTCGGCAATTCCTGGGCCGGCACGCTCGCGAAAATCAACACCCGCACCGGCGAGACGTCGACAATCCCGCTGCCGGCTTTGCGCAAGCCCTATCAGGTGGCGGTGGATTCCAACCACAATGCTTGGCTCAACATCTGGATGACCGACCAGGTGCTGCGCTACGACCCGAAGGCCAACAGCTTCACGGCCTTCGACATTCCGACCCGCGGTTCGGAAGCCCGCTACGTCTCGCTGTACGAGAAGGACGGCCAGACCAAGGTGGTATTGCCATCCTATCGGACCCGCAAGGTCAGCGTGATGACGCTGCGCAGCGAGGCCGACATCGCGGCGGCCAAGGCGCAAGCGGCGCCGTAACGCGGCACGCTGGAGCACGGTAAAGATAGATGCGATGGCCGGGCCTGTGCCCGGCCATTTTTGTCTGCTCCGACGCTGATGGAGTTCGCCTTTCGCGGTATTCACGCATTGGACCGACAGGGAAAGCGTAGTTCCGACCGAAGCCGACAGTCGCAGAGGAAATTTTATGCGGCCGTAATTTTGAGCAGCCGCCGTGAGCGGTTTGGCGGTTCACGATCGAAGCAAGCGTCGTCCGGCAGGCGGCACTTTACAATCGGTGGCCTCTACGGCGCCGCGCTCCGTTTTTGGGGTGCGGTTTATTAACCGACGAGGCCCCGGCGGCAAGGCAACGGCGTGCCGGACTTGTCAGGCACCGGAAACGTTTCTTTAAGCCAAGGGCTGTTAACTCTCCCGATGTTCCGCCACGGGGGGTGGCGGGTCTCGAAAGCCATAAGGCTTTCACACAGGCTTTCGGTGTCGCACATTAACAACACAATGTCCGCGTCGCGGTCCGCAGCGGAGGCGATCGGCGAGGCGATGGCGACGCCGCGGCGACGCTGGCCCATCGGCGCGGTTCGCGCATCCACGCTGTCGCGCGAACCGGCGGACCAACGGGGGGGCGAACCGATGTATTGCACAATCGCGAATGCCCCGCTGCTACCCATCCGCGACGTGCCGGAATGAACGCACGCGATGGTTTCGGGCCCGCAGTTGCGCACCCGCCGCACGTTCCCGTGCTACTGCGCGACGTGGTGGCGTATCTCGCGCCACGGGCCGGCGGAATCTATGTGGACGCAACCTTCGGGGCCGGCGGCTATTCGGCCGCAATCCTCGGCGCCGCCGATAGCCGGGTGATCGGCGTGGATCGCGATCCCGCGGCGATCGCGGGCGGCGCCGCGCAAGCCACAGCAGCGGGTGGGCGCCTGACCCTGCTCGAAGGCCGCTTCGGAGACCTCGATGCCATCACATCGGATCTCGCGCGCGATGGCGTGGACGGCGTCGTCTTCGATCTCGGCGTCTCATCCATGCAGCTCGACACCCCCGAGCGTGGGTTTTCGTTCCGGTATGACGGGCCGCTCGATATGCGCATGGGTGGCGGCGGGCCCTCGGCCGCCGACGTCGTCGCGGCGGCGTCGGAGCGCAGCCTCGCCGACATCATTTTCCAACTGGGGGAGGAGCGGCATTCGCGCGCCGTCGCCCGGGCGATCGTAGCCGCACGGCGCGTGCGGCCGATCGCCACCACCGCGGCACTGGCCGATATCGTGGGAGGCGTCGTGCACGGCCGGCCGGGCGATATCCATCCCGCCACCCGAACGTTCCAGGCGCTGCGGCTGTTCGTCAATGACGAGCTGGGCGAACTCGTCCGCGGCCTGATGGCGGCCGAGCGCGTGCTGAAGCCCGGCGGCCGGCTGGTAGCGGTGGCGTTCCATTCGCTTGAGGACCGGATCGTCAAAACGTTCCTGACCCAGCGCAGCGGGACCGGCGGCGGCTCACGCCATTTGCCCGAGCAGGTAGCCGATGCCGCCACTTTTCAGGTGCTCACCCGCCGGCCGGTGGTACCGGACGCGATTGAGTCTCACGACAATCCACGATCCCGCTCGGCGAAATTGCGTGCAGCCGAACGCACGGCCGCGCCGCCGCGGCGCGCTGCTCCGGCGGCATTGCCGCGGCTGCCGTCGATCGCGGACGTCCTGCGTGGAGGATAGAATCGATGCGATTGATCCATCTCATCGTGGTCGCGGCGTTGGTGACGGCGGCGGGCGCCGTCTACAAGATCAAGTTCGAATCCACCGTCCAGGCCGAACGGGTCGCCAAGCTGCGGGCCGAAATTCGGCACGAGCGCGATGCTATCGCGGCGCTGCGGGTGGAATGGGCGCAACTCGACAACCCGACCCGCATCCAGGCGCTGGCCGAACACCACCTCGCCCTCAAGCCGATCGATCCGACCCAAGTCGAACGCCTGGATCGGTTGCCGGAACGGCCCGTGGCCGCGGTCGCCAGTCCGGCCGCGCCCCCGGTCGCAGCGGCCGCACCTGAAGAAACGAGGTAGGCTCATGAGTTTGGTCGCCATCACCCATGCTCCCGCCGCACCTCCGTGGTATCGGCGAATCATGCAGTCGCTCCTTTATGGCCGCGACATCGATCGCGCCCGCAAGACGCAAGCGCGGCTCGGCCTGGCGATGATGGGTTTTGCCGTCATCTACGGGGTCATCGCCTTCCGCTTGGTGGTATACGCCATGGCATCGGATAGTCATGCGGGCCGCCGCATCGGCTCCGCCGATGCGGTCGGAACCTCGCGCCCCGACATCGTCGACCGCAACGGCGAGATTCTGGCCACCGATTTCAAGACTCCTTCGCTGTTTGCCGAACCCAAACGCATCATCGATCCCGACGAGGCGACCGAGCTTTTGGCGGGCGTGCTGCCGGACCTCGACAGCCGCGAGGTGCGCGACCGGCTGGCCTCCAAGCGCGGGTTCGCCTGGCTCAAGCGTGAAATCACTCCGGAGCAGCAGAAGGAAGTCCATCACCTCGGCATTCCGGGCATCGGTTTCTTGCCGGAGAACAAACGCGTCTACCCGAACGGCAATGTGTTCTCCCACGTCGTCGGTCTGGTCAACATCGACAACCAGGGCATTGCCGGCCTCGAAAAATGGGTTGACAATCGCGGCCTGACCGACCTGCACCGGGCCGGATTCGGTGTGGACCGGGAACAGGAACCGGTCCGCCTCGGCGTCGATCTGCGGGTGCAGCATGCGCTGCGCGACGAACTCGTACAGGCAAAAGACAAGTTCAAGGCCGACGCCGCCGCAGGCGTCGTGCTCGACGTGCGCACCGGCGAAATCGTGTCGCTGGTCTCGGTCCCGGACTTCGATCCCACCAAACCGCGCGAGGCGCTGGAACCGGTTCGGATCAACCGGCTCACCACCGGTGTCTACGAGATGGGGTCAACATTCAAGGCCCTCACCATCGCGATGGCGCTCGAACTCCGGCAAGGTGACGCTCAATTCGAGTTTCGACGCCCGCGCCTCGCTGCATTATGGCAGCTTCTTCATCAGCGATTATCATGCCCAGGGCCGCGTGCTCACGGTGCCGGAGATTTTTACCTATTCGTCGAATATCGGCGCCGCCAAGATCGCGCTCAGCCAAGGTGTCGAGGCCCACAAGGCGTTTTTGCGTAAGGTCGGCCAGCTCGACCGGCTGCGCACCGAACTTCCCGAAAGCGCCGAGCCGATCGTGCCGAAGCACTGGGGCGAACTCAACACCGTGACGATCTCGTTCGGCCATGGCCTGTCGGTCGCGCCGCTGCAGGCCGTCATGGGCGTCGCAGCCGTCGTCAATGGCGGCTATCTGATCCCCCCGACCTTCTTGCACCGTACCGAGGCGGAGGCACGCGCCATCGCCAAGCGGGTCGTCAAGCCCGAAACCAGCATCGCGATGCGCTATCTGATGCGCCTCAACGCCGAGAAGGGCACCGCCACCAAGGCCGATGTGAAAGGATACTACGTGGGCGGCAAGACCGGCACCGCCGAAAAGGTGATCGGTGGGAAGTACAACAAGAACCGCCTGATGACCGACTTCATGGCGATTCTGCCGGCAGACGATCCGCACTACCTCCTGCTGATTATGTTGGACGAACCCAAGGCAATCCCGGAGACGCACGGTTTCGCCACCTCGGGCTGGAATGCGGTGCCGGTTGCCGCCAAAGTCATCGCTCGCATCGCCCCGCTGCTCGGCCTCGAACCCCGCTTCGATCTGCCGCCCAGCGACAAGCTGATCCTCGCCGCGGCCAAGGAGACCAGGGAAGCAAGAGAAACGAGGGAAGTGAAGGAGGCGCGGGTGGGTCGGTAGGGAGCACGGCGCACTGCCCGCGCGGCCCTGCGGATAGCTGCCCGCGTTGCAATGGCCGGCAAACAGCGGCGCCGGGGTTTGGTGCATGCTTGCCGCTTTCCTTGTAATATTGCGCGACGACCCGAAGCGTGGGGAGGCACCGATCACCTACGAACTCTACTACTGGCCGACCATTCAGGGGCGCGCCGAATTCATCCGCCTGGCGCTGGAAGAGACCGGCGCCGATTATGTCGAACATTACGCGCTTGCCCGGCGAAGGCTGCGGCGTGCCGGCCATGATGGCGCTGCACGACGGCACTCGCGTGCCGTATCCGCCCTACGCGCCGCCGTTTCTGAAAAGCGGTGATCTCCTGATCGGCCAGACCCCGAATATCCTGCAATATCTTGGCAAGCGGCACGGCCTCGAACCGGCGGACGAAGCCGGCAAGCTGTGGACGCGGCAACTTCTGCTGACGCTCGCCGACATGGTGGGGGAGGTCCATGACACCCACCATCCGATCGCGGGCCGGCTCTACTATGAGGACCAGCGCGCGGAGGCAAAGCGGCGGTCCCATGAATTCGTAAGTCACCGTGCCCCAAGGTACCTGACCTATTTCGAGGGCGTGCTGGCGCGGGGCGGGGGCGACTATCTGGTGGGTACGGAACTCACCTATGCGGACTTGTCATTGTTCCAGATCGTCGGCGGCATGCTGTATGCCTTCCCCAACGCCATGGGGCGGATCGAGCCGAAAATCCCGCACACGCTGGCATTGTACGAACGCATAGGGGCGCGCCCGCGTATTGCCGCCTACCTCGCCTCCGACCGCCGGCTCCCCTTCAGCCAGCACGACATTTTCCGCCATTACGAAGAGCTGGACCCCATAGTTTGACAGAACCGAATTAGCTGCCACTTTAGCCGGCGCAGCCGGCCCGTGGTCCCGCGTGGGAGAGCGAGGCCCGATACATCGCGGAGCAGCATCCATGAAGAAGCTCATCTTGGAATCGACGGCACCGTTTCAGGGATTGCCGGAACTGGTCGCCTATGACGAAGGCCTGTTCGCCCGCGAAGGTATTTTGGTCGAGTGGGCGGAACGCGACCTCGGGCCATCGACCAAGACGGCGGTGAACATCGCCAGTCCGAAGGGGCTCGATCCGTTCGTGAGCCATGGCAGCCTGTTCGAGCAGGGCAAGTCCGATATGTACAACGCCTGCGAATGGGGCAATTACTGCCGCGTCCAGGACACCAGCCGTGGCAGCCGCCAGGTCGGCCGCCGCGCCATCGTGACCTTCGCGGCGATCGTGGTGCGGCCGGATTCAGCCGTTTACACCCCGCAGCAGCTGGCCAACCGCACGGTCGGGGTGCCGTTCTATTTCGGCAGCCACTATCTCGCGCTGCATCTGCTCGGAGGATTTCTGCCGCGCGAACTGATCCGGCTGTGCAGCACCTCCAATGGTTCGCGCCATCGCCTGGCCTCGCTGATGGCCGGCGAAATCGACGCCACGACCTTGACCGAGCCATACCTTTCGCTCGCCGAAAAGAAAGGCTGCCGGCTGATTTGCTCGGCCTTCTATCATGGCACTGAGGTGGCCTCGGACCGGGTTGACGCCGAGACCTATGCGGCCTTCAATCGCGCGGTGCGCGAGGCGGTGCGGCGCATCAATGCCGATAAGCAGGCCTACCTCCGCTATTTCATCGATTATCATAAGGCGAAGGACCCGGAAATCGGCGCTCTGCGGGTCGAAGACCTGCGGGCGAGCCGGATCGTGGTGTGCGACCCGGCCCCGATTCCGGCCGACGAACTGCAACGCACGTTCGACTGGCTCAAGAGCTGGGATATGCTGGAAGCGACGGCGGTGCCGGACGACCTCATCGATGCGCGCATCCAGACCCTCGCCCACGTCCCGGCGGCGCAGGTTCCGGCGCTATAGGAATTGCCGGCCGGACCGAATCGGCGCGCGGTTTCGCAAGCATCGGAGACCGATCATCCATCCGGTCTCGCGCGCCAACCATTGGCGCCAACCCTTGGGGCCTCACCATGATCCACCGCCGTCAATTTTTACATCTGGCGGCGGGTGCCACCCTGGTGCCGGCTGCGCCCCGCGGCGCCAGGGCACAGACCTACCCCACGCGGTCGGTCCACCTGATCGTCGGGAGTGCCGCCGGCGGGTCGCCGGACATCATCGCCCGCCTGATGGGGCAGTGGCTATCCGAGCGGCTGGGTCGGACATTCGTTATCGAGAACCGCTCCGGCGCCGCCGGCAATATCGGCACCGAGGCGCTGGTGCACGCGCCGGCCGACGGCTACACGCTCATGCTGGTTCCGCCGTCGAGCGCGATCAACGCGACACTTTACGATCGGCTCCCGTTCAACTTTCTTCGCGACGTGACGCCGGTAGCCAGCATCGCCCGCGCTCCCAACGTGCTGGAGGTGACGCCCGCGTTTCCGGTCCGGACGGTTCCGGAACTGATCGCCTACGCCAAGGCCAATCCTGGCAAAATCAACCTGGGGTCGGCCGGTACCGGCACCATTCAGCATGTGGCCGGCGAACTGTTCAAAATGATGGCCGGTATCGATCTGCTGCACGTGCCGTATCGCAGCGGGGCACCCGCCATGACGGATCTGCTGGCAGGCCAGGTGCAGGTGATGTTCAACACCACGCCGACGTCGATCGAATACGTCAGGACGGGCCGGTTGCGCGCGCTCGCGGTATCGGGCACGACACGGGCGGCGGTGCTCCCCGAGGTGCCGACTTTGGCAGAATTCATTCCAGGCTACGAGGCGAGTTCGTGGTACGGGATCGCCGCTCCCAAACATACCCCAGCCGAGATTGTTGACAAGCTCAACGGCGCGATCAATGCCGGGCTTGCGGATCCGAAGATGACGATGCAGCTGGCCGACCAGGGCGCCACGGTCTTTACCGGCTCGCCTGCCGATTTCGGCACATTCGTCGCCGCCGAGACCGAGAAATGGGCCAGGGTGATCAAGTTCGCGGGAATCAAGCCGGCGTGATCCGCCGAGTTCGCCGCTTTGATGAGGCAATGTGCACTCTCTGATGTTTGGCGCGCGCTGCGCCTGCCCGATGCCGCTGGGCGTTAGCCCTTCAGTGGGCGTAGCGCGGTCGTCTTAGCTCATGGGCTGACCTTCTGAATGCACCGCGCCGCCGAGCGCCGGAACATAGACAGTCGCCGGCAAGCCGGCACACAGGTTCCCAGCTGGTTCCCCGGGCAAAAATAAGTTTGAAAATCAACTTCAGATAGCGTCCTAAGTCATTGATTTCATTATGGAGGCCACGCCCGGAATTGAACCGGGGTAAACGGTTTTGCAGACCGCTCCATAACCACTCTGGCACGTGGCCCTCATGCGCCATAGTTAGCCCCGTGCGGCGCGCAACGCAATGGCGCCGTTAGGCGTTTTGTCCCCGAACCGCCCAACGGTTGATCATGCCAGAACGGAGGTGGGGTCGCCGGTGGTCGGTCTCACCCATGCCTCCACCGCATAGGGCACCTCGACGAGCGGCTTCACGCCGCGCAGGACGAAGCGATGCGCGATGGCGTAGGCATTTCGACCGAACACGGCATTCGGACCGACCGCCCCCGCTTCGGCGTGACCGGCCTGGCATTATCGCCAGCAGGAGGGCGGCCGAATGGTTCGTCACGTTCTTGCACGCGGTCCGCTCCAGAACGCGGCGTTTGGCGGGAAGGCAAGCGCCGCGCCCAAAGTCACCTCTACTGGGGCGCTGATCGGGAACGGAACATCTTCGACGCGACGACGGTCGTGGTGCATCACGTTCGGGGCGAAGCTCCAGGCGCCGATTCCGCGTTATCCCAGAAGTGTACCCTACCACGTTTGGGGCGGCCTTTCTTAGAAGTGCGTGGTGATCGCCAGCACGATTGGCTCCAGCGCCTTGATACCGGCGGCATGGACTGCGAGTCTTGCAACGGTGAACAGATTGCGTGGCCTCCTGCGCCACTGACATATTAGACCGGATTCCGGTCACGTCCGAACACCTGGGAGTCATGGCCGGGCGAAGTCCCGGCCATCCACGTCTTATCCTAGAACGGCGCAAGAAAGACGTGGATGCCCGCGACAAGCGCGGGCATGACGCCGAGAGTTGTGATTCGACCTGATCGAAATCCGGTCTAATTCCGCTGTTGCGGTTTGTTTCGGAATACAAAACGTGAGCGAAACGAATTTACTTTTTTCGGCCGAGCCCTTCAGCGCGTTCAACGGCGGCATCGATCGCCGCCTGCGGCGGCGCGCGCACCCGGCGGGGCGATGGTGGTGGCGGAGTTGCGGGCGGGAGGCTGACCTCCCGCATGACCGGATAGGCCCGGGTGCTAGGCTCCCGCCGCTTCGGGCGCGGCGCCGGAACGCGTGTGAGGGTCCACTGTCGCACGATGCCGGTCAGCACGGCGACCAGCGGGCGGCCTGCGGAGGCTGCTGTCATCTCCGCGACTGCGGCCGAACCGAACCACGCGGTGAACAGTTCGATGTTCGGGTCCGGTTTCGGCGGGCGCGCCGCCCGCTGCTTCGCGCGCCAGAGTCTGACGCGTTCAGTGGATGTCGTGGAGTCGCCATCGGTTGCCTTTCCGTTGCGGAGATGATACGGAGCAGGTAACATGATGAAACAAAAGGCACAAGACGTCCGATGTTCTCGACCTCGCCTTCATCGGGCAGCGGCTCGACCGCCTGCAGGGCGATGCGGGATTGACGAAAGCCTCGCGCCGGCGCGCCCCCGGCCTTCCCGGGTGCCGTTAGACCAGCGGTCGATCAGGGGCGCGCGGCCCCCGGGTAGGCCGCCAGCACTTTCCTCCATCGCGGCCATGCCGATGCGGCGACGTGGCGCCGCCATAAACTCAACGAATAAGTCGTCTCGAATAACTTGGCCTATTTTGTAAAGAAGAGAGTACCTCCATCATGAAAAAGATGCTTGCCGCCGTCGCCGTAAGCTGTCTCCTCACGGTGCAGGCCAACGCCGGGTGGCCATACAAACTGTGCATCCTCATGAGCTTCTCCGGCGACAATATCAATTTTACCAACATCTGCGACCAACATCTCTATATTGTTTGGTATGATAGAAACGGAGCGCATTTCACTGCCATAGGTCCAAACCTAACTCGTTACCAGGTAGACCGCGCCAGAGGCCGCGTCCAAATCATCACAGTCAAACATCAATAAGTTCTATGGTCGCGCCGATCCAAGCTGCCGGAACCGTTGCAGCGGAAAAAGTGGGCCGGAGCGCGGCAGCCGGCGGCAGCTCGACGCAACGGGCGGGCGGCCTATGGGTCACGGCTTGTCGTCTGGTCATCGGCCTCGTCCCTTGGTGGTGCGAAATTAAGGGTGATCGAGGATTCGGTGCACTTGCGTAAACTTGGTCAGCGACTCGTCAACAGATCGCTGCCGTCTGCCGACCGGGCACTATTCATGCTGCCCGACGCTGAGGCAGAGCGCGGCTGCTTGCCTGGGTGTGGCCCTTGGCCACGTGCTCGGCGCACCAGCACTGCCCCGCAACCACCGGGGCGCCGCAGAACCGGAATTCCGAGACCGGAACCGCGTCGTTCAAAGGCCATCTGCATTGGCCGTGGCCGGCGTCGAAGATGGATACTGCGAATTGAGATTGGTCCGAGGGCATCTCGTCTTCCATGTGTTCTCCCCTGTGCACATATAGGCACGGGGTCGAGATAATGCTTCCCCTGCTTGTGGCCCGGGTTTCGATTGATGATCTCAGGGCGTCAGGCCGCATCAAGACAGCGGGAACAGCGATGCCATCCCGAAGAATCCAGTAGCCGGACAAGCGCGCTCCGCAATAAATCCTCGCTCGAAGCGGCGTGCGGCGGCGGCCCGGACCGGATCGAGGCAAGGGAACACGTTCGGTCCGGACCGCCTCGGCCTTGGCCCCTCAACCAAGCCTCCCAAACCATAGCGCAACGTCCAGGGGTCACCATTGACTCGGATCAAGGGCGGTGGTCGGCCCGTTTGCTTGCTTTTAGTCTTCGGTGTCCTCCCCGGCCGCCGGCCAGGGCAGATTCGCTCAAAAATCCATTTCCAGGATGTAGAGCCCGCCGCTGAAACGATCCACCGTGTAGACGATCTGGCGTTCGTCGACGAAGCAGTCGTTGAGCTGGATCGACCCGGCCGGCGACAGCGCCGGCGCCGGCGGCACGAACGCCGCGACCTCCCGCGGCTGGTACGGATTGCCGATGTCGTAGGCGCGCAGGCCGCCGTTGAAGAACGTGCCGATGACGATATCCTGCGACTGCCATGCATAGGGCGAGGGCGTATTTTCGTGGATATTGTGCGCCCCGAACCGGCCGCCGCGGCTCTTATAGGCATCGACCGGCGGCATCGGGCATGTTGAAATCGGCACCGGGCGGGTCTCATCGCGGGCATCGAGAATCCAAATGAGCTTCGGCCAGTCGGCGGCATTGTCGATGGTCGAATTCGTCGGTGACCACGAACAGGCTGCGGTCAAACAGCGGCAGCACCGTATGGGTGAAGCCCGTATAGGGCGGCGAGTTGTCCCATTGGCACAGCGGCTTCGGGTGCGCCTTGTCGGAAATATCCAGCACGAACATGCCGGCATCGATATAGGCAAGGTAGCAGCGGTCGGGCCGCTGCGGATACACGTTCGTATTGTGCGCGCGAAAGCCGCGGTCGAGCAAAGGCGGGCGGTGCCGCACCGGCGGCGGCGCGCTGTCGCCGACGCGGGTGCCCGGCAGCCACCAGCGCCCGGCCTCCACGGGCTTTGCCGGATTGCGCACGTCGAAGATGCGGTAGAACTGGTCGTCGCGAGGATCGTGCGGGGTAAAATCCGGCGCGCCGCCGGCAAGATGCACGAATGCGCCGTCGCAGAACCACAGCTGATGCACGCCGCGCGATGCCGGCCCTGACGCATCAACGAAGGCGATGGATTTCGGCTGTTCCGGCACCGCAATATCGAACAGCTCGAAGCCGGCCGGTTGCTGCCCGGCCTTCTGGGTCTGGTAAGCGACCGCCATGATATCGCCGGTGAGTTCCAGCGAATTCGACCGCATGAAGCTTTGCGGCAGTTCGGTCTGCACCACCACCTTCGGCCGGCGCGGGTCCGACACATCGACCGCGGTAAAATTTTTCGGCGCGCTTTCGTGGGCGAGCCAGATGATGCGCCGCCCGTCCTTGGCGACCTGGATCGCCATCCCCTCGCCCATGCCGCCGAAGCCACCGAGTTCATGATGGGCGAGGAGCTTGAAGTTCCAGCACACGCTATCCGTCGTGCTGCTGGGCAAGGCGTTGGCGGGGGCGGTCATGCGGGGCTCCACGGAACGGATTTGACGATGCTTCGGCGAAGGCTTGCATTGCCCATCGACCTGCCATATCGCGGCGACCGCGACAAATCCAAACCGGGCTGGCGGTGCCACGCTAGGCCGCGGACCGTGCACGTTCTGCCGTTGGGCAGCAGCGGATCGGAATGCTACGCTGCCGCCGGGTGTTACCGCAGCGAGATTGCCAAGCCACTCAAATCGGCGTTCAGCATCAATCCGACCTGCCGCCCGGTGAGTTCCAAGACGGCACCTTTTTCGTTGGTCATTACAATCCCGCGCACTCCAAGGCCGACCGCAACACCGGCACCACCCGCCCCGTAGACCCCTTCTACATCCGAGGGGCTGCTGATGTGGCTCACTCGGCCGAACAAATGTGTTTGCGACCCACCGAACACGAAACCGGCGCTCAACCCGCCGATCGCCAACGGATATTGCCGGCCGCGAAACACCAGTGTGCCGCTTCCCCCGGATGCGCCGATGAACCATCCGCCCTTTATCACCGAGATTCGCACGGTGCCACTGTCCGCCTGAGCAACAGACGAAACGCTTACGCCCACCATGGCAAGCAGGGCCATAAGAGCAGTACGAAATCCGAATGAACGCATTTTTTCCTTCGCGGAGCTTGGGACTGTCGCCACAGTACCTGGACCTCTGAGGAAACAAAAGCGCATTGTCGAACGCTCGGTGGGACGGAAGCCCGAGTGAGGGGCTGGTGAGCACCGCATCGGTGCCCTCCCCGCCCGGCAATTGCGTATTGGCTCCGAAGTAAACACCATTTACAGCTTCATCCGCAACATCGCCGCCAGTTCGCCGACGATGCCGCGGCGGAACAACAGAACGCACGTGACGAAAATCACGCCCTGGATGATCGTCACCCATTGGCCGAGGCTCGCGAGTTTCGTCTGCATGGCGACGATGACGGCGGCCCCGACCACGGGGCCGAACAGGGTGCCCAGCCCGCCGACCAGCGTCATCAGCACGACTTCACCGGACATCTGCCATTGCACGTCGGTGAGCGAAGCAAGCCCGATCGCGATCGCCTTGGTGGCGCCGGCGAGGCCGGCGAGGGCCGCCGACATCACGAAAGCGGCGAGTTTATATCGCTCGGTCCGGTAGCCGAGCGAGATCGCGCGCGGCTCGTTTTCGCGGATCGCCTTGAGCACCTCGCCGAACGGCGAATGGACGATGCGATAGATGAGCGCGAAGGCAGCCAAGAACACCACGGCGACGAACGCATAGAGCGTCATGGTGTCGGCAAGGTCGATAAGGCCGAACAGGCGCCCGCGCGGCACGCCCTGGATGCCGTCTTCGCCACCGGTGAATTTTGCCTGCAGGGCGAAAAAATACATCATCTGGGCGAGTGCCAGCGTGATCATGGCGAAATAGATGCCCTGCCGGCGGATCGCCAGACTGCCGGTGACCACGCCGAGCACGGCGGCAAACGCCGTGCCGCCGAGGATCGCCAGTTCCGGCGAAAGCGGCGGCAGCGGAATGGCCAACCAATTCCATTCGCCCGCCCAATACGGAATGCCGATGGCGCCGACCTTGGCGAGATAAGCCGCCACGTAGGCGGCCCAGCCGAAGAACATCGCATGGCCGAACGACAGCAACCCGCCATAGCCGATGAGCAAATTGAAGGCGCAGGCGAACAGGGCAAAACACAGCGCCCGAATCAGATCGACCGGATAGAGGCTGAACGGCGGCAATGGGGCGAGCACCAGCACCGCCACCATGATGGCGAAAACAAACGCGAGCGTGTTCGCCCGCACCGGCTTCGGCCCCGCAACTTTAGCGGCCGGGTGTTTTGCCACCAGATCTTGTCCCGCCAAGTCTCGCGCCACCATCTCACGCTCCCTCGCCCGAACAGCCCGGCCGGACGTACCAGCAGCACGATCGCCATGATGACGAAGATGACCGTGTTCGACGCTTCCGGAAAGAACACCTTGGTCAGCCCCTCGACGATGCCGAGGCCGAAGCCGGTCAAGATGGCACCAAGGATCGAACCCATGCCGCCGATCACCACCACGGCGAACACCACGATGATCAGTTCCGAGCCCATCTGCGGACTCACATTATAGATCGGCGCCGCCAGCACCCCGGCGAGCGCGGCGAGCGCGACGCCGAACCCGTAGGTCAGCATGATCATGCGCGGTACATTGATTCCGAAGGCGCGCACCAGTTCGGGGTTCTCGGTCGCGGCGCGCAGATAGGAGCCGAGCTTGGTGCGCTCGATCACGAACCAGGTCCCGAAGCATACCACGGCGGACACCGCAATCACCCAGGCGCGGTAATTGGGCAGGAACATGAAGCCAAGGTTCTGGGCGCCTTGGAGGGCATCGGGCACCCGATAGGGCAGCCCCGACGAGCCGAAATTCTGACGGAACAGCCTTCGATGATGAGGGCAAGCCCGAAGGTCAGCAGCAGCCCATACAGATGGTCGAGCCGATACAGCCACCGCAAGAACAGCCGCTCGATCGCCACCCCGATAGCACCGACAATGATCGGGGCCAGCGCCAGCGACCACCAGTAATCAAGGCCGGTCTCGACATGACGCACCGTGAACGTCGGCGGCCAGCGGCCGATGCCATCCGGAAGCGGAATGTCGATCCCATTGAGCAACAGATAGGCACAAAACGCGCCCATCATGTATTGCGCCCCATGAGCGAAATTGATGATGTTCAGCATGCCGAAGATGACGGCGAGGCCTAGGCTGAGCAGAGCGTAAAACGAGCCGTTGATCAGCCCGATCAGCAGCTGCCCGAACAGGGCCGTCAACGGAATGCCGAAAATTTCGAACATGAATGCCGTCCTCCCATGATTCCCTGCCCTCTGGAGCGACAGCGTCATAGGCCCACGGCGGAAGTCAAGCGCCGTGGCCGCAAATCACCCGATCCGCATCGGATCGAAGTTTTTGCGCCGACGCGATCCTATGCCAATACGGTCGGAGCTTCTCGTTCCTGTTGCGGGGGTGCCGCTGCCGATAATCCGATAATGTCATGTCAGCCAAATTCGCCAATGATCGACGGTGTCTCGGCGAGCCCCGCGGAAGCCGTCGCGGGAGGCGCCCAACGGCAAAACGGATGCTCCGCCAGAGAACTGTTATAATATTTCGAATGACCGGTGATTTCCGCACCAATCCAGGCCGGCAATTCAACCTGCTGCCGCTCGTTCTGCAATTCAATTTCCGCAATTGCCAAGCCGGTATTTTCTCCTAAAAACAGGTCGATTTCCCAAACCAGGTCGCCCCAGGGAATGATATGGCGCACTTTCTCGATCAGCGCGCCACTGCGCAGCTTCAAAAGGTCCTCCGCATCCAGAACCGGAATCGCATATTCAAGCTCAAGGCGCCGGAGACCATGGGGACGGGATTTGATCGTCAGCGTCGCAACATCATTGTCGCGGATGCGAACGCGAACCGAAGCCTTGCCGGTGGAGGCAACATAGGCCTGCCGGATGGTCACCTCGCGAGTTGCAAGCCGCCGCCAGCCATCCCCCGCCAGCAGAAACTTCCGTTCGATTTCAACGCCCATAAGTCAAACCCATCGCCATTGCATCGTCGGCCGCCACCGGCTGATCCTTTCGGCATATCGCCACAAAACGCAGCCGCACGATTTTCCATGCAGGCACCGCAGCCTTGAATTCAGGTCGCGATCGCTGCAAAACGTCGATGCCAGACTTGAGGGGGAGGCCAAAATGACGATCGACATGATTCTGACCGGCGACGTCAATCTGATGAACGTCGCCGATCCCGGCGTGCCGTTCGCCCCGGTGGCCGACACGCTGCGACGCGCCGACCTGGTCTTCAGCAATCTCGAATGCTGCCTTTACGCACCGCCAGCGAGCCATTCGGTCAGCAACGAGGGTTTCTACGCCGACCCCAGAGCCGGCGCGGCACTGAGCCTGGGTGGCATTCAGGTGGTCGGAATAGCCAACAATGTCCATTACGGGGAAGCCGCCATTCTGTCATCGATTGCGCAATTGGACGCGCTGGCGATCCCGCATACCGGCGCCGGCCGAGACCTCGCGGCCGCATACGCACCGGTGGTGGTCGAACGCAACGGCATTCGGTGCGCCTTCCTGCAACGCAGTTCGGTCTACTGGCCGACCAATCACGAGGCCATGCCGGATGCCCCCGGCATCGCGGTCATCCGTGGACATACCGCTTACCACGTGCCGGTGTTCAAGACCAGGGTCGGGGTGCCGCCACCCAATCGCCCGGGGGTTGCGCCTGCGATCGTGACCTGGGCCGACGCCGACTATCTCAGGCGGTTCCGCGACGACATCGCGGTGTTGCGCCCGCAGGTCGATGTGCTGGTGGCCTCGTGTCACTGGGGACTCGACAAGGAGGTCTTGCAATATATGACGGAAATCGCCCATGCGGCGATCGACGCCGGGGCCGATATCGTCGTGGGCCATGGTCCGCATTATTCGCTCCCCCTCGAGGTCTACAAGGGCCGGCCGATCTTCTACGGGCTTGGCAGCTTCTCGTTTCACACCGGCCACGGCGGACGCCAGCACGGTGACTGGATCGGCATGATGGCGAGCATTCGGGCCGGCCGGGGCGGCGTCGAAGCCGCCGCCTTCCGCTTCGTACGTCACAACGACCGCAACGAGACCTACCTGTGCCGCCTCGACGACGAGGGCGAGGCGCTCGACGAGTTAGCCGCGGCCAGCGCCCGATTCGGCACGCGGTTCGTGACCGAGGGCGATGTCGCGCGGGTGGTTTTGAAACCGTGACGCCGGAGCCACCGGTCGAAGGCTCACGGCTGTTCGCGCCCTGCCTCGCTCGCCAACAGCGTGTCGGGCATCATCTGCACTGACGGCTGCGCTTCGGGACATCGTGAACGATTGACGGGCGTGGCCTCCCATCGCGAATCCGGTGGTGTCACCGTGCCTTGGCAAACCGCATCAGGGTGAAATGGCCGAGCGGCGCCACCGGCCGGCGTTCCAGCAGGCGATAGCCGGCCCGGCCGGCCCAGCCACCGATGCGCGCATACGGAAATTCCGGGCGCCAGCCGAGCGGCCGGATCAACGGGGCGAGGCTTCGCTCGAAAACCCGCCGCAAGCCGGCCTCGGCGCCGAGATGGTTGACCAACACGATCTCGCCACCCGGCTTCACGACGCGGGCGAATTCGTCGAGCGCGGCCTCTGGATCCGGCATCGCCGGGATCACGTACTGTGCCACCACCACATCAAATGACCCGTCGGCAAAACCTAGCCGTTCGGCATTCATCACCGCGAGCGCGTCGATATTAGAGAGACGGTGTTTTTGCACCCGCGCCTGCGCACGGCGGAGCATCGGCTCCGACAAATCGATACCCACAATGCGATGCCGCGGCGCGTAGTGGGGGAGCGAAATTCCCGTGCCGACCCCGACCTCGAGAATGCTTCCTCCGACGCGTTCCGCCGCATCCACCGCAGCGGCACGGCCGGCCGAGAAGGCAGCCCCAAATACCATATCGTAGATCGGCGCCCAGCCCGCGTAGGCGCGTTCGACCTCCGCCGTCTGCAATTTGGAGACTTCAATCCCCGTCCCGTTCATGACCCTACGCGCCTGTCAGCGGCGCGCCCCCAACTGCTCTTTGTCTACCCTCGGGATCCCTGCGGCGCCGATGGCACGCGTGGCTTCGGCAGATCGGATGAAGCCTCCGCCCAGCATCCGGGACTGACCGACACCGGCATCGTAGAATACGCAAGCCTGCCCCGGAGCAACGCCCTCCTCGCCTCCGGCCAGTTCCACCTCGCAGCCATCCTGGGTGCGCAGCAGCGAAGCCGGTTGCGGCGGCCGGGTCGATCGCACCTTGACGAACACGTCGAGAGGACCTCCAGCCAGCACCGTATCAAGGGTGGTGCCGCCGATCCAGTTCACGTCCCGCAGCCGCACGCGGGTCGTGCGCAGCGCCTCGCGCGGGCCGACCACCACCCGGCCATTGGCGGCATCCAGGCGCACGACATAAAGCGGCTCGCCGGCCGCAATGCCGAGCCCGCGCCGCTGCCCAACGGTAAAATTGATAATGCCGGCGTGGCGGCCGAGCACCCGGCCGGATAAATCCACGATATCGCCGGCCGTGGCGGCGCCCGGCCGCAGCCTCTCGATCATCTCGGCATAGCGGCCGGTGGGCACGAAGCAAATATCCTGGCTATCGGGCTTTTCGGCAACCGGCAGCGCGAAACGGCGCGCCAACTCCCGGGTTTCGGCCTTGGTGCGGTCGCCGAGCGGGAACCGCAGAAAATCGACCTGCTCGCGTGTCGTCGCAAACAGGAAATAGCTTTGATCGCGCTCCTCCTCACGGGCACGATACAATGCCCGGCCACCGCCCGCTACCGCGCGTGAGGCCACATAATGGCCCGTCGCAAGCGCCTTGGCGCCGAGTTCGCGGGCCGTCTCCAGCAGATCGCGAAACTTGATCGCCTGGTTGCAATCGATGCACGGTACCGGAGTCTCGCCCGCCACATAGCTCGCGGTGAAGCGATCGATCACCGCTTCCTTGAAGCGGGCCTCATAGTCCAATACGTAATGCGGAATGCCGATGCCGCCGGCCACCATCCGGGCATCGTGAATGTCCTGACCCGCACAGCAAGCGCCCTTGCGATGGGTCGCCGCACCATGGTCGTAAAGCTGAAGGGTCACGCCAACCACATCGTAGCCCTCGGCCTTGAGCAGCGCTGCCGTCACGGAGGAGTTGACGCCGCCGGACATGGCGACGAGCACCCGCGTATCCTGGGGTCTCCCCTCGATATCGAGACTGTTGCGCATGCGCCTGCTGGACGCTCCTCTTCGGGGCAAGGTCGGGAACGAGCCGCCGATTGCCGTTTACGCGTTTTCGAGCTGCCGCGCGGCAGCCGCGACCTCTTTACTATAGGTAAGCCCCAGACCCATGCAACGTTGACACTGCCCTTGCGCGCACCCACATTACGAGATGTTTCGGGCAATCCGATGGCTTAGGTAAATTTTAAGCCTCGAAGGCCTATATTTGCACAGCCGAGCACATAGTGGCGTCGTAAGCAAGTGCGTGAGTAGCAACATGAATGAACCCTGCCGCCCGAGGGTAAAATATGTCATCGGGCCCGATGGAAGCCCCCTGACGATCGCCGATCTTCCGGCAGCCGGCACCAAACGCTGGGTGATCCGGCGCAAGGCCGAAGTCGTCCTCGCGGTGCGCGGCGGCCTGCTGTCGCTGGAAGAGGCCTGCAACCGTTATACGCTCACGGTCGAGGAATTTCTCGCCTGGCAATATTCAATCGATCGCCATGGCCTCGCCGGCCTGCGTACCACCCGAATTCAGCAATACAGACAATAGCACCGCGATCCTGGTATCCAAATCCAATCGACCGGACGGTGAACGGCGCAGCGCGACGCGCCGGACACGGCACGTCCGTAAATTCGTTTACCATTAATGGATTATTAATTCGGGCGGACACATTCTCCCAACTCGCGGACGACGCGACTTTTCGCGGAATTTGATGCGCCCAGGCCAACAGGGGGCTTGGGGACTTTGGGCGAATCAGACACTGTCCGCACCGACGACACCCGATACGTACTGGGTGTTCGCGCAGCCCGATCACCGGCCAGGAGCCCGTGGGTGAAATGAGGTCACACGTGTCAAACGCCGCGCGGCAACGCGGTCCGATGCCCCTGCGTGGCCGCAGCTACATCGCGTTCGCCCTGACGCCGGAACCGCCGATCATGGACTGGCTCGCCGAAATCGACGGCTGGCTCGCCAGTTCGCAAGGCTTCTTCGCCGGACGGCCGGTGGTTCTCGACCTCTCGGCCGTGAGGCTGACCAATTCCGGCATAGCGCACCTGATATCCGAACTCGGCAGGCGCGATATCCGGATCATGGGTATCGAGGGCGTCGCGGCCGGAGACCTCGACCCGAATCTGCCGCCGCTGGTGAGCGGGGGGCGTCCCGCGCCGGTCGAGACGAGTCAGGCGCGCTCACAACCGGTACCGCCTTCGGCTGAGCCGGAGCGGGCCGAAACGTCGCTGATGGTCCATAGCCCGGTGCGGTCCGGGCAGGCGATTTTCTTTCCAAGCGGCGACGTGACCATCATCGGATCGGTCGCCTCGGGCGCGGAAGTGATCGCGGGAGGATCCATCCACATTTACGGCACGCTGCGCGGGCGAGCGATGGCGGGTACGTCGGGCAACCGCCAGGCACGGATTTTCTGCAGTCGCATTGCCGCGGAGCTACTGGCGATCGATGGCTACTACCGGACGGCGGAAAGCCTCGAAGCGGAATTGCGCAACAAGCCGATTCAGGCCTGGCTCGAGGGCGAGACCCTGATCGTCGCAGCAATGGAATGAAAGGCGTTGGAGGTGACGGAATGAGCAAGGTAATCGTCGTAACGTCCGGCAAGGGCGGTGTCGGCAAGACGACGTCCACTGCAGCGCTTGGCGCCGCGCTGGCGCGGACCGGACAAAACGTCGTGGTCGTGGATTTCGACGTCGGGCTGCGCAATCTCGACCTCGTGATGGGGGCCGAACGGCGCGTGGTGTTCGACCTGATCAACGTGGTCCAGGGTGTGGCAAAGCTGTCGCAGGCATTAATCCGCGACAAGCGCATCGAGACACTCTATCTCCTCCCGGCTTCGCAGACGCGCGACAAGGACGCGCTAACCGAGGAAGGTGTCCAGCGCGTCATCGATGATCTTCGGGCGCGCTTCGACTGGGTGATCTGCGACAGCCCCGCCGGCATCGAGCGCGGCGCGACGCTTGCCATGCGCTTCGCCGATGAGGCCGTCATTATCGCCAATCCGGAAGTCTCCTCGGTGCGCGATTCCGACCGTATCATCGGATTACTCGATTCCAAGACATTGCGGGCCGAGCGCAGCGAGCACATGCCGAAACATTTGCTGATCGCCCGGTACGACCCGATACGGGCGGCGCGCGGCGAAATGCTCAGCATCGCGGACGTCCTGGAAATCCTGTCGATCCCGCTTCTCGGCATTATTCCGGAGAGCGAGGACGTGCTGCGCGCCTCCAACCTCGGAACGCCGGTTACGATCAGCGGCCAGGAGAGCATGGCGGCACGCGCCTATATGGATGCAGCACGGCGGCTGGGCGGCGAGCAGATTCAAATGATCGTCCCGGCCGAAAAGAAGAGCTTTCTCAACAAACTGTTCGGGCGGAGGGCGGCATGAAATTGTTTGGATTTCTTCGACCGGTCAGTTCCGCGCCGGTGGCGCGCGAACGATTGCAGATTCTGCTCGAATTTGAACGCCGCGCGGTCAGCCAACCCGCACTGATCACATTGTTGCAGCAGGAAATTCTTGCCGTGGTGAGCCGCCACGTCGAAATCAAACCCGAGAACGTTCACGTGTCCGTGCAACGTGACGAGGAATTCTCGACACTGGCGGTTGACGTGCAGATTCCCACCCCAGCGATGGGATCGCTTTGAGAGGGTAATGGATACCGCGCTATTCGAAACGTGCCTGCGCTGGCCGCGCAGGTATGATTGGAATTTGGTGACGGCCTGACGGGCCGATCCCCGTCTTACAGTTGGCGCTATGCGGGCTGCAAATTGGTCGGGCAGAGTCGATTTTAAATCTCGGCCCTTCAAACTGCCTCTCTGGTCAGATCTACGGCGAGGACGGAGACACCCAAGGAAAAACCTAGACCGGGTTCCGGTCACGTCCGAACACCTGGGAGTCATGGCCGGGCGAAGTCCCGGCCATCCACGTCTTTATCCTAGAACGGCGCAAGAAAGACGTGGATGCCCGCGACAAGCGCGGGCATGACGCCGAGAGTGTGATTCGACCTGATCGAAATCCGGTCTAAATCTCGGTTGAGCATCTCTATTGTTCGGAACGGCGAAGCCCTGACGAGTGACACTATTCCTTGTTTGCCGGCCGATTGCAGGCCGGCTGTGCACAGGCGCTCATAATAGGAATAGGACACGACTGAGCCGCCAAGACAGGGCAGCGCGCTTACTTATTAACGTCCGGCCGCGTTTTGTGTTTCTTCTGGTTGGACCGGTAGAAGTGCGGCAATTGACTGGAGAATGGTGCCGGATTCGCGGCCTCGCACGACCCATCGGTGCAGTGCGACGTATCGATGAACGAGTTCCCCGGAAGCGGGTGTCGCTTCATAGTCGCATTCGCCGCGGTTTGAGACATAACAAGTGCCGTTACCGCCGCGGCAATAATGCCAAGTTTACTAACCATAGTACCACCTGCCAAAGCGTTGCTTACCAAGATTTCGGGCCGCCAGCCGGCATCGGCTAACAGCCGTCTAGTCTATCGTTTTATAATACCAATATTTGATCATATCAATGATCTCGGGGCGCCGATCACGTACCATTGATCGACGCGCCGGCGGCGGATTGACTTTGGGCTTCACCGGATTTCATTGCGCCAAAGCTGGCGTGGCCTTCGGTGGCAGCCGGTGATGCGTCGCCTGCTCGTAACCGTAAGCAAGTTTGAGCAGAACCGGCTCGCTATAGGGGCGGCCGAAGAACGTGATGCCGACCGGAAGATCGTCTACCGTGAACCCAGATGGTACCGTTACCGAAGCGGCGTAAACCAAAAACGTATTCCACGTGGGAATACCTTTGTTGCTGACATAGGGCGGATTGATGCCGTCCCGGATCAGGGTCGGCTGGTGTTCGGCGGTCTTGTGGACGATCGCATCAAGCCGGTTGTCCGCCATCACCTTGTGTATGTTGACCATCAATTGTTCGCGGGCCTGGACATATTCCAGGTAGCGGGCCGGGTCGAGCCGGGGCGGCGGGGCCTTCCACTGCTCTGCCTTATTGGCCGGAACGCTCTTGGCGATGTCCGGCGAATTGGCGATGTCCTGGCGCGTCTTGAAGGGCGAGTTCGGGTTGCGCGCCAAATACAGCCGCAGGGATTGATCGATGACGGCCGGGTTGGTGGCGCGTTTGGCTAAGAGCTCCTTCAGGTCGGGAATCCGCAGGTCGTCCACGATGTCGGCGCCGGCGGCCCTGAGTTCCGCGACGTTCTTTTCAAACACGGCGTCTACTTTCTTGAAATCTTCCGAGTCCGGTTCGGATTGTACGCCGATCGATTCGCGCAAAATGCCGATCCGCGCTCCTTTGAGGCCGTTGCGGTCCAGCACGCCGGTGTAGCTGCCGTCGAACTTGCCGATGCCGAGCGCGGTCACCGGGTCTTCCGGATCATAGCCCACCATGACGTCGAGCAGCGTCGCAAGGTCGCGCACCGTACGGGCCATCGGCCCCATCTGGGCCAGCGGGGACGGGTATCCATCCCACATGCCGCTGCGGCTGACGAGACCCGGCGTCGGGCGTAGCGCCACCAGCGCATTCCATGCCGCCGGCCGCCGGATCGAGGCGAAGGTTTCTTCGCCAAGCGCAAGCGTAGAAAAATTCGCCGCCAGCGCGGCGCCGGAACCGCCAGACGAACCGCCGACCGTGCGCTCCAAGTCATAGGGATTACGCGTCACCCCGAACATCGAACCGTAGGTATCTCCGGCCGCGAATTCACTCAGCGTCGTCTTGCCGAGGACGATGGCGCCGGCCTTCTTGAGCTTTTCGACCACGAAGGCATCCCGGGTCGGCCGGTAATTTTGAAATACCAGCGTCCCGAGGGTGGTGGGCATGCCGGCGGTATCGATCTCGTCCTTGACAAGCACGGGAATGCCATGCAGCGGGCCGACCTGACCGCCGGATTTATAGGCGGCGTCGAGCCTATCCGCCTCCGCGAGCGCCTCGGGATTGAGCGTGATAATGGAATTGATGGTGGGACCGCGCTTGTCGTAGGCCGCGATGCGATCAAGATAGCCCTGGACCAGACGGCGAGATGTCAGCGTACCGGATCGAAATGCTCCGTGGATGTCGCTGATCGAGGTTTCCATAATCTCGAACGGCGCCGTATCCGTGCGGCCTTGCGCATGCCCCGGTGAGCACCATGCCAAAACGGCCAAGGCCGCAAACGACGCAAGATATCCGGTCTTCATCCGCAACCCTCCGGTCCCAACATAGCGACGCAAGCCGCATCGGCCCAATCGTATTCAAGTGCCGTATCGCTCCGGCCCGCGCGACGCCCAAGACAAGCACATTCCGCTCAGCCGAGGAAGCTGACCGCAAAGCCGGCGCGGCGCATCACCGCATCGCGCGCGTCCGCGGCCCGCTGCATCAGCAGCGCCGGGTTGACGCCGACGAGATTGCCGCGCCATTTCCGCACCCTGCCACCGATGAACACGGTTTCCACATGGCCTGGGTGCATAAGGTTCACCACAGTCCCGATCGCGTTGTTCAGCGGCCATAGACTCAGCCGGTCCGCCCGCAGCAGGATCAGATCGGCCTCTTTTCCGGGGCTCAAGGTGCCAACCTTATGGTCCAAATTGGCGCAGCGCGCACCTTCCATAGTGGCGAATTCCAGCACATCCCGGCAGGTGAGGAGCGGCGGCAGGTTCGCCTCACCCAAGCGCCGTCGCGCGAAAATCTGCTGGCGCTGGAACGCAAAGGTCGTGCGCATGATGGAGAAAGCATCCTGCGCGATGGTTACGCCGTGGTCGGAGGAGAGGCTTGGCCGCAGCCCATGGTCGATCGCGGCCTGGATCGCCGGAGTGCCGTGCCCCATCGTCATGTCGATCGCGGCACAAATCGATACATGCCCGCCGGAATCGCGGATCAGGTGCCACATCTCCTCGGTCAGATCGCTGCAGTGGATGTATTCATCGCCCGGTCGCAACAGTCCGGCGCGCCCAAGCTCCACGAAGGTGGCGCCGAGGGCCGGTGAGCGCAGGTGCAGCACCGCCGGAATATCGGCCGCGCGGGCGGCGGCGAACAGTTTTGGGTCGGCCGCGACGCCGAGTGCCAGGGTTAGAAGCTGGTCCTTCGAGCTGAAATACGTCCGCTGAATTCGGGTAATATCCTGCGGGTACCGAGTTGCCGATCCCAGACCGCGCGAATAGCCATAGACCGCCCGGATGCCGGACTCTTGCAGCGCCCGGATGCACGCGTCGCTGTGCTCCGGCGTGTGGCTGATCTGGGACAAATCGACGATCGTGGTCGTGCCCATATCGATCAGACCGAGCGCGGTCATCAGCGCACCGATATGAACATCGTCCGGGGTGAAGGCGGGGGTGAGCGTCGCTTGAACGTCGCGATTGTAGTCGGGCTCCAGCACGCCGTTCGGCATGATGCTGTGCAAAATGCCCTGGTACGAATGGCTATGGGTATCGATGAAGCCGGGAATCACGATTCGGTTGGTGGCATCGACCACCGCGGCTTCGCCTGCCGCGATCGCGATGTCGGGCCGGATATCGCGAATTTTGCCGTCCTCGATCAGGATGTCGGCGCGGGCGAAGTCCCCGAGTTGGCGGTCGAGCGTCAGCACCACGCCGCCTCGGATGAGGATGCGGCGATCCGCCAGCAGCCGGTTCAGGTCCGGACCGGCCGGACCCCCGGCTTGTGCGATGGCTGCGTCCGGCAGCGTTTGCGCACCCAATCCGCCCGCTGCGAGGAGACCTGCGCCGGATTTCAGCACGGCACGCCGGGAGGCCCTGGAGGGCGCACCGAGGGATAGGGGCTGCGTATCCTGTGGTAGTTCCACGAGGGTCGAGCTTCGGCCGCATTCTTCGGCCATCGTACTCTCCTTGGATTTTGCGGCGCCGCACCCTCATGCGCGCGGCGCGGCATCGAGAAGCACCGAACGTAACGTAACCTGGGTCCCCGCCGGAACCGGAGTGGCGTGCGGCGGGCCAACAACGAGAGCCGGAGTATCGGGTCATGAACAAGGCGATCATACTTTGGCGCGCCGCGGCGTCCACCCTGATCGGCACAGTGGCATTCGGATTCGTCCCTCCGACCGCAACGGCCGGATTGCTGTACCCCGAGGGAGCAACTCAGCCGGCGCATGCGCACAATCGTAACGCTTCGCATTGGCCGGTCGCAGTGCGCCGAAATCCCGGCCGGCCCGACGCCGCGGCCAGTATTTGGACCTATGACGGGCCTGTCTACAATTGGATGGGCCAGGTCACCGGCAGCTATCACGGACCGGTGCTAGCCTATTCATCGAGCTGCAACATTTTGACACCTGTCGGCTATTTGATCACGTGCCAGGCCTTTACCTGGTAGGATGTTCCACTCTAAATATATCATGGGAGCATGTCCCGCCAGTTTTGCCGTGGCCAAGATCGGGCCAACATCGAACCGCAACGCAGGGGCTTTGTCTCGCGCTTGCCGCGGTGACATAATGACCGGGTCGGCACTCCGCCGATCCCCCGTGCCCGATCCGGGCGTGAAGAATCCACTAACCAGGAGGATATGCCAATGTCGTTTCGTCTCGCCGCCGTCGCTGTGGCCACGATGATTGCCCTGCCGGGTGCCGCCGGCGCCCAAGTTTTGATGCAGGGCGACGTGTCGCTGAAGATGGCTCTGACCATCGCCGAGGCGGCGCTAGCCGACTGCGGCGGCCTTCCGTCGGTGGCCGTCGTCAACCGCGCCGGGCGGCTGCGCGTCTTCCTTCAGGGGGATAACGCCAACCCGCACAACATCGAACTCTCCCGCCGCAAGGCCTACACGGCGCGGACCTTCCGGCAGCCCTCGTCGCAATGGGCGAAAAACACCGAAACCAAAAACGTCGGACAGCGTATGTTGGCAGAGGTCATCCCGCTCGGTGGGGGCATGCCGATCAACTTCGGCAAAGATACCATTGGCGGAATCGGACTCAGCGGAGCGATCGGGGGCCAGGAAAAGGAGGAGGCGTGCGCCAAAACTGGTATCGCGGCAGTGGCGGATCAACTCAGGCAATAATACCATTTATTCGGATCGAGCCGGCCGGCATTCAGTCCCTTATCGAGACGTCACCGACGGGGACGCCGGGCTTGGCCAAGAAACAGCAGTCGCCCTATACTTATGTATAGGACGACCCACACCTTTGGAGCGCCAGCGTGGTCCCACTGTACACTTGGTGGCGGGATCGCGGTGAACCTATGGTTTGGTCACCGGATCCTCGGAATCAGGATAACCAACTTGCAGCAGGTGCCCGTGATTTCGATCGTTGACGATGATGCATCGGTACGCGAAGCCACCAAATCCTTGGTGAGATCGCTTGGATACAATGCCGTGACATTCGAATCGGCTGAGGAGTTCCTCGATTCGACTCACGTGACGGGCACTTCCTGCCTGATCACGGATGTGCAGATGCCAGGTCTGAACGGCGTCGAATTGAATGACCGCCTCATTGCCGATGGTCATCGGCTACCGGTGATCTTCGTAACGGCGTTTCCGGATGATCGCCTGCAAGGACGGGCGCTGCGGGCCGGAGCGATCGGCTTCCTGCACAAGCCGTTTAGCGAAGACCATTTGATCGAGTGCCTGAGCACCGCACTCAATGGCTGTGAAGGCGAAGGTACTGCGCAATAACACAGTGGACGCGTGCCGTCCCGTCGGCGTTTGGCAACCTTTCTGCAACCATCTACATCGAATCGTTCGTTTCCTGACCGGCGGGAAGCAGGCAATAAAACACCGATCCGTGGGGCACGCGCGGTGTAACCCACAGCCGCCCATTGTGCATTTCGACGATCGATCGGCAAATCGTCAGGCCCATTCCCATTCCATTTGGCTTAGTACTGAAGAACGGTTCGAATATGCGATTGATCTCGGATTCTGGAATACCGATTCCGGAATCCTCGACGATGATGCAAACACCCTCATTCTCGCGCATTTCGGATTTCAGGCGCAGCACACGTTCACGGTCCGTGACGCCATCCATCGCTTCGATTCCATTCATGAGAAGATTTAATATAACCTGCTGCAATTGAACCCGGTCGCCCATCACCTTTGGCGCGCGGGGATCGAGCTGCAATTCGAGTGACGCCGGTTGTTTCCGCAACTCACCTTCCAGAACTTCGGCGACCTGACGAATCAGTTGATTGACATCGACTTCCGAGCATTGCTGTTGTTCGTTCCTGAACATGCCGCGGATGGTCTGCACCACTTCGGCGGCGCGGTGACCGCTGCCGACGATGCGGTGGAAAGCGCTGCGCGCTTCATCGAGATTTGGCGTCGCGCGATCAAGCCAGCGCAGCCCCGCGCTCGCGTTCGCCACCATGGCGGCCAATGGCTGTCTGACCTCGTGGGCAAGGGTTACCGTCAATTGGTTGGCCGTCACAATCCGATTCATGTGCGCGAGTTCGGATATGCTCTGCCGTGCCGCTCGCTCCGCCCGATGCCTTCTCTGGCGTTCGACCACGAGACCTACGATCAGCAGGGTCTGCAGCGACAAAAGCACCGCAAGCGCCAGGAGCTGGTCGCGATACTGTTCCCACAAGCTCGGCGGTTTGAACATCACCTTGCTGCCCATAGGCAACAAGCGCTCCGTGACGTGCCAGCGGTCGAGTTCGCGCCAGTCGAACATCGTGATGCTCTCGACGAGCGGCCGTGTCCCGACATCACCCGGGCGTTCTCCCCGCAACATTCGCACAGCAAGGTCCGCCGCTTGGCGGCCCACTTCGTCGGTGGATATCATCGGGCCGCCCACGATTCCCCGGCCGAAATAGGTATCAACGTAACTAAAGAGCGGCGCATTGGCGACGGCCCGCAGGCTCGCAAATGCGACCTCCTCTTCGTAGGGGATGTCGGCTGCATCGACGATCAACAGGCCGAAAAAGATGGCCGATCGCGGGGGAAGCGCACTGGCGCGCCGCTTCATTTCCTCGAAGGGGAGTTGATCGAACCAAATCAGATTGACACGATTTGCGAACGGCTTCGACGCTTCACGCAGTTCCCCGAGCCAAAACTTCTCAACGGGAGAATTACCCACCACAAACGCGACCGTGGTGGTTTGCGGCATGACCCGCAGGATATTTTCAATGAAACCGGGCAAATCGATCTTCATGGCCGACACGGCATCGCCGGGTAGCAGTGCGTTGACCCCGGTGCGACGCCGCTCGACGCCGGCGATCAAAAGCGGCGTATTTGGGAAGAGGCGCGCGCGCTGCCGTTCGACAAAACTGGCCGCCGGCGATCCGACCGCAATGATCAGATCAAGCGGCCGACCGGCGAACATAGCGCCCAGGTAGTTCGCGAACGGTTCCTCCTGTTTTGGATCGGCCAAACGTGACGCCGCGAGCGAGGCCTCGAGAATATCCACCGGCTCGGGCGACTGCTTGGCCAACTGGACCCGAATGCGCTGCGCGTAAGGCGGGAAATTCGGGCCAAAAGAGTTTAACAGAAAAATCCGCTTGGTATCGGCGCCAGCCGCGCCCAGGGTGGCAAGGTAGATGACGAGCGCCGACAGCGCGCTCCCCTGCCGCAGGCCGGGAGGCAGCAACGCACATAATCGACTCCAAAACCGCATCACTAAACGACCATCGGGCTCTTTGCGCACACGCGCGAACCGGACGACACTTCCACAATCGCGGCGATGTGTCACCGCCCATGAGCCCCATGGCGGCTGGATTGGCAAGAGGGCACCGCCCCAAGGCGACTTGGCTTCGAGGCCTGCAGAATATAACATCAACTGCACCGGGCCGGACGCCATGCAGATGTTCCCCAGATTGCCTTGGTGGAGCCAAGGGGATAATACCCTATCGACTACGCTGTTCGCGCTGGCGATCGGCGCCGTTGGGCCGATCCGACGGCGCCGTGGTTGGGGTTGACTCAATCCCCAGCGCCAAAATCCCAGGGAGGATATCCATGAACACCCCCGCCCGCTTCGCACTGGCGTTTGCCGCCGCGATTTTGCTTACCCCATCGGCGCCTGCAGGCGCTGACGACCTCCTCAAGCTCACCATCGGGCAGCGCGGCAACTGGGACACGGCGATTACGCAACTCGGCACCAAGGCCGGCATCTTCAAGAAGCACGGCATCACCTTGGAGATGATTTACACCTCCGGCAGCGGTGAAACGCTGCAGCCGGTGATCGCCGGCGCGGTCGATCTTGGCCTCGCAGTCGGTACCCTGGGGGCGATGGCGGCCTACGCCAAGGGCGCACCGGTGCGCATCATCGGGGCGCAGGCGACCGGGGCGGCCGATTATTGGTATGCCAAGGCCTCGGCCAAATTCCAGAAGCTGACCGATCTCACCGGTCGGAACACCATCGCGTTCTCGACCAACGGGTCGTCCACCAACAGCGTCGTGCGTGCTTTCATCGACGAATTCAAGCTGAAGGCGAAGCCGATGGCGACCGGAAATGGGTCCTCCACCTTTACGGCGGTCATGACCGATCAGGTTGACGTGGGCTGGGCCTCGCCGCCCTTCGGCCTCAAGGAGATCGAGGAGAACAAGATCAAGGTGGTGGCGCGCGCGACCGATGCGGCGCTGGTGCGCGGCCAGACCATCCGGGTCGTCGTCGCCAATGCCGATGCCCTCGCCAAACGCAAGGATGCGATCCAACGCTTCATGCGCGCTTATCGCGAGAGCATCGCCTACATGTATAGCGACGATCCACGGGTGGCGAAAGATTATGGGGAATTCGCGGGTGTCGGTGAAGCCATGGCCCGGCGCGTGCGGGACGATTTCTTCCCGAAATCGCTGTTGGATCCGGACGAAATCCACGGGCTTGACAGCCTGATGGCCGAAGCCGTGACGCTGAAATTCATTCCCGCGCCGCTCACAAAGGCACAGGTTGCGGATCTGGTGCAGATTGTGAAGTGAGGATCTTCCCCGGTTGCGGGGCCGATCCTCGTCATCTGCGTGGGCACGGCGCGAAGAACGCGCCCTTGCCCACTCTATGTCATCGCATGACTACCGCACGAAGTACTGCTGCAGCGAGTAGCCGAGGACCACAAGTCCACCGATCGGCACCAGCAACAGCAGGCTGGGCCACAGCCGTTCCACCAATCGGCCCGGAAGTGCATACGTGATGGCCGCGGTGCCGATCAGCGCCGGAACTGCCGCAACCCAGACCGAGTTCAAGAAGTCGGCGTCAAAGGTCGCCCCATAGACGATAAAATACTGAATCGCCGCAAGAGCGGCGGGCCAGAGCACGGCGAGTACACAACAGAAAACCGTCGCCCGCCGCAGCCACGCACCGGATACCATCGTCGCGACCCAGGCCACCACCAGTGCACTGAGCGCGGTCAGGGCCATCCAGCCATACCAGAACATCGGCGGGCCGACCCCGGTCATTTGCTTCCAGAAATCGACCTGGCCACTCACCGGATGATAGGTAAAAAGCGGCCAATTCAGACGCTCGAATACCGTGTACAGCAATGCGAAGGCAATGCCGAAGGTGATCGCGAAGGTCCCGAATTTGCTTAGCCCCGCTGTCGCAGTCGATTCCGGAGAATTCGCTACCGGGGCACTGTCCAGCCGGAACAGCCCGTCATGTACATCCAAGGCCTGCGTCATGACCCGACCCCTCGAAAATCATTGGCTACGTGACCGACGAGAAATGCATACCATACGCTGAGCGCCAGGAAAATGGTGATCCATTTGCGCACAGCCGCATAGTCCATGGACTGGGGCTTCTGCCAGAAATACCAATAGGCCGGGAGAAGCCCCAACCCCATCGCGAGCACATGCTCCTTCAATTCGAACGAGCCGACCATCTTAAACTGCCGGAATTCCTCCATGGGAATTCTCACATAGGTGCGATACTTGACGTAAATCCATGCACCGAACAGCGCTTCCAGCACATAGAAGATGACGATCAAGTTCACGAAGAACGCCGCCGGCACCGGCGTGCGCTCGACGAAATGCCCTACCGCCTGCCGCGCCGGCATCAAGACGGTCACCACTTGAATCGTGACCGCTGCGAGCAGGCCCACCGCCAAGAGGAAGTGGGCAAAAAGCAGGATGCTCCAGAACGTTGATTCCGACATGACGCTGCGTATGATGTCCATGGCCAATGTTCCTCCAGCGACGGCACCAATCTCTCGAAACTATCGTATGATCGGACCACGATGACAACACGCAAAAGCGTGACCGGCCGCAGCTCTAATGTCGCGGTGCCACCAAAAACGAGGCCTGTCAGGACATCAATCCAGGGAGTTGACCGTGCAGTCCGTCACCGGATTTTTGCAATCGCTACAGGCCTTGCCATGGGCCGTGTTCATCCACAAAAATGCATGGGCCTTCACGACTGTGGAGGTGGTTCACGTCTTCGCGGTCGCTATGGTACTTGGTACCATCGTGATCGTGGACTTGCGGCTGCTCGGATGGGCCTCGACCAAACGGCCGTTCGTTGAATTCTCACGGCAGCTGCTGCCATTCACCTGGGCAGCTTTTGTTTTGGCTGTGATTTCCGGTGGGCTGCTGTTCAGCAGCCGCCCGCTCGAATACGTCGCCAACCCGGTCTATTGGATCAAGATGGGGCTCATCGTCCTCGCCGGGATCAACATGCTGGTCTTCGAGTTCATCACCGCGCGCAGTGCTCAACAATGGAACCTTGATCCAACGCCGCCGACGCCGGCACGGCTCGCCGGCGGGATCTCGATCACGTGCTGGATCCTGGTCATCGTGATGGGTCGTTTGATCGGATTTACCCTGCAGATGGAATGAGGGTCTCCGATAACCCGGCGGTGCGCGACCACGGTCGTGATCGTGGTGATGCCGTGCGAATGAACGTCATCCCTGCACCGCCAACAGCTTGACGGCGGTGCTGACCAGTTCGGTGAGATTGCCGGCCTGCAGCTTCTGCTTGAGCTGCGAACTGACATTGACGACCGTCTTGTAACTGACGTTGATCTCACTCGCGATGCGCTCATAAGGTGTGCCGTCGGCAAGCAGTGCAAGCACCTGCAATTCGCGCGGCGTCAGCCCCGCGAGTGGACTACCGCGCGCCCCCGCCCCCGACAGCGCCACCTTCATGGCGAGGTCGCCGTCGAGATACGGCATGCCCGCCGCAACTTGACGCACCGCCTTCACGAATTCTTCCGAAGAGATGTCCTTGAGCACGTATCCGGAAGCTCCCGCTTCCAGCGAGCGCGCCACGATGGTGGCATCGCTGTGCATGCTGAGCACCAGGATGTGGGCGCCGGCATCATGGGCGTGGATTCGGCGGACAAGGTTGAGGCCACCCAAACCCTTTCCTTTCATGGCAAGGTCGACGATGACCACGTCGGGTTGATGGCGAATATATAACCGGTAGCCGGCGACGAGATCGCACGCGGTTAAAACCGGAGCGATGGCCGAGTCCTCGAGCACACGCCGGCACCCCTGCAGCACGATGGGATGATCATCGACGATGAGAACCGAGGTCATGCGGAACCATTATCATCGTCCGCCGACTGCCCCAAGCCAAGCAACCGCGCCGGAACCGGTATCATTATGCGCACGCAGGTGCCACCGCCGGTCCGCGTATCGATGGCAAAATCCCCGCCGAGCGCCTGCACGCGTTCCCGCATGCCGCGTAGCCCGAAGCCTTCCGGGGTGCCGGCCCTGAATCCGCGTCCGTCGTCGCGCACCGTCAAGGCGAGCCCCGTTGCGGCGCCCGATGGCCCCGGCGCCGCCGAAACATCGGTGACCAGCACCTCGACGGTCTTGGGATCGGCGTGGCGGACCGCATTCGTAAGGCCTTCCTGGACGCAGCGATAGACCGTCAGGTCCACGGTGTCCCCATAGCTACGTTCGAGCCCGTCGAGACTGTGGGCAAATGTGATCTGCGGATAGTGCCCGGCGCGATCCCGAACCAGTTCGTGGAGCATCTCTTGCAGCGGCACGTGCCCGAGCGCCATCGGCCTCAGCCGGTTTAGAATCCCGCGATTGATGCCCTGCAGATGATCGATGATCGCGGTCAGATCGCGTACCCGTTCGGTGACGGTGCGAGCGTCTGGGCCGGGCAAAGCCGCGGCGGCTGTCGCAATCGACGCCGCATTGACCTTGAGTCCGAATAGACTAGGGCCGACTTCGTCGTGCAATTCGAGCGCAGTGCGACGTCGTTCGTCGTCTTGCGCCGTGATCACGCGCCGATTGAGTTCGAGATTCTTGGTCCGTGCATCGTCCAGTGCAGCAGCGAGCGCATTGAAGCGGTCAGTGATGGCGGCAAACTCCAGCACCTTGGGGCGGGCGAGGCGAACCTTGTAATCCCGACGTTCCAGGTCATGCAGCCCCTCGCCGAGGGCGGTCAATGGATCGAGCACACGGCCGAGCACGGCATACAGAATACCCGCCATCGCCAGCACCGCGACGGCGGCGATGGCGGCGAGCGCAATGGCGTTCTCCCAGACTTCCGCGATCTCGTCGCGCGGCTCGCTGGCGATCGCAACCGTTCCGATGATCTGACCGTTGACAACAATCGGCGCATCGTACCGCTCGATCGGCGGACCGATCAACCTGGCAAACCATGCTGGAGCGGCCGATCGATCGCCCTCGCGTCGGGGGTCGAGGCGATCGGGACCATCGGAGACCGGAGCGCCCTCCGCATCGTGAACGCCGATGCGGACATGGCGAACGAACCGCAATTGACCCGGCAATGCTTTTAGGAATTGCTCCGCCGGGATGCCCTCTCGAATCAGCTGGACGGCTTCGCTGACCATCAATTCCGCCAACCGCATCGAAGCGGCAATCTCGATCCGCGTCGCCGCTCCGGCCTTGAAGATGATGACACTGCCGGCAACCACCGCGGCGATCAGGTTGATCAAAGCGAAAACGATGAGGATCTGGGTCCGCACCGAACGGCCGAACCACAGAGGAATCAGCACGCGGGCGCGCCAAGGCATTGGCCCGATATGTTCCGAGGTCGCCAGATTAGCCATTGCGTGAGCCGGGTCCGCCGCCGCAACTAAGACGGGATGGCTGGTACCGGAGCAACCGGCCATGCAATTTATCGTGTTGTTCCATCCTCTCCAAACTACACCGACTGGCGGAATATCGAAGAAATTTCACGCTTAGAACCTTGCACGGATACCGCCATAGGCAGCAAGCGGCATTCCGGGCAAAAACGTGCGCGGATCGCTGTAAACGCCGGCATTGGAGGCACCGAAAGTGTTGCTGTTGAACCCGGACGCCTGGAAGAAGGTGCCCGCCGAATAATAGTGCTGGTTGAATAGATTGTTGACCAGGCCGAACAGCTCGACCTGCTTGGTGATCTGATAGGAAGCGTGCAGATTCACGACCGTATAGCCTGGAACCCTCGGATTTTGATTGGCGTCGTCGTGGATGAGATACTGGCTGCCGACGTAGTTCAGGTCGGCGCCGATCTTCCAGGAATCCGGAACCGCATATTCGGCGCCGACCTTGAAGCGCTGCGCCGGAATGGCGGGGATGTGGTCGCCGGGGCTGACATAAATATTGCCGTTGGCGTCGGCGTAAGGGTTGTTGGGAGAGGAGATCACCAGCGAGCTTTGATAGGTCGCGTCCACATAGGTGTAGTTGGCATAGGTGGTGAGTCGATCCCACTTGTAGTTGACCTTCGCTTCGATACCTTCGCGCCGCGTGGTGCCGGCATTCTGGAAGTAGCCGAACATAGGAACGAAGCTGGCGACGTTGATGATATCGTCGTCGAGAGTGGTGCGGAATGCGTTGATTCCCCAGGTCCCGCTTCCGGTAGTTTCGCTCGACCCGAAACTGCCGCGAAAACCGGCCTCGACGGTATGAGAAACCACCTGCTTGAGCGGAGGATCAGCGATCAGGAAATTGTCGATCATGCAGGGAACGGTCGGGCTCGAACAGCCGAGTTCCAGCGGCGTCGGGGTGCGGTTGGCGATCGAATAGCCCGCGTAGGTGGTGAGGTTCGGGGTGATTTTGTAAGTGGCGCCGACAACCGGATTGAGATGCTGATAATAATTGTTGCTGTTGAGCAGCGGATTGGCGCCGGTCTCGTCCGACAGGTTGATTTGCGCCATGTTAAATCGCGCCCCGGCCGTCACTGCAAGCTGCTTGGTGATATCGACGGTGTCGGTGGCATAGACGCCGGTATAGGTGTTGACGGCGCGCAGGCTGACCGGCGTCACGTCGCTCGCGGGCTGGTCGATGTAGATGCCGGTGCCGTTGACGAACAGATTTTGGTCGATGGTAGCAACCTCGCTGTTGCCGTTGAACTGCGTGTTGCCATGATCGACGCTGACGCCGACCACGAAATGATTGTCGCGGTCGAAAATTTTCGCCGAACTGGTCGCCTGGCCGGTACCGCCAAAGCTGTTGGTGGCGGTCCAGTTGCGGTCGATTTCGCCCAGAAAGGCGGTCGGGGAAATGCTGTTGGGAGTCGGGCCGTTGATATTGATCGGCGTGTTGCCGTCGCCGATACAGAGTTGACCCGGCAGCGCTCCTGCGGGATCGCAAGGCTGGGCATCGGTGCCGTTGCCGTCCACGTGGGCGGCACGGTAACCGCGAAAATAGGCATTGCCTTGCAGAAGCAGGGTTTCGCTCGGGTTATAATTGAGGCTTGCGGTGAGGAACGCAAGCTGCAGGCGCGTGGTCTGCGGCCATGTGTAGACCGCCGCCCAGTTTTGCGCGAGCAACTGCGTGGGCGTTGCCGCCACCGCGCCCAGCATGTCGTCCGCGCCGGTGAAAGTCACGTGGAATTCGGTCTCGTCGTTGCGCCCGCCGACATCGAGATACATATGGCGCAAGCGCGATTGCGAGGAATATTGCCGCCAGCCGTTGTCATTGGCGCCGTCGACATTGATATAGGCGGAAAGATTGCCGTCCTGCACGCCGGCTTGCGCATTGCCCTGCAGCCGGCCAAAGGACCCGGCCTGCACCTGGGCTTCCTTGTCCTGATAGTTGAAGCCGTTTTTCATCTCGATATTGATGGCGCCGCCAATCGCATTGAGCCCGTAGATCGGATCGTTCGGCACCAGCGACAGCCGGCGGATCGCGGTGTCGGGGATGAAATTCCAGTTGACCACGTCGCCATAGGCTTCGTTGATGCGCACGCCGTTCTGATAGACTGCTATCGACTGCGGCGTGCCGGGCACGGGCGAGGCGGTAAAGCCGCGGAAATCGAAATTGCGCTGGAAGGCATTGCCGGATTGGTCGCTCAAAGACGCGCCCGGAATGTTGACGAACAACGAGTTCGAGAAAGTTGCTGGTCTGGGTGTGGTTGAAATCGGGCGACGCCAGCACCGTGGTGTTGGCCGGCACCTTGTCGCGGTCGATGGTGCCGGTCGCAGGCGTGGCGGCGGGAGCTGCGGGCGCGGCAGCGGGAGTCGCTGTCGCAGGCCCCTCGGACAAGCGGGGACCGCTTGGTGTTCTGGCGGTCTGCTGAGGTGCACGCCGGACCGCGGTGCTGGGGCGACGGGCCGGCGCGGAACTGGCCTTCGCGGGCCTGCTGCTCGACAGCGGTGAAGGCGCGATCACATTGATATCAGGAAGCACGGTCTGGGCGGCTGCGCCGAAAGGTACCATCAACGCGCCAAGTGCGACGGTTGCGGACAAATTGGCCGCCGATCGTTCGCGATGCCGGTCACGCGCGCCAGCTTCACGGGTTACGAAATAACGCCCCATGGCACAGCCCCCCAAAGCTTACCAAGCCCCAATCCCTCATATGCCCCAAATTGTCGCGGCTGTCACGAGTGCCTTGTTCCAAATCTCACCGGGAACTTTTGGCAAATCGGCTTTCCTTCGGCCCGGCGGCTCAGCGCCGAAGCATGGATCCCCCCGCCCACGAATGCCAGCAGACCGGTATGGCCGGCATGGACAGCTTGTGGTCTTGATTGAGGCCGATGAGGGTCACATCGCCGCCAATGCTATTGGCGACCTAAAGGGTCTTCCGATCCCATAGCCTGATATTGGCGCGGCGCGATCTCGGACGGACCGGCAGGTCATACTCAAGGACCGGCCTTTGCCCGCCCTAGATTCCCTCGGTCTATCGCCCGAGCAAACGCGGCACTTCGGCTAACGGCCCAGCCTCACGGGTTACCCGTCAAGGTTTCCATGAAATGCCACCAGGTCGAGCCGCTCCTGATCCGTCAACTTTAGCGGCAGCATCATGGGGGAGCGGCTCGGGCGGTCGATCCCGCCTTTTTCGTAATGCCGCACCACATCGGCGAGTGTCGCAATCGAGGCGTTGTGCATATACGGCGCGCGTTGCGCCACCGCCCGCAACGTCGGGGTCTTAAAGGCGAAGTTTTGTGCCGGGTCCTTGGTTTCGCGCCCACGCCCCTGGTCCGTCGTCGTGGTCCCGATATCGTGGAAAGCGTCGTCGGTGAACCGCCAGCCGGAATGGCAGGCCGCGCAGCCGGCCTTGCCGGCGAATAGCGCGAAACCGCGCTTGGCGGCTTCCGGTATCGCCGTTTCGTCGCCCGCGACCCAGCGATCGAATGGGGTCATCGGCGGCTCCAGGGTGCGCTCGAAAGCCGCGACGGCCGCCGCGATGGCGTCGATGTCGATCGGCCGGCCCGGCAGGGCGGCGGCGAATTTAGCCCGATATTCGGGATCCGAACTGATGCGGGCTTCGATCGTCTCCACCTTCACCGGCGCCCCGGTTTCGCGCATCGACATCGAGCCGGTCGCGATCGACGCCTTGGCCTGGGCTTCGAGCGTCGGGCTGCGCCCGTCCCAGCCGACCGGTGCGCTGCCCGCATAGCCGATCCCGATCAGCGGCTGCGATTTGCGCCCGGTCGGCTTGCCGGAATCGTTAATCGGGTGCGGGTCCGCCACCACATAGCCGAGGCTCGGCGTATGGCAGCCCGCGCAAGAGGATTTCCCCGAAGCCGAAATGCGCGGGTCGAAGAACAGATCGCGCCCGAGATCCGCCAGGGCTTGATTGGCCACCGGACGCGCAGCGGGGCGCCGATAATCACGCTTGATCGCGTCGAGGTTCGGCTGGCGGCCGGGCACCTGCGCGCGGGCGGGTGCACCCTGTCCGAGGATGAGCAGGTTTACGGCGGCGTAGGCCGCGACGGCCACGATTGCTCTCGCATGTCTCATCTGACAATCCATCCTTGGCGGCATGTGGAACACGCCGGCATTCCGTGGCGTCCCGCGTTATACCACTATTCCAGGCAGCCGGGGTATGGTTTCATAGGAAGCAATCCAGCCTAATCGATGGCGAAGCAATAGAACAAACCGCCACCCCCGGAGCTATGGAAAGCCTCCTCGCTGCAGCCGTTCGTGGCGCGCGCAGAATTCCACGAATTGGGATTATCGCCTGGGCCGGCGCGATCGGAGTAACCGACCTGCGCACTGCCGGCGCCGCTCGAGGTCCAGTTGCCACAAGTCCGCTGCGCGTCCCCCTGGAACGCAGTCCCGTCCGGACGCGAACCGGTCAGGATTTCGTGCAGCTCCGGGTTCACCTGGTCGGCGCTCTCGGTCTCGGCGGTCTCCTTGGCAAGCTTGCTCGTGGGCCCATGAAGCTGCAGCAGGTGCTGCGCGATCAGATCCCCCTCGGCATTGTACCAAGGCCCTCCCCCGATCCGATCGCGCGCGTTCACGGCCGGCGCGGTGGCGGTCGCCTCCGTGCTCAGATAGGCGCGCCACGTATGGTCGCCGGCGCCTTGGGCTTCCGCCAGCGCCTGGCAATGCGCATCCGCGCCCGCGAGACCGCCGAGATCCCCGCCTTTGCCGAGCCCCTTGCTGGTGACGAAAAACCGCGTCACCGATTTGTTGCCGCCCATCGGGATCGATGCCGGCGCCGCGTTCTGCGTGGTGCCCGATGCATTCCCCGCGCCTTTCTGGGCTTCGTTCTTCTGGTCACATGCGGTCAGCACTAAGGCCACGGTCAGCAGACAGCTCGGCCGCAGGTATGCGAGCACTTTACCAAATTCGCTCATGCCCACCCTTCTCTCGGCTCGCATTTGGCCCAACTTCGCCTTCAGGGTTTCACCCCGCCCATCCGGCAAATCATTTTCCACTCCGCCGGCGTCACCGGTTGAACCGACAGCCGCGACTGCTTGAGCAGCGCCATGTCCCTCAACGCCGGTTCGGTCTTGATCGTCGCCAGCGCCACCGGCGTCTTGAAGGGTATCAGCGCCATCACATCCACGGCAACCCACGGATCGCCGGGCGAGGCTGTGGGGTCAGGATAGCTCTCGCCCACGATTTCAACAATACCGACCACCGCCTTGCCTTCGTTCGAATGGTAGAAAAAGGCGCGGTCGCCCTTTTTCATCTTCATGAGGTTCAATTTGGCAGTGTGGTTACGCACGCCGGTCCAGGCTTCGCCGCTGGCGCCCTTTTCCACCTGCATGTCCCATGACCATACTTCGGGTTCCGACTTGATCAGCCAGAAGTTCATTCATCCCTCCGCGCGAAAAGGCCGTGTCAGCAGTGCCTCGATGGCGGCATCGATGGTCAAGTTCTGGTCCAGCACCGCCGCGACCGCCGCGGCGATCGGCATCTCGACCCCGCGCGAGCGCGCCATCTCGACCAGCACGCCCGCCGTGAACGCACCCTCGGCAAGATGTCCGTCCAGGGCGGCATCGTCGCGGCCGCGACCCTCACCGAGCGCACGCCCGAGCGAAAAATTTCGCGACTGGGCACTGGTGCATGTCAAGATAAGATCGCCCAGTCCCGACAGGCCGGTCAGCGTCTCTGGTGACGCCCCATAGGCCTTGCCGAAGCGCATCAATTCCGCGAAACCGCGGGTCGTCAAGGCAGCCGCGGCACTGGCACCGAGGCCGCGGCCGGAAACGATGCCGGCCGCGATCGCCAGCACGTTCTTGGCCGCACCGCCGATCTCGACACCGCGCACATCGACGGAATGATAGGGCCGGAACGTTGCGGAACCGAGCACACGCGCCAACTCTCGCGCCACGGCTTCATCATGCGCCGCCACCGTCACGGCTGTCGGCAAGCCGCGCGCTACATCGGCCGCGAAACTTGGCCCGGACAGGATCGCGGGCACGGCATCGGCCAAGCATTCCACGATGATCTCGGTAGTGAAACGCTGCGTCGTGCGCTCGATGCCCTTGGCACAGCTGACGACCGGCGTTCCCGGCGCGATGGCCCCGGCGAGGCTTGCGGCGACACTGCGCAGCGCTTGTGCCGGCACCGCGAGGAGGACGGCGCCGCCGTCGGAGCGCCGCTCGCCCAGGGACGTGATGGTGATGCGTTCATCCACCCGTACGCCGGGCAAGCGGTCCGAGGTGCGGCCGGCCGACAGGGTAGTGGCGGCGAGACGATCGCGTGCAAACAACGTCACCACGCGCCCACCGCGAGCGACCGCGTTGGCGAGCGCGATCCCCCAGGCGCCCGCCCCCACCACGGCGACGGGATCGACAGCCATCTTCACACCAGTGTCGATGGCGCCGTACCATCCACCTGAGGGGCAGGCTCGACCGCGGCCGGCGTGACCGATTCGCCCGCAACCGGTTTCGTCACCTGATCGAGCGGCCACCGTGCGCGAGGAGAGACATCGAGCGCATCCCACAATCCCACCGCCAAGCGCTCGACGCCGGCCCACGCGATCATGGCGCCGTTGTCCGTACACAACTCCGGAGGCGGAACGACCAGCGGTATCCGGTTTTGCAAGGCAACATCCAGCAACGCGTCGCGAATCGCCTGATTGGCGGCGACACCGCCGGCCGCTACCAGCGCGGTCGGTGCACCGAAACGGTGCCGGAATATCCGCAGGCCCTCGCGCAGGCGATCCGCCACCATCGCGATGACGGCGAGTTGAAACGACGCACAGAGATCGGCCACATCCTGCGACGACAGTGGCGCGATGCTCTCGGCCTCAAGCCGCACTGCGGTTTTAAGGCCGGATAACGAAAAATCCGCATCCTGCCTTCCGACCATCGGGTGCGGCAGCAAAAACCGGCCACGGTCGCCGCGCGAAGCTTCCAGCTCGACGCGCGGGCCTCCCGGGTAGCCGAGACCTAACAGTTTCGCAGTTTTGTCGAAGGCCTCTCCGATCGCATCGTCCCGCGTGGTTCCGAGGCGTACGTAATCGCCGATGCCGCGTACGGCGACGATCTGGGTATGGCCGCCGGAGGCCAGAAATAGGCAATACGGAAACCGCGTTCCGTGGGTGAGCCGCGCCGTCAGGGCATGAGCCTCGAGGTGATTGACGGCAATCAACGGTTTTTCATGCACCAGCGCGATGGCCTTGGCGGTCGTCAGGCCGACGATGACGCCGCCGATCAGCCCTGGTCCGGCCGCAGCCGCCACGCCGTCGAGTTCACCGAACTCCCGCCCGGCATCCGCCATGGCAGCCGCGATCAGACGATCGAGCGCCTCCACGTGGGCCCGCGCCGCGATCTCCGGCACCACGCCGCCGAACGCCGCATGTTCGGCGATTTGCGAGAAGATAATATTCGACAGAATCCTGCCACGGCCGTCCGCGCGGCGCTCGACCACCGCCGCCGCCGTTTCATCGCACGTCGTTTCGATGCCGAGCACCAGCATGCCGGTTCCGCCAAGACCGCAAAGCGATAGGACCGCAAAGCGACAAGACCGCAAAGCGATTTGCATTTTCATTCGCCGCGCTTAAGACCTCAACCCCGAGCCCGGCTCGAACCGCGTAGCATTGTGGAGTCCCATGGCGCAATCCTCAGCACCGTTCCTGCGCATCGGCACGCGCGGCAGCCCACTGGCGCTGTGGCAGGCCCATGAAGTGCGCGCGCGCCTTGGCGCCGCCCATGGGGTTGCGCCCGAGACCATCGCCATCACGGTGATTCGCACCTCCGGTGATATGATCCAGGATCGCCCGCTGTTGACCGTCGGCGGCAAGGGGCTGTTCACCAAGGAGATCGAGCAAGCGCTGATCGATGACGCGGTCGATCTCGCCGTGCATTCCAGCAAGGACATGCCGACGGTGCTGCCGGCCGGGCTGATACTCGCCGCGTGCCTGCCGCGCGAGGATGTCCGCGACGCGTTCATCAGCCCAAAGTCCGCGACGCTTGCCGGCTTGCCGCATGGCGCCGTGATCGGTACCGCGTCGTTGCGCCGGCAGGCGATGATCAAGCGGTTGCGCCCGGACATTTCTGTCATCAATTTCCGCGGCAATGTGGATTCGCGGCTCAAAAAGCTCGCCGACGGCGCCGTCGATGCCACCCTGCTGGCGTTGGCCGGCCTGAAGCGCCTGGGCCGCGAAGCGGCCGTGACGGCCGTGCTGGATGTCGATGATTTTCTCCCCGCGGTTGGGCAGGGCGCGGTCGGCATCGAGGTGCGTGAGGCCGATACCCGCACCCGCAATCTGCTCAGCCCCATCAATCACGCGGATACGCTGACGGCCGTCTGCGCGGAACGCGCGTTCCTGGCCGTGCTCGATGGGTCGTGCCGCACTCCGATCGCGGGTCATGCGTGGATCGCGGCCGGCGCAATCGCGTTTCGCGGCATGATCCTGCGGCCTGACGGCAGCGAGACCCACGAGACCGCGCGAAGCGGCGTCGCCGCCGATGCCGTGAGGCTCGGGGAAGACGCCGGATTGGAGCTAAAGGGACGCGCCGGTCCGGATTTCTTTCACGCGGATTGATTCCCTTGCGCCTCCTCGTCACCAGACCGGAAGGAGATGGCGCCCGCACCGCGGCGCGCTTGCGTGTGCTCGGGCATGAGGTTTTGGAACTGCCGCTGCTGCGGATCGAGGCGACGGGGCACGCCCATCTCGGCCCCGGCCCGTGGGCCGCGATCCTGTTCACCAGCGCCAATGCGGTCCGGGCTCTCGCGGCGCAGCGCCGTTTCAAGGAGATGGTCGGACTGCCGGCTTACGTGGTCGGTGCCCGCACCCGCGCCGCGGCGATTGCGGCGGGCTTCACCCAAGTGATCTCCGCCGACGGCGACGCCGACGACCTCATCGCTCTGGTGGTAGCCCAGCCGCCTGTTGCCGACCTGCCACTGCTCTATCCGGCCGGCAGCGACCGCGCAGGCGATGTGGACGGCGCGTTACGCTCGCACGGATTCCGCGTGGAAACCGTCGAGCTCTACCGCTCAGTCATGGTAGCGGATCTGCGCGACGATGTCCGCACCGCATTGGCGGCCTGCCGCGTCGACGCCGTGCTGCATTATTCCGCACGCACCGCGGCGGCGTTCGTGGCCGCGTGCCGAACCGCGAAGATCAACGTCGCAACGCTTGCGACCAGACACTTGTGCCTGTCCGCCCAAGTCGCCGTACCGCTGCACGAAGCCGGAGTAGGGGCGATCGATGTGGCCGCCGCACCGACCGAGGAGGCGCTGTTGCAATTGATCGGCCGCCGCTAAACGGTCAGGATACGATCGCGTGGGATCACGCCTCGTCCCCATCCCCTCGCGTTGCGGCGCGCTCAATCGAGATCCAGCGTCCGCAGCGCAATCGTAAATTCCGGCACCGATGCGGGGGTGAGGGCTGTTTCGGCAGGCACCTCCGCAACCACGGCATAAGTCCTGCCGGTTGGCCGCGTGTGGACCTTTGTGGCCAGCGTCCGGGCGTCGATAACCCAGTACTCACGCACGCCGTGCTCCGCATAAAGCGGCGCCTTGGTGACGATATCGTAACGCAGGCTCGTGTCGGCAACCTCGACCACCAGCAGCGCGTCGCCGCCGCGACCATCGGGGGTTTTCACCGCGGCCGGGTGGACGAGGATGTCCGGCACCACATAGGTATCGTCCGCAAGATTGAACTGCGGCTCGGAAACCACGAAAATATGGTCCGGGGTCGCACGCGCCAGGCGCAGTGCCAGCGTACCACGGATGAGTTCGTGACGGCGTCCCTTCGGCGACATCGGCACGATCTCTCCGCCAAGCAGTTCGAAACGCTCATGCGCATCGAAATGGCCCGCCATGGCGAGCCGCTCGATTTCTGCGACCGTCCAGCGCCAGCGCGGCAGCCCTTCCGCCGCGCGCGTAGCCGGCCGCGCGGGTCGCGGCATGAAAATCTCGTTCATTTTAACATATCAACACACTCTGGCGCGTCATTCAATACTATCATAATCAACCCAAGGTTCAGCCCCGCCGGAGTTCCCCTCCCCTCCCCCCTCCAGCCCGTGTCCACCGTGCCGCTTGCACCTTCCCCGGCCCGCCCTATAGTCCGCGCCGGTTTCGGCATCGGGCCGCGCAAGGAGAACCGGTTTGGCCAAGGGCGACGTGAAGAAAGTGGTGCTGGCCTATTCGGGCGGCCTCGACACCTCGATCATCCTGAAGTGGCTGCAGACGACCTACGGTTGCGAGGTGGTCACCTTCACGGCCGATCTCGGCCAGGGCGAGGAACTCGGGCCGGCGCGCGACAAGGCGATCCTGCTCGGCATCAAGCCGGAGAACATCTTTATCGAGGACCTGCGCGAGGAATTCGTGCGCGACTTCGTGTTCCCGATGTTCCGCGCCAATGCGCTCTACGAAGGCCAATATCTGCTGGGCACCTCGATCGCGCGGCCCTTGATCGCCAAGAAGCAGATCGAGATCGCCGAACGGGTCGGCGCCGATGCGGTTGCCCATGGCGCAACCGGCAAGGGCAACGACCAGGTGCGGTTCGAACTCACCTATTACGCGCTCAAGCCCGATGTGAAGGTGATCGCGCCGTGGCGGGAATGGGACCTCACCTCGCGCACAAAACTGATCGAATTCGCCGAGCAGCACCAGATTCCGATCGCCAAGGACAAGCGCGGCGAAGCGCCGTTTTCCGGTCGACGCCAACCTGCTGCACGCCTCCTCGGAGGGCAAGGTGCTGGAGGACCCGGCCGAGGAAGTGCCGGATTACGTCTATTCACGCACCGTCGACCCTGAACAAGCACCGGATCGTGCGACTTACATTACGGTGGGGTTCGAACGCGGCGACGCGGTGGCGATCGACGGCAAGATGCTGTCCCCCGCAACGCTGCTCACCCGGCTGAACGAACTCGGCCGTGCCAACGGCATCGGCCGCCTCGACCTGGTGGAGAACCGCTTCGTCGGCATGAAGTCGCGCGGCATGTACGAGACGCCGGGCGGCACCATCCTGCATGCGGCCCACCGCGGCATCGAATCGATCACGCTCGACCGCGGGGCGATGCACCTCAAGGACGAACTGATGCCGCGCTATGCGGAACTCGTCTATAACGGCTTCTGGTTTACACCGGAGCGCGACATGCTGCAGGCCGCGATCGACCGCAGCCAGGAATTGGTCACCGGCGAGGTCCGGCTCAAGCTCTACAAGGGCAATGTCATCGTAGTCGGCCGCCAGAGCCCGTATTCGCTCTACGACCAGGACCTCGTGACCTTCGAAGAGGGCGCCGTCGCCTACGACCACCGGGATGCGGCGGGCTTCATCCGGCTCAACGCGCTACGCCTGCGCACGCTCGGACAGCGCAGGAAGAAGCTCGGGCTGTAAGGCGGCCGCGGGACCGGGACGAGTGGCGCGCACGGCGGCTGAACACCCGTGACCGGATATGGTATGAGCCGAAATATGGCCTCTAACGGAGGCGGGTGCCCGAATCGTACCGCCCCATTCGTGCCATTTGCACCGAAGGAACCGCGAGCATGCGCAAATTCGCAGCGACCATGATCACCGTTTCCGCCGCCTGCGGCGCAGGCACCTCCGGCCATTCGGCTGACGTGACCTTCGAACGCCTCGTCGCCCCGGAGCCGCAGAACTGGCTCATGAACCATCACGATTACGGCGCGCAACGCTATTCGCCGCTGGCCGGCATCGACCGGCAAAACGTCAAGGGCCTGCGGCCTGCCTTCGCGGTGGCGCTCGGCGGCACCAGCGGCAACGAGAATCTCACCGCCACGCCGCTGGTGGACGACGGGTTCATGTACATGACCGATGCCTGGGGCGTCGTCTACAAGATCGATGTGCGCTCCGGCCGTCAGGGCGACATCGTCTGGAAGATGGATCCCGGACAGCAGAAGATCGACCGCAACCGCGGGGTCGCCTTGTGGGGCAACCTTGTCGTCTCGGTCACGAGCAATGACGGGCGCGTGATTGCAACCGACCGTGATACCGGCAAGATGGTATGGGAGCGCAACTTGCGCGACCAGCCCGACATCACGCTCAATGCGGCACCGCTGGCGCTCAAGGATGCTATCCTCGTCGGCGCTTCGGGCGGTGATTCAGGCTCGCGCAGCTGGGTCACCTCGCTTGATGCCAAGACCGGCAATCCGCAATGGAAGACCTACGCGATCCCGGCGCCGGGCGAACCCGGCAGTGAAACCTGGAAGGACAAGAACAACGCCTGGCAGACCGGCGGCGGCGCCTTCTACGTCACCGGCTCTTACGACCCGGCCACCAACCTCACTTATTGGGGCGCCGGAAACCCAACCCCAAAATATGATTCCTCATACCGGCCGGGCGATAATCTCTACACCAACAGCGCGCTCGCGCTCGACGTCGCCACCGGCCGCATCCGCTGGTTCCATCAATACACGCCGAACGATACGATGGACTATGACGAGACCGGGACCCACATCCTGATCGACGGAAAATTCGCGGGCGAGGACCGCAAGCTGCTGGCGCATGCGGGGCGCAACGGCTTTTTCTATCAGTTCGACCGCCAGAACGGGCAGTTCCTGAAAGCCACGCAATACGTCTCGCTGGTCACCTGGACCCGCGGCATCGACGGCAAGACCGGCCGCCCGGTCAACTACGACCGCGCCAAGGACTTGCAAACCTATGCCGACCCGGTGGCGAAAATCTTGACCGGCGCCAAGTCGGCCGGAGTCTGCCCCGGCGTGCCCGGCGGCAGCAATTTTTGGCCGGCCGCTTACAGCCGGCGCACCGGGCTCATCTACATTCCGGAACTCGAAGGCTGCACCAACATCACCCGCGACCAGACCCGCCACGTGCGCGGCAAGTTCGACGGCGGCGATTTCGGCTATGACGGCCGGCTCTCCAGCGGCATCTCGGTCATCGACCCGGCGACCGGCGAGATGAAAATGCGCAAGCCGATGCCCTACGCCAACACGGCCGGGGCGCTCGCGACCGCCGGCGGCCTCATCGTCACCGCCTTGATCGACGGGACGGTCCTGGCGCTCGACGACGAAACGCTGGAAGAGGTTTGGCGCTTCAACGTCGGCACCGGGATCAACGCGCCACCCATGACCTATGCGGTCGGCGGCAAGCAGTATATCGCCATCGCCACCGGGCTCACCCGCAATTCCATGGGCCGGCTCGCTACCACGCCGGAGAAGCGCAATCTCGGCCGCAGTGCGACGATGATTTTTGTGTTCGGGCTGTAGGGCGGGGTTGCCTTGGCTCGAATGGTTGCATCCATTCGAGCCCCGTTGGTAGTGGAGATGGGGCGGGGCGCGGCTGTTCGGCTTGGGCGGTGCATTCTCAACGACGATCATCCCCGTTTAGCGTCGCCGACCCGTGGAGCGGCCGCACGGAATTGAGAAACCCCGCCCCGTTTTTACCCGACTGATGCTCGAAGGGCGGTTGTTGCGGAGTTGCGATAGTGTATCACATTTAGTACATACAGTGATCACTGCATGAAACGAATTCCAGTCGCCTTTACGAATTGCCCTCAGGACGAGAACCCGTTCGCGAATGGCTTAAGGCTCTGGAGAAAGAGGATCGAAAGATTGTCGGGGAAGACATCAAGTTCGTCGAGTTCCGCTTGGCCAGTCGGAATGCCTGCGTGTCGTCCACTCGGTAACGGACTTTGGGAGGTCCGCAGCCAGCTTGTCCGTGGGCGCATCAGCCGCGTGCTGTTCTGTATGTGCGATGGCCGCATGGTGCCGCTTCACGCATTTATCAAGAAGTCGCAGAAGACCCCGGATGCCGATCGAAGTTTGGCTTTGAAACGCAAACGGGAGATATCATGACGACAAAAGGGCGTATTGGCTCGTCATTCGACGAATTCCTCCGCGACGATGGCATTTATGAAGATGTGACAGCACGCGCCATCAAGCGCATCATTGCGGCCCAGCTCGATGCCATCATGGCCGAAGAGGGGCTCATCAAATCAGAACTCGCCAAGCGCATGAGAACGAGCCTTGCCCAGTTGGACCGGGTCCTCGACCCGGGCAATGATTCTAGTGACGATCGGCACCCTTATGCGCGCCGCCCACGCAGTTGGGCGCAAGCTCAAGATGGAATTGACGTAGACCGGCGATGTGCGATGGTCATGAGCCGATGAGCGAAGTGATCGACCCAGTTCTCAGCCGTTTCCGTACCGAGCTCGCAAAGCTCTATGGCGAACGGATCGAGCGCGTCGTGCTTTATGGGTCGCGCGCCCGGGGGGATGCACGTCCGGATTCCGACTATGACGTGGCGGTATTTCTCAACGATCTTGAGCCTTTCCAATTCGGCCGCGAAGCCGGCCGGATTGCAGAAATCGAGACCGATATTCTGTTCGATACCGGAGCGGTGATCAACGCTTTGCCCTTTAAAGCCGGGGCCTATCGCGAGCGGACGCCGTTGATGCGGGAACTGCGGCGCGAAGGCATCGACCTATGATGCCGGAGGCGGCTTATTACCTCGGCAAAGCCCGCGACGATCTACATGAGGCGGGAAAAATCGCGGCCATCGGATTGGCAGCTGCCGTGGCGCGGTCGGCCTACTACGCGGCATTCCACGCGGCGCAAGCGTTCATCATCGATCGGACCGGAAAAGTCGCAAAAACCCATTCGGGCGTTCAATCGGAATTTTCCCGGTTGGCACGAGAGACTTCTAAAATCGACACGGCCTTGCCTGCATTTCTCGCAAAAGCGTATAAGTACAAGCAGGTGGCCGATTATGGTGTCGGACCGGGTGCCGTGGTGACGGTCGCGGAAGCCGACGATGCCATCACGAGCGCCGCCCACTTCGTGGCCTGCATGACGGCGCTGCTGGGCTGAGCTTCCGCGCCCTGATGGCGCATATGAAAAATCGCGCCCCAAATCGCGCCCGCAATCCGCTTCCCAACGCACTCGCACGGTGCTATCGACCATCGCCAATTCCAAACGCGCCGTGAGTGGCAGCGCGGCGGTAGCATCGGCCGCGGCGGTCACCTATTTTACCACCGGCCACGCGACGCGAACGGTGAAGGAGTTCGGCATGGCGGATATGGCAAACGGCGGTCTGCGCGAGGCCTTCACGTTCGATGACGTGCTGCTGCGGCCAGGTCTCTCCGAGGTGCTGCCGTCCGAGGTCGATATCCGTTCGCGCATCACGCGGGAAATCACGCTTAACATCCCGGTCGTCGCCTCGGCGATGGATACAGTCACGGAGGCCGCGATGGCGATCGCCATGGCGCAGGCCGGCGGCATCGGGGTGATCCATCGCAACATGGAACCGGAGGCACAGGCCGGCTTGGTGCGTCAGGTGAAAAAATTCGAATCCGGCATGGTGGTGAACCCGCTCACCATTCGCCCGGAGGCGACGCTGGCGGAGGCGCTGGCTTTGATGCAGGAAAACCACATTTCCGGCATTCCGGTCGTGGCGGGGGATAAGGCACCGAGCCTGCTCGTCGGCATCCTTACCAACCGCGACGTGCGCTTCGCCACCGACCCGCGCCAGAAAGTGGCCGACCTGATGACCAAGGATCGGCTGGTGACGGTCACGGAAAATGTGAGCCAAGAGGAAGCCAAGCGGCTCCTGCACCAGCACCGCATCGAGAAGCTGGTGGTGGTGGACGACCATTATCGCTGCGTCGGGCTCATTACCGTCAAGGACATCGAAAAGGCGGTGGCGCATCCGAGTGCCTGCAAGGACGAACAGGGCCGGCTGCGCGTCGCGGCGGCGACAACGGTCGGCGACAACGGCTTCGAGCGCACCGAACAATTGATAGTGGCCGGGGTGGACCTCGTGGTGGTGGATACCGCTCACGGCCATTCGAGCCGAGTCCTCGACGCGGTGCGGCGAATCAAGCGGCTCTCGAATGCAGTGCAAGTCGTGGCCGGCAATGTGGCCACAGCTGAGGGCGCCAAGGCCCTGATCCATGCCGGCGCCGATGCCATCAAGGTGGGCATCGGGCCCGGTTCGATCTGCACCACCCGCATCGTGGCGGGGGTCGGCGTGCCGCAGCTTACCGCCATCATGGATGCCGTCGCGGCGGCACGCGATTCCGACACTCCTGTGATCGCCGACGGCGGCATCAAATATTCCGGCGATTTCGCCAAGGCGATCGCCGCCGGGGCCGACTGCGTCATGGTCGGCTCGCTGCTGGCCGGCACCGATGAAACCCCGGGCGAGGTTTTTCTATACCAAGGCCGTTCTTATAAGGCCTATCGCGGCATGGGTTCGGTCGCCGCGATGGCCCGCGGCTCGGCCGACCGCTATTTCCAGCAGGACATCAAGGACACCCTCAAGCTGGTGCCCGAAGGCATCGAAGGCCAGGTGCCCTACAAGGGGCCGGTCGCCAACGTGTTGCATCAATTATCAGGCGGCTTGCGCGCCGCCATGGGCTATGTCGGCGCCGGCACCGTCGAGGAACTGCACCGCAAGGCCGAGTTCGTGCGCATCTCCAACGCGGGTTTGCGCGAAAGCCACGTCCATGACGTTGCGATTACGCGCGAGAGCCCGAATTATCCGAGCCGCACGCAATGACGCCGGGAGCCCGCCTCTCCGCCGCGATCGAAGTACTCGCCGATATCGAGGACCGGCGCCGGCCGGCCGCCGACGCCCTTAAGGACTGGGGGCTCGCGCACCGCTTCGCCGGCTCCGGGGATCGCGCCGCCATCGGCGGCTTGGTGTTCGACGCACTACGGCGCCGGAGTTCGGCTGCCTACCTAATGGGTGCGGGAACGCCCCGCGCCATCCTTCTCGGCGCGCTGAAGCTTGAGCGCGGGCTCTCGGTCGATGCCATCGCACGGCTTGCCGACGGCGCGCGCTACGCGCCGCCGCCGCCCGACGCGGCCGAAACCAAGGCGATGGCCGCCGAGTTGCCGGCGAGTGCCCCGGCCCATGTGCGCGGCGACTATCCGGAGTGGCTCGATCCCCATTTCGCCATCGTGTTCGGCGACGACCGCGCCGACGAAGGCGCGGCCTTGTCGTGCCGGGCGCCGGTCGATCTGCGGGCCAACACGCTCAAGGGCGACCGCGACACCGCGCTCGCGGCGATGGCCCATCTGCGCGCAGTGCCGACGCCGTGGTCGGCCGTTGGCCTGCGGATCGCGCTCTCGGCCGAGGCCAAGAGCCCGCCGATCCATGCGGAACCTGCCTATATCGACGGGCTGATTGAAATCCAGGACGAAGGTTCCCAGGTCGCCGCCCGGCTCTCGGGCGCGCGCCCCGGCGAGATTGTGGTCGATCTATGCGCCGGTGGCGGCGGCAAGACGCTGGCGCTCGCGGCAATGATGAATAATTCCGGCCGCCTGATCGCGACCGACACGGATATCCGGCGGCTGGCCCCGATCCATGCCCGCCTGGAACGCGCCGGCGCCGGTCATGTTGAGGTGCGCAGCCCGCGCGGCGATGCCGATGTGCTGACCGATCTTGCCGGCGTGGTCGATCTTGTCGTCATCGATGCGCCCTGCACCGGGGTGGGTGCATGGCGGCGTAACCCGGACGCCAAATGGCGGGTCCGCCCCGGCGCGCTGGAACAGCGCGTCAAGGCCCAGGACGAGGTGCTCGCGCGCGCCGCCAGGTTGATCAGGCCCGGCGGGCGCATCGCCTATATCACCTGCTCTTTGCTCGATGAGGAAAACGGCGCTCGCGTGCGCGCGTTTTTGGTCGCTCACCCGAACTTTGGCGCCACGCCGGGCGATGAACTTGCCGCCGCCATGGGGGCTGCGGCAGAGAGGTTTCGCCCCGCCGTCATGCGCATGCCGGAAGGGCTGCTGATGACGCCGCGGCGGACCGGGACGGACGGGTTTTTTGTTGCGGTGCTGCGGTATGGCTGATCTCTCACGAATTTGATTGAAGTGGTACAAATACCCGCCTCTGGACTACGCTTCAATTATTGCATAAATCGTGTGTCTGCTGCGATGGCGGTGCTGAGCTGGCCGTTTGGGCATTCGAATTCGGGAGAGACAAGAAAGAAATTGGCATACTCAGAGGGACCGTATATCGGACGCGATTAGGGCGTGGCTCATCAACCTCAACAGCTATCCCGGCTGGAAGGAGTGGAAGCGCAAGCAGGCAATGCATACTCTGTTATTCTACGACCCGGTTCTGCCGCCCTCCGCGAAGTCCGCCGACGATTTCAAATTCTCCGAGAGGTCGAAAAGCAGCACGCCATAATCTCTCGGTATCTCGAGCTGGAGGAAGTCATCGTCCAACTCAAGGAGTGCGAATTCTACTTCCGAAGATATCCGTTCCGTGGGCTTCCGGTCAGCCGCCACGTTCACTTTACCAATATCTGCGAGATGTATTTCGGTCGGTTCTATGAATTCAAGGCGCCATCAAGGAATATTTCGAGGCTGTTGAAGCACTTGCGCCTGACCAGCGGATCAAGTCGGCGCGCTCATCAAGCGTTTTAACAAGGTGTTCGATCAGGACTTGCGGGCTCGCAATGACGTCCAGCACGCGCGTCGTTTCAACGATATTGCGATTGATCACCTCTTGCTGTCAGAACTTCGTTCGGCGATCCGTGAGGATGATAAAGGCTGGAAACTGGAGCATCTCGCCGCCTACCGCAAGTCCGCGAGCGAATGGGCACAACGTGTGCGGCGCAGCGGTGCTGTGATGGACAAGTTTCTGGAGGGGATTGCGGACTTCACCTTGGCCAACTGTGGCTTTCTTTCGACCGACGTGTCGGGCCATCCGCAACCCGCCATTGATCGAGCCGGCCCAGCTGCTCCCACCGGCGCCGAGAAATAAGTTCGGCGCACCCAATCAAACGTATATTCCATTGACATATCCTGTATTTAATCATATGAAGGACAGGAAGCGAAACAGGTCTGACGATGACACGAACCACCATATTCCGGTCCAACCGTTCGCAAGCAGTGCGGCTGCCGAAAGACGTAGCGTTTCCCGAGGGCGTGAAGGAGGTGACCGTGCTGCGGGAGGGGAAGCGGCGCGTGATCGTGCCCGCCGATGCGGTATGGGATGACTTTTTCGACGCGCCCGGAATTGATCTCGGGCCTCGCGATGACCCGCCGCCGCAGGAGCGAGACGGCCTTTGATGCTCCGTTACATGTTGGATACAAACCTTTGCATAAGGGTCCTGAGAGATCGGCCGAAGAGTTTACGTGATCGGTTCAACAGGGAAGCCGACGGCCTTGGCATATCGACGATCGTGCTGACGGAACTGCTTCATGGCGCCGCAAAGTCGGCTCGGCCGGATCATAACCGTCGGGAGGTCGAGCGGTTTGCTGGTCGGCTGGAGGTTCTTTCGTTCGATGCGGATGCTGCCGCTCATGCCGCTGATATTCGTGCAGTGCTCGAACGTCGGGGACTTCGGATCGGCGGAAATGATCTGCTGATCGCCGGGCACGCACGGAGCCGTGGGGTAGTTATCGTGACCGGGAATCTTGGCGAATTCAATCGTGTCGAAGGGCTCAGGTGCGAGGACTGGAGTTAGAAGGCTTGACTGCCCCGGAGATTGGCTTTCTTGCCGTTCACCGCGATCGGAAAAACGATAATTGTTGTAGCAATCCCACCGGTATGAGGTTGGCATCGGTACCATGGCGGAACGGGAATTCGAGAACCACGGTGGGACCACCGGCGCGGTGGACATCTCCGCGGCCGAGATTGATGCCGGCGCGGAGTTGACTGTGGCGGTGCGAGCTTCTTGCCCGCACGGATGCGATCTGACGGGCCAGAGGATTGCGATTCTGGCTTCGGACGGCTCCGAACTGGCGGTTGCTGCACTCGACGCCGAGGGGTTGGCGCCATCGCGCGCCGCGCCCCACGTGAAGGAGGATACCACACATACGAGTGTGGTGCTCGCCGCTTGCGAGACGGACGGGGTTACCCACGAAGCGACAGCGGTCGCCTTCGGCTTCACCACAATTGCTCATGCGTCGAGTGTGAACGTCTGGGGCATGCCGTCCGCGATTGCGGCGGGCGAACGGTTTCGCTTCAGTGTCGGCTTCAAATGCTCGGCTGGGTGCAATTTGGCCGGAAGGCCGGTTGAGGTGTTCGACCAGGCGTCCGCGCGCGTTGCGGCCGAAAGCTTGCGCGATGTCTGGCCCGGTACCAGCGCGCTCTATTTCGCCGAGGTCGAGGCCCAGGCCCCGCCCACGCCTGGCGACTATACCTGGCGTGTCGAGACACGCGCATGGGATGCGAGCCTCCCCCATGCGGCGGCCACTGCCACCTTCACCCTGAAGGTCGTCCAGGCTCCGGATCACGACGTCACGGTGGAGGTTTTTGATCGCGACACGCAAAGCCCCGTCGCGAGCGCCCACGTGCTTTTGCATCCCTACCGGGCTTTTACCGATGCGCAGGGGGTGGCGAAGATCAAGGTCGCCAAAGGACGCCACAAGCTGATCGTTTTCGGCTTCAACTATATGGCTTTTCAATCCATTCTCGATGTGACGGGCGATGTCGCCGCGCGCGCCGAACTCGCAACCGAGCCCGAGGGCCTGGAGGATTATCGTTAGACCACGTTGCGGTCGCATCGGATCGCGCAATCGCCGAACCGAAAACAACACGCCTCAGATCAACATGGGAGCTTGCCATGATACCAACGTTTCGCTGTCTTGTCTTCGCGCTTGCCGTGTTTGCGGCCTCCGGTGCTGCCGCGCGGGATTTCGAGGTCGTAACCCGACCGAATATCGCCTTCGCCCAGCGCGACGGCGCCAGCCTGGCCGGCGACCTCTATTTGCCGAAGGGGCTGGACAAGGCTCCGGTGATCGTGGCGGTTCACGGCGGCGGCTGGCAAGGGGGCAGCCGCGCCGGCTACAAATATTGGGGGCCGTTCCTGGCGCGAAACGGCTACGCGCTGTTCTCGATCGACTATCGGCTCGGCAAGCCGGGTACCTATCCGGCCAGCGCCTATGACGTTAAAGCCGCCATTCAATTCGTGCGCGCCAAGGCGGGCGAACTGGGCCTCGATCCGGAGCGCATCGGCTTGATGGGAGATTCCGCCGGTGCGCACCTGGCGGCTTTGGTGGCGATCGCGCCCGATCAGTTTGCGACCGAGTATCGCGGCGATCCGAATGCCGCCGTAGAAGCCAATGTGAAAGCGGTGGTCGGCTTTTACGGCGTCTACGACATGCTGGCGCAGTGGGACCACGACCAGATCGCGAGGCCGCGCGACCAGATCGCGGAAAAATATCTCGGCGCATCGCCGATGCAGAACCGGCGGGTCTATTTCGACGCCTCCCCGCTGAGCTATGCCACCATCGACCGCAACCGGACGCGCTTCCTGCTCGTGCACGGCACCGCCGACGACGTGGTCGATCCCACGACCCAGTCCAAGGCGTTCCAAACCGCCCTCAACCAGGCCGGCATTTTCGTGCGGCGGTTCGTCATACCGGGCGCGGGGCATTTTTGGGCGAGCGATCCGTTCGAGGGCGAAACCGGCGGCTATGGGGCGACGGCGGCGCCCACGATCCTGCGATTCCTGCAAGGTGCGCTTTAGACGCGTCGTCCCAGACGCCTTGTGTCCGGTCTTGGCGGCACCCGACACTGCCCCCCACGCGGCTGGTGTCGCTTCGTGACGCAATTCGCAGTATATCGCACCCCAACGTCATGACGGGAGGACCGGATGCATCACCAAAGCACCATCGCCACGATCGCGCTCGCCGCCGCACTCTGTGCGGCAAGCGTCGGGGCGCGGGCGTTCGAAGACTCGAAATATCCAGACCTCCGGGGCCAGTGGGTCAGGGCCGTGGCGCCCGGAACCGCCGACGAACCCCGGTTCGATCCGAGCAAGCCGTCCGGCCGCGGGCAACAGCCGCCGCTCACGCCGGAATATCAGGCTATCTTCGAGGCCAATTTGCGCGAACGGGAAGCCGGAGTTCCCGGTACATGGCCGGGGCCGTCGTGCCTCCCACCCGGCATGCCGGCACAGATGACCGGCTATCGGCCGTTGGAATTCATCGTCCTGCCGGACGTAACCTACATCCGGATCGATTACATCCGCGAAACCCGCCGCCGGATTTACACCGACGGCAGGGCTTGGCCCGCCAACGTCGAAGATGGTTTCGACGGCTATTCGATCGGCAAATGGATCGACGAGGACCACGACGGCAAATACGACGTGCTGGAGGTCGAGACCCGGCACTTCAAGGGACCGCGTCAATTCGATCTCAGCGGCATTCCGCTGCACGAGGACAACGAGACCGTCATCAAGGAGCGCATCTTCCTCGATAAGGCCGACCCGAATCTCCTGCATGACGAGCTCACTGTTACGGACCATGCGCTGACGCGGCCGTGGACGGTCATGAACACGTACCGGCGCAGCACGGAAGCAAAGCCGCAGTGGGACGAGTACATGTGCGTCTGGGAGAGCGGCACGCTGCGCATCGGCGACGAAACCTACCTGGTGGACAAGGAGGGTTTCCTGCGGCCCGCCAAGAAGGACCAGGCGCCGCCGAATTTGAAATACTTCCCGGCACAGAGGTGATGGAGTTGTCGAGGAGCCTCTCATGACGAGGGTAATTACTTTCCGGCGCAAGAAATGAACGCGGCGGGAAGTAGTTAGTGCGCCGGCGTGCGCGCTCGCCCTGTCAGTTCGCCTCGGCTCAACAAAAACACCGCCTGTTCGCCGAACAGGTTCCAAAACCACCATGGCGCGTTAAGCCGCAACGGCCGCCCCCAGGCATCGAGCGCCAGCGCCCGCTCCATCTTGATCCCGACGGTAAGACACAAGTCGCGGAAATCCTTGATGGTGCAGAAATGAATATTGGGAGTATCATACCACGTGTCCGGCAGATTGTCGGTCCGCGGCATACGGCCACCGAACAACAGCCGCAACCGGATCCGCCAATGGCCGAAATTCGGGAACGACACCACGGCGTGGTGGCCGATCCGCAGCATGTGTTCGAGCACCATGCGGGGATGGCGGGTCGCCTGCAATGTCTGCGACAGCACCACATAGTCGAAGGCATCATCCGGGTAATCGGCGAGATCGGCATCGGCATCGCCCTGGATCACCGCCAATCCCTTGGCGACGCAGTCGTTGACCCCCTCGCGCGACAGTTCGATGCCGCGCCCGTCGACACCGCGGCTCTCCAAAAGTTTTAAAAGTTCGCCATCGCCGCAGCCGACATCGAGCACGCGGGCATCTGGGGGAATCATCTCGGCGACCAGCACGTGGTCGACGCGGGCATTGCCGGGCCCACGCGCCACCTCCGCCATGGTCAAATCGCGCCGGTGTCGCAACGGCATGCTGCTTCAAGCCTTTGCGGCAATGCCACGCGCCGCGGCGGCAGAATCCAAAAATCCGCCCACGATCTGGAACAGTTCCGGCTCGTCGAGCAGGAAGGCATCGTGACCCTTGTCGGTGGCGATCTCGGCGAACGAGACGCGCGCACCGGCAGCGTTGAGCGCATGCACGATCGATCGCGATTTGGCGGTCGGAAACAGCCAGTCGCTGGTGAACGAGATCACGCAGAACCGCGTCCGCGCGCCCTTGAACGCATTGGCCAGCACGCCGTCATAGTCGGCAGCGAGATCGAAATAATCCATCGCGCGCGTAAGGTAGAGATAGCTGTTGGCGTCGAACCGCTCCACGAAGGACGAGCCCTGGTGGCGCAGATAGCTCTCGACCTCGAAATCGGCGTCGAACGAGAAGGTCGGGTTGTCACGATCCTGGAATTTGCGCCCGAACTTGCGGTGCAGCGCCACGTCCGACAGATAGGTGATGTGCGCTCCCATGCGGGCGACCGCCAGCCCCCGCCGCGGGCTGGTACCCTCGGCGAAATAGCGCCCGCCCCGCCATTCCGGATCGGCCATCACGGCCTGACGGCCGACCTCGTGGAACGCGATATTCTGGGCCGAATGGCGGGTCGCACATGCGATCGGCAACGCCGCGAAAACGCGCGGCCCAAAACTTGCCGCCCATTGCAGCACCTGCATGCCGCCCATCGATCCCCCCACCACCGCGAATAGCGTGTCGATGCCGAGATGGTCGATCAGCATGGCCTGCGCCCGCACCATGTCGCGGATGGTGATGACGGGAAAATCCAGACCCCACGGGCCGCCACGGCGCGGATCGGTCGATGCCGGCCCGGTGGTGCCCATGCAGGCGCCAAGCACATTGGGGCAGATCACGAAATAGCGCCCGGTATCGATCGGCCGGCCCGGCCCGATCATGGTCTCCCACCAGCCAGCCTTGCCGGTGACCGGATGGCGGTTGAAGACGTGCTGATCGCCGGTCAGCGCATGGCACACCAGCACCGCGTTGCTGCGCTCCGCATTGAGCGTCCCGTAGGTCTGATAGGCGACCTGAAACGGCGCCAGATCCAATCCGGCATCGAGCCGCAGCGGCCGGTCCATCCCGAATGCCACCACGGGGGAATGCGGATGATCCGCCTCCCGCAATCGATCCGGCACGATGCGGCCCGCAACGGCCTTCAACTCCGCCATGCTCGTCTGGTCCCCAGGCGTCGCCTGTCCGACGCTAAGTCTGTTGCACCGATTGCGCAATTGCGCGTCCACGCGGCAAGTCATCAAGTGTCGTGGTCAAGGGCGGGCTGTCAATGGTCTCTTGAAAGGCTTCGGCATTCGGCACCTGAGGCGGTACGGGAATTGCTCGCGGTTAACAGGTTTTCGCTCAGGCAGACTACGATCGGTGCGAGACGTAGGAACCGTTCGGCCGTACGTCTATCGAAAACGCGTACGGGCCTTTATTGTTCGAAGGCCCCCAATGCGATCGAGCCGGCCTTGGCCGGAAACGGCTTTGTCCCGGATTGCGGTCACCATGTGGGGTGTCCTCCATCCAGCCCACACGGCGTCTATCCATTCGACACAGCAATGAGCCGCCCCAAAGTCCCTTCGGCCTCGCCGGAATTGATCGCGTGCGCCGCGATCTTGACGCCCTCGCCGAGCGTCTTCGCCTTGCCGGCCACCACAAGGGCCGCCGCCGCGTTGAGCACGGCCACGTCCCGATACGGACCTTGGCGACCTTCCAGCACCAACCGCAAAGCGGACGCGTTTGTATCGGCATCGCCGCCGCGCAGCGCCTCCGGCTTGACGCGAGGCATCCCTACCTCTTCCGGCACGATCTCGAAGCAGTGCACGCTGCCGCCCTCGAGCGCCACCACATGGGTCGGGCCGGACGTGGTGATCTCATCGAGGCCGTCGGAGCCGTGCACCACATAGGCGCGCTCGGAGCCGAGATTTTTCAGCACGTGGGCGAGCGGTTCGACCCATTGCCGGGAAAACACCCCGACCATCTGCCGCCGCACCCGCGCCGGGTTCGACAGCGGGCCGAGCAGATTGAAGATCGTGCGGGTGCCGAGTTCGACCCGGGTCGGGCCGACATGCTTCATGGCCGGATGATGGGCAGGCGCGAACATGAATCCGATCCCGGCCTGGCGAATGCAGTCGGCGATCTGTTCCGGCGTAAGGTCGATCTTGACGCCGAGCGCGGTGAGCACGTCCGCGGCACCTGAGCGCGACGACAGCGCCCGGTTGCCGTGCTTGGCGACCGGCACCCCGGAACCCGCCACGATAAACGCCGCGCAGGTGGAGATGTTGAAGGAGCCCGAAGCATCGCCCCCGGTACCGACCACGTCGATGGCATCGTCCGGGGCGTCCACGGTCAGCATCTTCGCCCGCATGGCGGTGACGGCGCCGGTGATCTCGTCCACGGTCTCGCCGCGCACCCGCAGCCCCATCAGCAGCGCGCCGATCTGCGACGGCGTCACGTCGCCCGACATCATGGCGTCGAACGCCTCATACGCCATCTCGCGCGACAGCACCGCGCCGGACGCAATCTGCCCGATCAGCGCCTTGATCTCCGCCATGGTGGTCCCCCGCTTGCCTCAGTGCGTCCGGCGCGGTTGTGGTGGCCGCCGGCCGGTGGCGGCATTCCAGTCCGCCGCGATGTCGAGAAAATTCTTCAGGATCACGTGGCCGTGCTCAGAGGCGATGCTTTCGGGATGAAACTGCACGCCATGGATCGGCAGCGTGCGGTGGGCGAGCCCCATCACCAGCCGGTCGGTTTCGGCCGTGACTGCGAGCGTCTCCGGCATGGTATCGCGGTCAACCACCAGCGAGTGATAGCGTGTCGCCCGGAATGGCCCGTTGATGCCGCGAAACACCCCTTCGCCACGATGGGTCATCTCGGAAAGCTTGCCGTGCACCGGCGTGGGCGCCCGCACCACGTGCCCGCCGAAAACCTGGCCGATCGCCTGATGGCCGAGACAAACGCCGAACACCGGAATGGAAGCAGACGAGGCCTTGGCGATCAGATCGAGACAGATGCCGGCCTCGTTCGGGGTGCATGGCCCGGGCGACAGCACGATCGCATCCGGATCGGCCGCAACCACGTCAGCGGCCGCGATCTTGTCGTTGCGGTGCACAGTAACCGCAGCACCCAGCTCGCCGAGATAGTGGACGAGGTTGAAGGTAAAGCTGTCGTAGTTGTCGATAAGGACGATCATGGCGTTGGGCCGGGGTCGAGCGTTGGGGCGTTGGCTGCAGGCGTTGGTATGTCATCAAAAGACAGCGGAAGTCCATGCGAACCTAATTTTACGAAACCGATCGGCGCGGCGCTTTCCATACCAAGCCGATCGGGCCTATGGTGCCGGCAAAACAGCGCCAGATCCGATCGGAGGAACCCCATGCGCCAATCCCCGTCAGCATTCCGTCTACCTCCGCCACCGACAAGCTGCCGCCGGGTCCGCAGCCTGTTTGGCGCGATCGCCGCCGGCGTTGCCATTACCGCCGTCACGTTATCTGGGATCGTCATCCCGCCCGGCTCCGCCTCAGCGGCCGAGCGGCCGCCCGTGATGGGCCGCAATGGCGGCGTCTCGGCCGGCCATCCGCTGACCACGGCGGCGGCGTTTGAAGTCCTGCTCCGCGGCGGCAATGCGTTCGATGCCGGGGTCGCGGCGCTGCTGGTCGGCGGCGTGGTCGAGCAGGACCTTTACAGCCTCGGCGGGGAAGGGCTGGTGCTGGTCTATCCGCGCGGCGAGCATAAGGTTACGGCCGTGGTCGGGCAGGGCTGGGCGCCGCAGGGCGCCACGATCGATGCCTACAATGCCCGCGGCAAAACCCTTGCCGGCGCCGGACTCGATCCCGCCGTCGTTCCAGGCACGCTGCACGCGGCGCTGACGGTGCTCGAAAAATGGGGCACGATGAGCTTCGAACAGGTCGCGGCGCGCGCGATCGAATATGCCGGCGAGGGATTTCCGCTGCGCCCGCGCACCGTGGCGGCAATCGCTCGGAATGCCAAATTCATCGCGCAATGGCCCGACAACCAGCGCTATTGGGTCAAGCCAGACGGCACGGCGTATCGCCCCGGCGATACCATCAAATTCCCCACTCTTGCCAACACCCTCACCCGCATGGTCGAGGCCGAGCGCGCCCATAAGGCCGAGGGCCGTGCCGCCGGGGTCGCGGCGGCGCGCGACCGCTTCTACAAGGGCGATATCGCGCAGGAAATGGTCGGATTTCTCAAAGCCCACGATGCGCCGTTCGAACTGGCCGATTTCGCCGAATTCTATGCCCGCGTCGAAGCGCCGAGGATGACCACCTACCGCGGATACGAGGTCTACAAGCATTCGTTCGGCGGCCAGGGGCCGGTGCTGCTCCAGGCGCTGAACATCCTGGAAAATTTCGATCTCCGGGCCATGAAGCTCAACAGCCCGGAATATCTGCACACCGTGGTGGAAGCGCTAAAACTCGCTTATGCGGACCGCGATTCCTATTACGGCGACCCCGCCTTCGTGCGCACGCCCGGCGAAGGCCTGCTGTCGAAGGCCTACGCCAAGGAGCGCGCCAAGCTGATCGATCCCAAGAATGCCTCGCGCGCCTTCGTGGCCGGCAACCCGTTCCCCTATGACAGCCAGGTGAAGGATTGGCCCTACTGGGTCGCCGATATCAAGGACACCGGCCCGCGGACCGGGCCGCTGCCCGATCCGGAGCCGGTGTCGGGCTCCTCGCGCGATACCACCCACATCGCCATCATCGACCGCAACGGCAATATGTTCGACTCCACCCCAAGCGGCGGCTGGATCGGCGGCGCCGTCATCCTCGGCGAAACCGGCATCGGCATGAGCGTGCGCGGCGAGCAGTTTTGGCTCGACAAAACCCGCGCCGCGCAGCTGCGCCCGCGCGCCCGCCCGCGCTACACACTCACGCCGTCGCTGGTGCTGCGCGGCGGCGAGCCGTTCATGGCGATCGGCTCGCCGGGCGGCGACAACCAGGACCAGACCATTTTGCAGGCCTTCCTCGACATCGTCGAGTTCTGGCCAGACTGGTACCCGAACCTGCACGAGGCGTTCGAATGGCCGCGGGTGCAGACACTACACTTCTACGGTTCGTTCTGGCCGCACAATTCCGGCTTCAACAAGCTCAATGTCGAGGCCAATATCCCGGACGCGGTCTACAACGCATTGGCCGGGCGCGGCCACGATGTCGGCCGCATCCGCGCCTTCGGGATGAACGGCTGCGCCACGGCGGTGCTGATCGACCCCGCGACCGGCAACCGCATCGCCGGCGCCGACCGTCGGCGGGATTGTTACGCGATCGCGTATTAGCGGGGGAAAGCGGCGGCGGAGCGCCGCGCTTAGACGAGGCTAGCACGACAACGCCATCGCCCGACTTCGCCGGCGATCGCGCAATCCGGGGCCGGCGGCGCCGGATCCCCGCATTGCGACGGCAAACCGGCCCCCTGCGAGCTAAAATCGCTTCGTTCCGGCAAGGAGGAACCGATGCTGGATACCATTTTCAGCAAAACCGTCGGCAAATTGAGTGCCGCACTGGGGTGTGCGGCGCTTGCATTTTGCGTGGGTTTCGCCGGTTGGTGGTCCCGCATCCCCGGGCCAAACGTCACGGCGGAAAACTGCAAAACGGAGCTGGGGACGCCTGCCGCCACTGCGGCGGACACGAGCGGAAGGTTGCGAATCGTGGGCGTGTGGCCGGAGGCCAGGACCATCAACCGTCACGTCTGTCTTGCCGTCGCCGGTGCGGCGGCCAAGGCCGACGCGACGAATGCGAACGCATCGGCTGCTCCGGTCGCTCTCACGTTATTTTTCGATGGCCGGCGCGCCAGTCAAATGACGTTCAAGGCCCTCGCGATTCCGGATGTCCAATACATTATTGTCGATTTGGTGGTTCCGTCCGATGCCACCTCGCCCGGCGCCATCTTTTGGCGGGAATTGCTCGCCGGCCCGACGCAGGATGGTGTCAAGGAATTGAGCGTCGGCCTGTCGCGGACGGCGTCCGACAATCCCGAAGCCGAAGCCGCGAAAACCCTGAAGCTGCGCATCTACTATCCTTGGGTATTCGGCATCGGCACGGCCGCGATGGTCCTGCTATCGCTGTCTTTTTGCGTGCTGGCGCGGTATTCGACGATCCTGCGGGACAATGACAAGACACGCCGAGTCGATCCGGATTTCACCAAAGCGCTGGAGGATGCGCGAGCCAACGAGCGGGCGGCGCGGGCGGCGAGCGAGAACGCCCCAGCGGATTATGCCTTGAAGGCTGCGTATGCGGCAGCCGCCAAGGGAGCCGCCGACCTTGCCGCCAAGGCCGGCGAACCGACCGGGCCCTACAGCCTTGGCCGGACCCAGATGGCCTTGTGGCTGGTGCTGACCATCACCGGCTTCATCTTCATCTGGTTGACACTCGGGGAATTCCTTAATGTCGTCACGGCTTCCGTGCTGGTCCTGCTCGGCATCAATGGCGCCACCGGTCTAGCTGCCGTGCAGATGAATGGGCCCGCCGACGAAACCTCGAAGACCCAGTCGTTCTTCGCCGACATCCTGCAGGATGGCGCAGGGGCGAAATTGCAGCGAATCCAGGTTGCCGCCTGGACCGTCATATTGGCAACTATATTTATTTGGAAAGCCGTGACGGGGTTCCAGTTCGTGGCCTTCGACAATAATCTGCTGATCCTGATGGGCCTCGCGAACAGCTTGTATGTTGGCTTCAAGTACACGGAAAAGTGAGTCACCAAAGTGAGTCACCGTCGGTACGTTACTTGAGGGAGGACGGCGCCGCCAATGCGGCAAAATGCCCGCGCCGCTGCAGCCAGACGAGCAGCACGAAACTCGGCAAGGCAGCGACGGAGCAAATCGCGAAAAAGGCGGCCCAACCGGCCGACGCCGCGATGAACCCCGCTCCCGATGACAGATAGGTGCGCCCGACCGCCGCGAGCGCGGTCAGCAGCGCATATTGGGTCGCGGTGTGCAGCGGGTTGCGGCACAGCGCCGACAGATAGGCAACGAAAATCACCGTACCGATGGCGCTGGTGAAGTTCTCCAGTACGATTACGAAGGTGAGCCACGCCAGATCGGCGCCCACCACCGCCTGCCAGGAAAACGCCAGATTTGCGGCCGCCTGCAGGATGCCGCCGATCCACAGGCTGGCTTCGAGCGAATAGGCCCGGGCCACGAAACCGCCGGCAAAGCCGCCCAGCAGCGTCGCCACCAGCCCGACGCCCTTGATGATCGCCGCATACACGTCGCGCGAAAATCCGAGTTCGTAGACGAACGGCGCCGTCATCACGCCGGCAAGCGCGTCGGTCAACTTGAACAGCACCACAAAGGCCAGGATCGCAAGCACCTGCTCATTGCGCCGAAAATCCATCAGCGCACCCAGCGCCGTGGCGGCAACGCGCGCCAGCGGGTGCTTTTTTGCGTGGACTATTTCGACGGGACCGGATTTCGCTGGCTCGGTCGCCACCAGGGTCGCGACGATCCCGATCAGCACCAGCGCCGCCATGGCGAGATAGCCCGCGGTCCAGGCGGCGCGCAGGCTTAAGTTCCAGCGCTCGAAGGCGCTGACCAGGAACAGCGCACCCGCCATCGACGCCAGCATGCCGAGGCGATAGCCCGCGACATAAGACGCCATGCCGGCGGCCTGCTCGCTTTCGTCGAGGCTTTCCACCCGGAAGGCGTCGATGACGATGTCCTGCGTAGCGGAGGCGGCCGCGACCAGCAGGGCCCCGAACGCCACCAGCCATGGTGCGGTGGCGGGGTCGTTGAGCGCGAGGAACGTGATAGCTGCGATCAGCGCGATCTGCGAGAGCATCAGCCAGGCGCGGCGGCGGCCCAGCAGGCGTGACAGCAGCGGCAGGTCGAGCGCATCCACCAGCGGCGCCCACAGGAATTTCACCGTGTAGGGTGTGCCGACCAGGGCGAACAGCCCGATGGTACGCAGGTCAACCCCGGCCTCGGCCATCCAGCGCAGCAATGTCGAACCCGACAGCGCCAGCGGCAAGCCGCCGGAAAACCCTAAGAACAGCACCACCAGCACACGCCGCCGCAGATACACGGAGAATGCCTCGGCCCACCCGACCCGGCCTGCGGTGGGCGCGTCGGCCACGGCCGTCCCGGCCAGCGTAACTTCCGGGGCGGTCACTCCCCCGCCTCCAACTTCAGCGCCGGGCTCGCCGGAGCGGATGGCATGGCCCCGCCCCCCGGACTTTCGGAGAAATCGAGCTGGTCGATGCGGCCGGCATGGACCCCGATCTTCTCGGTCGAAATCAGGATTTGCCGCATGTCCTCGCCCGCCTGTCCGTAGTGCTGCTGCAGCTTGAGTACGCGCTCGCGCAGCCGGCCCACGTCCCCCATCAAGCGCCCGACTTCGGCACGAATGAGGTCGGCGGCCTCGCGCATGCGGGCATCCCGCAAAAGTTGCTGCATGACCTGGATCGCCAGCATCAGGAGCGACGGTGACACGATGACGACCCGCGCCCGGTGGGCCTTCTGCACCAGATCGTCAAAGCCCTCGTAGAGCTCCGCGTAAACCGACTCGGACGGCACGAACAGCAGCGCCATGTCCTGGGTCTCGCCGGGAAGCAGGTATTTTTCCGCAATATCGGCAATGTGCTTGCCGATATCCTGGCGCAGCCGTTGCGCCGCGCGCTGGCGGGCTTCGTCCGACTTGGATTCCCGCAGGGCGGTGACGGCCTCGAGCGGAAATTTGGCGTCGATGACGAGCGGGCGCTGGTCGGGGAGGAAAATCACGCAGTCCGGCCGCGTATTGTTGGATAGCGTATATTGAAACGCGAACAGTGCGCTGGGCAGCCCGTCCGCCACGATCGCCTCCATGCGGGATTGCCCGAAGGCGCCGCGAGCCTGCTTGTTGCCGAGAATATCGCGCAGCGAGGAGACTTGGCCCGGACAGTTCGGCCAGATTTTTCTGGGCATGATCGATGACCGCGATGCGCTCGTGCAGGCCCTGCAACCGCTGTACGGTCTGCCGGGTGACTTCGTCCATCGAATGGCCGATGCGGCTCGACACCGCATCGAGCCGATCCGCCATCACCCGGGCGAGTTCCGCCTGCCGGCCGCCAAGACCTTCGCCGAGCGCTTGCAGCCGGCCGGCGGTCTCGGCCTGGGTGCGGGCAAGCTCGGCGACGCGCTGCGCCAAAAATTCCGACTGCCGCATCTGGTCGCGCGCATCCACCGCACGCACGTTCGACGCGCGAGCCGCGATGGCGGCGATCGTCACGAGCAGCGACACCACCGCGACGGCGAAGCCTAAGAGGGCGGTGCCGAAGCTGATGTCGAACCCGTTGATGGTAAGGATCGTCTGGTCCACGGGGTACTTTGTAGCCGATTCGCTATGCCCATGAACAAAGCGCGAAAACAAATCCGGGTTACAAGTGGCAGGAACCTGGACATTGACCGTGCCGATTCCATTCCTTAAATCGCGCCGTCATGGCACTGCGCGATATCATCATTCTGCCCGACAAGCGGCTGCGGCTGGTCTCCAAGCCCATCGAGACAATCGACGACGATGTCCGCACCTTGGTCGCGGACATGTTCGACACCATGTACCATGCGCCGGGGATTGGTCTGGCCGCCATCCAGGTGGGCGTGCCGGCGCGGGTCGTGGTCATGGATTTGTCCAAACGGCAAACCGAGGCGCAGCCCAAGGTTTTCATCAATCCGGAGATTACCTGGTCGTCGGACGAGCCGTCGGTATATGAAGAGGGGTGCCTGTCGATTCCGGACGTGCACGAAGACGTCGAACGGCCGGCCCGGGTCACGGTCAAATATCGCGACCTCGACGGCGGAACGCATGAGGAGAACGCCGACAGCCTGTTCGCGACCTGCATCCAGCATGAGGTGGATCACCTCAACGGCGTGCTGTTCATCGATCACATCTCCAGGCTCAAGCGCACGCGTATCATCAAGAAATTCACCAAGGCGGCGCGGCGCGAGGAGGAGGACCAGGATTGAGCGGACTTTCGTTCGGCAACTCATCGTTCAATCGCTCGACACCCAATCGGGCTAGCGCAAGTTTGCGACTGATGGAGGATACATGTCCGACCTTGTGATCCGGGACGTCGATCCCGCGCTTGAGCGACAAATCGCAGAACGCGCGCGCGCCCATCACCGCAGCCTTTCCGACGAAGCCAAGCTGCTCATTCGCAATGCGTTAGGAGGGTTAGCGACGGAGGCTCCGACCCAGAAGGGGTTGGGAACGGCCATGATGGAATTGGTCAATCCGGAAGATCGTGGCGACGATCTCATTTTCGACATTCGAGATGATGACGCCAGCAGGCCACCGGATTGCAAATGATCGTGCTGGATACGAATGTCGTATCAGAAATTTACCGGCCGTCGCCGAGTACCGCGGCCATGAAATGGCTTAACGCCCAACCACGGCATGCTCTATTTCTTTGCACGCCCGTATTGGCCGAGTTGCGGTTTGGCGTGGAGAGGCTTCCGTCAGGAGCGAGAAAGGTGCGACTGGATCGAACCATCGATCGGCTCCACGAAGAACTTTTTCTCGACCGAATGCTTGTTTTCGATGTTGCTGCGGCACTGGAATATGGACGCTTAAAAGCAAGGCGTCAAAGGGCTGGACGTCCATTGGCACAAATTGACGGAATGATTGCCGCGATCGCCCTCGCGCATGGCGCGGCGCTGGCAACCCGTGACGTGGGAGACTTCGCCGATTTGGGCCTCGAACTGATCGATCCTTTCGCCGGACCTACCGCACCCGTCACCTGAACACCCGAGTTATCCGCACATCCCATGCCCCTGCGCCTCGTCTTCATGGGTACGCCCGACTTCGCGGTGCCCACCCTCGCCGCCCTGGTGGCGCAAAACCACGACGTGACCGCAGTTTACACCCGCGCGCCGCAGCCGGCGGGGCGCGGCATGGAACTGCGGCCGAGCCCTGTCGAGCGCGAGGCCCGGCGGCTCGGCATCGCGGTGCTGACGCCGAAAACGTTGCGGACCCCGGACGTACAAGCCGCATTCGGTGCCCACGGCGCCGATGCCGCAGTCGTAGTCGCCTACGGCTTGATCCTGCCCAAGCCGGTGCTCGAGGCGCCGCGGCTCGGCTGCTTCAACCTGCATGCCTCGGCCCTGCCGCGCTGGCGCGGCGCGGCGCCGATCAACCGCGCCATCATGGCGGGCGATACCGAAACCGCCGCCACCGTCATGAAAATGGCGGAGGGCCTCGACACCGGCCCGGTCGCCCTGACGGAGCCGGTCGCCATCGGGGCGGACATGACGGCGGGCGAACTGCATGACGTGTTGGCCCAGGCCGGCGCCGGCCTGATCGTGCGGGCGCTCGATGCGCTCGCGCACGGCGCGCTGACGTTAACCCCGCAAGCCGAGACCGGCGTCACCTATGCGGCCAAGATCGACAACGCCGAAACCCGCATCGATTGGACGCGGCCGTCGTCGGCCGTGCACAACCATATCCGCGGCCTGTCGCCGTTTCCGGGCGCGTGGTGTGAATGGCCGGGCGCCGGCGCCCCGGTCCGCGTCAAGATTTTGCGCGCCACCAAGGGCGCGGGATCGGGGCCGCCGGGCACCGCCCTCGACGGCCACCTCACCATCGCCTGCGGCGACGGCGCGGTGCGTATTCTCGAACTGCAGCGCGCAGGCCGCCAGCCCATGCGCGCCGAGGACTTTTTGCGCGGCACCGCGCTGCCCGCCGGCACGCGGCTAGCGTGACCGCGGCAAATCCGATCTAATTTCAATCCCGTTCACTATGAGCGCCCTACAGGCCATTCTACCACTGACAGGAGTTGGTAGGGGATCAACCCCGACGCCGCCCCCGGGTTTCCGGCGCTGGTCGGGACCTCACACGGACAACGGCCGCGCGCCTCCAACCCGGGCTACCGAGGAGCCGCCGCGTAGCCCGGGTTGGAGGCGCGTAGCGCCGCAAACCCGGGGGCCGGGTTAAGTGAACGGTATTATATCTAATTCCGCCGCAACTCAGCGCCCACGTTGTGGTTGACGAAGCGCAGCGTGTAGGATTTTCGATAGTCGAGGCCCGGCTTGACGATCCCGGCCCGCACCATCTTTTCGAAGAAGCCCGCCATATGGGCGTCCGTCATGGCCCCGACACCGAGCTTGAGCGAATCGCCGGAATCCACGATGCCGAATTCCTTCATCTTGGCGACCGAATAGGCCAAGAGGGCGTCGGTCATTTCCGGGTTCTGCCGCTTGATCATCTGGTTGGCGGGGCTGTTGTCGCCATAAATGTAATTGGACCAGCCGATGATCGTGGCATCGACGAACCGCTGCACCAGGTCGGGCTTGGTGTCGACGAGATCGCGCCGGGTCTCGATCAGAGTCGAATAGCTGCTGAAGCCGTAATCGGCGAGCAGGAACAGTTTCGGCTTGATCCGGGCAATCGTCTCGATGGCGTAGGGTTCGGATGTCACATAGCCCTGCATGGCGCTGTTACGGTCGGCGAGAAACGGCTGCGGGTTGAACGTATAGGGCCGTACCTTGGCGTCGGTAAATCCGTAGTCGGCCTTCAGCCACTGAAAGTAGCTCGCCATGCCCTCCTTGGAGACGTAGAGCACCAAATCCTTGAGGTCCTTGAGATCGTTGATGCCGCGATCCGGATGGGCGATCAGCACCTGCGGGTCCTTCTGGAACATGGCGGCGACCGCAATGGTCGGGATGTTCTGCTCGACCGCGTCGAAGGATTGCAGCGTATTGGCGCTGAGGTAGAACTCGATCCGGCCGACCGGCAGCAGGATTCGGTTGTTCACGTTCGGCCCGCCCGGCAGGATGGTCACGTCAAGGCCGTAGCGGCGGTAGGTGCCGTCGGCGAGCGCCTGGTAGAACCCTCCATGCTCGGCTTCCGGGACCCAGTTGGTGGCGAACGTGACTTTGTCGAGGGTTTGCGCCGCAGCCGGATGGACGGACGGCAGGTTGCCCGCAACGGCGCAGGCGATTACAACGACGGCGGCGGCGCAACCGCGTGCCACCAAGGGGAAGAATGTATTCGGCATGGGCTCATTGTCTCCGGACCGGTTCCGCGACATTAGAAGAACGCCGACGCAAAGGCGAGCGAACGGGACCTGACGACATGGTGACGATGCCGAACCGCGATTGGACCGCCATGACTTGGACCGATGTGGCGGCCGGCGATACCGGCCGCTGGATCGCCGTGCTCCCGGTCGCCGCCGTCGAGCAGCATGGTCCGCACCTCCCGCTCGGGGTCGATTCCTACATCGCCGACGCCTATATCGCCCGCGTCCTCCCGCTCATCCCGGACGACCTGCCGGCGACCTTCCTGCCGGTGCAGAAAATCGGCCAGTCCGACGAACACCGGGCGTTTCCCGGCACCCTGTCGTTTTCGGCCGGCACCGTCATCGGCGCCTATACGGAGATCGGGGAGAGTTTGCACCGCTGCGGCGTGCGCAAGCTGGTGATCGTCACCAGCCACGGCGGCAACGTGGCGGCGATGGACCTGGTCGCCCGCGACCTGCGGGTGCGGCTCGGCATGCTGGTGGTGACCGCCGCGTGGCACCGCTTCGGCTATCCGCCGGGCACGTTCGAGAGCCTGGAACAGCGTCACGGCATCCACGCCGGCGACGTGGAAACCTCGCTCGTGCTAGCCGACCGGCCCGAAACCGTACACATGGAACGCGCCCCGGCGGCCGTCCCGGCGACGGTGGAAATGGCCGGCACCTTCAAATGGCTCAGCGCCTTCCGCCCGGCCGGATTCGGCTGGATGACCCAGGATTTGCACCCCAGCGGGGCGGTCGGGGATGCGACGCCTGCCACCGCGCACAAGGGCGAACGGGCTCTGGCCCATGGGGCACGCGCCTTCGTGGAACTGCTGCAGGATGTCGATCGCTTCGACCTCACACGGCTGCGGGACCGGCCGGACGCCGGCCTTATGGCGACCGGACGCTGGTTGAACATGGCGGTAGCTATGGGTGCAATCCCCGCAGCGTCCCACATGCCCGCCGCGGGCCGCCGTGCTCGATGGCGCTCATCACCTTGAGCCGGTCGAGGCTGACGACGGCCCATCAGCGACATCGGCCATTCATTGCGCCGACTACGGGACCGCGCCGTTATATTTCGTTCGGAGCAAAGCGGCTGAGCTCGATGCCGCTCCCCACCGGCAGCAGCACCGACTCGACCCCCGGCTTGGTGCGCACATGGCGCCGGTACGCCGCCATGTCGTTCCGCGTGAATTCTGGATAAAGGATGTTATCGGCAGCCAAAAAGGCGCCAGCGGATAGCTTCGGATAGACGAGATCGAAGCACGGAATGTAGAGATCTTTCCAAAGGTCGATGAGGACAAAATCGAGCGGGTTCGGCAGCGATACGATGATGTCGCGCGCATCGCCAGTGCGCAGCTCGACAAAGGATTCCAGGTTCGCTGCAGCGAGCTGCTCTCGCGCGTAGCGCTGCTTGTCGGCACTGACATCGATGCTGATCACACGCCCGCCGGTGGCGCGCGCTGCTTCGGCGAGAAAGGTCGTCGAGTGGCCATACGAAGTGCCGAGTTCCAAAATGGTCTGCGCCCGGGCCGCTTTGATCAACATGTTAAGCACGATACCGGTTTCGCGACCGATCGAGATCAGAAATTCGTCGACGCGCCGCATCACCTCGTCGAACGGGAGCTGATTCATCAGTGCCGCCTCGCGTTCGCTGCGGCGGTCATATTCGGCAAGAACGGCCTCCACCTTACTGTCCAACCCGTGCCTCCCTTGTCGCCGGTCGGGTCCCAAGTACTACGGCCAGCATGGCCATCTTCCCGCAACTGCATCAATGCTCTTACGATTGCCAAGCGACACCCTGGTGACCAGCATTTTCAATGTTGCATAAACTTGCATATGCAACTCTACGGATGCGGTTCTGAGGTGGCGCTGCGACGTTATACTGGGCGGGGCGCTCTTGGGTATCCTGGCGGCCGCGCCGATTAAGTGGTTTGCTGTCTGAAGACGCCGCTCAACGTCGTGGACTGGGTCCGGCAGATCTTGGGCCTGCGTGCGCAAAAGCTCCCGTAGAACGAACCAACACCATTTGCGTTCCGGCACCGCGCGCCTTATCAATGCGGCCGCCGCGCACCGGGGGCGCCCGCCCACAAAGACACGATACATGACCGACACTCCGCCCCCGCTCGCCGAACTGCGCCGCGAGATCGACCGCATCGACGAGGCCATGCATCGGCTGCTGCTGGAGCGTGGCGACATCGTCGGCCGGCTCATCAAGGCCAAGCGCACGGCTGAAACCGGCTCGGCATTCCGGCCGGCGCGCGAGGCTGAAATGATGCGGCGCCTGGTTGCGCGCCATAGCGGAATTTTGCCGCTGGATACCGCGGAGAGCATTTGGCGTGTCATCATCGCGACCTTCACCTATGTGCAGGCCCCGTTCCGCGTTCATGCGGATTTTTCCGCCGGAGAACCGGCGATGCGCGATTGCGAACGGTTCCATTTCGGCTTCACGGTGCCGCTGGTCGGACATATGGGACCGGCCGGCGTCGTCGCGGCGGTAGCCGCCACGCCGAGCGACCTCGGCCTCGTTCCGATCCAGGCGAGCGCGTCGGGCGGCGCCTGGTGGGCGGCGCTCGAAGCCGACACGGCGCCGAAAATCATCGCCCGGCTGCCGTTCGTCGAGCGCGAGGATCACCCGGCCGGATTGCCGGTGTTTGCGATCGCCCGGCCGCATCCGGACGCCGTCGTCACCGACGTGGCGATGTGGAGCTTGCGGGTGGCCGGCTGGGGCGCGCGGCCGGCCCAGGCGCTGGCGAGCCTTGCCGAGGCCGTGGTGGTGCCCGACCGCGGGTTCGACGGTGCCGCGCTGCTGATCCCGGTCCCGCAGGGCCAAAGCCTTGACGATATTTTATCAGTGCTGGTCGGGGCCGGCGTCTCGGTACGCGGGCGGGCTCTCGTCGGCAGCCACGCGCAGCGCTATATGGTCGGGGCCGATTCGGGGCCGACACCGGCCGGCCGGTAAGCGACGCGACGACCCTGCGCCCCACTGACTCTCATAAGGCTATTTCGCAACCGATGACCAACCCAGCGCGCCCCATCCCCCGCCCCGGCGTCATGGCGATCCACGCTTATGTGCCGGGCAAGAGCAGCGCCCCCGGCGTCGCCAAGGTTCACAAACTGTCCTCGAACGAGACGCCGCTCGGTCCCAGTCCGCGGGCGGTGGAGGCCTATGCAACCGTCGCGGCGCATCTGCAGGAATATCCCGACGGCAGCTGCACCGCACTCCGCGAAGCAATCGGCGGCGTTTTTGGGCTCGATCCGGCACGGATCGTCTGCGGCGCCGGCTCCGATGACCTGCTCAATTTGCTGGCACGTGCATACCTCGCCGACGGCGACGAGGCGATCCACACCGCGCACGGATTTCTCGTCTATCCGATCGCCACGCTCGGAACCGGCGCAACCCCGGTGGTCGCCGCGGAGACCAACTATACGGCAAACGTGGATACCATCCTGGCGGCGGTGACGGATCGTACCAAAATCGTTTTCCTGGCCAATCCCAACAATCCGACCGGCACCTACCTGCCGTTCGACGAGGTCAAGCGCCTGCACCGCGGCTTATCCCCGCGCGTGCTGCTGGTGCTGGATGCCGCCTATGCGGAATATGTCCGGCGCAACGATTATGAATCCGGGATCGAGCTTGTGGCGACCTCGGAAAATGTCGTGATGTGCCGGACGTTTTCCAAGGTTCACGGGCTTGCGGCGTTGCGGCTTGGGTGGATGTATGGGCCGGCCCATGTGGTCGATGCGGTCAACCGGGTGCGCGGTCCGTTCAATGTCGCGACGCCGGCAAGCGCCGCCGGCATCGCGGCAATTCGCGACACCGGCCATGTCGAACGCTCGGTCGCACATAACGAAAAATGGCTGGCGTGGCTGACGGTCGAAATCGGTAAGCTGGGACTAACGGTGACGCCGAGCGTGGCGAATTTCATTCTCATTCATTTTCCACCGGAAGGAGAGAAAACCGCCGCTGAGGCCGACAAAGCGCTTACCGCGCGCGGCGTGATTTTGCGTCAAGTCAGCGCCTATGGGCTGCCAAATGCCCTGCGCATGAGCGTCGGGAGCGAGGAAGCGAATCGGCTTGCGGTGGCAACGCTCGCGGAATTCATGGCAGGACCGTCCGCGATATGATCGGGACGATGGTCGAGAGCGGAACAATGGCCGAGCGCTTGTTTTCCCTCCCCGTCTTCGGGGAGGGTGGCCGCGCGAAGCGCGGCCGGGTGGGGTCCTTTCGACGGCAAAGAATCGCAGAACCGGCCCCCACCCTGCCCTCCCCCGTGAAGAACGGCGGAGGGATATGCGCACCGCAAGCCCGGAGCCGGCGATGACGGCTTCCGTGTTCGACCGCCTCGCCCTGATCGGGGTCGGCCTGATCGGGTCATCGATCGCGCGCGCCGCGCGAGCACAAAACCTGGCCGGCAGCATCGTCGCCACCGCGCGATCGGCGGCGACGCGCCGGCGCGTCATGGAACTGGGCATCGCCGACCAGGTCGTCAACACCAATGCCGCAGCGGTCGAAGGCGCCGACCTCGTCATCGTCTGCATTCCGGTCGGCCAATGCGGCGCGGCGGCCCGCGAGATCGCCCCGCATTTGCGTGCCGGCGCCATCGTTTCCGACGTCGGATCCGTCAAGGCGCAGATCGTGCACGATATGGCACCGCATCTGCCGCCGGACGTGCATTTCGTGCCCGCGCACCCCGTCGCGGGAACCGAATATTCCGGACCGGATGCGGGCTTTGCGGAACTCTTCATCGGCCGCTGGTGCATCCTCACCCCGCCCGACGGCACCGATCCGGCGGCGGTCGAACGCCTTTCGGGTTTCTGGAGCGGGCTCGGCGCCAAGGTTGCGGTGATGACGGCCGAACACCACGACCTGGTGCTGGCGATTACCAGCCATGTGCCTCACCTCATTGCCTATACGATCGTCGGCACCGCCGACGATCTCTCCGCGGTAACGCGCTCCGAAGTCCTGCAATACTCGGCCGGCGGCTTTCGCGACTTTACCCGCATCGCGGCCTCCGACCCGACGATGTGGCGCGACATCTTCCTGGCCAACAAGACCGGCGTTCTGGACATGCTCGGCCGCTTCAACCGCGACCTGGCGCGGCTGACCCGCGCCATCGAGGAAGCCGACGGCGAGACGCTGTTCGACCTGTTCACCCGCACCCGCGCGATTCGCCGCGGCATCGTGGCGATCGGCCAAGATGCGGAGGCACCGGATTTCGGACGGCCGCACCCGGCCATGGCACCCCTGCCGCGGCCCTATGCGTCGGAAGAGGAGTAGCTGCCGGTTAATGTTTGTGGCGCCCGGACCGGCACTCATGATAATGATGGCGACGTGTCGATTTTGCTATCCAAGCGCCAACTTCTGCGAAAGGATGACACCCGTCCGGTGAATTAACGGTGGCCCATCACTATCCCATTCGCGAGTTGAAGCTCAAAGCCCGGCGACCTTCGCCCTCTCCTCGCCGCGGGCTCGGCCTGGTTTTGCTTGCCCTTCCGCTTTCCGGCTTCGTGCTGCTGTCGTTGGGCTTCCTGTGGTTCGCGCACTACGTCGGCAGCAAAAAAACACCGCTCGACCACAGCGCCGATGGGATCGTTGTGCTGACCGGCGGCGCTTCGCGGATCGCGGACGGCGTGGAACTATTGGCCGCCGGCCGCGGACAACGGCTGTTGATTACCGGAGTGGCCCCGACGACAACCATGGTAGAGCTGAGCCGCCTGGTTCCGGCGCATCACGACCTGTTCGGGTGCTGCATCGACCTCGACTACACGGCAATGAATACCATCGGTAACGCGGTTCAAACGCGGCTCTGGGCACGCCAGCGTGGGTTCCGATCCCTCGTCGTGGTCACATCAAATTACCACATGCCGCGGGCTATGCTGGAAATCGGCCATAGACTTCCTGGAGTTACTTTGATACCGTCGCCGGTGACTCCGGAACCGCGTCGTACGGTCTTCTGGTGGTCCCATCCGGCTACCGCAAAAATCCTGCTTTTGGAGTATATGAAATATGTCGCCGTGACCGCGCGGATCGCATTTGTGCAGGCGCTCGCCGCCGTGACCAAAGAACGCCGCATTGCGCCGGACGCGAACGGCGGGCGTCAGCCATCTGTATAGCGGTTCGGATTTCAGCCCGTGATATTCGCGCGATCGCTCCTGTTCAATGTGCTGTTCTATCTCAACCTCGCCGTGCTGCTGATCGTTGCTATTCCGACGCTGGTGCTACCGCGACAGGCTACCCTCGCGATGGCCCGGCTCTGGGGCCGAAACACCCTTTGGCTGCTGCGTACCATCTGCCGCATCGACGTGGCATGGATCGGACTCGATAAAATCCCGCCCGGCGGAATCCTTATCGCCGCCAAGCACCAGTCAACGTGGGAGACCTTCGCGTTGATCGTGGTGCTTCCCGACCCGGCTTTCGTGATCAAGCGCGAACTGATGTGGGTTCCCTTGTTCGGCTGGTATGCGCGGCACACGGGCATGATCCCGGTTGACCGCAGCGCCGGCAAGGCGGCATTGGCGGAGATGATGAAGCATGCCCGCATCGCACTGTCCGAGGGCCGCCAGATCGTCATCTTCCCCGAAGGCACGCGGCGTGCCGCCGGGGCCGAGCCGAAATATAAAATCGGTGTTGCGCACCTCTATGCCGAAGCCGGCGTGCCCTGCGTCCCGGTCGCACTGAATTCCGGCCTGTTCTGGCCGCGGCGCCGGCTGCTGCGCCCTCCCGGCACTGTGCGGGTCGAGATTCTCGACCCGATCCCGCCGGGCCTCGATCGCACCGTGTTTTTTGCCAAATTGCGGCGCGATATTGAGACCGCGACGGCGCGGCTGGTGGCCGAAGGCGCGCGGGAACTCGGTTCCGACGCCGCCGCGCGTTTCGCCCCGGCGTCATCCGATTGACGGCTTCGCCCGGCCGTTTCGATCTGATGTATAGCCGGGCCGGCCCCGCGGAGTTTGGCCCGCGGCGGCCATGGAGAGCTTGATGACCGTGACCAAGACCGAGGTTCTGGCGAGCCTCGAACGCGTTGCGAGCCCGGAAGGGATCGCGTTGCCGAAGACCGGCGTCCTGTCCGAGATCGTGGTTTCCGACGGCCAGGTGTTCTTCTCCATCGCGGTGGACGCCGCGGTGGTGAATGCCTGGGAGCCGGTCCGCAAGCGCGCCGAGGCAGCCGTCCGGGCCCTGCCGGGCGTCGCCTCCGTGATGGTGGCGCTGACGGCAGAGCGCACCGCGAGAGCAGCATCGGCGCCGGCGCCGGCGCGGCCGCAGCCTGGTCCGACATCCCCGGCCGCTGCCGCGGCCACGCAACGCACCCACGGCACCACCGCAATTCCCGGCGTCGGCGCCATCATCGCGGTCGCCTCCGGCAAGGGCGGCGTCGGCAAATCCACGACGGCGGTCAATATTGCGCTGGGCTTGCGCGATCTCGGGCTCAAAGTGGGGGTTCTCGATGCCGACATTTACGGCCCTTCGATCCCAAAACTGTTCGCTATCAAAGGCAAGCCTCGCACCGCCGGGGGCACCCGGCTCATTCCGATGGACGGTTATGGGCTGAAGATCATGTCGATCGGGTTCCTGATCGAGGAAGAAACCCCGATGATCTGGCGCGGCCCGATGGTGATGTCGGCGCTGACGCAGATGCTGCGCGAGGTCGAATGGGGCGAACTCGACGTCATGGTTGTCGATATGCCGCCCGGTACCGGAGACGCCCAGCTCACCATGGCCCAGCAGGTGCCGCTGCGCGGTGCCGTCATCGTTTCGACCCCGCAGGACCTGGCCCTGATCGACGCCCGCCGCGGCATCGCGATGTTCCGCCGCGTCAATGTGCCGGTGCTCGGCATCGTGGAGAACATGAGTTACTTCCTGTGTCCGAACTGCGGCACCCGTTCGGACATTTTCGGCCATGGCGGTGCGCGCCACGAGGCGGAGCGTCTCGGCGTGCCATTCCTCGGCGAGGTGCCGCTGCACATGGACATTCGCGAGCGGTCCGATGCCGGGCTGCCGGTGGTCGCGACCGTCCCGGACGGCCCGCACGCCGAGATTTATCGCGGCATCGCGGCGCGGGTGCGCGAGCAGATCGCGCTCGACCCAGGCCGCGCCGCTCCCCAAATCGTGATCGAGGCATGATTTAGCTGGGACCGCGGGCGCCCCAGCGGTGTCAACCGGCTTGCCTTTGTGGCTGGATCGTGGACATGTTACAGGATCGTAACGTTTGACCATGGGGCATTCGAACCCGAGTGGGGCTTACGCCCCGTCGCTCAAGGAGAACCGCTCATGAAACGCCGTCAGTTCCTCGGCGCCGCCAGTGTCGGCCTCGTCGCGACCGCGGTGGCGAAACCCGCCATCGCGCAGAGCAGTCCGGCCATCAAATGGCGCTTGACATCGAGCTTTCCGAAGTCGCTCGACACCATTTATGGTGCCGCCGAGACGATCGCCAAATTCGTGGCTGAATCGACCGACAATCAGTTTCAGATTCAGCCTTTCGCGGCCGGCGAAATCGTTCCGGGTCTCAGTGCCCTCGATGCAGTGAGCAACGGCACTGTCGAGGCCTGCCACACGGCGTCGTATTATTATTTCGGCAAGGATCCGACCTGGGCGCTGTTCTGTGCAGTGCCGTTCGGCCTCAATACGCGACAGCAGAATGCCTGGTTTTTCGACGGCGACGGCATGAAGCTGATGAACGAATTCGGCAAGAAGTTCGGCGTTTATTCGCTCGCGGCCGGGGGCACGGGATGCCAAATGGGCGGTTGGTTCCGCAAGGAGATCAAGCAAGTCGCCGACCTCAAGGGTCTCAAATTCCGCATCGGCGGCTTTGCCGGCCTGACGATCCAGAAGCTCGGCGGCGTGCCGCAGCAGATCGCCGCCGGCGACATCTATCCGGCGCTGGAGCGCGGCACGATCGATGCCGCCGAATGGATCGGGCCCTATGACGACGAAAAACTCGGCTTCAGCAAGGTCGCCAAGTATTACTACTATCCGGGCTGGTGGGAAGGCGCGGCGGCCAATCATCTGATGATGAATTTGGCCAAATGGAACGAGTTGCCCAAGCGCTACCAGTCCATCCTCACCACGGCGGCGGCTTACGCGAATTCCGAGGAAACCGCCAAATATGATGCCCGCAATCCCGGCGCCCTGCGCAAGCTTATCGCCGGCGGCACCGAATTGCGCGCGTTTTCCCAGCCTATCATGGAGGCCTGCCTCAAGGCTTCGAACGAGGTGAATGCCGAAACCGCCGCGACCAACGCAGATTTCAAACGGGTGCTGGCCTCCATGCAGGCATTCCGCAATGAAAGCTACTTCTGGTGGCAGGTTGCGGAATACGGCTACGATACCTTCATGATCCGTTCGCGCCCACGGGCGTAAAGTTCTCACTGTCGCGGAGATGACCTGGAACAACAGCCCACGCGATCGTCTGCGCGGGCTTTAGCTGGCTGGTGCGCTGGGCCGGCGTGGACGGCACGTCCGCTCAGGCCAACGCTGCGGCAAGTTGACGGGTGTGCCGTCGTGACGGCAGCCTTAAATCAGAACTATCGCCCTGCAGGCTCGCCGGAGGAAATCCATGAAGCGACGCGAATTCATCCAAGCCGCTGGGTTGACCGGCGTTACCGCGGCGGCGGCAGCCGTGGCCATGCCGGCCATCGCGCAGTCGACGCCCGAACTGAAGTGGCGGTGTACGTCAAGCTTTCCGAAATCGCTCGACACCATCTATGGCGCATCCGAGATATTCGCCAAGGCGGTCGCCGAGCTGACCGACAACAAGTTCCAAATTCAAGTGTTCGCGGCCGGTGAAATCGTGCCGGGGCTGAGTGCGGCCGACGCGGTGACGAACGGCACGGTCGAGATGGCCCACACCTCGTCCTACTATTATGTCGGCAAGGACCCGACCTACGCATTCGGAACCGCGGTGCCGTTCGGCCTGAACAGCCGCATGCAGAACGCCTGGATGTTCTTTGGCGGCGGCATGGATCTGCTGAATGCATTCTACAAAAAAGCGAATATATACGCCATTCCCTGCGGCAATACCGGTTGCCAGATGGGCGGATGGTTCCGTAAGGAAATCCGGGTGCCGTCGGATTTCAACGGCTTGAAGTTTCGCATCGGCGGCTATGCGGGCCGCGTATTGCAGAAGCTTGGCTGCGTACCGCAGCAAATCGCCGGCGGGGACATTTATCCCGCCTTGGAAAAGGGCACCATCGACGCGGCCGAATGGGTCGGCCCCTACGACGACGAAAAGCTCGGTTTCCAAAAGATCGCACCGTTTTATTACTATCCGGGCTGGTGGGAAGGCTCGGCCATGATTCACAATTTCATCAATTTGGAAAAGTGGAACGCGCTTTCGCCTCACTACAAATCGGTGGTTCGGGTCAGCTCCGAGATGGCAAATACCTGGATGCAGTCGAAATACGATGCCGTCAATCCGGCGGCGCTACGCCGACTCCTGGCCGCCGGAACGAAATTGATGCCCTTTCCCACGCCGGTCATGGAAGCCTGCCTGAATGCGGCGCTCGATCTCTACCACGAAGTCTCCGCCACCAATGCGGATTTCAAGAAGGTCTATGAATCCATGATGGCGTTCCGCGGCGACCAGTATCTTTGGTGGCAGGTGGCGGAATATTCCAACGATACGTTCCTGATCCGCAACCGGCTGAAGGTGTGAGCGGAGCGCGGTTCGGAGCGTTGGTCGGCTCGTTCGGTCACGTTTCGCCGGACGGAGCGGTGGACCGCGTAGGCAAAATCGCGAGAAACGTCGCTCGCAAAGCCTTGCGCAGGGAACGCGATTTCGCCCCCGTTACGCGCGTCACCTCATCGGAATTGGTCTAGCTAGCCGAAATATACCCATCCCGCGATCGCGAATACCGGGAGCAGTACTGCACCGGACCACGCCATGTAGGCGAAGAAGCTCGGCATCTTGATTCCTCGTTCGACCGCAATGGCATAGATCATCAGGTTCGGGGCGTTACCGATATAGGTTATCGCCCCCATGCTGCTCGCGCCAAGCGAGATCGCCGCCAGCGTTCCGGCGTGAGGACCCATCAATTCGCGGGCATCGCCGCCGGCAAGTTCAAAGAACATAAGGTAGGTCGGTGCATTGTCGAGAAAGCTTGACAGAATCCCGCTGAGCCAAAAATAGGCGAGGTTATGCGGGGTTCCACCGGCGGACGTGAGCGATGCGATCCAGGCAAATCCACCGCGCGGTCCGGCACTCAGCATCGCCAGCATCGGGATGATGCAGATAAAGATGCCGGCAAACAATTTCGCCACTTCGCGTATGGGTCCCCAGGAAAACCCATTGGCCTCGCGATGCTCCGCCGGCGTCAGCTTCAAAGAGACGAGGGCGATGATGACAATAGCGGCATCGCGGACGAGGTTTTGCAATTCCAGGTCCACGCCGCGAATGCTGACCACGATATCCGGCCTCCAGGCCGCCGACAGCAGGATCGCCGCAATAATGGCGCCGAGCAGATATACATTCGTCAGCCCGCGCAGGCTTATCACCGTCGCGGCGGTCTTATGATGGGATACGACCTCCGAATGCTCCCGCCGATAATAAAAGACATCGATCGCCAGGAATATGCCAAGGATCATGCCAATCACGAGGACAACGGCGCTGAACATATGTTGGGCCGGCCAGAAGAAATCGACGCCATGGAGGAAGCCGACGAACAGCGGCGGATTGCCGAGCGGGGTCAGCGCTCCCCCGACATTGGCGATCAGGAAAATCGCGAATACCAATACGTGCGCCTTGTGCCGGCGCCGTTCATTCGCCCTGATCAGCGGTCGAACCACGATCATGCTGGCCCCGGTGGTGCCGACGAAGCTCGCCAGTAGCGTGCCGAGCAGCAGCATGCCGGTATTGCCGGCAGGCGTCCCGTGAAGGTTTCCTGCCACCAGAATACCGCCGGCTACCACGTAGAGCGAGAACAGGAGTGCAATGAAGCTCATGTAGTCCAACAGCATCGCGCGCAAAAACGCATCGAGACCGGTCGCGGCACCGAAAGCGAATCCGATCGCCGCTAGCACCGACGCCGACCAGGCAGCGGTAATCTTGCCGTAGTGACGATCCCAGATGCTCGGGAACACCAGCGGCCCCATGGCGATCGTGACCAGCAAGCCAATGAACGGCAACGACCACGGCCATGACAAAACCGCTCCGTCGAGCAGTGGCGCGCGCGCCGGCATACTATGCCGCCATTCCCAGAACCAAATGCGATTTCATCGGTGCAACCGATCGAGAACCATCGAAACGGCGGGCATCGCCACAATTCCTATTTCAGGTCCAGCGGCGGCATCGTGTCTGGCAATTCGATCTGAATATTGACTTTACTGGGGTCAACTTGAGATCCCGTGCCCTTGTAGTGCATCACCATGCCGGGAAACGCGATCACCGCGGCGACGGCGATAAGCTGAATGATCACGAACGGAATTGCGCCCCAGTAAATTTGTGCCGTAGTCACCGGCTGCATCTGCTTGCCTGTCACACGATCCGCATAAGGCAACTTGGGGGCGACCGAGCGCAAATAGAACAGCGCGAACCCGAAAGGCGGATGCATAAACGATGTCTGCATGTTCACGCCAAGCATCACACCGAACCAGATGAGATCGATTCCCAGTTTATCCGCCGCCGGCCCGAGCAGCGGAACCACGATGAACGCGAGTTCGAAGAAATCGAGGAAGAAGGCAAGCACGAACACGAATGCGTTCACGAAGATGAGAAAGCCGAGCTGTCCGCCCGGCAACGAGACCAGCATGTTTTCGACCCAGCGGTGGCCATCGACGCCATAGAAGGTGAGCGAGAACACGCGGGCGCCCACCAAGATGAAAACCACGAAAGCCGTCAGCTTGGCGGTCGCTTGCGCAGCCTGCCTGACCAAATCCAGCTTCAGGCGCCCTTTCATGGCCGCCAGGACGAGGGCTCCGGTCGCCCCCATGGCGCCGCCCTCGGTCGGTGTTGCAATGCCGACGAAGATCGTGCCGAGCACAAGGAAAATGAGAAACAGCGGCGGCACCATCACGAACGTGACCTGCTCCGCCATGCGGGACAGGAAGCGAAATCCCAGCATCCGGCCGGAAGCCGCATTCAACAGGGCGAGCGCAAAGGCGATCATGATGCCGCCAAACATGGTCAGCACGACGAAATCGGCGCCGCCTTTCACTTCGGTGCGCATCATCACAAAGATTGCCACGGCCGCCGCGATCGCCGCCAGGCCAAGCAGATTCAGGCGCGCATTGGCGCCGAGCGCCGTGAACCCGGTTTTGAGCAGCCGGTAAAAAAAGAGGATGAAAGCAACCGACTTCCAGGACTCGCAGCACCGTATCTTGCCAATCCGGCGCAAACGGCGGAAGCGAGGAAAACTGCGACGCGATGCCGTCGTACAATCCGAAGGCGAGCTTTCCCAGGAGCGGAATGAAGGCGCATGCGGCGAACAAACCGATGGCGGCGAAACCGCTCTGCTGAATCGGTCTGGTCGAGTCCTCGGTAATTTTTTGCGCCAATACGGGGAGACCCGGCGCGGCCTTGGGAAAGGTCACCGTTACCAGAAAGATATAACCGGCATAGAATGCCGTCAGCGCGAGCCCCGGAACGAATGCCCCCTCGTACATGTCGCCAACCGAGCGGCCAAGTTGGTCCGCCATGACGATGAGAACGAGCGAGGGCGGAATGATCTGCGCCAAGGTTCCGGAGGCGGCGATGACGCCGGTGGCGACGCGGCGATCATAGCCATAGCGCAGCATGATCGGCAGCGAGATCAGCCCCATCGAGATCACCGAAGCGGCGACCACACCGGTGGTGGCTGCCAGTAATGCGCCGACGAAGATCACCGCGTAGGCCAACCCGCCGCGGACCGTTCCGAACAGTTGCCCGATCGTGTCCAGCAGGTCTTCCGCCATTCCGGAACGCTCGAGGATGAGCCCCATGAAAGTGAAAAACGGGATGGCCAGCAGCGTTTCGTTGTTCATCACCCCGTAAATGCGTTCCGGCAAAGCCTGCAGGAAATCGGGCTGGAACAGGCCGAGCTCGATTCCGACCACGGCATAGATCAAACCATTTGCCGCAAGCGAAAAAGCTACCGGATAGCCGAGCAGCAAAAACACCACCAACGACGCGAACATGATCGGCGCCATGTAGTGGATGAACAGCTCGGCCATCGGCTTATTCCCGCTTCTTGCGTTATGGCGTTTCGGACTTCATCACGGCCAGCAGGCGCTCCGCCTCGGCTTCGGCCGCGGACTGGGGACGCGCCGCATCGCCGTGCGGATCGGCGATCAGACCGCGCATAACGGCGATCCGCTTGATCAGTTCGGATATGCCCTGCATCATCAGCAACAAAAAGCCGATGAATATCAGCGATTTCGCCGGCCACTGGGGCAGCCCGCCGGCATTGCCCGATTGCTCACGAATGCGGAAGGAAGCCAGAAAGAACGGAAGCGACGTGATCAGCATGACGATCGTCAGCGGCAACAGAAACAGCGCATCGCCGATCACGTCGATCATATCGCGAACACGCTTGGGCAGAAGGTTGTTCACGATGTCGATGCGAATGTGCTCGTTCACCTGCAAGGTCCACGGCGCGCACAGCAGAAATATCATGCTGAAAAGCACCCACTGCAGTTCGAGCCAGGAGTTCGACGAAACGCCGAACAGCTTGCGGATCACCGCATTGGCAGCCGAGATCAGGGCCGCCGCGACGACCAACCAGCTCACGGATCGTCCCAGCCACGCATTGAATGCATCAATGCCGCTGCTCAGCTTGAGAAAAGCTTTCAAATGCGTCCCCCCACGCGGCGTTGCGCTAATCGAGACCCCGGCTTATCGTCCCTGCTCCTGGGATCGCCGGAGATTTTTGCTGGTGGCTGCGCGCCCAGTGAACTCAGGCAGCACCAGAAGGAAACCGATCGTCATTCAGCCTCGCCGGCGACCGTCAAGCTCATCCCGAAGGGATGTTGCCCTGATCAGCCTCCGGTGACGCTCATGTGCCGGGCCAGCGCCGGCCGCGTGTGGCGCCGGTCGATGATGAAGTCATGCCCCTTGGGCTTATGTGCGATCGCATCGTCGATGGCCGCGTAGAGAAGATCGTTGCCTTCCGAAGCGCGCAGTGCGCCCCGCAGATCGGCGGCATCCTCCTGACCAAGGCACATGAACAGCGTACCGGTGCAGGTGACGCGCACGCGGTTGCAGGACTCGCAAAAATTGTGGGTCAGCGGTGTGATAAAGCCTAGACGACCTCCGGTCTCGGCGACCCGCACGTAGCGAGCCGGGCCACCGCTCTGATAATCCAGGTCCAGCAACGTAAATCGCTCGGCAAGCCGCGCCCGCACCATCGAAAGCGGGAGGTATTGATCAAGCCGGCCTTCCCCCACGTCGCCAAGCGGCATGACCTCGATCAGCGTCAGGTCCATACCCTCGCCGTGGGCCCACGCGATCAATTCCGGGAATTCATCTTCGTTGACGCCTTTCAGCGCCACCGCATTGATCTTGACATTGAGGCCAGCGTCCTGTGCAGCCTTGATACCGTCGCGGACCTTGTCGAGTTCCCCCCACCGCGTGACGGTCCGGAACTTTGCGGGATCGAGGGTGTCGAGCGACACGTTGATGCGCTTGACGCCGTGTGCCGCAAGTTCGGCTGCATGCTTCCTGAGCTGCGACCCGTTGGTGGTGAGGGTGAGCTCTTTGAGGGCGCCGGAGGCGAGGTGGCGCGATAGCGAGGCTACCAAGGTCATAATGCCGCGGCGCACCAGCGGTTCGCCACCGGTAAGCCTGAGCTTCCGTACACCCTTAGCGATGAAGGCCGTGCATAGGCGGTCAAGCTCTTCCAAGGACAGAATGTCCGACTTGGGCAGGAACGTCATGTCTTCCGCCATGCAATAGACACAACGGAAGTCGCAACGGTCCGTCACGGACACGCGCAAATAGGTAATTTCGCGCGCAAACGGGTCTATCAGTGGCCGCGGTGTTAAGACCGCGGCCCGATCGAACGCGTCGCCCTTTTGGAGTTGATTCGACATGACGATACCTGTTGGAGTGCGATTTTATACGGGGACCGCCCGCGCATAGCAACCATGCGTGGGCAAAAAGTCATCCGTAAAATTCACAGCATAGGGCACAGGATCGTCATTGGATAGCACGATCCCGCCACTACATCCGTCTCGGCGCGTCGCTCGGGGACGGAGAGCTTTCAATGTTGCCAACAGCAGATAAACATTCAGCCTGGCCGACGGAAGTGCGGCTGCGCAAGGACAAGATGGCGCTGACCGTCGCTTTCGACACCGGCGAGACATTCACGTTTCCGGCCGAATTCCTCCGCGTCTACAGTCCGAGCGCCGAGGTGCAAGGCCACTCCCCCGACGAGCGCAAGACCGTCGGGGGAAAGCGTCACGTAACGATCATCGAGGTTCATCCGATCGGCAACTATGCCGTCCGCCTGGTGTTCGACGACATGCATGCCACGGGGATCTTCACCTGGGACTATTTCCTACGGCTCGGGCGCGATCAAAGCCGCTTTTGGCAAGATTACCTTGGCGAGCTTTCCGCCAAGGGATTGAGTCGTGATCCGCCTGGGCGACAATAGCGGCGGGCGGCGAAATCGCCGCGGCCCGCTGCGCTTGGGCGAACGGCCTTTGCCCTTATCGCAGGACGACCACCTTAGTACCGACATGAACACGGTTGTAAAGATCGATGGCGTCTTCGTTGGTCATGCGAAAACACCCCGACGACACCGCCTGGCCAATCGTCTCGGGCTCGTTGGAACCGTGAATTCGATACATTGAAGAGCCGAGATACATCGCCCGCGCACCGAGCGGGTTGTCGATACCGCCCGCCATATGCCGCGGCAAATCAGGGCGTCGTTTCAGCATTTGCGACGGCGGCGTCCAGTCCGGCCATTCCCGCTTCGCCGAGATGGCCGTGGTTCCCGACCACGTGAACCCGATGCGTCCGACTCCGATACCATAACTGATCGCCTGACCCGGCGCCGTCACCAGATAGAGCCGCCGCTCCGAGGTGCTGATCACGATGGTGCCGGGGCGGTACGAGGCCGAAATGTCGGCCATTCCGCGGACCACCGGCGATCGCTGTGTCCCGAAGTAACCCGAGTAGAAGCCGCCGCCACTCCCATAAGCACCGCCATAGCGCGGATCCGGACTGCGGTAGTACTGCGCCTGCGCGCTCCCGCTGAACGATGCCATGACGCCACACCCGACGGCAACGAGCGTCGCCATCATCACCCAAAAACCCGAAACTCTCTTCATCTCCATCGCCTCCCCAATAGGTTCGGAGTACCAACCGTCTCATTTAAAACATAAATCACATCCGAGGGGCACTCAATGGCAATCTTTACGATTCTTTAGTTAATGTGGCGACCTTGATGACGGAAAGGGTATAATGGCAGGATGGTACACTGCGGTTTTGCGTGAGCCGCAGTATTGCGGTAACATACCGCAGCAATATCGTATACCCGCGCCCTCGATCGCCGATGGTCGGCCAGCCACGTGATCGTCGTAAAGGACCTTCGCCGGAGCGCCGGTCGATGGCAAATTTTCCGATCTCGCAGCATGCCGCGGAAATGTCTCAATCGGGCAACATTGTTGTAGTTGCGCATCATATATGGATTCGGGTCTCGTCTGCATTTGGGCCCGATGTCCGCAGACGAGCTTTTGCCGCAGGGCGTAGATTGCCAGGGTGACGATGACGACCATCGAAGACGCTTCCGCCATCGAGCCGGCGCACACGGTACCGACAGGTACGCGGTTTGCGACCGGGTTGATCGGCGTGATCACCGTCGTCGTGGCGCTGCTGTCGGCAATGATTACGTTCGTGGTGCTGGCCGGCCTTCTGCCCATCAACCCTGCCCCGAATGTGGTAATTACGCTGTTGGGGGTAAATGCCGTCGCGGTGCTGCTGCTGCTCGTTATTATCGGGCGCGAGGTCTGGCATATCGTCCAGGCGCGGCGTCGGGGCCGGGCGGGGGCTCGCCTGCATGTGCAAATCGTCGCGCTGTTTTCCGTCATCGCGGTCGCGCCCGCAGTGCTGGTCGCGGTGCTGGCCAGCATTACCCTCGACCAAGGGCTCGACCGATTGTTTTCCGTGCGTACCCGCGCCGTGATTCAGAATTCGCTGATCGTGTCGCAAGCCTATCTTAATGAACACGAAGAATCGCTGCGGGCCGAACTCGATGCCATGGCGGTCGATATCGGGCGTGCCAAGCCGCTGTTTGAACAGGACCCCGAGCGATTTCATCAGTTTTTCTCGGCCCAGGCCGGCTTGCGCAACATGTCCTATGCGGCGATGCTCGGTCCGGATCGCTCGATCATTTCCAAGGCCGACATCGCGGTTCCGCCGGAATACGGCCAACCGCCGCTGCCGCCGGCGGAACGGCTGGTGGAGGTCGGCGAATTCCAGGCGGTGGCCGGCCTGTTGCGCGATTCAAATTTTACCGGGGCGCTGATCAAGCTGAGCGCTTACGAAAATACTTACTTGTTCGTGGCGCGCTTCATCGATCCGCGCGTGCTGGGGCAGATCCAGCGGACCGAAACCAGCATCGCGGAATACGCCAATTTGGAAGCACGGCGCGTGGGGGTCCAGATTGCCTTCGCCCTGATGTACACGGTGATCGCGCTCACCGTGCTGTTGTCCGCGGTCTGGATCGGCTTTGCTTTCGCCAACCGTTTGGTGGCACCGATTCGGCGTCTGATCGGCGCCGCCAACATCGTGTCCACGGGAAATCTTTATGTCCAGGTTCCGGTCCGCCGCTCCGAAGGAGACCTCTCCCAGCTCGGCGAAACTTTCAACAAGATGACGCAGGAGCTGCGTACACAGCGCAACGACCTGATGCGGGCTCGCGATCTCGTCGACAGCCGCCGCCGTTTCACGGAAGCCGTCCTGGCGGGAGCCAGCGCCGGCGTCATCGGGGTTGACGCGAAGGGGGACGTGAGCATCCTAAACCGTTCGGCAGAAAAGTTGATCGGCTGTAGCGAAGCCGGTGCTCTGGGGCGGCCGCTCGACGATATTGCGCCCGAACTCAAATCGCTGATCGATCCGGCCCGCTCGGGCGGTCAACGGCTGGTTCAAGGCCAGACCACGATTCATCGTGGCGGGCGCGATCGCACGGTGTCCGTACGGGTCACGTCGGAACAATCGACGGAGGCGGATCATGGCTATGTGATCACGCTCGATGACATCACCGAACTGGTGTTGGCGCAGCGCACGGCCGCATGGGCGGACATCGCCCGCCGCATCGCCCATGAAATCAAGAATCCCTTGACGCCGATTCAACTGTCCGCCGAGCGGCTGCGCCGCAAATACGGCAAGTCCATCGTCGAGGATCGCGCCATCTTCGAGCAATGCACCGATACTATCGTGCGCCAGGTTAACGATATTCGGCGCATGGTCGATGAATTCTCGCGCTTCGCCCGCATGCCGAAGCCGGTGATGGCGCGCGAGGATGTTGCCGACACGGTGCGGCAGGTCGTGTTCCTGCAACGCGTCGGCAATGCCGATATCGATATCGAGGTTGAATTTGCCGAGGACCCGATGCCGGCGCGGTTCGATCGCAGACTGATCTCCCAGGGGCTCACCAACATCATCAAGAATGCCGGTGAGGCGATCGCGGCGGTTCCCCCCGACCAGCTCGATCACGGCCGAATCGTCGTATCGGCGGCCCGCGACGGGGACGACGTGGTGATCGACGTCATCGACAATGGCATAGGGCTGCCGAAGGAAAACCGGAACCGTCTGCTGGAACCCTATGTCACCACACGCGAAAAGGGCACCGGTCTCGGCCTCGCCATTGTCGGCAAGATTCTCGAAGAGCATGCCGGGCGAATCGAGCTGCGCGATGCGGCTGACCGTTTTCCGGAGCAGCGTGGCGCCTGGATGCGGCTGCGGTTCGCCGCGGAGCCTCCGGACGCTGTCATCAACGAAACCAAGAACCTAGTGATCGGGACATAAAGCATGGCGCTCGATATTTTAATCATCGACGACGAAGCCGACATTCGCGATCTCGTCGCCGGAATACTCCAAGACGAAGGCTACGGTACCCGCACCGCGCGGGACAGCGACGAAGCGCTGGCCGCGATCACGGCGCGGCGACCGAATCTGATCTTCTTGGACATTTGGCTGCAGGGGAGCAAGCTGGACGGCTTGCAATTGCTCGCCAACATCAAGACCCAGCATCCGGAGCTGCCGGTGGTGATGATCTCCGGCCACGGCAACATCGAAACCGCGGTTGCGGCGATCAAGCAAGGTGCCTACGACTTCATCGAGAAGCCGTTCAAGGCCGACCGTCTCGTTCTCGTCGCCGATCGGGCGCTCGAAACCTCGCGACTGAAGCGCGAGGTCAAAGAACTCAAGCAATTGAATTCGGCGACTCTGGTCGGTAAGTCGGGCGCGATCATGCATTTGCGCCAAACCATCGAAAAGGTGGCGCCGACCAACAGCCGCATCCTCATCGTCGGGCCCGTCGGGATCGGGCAAGGAACTGACGGCGCGTACCATCCATGACCAATCGACGCGGGCGGAAGGGCCATTCGTGGTCATCAACGCGGCGGCCATCACACCGGAGCGGATGGAAATCGAGCTGTTCGGCACCCAGCAAGTGGATGGGATGGCGCGCAAAGTGGGCGCGCTCGAAGAGGCGCACGGCGGAACGCTCTTCATCGACGAAATCGCGGATATGCCCCGCGAAACCCAGAACAAGATCTTGCGGGTGCTGGTGGACCAGACCTTCCAGCGGGTGGGCGGCACCAACAAGGTCGAGGTCAATGTCCGAATCATCAGTTCGACCACGCGCAATCTCGAGGAGGATATCGCCGCCGGGCGGTTCCGTGAGGATCTCTATCACCGGCTGTCGGTGGTTCCGATCCGGGTGCCACCACTCGCCGAGCGGCGCGAGGACATTACGGGCCTTGTCGACCACTTCATGGAGCAGATCTCGCAAGCGACCGGACTGCCGCGGCGGCGCATCGGCGAGGACGCCATGGCGGTGCTCCAGACCCATGACTGGCCTGGAAACGTTCGCCAGCTGCGCAACAATGTGGAGCGGCTGATGATCCTTGCCGGCGGCGAACCCGATGCCGTCATCACGGCCGACATGCTGCCACCGGATGTCGGTTCCATGGTGCCATCTATGCCGCGGGGCGCGGGCGGGGAACACCTGATGGGAATGCCGCTGCGCGACGCCCGTGAGGCCTTCGAGCGCGAATATCTGCGCGCCCAGATCAGCCGCTTCAGCGGCAATATCTCGCGAACGGCCGAGTTTGTCGGCATGGAACGATCGGCCCTGCACCGCAAGCTCAAGGCGCTGGGAATGGATTGACCGGGCCGGCCGACCCGGGCAGAGACCTTTGCATGTCCCGTATTGCTTATGTGAACGGCCGCTACCGGCCGCATCGCGATGCCCTGATTCATATCGAAGACCGGGGCTATCAATTTAGCGACGGCGTCTATGAGGTCTGCGAGGTAAGATCAGGACGCCTCGTGGACGAACGACGGCATATGATTCGGCTGACGCGCTCGCTTGCCGAACTGCGTATCGATTTGCCAATGCCGCTGCCGGCGCTGGGCGTCGTACTGCGCGAAACCGTGCGCCGTAACCGGGTACGCGATGGCATCGTCTATCTGCAGGTGACGCGTGGGGTGGCCCGACGCGACCACGGCTTTCCGCCACCCGGCACGGCGCCTTCGATCGTGGTGACCGCGCGCGCCCACGACCTCGCCAAGGCAGAAAAAATAGCTGCCGAAGGGATCGCGGTCATCACGATGCCGGATACCCGCTGGGCACGACCGGATATCAAGTCGGTGTCGCTGTTGCCCAATGTCTTGGCCAAGCAGTCCGCCCGCGACGCCGGGGCGCGCGAAGCTTGGTTCGTCGATGCCGAGGGGTTTGTAACCGAGGGCGCATCGTCAAACGCTTGGATCGTGACGGCCGACGGCGACGTCGTTACCCATCCCACCGACAACCGTATCCTCAATGGTATTTCGAGGGCAGTCGTGCTTGATGTGATTGCTGCGAGCGGACTGCGGTTCGTCGAACGGGCTTTCAGCGTGGCTGAAGCGCGGGTCGCGCGCGAAGCCTTTGGCACAGCCGCAAGCCAAATCGTGCAACCGGTCATCCGCATCGACGGCACGGCGGTGGGCGACGGACGGCCGGGGCCGGTCGCAACCGCGTTGCGGGCAGCATTCCATCGCCATGCCGAACTGACCTGACGCCGACGCGATTGCACTGCGGAAAAATCCATCGCGGCGGCCCCGGCTGGGCTTGCGCGAGGGCGCGAGGTGCCTTCTAATAGCCCATTGGCGACTTGTCCGAATGACGAAGCATCCGGTGGAGATGCGGATAACCTATCGCAGTACCTAGACTGCGGACAAAAAAGGCGGAAAAAACTGCCATGGCAGCTGATCGTGCACAAAATCTGCAAGACACGTTCTTAAATCACGTACGCAAGGCAAAAATCCCCCTCACCATTTTTCTCGTCAATGGCGTGAAGCTGCAAGGGGTTGTAACTTGGTTCGACAATTTCTGCGTGCTGTTGCGGCGTGATGGGCACTCCCAGCTTGTCTATAAGCATGCGATATCGACCATCATGCCGGGACATCCGGTACAGCTGTTCGAAGGTGGTGAGGAGAGTGCCGTGGGAGAAAAAGCCTAATTGGAGCCCCAAGACCATGTCGGCTCCCCGCTGATCCCGTCGCGCGGTGCGACCGCGACGCGCGCGATCGTGATTGGCCCCTATCTGCGCGGGCGAGAGCCACGAAACGCGGCAGGTGACGGCCAAAGCGTGAACGTCGTACCGGGCTCGCGCCGTGCGAATACCCGATCGCCCGAGGCCCGATTGGACGAGGCGGTCGGTCTTGCTCAAGCCATCGACCTCGACATCGTCGATCGGGGCATCGTTATGATCTCGGCGATTCGGCCCGCGACCTACCTCGGCAAGGGCAAGGTCGAAGAACTCGCCGGCCTCATCAAGACCCATGAGGCCGGGCTTGTCGTCATGGATTGTGCGCTTTCGCCGGTCCAACAGCGCAACTTGGAGCGGGCCTGGAATGCCAAAGTCGTGGACCGCACCGGCCTGATCCTTGAAATCTTCGGCCGCCGCGCCCGCACGCGGGAAGGCACCCTGCAGGTGGAGTTGGCCCACCTCAACTATCAGCGTAGCCGTTTGGTTCGGACGTGGACCCATCTGGAACGTCAGCGCGGCGGATTCGGCTTTCTGGGCGGACCGGGCGAAACCCAGATCGAAACCGACCGCCGGCTCATCGCCGAGCGCATCGCCAAGATCGAGCGCGAGTTGGAAGGGGTCAAGGGCACCCGAAAGCTGCATCGCGACAGCCGTAAACGCGTGCCTTATCCGATCGTTGCGCTGGTCGGCTACACGAACGCAGGAAAGTCCACTCTGTTCAACCGGATGACGCGGGCGAGCGTCATGTCCGCCGACATGCTGTTCGCCACCCTCGATCCGACCCTGCGGGCGGTTGATCTTCCCCATGGTGCGCGCATCATCATGTCCGACACGGTCGGCTTTATCTCCGACCTGCCGACCATGCTGGTAGCGGCGTTCCGTGCCACGTTGGAGGAGGTGATCGAGGCCGATCTGATCCTGCATGTGCGCGACGTCTCGCACGGCGACACCACGGCCCAGTCGGAGGACGTAACCGAGGTGCTTCGTTCACTCGGTATCGAGCCGGGGGATCCCCGGTTGATCGAAGTATGGAACAAGATCGACCGCGTTGACGGTGAGGAGCGCGATCGGCTGGAGAATCTCAGCGAACGCCATGGCGGCGCGCACCGGCCGATTCTGGTGTCGGCGCTCAGCGGAGAGGGGATCGACACCTTGGTGGCCGCAATCGAGGCCGAGTTCGCCCGTGCGCGCTTGACGCTCGACGTGGCGCTCGATCTCGCAGATGGCGCAGGCATGAGTTGGCTGCACCGCCACGCCGAAGTCCTAGCCCGCACCGAGGGTGATGACGGCCGCATGCATATGACGGTCCGCGTGGCACCGGACAAGGCCGGACTGGTAAGGGCGAGGTTTGGCGAGGAGAATATTGTCGGGGCGAACTGAGGCGGGGATGCGGGGCCGAGCGGTGCCCACCGACGGGTCCCAGCAAAGGTTTAGACATGGAACTCAGCTACCCGAACTGTGGTCCGGGCAGCTAACCATCGCATGTACCCCGCGACCGGATCAGACGGCTTCCTTGAGTTCCTTGGCGGCTCGGAACGCAACCTTCTTGCTGGCTTTGATCTTGATCTCTTCGCCAGTGGCCGGGTTGCGGCCCTTGCGCGCGGCTCGCTTTTTCACCTGGAAGATGCCCAGTCCGCCGATGCGGATCCGGTCGCCTTTTTTCAAATGCTTCACCACCAGGTCAACAAAATCGCCAAGAAACTTCTCGGAATCCTTTTTGGCGGCTTCGTGCATGCCGGCCAACGTGGCCGCAAGATGCTTCAAGGTGACGGTCGGTTGCGCGGTTGTTTCCTTTTTTGCCGGTGCGGCCGCGGCCTTCGTGGCCGCTGCAGCCGGCGCCGCCTTGGCCGGTGCGGTTGCGGCCTTGGCCGGTGCGCCCTTGGCTGATGCGGCTGCGGCTTTTGCCATCGAGATCTCCTCCTTTTGCTTGCGAATCGCGGCGATTCGCGGCGACACACAACTGACTCATAAGCGATTTGCGCCGGACTTGACCATGCCGATTTCGTAAAATGCCCGATTTATGTGGAGATTTTGATTTTCGGTCGCAAGAAACGGGCAATCCGCGCGGGTTTGCGCGGGACGGACCGGACAACCAGCACCGAGTTGCCATCGACGAGGCTGTCTCTTTGAGTATCGCCAGGCACCGAGTAGTATCATGATCTCGTTCTGGTGCCCCCGGCAGGGCGCATCCCCATCTACTTCTCCACCACATCGGCTTTGCATCATTGACGCCGTTGCCACCAAGCCGCGTTCGATCGCGACGAGGTAACCGACGAGGCCCTGCATGTTGCCCTGCGCGGCTGAATGTACCTGAATGAACGAAGAACAGCGCGCTGGACAGCGCGTGCCGGGCTGCTATAAGGCGGGCATCTCGCATCGCGTGCCGATCGCACAATCGCGTGCTGCTCGCAAGCCGCCATGATAGACATTGCAGAATCTCGGGCAACTTGGCAGAAACGCACCGACGCCCTAACTTGAATTGAATATTTGTTTTCACACCATTGGAGAGGTGGCAGAGTGGTTGAATGCACCGCACTCGAAATGCGGCATACGGGTAACCGTATCGGGGGTTCGAATCCCTCCCTCTCCGCCAACTTACCTCTCGCCAGCCTTCGCGGCCATTCAACGCTTAATTAGCAACGCTCGATCCGGCCGCGTTCGCCGCTATCCCGCACAATCCGACGCACTCGGATGTAGGTTTTGGCCTGGACGGACAGATGGCGAAGCGAACCAAGCTCCCGACGGCAATCGAGGTGGCGAGGCTTACGAAAACCGGTCGCTATTTCGACGGCAACGGCCTGTATCTGCAGGCCCGGCGTGAGGCCGCGCGAACGTTTTCTGACCGAGCTGACCCTCGACCCGCCAATGCAACCAGCGACGAGGCGGAGCGACTTGGCGTCCAAGGTGAGGCTATACCAGCACCCCACCGCCTCGACTTCAGCGGGCCAACCGAAGGGCCTACCTGACAGCGCGCCGTTGAAGATCGGCGAATGCTGCGCACTCGGCAGCATGTCCACGGATCGGCGTGGGCAACTCGGCGAGAACGGTAGCCAGGTCGGCTGGGTTTGATCCAGGATTGCCGCCGCTTGGGTGCGATTCCCGGCAGCAGCTGATTTCCTCCGCATGCCCGCTCCGACCACAAATTCTTGGTGGACCGCTCCGCCGCCAGCCCCATCACCCCGTTTCGCGACCTCGGACTGCTTGAGTCTCCCCGCGGCGAACGCGGTGGCCTCGCCGGTGTGGGAAACGCCGCCGGCGGGAGGCGGAAAGGCCCGACGCCCGACCTCTTAGCTTCACCATGTTACCAAATGTTTCTGGATCTCTCTCGGTCCAAATTTTGCGCGGGACGGCAGCGCATCGACCAACATGCAGGAGCCGGTATTTAAATAGTGTAAGGCACTGACCACGTTCGGTGGTACTCGGCGAGCCGACACAGATGCTCAACCGCCGCGGGCACATAATCTCATACTCGAAAGCCCGCAACATGGGAACATGCATAAAATGGGCACATTAGCATTTTGTTAACTATAGATCCGGTACAGCTGACGCCAAACACAGAGGATGAGCGACGATGGCCATCATAGAAAACTTTAGAGAGTGGCTAACCGGAAATGTACGCGCAGTTCGAGAACAAATGTCGTCTGACACCGATAGAGCAATTGCCTTCCTTAAACTAGAGGCTGATAGGCAGGACGATCGGTTGAGCAGAGAAGTAAAGCAATATTTGGAGAAGAAAATAGAAGATCAGCGCAACATTATGAGAAATGATAACACCGCGCTTCTAAGTTTCGATTGCTCGCCTCCAATCTTTCCACCATCGGCGGAAGATACGGCAGTCAATCGGTTGCCGTCGTCGAAACTGTTTTTAGGGGAGGATACTAAACGACATGCGGATAAAGATGAAGCTGTAGCAGCTACGGTGCAAACGAAGAAAGCAAAAAAAAGAGCCACTTAGGCAGAATATGCCTCACCAAGCTCGTCAAGACGGCGGGATCGCCATCGCGGTCCACAACATGGGGGGCGTCGCCGGTGGAAGTTGCGCGAATGGCTGGAGCCATGAATTATAGTGCTCTCGACGCGCCGCCTATGACCGACATCGGAAAGACCTTGAGATTCCAATTCTTGCAAATATTACCACCGGGCTTGTCCAACACAACGGTCGATCCCCCGGATCACGGCCTTTTGGCAAATAAGCGAATTGCTGCAGCGTGTCGTCCGTGACCAATCAGCCGTGGCAATCAGCGCAGAGGCACACATAGCCGGATACACGGACGCGCGGTCGGTGCTATTGAGGGCTCGCGGCTCCGGCCGCGCTCCCATTCACCGTCCCGGCTTTACGGAGAGAGACCCCAATGAACCCCATCAAGCTGACCGCCGCCGCCGCGATGGCCGCCATTGCGCTGACGCCCGCCGCCTTTGCGCAAAGTAATGGCGTCCAGCGCCTCTATATTCTCGAATGCGGCCAGGGCCACACCGGCGACATGTCGCGCTGGACACCGGGCCAGAACGTCAATGTGCCGATGGACATCGTCGATAATTGCTATCTCATCAAGCACGCCCAGGGCTACATGATGTGGGACACGGGCGTGGCGGACTCCACCCCTGCCAATCCGCCGCCCGGCAATCCGGCCGGCATTACCTGGCGCCGCCCGAAGACGCTCGCGGCCCAGCTCGCCGAACTCGGCGTCAAGCCCGACGATGTCAAATACGTCGCGATATCGCATACCCATCCGGACCATGCCGGCAATGTGGAGCTGTTCCCGAAGTCCATGCTGCTGGTGCAGAAGGCCGAATATGAATGGCCGGACGCCAAGGGCGGCCCACGATTCAAGCCCGAGCACCCCGTCACCAAGCTCGAGGGTGACCGCGACGTGTTCGGCGACGGCAGCGTCACGATTATCTCGACCCCCGGCCACACGCCGGGCCATCAGTCGCTGCTGGTAAAGCTGCCCAAGACCGGCGCGGTGCTGCTCACCGGCGACGCCACCCATTTCAAGGCGAATTGGGAAGCCCGCAATGTTCCGGGCGGCAATTTCGACAAGGCGAAGACCACCGCCTCGATGACCAAGATGGCGGACCTGCTGGCCAAGGACAAGGCGCAGCTGTGGATCAACCACGACAAGCCGCAGCGTGAATCTCTGAAGCTCGCCCCGGCCTTCTACGAATAAAACGATAACCTGCCACCAGTCACCGTCGATGCTCGCGCCTGCCGCGGCATCGACGCGTGACCGGATGCAAAATTTCGGAAGTAGAGGCTGCCCCGATCCGACCGGCCAGGCGCAGCGTCACCTTCGAGGCGCTGGCGGGCAAAGGTGCAGCCCGATTTCGGCCGGACCTGGCGCCTTTGCCACCCTAAGATTCCACGGTTCGCCGCGACCGGACATGGTCTGTGGCAAAATAGCGAGCGAGCGGCAGGCTGGTATTCGCCGTAATGGCGCGCTCACCCACCTCCCGCCGCGCCGGCGCCGCCGTCGCCCATCAGGCGCACGCCCTCGTCCAGCTTGCCGGCGTAGGCCTCAAGGGCGGCACCGGTCAGCGCCGCATAGCTGTTGACGTCGGTCCAGCGTTCCTCTTCGATCGCTTCGCGCACGCCCGGCAGCGTCTTGGCGTCGTAGCCGGTGAGCCGGCCCGGCGCGTAGATGAGGTGCTTGTACCAATCGCGCCCCGGCAGGCCGACATCGACGACCAGGCTCTGCTCGGCAAGGCGGGCGAGGTCGATCAGCTTCGCCTTGGTGGCGCTCGATTGCGCGGCGCCCTTGGCGGCAAGCGCGGTGTCGTAAGCCCTGGCGCTGCGCTTGAGATGGTCCACCGCGTTTTCGAGCGGCGCCAGGTTGAAATAGGGTACGCTCTTTAGCGGTGTCGGCGGTGCGCTGCTTTTGCTCGGATCGTCGGCCAGGCGATAGGCACCTGCCGCCAGCAATCGCGCCTGGGTCTGCGCCGCTTCCCGTTTGGTTTCGGCAAGCTTCTTCACCTGGTCGACATAGCGCGACACGGTGTCGGCGAAATCGCCGTAGCGGGAGAGCGGCACATCGGCATCGGCCATGCGCAACACGATCCGCCCGACCGTCTTCGCCAGCACCGGCGCGTAGACGAAGCCGGGGTCGCCGAACCGGCTGTAGTACTCGTAGGTGTCATAGGCGGAATGATAGACGCCGCCGACTTGGCCCTCGCCGCCGAAGCCGACATTCAGTGCGGGAATCCCGAGATGCTGCAGGAAAGCGGAATAGTCCGAGCCCGACCCGAGGGCGCCTATCGGCAAGTCCCGCGTGGGATCGGCGGCGATCTTGGCGGTGTCGCGGGCGTCCTCGTTGGCGCCCGGCGCAGCGCCTTGCACCTGCATCCGGGCGCGCTGCCGCGCCGTCAGCGAGACCCCGGTTTCCGGATCGGTCACATCGGCGCCGACCCGGTTGACGAGATGCTGCAGCGAATGGGTTCCCGCCGCGAACAGAAAGCCGTGACCGCTGCCGTCGGTATTGACGTAGATGAGTCCCTTCTGTTTGAGCTCCGCAGCGTGGGTCTCGACCCATTCGGTGGAGCCGAGCAGCATCGGCTCTTCGGCGTCCCAGCTGAGATAGACCAGCGTGCGCTTCGGCCGCCAGCCGGTTTTGGCCAGTGCCCCGATGGCTTTCGCCTCGCCCATCATGGCGATGTGCCCGCTCATCGGATCGGCCGCCCCGAACACCCAGCCGTCATGGTGGTTGCCGCGCATGATCCATTGGTCGGGGTAGGTACTGCCCTTCATCATGGCGACCACGTTGTAGATGGTCTTGAGTGGCCACTCGGATTTCACCGCCATGTGAACGCGCGCGTCGTCGCTGCCGCCGACGTGGTAGGTGATGGGGAGTGCCCCACGCCAATTCGGCGGCACCACCCGGCCGCCGAGCGCCGCGAGGAAGCGCTGCGCGTCGCCATAGGAAATCGGCAGCACCGGAATTTTCAACACCACCGCCGCTTCCGCGCCGCGACAAGCGCTTGGCATCCGCCGTCGCACCAATGCCGGGCGTCAGCGGATCGCCGGGGTATTGCGTCATGTCGGCAACGGAGCCGCGCTGAAAGCCGCCGGCCGGACGCGCCGGACCCTTTGGGTACGCATCTTCGGCCGCATAGCCATCGTCGCGCGGATCGGAATAGATGATGCAGCCGACGGCGCCATGCTCTTGCGCGAGTTTCGGTTTCAATCCGCGCCAGCCCTGCCCGTAGCGGGCGATCACGATCTTGCCGGCCACGGAAACGCCCATGCGCTCGAGCTGGCGGTAATCGTCCGGCATGCCGTAATTGACATAGACGAGCGGCGCCGTGACATCACCGTCGCCCTGATAGGCCACGTAGGCCGGCAGCGCGTCCTTGGCGCGGGCGGAACTGTCGTCGCCGGGAATCGGCGGCTCGGTCAGCGTGGCCTTGAAGGGTTCGGCGCCGAGCAGTTCCAAGGTCTCGCTGACCGGCGTGGGGTAGAGCACCTCAAAAGTTTCGATATGGGCGTCCCACCCCCAGTCGCGGAACTGGGCGAGCACCATCTCGGCATTGGCTTTGTCGTGCGGCGAGCCGACATGGTTGGGCTCCGCCGCCATGGTCTTCATCCAAGACCCCATCTCGGCGCCGTTCAGGGCCGCGTCGAACTGCCGCTCGACCTCGGCCGGCGTCGATGGCGCGTTCTGGGCATGAATCGTGCCCACGCAAAGGGCAACGGAAAGCAACAAGGAACTGGTGATCGCGCGGCGCATAAATGCCTCCGGGGGTGCGATTGGCTGGCCACCATCATATCACCGGTGGAATGAGCCGTCCAATGAAGGCGAGGGTCGAGATGGTCAAGAAGATCGATAAGCGTCCTGTGCCATGTGCCGTAACGGATCGGCGACCATGGCGGGCAATCACCGGTCGCTTGCCGATGGATGACTTTCATGCGCATATCCTTAATATCAATTTCTGGCGGTCTGCGCGCCAAAGGCATTATGTTGTACGGTCCGCAGGCACGTGGAGACGCTCTATCGTCATTTCCACGGCATGCCGCACCTCCAAAGACGTCATTCTGTTCACCAGGGACGAGTTCCTGTCCTGGCGTCATACGACCAATCACATGGTGTCCATCGTTTTGGAGGGAAGGAAAGGTTCGTTATGGCGAAATCTGACAAGGACCATGCCGAACAAACGTATTGATTCTAGGAGGGAATGGAGCAGATTTGAGTAAGTTCTCCAATTTAGAAGATTATACTTCGTTTGCAGTCCAACGGCTTGCGCCATCGCGGGATGCCGGTGGGTGCAAGCAACCAGCCCTACGAGCGCCGGAACCGAGCCAGCGCCGTCGCGGCCCGCTGCCATGCACCCTCGTCCCCCGGCAACCCTAATCGCAGCCAATCCGGGTGCTCCGGAAAGCGGCGCAAGAAAATCCCCGCGGCGCCAAGTTGCCGGAACAGCCGATCCGCCGCAGGGGTCTGTACCAGCCGAAACAAACTTGTGCCGCCGAGAATCGTAAGTCCCGCATCCGCCAGCAAGCCGTCGAGCCGGCGCGCTGCACCCGCGAGGTGTTCGCGCATCCCCCCAATCCAGGCCGTGTCCGCCAGCGCGGTTTCGCCGATTGCCATCGCAGGGCCCGAGACGGCCCACGGTCCGAGCGCGGCGGCGAGGCGGGCCGCGCGTTCCGGCGCCGCCACCGCGAAGCCGAGCCGCACGCCCGCCAGCCCGAAGAACTTCCCGAATGAGCGCAGCACCACGATCGGGGCGCGGCCGACGTCGCCGCACACGCTGGTCCCGGCGGGGCCGACGTCCATGAAGGCTTCATCGACCAGCAGGAGGCCGCCACGGCGGCGCTGTGCCTCGGCGAGCGTTAGCAGGGCGTCGCGGTCGCAAACTCGCCCGTCCGGGTTGTTGGGATTGACCACCACAATGAGATCGGCATTTTTCAAGGGGGACAGGTCTCTCAAGAGGGACAGGTCCGGCGACGATGATGCGGATCGGTCACGATCCGCCATCTCCGCCACGCAATGCCCAGCGAGCGCGGCGGCACGGCGAAACTCCGCATAAGTCGGGCCGAGGATAACCGCGCGTCCGGGCGGCACCAGAGCGGCGACCAGCGGCAGCAGGATTTGCGTGCCGGGCGCCGCCACCACGCAATCCGGCGACGGCGCCCCATAGGCCGCGGCGGCGGCAGCAACGAGCCGCGCCAGCGCGGCAGGCTCGGGTAGCCGCGCGAACAGCTCGGCCGGCAGGGCGGGTACCGGATAAGAATGGGGATTGATCCCGGTCGAGAGGTCGATGAAGGGTTGCGGCGCATCCGGAAACAGCTTTCGCGCGGCGCCGCGATCGCCGCCATGCAGGAGCGCGGGTTCGCCATGCGGGAGCACAGGTTTGATGTCCGTCACAGTCGCGTTGCTGGCCCTGCTGATCGAGCTTGCGGTGGGTTATCCGGACAAGCTGGTCGCCGCTATCGGCCATCCGGTGATCTGGGTCGGGCGGCTGATCGGCTTGCTCGACACCAGCTTGAACCACGATAGCAGCCCCGACGCCAGCCGGCGCGTGGCCGGCGTATTCGCGCTCGCCGTCATCGTGGGGGTGCCGGCGGCGATCGTGGCGGTGCTGGAACGCGGTCTGCTCGGGCTTCCATTCGGCCTCTTTTTTGCGGCACTGGCGGGGAGCGCCCTGATCGCGCAGCGCAGCCTTTATGCCCATGTGGCACGGGTGGCCGATGCGCTCGCTCATGAGGGCCTCGCAGCGGGGCGCGAGGCGGTTTCCCACATCGTCGGCCGCGACCCGCACGCGCTCGACGAAGCCGCCGTAGCGCGGGCCGCGATCGAAAGCCTGGCGGAGAATTTTTCCGACGGCGTGGTGGCGCCGGCCTTGTGGATGGCAATCGCGGGTCTGCCCGGCGCCGCCGCCTATAAGGCCATTAATACCGCTGACAGCATGATCGGACACCGCACGCCGCGCCATGATGCCTTCGGCTGGGCGGCGGCGCGGCTCGACGATCTCGTCAATCTGCCGGCGTCCCGCCTGTCCGGGCTGTTGATCGTGGCTGCGGCTGCAACCACCGGCCTGCCGGCGGCCGCAGAGGCCTGGCGCGCGCTGCGGCGCGACGCCCCCCATCATCGCTCCCCGAATGCCGGGTATCCGGAAGCTGCGATGGCCGGGGCTCTCGGTCTCGCACTGGCCGGGCCGCGGGTCTATGGAGGGATCGCAGTTGCGGACGCCCTGATGGGCCAAGGCCGCCGCGCCGCCACCGCTGACGATATCCGGGCGGCGCTGGCGCTCTACCGCCGCGCCGATGCCCTGCTGATCGCGCTTTTTACCGCCCTGACTTTGCTCGTCGGTGCGTGGAGCCGTTGATGAGCAAAGCAACGCCGCGGAGCAGGAGACGCGGCATCGTTTCGGCGCAGCATCTGACCGGGTAGCTCCTCAAAATGGCGCCGTGGCGTCAATGCTGCTGCTTGACAAAGCGATCCGGCGGCACCGTGACGGTAATTTCGCGCGTCTTAGGTGACACGAAGGTGGCGAGCGCGAACACGATGCCGTATCCGACCGCAAAGACAGTGCCGACCACCACCAGCAATCTGATTAAACTCGGCATGGCTGCCTAATCCGTACGATCCGCCTTAGAGCGTCCACCCCGATCAGGAGGAGCATTGCGGCCCCTTGATGGCAAACGGACATACCGCAGGTGCCGCTCGGCCATCCGTTTCTTCCAACTGTTCAGCCGGCGCTTCGAAACCGGCGCCATGCTGACCACGTCGAACCGCAGCATTGCCGAATGGGGCATGGTGTTCGCCGCTCCGATGGACGCGACCGCAATCCTCGACCGGTTCCTGCACCACAACCAGGTGCTAATCATCCAAAACGGAAAAGCCCCGGCGTGGGGGACGCCGGGGCTAGGGAACCTTGACCCTTGGGGATGGGGGGATTGGGGTAGGGCCAAAGTCTCAACCATTAGTCGGGCCGGCGGGCCGAAAGGTTCACCTGCGCTTAACCATTTTTTTCGGTCGGCCGGTCGGCCCGCAGGTGGCGGATCGCCACATCAATTGAACACCGTCTGTGCTGCGATGCATTGCGGGGGAACCTATCCACAGCCTGGCAAACCGCGACGCCGATGCCGGAGGGCTCAACCCAGACTCCGGAGGCCGCGATGTTAAAAACGGAAAGGCCCCGGCGTGGGGGCGCCGGGGCCGGAGAAACCTTGACCCTCGGGGTTGGGGGGATGGGGCAGGGCCAAAGTCCTAAACCGTTTGTCGTGCCGGCGCGTCCGAAGGTTCACCGGCCATTAACTTTTTTTCAGGCGGCGGCGCCGGCGTGCAGGCGGGGCCACACCAGTGAGCTTGACACCTTCTGCGCCAGCACAGCGAGGGCAGAGCGACGGCATCGAGCGCCAATGATACCATCAGTTGCGCTTTGCGCGCGTGGCATCTCCGATGCCGGACGCCCGGATTTTAAAAACGGAAAGGCCCCGGCGTGGGGGCGCCGGGGCCTGGGAACCTTGACCCTTGGGGATGGGGGGGATGGGGTAGGGCCAAAGTCTATCCTTTGGTCGCGCCGATGCGCCGGAAGGTTCACCTGTGATTAACCATTTTTTCAGCCGAATAATCGGTGCGCGGATAGTGTAGCGTGCCAGCCACAGTTATGGCCGCCGCACCGGCGGCCGGCCGGGATCGGCTGGTACGGCCGCGAAGCCGAGCCGCCGCAACGCCGCATCCGCGGCGCGCTCGCCGGACGCCCAGGCGCCGCCGACCGTCCCCCACAGGGTTTCGTGCGTCGCCTCGCCGGCGAAGAAAATGCGGTCCCGCAGCGGCTCGGCGAGCGCCGCGCGAGCCCATTGGCCTCCCGGCACCGCCGCCGAAAAGGCACCGAGAATCCACGGCTCGCTGTTCCATCGGGTGGCGGCGGTGCGCTTGACGGCCTTTTTGACATCCGGCCCGAACAGGCCCGTGAGCCAGTCCAACGCGAATGCGACCATCGCGGATTCGCCCATCGCGGCGAGTTCGCGGCCGAAGCCGCCGCCGACTTCGACCGTGCACAGCGCGGAGCCCGCGATATTGGCCAGAAGTGCGGCGGTGCGCGCCGATTCGGATTTCTCGAATACGGTTTCGTCGTTCTGTAGGCCGAGCGGATTGCCCGGCAGCTCCAGCGCAATGTGGTCGTAGCTGCCGAGCGGAAGTTTAGTGATGGCATCGAGCTGGCGCCGCGGCAGGTCCGGGACGAAACGCAGCTTTCCGTTCATCAGCACGCCGGTCGAGACCGTGACGATGACGGCGCGTGACAGCACACGGCCCTTGGTGGTATAGATCTCGATCGGAGCGCGGCCGCCCCATTCGATCCGCGTCACCGGATTCGACAGCTGCACCGGCAGTTCTTCGCCGAGCTTGGCAATGGCAGCGCCAAAACCCTGGCGGCAAAACGCATCGGTATCGCGCTCGGCCGAATGCGAAAAATCGGCCGCCGACACATCGGCAAGGTCCTTGCCGCACCCGAACGGGCCGAGCACGAAGCCGATCGTGTCCTTCCAATCGGCCAAATCCTTCGGCAGCGCCTGAGAGCATGGCGCGTCGACGCGTCCACGGCCGGCGTCGGCGATGGCGCGGTTGGCCCGGACCATGGCGGCGAGGAAATCCTCCATCTCGCCCGGCCGCGCGTTGCGCCGGCCGAGCCGCACCCGCTGCCACGGCGGTGCCGGATAGATATCGAAGCCCAATTTCCGCGCCAGCGGTGCAGCTGGATTGATATCCGGCATGTGGATCCAGTGGGCGCCGCGGTCGAAGGGGACCCCGAAGGTGGTGGACTCGGTGAAGCAGCGCCCACCGATCCGGTTCGAGGCCTCGATGACCGCGACCTTGGCCCTGGCGCCGGCAATCCGCCGGGCCGCCGCGATGCCGGCGGCACCGGCCCCGATCACAGCAATATCGACATCGCCGCCCGCCTGCGCGGCAAGGGCCGGCCCACTCGCCGATGTGGCCGAGGCGGCGGTTGCGGCGAGAAAATGGCGGCGGCTGAGGATGGTCATGGGCGTTCGTCTACCAGGGTGCGGCCACCATGCCGCATCGGCACGCGGTGTGCAAATCGCCAAGCCGGCACACCCGCGCATGCGGTTGGCGCGCCGTCGTCCAAAGCCGGCCGATCTTTCTTTTCTGGGCGCCGTTGCCAGCCGCTCAGTTAGCTCAAGTTTAGGTCGGATTCCGGTTGCGCCGAGCCCGCTCTGCGAAGTCGTGCCCGGCTTGCCCCAGCCATCGGTCCCACGCTGGCCGGATGCCGCAAAGAAGACATGGAGTTTGGCGACAAGCGCGGGTACGCCGCTGGAGAGCGTAACCGAGCGCGGCTAATTCGGTTTAGCCCTTCACGCGTGGTAGACATATCTGGGGTGGATCGGACGGAGACTGGCGGATGGTGAGGCTTAAGAGTGTTGGTACCTTTGCTCCTGTGATTTTGTTGGCCGCGATACCGGCGGCCGCGTCGGCCAACCCTGCATCGGCGGCAGCGTGCGCCGCAACGCTGCCCGGCGAAGCGAGCGTGATCTATCAAGCAACCGCGCCGGACATCAGACCGGACAGCAACATCAGGGATATCCTCGTCAAAAAGGTCAGGGCGATGGTGATCTCGGGACAAGTGCCGCGCGCGACCGCGCGGTCGAGTGCCGTAGCTGCGGGCGAATGCCTCCGGCTCCTCAAGTAGCTGCTTCGCGTAGGCACGACCCGATTGGGTGCTTGCGTATTGGTGGTCACATCGCCTGCCCGACTTGGTGTGATCGCAGGGGCCATCATAGCCGGTGGCCAGATTGATGTTGTCGCCAATGACTGCCAAGCGCGTTCGGCCGCAGGCCGTAGCGCGATTTGGCGCCCCCGCTAAAAGGGAACCGCCAGGGTGGAATTATTCCACAATCCCATGATCGCCGGGATATTTATCCCCGCTCTGCTGCTTGCGGTTGCGATCGAAGCGGTTCTGTATATCCAAATGCACGGTCGCTATCCGTGGCGCGATGGGCTGGCCTCCCTGGCGATCGCGTTGGGACACTCGGCGTCAGGCATCGTGAGCCATGCGGTCATTACCGCCGGCATTGCAGTGGTTGTCTGGCACTACCGCATCGCCACGGTCGATCTGGGCCAATGGTGGAACGTGGTACTGCTGTTCGTGCTCGTCGAGTTCGCCTATTATTGGTACCATCGGGAAGCGCATTTGGTGCGCCTGCTCTGGAGTACCCATCGGGTCCACCATTCGCCCGAGGAATTGACCCTTTTGGCCGCTGGCCGTCTGAACTGGACGCCGGTGCTCTCGTTCAGCTGGCTGTTTTACATGCCGCTGGTGTGGATCGGCTTCGACCCGGTCTGGGTGTTCGGCATGGTCAGCGCGAGCCTGCTCTATCAGTTTTGGCTGCATACGACGCTGATTCCCCGGCTGGGACCATTGGAGGGAATCCTCAACACGCCCTCGGCGCATCGCGTCCATCATGCCAGCAATGACGAATATCTCGATCGCAACTACGGCGGCACGTTGATGGTGTTCGATCGTCTGTTCGGCACCTATACCCCCGAAAATCCCGATATTCCGCTGCGATTTGGGCTGGTACACCCGGACACATCACGCAATCCGCTTGTGCTGCTGTTCCGCGAGTATGCGGCGCTGTTGCGCGACCTGTGGCGAACCCGAAGCTGGCGCGAGCGATTTTCCTATATGTTTGCGCGACCTGGTTGGACGCCGGATGGTATTGAGGCGCCACAGGGCCGGACCGCGGGCGCCAAAACGGAGTGACACCCGTGCGTGCCCAATCGCGACGCCATGCTTGACACGAGCACAACCGCCCCCGTAAATGGCGGCGACTTTGCGGGACGCGTGGCGCCATGGGCGCGGCCGGACCGTTAGGGGCTGTAGCTCAGATGGGAGAGCGCCGCAATCGCACTGCGGAGGTCAGGGGTTCAAATCCCCTCAGCTCCACCAAGCATCCGTCGGCTCATTTCGGCAGCAGTGCGGCCGGGCAGGCTGGGCAAAATTGCGCAGGTCCCACCCGACCACCGGCATTCATCACGACCGGGATTGGTCTGTTAGCGGCTGGCCTGGCATCGGCCCATTGCAATTCGCTGCCGATGGGCACGGGAGTGAAACCCACGCCCAGGCTGCCAAGCGGTTTGCTCACAACTTCATCCGCGCCGCCTGGGCACATTCGTCCAGTACCTTGAAATAGCGCAGCACGGCAGCGCCGCCTAGTTCGAACGGATGCGGCTCGCCAGCCCGACGGCCTGGCAGCATCTTGATCTTGGTCACCGCATTGTCGAATTCCGAATGGTTCGACATCAGCACGGTGGCGCCGAGGTTTTGCGCGAGTTGGGCCATCTTGCGCTGCGACACAATATAGGTGTCGAAGTGCGGCACGTCGTTGACGAAATTGAACGCCGTCCCGCCGGAATACGCGACCGTGAGCGGCCGTCCATTATCCTTCACGGTAAAGAACATCGACACGGTTCCGGGGGTATGGCCGGGCGTGAGGACGAGCGTCACGGTGGTATCACCGAGCGTGATCTTGTCGCCGTCGCCCGCCACAATATCGCGCTTCGGCTTGCCATTAGGGTACTGATTGACGGATTTTTCGATCGAATCCCAATCCGGCCCGCCCATGACGAGGCGGGCGCCGAAACGGTCCTGCATCAGCTTAGCGCCGCCGACGTGATCACCGTGGGCGTGGCTGATGATGACATATTTTACCGTCGTCGGGTCGAGTCCCAGCTTCTTCATGCCGCCGAGGATCGCCTCGTCCGACGCATAGTCATAGAGCGTGTCGATGAGGATGATGCCTTCACTCGTCGTGAGCGCCCAGGACGAGTGAAACTTCGTGCCGACGAAATACAGATTGTCGAACACTTTTGCGGGTTCGGTGAACCAGGTTGCGCGTTCGGGCGGAGGCGGCGGACGCACGTCGGCCCCCGGCCCGGTCTGCGGCGCGATGCAGATGCGCGCGAGCGTACCAGTGAAATCGAACCCCGCCGCAGCCTTGGCGGCCGCGAGGTGCGCGTCGCGGGAATCCGGGACCGGCTGCGCGAGCGCGCCACCCGATGCCGCCATGGCAGCGCCCACGAGCACGCCGCTTGTGATGAACAATGCCGCCCAAATCCGCTTCATGCCCGCCTCCCATCCGAAGTTTGCCGCCATGCCCGCGACAACCGCGGGCGTGGCGCTGAAAAGAGTGATCCGGGCCAGATCGATCGTGGCCCGGGAGCCCCGAGGCCCCTTACTGTCCGGCCCGCACCGGCGCTGCTCCGGCATTGGCTTCGTTGAGCGACTTGCGCACCCAGGTCTCCATGATGCCGGCGATCTGATCGGAGTTCTTCTCCAGCATCATCATGTGGCCGTTGCCGTGGATCCCCATCGCGCCGAGGTTGAAGAAGGTCGGGTGCACGCCGGCCTGTTCCAGGTATTTCACCAGGCAGTGACCGTAGGCCGCATAGAACGAGGCTTCGCCCATGACGATCGAGATCGGCATCTTTTGCAAGTTGGGCAGTTGCCGCGCCGGCGCCTTCTGCAGCCAGCATTTGGCGACGTCCGGCGCGTCCGACTTGGCCTGCTCTTCGAAGGCAAGTTCGGACGCATCGCGCACCGGCGGCGCATAGGTGACAGGGACCGCGCTGAAACCCCACGGCCGGCCGGCGGGACCGTAATTATACCACTGCGACCCGCCCACCAGATTGATGTCATGCACCGTCGGCGCTGCACCCTCCACCACGATCAGCGCTTTGACGAGCGCCGGCCGCTGATCGGCCGCGAGCAAGCCGTAGGCGCCGGACTGGGAATGCACCATCACCACGACCGGCCCGAGCTTGTCGATCAGCGCCACCATGGCGTCGCGGTTGAGCGCCTGCGTCACTTCGGGCTTGGCCACGAACGGCACTTGCGAGGCATAGAACTGGTCGAAGATTTCGTCGCCCTTCATGCCGGTACCCGGCCACTGCGTGTGCAGGTGCGCCTGCGGCCACAAATTATATTTCCCCGGCGCGGTGAAACGCTGCTGCACGTTCAGTATCTGCGGGTAGGCCTGCGGGCCTTCGGTGTCCGGCTGGTAGCCCGAACGCGCCCGGCCCGGCTGATCGACCATGTAGACCGCATAGCCGCGGCGCAGGAAATATTGCGTCCAGCCTTCGCGGCCGTCGGCCGTGCCGTTGAAATTGGTCGCGGTCTGCGCCGCGCCCGGCACGATCACCAGCGGATAGGGTTGGGTGCGTTTCTCCGGCACCTGATATTCGACATAAGCTTGCCCGGTCATCACCTGCTTGTCGCCGACGGTTACGTATTTGCCGCCGACGAAGAAATAACCCTGTTTGGCGATCGCCAGCGCCTCCTCGGCGAGTGCCGGCGAAACGACATTCAATCCCGCGATGAGCGCGGCAGCACTGATCGATTTCCACATGGCGTTTCCTCCCGAACCGCGGCCGGTGCCCGGCCTGCTTGGTGTTCGCCGCAACGATCTTATCGCCGGCGGCATGGCTTGTCAGCGCGAAGATGGGGTTTCGCCGATTCGCTCCACCCGCGGTCGGGGAACGCTCGGAGCCGCCGCCGCTTGGCGCATTTCATGCATGCGTCCGAAATGGTTGAATTGCGTCCGCAAGCCCGCAGGGCTGCACGGTCCTGGCGATCGTGGGAGACCATGGACGGACGGAATTGTGGCTTGAGGCGAAAGCGATAAGAGCGCGAACTGACGGTGGCAGATCACGGGGGCGCCGGTGAGCCGATGAGAGCGGGCGATGCTCCGGACGCGGGTCCGGTCGCTCTGCCGGACGTTGTCACTCCTGCGCCGCCTGCTGACGCGCCGCCTGCTGACGCGCCTCCTGCCGAAAAATCAACGCCGGAAAAATCAGCCGACCGGCCGGCACCGGCTACACCTGCCCGGCGCCGCCGGCCGCGTCCGATCCGCCGCGTGCCCAAGCCGCGGATGAGCGGTCTGCTCGACTCGCCGGTGCGCAATCTCACCGTCGGCATCGCCTTCATGATCGTCGTGATGGTGCTTGCCACCGCGGCCTATATGGCGGTCGGCTGGAGCTTCCGCGACGCCCTCTACATGGTCATCATCACGGTGTTCACGGTCGGCTACGGCGAGACCCGGCCGATCAACACGCCGGCTTTGGATGCCATCACCATTTCGCTGATCGTCTTGGGCTGCACCGGCATCATCTTCCTGACTGGCGCGCTGGTGCAATACATCACCGTCAGCCAGCTCAACAAGGTCATGGGCCTGAAGCGCATGAATGCACAAATCGATCAGCTCAAAGGGCACGTCATCGTTTGCGGTTTCGGCCGCTTCGGTTCCGTGCTGGCCCGGTCGCTGACCGCAAGCAGCGCCGGCCTGGTCATCCTTGAAGAGAACGAAGCGCGCGCCGACGAGGCCCGCCGTCAGGGCTATCTCTGCATCCAGGGCGACGCCACCAGCGAGGCCGGCCTGCTGGCCGCCGGCGTCATGCGGGCGCACGCGCTGGCAACCGTGCTGTCGAACGACGCGCTCAATGTGTTCATCACGCTGAGCGCGCGGGCGCTCAATCCCAATCTGGCGATCGTCGCCCGCGGCGAATTGTCGAGCACCGAGAGCAAGCTGTTGCATGCCGGCGCCGACAAGGTGGTGCTGCCGACCCATATCGGCGCCGAGCGGATCGCCGAACTGATCCTGCACGAGGAATTGGCGCGGTTCATCGAAGGGCTGGAGCGCTCGACCGGCTTTCAGCGCGTGCTGCACAATTTCGGCATGGAACTCGAAGTCGTCACCGCCGCCCCGCAAAGCCCGGCGGTGCGCATGACGGTCGCGGCGATCGAAAAGCACGCCAAAGGCGCTTTCTTCATCGTCCAGATCAACCGCCGCGACGGCGACGTGCACACCGCTCCCCCGCCGACCGCCATCGTCGGCGAGGGTGACGGCGTTGTATTGATCGGACGCCCCAACCGGGCCGCGCTGCTCACCTCGCTGTTCGAGCCGCGGGAGCGGATCGGTGCGCGCGGGTGAACAGACTACAGGCCCGTTGGCCGCCTGCGTTCGCTTGGCGGACCCGGCCCACCAATTCTCTGCAGATGGACCGAAAATCCCAATTCCCGCGACGCCATAAGGCAATGCATTGCCGGAGTGTGGATGGGCTATTATGCGTTCATCAACTGCGGACTCGTTCATGCTCCGCGCGGGAGGGACGCTCTATGTATCGTCGCGATATCCTGAAAGCTCTGCTGCTTGCGTGCGCGCCGTCACCGTTGCTGGCGGCGCCGCCGACCGTGTCCACGCTCATCGGCACCGGGGCGCCGGGTTATTCGGATCGCGCGGTGAACAATCCTTACGGTCTCATCATCGGGCCGGATGGGGCGTTGTATTTTTGCGATCTGGACAATCAGCGCATCCGGCGGCTCGACCTGAAGACGCGTGCAATGACCACGGTCGCCGGCAATGGGCAACGCGGTTACGGCGGCGACGGCGGACCGGCGACCGCAGCGGCCTTGAACATGCCGCATGAAATCCAGTTCGACGCCGCCGGCAACCTCTATATCGCCGAGCGCGACAATCACGTGGTGCGGAAAATCGACGCCAAGACCGGCGTTGCCACCACCTTCGCCGGAACCGGCCGAGCGGGATTTTCCGGCGACGGCGGGCCGGCAACGCAAGCGGCAGCTTCGGCAGCCGCACAGCATTGCGGTGGACCGCAGCGGCCGGCTGCTGATCTGCGATATCGGCAACCACCGCATCCGGCAGGTCGATCTGGCGAGCGGGATCGTCACCACCTATGGCGGCACCGGCGAGCGGCAGCCGACCCCCGATGGCGCGCCGGTCAAGGATGCGCCGCTGAACGGCCCGCGGACGATCGCGTTCGACCGCGACGGCGATCTTTATCTCGCGCTGCGCGAAGGCAACGCAATCTATCGGATCGCCGCCAGGGCCGGTACGATTCATCACGTGGCCGGCACCGGCGAGCAAGGCTATGCGGGCGATGGCGGGCCGGCGCGAGCGGCCAAGCTCGGCGGGCCGAAGGGGCTCGCCTGGGCCGGCGACACGCTGTTCGTGGCCGACACCGAGAACCATGTGGTGCGCGGCATCGACCTCAACACCGGCATCATCAAGACGGTGCTCGGCACCGGCCAGCGCGGCGACGGCCCCGAGCCGGCCCCGCTACGCTGCCGGCTTTCGCGCCCCCACGGCGTGTTTGCTGATGCTGGTGTTCTCTATGTGGCGGACAGCGAGGCGCACCGCATTCGGATCGTGCGCTGACGAGAGGATCAGGCAAATTCATACGGGGGCAAGTGTGGCCGGCACGACTTCCTTGATCACCTGACGTGGATCGGCGTCCGGTTCCGGGATGGGCCATCCTTCATCCCGATAAACTTCAAGGCAAAGCTCCAGCGCTTCGCGTGCGGCCGAGCGCGCCGCTTCGAGCGTACGTCCGTTGGTGATCAGTTCCGGGAATGCGGCGCAACGTACGGTGTAGCCACCCTTCGCCTCGGGACGGAATGTGCAGATGTATTGCGACTGAATGCCGCCGACCGGCTCGGATTGCTTCATAGACAAAATTTATCACGCCGGACGCGCGGGATGGAAGGATAAACGCGCCCAGGCTCGTAGCCCGCACGAGCTCAGCGACATGCGGGACGTGTCAAACTCCGTACCAGGATGTCGTTTCCCGCTTCCCGGCTACCTCCGAAACCATCAAGCATCAAAAATGGCGTCCCTATACCAATATGACCAGATCGCTGTAGGGTTTCAACTTTTCGTCGCAGGTGAGGAGATGCAGCGGCTCGGCCACCGCCTGGGCGACCAGCATCCGATCGAATGGATCGCGGTGATGAGCTGGCAGCGTTCGCAAGGTCTGATTATGCTGCCGCCGCAGGGGCAGTTCCTGCAGCCGCGCCTCCGTCGCCCAGCCCTGGAATCGGCACCCCCAAAGTCTGCAGGATCAGGAACACGTTCAATCCCAGCACCACGATCGTGCCGGCAAGCGCCGCCAGGTTGGTCAACCGGCCGTTGGCGAACGTCCCCATGATATCGGCGCGGCGGGTGAACATGAGCAGCGCGATCATCGGCACCGGCAGCGCGATCGAGAGCACGACCTGGCTGCCGACCAGCGCCTGGGTAGCATTAACTCCGAGCGCCACCACGACGAAGGCCGGTGCCATGGTAACAAGGCGGCGGACCGCGATGGGGATGCGGAAGCCGACGAAGCCCTGCATGATGATCTGGCCCGCCAGGGTGCCGACCGTCGAACTCGAAATCCCCGATGCGATGAGGGACAGCAGGAACACGCCCGCGGCGGCGCCCCCCAGCAAGGGGGTCAAAGTCAAATAGGCGGTTTCGATTTCCGCCACCTCGCTGTGTCCGGCATGGAACGCGCTCGAGGCCATCATTACCATCGCCATGTTGACGACGCCGGCGACCGCGAGCGCCAGCACGACCTCCAGGTTGGAGAAGCGCAGCACCTGGCGCTTGTCTCCGTCGTCGCGCACCGGCGTACGGTCCTGCATCAGTGCCGAATGCAGGTATACGGCATGGGGCATCACAGTGGCGCCGATGATGCCGACGCTCAGCAGCAGTGCTTCGCCATCCGCGATGGATGGCACCACGGTGTGAAACGCCGCCGCACCCCAATCGACCGGCGATATGAGCATTTCGATCGCGTAGCAGAGTGCGATGAGACCCACAAAGCCCCCGACCACCAGCTCGATCGGCCGGAACCCGGAACTCCCCAGCATCAGGATCGCGTAGGTGATGCACGCCGTGATCGCCATCGCGAGGAGCAGGGGAATGTGCAGCAGCAACGCCAGCCCGATGGCGCCGCCGAGAAACTCCGCGAGATCGGTCGCCATCGCGGCAATTTCGCTGACGATCCACATCGCCCACACAACGGATCGCGGAAATTCGTCGCGGCACATTTCCGCAAGATTACGCCCTGTGACGATGCCGAGTTTCGCGGACAGCGCCTGGAACAGCATGGCGATCAGATTGGCAGCGAGCACGACCCATAGCAATTCGTAGCCATATTTGGCCCCCGCCTGGATATTGGTGGCAAAATTGCCCGGGTCCACATAGGCGACCGAGGCCACCACCGCGGGCCCCACGAAGGCCAGATAGCCCCACGGGCCCCGGCTGCGGCCGGCCAGCACGTCGCGCGCCGTTGCGATATTGCGATCGGTCAATGAGCCGATGCGCGCCGCCACGCCGGTTCGCAGTTCGCTCATGCCATTCGTTCCGGGTCTGCGGTGTTCCATATCCATGGCTGCCACCGCCGCAGGCTGCCGGGGCGCGGGCATCCCGCCCGCTTCTTGGTCGGTCGGTCGGGCGAGACGCCCGCGCTCCGTTAAAGCCTCGCCATCGGAATGTAGCATGGGCTACATGATATGTGCGATGCATCGATTGTCAATCGCCTCTACACTTTGGACACGTTGGATGGTGACCGTCGCTTTGACGCCGGCGCGCGAATATGCTCACGCTGCTGTGCAGGACATTGGCAATCATGGTGGCGACCGCAGCATCCAAGAAGGCGCGCAATCCCTCCCAGGATGCCCCGGAGGGCGTACTCCCGGCGGAGACCACCCAGGCGCGCCGCTTCGGCAAGACGCGCTCGGCGCAGTCCACGGCACTGCTGGAAGACTATGTGGAACTGATCGACGATCTGTTGGCGAGCGCCGGCGAAGCGCGGCCGACCGACATCGCCCGCCGTTTCGGGGTATCCCACGCCACCGCCATCAAGACCATCGCGCGGCTCAAGCGGGCCGGCATGGCGACCTCGCGCCCGTATCGCGGCGTCTTTCTCACCGAAGCCGGCACGGAGTTGGCGCATCGGGTGCGTGCCCGGCACCGGCTCGTGGTCGACGTGCTGCGCGCCATTGGGGTGCCGGCAGAGGCCGCCGAGTCGGATGCGGAGGGGATCGAGCACCACGTTTCGGAAGCGACGCTCAAGGCGTTTGCGCGCTTCCTGCACGGTTACGACGGGAAGCCGCGCGTATAGCGACAATGTTTCGGTCCGCACGCTGTTGCCTCCAAGACACAGTCGGCGGGAAAAGCGCCATCGCTCCGCATGCTCGGCATATCCAGTGACAATCGCTTAACCCAGCGCCGATAGCATCGTGGAAATTGGGTAAGACCGTCCGGTCGGGTCCAGAGGTAAATCACCCTTGCGGCGATCCGACGATTGCGGAAAAGTGTGAACGGGGGCGCGCGCCATTGCGACATGCCGAACAGCACACCGGCACGGCGCCGGCCGCCATGCATCGGGTGATTCGTACGGTATCGGTGCTAGCGCTCGCGGCCATGGTGTTCGGCTTGGCTCTCGGTATTGCCTGGCCGCCGGCCCTCCGGTCACAGGGAACGGCGGCGTCCGGCACCTCGCCGGTCGCGGCCGACATGCCACCAATCGCAACCGACGCGCGCCTGGCCGGCGACGACCGGCAGACCCGGATGGTGGTGGACCTCTCCGAGAAAATCGAGATGCGGGCGTTTACACTCGCCGATCCTTACCGGGTCGTCATCGACTTGCAGCGGATCGAGTTCCGGTTTCCACCACGCACCGGTGAGCGGGGCCGCGGTGTCGTCAAGACATTCCGTTATGGGCCGGTCGCGGCCGGCGGTTCGCGCATCGTTATCGAGTTGACCGGCCCGGCCCGGGTCGTGAAGGCATTCATGCTCGACGCGGTGGATGACCAGCCGGCCCGGATGGTGGTCGACCTCGCGTCCGTCGATCGCGACACCTTTTTGCGCACCGCGGCGACCGCCGGCGGTGCTCAATCCCTCCCTGACCAGTCGGGAGAGGTGGATAGTAACCACCGCGCGACCGACCTCCTGCCGGTCGTGGTGCTCGATCCCGGACACGGCGGTGTCGACACCGGAACCCATGCGCCCAGCGGCGAATCAGAAAAGACCCTCGTCCTCGCATTCTCCACCCTGCTGCGCGAAAAGCTGGAAAAGACCGGCAAGTACCGGGTGGTCATGACTCGCGCGGATGATACCTTTCTGGAACTCGGCGACCGGGTGAGGCTCGCCCGGCAGAACCAAGCACAGCTCATGATCTCGATCCATTGCGATGCCCTGGCACGCGGCGACGGCGACGCCGATGGGGCCACGGTCTATGTCCTGTCGGATCGCGCCACCGATGCGGAAGCCCAGCGGCTGGCGGACGCGGAGAATCGCGCGGATGTCATCGCGGGGGTCGATCTGTCGGCGGAACCGGACATCGCCGACATCCTCATCGACCTCGCGCAGCGCGACACGCGGCTGTTCTCGGGGCGGTTTGCGCGCGACGTAGTGAGTGAGTTGCGCACGGCCGTGCGACTGCACAAGAACCCTTTAAAATCCGCCGGTTTTCGCGTCCTCAAAGCGCCCGACGTTCCGTCGGTGCTGATCGAACTTGGTTATGTGTCGAATCCCGGCGACTTGAAGCAACTGATCTCGGAGACATGGCGCGCCCGCGCAGCCGATGCGATTGCGCGCGCCGTTGACAGCTATTTCACCGCGCGGCTTGCGGGCGCTTTCACGGCGCGCTGAACGCCAAATCGGAAGGCGGTTCCGGGCCCGGATCGATGGCCACCGCGGCCGTGGTCGCCCGGCGTGCGATGCCGCCGCAAGGCCAAGGTCCGGCCATGAAAGCGGCTAAAGTTTCGACATAAACTCAGGTGACTAGCGGTTTGCCGGTTGCGACCGCGACCGCGGGGGTTGGAGGACAACCGATCCGGAGGTGCCGTATCGGACCCGCGGACATGGAGCCGTATCGAGCTTGTGAAGCCGGCGACGCGCCGGCGGCGGCTGGTCCGGCGTAAGCGGCGGGCGCCCGAAGGGCGGGCGAAGGGGGATGGGATCGATGCAATTAGTGGTCAGGTTTTTCGGTTTCCTGTTCGCGATCGGGACGCTCTTGTTCCTGGTGGCGGTGGGCGGAGTTGCCGGCCTCCTCTATCACTATTCCAAAGATTTGCCGGACTATTCCCAGCTCCAGGATTACGAGCCGCCGGTGATGACGCGGGTGCATGCGGGCAACGGGGAGCTGCTGGCCGAATACGCCAAGGAGCGGCGGCTATACCTCCCGATCCAGGCTATTCCGAAGCTGGTCACCAACGCCTTCATCTCAGCCGAGGACAAGAATTTCTATGAGCATCCGGGTCTAGACTTCAACGGGATCGCCCGTGCCGGTTGGCTCTATATCCAGAACATCGGGACCAGCCGCCGGCCGCAGGGCGCTTCCACGATCACCCAGCAGGTGGCCAAGAACTTTTTGTTGACCAACGAGGTGTCGTTCTCGCGTAAGATCAAGGAAGCCCTGCTCGCCCTGAAGATCGAACGGGCCTACTCCAAGGACCGGATTCTCGAGCTCTATCTCAATGAAATCTATCTCGGCTTCGGGGCTTACGGGGTGGCGGCCGCAGCACTCTTGTATTTCGATAAATCGGTGCACGAACTGACGGTGGCGGAAGCCTCATATCTCGCGGCCCTGCCGAAGGCGCCGACCACGCTGCATCCGTTCCGCCAGCACGAGCGCGCAATCGAGCGGCGCAACTACGTAATCGAACGCCTTGTCGAGAACGGCTATATCACCGCCGAGGCCGGCGAGAAGGCGAAGAAGGAGCCGCTGACCATCGCGCAGCGCGGCACCGGTTCCCACATCGTTGCTGCGGGCTATTTCGCCGAGGACGTACGCCGCGAAATCTATGACAAATACGGCGAGAAGCGGCTCTACGAGGGTGGCCTGTCAATTCACACCACGCTCGATCCCAAGATGCAGACGATCGCCCACAAGGCGCTCACCGACGGCCTCATTCGCTACGACGAGGCCCTGGGCTATCGCGGGACAGCGCAGAAGATCGATATCAGCGGCGATTGGGGCGTCAAGCTCGCGGACGTGCGCGCTTTTACGGATGTGGCGCCGTGGCGGCTCGCCGTGGTGCTGGAAACCAGCGCTCAGTCGGCGCGAATCGGGCTGCAGCCGGCACGCGAGCCGGGCGGCGCCGTGGTGCGCGACCGCGAGATCGGCAACATCCCGGTCGAGGGCGTCAAATGGGCGCGGGCGTCGAGCGCGAAGAATCCGTTGAAGGTTAGCCAAGTCTTGGCACCCGGCGACGTGATCTATGTGGAACCGCTTAGGGAAGGCACCTACAAGCTGCGCCAGATTCCGGAAGTGTCCGGTGGCATGGCGGTGATGGACCCGCTCACCGGGCGCGTCCTCGCCTTGGTCGGCGGCTTCTCGTTCGATCAGAGCCAGTTCGATCGCGCCACCCAGGCGATGCGCCAGCCCGGCTCCTCGTTCAAGCCGTTCGTCTATTCCGCCGCCCTCGACAACGGCTATACGCCGTCCTCGATCGTGAATGATGCGCCGATCGAAATCGATCAAGGGCCGGGCGTCGGCGCGTGGCGGCCGGAGAATTATGCCACCGGCAAATATGCCGGCCCGTCCACGTTGCGGTACGGCATCGAACAGTCGCGCAACCTGATGACGGTGCGGCTGGCGCAGGACATCGGCATGCCGCTGATCGGCGAATATGCCAAGCGGTTCGGCATCTACGACAGCCTGCCGAATTACCTCTCCTATTCACTCGGCGCCGGCGAAACCACCGTGCTGCGCATGGTGACCGCCTATTCGATGCTGGCGAATGGCGGGCGGCGGGTGACGGCGACGTTGATCGACCGCATCCAAGATCGCTACGGTCACACCATCTACCGGCACGACCAGCGCGAATGCCGCGGCTGCGACGCAGCCAAATGGGAGAACCAGCCGGAACCCGCCCTGATCGACCGCCGCGAGCAGGTGCTCGATCCGATGACCACCTATCAAATCACCTCGATCATGGAAGGCGTCGTCCAGCGCGGCACCGCAACCGTGGTCAAGGAGGTCGGCAAGCCGATCGCCGGCAAGACCGGCACCACCAACGACGAGAAGGACGCCTGGTTCGTCGGCTTTACGCCTGATCTCGCGGTGGGCGTCTATATGGGCTACGACAAGCCGCGCCATCTCGGACGTGGCGCCACCGGCGGCCATCTCTCCGCCCCGATCGCCAAGGATTTCTTCAAGGCGGCGCTCGCCGACAAGCCGGCGATCCCGTTCGCGCCGCCGCCCGGCATCAAGCTGATCCGGGTCGATTTCAGGTCCGGCCAGCGTGCCGGGCCCAACAGCGGCAATACCATTTTGGAAGCCTTCAAGCCCGGCACCGCGCCGCCCGACAGCTATTCGGCCGCCGCGGTCAGCAGCCTGGACAATCCCGGCGGGCCGAATGGCGACGGGGAGCGCCCGGTGCGGAGCGGCGGGTTGTATTGAGGGGCGCTAACGCGCACGTGAGTGGGCGCCACGCGTCCACTCACGTGGTGGCGGATCGTTCAAAGCGGCCGACCCGCCGTTTCCCATGCGGTACAGGTTTTCGACGCCGTCGAGCGGAAGCGATGGGTCGGATCCCTTCATGCACTTCGACAAGAACATTATCGGCCTGAACGCGCGTCCCGCATGCCATTTCGCCTCCATCACCGAATTAAAGCATCGTCTTGCGACTTTGCAGTATTTGGCCGCATGAGCAGGTGAGCCACCGGGATCGCCGCCCTGCCCATGCAATTCGCATGACATCCGGTGAGCCTGTGCTATAGCGACGCCCGCCGGACGGGGGACAACGGCGCCTGACGCGAGCGCGCGCCGGCCCCTTTTCACAATCAGCCCTGCGCGCTCGACAAAAGGTCGCTCAACCGATGTCCAAGATCAAAGTGAAGAACCCGGTCGTCGAACTCGACGGCGACGAGATGACACGAATCATCTGGCAACTCATCAAGGACAAGCTGATCCATCCGTATCTCGATATCGATTTGCTCTATTACGATCTGGGCATGGAGTATCGCGACAAGACCGAGGATCAGGTCACGATCGACGCAGCCGAGATGATCCAAAAGGTCGGCGTCGGGGTGAAATGCGCCACCATCACGCCCGACGAAGCGCGGGTGAAGGAATTCAACCTCAAGGCGATGTACAAATCGCCCAATGGTACCATCCGCAACATCCTTGGCGGCACTATTTTCCGCGAACCGATCATCTGCAAGAACGTGCCGCGCCTGGTGCCGGGCTGGACCAAGCCGATCATCATCGGCCGCCACGCCTATGCTGACCAGTACCGAGCCACCGATTTCATCTTCCCCGGCAAGGGGACGATCACGCTCACCTTCGTGGGCGCCGACGGCACCAAGATCGAGCGGGAAGTGTTCAAGGCGCCGGGCGCCGGCGTCACCATGGCGATGTACAATCTCGACGATTCGATCCGGGATTTCGCCCGCGCCTCGTTCAATTACGGGCTCGCCCGCGGCTATCCGGTCTATCTTTCGACCAAGAACACCATCCTCAAGGTGTATGACGGCCGCTTCAAGGATATTTTCCAGGAGGTGTTCGACCGCGAGTTCAAGGCGGAGTTCGAGAAGAAGAAGATCACCTACGAGCATCGCCTGATCGACGACATGGTGGCGGCGGCGCTGAAATGGTCCGGCGGCTATGTATGGGCGTGCAAGAATTATGACGGCGACGTGCAGTCGGACACGGTGGCGCAGGGCTACGGCTCGCTCGGCCTGATGACCTCGGTGCTGACCACGCCGGACGGCAAGGTGGTGGAAGCGGAGGCCGCCCATGGGACGGTCACACGGCACTACCGCGAGCATCAGAAGGGACGCGACACCTCCACCAACTCGATCGCCTCGATCTTCGCCTGGACCCGCGGCCTCGCCCACCGGGCCAAGCTCGACAACAATCCGGACCTCGCCAAGTTTGCCGCCACATTAGAGAAAGTGTGCGTCGATACCGTCGAAGCCGGCTACATGACCAAAGACTTGGCCCTGCTGGTGGGTGCCGACCAGAAATGGCTCTCCACCACCGGCTTCCTCGACAAGGTCGATGAGAATTTGAAGAAGGCGATGGCGTAGGCAATGAGTGAGGCGGGTGGGTTCGCTTTAACCCGCCATCTCGTAGGCCCGCCGTCTCGGTGGCACAATGGCGGATGACACATATCTCATCCGCCCCATGCTGTTTGCGCCACAGATGCTGTAACCTCCGAAGCAGAGCCCTCAGTGGCGCCCAGGGGGGCTGTCGATGTCCGAGTTGTTCGCCGGTGGGTTGGTTCTGTCACTGCCCTACCTGGCGATCTTGGTCATTCTTGCGATCCTGACGCCCTCATGGCGTTGGATTGCGGGGTTTGTCCTGATGTCGGGGAGCGTCTTGGGCGGCCTTTGGATTTGGCTTGTTACAATCGGTCCGACCGTATCTGGAGCAGGCTACTTTGCTGGGCGCTTGATGGCATCGGTGTTGACCTTGGCTTATGCCATAGGGGTTTTGGGCTATCTCGCCCTCAGGATTTGCTACCGCGCACGGGCGTGAAATCGGGAAGGCACACAATGGACTTTCGGACGTGGTTGCCGACAGCGATGCTATGCGCAATCGGCACGGTGCCGACGTGGGCGCAAGCGCCGATGCCCGACGCCATCGCGGCAAAGGGCGAAGCCGTTGTCCTTTCCGTGCATGCCGAAGGCGCGCAGGTCTATGACTGCAAGGCCGCCGAGGGCGGCCAGCTCGCCTGGCAATTCCGCGAGCCGGTCGCGACCCTGATCAAGGACGGCAAAACCGTCGGCCGGCACTATGTGGGGCCGAGTTGGGAGCATACCGACGGCAGCCGTGTGGTCGGCAAGCCGGTCGGGCGCGCCGACGGTTTGACCGCGAAGGACGTTCCCTGGCTGAAGCTCGAGGTGGTCGAGGCGCGTGGCGCCGGCGCGCTCGCTGGCGTCACCGCGATCCAGCGCATCAACACGGTCGGCGGTCAATTGGCCGGCACCTGCGAGAAGGCCGGCACGACCGTCGCGGTGCCTTACGCGGCGGACTACGTGTTCTTGAAGAGATAGTCGGTCGCCGTTGTGGTAAGTGGCGTGGCGACCGCCGCGACCCCAATTCGCCGGGAATGCTGAACGGGTGCCGGCACGATGATACACGCGGGCCGTTGGCCATGCTCGCTGGCTCGGGCCGCCCTGTTGTTGCCGCGATCAATTCCCAAATAGGCTTTCGATGGAGTTGGCCGATTTGCCCAAGGTTAGTGAACGCTGCCCATGAGTTTTACCGATCCACGGATTAGCCGCAGGGCGATCCTGCGCGGTCTTGGCGCGACAGGCGGGGCGCTTACCGTGGCCGGCTGCGCCGGCTTGGCGGCCAATGCGCCCCGCTTCGAGGCCTCCGAATTCTCGGGCCGGCCGACTCTCCTGGTCGCGACGACCCGCAAGCCGTTGAATGGGGCGCGCGCGAAACCTTGGTACGGGGCTGAAAGGGCGTCCAACGTGACGGTCGCGCGGGTACGCCTGCACCCCCCCGACGACGGGCGCTTTTCCCTGGCGTCGATCGGTATGGAAGACTGGCGGATCGAGTTGGTCGAACCGGCGTCCGACACCACCGAAGTGCTCCGCCAAGCCACCAGCGGCCGCAACGTCCTCCTCTTTGTTCATGGCTACAACCAGACCTTCGAGGCCGCGGTGCTCAATGCCGCACGCCTGTCGGACGGAATCAAATTCAGCGGCGAGACGATGGCATTCTCCTGGCCGTCGCGCGCAAAGCTGCTCGACTATGTTTACGACCGCGAAAGTGCCATGTGGTCGCGCGACGCCCTGCAGCAGATCATCGAGGGCCTGATGTCCAGTCAGACCATCGGCCGGATCAACATCGTCGCCCACAGTGTCGGGACCATGTTGACGCTGGAAGCGCTGCGGCAGCTCTACGCCAAGCGCGGCGACACCGCGGCGGACCGGATCGGCGCGATCGTGTTCGCCTCGCCGGACATCGATATGGACGTCTTCACGGAGTTGGTTCCGCGCATCGGCCCGCTCGCCAGGAAGATCACAGTGATTACCGCGACGGACGACCGGGCGCTCGCCGTTTCCGGATGGTTGAGCGGCGGGACCACACGCGTCGGCGCGGCCGAGGGCGCGCGGTTAGAGAAGTTGGGATTGCACGTGATCGATGGCTCGCAGCGCGGCTGGGGGATCATCAACCACGATTTGTTCCTTTCCAATGCCGGGATTCGCCAAGCGATCCGCGAGGCGGTCGGCGGCCGTTCCAAGGGATTTGCGCCCGGCGGCGTCGAATTGGGCGGCAGCTTGGTGCCCTCGGAGGGGGATCAACCACCACAGGAGGGGGGCGAGGCTTTGCCGCGTTGATTGCCCGGCTGCCTTGTACCCATCCCCGCGTCTCGGCGGTACTTGATGGACGCACGTGCTGTCGAACGGCCGAGTGATATGGTCCACCGTGCTCCCTGATTGGCTGCCTATACCAATTTCCGGTCGCCTCTAATCATAGCATTGTAAGGTGCGTAAAGGCGTCTGGCGCGGCCGGGAGGGTCGGGAGAGTTCCCATCCGCTTTGCGCGCCTTTACCCACCCTATGACACCCCGACCCGAGCGCAACCCGGTCCTAATCTGATGGCCCGCCGTGCCCTGTCCTTCGTCTGCCAGAACTGCGGCGCCGTTTATGGCCGCTGGCAGGGCAAGTGCGAGTCCTGCAATGAGTGGAACACCATCGCAGAGGAAACCGCCGGCGGTGTTGCGCTGGCTGCCGGACCCGGCAGGCCCCCCCGCAAGGGACGCCCCTTCGTGCTGCATCCGCTGGCCGGTGAAACTGACCACGCGCCGCGGACGCCGACCGGTCTTGCGGAACTCGACCGGGTTACCGGCGGTGGGTTCGTGCGCGGCTCGGTGCTGCTGGTCGGCGGGGATCCGGGTATCGGCAAGTCAACGCTGCTGATCCAAGCCGCCGCGGCGATCGCCCGCGCCGGCCACCGCGCCGTCTACATTTCCGGCGAGGAAGCGGTGGCACAAGTGCGGTTGCGTGCCGACCGGCTCGGCCTTGGGCAGGCCGCGGTTGAACTCGCGGCCGAAACCGGGGTCGAGGATATCGTAGCGACGCTGTCCGAGGGGCCGACGCCGCGGCTGGTGGTCGTGGACTCGATCCAGACCATGTGGAGCGACGTCATCGAATCCGCGCCCGGCACCGTGAGTCAGGTGCGCGGCGCCGCCCAAGTTCTGATCCGCTATGCCAAGCGCTCCGGTGCGGCCGTGATTCTGGTCGGCCACGTCACCAAGGATGGCCAGATCGCCGGGCCGCGTGTGGTCGAGCATATGGTCGATGCGGTGCTGTCCTTCGAGGGCGAGGGCGCGCATTTGTTCCGCATCCTGCGGGCGGTGAAAAACCGTTTCGGGGCGACCGACGAGATCGGCGTGTTCGAAATGACGGGCGGCGGGCTGCGGGAAGTCGTCAACCCCTCGGCGCTGTTCCTGTCGGAGCGCGACCTTGGGGCGCCGGGCACGGCCGTGTTCGCCGGAATCGAAGGCACGCGCCCTCTGCTGGTGGAAATCCAGGCGCTGGTGGCGCCGACGACACTCGGCACGCCCCGCCGCGCCGTGGTGGGCTGGGACCAGAATCGTCTCGCCATGGTACTGGCGGTGCTGGAGGCCCATTGCGGCGTTCGGTTGTCGGGCCACGACGTCTATCTCAACGTCGCGGGCGGCCTGCGGATTCAAGAACCGGCGGCCGATCTCGCCGCGGCCGCCGCGCTGGTTTCCTCGCTCGCCGGTGCTCCGCTGCCGGGCGACGCGGTTTATTTCGGCGAAATCTCCCTGTCCGGCGTGGTGCGGCCGGTACCGCAGGCCGCCGCCCGGCTGAAAGAGGCCGCCAAACTCGGCTTCGCCCGCGCTTTCGTGCCGGAGACCGCGCGCGCTGAGGCCGGCGATGCCGCGGTGGCGCTCACCGCGGTCGGCCCGGTGATGGAGATCGTGACCGAAATTGCCCCGCGGGGTGCACGGCGACGATCGGAGCGTGCGAGCGAGCCATAGGAACTCGGTAAATCGTAGTCCACGCCGCGCCGCAATTCCTCGCACCGGACCGAGGCGTGGATAGCATTCTTTATCGACCGCCCAGCTGGAAATCCGGATTCAAGTTGTTGTTCACCGGCCCCCCGCCGCAAATGAGCGGCCGCGCGATGTAGTGGTCAGCGGCATAGACCCTGGTTGAAATCCCCCCTCCGCAGACCACCGGATGGCCGTCTGTAAATCGATGCGGCGCATAGACACCCGGTCGGTAGGTCCGAGCATGTAAAGCTTTTGCGTTGGCGGCGCCGACATCTACGAACAGCAAGCCCCCGGCGACAATGGCGCTCCCAGTTGCGACTGCATTGAGGAAACACGTCATGATGTTGCTCCGCTTAGATTTGAATACGGATCAACGCGCGTAAGGGCACCCCTGTTCCAAGTATCGCCCCCAACATCCCCGGCGAGTTGCAGTGCGAAAGATGCGAAATGCAGTTCGCGCGCGCATGTGCACGATTGTTGGAGAGGAGGTTCGCCCCTACCCTTACTTGCGGTCTTGCAATGTGAACATCAAGCCGGTGATCGCCGCACCCATCGCAAAATTTAACGTAAGTGTCCCGATAAACACCAATATAGTGCTGACTGGATCGGCGCTGCTCATGATCATCCTGGCCATACCGTCAGCGTCGCGGAACAAAAGCGCACACCCCAAGAACGCTCCGAGACTCGCCCCCATCACGAAATGGACAGCCAAGGCCCAGGCCAGTGAGCGTCTCGGCCTCATTTGCTCCCGCTTCTGCATCTCTTTTCATCCTCCGCCGAATAAACGCCGGCGGCCGGCAGCGAGTTCCGGACAGTCCCGCGGGTGTGAAGCTAAATAGTGCCATCACGCTGGTTGACGGAGCTGGTAGTGGCTCGGTCAAGGTGCGAAGGCGCGTGGTGCTTCGACGGCGATACTTTGCATAAACTAGACCAGAGTTTTCAAAATTCGAATCATATGCCGATGAAAGCCCATGTAGCGGTCACCGAGCGGTGCGCAGGCTTTGGAAGCCCTCAGATAGCGGCTGATATGATCGGAATTATGGAATTGGTCGTCTAGCGGAAAAATCCCTCAACCGCCTATAAGCTTGATATAGACACCGCCGCCGGACCCCTTGCACCCGTGAATCCTCGGGACCGCCGTCCGCGATCAATCGGAATCACCGTCCGCTTTCGTCGAATCCGCGCACTGTCTACGGGCGGCTTAGCCGGTCGGGCTAGCGGCCCGAATTGATGGGCCGGGTTCCGACGATGAGAATAAAGCGAATATGTGAAGATCGCGGGGTGAACGCTAATAGTCGTTTGATGCGTTCAGTTGTTCAATCGGGATTGATAGCGCCGAGTACCCCTCGACGTGCGCCTTCGCCGCCTCTTCTTCGTGCCATTTGGCTTGAACCACATGGCCCCTCGCGGTATGAGCATGGTGTGCTCCCATAGTGTGTTCGCTTGTGTCATAATACTTGGAAGCTTCGTCGTGGTGCCTTGCAGCGCGCATAAGATGTTCGGATGCCTTCTTATGGTGTTCCGCGGCTTTCTTTGACATTATGAGCTCTTTTCTCCCCCCTGTTCTGCGACGAACGTTTTTCCAGACCTGGGGAGCCTTCGATTGGAATCGGCTTGAGGTATGTAACGCTCGCTTGTCAGACATTTTTTAACCGGTGGGTCCGCGCCGTTCCAATTCCACGAACCCTTTGCCGCCGGTACGGCCTATAGACAATAAAGCAAAGGCAGATTGGTTCCGGATGGCAAGAAGACCGATAACCATTCTTAGCTGGATCGGACCCTTTGGAATCTGACAGAATTGCGCGCACGCGGTCCGATTGCCGGCCGGGACAGATCTCGCGGCGACGGGCAGCCACAAGTGGCGATGACCGCCAACCCAGCGCATTTCGCCGCGGACTAGCGGTTTTCATAAGCGCGGGTCGGCGCTCGCCCGCATCTTTTTGATCACAAAAATTTGTTACCAACAAATGTACCAACAGATTTTGTTGCTTGCCGGTCCCAGGCCATTCGGATGGAATTTGTCATCCTTGATGTTGAGTTAGCTTTCATCCTTTGTCATCTCAAGGCAGGCTTTGCCGCCCAAATTACCCCAACCTGGCAATTTCATACGGTAGTATGGCTGCCCTTCACCCCGGCTCCAGCCCGCTCCTGGTCTTCGCCCCGGCCGCCTCCGGCGAGAGCAAATACCGCAGAAATGCCTTGGCGGCCTCGGGTGCGGCCGAAGCCTTGCCAAGCCCTGCCGTGATGGCCGTCATTTCCTGGACCTCGGCCGGTAGCGGTCCGAGAAACACGATATTCTTGACGGTGAGCCATTCGGAAACTTGCAAAAATCCGATGTCGGCTTGGCCGTGGGCGATCGCGTCCGCCACCGGACCGGAGCCCGGCAGTGTCACGGTCTTGGCCTTCAGCTGTTCGGCAATGCCCCATTTGCGGAACAAGCCGTTGAGATAGACGCCGCTCACGCCGGCCGAAAGCACCATCGACGGAACGGTGAGCACGGCGTTGCGCAGGGCCTCCGCCGAGCCGATGTCGATCCGCGGCGCCCCGAGCCGGGCCGCGACCCCGATCCCCGAGCGGGCGACATCGGCGCGGCTGTCGGGGCTGAGCAGCCCGCGCGCGGTCAGATTGTCGATCACCGGTGCAGGAGCGATCACCAGGTCGAGGGTTTCGCCGGCCGCAAGCCGCCGCACGATGTCGTCGGTGCCGGCGAAGCTCACCGACACGGTGTGTCCGCTCGCCCTTTCGAAGGCCGGCGCCAATTCGCCGATCGCCTCCCGGAAGGCGCCGGTGGTGGCGACCGATATCTGGTCCGCCACGGCCGGCACCGTCAGCATGACCGTTGCCGCGGCGGCGAGCCACGCCATTCGACCAATCGCTCTCTTGATCATGGCTTCTTACCCCCGTCGCGGCGTGCCAGGCACAGGCCGGCTATGATAGATCGCTGGAGAGTTCCAATATACGCGCGGCCGCGTCCAGCGAAAGCACGCCATTCCGTTTAGCCGCGGCCTCGGTGACCGGATGGCTGCGAACGCCGCGATGTCCAGTCCTCGCGCAGCGCCCGCGAGCGGCCGCGCATCGCGAGTCGCCGATCGGAGCTTATGGTAATAAGGCAATACTTCATTTACGGGTTGCGGATCGCTATCGTGCGGCGCCTTCGATATCTCGGATTTGCCAAAATCCGCCGCCCCGCAGCCCTCAGCCCAACGGAGACGACCGTGCCTGCCATGTCCGGAAAGCGTGCCTTCCTGGAACTGCTCAAACAGGAGGGCGTTGACCTGATGTTCGGCAATCCGGGCACCACCGAGCTGCCGCTGATGGATGCCTTCGCGGTCGAGCACGACATCCGCTACGTGCTCGGCCTGCAGGAGGCCGCCCTGATGGCCATGGCGGACGGCTATGCACAAGCCTCCGGCAGGCTGGCGGTCCTCAATCTGCACGTGGCGCCGGGATTGGGCAACGCCATGGGGATGCTCTACGATGCCCAAAAGGCATCGTCCCCGGTGCTGGTCACCGCCGGCCAGCAGGACACCGAATATCTCGCCACCGAGCCGATCCTCTCGGCCGATCTGCCCACCCTCGCCCGGCCATTCGTTAAATGGGCCGCCGAAGTCCAGCGCGTCACCGACCTGCCGCGCCTCGTGCATCGCGCCGTCAAGACCGCGCTCGCCCCGCCGACCGGACCGGTTTTCTTGTCACTGCCGGGCGATATCCTAAAAGCCGAGGGCGACCTCGATCTTCTCGCGCCGACCCGCATCGCGCCGGGCGTGCGCGGCGACGTGGCGGAACTCGCCAAGGCCGCCGCGCTCATCGCGGCGGCGCAGCGGCCGGTGATCATGGCGGGCGACGCGGTGGCGCAAAGCCGCTCTCATGCGGAGCTGATCGAACTCGCCGAGTTCATCGGCGCGCCGGTCTATGCGGAACTGGTGGCGAGCACGGCGTCGTTTCCGGCCTCCCACCCGCTGTTTCGCGGCGCCATCACCCGCTTGCAGCCGATCATTCGCAAGACGCTGGAAGAATACGACCTGCTGATCTCGATCGGCGCCGACCTGTTCACCCTGTCGCTACCCTCAAGCGTCGAACCGATGCCGCCCGGCATGGCGCTGGTACATCTCGATACCGACCCGTGGGAGATCGGCAAGAATTATCCGGCGGCCGCCGCAATTTTGGGCGACCCCAAAAGCACGCTCCCCGAGCTCACCGCGATGGTGCGGGAACGCATGGGCAGCGGCGCGCGGGGCGCCGCCCGGTCACGTTTGCAGGCCGCAAGCGAAGCCGCCGCAGCCGAGCGCGAGGCGCTGCACGCCAAGGCCCGCGCGCTGGCCGGCACGGTGCCGGTGCAGCCGCTGGCGCTGCTGCATGCCATCGGGGAGATGCTGCCCAAGGACGCGGTGGTGATCGAGGAGGCGCTGTCCTCGGCGCCCGGCATCCGCCAACTGATTCGCAGCGAGGACCCGCAAAGCTATTTCGGGTTGCGCGGCGGCGGCATCGGCTGGGGCCTGCCGGCCGCGATCGGGGCGAAGCTCGCGCTGCCTGAGCGCCCAGTGGTGGCGCTGATCGGCGACGGCAGCGCCATGTATACCATCCAGGCGCTGTGGACGGCGGCCCACGACAAAATCCCGGTGGTATTCGTGATCCTTAACAACACCTCCTATCGCATCCTCAAGCAGCGCCTGCATGGGTTTCGCGCTCTCGCCGAGCAGGCCGACACCTATGTCGGCATGGAGCTGACCGATCCGGCGATCGATTTCGTCGCCCTGTCGCGCGCTCTCGGCGTCGCCGCCGACCGCGCCAAGACGGTGCACGAGGCGACCGACCTGATCGCCAAGGCGCTCAAGGACAACGTGCCGATGCTGATCGACGTGGCGCTCGACCGCGCGTTTAAGCCGATGTGAGAGCGGGGGCGTGTGCCGACGAAAGAGCACTGCCGGAACCCTTGCGTGCGAAGGGTCAAAATGCCGATAATGGCGCAATGACCGACGAGAGGAGACGGAACCATGACCACACGCAAATCTTCGTGCAAATCTTCGCGGGGGTGGTTTGCCGGCGGTATCCTGACCGGCTTCATGTGTGGGGCGCTCACCGCGCCAGCCGCGGCGCAACAGAGCGCCGCGCCGCCGGATTTTTCCTCGAACCAGACCGGATGGCTCACCTTCAACGTCGATTTTTCCATCGTTCCCGGCGCCACCAGTCCGCTGCGCAACGACCCTGCGCATCCGCGGATCAGCAACCAGGAGGCGACCCGAACCGGCCAGACCCCCACCTATTTTATTGCCGATCTGGCCCATGCCTCCGTGCTGAAGCCCTGGGTCGTCGAGCGCATGAAGAAGGACAATGCGGAAGTTTTGGGCGGAAAATATGCCTTCACGCCGCATTCATATTGCATGCCGGCCGGGGTTCCCGGGTTCCATCTCTACGGCTTCCAGCCGATGTATTTCGTGCAGACGCCGAAGGAAGTTCTGATGATCTATTCGAACGATCAGCAGGTGCGGCATGTCTATCTCGACGTGCCGCATTCCTCCAATCCGAAGCCCTCATGGTATGGCGAGTCCGTCGGGCACTACGAAGGCGATACGCTGGTAGTCGATACCATCGGGCTCAACGACAAGACCTTCGTCGATAATTTCCGCACGCCGCATACCGAAAAGCTGCATGTGGTCGAGCGGTTCCGAATGGTTGACGGCGGCAAGGTGCTGCAGGTGGACATCAAGTTCGACGATCCCGATGCCTTCAATGCGCCCTGGTCGGTGACGCAGCGCTACGACCGTATCCAGCGGCCGATGCCAGAGGAAATCTGCGCGGAAAATAACGAGCAATTCTTCCCGATTCCCGTGGCGAAGACGGCGGATTTCTGAGGCCACCGAGCGTATAACCGGATGCGCGACCGCTTGGTCGCGACATCCGGGCATGGCCGTCCCCGATCGCTCGACCACCACCCTCAGTTGCCGCCCAGCGGGTCCTCCTCAAACTCGACACCTTTGATGCTATCCCGCGTTCTCGGGTCGGTCCCCCGTCCTTGCGCAAAGGCAAGCTCTTCGACCCGCCGTCCATGCAGCAATCCCGGAAGACCGAAATTGCCTTCGACGCAGCGCGGCTCGGCGTATATTCGGTTCTGCTGATCGCTCTGCCGGGTGAGGTCCTGCTTGGCGGTCCAGGCCTTTGTCCACACCGTCGGATCGTTGACCGTGACCTCGTAGGCGAGCGTGTCAGGGCCCGTCCGCGTCCACCGCTCCACCAGATGCAAGTTTTCGCGTGACCCCTTGGAAGTCGGTCGCTCATGAGCCCGCCGGTCCCCAGGCGGCGCGGATCAACCGTTCACAAGTGGGCAGCCACCATCCTTCAGTGGACGAAAGGCTTCGGCTGCCGGAATGGTAGCGCGCAATTTGTAAAGGTCACCAAAATATTTCGATTCGGTGGGCGTCTTTACTTCGAACAGATACATGTCGTGGATCTTGCGCCCATCGGCGCGGATCACTCCTGTACCGTACAGACGATCCGTGGTCGGTAGTTCCCTCATCTTGGCGGCCACCGCGCGACCATCGGAGTTCTGATTTTAGCGCCTCAATAGCTTTAAGATAATGCGTCACAGCCGAATAGACACCGGCGTGGTTCGCCGTGGGTATCTTTCCGGGCCGCTCGACCTGCCAGCGTTTGGTCCAAGCCCGGTTGTTATCGTTCATGTCCCAATACCAAGCCTCAGTCAGAACGATGCCCTGCGCGACCGGCACGCCGAGCGCGGCGACATCGCTTGCCCAAAGCAGGAGGCCAGCGAGCCGCTGTCCACCCTTGACGATACCAAATTCTGCTGCCTGCTTGATCGAATTAATGGTGTCGCCGCCGGCATTGGCAAGACCGATCACCTTCGCCCTGGACGTCTGAGCCTGCAGCAGGTACGATGAAAAGTCATTGGTGTTGAGCGGATGCCGGACTTTGCCGAGCACCTTACCTCCATTAGCCTCGACCACCGCAACAGCATCGCGTTCGAGCGCGTAACCCCCGGCGTAATCGACCGTCAGAAAAAACCACGTGTCACCACCAGTCTTCATGACAGCCTTGCCGGTGCCATGGGCCAGCGCCCAGGAATTGTAGACCCACTGGATGGTATTCGCGTTGCATTTCGGCCCGGTGAGGTCAGGTGTCGCCGCACCCGTCGCCACAAACAACTTGTTCTTCTGACGGGCAATATCGCTGACTACAAGGGAAACGCCTGAATTTAGCCCATCGACAATCACATCGACGTTGTCTACATCGAACCAAGTGCCGGCGATACTGGCACCCACATCAGGCTTGTTCTGCATGTCGGCGCCCACGATTACGACCTTTATGCCCTTAGCCGCCGCGCCGAAGTCTTCGACCGCGAGCTTTGCCGCCACAACCGAACCGGGGCCGCCAATATCCGAATAGACGCCTGACATATCGGTTAATATACCGATCTTGACAACGCCGTCCGTATATTGGGCATGAGCCGAAGTACTCGCGAGTACAGCAGTCATTGCGATCACGCCGCGCATGTTCATAGCATTTCCCTTTTTGACAAGCGGCTTCGCGTTGCTCGCTTGTCCGGTTCCATTGAGCGAGCCGACGCCGCGCCCAAGGCGCAAGGCATCTCCTTGCAGCGTTTGGAATGCGAGTTATTGCGGAAAGCTTGAAAATCTCGTGGATTTTTGTCCAAATGCCGTCCGACACGCCGACCATTTGTTTGCCCGACACGACCGCAAGGCTCGCACTTTACCAAATATTTCAATTGCTTATGGGAAGTTGCCGAACATCCGGCACGCCATCTTGGCTTCGGCAACGCGGCGGCATGTGTCTTCCTTCGGACCGTCATGGCGATTCTGTCCGAGATTATATTGGGGACGCGGTCCTCCGGCAAATGCGCGGCACGGTGCGGATTTCGGCTGGACCGCAGGTATTCGACCTCCTGGTGTACCTTATCCGCAACCGCCACCGTGTGGTCAGTAAGGACGACTTGCTGGGGGCGGTATGGCAGGGGCGAATTGTATCGGAATTGACCCTAACGAGCCACGTCAATGCCTTGCGGAAGGCGATCGGTGATAGCGGCAATAATCAGAAAGTGATCCTTACCGTACCGCGTAAGGGGTTCCGGTTCGTCGCTCAGGTGCGGAAGCGAAAGCGGCCGCTGCCTTCAATTTTGACCGCGCCGCTTCCAGCCATGTCCGCTGCGTTGTCACTTCCCGATCGTCCATCGATCGCCGTTATGCCGTTCAGGTCAATATGAGCGACGATCCTGCGCAAGACTACTTTGCAGATGGAATGACGGATTACGTTATCCGGGGTTGTCGCACTCTGCGCCTGTTGGTGATCGCGCGACATTCGTCCGTCACGTCAAGGGCCGAACGATTGACGTGCAGCAGATAGGTCGCGAGTTGGGCGTGCGCTATGGGTTGGAAGGCGGCGTGCGGCACGCGGGGGACCGCGTGCGTATTACGGCGCGGCTCATTGGTGCGGCCACGGTGCACATCTTTGGGCCGATCGCTTCGATGGCCGGATCGAGGACATTTTCGATCTGCAGGATCGCGTGACGGCAAGTGTCGCAGGCTCTATCGCGCCGAAGCTCGAGGAAGCCGAGACCGAGCGCGCCAAGCGAAGGCCCACCGAAAATCTCAACGCCTATGACTATTTTCTTCGCGGAATGGCGAGCTTTTATCGGTACACCAAGGAGGCTAACAGCGAAGCCTTGCACCTTTTCCAAAGAGCAATTGAGATCGATCCTCACTTTGCCGCGGCCTATGGGATGGCCGCACGGTGCTATGCTCCGCGCAATACGAGTTGCTGGATGGTTGACCGCTCGCGGTAGACCGCGGAAGCTACTCGGCTGGCTTGGAACGCGATCGAATTAGGTCACGACGACGCACTGGCGCTCTGTAGTGGCGGTCAGGCTCTATCTCACGTAGCCAACGATCCTGCAGGCGGCGTCGTTTTCATCGACCAAGCGCGCGCGCTCAATCCCAACTTGGCTTCGGCGTGGTTAGCCAGCGGCTGGGCAGAGTTCATCTCGGTGATCCTGAGGTGGCGATTGCGCACTTTGAGCAGGCCATGCGGCTAAGCCCCCTCGATCCACTGATGTTCTCTATGCAGAGCCGGATGGCATTCGGTCATTTCATGGCAGGCCGGAACGATGAAGCTGCGTACTGGGCGGAAAGCGCGTGGCGCGTGAAGCCGAGTTGGCTACCTACGTTACGCGTTGCTGCAGCGAGTCCCGCACTTGCCGGCCACTTGGACCGAGCACAGAAAGCAATGGCTCGCCTGCGCATGCTTGACCCTGCGTTTCGCATTTCCGAGGTTAAGGATTTCGTACGCTTTGGCCGACCGGAGGATTACGCTAGGTTCGAAGACGGCTTGCGAATAGCGGGGCTGCCGGATTGATAAGCGGCGGATATACTACTCCACTTTGATGTTGGCCGCTCGGATCACCCTGGCCCACTTGTCGGTTTCGCTTCCAATGATCTTTCCGAAATCGGATGGTGAGCCTGTCAGTACAGTGACCCCCATTTCGAACATCCGAGCCTTGATATTGGAATTTGCAAGGGCGGCATTGATCTCCTTGTTGAGTTTCGCTACAATTTCTGCCGGAGTATTTTTCGGCGCGCCAAACCCGCCCGCACCGTTTATCTCATAGCCAGGTATAAAATCACCTACGGTCGGGACGTCCGGCAAACCCTCCCTTCTCTCCGCGGTGGTTACGGCAAGCCCGCGCAGTTTCCCGTTCTTGACGGATGCGGCCAGCACTCCGATCGTATCGAAACTGACTTGCAACCGTCCGCTCAGCAAATCGACAAGCGCAGCAGACCGATACGGCACATGGACTATGTGCACGCCCGTCATCATCTTGAACCATTCCATAGCCAGATGGACCGGACCTCCGGTGAGCGAGCCTTCATTCAGCATTCCCGGGTTGGCGCGGGCGTAAGCGATGAGTTCCGGAATCGAATTGGCCGGAATCGACGGGTGTAGCGAAACGATAAGAGGCGCACGGCCATAGCTCGCGATCGGCACGATGTCGCGAACAAAATTGAAATTGAGCTTATCATAGAGCAACGGATTGATGTAGTTGGCCCCCGCAATTGCCAACAAGGTGTAACCGTCGGCTGGAGCACGGACCACCGCCTCGGTGCCTATGTTACTTCCAGCACCAGGCCGATTGTTAACGACAAATGGTTGGCCAAGTCGCTCCGAAAGCCGCTGACCGAATAACCGTGCGGTAGTGTCGGGCACGCTGCCGGAGCCATATGGCACGATGATGCGCACCGGCCGCACCGGATAATCAAGTGCCCACGTGGAGCGAGGCAGTATGATCGTCGCAGCAACAGCCGCGGCGATCTGAATGAATGCTCGGCGCGGCGATCGATTCACTTGCATTGTCCCAACCGTCCGAAACGGGATCGGCCGCATCCGTTGGCGTGTCGTCGCCGGGCGAATGAGAAGCTGTAACCGCACATTCTCAGCGCGGTATCTCCAACGGATCATCCTCGACACCCGAAACCCCGATGGTGCTGTCTTTGGTCGCCGGATTGGGACCGCGCCCCTCCGCGAAGGCGATCTCTTCCATGCGTGCGCCGCGCATCAGCCCCGGCAGTGCAAAGTTTCCTTCGATACAGCGCGGCTCATAATAGATGCGATTTTCCTCGTCGCTCTGCCGGGTGAACTCGCGCTTGACGGTCCACGGCCGCGCCCACACGGTCGGATCGTCGATCGTGAGCTCGTAGGCAAGCTCGGTCGGGCTCGTCCGCGTCCAGTGCTCGACCAGGTGCAAATTCTCCCGCGCGCCGCGGAAATCGGTTTTCGGCGAGAAGTTCGTCACGTTGACGACGAGGGTATTGCCCTCCCAGTGTCCGCGCGAATCCCCGTTCCACTGGCGAATATTGGAGGGCAGATGCGGCCGCCCGTCCATGACGATGTTGCGCTGGAACCCTTGGCCCTGGCCCACGTCGTAGAACATCGCAATGCCGCCCGGTGTCTGCACGATCCGCCGGAAGCTGATGCTGGCAAATTCCGGCATCCCGCCGGCCAGGCAGCGCACCCCCAGCCCGTGGTCCTCCGGACCGTCATGGCGATTCATTCCCCCGGTGTTGTAGCGCGGGGCCAGTTCGGAAAGCCGCGGCGACGGCGTCGGATCATAGGTGCCGCCGGCACAGTTGCGGTACTTGCTCTTGCACGTCTCGGTCGATCGGATCAGGGCGAGGCGAAACGCCCGTTCGGCGGCGGCCCACTTCTGCGCTTCCGGCGTCAGTTGCGGGATCCGGCCATCGGGCGGATCGACCACCATCGACGTGCGGATGCCGGTGCGCTTGCGGGGGACGAACAGCTGGTTGTAGGAGCCGCCGACATCGCGCTCGGTCCCGCGCTCCGCGCGGACGTCCTTGCCGCCCAGATCGGCGCGCACTTGATCCAGCTCGGCCCGCTGCGCCTCGGTGAAGAATTCCTGGCTGGCGTACCGGGCCGGGCGCTGCAAGGGGGTGTCGGATTCGGCGGTCCAAATGCCCTGCAGATCGGGTTCGCCCCACGGCGTTTTCAGCGCCGAGACTGCCATTGGTGCCGTGCCGGAAACCGCCGGCGCCTGCGCTTGCACCCGCGTGATGGGCACCAAAATGCCGGCGCCAACAGCTGCCGCTGCCACGGCGATCGTCATCATCGAGCCTGAGCGGTCGAGCATGATGGTCTCCTTCCCTTGTTCCGCGCGTCCCGTTGTCAGCTTTTCGCTGAACGTTACTCTTATTCCCGTGTTTGCGAAAGGCGGCCGTTATGTCGGCATCGGCCCATCGCATCACTTGCTGCATCGCAACAGCAATCACACCATCAGGTGCGGCGGCGTCCGCCCCGACTGCGTCGCATCATGGCCGGCGCCAGACGTGCAACGCGAGCGCCTGGCCATCGAAGCAGCCGACCGGAGTACAACCGGTGTAAGTCGCGTTCATGCCCGCCTGCGCGCGCGCAAAGCCTTCGCTCGTGGCGATATCCTCGCGCAGCACCACGCCAAGCAGTCCTCCGGACTGCACCGCGGCAGCGGCGGCGTGTAGATGCTCCACCGGCGCATGGCCATGGGTGAAGACACCGACCGCCATCGCCGCCGGAACCGGCATCCCCGGCAGGCCGGCCATCGCATCCACTCTTGCCTCATGCAGGCTGGCGTAAATGCTTTTCCGCCGGCACTGCAAAAGCATTTCGGGCGAGGGATCGACACCGACAAGGCATGTCGCGCCTTGCCGGACGAGTGCCGCCCCCACCAAGCCGGTGCCGCAGCCGATGTCGAGCACAGCCGTTTGGGCCGGCGGACACATTTCGGCGAATCGCGCCGCAGCGGTCTCGACCAAATCATGATAGTCCCGGCCAACCGTTGCCTCGTAGATCGGCGCCCAGGCGTTGTACTTGGTGACGATGTCGCCCGCGTCATCGGCCGCATACACCCAGGCCACCGGGTCGCTGATCCGACGCACCTGGAAAAACGACCAGCCCAGATCGCCCAGGTCGATCGCCTCGCTCATCTTCGCATAGGCCAGGACAAGATCCGGATGCCGCGGGGACGCGCGTTGCGCCAGTGCCTGATAGCTGCGCCGCAGATGCAGCGACCAATCGGCATGCGCCACCGGCATCAGCCCCGCCCCGGCGAGCGCGGCCCGATAGGCCTCATGGGAAAATGTCGGTCCATACAGCAGCCGGTCGTAGACGTAGCGCCGGGCCAGGTCGCTGACTTGCGGCCGCGGCTGAACGAGATCGTCGAACGCGAACACGCCCCCTTCCCGCAGCACGCGGGCAATCTCCCGCAGCGCGCCGATCCGGTCATGGACATGATAAAGCGTCGCCTGACTCCAGACATGGGTGAAGGTCCCGGCCGCGAACGGCAACGCCGTGGCCGATGCCTTGTGGAATGCGACGCGGTCCGCGCCCATGTGCTTGGCCAGCGCATTGGCGTGACCGACCCGCACGCCGCTGAGGTCGACGCCGGTCACGCGGGCGCCGGTACGGCGGGCGAGCCAAAGGGCCGAATTGCCGTTGCCGGATCCGAGGTCGAGGACATGCGAGTCCGGGCCGATCGGTTTCAATGCGGCGGCCAGCACCTCGTTGCAGCGCAGGCAGGCTTCCAGGTAATCCTGGCCGTCGGGGCTCGGGTCCTGGTCATAGAGCCCCCAGTGCAGACTGCCCTCGGAGTCCCAAAACGACCGGTACACGCCGTCGTGGGAGTCGTAGAATGCTTCCGTCTCGCGTTCCGTAAATCCCATCTCGGGTCCCTCTGGAGATCGTGTGGTCGGCGGCCCCGCTGTCATAGCGGCCGAGCCAGAACCCGCCGCCGCGAGGCGATGTCCTCCCGCTCGCCATAGCAGCCGCGCAGCCATCGCTCGCCGGTCAGAGGCAAAAATGCCGTGCGGCCGTGCAATACCCGGCGGTTATCGATCAGCAGGAGATCTCCGGGTATGAGGCGGAACCGGAACACCAGCGCCGGATTTTCGGCCAAGCGCACGATCGCGCGTAACGCTTTGTAGATCGTACGCACCTCATCGACCGGGCCAACGAGTGGTGCGCGCAACCACATGGTGAAGCGCAGCGTATCTAACTCGCCCTGTGCGTTGTGCGTGATCAGGGGGCCGCACCAGCGGTAGTCGCAGTCATTCGCCTTGTTCGCGAACGGGATCGGCCGGGTCGTCAGCAGGCGCCACGCCTCGGGCTCGTCGGCGGCAAGGCGGTCGCACAGCTTGCAGCCATCGACCAGGAGGCTGTCGCCGCCTGCGGCCGCATTGGCGATACAGTGGAGGTACTGAAGTCCGGGCGGATGCTCTCGGGTCGCAAGGTCGGTGTGCGGACCAAGGGCGGCGGCCGTATAGGCGTTCGAGGTCGGCGCGGCGGTCGTCTTCACGTCGAAGAACCGGCCGAAATTGCTGTCCCGGATCGGCCCGATCCGGGTGGCCAGCGATTCGAGAAAATTCGGGTCAGGCGGTGTCCCGCGCAACAGCGCGAAGCCATAGGTCTGCACCGCGGCCAGCCACAGGCTCTCCGCCCTGCGATCGGCGGACACCTGATCCCATTGGTGCGTGGGCAATTCCGCGCCCTGGCGTGCATCCCATTTCACGCGCGGCATGCTGTCATCCGCCTGGTCCAACGCGTGCAGCAGGTCGGCGGGGTATAGAGCCGCGTGACCGTCCGAGAAACGAATGTCGATGCCGTCGCCGTCTGGCCCGATGCCGACCGCGGCAAACGTGATATCCGCGGCCAGGTCGCCGAGTGAAATCAGCCGCTCCCGGGTGACGAGGTGCGTCGTGGCAGGGTCCGGACTGGTCTCGCGCAATGTCACCGCCAGAAAGGTGGACATCGTGCCGTCGTGGAATTCGACATGCAGCACGTCGCCGTTGGCCACCGCCGACCGGACGCAGGGATCCGAAGACACGGCGCTGGGTGACCAGGCTGGGTTCGGTGCCGGCATCAGAGTCAGACCCCAACGCCTTCCACCGCAGCCTCGGCGTGGGTGAGGGTCGCCAGCACCAACTGCAGCGACGCGAGAAAATGCTCCGCTTCGCCTGGGTCGCCCATAGCCACCACCCGAAGATCCGCTTGCGCACCGTCGATAGAGCGGCACAGCGTGGCGGCGACAGATATGCCCCCCGGCGGTGCCGGGAAGCCGAACCAAGTCGGCACCGGCACGTTCAGGATGCCGGAGGAGACCAGCGGCGGCCAGTCGATCAGGTCCCGGATGGCGGGATGCGCAAAGAACCAGGTGCCGCGGCCGGATCGGGCCGACATTTGCGACAGCAGGACGAGGTGGGTGTACAAACCGGTCCCTGTTGCGGCATTGCCGTAGAGGACGCTCCATTCGCGGATCGCGTCCATCAGAAGCCGTTTGTCCGGCGTTTGCGCCGGATCGTGCCAAGCGCGCACCAAGGCCGAGGTCGCCGGGGGATGGCCCCGGACTCCCGTCACCCGTCCCTTCGGGAAATGCGACAGCGAGACCGAACTGTAGACATCGGTCTCCCGTCCGAACGTCATGAACCCGGCTTTGCAGAGCGCGATGACGAACAGCCGCGGCAGACGCGCGAGCAGCGCGCGCGGCAGCCCCGGCACCGTTATCTGCAGGCTGCGGATCAAATCAGTATCGCGCGCTGCCTGCTCGGCAACCTCGGCGAGCCGTTCCCGCAGGGGTCCCGATGGCGCGTCCAGCGTCCGCACCGCCAGCCGGCCGCTGGCACCGGACGCTCCTGGATCGCGCATCAGCGCCTCGGCCTGCGTGAGCAGATCGCTCACCAGGCGCGTGCCCGACACGCCGTCGAACACGGCATGATCGGCCAGCAGGCCGATCTGCGGCGATCCGAACAGCACGAGATTCAGCTGCCCGTACCAGCGGTTGGTGCCGTCACCGAACAGCGTCCGCTTCTGTAGCGCCGCCGGATCGCCTTGTCCGTCCGGGTCCAACACCAGCACGCACAGCGCCCCCTCAACGGCGGCGCAGACTTCGGCCTGGCCGCGATCGGCGAAGCAGATCTCCAGCAGGCGATGGGCTTCATGCTTTTCCGCCACCGTGACGGCCGGGAGAAGATTGGCGGCGCCACTAGGGATGCGCCGACCAAGCAGGGTATCGATCAGGTTCGCCAGGGCCGCGCCGAGTTGCGCGTCGCGCAGCGTGCCAAGGTCCACAGCAAGGATCGTGCCGGCATGGAAGATGACGATATGTTGGCTGCCGAGGCGGCCTGGGATTAGCATGTCGCGTTCTGCACCGAGCCGCCGGACCACGTTCATGGCCTCGGCCAGGCCGTCGGCCACGGCCTCCGCGCCACCGGCGCGGAGCAACCGGTCGCGTTGTGCCACCAGCGCGGCCACCACGGCGCCGCCGCGGGCGGCCATCGGGGTTCGCGCGAGCCGTCCCTCGACTTCGATCAGCGCGGCGACGACGGGCGCGGCCGGGTCGAACGGCAGGCGGGGACGCCGGCGCAGATAGGCGTCGCGGTAAAGCTGGTGATACGCATCGTCGGGGTTGGCGCTGAAGAAGGCCTCCAGGTCACGCTGCAGCTCCGCGCCGTCACCCTGCCGGAACGCGTGGTACAGGGCTTCGACGTCGGACCAGCCCTGCTGCGGCACGCGGCCGCCATAGAGCCGGTCGAGCGTGGCGCGGAGGTCGGCATGCCAGGTCGGCGCCGGCAGTGTCCGGGCGCCGGCCACGTGCTGAGCCTCGCCGGCCCGCGCGATCGTTGCCTCGACCGCCGCGGCCAATGCACGGAGTGTCGGTGTGTCGAACCGCAGCTCCGCCGGCAGCGGCGGATCCAGCCGCAGCGCTGTGTTCAACCGGGACCGCAGCTCTGTCGCCATCAGGCTGTCCATCCCGAGATCGCTGAGCGCGACGTCGCTTGGCGGTATGGCCGGCAGCCGGAGTACATCGCGCACCAGCTCGCCCAGCGCGGCGATCAGCGTGTCCCGCCGCGGCGCCGCCACCATGTGGTTCGGCCCCTCACCGGCCCAAGCCTGCCGTTGTGGCGCCGCCGCCTCAGGCTGGCCCGCTCCCCCGCCGTCAGACATAGCCTCGTCGGATGCCGCCGTTGTCGCCCGCCACGACGTGACCTCGGCCAATGTAGCGGCCAGGAACATCGCCCGCGCCTTGAGCCGCTGCAGTTTACCGCTGGTCGTACGCGGCAGGCTTGCCGGGCGCACCAGCACGATCGCATGCGGAGCAATCTCATGCGCCTCGATCACCGCGCGGCGGATTGCGGTGAACAGCCCGTTTGCGTCCAGACCGCGCAGCGCCGTCCGCTTCAATTCCTGGATGATGACCAGTTGCTCGGCCGATCCGTCGTCGATGCCGACCGCGATGGTGCTGCCGGCAGTGAGCGCCTTGTGACTCTTCGCGACCGTCGCCTCGATATCGTGGGCGTATACGTTGCGCCCGGCCACGATCACCATCTCTTTGATGCGGCCGAGGACGAATAGCTCCCCATTCACGACCGCCCCGAGATCGCCGGTGCGCAGATAGCTGGCCCGCCCGATCCGAACCGCTCGACACACCCGCCAGACGCGCCTGGAACGTCGCCGCGCTCACGTCCGGCTGCCGCCAATATCCAGCGGCGACGCTCGGACCCGACAGCCAAATCTCGCCGATCTCGCCATCCGCGCGCGCCATCCGCGTTTCCGGATCGACGATCCGAAGTTTGTGCCCGGCAACGACGCGGCCGCACGATACAACCGTCACCAGCCCCGGACGCGACATCTCATCAGACGACAGTCTGTCTCCTACGGCCTCCTTCCGCACCTGCGCCGCAATACGCCCGGCGTCCAGGTCGTCCCGACGGATCACAATCGCGCCCGCCGGCTCCGCGGTTCCCACGGCGGTCGCCATCAGCACGATCTCCGCCATGCCGTAGGTCGGCATAAAACTGCGCGGATTGAATCCGGCCGAGGCGAACGCCGCCGCAAACCCCTCAAGTGTCTCGCGGCGGACAACCTCGGCACCATTCGCCGCCACGCGCAGCGATCCGAGATCAAGGCTCGCAACATCGGCACCGGCAGCGCCGTTGACACACATGCGATAGGCGAAATTAGGCGCCGTCGTGTGCGTTGCTTGGTACCGCGACATCGCCTCCAGCCAGCGCAGCGGCCGTTGCAGAAAGGACATCGGCGCCATGAGGATCTGCCGGATGCCGAAGTAGGCGCCAATAATAAGGCCAAAAACCAAACCCATGTCATGATAGGGTGGTAGCCATAGTGCTATGATCGATGTGCGGTCAACTTCCGCCACCGTCGCGATCCGCCGGATATTGTCCAGCAGCGCCGCGTGCGTCACCATCACGCCCTTCGGGGCGCCCGTCGTGCCAGACGTGTATTGCAGGAACACCAGATCGTCCGGGCCGACACCGGGATCGCACCAATCTACTGCCACGTCGGACTCGATCGCGTCGATCGCAAGCCGCCACGGCAAAGCCGTCTCTGTTCCGGCCCACTCGGTCAGGCGCACCGACAGCGCGGATACCGTCAGGATCGCCGTCGCCCCGGCATCCGCCACGATCGCCGCCAGCCGTTCCATATGCCGGGCGTTGCGTGGCGGGTAAGCTGGAACCGCGATGACCCCCGCCATCACGCAGCCATAGAACGCGGCAATATAATCCAGCCCCGGCGGACACAGGATCAAGGCACGATCCCCCTTGCGGCACCGCTGCTGCAATGACGCTGCAACCGCCCGCGCGCGCTGCTCCAGCCCCGAAAAACTCAGTCGCGCTTCGTCCGGCGGTCCCTCGCCGCGATAGCTCAGGAATACGAAGGCGTCCCGATCGGGGCAGCTGATCGCACGACCACGGACCACGGCGAGTAGCGTTCGAAAATCAGATAAGATATCGCCCCGCTCCGCGCCCAATAACGCGATCGTGGCCGACGCGGTTTCGTTGGGCTCGACCGACCGTAAGACCGACTCTACCGGCGTGATCGCCGCCGTATGGTCATGCGACCGATTATCCATCGGCGCCTTCTCCCAATCGACGCACCTCCACTGCCGTGGAGGAACAAAGCGTGACGAGTGGTCCGCGCCGTTGAAAGTGACGTGGCGCCGCTCCTGCTGCCAAAGCCTAAACTAGGACTCTAGCTGGAACTTTGCACAATTTTGGGCTTTCTGAAACGATCGATTGAGATCAGACATTTAGAGAAACGCCCAAGAACCTAATATCCAATTGATTTCATTGAAGTTTGTAGCAAAATGCGCATGGCCGGCAACGATCGCGCGATACGTCAGTGAGCGGCTCGCGGTACACAGATTTTGTTGTTGACCGCAATTAAGGACACCTCTCCTTGCCAGCCGCGGCCCACCATACGCTTGCCCCCCATCACCGAAGAGCCGTGGCGCTACTGACTCCGGGGTCACGATGATGTACGACTCCGCCAAGCTCAGACCGGGAGGAACTCCATGAGGCATGTCGTTTCCACATCGTTATTCGTGCTCGCCTGCGCTCTGGCGCAGCCGGCGTTCGCCCAGACCGCCCAGCTTGAAGACAAGCCGGTGCCCATGGACAAGGCGCCGTTCCACATCCCGGTCTTTGCCAACGACTACCTCATCGTGCTGAACGTCAATATTCCGCCCGGGCGCAACACCGGCTACCATACCCACTATGCCGAACTCGGTGTCGGTGAACCTGACCCCGGCCTCGCAGACCAACCAGAATTTTGGCTCGTCCGCAGTAAGCGCGCCGGGGACCGGCGGCGACGGCGCGCCGGGCCGTACGACGTTTACGGACGTCACCAAGAACGGCCCGCGCACCCACAAGGCGACCAATGTCGGGCCGACGCCGTTCCATAACATCTCCTTCATCCTGAAAGATCACGCGCCGGGCGCAACCAAGGTATCCGACCGCGCGGGTGTCGCCGGCTACACCCAGGTCATGGATAATAACCGCCTGCGCGGCTGGCGCGTCGTCCTGAAACCCGGCGAGGCAACCGGGACAGATCACGCAAACCGCACCGGGCCTGCGGGTCTACGTCCACGGCGGCGTGCTTGCCGAAGTGGTGCCGGGCTCGGCCGATCGCGGCATGGCGCCGTACGACGGCGATTTCATCTGGCAGGACGGCGGGCAGACGCGGGCGGTGAAGAACACCGGCACGACCCAAATCGAATTCGTCGAATTCGAACTGAAATAGGGCGGGTTGCGGGGCGCAAGCATGCGAGCGAGCTGTTTGCGCGCCCGCGCTCCTGTGTGTTCGCCGGCTCGGTCCGGGCGCTTTCCGCAGCGTAACAGCACCGCTTCCGGCGTGTATCGAGAAGGGACCGCTTCTGACCCGAAGCTGTCTCGGTATCCAAGTGCTTGCCGTGGTCGTAACAACTCCTCTCATTGCACTTTCCAGACCTTCGCGAAGAAAACGGTGCCGTTGCCGCCGGTCTCCATCGCTGCCCGGAACGAGGAATAGGCGCTCGTCCTTCACGCGCTCGAGTTCAGGCTCCATTGTCCCCGTTCCGGCGGATTGCGCTCATCATCCGCCGCGTTGATCGCCAGCACGACCGCCTTTAGGCACTCCAGGCCCATCGAGGGGTCATAATCGCGCGAAGCATCCCCATGTCATTTCGCAAAATGGGCTGCGTGTGCTAGGCTTCAGGTGTCGCGCGCGTGGCGCGATCAACCGGGAGAACACGATGAAGAAACTATTTTCGGCTCTGTGGCTCGTTTCCACTCTGGCGATGGGCGCCGCATCGGCACAGCCCTATGCTCCCAATGACGTGGGCGTGACGAACGGGCACTGGCATCTCAATTCGCGCGACGTCGCGGCCAACAAGCATATCCTTCTCGCCATGGGCGGTACCGCCATCGGGCCGGGTGAGCGGGTCCAGTTCCCCGGCGTCCTGGTCATTCTCAATCAGGGACCCACCACGCCGCCGTTCAACCGGCGGCACGGTCGGAACGGTGGTGAATCACGTTGGGTTCACCGTCCCGAACGTCCAGGAGGCGGTCGCCAAATGGAAGTCTGCAGGGGTCCCCTTCGAACCGGGCGCCCCAGGCAGGCTGGACCAGGGCTGGGTGACAACGACCGACGGACTGAAGATCGAAATTCAGGAAAACAAGAACCAGAAAGAGCCGATCCGCAGTAGTCACGTGCATTTCTTCCTGCCGGAGAATGCGATCGCCGCAAGCCAGGCCTGGTACGGCAAGGTTTTTGGCGCCAAGGCGAGCATGCGCAACAATGCGCCGGTCGCCGACGTCCCCGGCGTCCAGCTGCGCTGGAACAAGGTCAGTGTTGCGGAAGGTCCGACGAAGGGCCGGGTTCTCGATCACATCGGTTTCGATGTGAAGGATCTGAAGGCATTCATCGCCAAATTGGAAGCCGCCGGCGTCAAGCTCGACGCCGACGGGGGCTACCGCGTGAACGACGTCGGCGTCGGGATTGCCTTCATCACCGACCCGTGGGGAACCCGCATCGAACTCAATGAGCGGCCGAAGGCGGTTTATCTGCCCTAAGGCCTTCGATCCGGCGACGCGCCTGTGCTTGCGTGCTTTCGACGCGATGAACAGGCGCGTCGCTCATCGCTCAAATGTCTGGAGCCCTGTGGGAAGGACCGTCGTCTAGCCTCGCTGACGATCACCGTGCGGCGCTGGCCGAGATCGAAGGCTTGTGGGGCGCGCCGGAGGGCACGGACGAAGGCGACAAGCTCGATATGCTGCTCGCTCTTGTCGACATCTATGAGACAAGGCGATGGCCGATCGAAATCGACGAGACGTTCGATCCGGTCGATGTGCTCCGGTACGCCATCGGCGAGCTTGGGCACACCCAGGCGGAATTGGGAGAGCTGCTCGGTTCGCGGTCACGCGCCTCGGTGGTTCTGTCGCGTCGGCGTGCCCTCACGGTCGAGATGATCCACAAGATCGGCGAGGCGTGGAAGGTTCCCGCCGACGTTCTTGTTCGTCCCTACAAGATCGAGCGAGCCGCTTGAGCGGCCCGTGCTTGCCCGCTCCTACAACGTCAGCATGGCGACGATTTCAAGGGCTCTCGCATGAGCGCGCTCCGTACTATGATACCACCTCCACCCGAAGCAGAACATGGCGCGGTTCTATGCTATGGACGAGCAGCCGGATTTGTTTGGCTGTATCCTGCTTGTGAAGCAATGGGCACGCATTGGCGGGCGCTGGCGGGTTGCTCATGAGCTGCATAAGACCGAAGCGCAAGCCTGCGCCGCTTTGCAGCGTCGGACCGACAGGAAGCGGCGGCGCGGATACAAGTGATCGGCACGAACTCAAAGGCACGCGGCACTAGCGTGAATACGGAGGAATGAGGTAAGCTGCCTCATAAAAGATCGCTCAATGACTACTGGGGGGCTTTCGTGCCGTTTTCCGACTGGTGCCAAAACACCACAAAAGATGTGGGTGCACATAAGCTTATTATCCTTAAAAGCATTCCTGAAAAGTTGAGCATTGCGCGGACGGCCGCTGCAATGATAGTGCCCACTCACTACGCATCTGAAAACCGAGTTGCTGATCTGCTGGAGCGGCTGGGAAAGCCCGCATCGGCGAAGTTCATTCGAGCTAAACTGCCAGAAAGTAAGAAAATTCGGTCCGGCGATCTTGCCGAGATTTTCGCAACAGAGTACGTCGGTGAAGCCACGAGTTATACTGTTCCCATAAAGCGGCTAAGATGGAAAGACCATCGGGACATGTCGATGAGAGGCGATGATCTAATCGCCGTCAAGCTACCTGATATTAGTGGTCCGATTCAGTTTATGAAGGGAGAAACAAAAAGCAGGGCTAAGCTGGCGGAACAAGTTTTGTCGGAAGCACGCAAGGCTCTCGATAAAGATAGCGGGCTTCCATCGCCGCATGCGTTGGCGTTTGTTGCTGATAGACTACACGAAATGGGAAACCACGAGACGGCGGATGCTATCGACGCCGCGCAACTTAATGACGGGATACAGCCAAGTCAGGTGGGTCATTTTTTATTTATCTTCTGTGGCAGTAATCCAGCGAATTTGATGAGTACGAATCTCACGAATTACGTAGGAAAAATAAGTCAATGGTACGTCGGCTTGAATATTGACGCGCATCAGGCGTTCATCAGGGATGTTTATGCCGAGGTGATCAACAATGGCGACTACAGTTGAAGAATTAGAAGCTAGCATTGCTAGTGCAGTGGTGGCTGGCTTTCGGAGCAGGCTTCTTGATCGTGGCGAAGCGCGATCGATGATTTGGCGAGATGGACAATTGCCGGATGGATCTCCAACGTTCGCACCAACGCTATCATATGACCTTCAATCATACGCCTATTCTCTTTTAGGAATGGGTCTCCGCCTTCGCGAGCGCGATGGTGATCAAGATATAGCACGAACCGCTTTTGAATACGCTGCGATGGCACTCGAAAGCATTCTGCTCAAAGGTGGACGAGAGGATGACGCTCGCGGCTTCCATTATGTCATTGCGGCATCTTCATACCACTTAGCTCGCTTCTCGGCTCGCGCCTATTCGCTTCTTATCCACGGCCAGAGAGACCCGAGCTTCTCCCCTATTGAACGTTGTCTTGTCCATTTGATTATGAGGGACTGGAATGCGCTTCAAAATGAGATCGTGATGTTCCGAACAATTGGCGCAGGTCGCGATAGCAACATCGCTGCTGAAATGGAACAACGCTGGAATGAGTTGGAAGAGGACGGGACGTTTCCTGACAACGACGAGGAGTCACTTGTAACGGAAGCACTCGTTAAGGCGCTGATCAATTCATTTCTTGCAGGAGTTGGTTTATTTTTATTTGGGATTGAACGTGGCGAGCAAAGTTTTATTTTGCAAGCCAAAGCTCGACTGCAGTCTAGTTTAGAGGTGTGTGCTGAGGTAAATTTGGTACCTCAATGGTGGGTGCATAGGTTAGCGATTCATATAATTGATGATCTTTGGTCATCTAGTTTTCATCAACAACTGCCCTTGATATCAAACAGCCCGCATGCTCAAGAGTGGGAGCGGTTGAGGCGTCATTTTATATCGCTACTTTTCCGACGTAGCCGGGCGGAAGTAGATTTCTGGCCATCGCAGCTGGAGGCGGCGAGCAAGGCCGTAAATGAAAACGAAAACATTGTGGCGTCTCTCCCGACGAGCGCAGGTAAGTCAAGAATTGCAGAGCTATGCATTCTTCGATGCATGGCTGCACGGCGCCGTGTCGTGTTTATAACTCCACTTCGTGCATTGTCAGCTCAAACCGAAATCAATCTTCAAAAAACGTTTATTCCTTTGGGAAAGAGCATTTCAACTCTTTATGGGAGCATAGGAACGAGCCCCTTCGAAGAAAATGCGCTTGGCTCACGAGATATCGTGGTTGCCACACCGGAAAAGCTCGACTTCGCCCTACGTAATGATCCGACATTGCTCGACGATGTCGGACTGATCGTGCTTGACGAAGGCCATATGATTGGGCTTCAGGAGCGCGAAGTGCGGTACGAAGTGCAGATTCAGAGGCTTTTGAAACGGCCAGATGCCAAGGATAGAAGAATTGTATGCCTTTCCGCTATTTTGCCCGAAGGGCCGCAACTTGAGGATTTCGTGGCATGGTTGGGACGGGATGGCGATGGCGGCCTCGTCAAAAGCGATTGGCGGCCAACGAGGCTACGGTTTGGTGAGGTGAAGTGGGCCAACCAAAGGGCGTGGCTGGAAATTCGCGTCGGAAACGAACGTCCATTTGTGCCGACTTTCTTCCCCGCTCGAAATGCCACGCGCGGAAACCGGAAAGCGCTATTCCCAAAGGACCATCGCGAGTTAGTTCTCGCCACAACATGGCGTTTGGCTGAAGAAGGGCAGACAGTGTTAGTTTACTGTCCAGAAAGACGGGCTGTTGAGCCGTATGCACGTGAAATCGTGAAAATACATAAGCAAGGCGTGCTTGGTCCTCTGATCAGTGACATGAGTACGCTATCCATCGCTCTGGCGATCGGTCGAGAATGGCTGGGTGATGACCACCCGATATTAGCATGTCTTCAGTTGAGGGTAGCAATACACCATGGCGCCTTGCCGACGCCGTTTAGGAGGGAATTGGAACGGTTGCTACGGGACAACATTCTTCGCGTGACCGTATCGTCCCCGACGCTTGCGCAAGGACTAAACCTGTCAGCGACTGCGATTGTGCTTCACGGGATCATTCGGAACGGTAAGCCTATTGCGGCCTCCGAGTTTCGAAACGTCGTCGGGCGCGCAGGACGCGCCTTCGTTGATGTTGAGGGACTGGTGCTGTGTCCGTTCTTTCAAGCCAACGTGGAGCGCCGTGCACAGTGGGAAACGCTAATTGCTGAAGACGGCCGCCTCGATATGGAAAGCGGCTTGCTACGTCTTGTCGGTGCACTGCTTCAGAGGATGCACAAACAAACAAAGTTGAATCTAGCACAACTCGCGGAATATGTCCTCAACAACACTGTCGCGTGGAATTTTCCCGTATTGCCGATCGAAACGCCGGAAGAAAGGTATGCACAGGACCGCCAATGGCATCGGTACCTAACCATGCTCGATACGGCCATCCTCGGCCTTATTGGAGAACAGGAGATTCCCGAAGAGCAAGTTCCGGCGGCGCTTGATGAAATGCTAAGTTCGTCACTGTGGGAGCGGCGACTAAAGCATCGTGTGGAAGAGCGTCAAATTGTCTATAAAAGTGTGCTGTATGGTAGAGCGAGGTTCCTTTGGACCAATTCTACAGCCGACCAGCGGCGGTCTTATTTTATGGCAGGCGTAGGCTATAAGTCCGGTCGTGATCTCGATGCTATCGCCGCGGATGCCAATGTCCTTTTGATTCAGGCAAATGCGGCCATCTTGGCAGGAGACGGAGAGCAAGCGGTTACCGCGCTTACGTCACTGGCAGAAGCTCTCTTTAGAATTGCGCCGTTTACACCCGATCCGTTACCCGCTAACTGGCGGGAGATTCTCCGAGCGTGGCTACTGGGGCAACCTCTCGCGATATTGGCCCATGACGATCCTGATGTTCTGCGGTTTGTTGAAGGTGGCCTAATCTACAGATTACCGTGGGGAATGGAAGCGCTCCGCGTGAGAGCTGAAGCTTTGGGTGAAGAGGTGTATCCCGGCCTGACATTCAGTGATTTCGAGACCGGTCTGGCAGTGCCGGCTGTAGAGACCGGCACACTAAATCGCTCGGGGGCTGTATTGATGCAGGCGGGCTTCACGTCGCGGTTGGCAGCGATTAAGGCTGTTATGGAAACCAATGCAACGTTTGATGGGTATCAAGGGTTGCGTGAGTGGTTAAACTCTGAGAACGTGATTGTTCTAAGCCGAAAGGATAATTGGCCTACGTTGGAGACGGCGGAAATGTGGCGATCATTTGTTGCTTCGTTTGTACCGATTGAAAAAGCGGTATGGAAAGACTGGAATTGGTTGCCTTCAGTAGCATGGGATGAAGGAAAGACGCCACCAGCGTACTCACCGGTACGTGTTGTCACCTCGCCCGATGGATCTGTTGATTGGGTACTGTCGCCAGATCATGAAATATTGGGATATCTAGCGAACCGGCTAAACACTGGACGAAAAGGCCTAGTGAAGGCAACGGTTGACGCGGACCGTACTCGACTCAATATAAGCTATATTGGCCCGGCAGACTTGACCCCAGCGCAAGTGGCTTGAGGGGGCAGTTGCCCGAAGTTCCTATTTTATCCTAAGAGGAAGGACGCGCAGAACCCCGCCCCGCACGGCGCCGGCACCGCCCCGGATTTCTGCGCGAGGAGACGCAATCCAGATGAACATCAGCCTGACGGTCAATGGGATGACCCGTTCGGTCGAGGCCGAGCCGGATACGCCGCTGCTCTACGTCCTGCGCAACGATTTCGAGCTCAATAGCGCGAAATTCGGTTGCGGCCTTGCGCAATGCGGCGGTTGCGCGGTGCTCATCAATGGCACGGCTATCCGCTCCTGTGTGACGCCGATCGCGAACCTCAGTCGTCTCGAGATCACGACGCTGGAGGGGCTCGGCAGCGTCAACAATATGCATCCATTACAGAAAGCCTTCATCGACGAGCAGGCCCTGCAATGCGGCTATTGCGCCAGCGGCATGATCATTGCGGCAGCCGCGCTGCTCGATGGCAATTCGCGGCCGACCGAAGCCGAGGTTCGCAGCGCGCTCGCCGGCAATCTGTGTCGCTGCGGCTGCCACAACCGCATCATCCGCGCCGTCATGCGGGTGGCGCAGGCGAATGGGACGAACTGACTGCTTTGTGTGGCCGGAGGTCGCCGGTTACGGTAGCGCGCTCTTCTTCGCTTC
>CAWDKL010000053.1:0-7685 GCA_963802745.1 uncultured Alphaproteobacteria bacterium | reverse complement strand
CGCGCATGATGCGGGAATGGCTCATGGCCCGAACTCCTTGCGCCCGCTCTATAGCATGCCTTTGTTCGCCGCAGAGTCGCTGCCATGGTCGCGAGCCGCGTTCCAGATCAGATCCTTTGGGTTGGCTCGGAACGGCGCCAGTAAAGCGACTGCTCCCTCAGCCGTATGGCCCTATGCATGCTCAAGGCGATCCGCGGTCTTGGTGCGCTCAGTTTAAAGGCAAATCATGGCCTAAACAACTTAGAATAAAGGCGGGGGACGCTTCGCGCCACGCACCAAGCACAAACGCCCACTGATTGCGGACACCTCATCCGGGGACGGCATGTCGAAACGGAAAGATGCCTACGTCCCCGGATTTCGCTTCGCTCAATCCGGGCTACAAAGCACGCCACTCACAACCCAAAAACGTACAGCACCGTGGCGTTGCGCATATCCCGAAGCTCGGGCGTATTTACGAGCTTCGCCTTCGACACCGCGCTCGGGCCCGAGGTGATGGCGATATACTGCTTACCGTTCACTTCGAACGTCATCGGCGGTGCAGTGAATCCGGTGCCGACATTGGTCTTCCACAGCTGCTCCAGCGTGGTGTCGTCGTAAGCCGCGAGCGTGCCGTCGAGCAGGCCGAGGAGGACGACGCCGCCGGCGGTGACCAGCGTGCCGGAATAGTTCGGGTAGCGCAGGTGCACGGACTTCTTCACCTCGCCGGTGATCGGGTCCATGGCGGTAAGATTGCTCTCCCAGCGCTCCTCGGTCTGGCTCAAGCCGCCGTTCCAGCCGCGCTGGGCGGTGTGCTTGTCGCGGTCGATCGAGACGTTGACGCAGGCGGTGATCGCCGGAATGTAGATGAGCTTGGTCTGCGGGCTGTAGGACGACGGCCAGTAATTATTGCCGCCGGCCTGCGACGGGCACACCTTTTTCAGCGGCGCGCCGGGCACCAGATTGCCGACGCCGCCATAGGTCTGGATCTCCTTGTTGGGATCGTAGTCGATCGGCTTGCCGGTCTTCTGGTCGATGCCCTTGGTCCAGTTGACGTTGTCGAGATACGGTTTTGCGACCACCATCGCCCCGTTGGCGCGATCCATGGTGTAGAGGAAGCCGTTGCGCGCCGAATGGGTGATCAGCTTGCGCGGCTGGCCGGCGACGACGCCGTCGATCAGGATGTGGGTGCCGACTTCGTCATAGTCCCACATGTCGCCCGGCGTGTACTGGAAATACCAGTTCATCTTGCCGGATTCCGGATCCCAGGAGATCGCGCTGTTGGTGTAGAGATTGTCGCCGGGGCGGTAGAACGGATCGAACATCGGGACCGGGTTGCCGGTACCCCAGATGGTCTGGTTGCTCTGCGGATCGTAGGTGCCGGTAACCCACACCGCGCCGCCGCCGGTCTGCCAGGCATTGGTGTTGCCCTTCCAGGTCTCGGAGCCCGGCTCGCCCGGCGCCGGAATGGTGAATTTTCGCCACAGCACGCGGCCGGTGGCGGCATCGACGCCGGCGATCCAGTCGCGCACGCCGCTGTCGCCGCCGGATGCGCCGACGATGATCTTGTCCTTTAGGGCGAGCGGCGCCGCGGTCAGGCGCGTTTCGGCCTGGTCGAACATCATGTTGGTTTCCCACACCACCTTGCCGCTGTCCTTGTCGGTCGCGATGAGGCGGGCCGGCCAGTTGGCGGGCGAGATCACAAGATTGCCCCAGAAGGCGGCGCCGCGATTGGTGCCTTGCTTCTCCTGCTTCGGGTCCATCTCCCAGACGATGCGGCCGTATTCACCCGAGGTGGCGTCGATCTTGTAGAGCACGCCCCAGGAATTGGTGATGTAGAGGAAACCGTTTTCGGCGAGCGGCGTCGCCTCGACCCATTCATTGGGGCCAAGCCCGCCGATCGGCACCGCGAAGGCGAGCTTGAGGTTCTTGGCATTGGCGCGGTTGATGCGGGCGAGCGGCGAGAACCGCTGGCCGTCATAGGTGCGGTGGTTCATGAGCCAGTTCTGCGGCTCGGCGTTCGGATTGAGCAGCCGCGCGGGCGTAACCTCGGCCGCGAAGGTTAGGGTTGCGGAAGCGAGTACAGTGCCTATGAGCAGTGCTGCACGGATCAAGCTGTGCGGTTGGGTCATGATGTTCCTCCACGGTTTCGTTCGGACGAACGTAGTGCGGAATGGCTATGCGGATCAATGCCGGCGCTCGCGAAGGACTTGGATCGCCGGGTGGCAGCGGGTCACTGGAGAAGCCTCCTCCGGTTTGCTATCAGGGCCCGGAGGGCTCGAAATGACGCGGAAAATCGTCGATGTCGCCGTCATCATCCCGGATGCGAGCCCGGTGCTGACGCTGGCCCGCGTCGGGCGGATCGATCTGCTCGGTACGTTCGCCGTGCCGATCCAGATCGTCGATCAGGTGCACGACGAGATAACGCGACCCGAGAACGACCCCCGAGGCGATATTGCGGTGGCGCTTCATCGGCTTCACAATCATATCGAGATTGTCGAAACCAATGTCGGCGCGGGGTTTCGGGCGCGGCGCGCGCGTGGCGAAGACCCGTCGAGCCGCAATCTCGGGGAGATTGCGGTTGACGAATATGCGACGTCGCTCGCCCACAGCTCCGGCCCCGGCTTCGTGCCGCTGGTGCTGTTCGAAGATCCCGATGTTCTGGAACTGCGTATCGCCCGGCTGACCAACGTCCACCTGCTCAATACGACGGCATGGCTTATGACTCTTCACCGGGAGGGACTGCTGCCCGAGGGGCTGGAACTGGTCGAAGCGATCAATGCGGCGCGCAAGACCCCCATGGTGCCTTTCGAACGGCAAGGATTGACCAAAAAAGTGCGATCGACCTGGCTGCGGCGGAGTTTTGGACGATGAATGAGGACCTCAAAGGCTGTTCGCTGGCCGATGTGCTGGACAAGCTCGAGAAGGGCAAGATCGGCCATCGCGCCGCGATGGCGTGGCTGAACATCGAAAGCCAAAACGAACTTGTCGAGATCATGCACTTCAACGGCCGCCTCATGCCAGGTCACCAGCCGATGCGCGTCGCGCCGGAAACCCGCGCGCTGCTGCGCACCATTGCCCGGCCGTCTCCCCGATGATGGCTCGTGTTTCCTGCCGCGCATCGCGGCGACGGGAGTCGCATCAGCGCCAGGTCAGCACGACAACGCCCGCACATGTCCTTGGTCGGCATAGTCCAGCAGCAAGCGGTCGCGCGTCATCAAGACGTAGCCGAATTCGCGCGCGGTTGCGGCGAGAATCCGGTCCGCCGGGTCGCGGGGTGGCGATCCGGGCAGGAACGAGGACAAGATCAGCAACTCCGGCGGCATTTCGGCAAGACAAACACCCGGCACTTCCAAGAACCGGGCGAACAGACGCCGCGGCCCCATAGGGAACGTCAACCTTCCGCGTGCCGCCAATAGCCCCAACTCCCAAGCCGTGATCGGTGAAATATAGACCGGCAGTCCAGAACGTCCGGCGGAACTGAGGAACTCCACGGCGTCGGCCGAGATCGTATCGTTTGCAGCCCATATGACCGCACAGGTGTCCAGAAGGATGGGCGCGTCCATATCACTTTGACCACGCGCGGTCGCCCCAATCGGGGTCCGCCGGCGCGGTCAAATCGACACCGGGCGCGACGTGCAGAAGTCCTTTGAGTGCGCCGATCAGCGGATGGCGATCCGCCAAGGGCTTCACCTCTTCCTTCCCCACATCTGCCGCACTCGCAGGCCGTGTACGACGAAACACGAGGCTGCGGCCCTCTACGTCAACGTGCCGGCTCTCAAATCCGGCTTCCAGCCAGACCTTGGTCATCACGCTGTTGTACGGATTGTTGCTCCACCACGCGCGATATTGTCGGGCACTGGCCGGCAGCTTTACCCCCGCGACCGCCTCGACCTTATCGAACGTCATCGGAATCTCATCCGCCGATTGCTGGCGAAGATAGTCACCCAGCGCAGAATACTTGCCCATGGCGGCCGTCCATATGTACATGCGACATTGTACATATTTAGTATCGTTACGACCGCTCGTAAAGAACGCCGTGCCGACTCGCCGTCACCACCACTTCTCCGGCGCAAACCGCCCGGCGGCCCGTTCGATCACCGCCCCCAGCGCAAACAGCGTCTCCTCGTCGAATGGGCGCCCGATCAACTGCAGCCCGAGCGGCAGACCCTGCAAATCAAGACCGCCGGGGACCGAAAGGCCGGGCAGTCCGGCCATGTTCACCGTGACGGTGAAGACGTCGTTGAGATACATCTCGATCGGATCGGCCCCCTGTTCGCCGAGTGCGAAGGCCGCCGATGGGGTTGTGGGCGTCAGGATGGCGTGCACGCCCGCGGCAAAGCAATTCTCGAAATCGCGCGCAATCAGCGTGCGCACCTTCTGGGCGCGGACGTAATAGGCGTCATAATAGCCGGCCGACAGCACATAGGTGCCGATCAAAATGCGGCGGCGCACTTCCTTGCCGAACCCGGCCGCGCGCGTGCGTTCGTACATGTCGGTAATATCGCGCCCCGGAAGGCGCAGGCCGTAGCGGACCCCATCATAGCGGGCAAGGTTGGAAGACGCCTCCGCGGGTGCCACGATATAGTAAGCAGGTAGTGCATAACCGGTGTGCGGCAGCGAGACCTCGACCACTTCGGCGCCGGCGTCCTTGAGCCAATCAGCGCCGCGCTGCCACAATGCCTCGATTTCGGCCGGCATGCCTTTCACCCGGTATTCTTTTGGAATACCGATCCGCAGGCCTTTGACGGAGCGCCCCACCGCCGCCTCATAATCCGGCACCGGCCGATCGACCGAGGTCGTATCCTTGTCGTCGTGCCCGGCCATCGCGCCCAGCAGAATGGCGGTGTCCTGCACGGTGCGGGCGAACGGGCCGGCCTGATCGAGCGAGGATGCGTAGGCGACGATGCCCCAGCGCGAGCAGCGGCCATAGGTCGGCTTGATGCCGACGATGCCCGTGAAGGCCGCCGGCTGACGGATCGACCCGCCGGTGTCGGTGCCGGCGGCGCCGAGGCACAGATTGGCCGCGACCGCCGCGGCCGAACCTCCCGACGAGCCGCCCGGAACGATCTTCGCGTTCGAACCGGCACGCCGCCACGGCGAGATCGCCGGGCCGAAACACGAGGTCTCGGTCGACGAGCCCATGGCGAATTCGTCGTTGTTGAGCTTGCCCAGCATGACGGCGCCGGCTCGCCACAGGTTGGCGGTCACGGTCGATTCATAGGTCGGCACGAAGCTGTCGAGCATGTGCGAGCAGGCCGTGGTCCGCACGCCTGCGGTTGCGAACATGTCCTTGATGCCGAGCGGTATGCCGGCGAGGGGGCCGGCATCGCCGCGCGCAAGCGCTGCATCCGCCTGTACCGCCATCGCTTGCGCCTGGTCCGGCGTTTCCAGCACGAACGCATTGAGCGTGCGCGCCTCGCCCATCGCCGCCATATGCGCGTTGGTCAACGCGACGGCGGAAAATTCCCGCTTGCGCAGCAGGTCGCGGGCCTGAGCCAGCGTCAGCGCGGTGAGATCGCTCATCGCGAGCCCGGTTCCTCGCAGCGGAAGGGATTCGGCCGCTCGGGGGCTTGCCGCTGTTTCTCCGCTGCAGGTCGAGGAGCGACCGGTTCGAACAGCCATCCGACCGATAGGCTGGCGTCGCCCGCCGCATGACCAGCCGCGGGCGCCGCCCCGTCCGGCGTGGACGCCGCCGCGAAGGGGACGAGCGTCAGGTCGGCGGTGTCGCGCGATGCCTTGGCCTCTCGCGCGGCTTCGATCGCCGGCAGCCACCACGCATCCATTTCACAGGCGAGGCACATCAGTGAACCCCCATCGCCGCCGAGGACCGATCCTGCGCATCGTCGCAGGAAAAATGCCGCACCTCCCGCACCATCACGGGAACCGCTGCGGATTGGCTCTGCAGCCCCCGCGCGTCGATCGCCCCCGGCGCAGTCGTCACGATCCGGGCCGGGCGCCAGCGCTTGCCTCCGGGCTTGTTGAAATACGCCACATAGGCGGCCGGCATCTCTTCGCACTCGTCACACATTGCTACCGATCCCGCCCGACCTTATTCGACCACCTTGGGCACCAAGAAGAAACCATCCTGCGTGGCCGGCGCATTCTTCAAGATATCCTCGGCGATCCCGCCGTCGGTGACGACGTCCGGGCGCTTCTTCATGGCCATCGGGATCACCGAGGTCATCGGTTCGACGCCGGTGACATCCACTTCCGACAACTGCTGCACGAACGCCAGCATGGCGTCGAGTTCGCCCTTGATATGGGCGACTTCGTCGTCCGCTACCGCTACGCGCGCCAAGCGGGCTATCTTGCGGACGGTCGCAACATCGACGGACATCTTTTGCCTTTCCTGCGGCCTTGCCCGGGAGGCTATAGCAGAGCCGCTTTCGCCGCCGCAACGGGGCTGCCCAATGCGATCCAATGCGATGCCTTTGCGGGCTCCGTGTGGCGGGCAGCCCCTTGCGCCGATCGGCTGCGCGGCGCTAGTCTCACTGCATGGCAAATTCCGGGGACGCTTCACTGCAGTTGCCCACCTCGGCCGATGTGGATGCCGCCGCCGGGCGGCTCGCCGGCATCGCGGTGCGCACGCCGCTGATCGCGGCGCCGGCCCTTGATGCGCTCACGGGCGGGCGGGTGTTTCTCAAGGCGGAGACGCTGCAGCGAACGGGATCGTTCAAGTTCCGCGGCGCCTATAACAAGCTCGCTTCGCTGGGGAGCGACCAGCGGCACGGCGGCGTGGTGGCGTTCTCCTCCGGAAATCACGCCCAAGGGATAGCCGCCGCCGCCAAACTCCTCGACATGCCGGCGGTGATTGTGATGCCGTGCGATGCGCCGCGGCCGAAACGTGAGCGCACCGCGGCGCTCGGCGCCGAGGTGGTGCTGTACGATCGCGAACACGAGGACCGCGAGGCGATTTCCCGCGACCTTGCACAGGCGCGTGGCGCCGTGCTGGTGCCGCCCTATGACGACCCGTTCGTCATCGCCGGGCAGGGCACCGCGGGCCGCGAGATCGTCGAGGATATTTCGCGGCTTGGCCTCGCGCTCGATTGCGTGGTGGTCAACGCCTCCGGCGGCGGGCTCACCGCCGGCATCGCGCTCGCCGTCAAGGCGCGCCTGCCGCAGGCGTGCATCTACACCGCGGAGCCGGAAGGCTTCGACGACCACGCCCGCTCGTTCCGCTCCGGCCGGCGCGAACGCAACGCGGCGCTCACCGGCACCATGTGCGACGCCCTGATGGCGCAGACCCCCGGCCGCCTCACCTTCGCGATCAACCGCACCCTGGTCGGCGACGGCGTCACCGCGAGCGAAGCCGAGGTCGCCCGCGCGGTCGCCTTCGCGTTCCGTGAACTCAAGCTGGTGGTGGAGCCGGGCGGCGCCGTCGCGCTGGCCGCACTCCTGGCCGGCAAGCTCGACCTTACGGGGAAGACCGCCGTCGTGGTGCTATCGGGGGGCAATGTCGATCCGGAGCTGTTTGCACGGCTGGTGGCGTGAGGGGCGTGAGGCGGATCGGCTTGGCCAAGGTTATGGTAAATGAAAAATGACACTTGACCTTATGATAGGCTGTAATTGTCCAGAATACTCACAGATTCCGCAGAATAGCCCAAAGCAGATGTCGGGCAGGATCGATGGGCATCCGCGCCGCTCAAACGACCTCCTCATCTGTGGAAATCACCTGTCCGGCGTGCGCATCCGTTGATTCCATACCT
>CAWDKL010000052.1:0-109142 GCA_963802745.1 uncultured Alphaproteobacteria bacterium | reverse complement strand
ATGCTGGATAGCTTGATTTCACCGCCGAGCAGCAGGGCGAGTTCTCGGGCTGATGGCGAGTTGAAGCCCCGTACCGCCATATTTCCGCGATGTGCCGGCATCAGCCTGCTGGAACGCTTCGAAAATGATCTTCTGTTTCTCCGGCGCAATGCCGATACCCGTATCCTCGACCACAAAGGCAACGACCTGCGCAGCTTTGCTGAGCACGGGATGAGCAGAACTATAGCCTTTGGTAGCGAGATCGACGCGTACTTCGACATGGCCGCGGGCCGTGAATTTAATAGCGTTGGAGAGAAGGTTCTTGAGGATCTGCTGGAGGCGCTTGGGGTCGCTCTCCATCGAATGAGGAAGTCCCTCGGCAAATTGCACATGGAAGGGCAAGTGCTTAGCCTCGGCAACATGACGGAAGCTGCGTTCAATATTGTCGCGCAGCATGGCAAACGGTATTTCCTCGACCTCTAACGTCACGGTGCCGGACTCGATCTTGGAGAGATCAAGAATGTCGTTGATGAGATTTAGCAGATCGGTGCCTGAGGAGTTGATGTTACGGGAAAACTCAACTTGCTTCTCGGTGAGAGTGCTGGACTTCTGCAAGTTGCTGGCTCAGGATCAGGATGGAATTGAGCGGCGTGCGCAGCTCATGGGACATGTTGGCTAGAAATTCGGACTTGTACTTCGAGGTCTGCGCCAACTCGGCCGCTTTTTCCTCCAGCGCATAGCGTGCTTGCTCGACTTCGGCGTTCTTGCGCTCAACCTCTGCGTTTTGCTCGGCAAGCAGCCTCGCCTTGGTGCCCAGTTCCTCGTTCGTTTGCTGAAGCTCGCTCTGCCGGGATTGCAGCTGGACTGTGAGCTGCTGCGATTGCGTCAGCAGTCCCTCGGTGCGCATCGTGGCTTCGATGGTGTTGAACACCGCGCCGATGCTCAGGGTGAGCTGATCGAGAAACGCGAGGTTTACCTCGGAAAAGGGTTGCAGCGTCGCAAGCTCGATGACGGCCTTGGTCTCTCCTTCGAAGAGCACAGGCAGCACCACGATGCTAATCCGAGGCGCCTCGCCGAGGCTCGAGGAGATGCTGATGAATTCCGGCGGCACGTCTATGAGGAGAATGCGTTTCTTTTCAATGGCGCATTGGCCGGCAAGGCCCTGTCCGAGACCTATCGTCTCCGCCAGTTGCCGGCCCTTGTGCGCGTAGCTCGATAGCAGCTTAAGCTGGCGGGTATCGCCTGAACCGTCGAGATGGTAGATGGTGCCTTGATGAGCTCTCACCAACGGGCTCAACTCGCTGAGCAGCATCTGGCCCACGGTGTTTAGCTCCCGCTGTCCCTGGAGCATGCTCGTGAACCTCGCGAGGTTCGTTTTTAGCCAGTCCTGCTCGCGATTGCGCTCGGTGGTCTCCCGCAGGTTGGAAATCATCGTGTTAATGTTGTCTTTTAGCTCGGCTACCTCTCCACGAGTTCTCGGCCTGGATGGAGCGAGTGAGGTCGCCCTTGGTCACCGCCGTGGCGACTTCGGCGATGGCGCGGACTTGGCTCGTAAGATTGGCGGCCAACAAGTTGACGTTGCCGGTGAGATCTTTCCAGGTTCCGGCAGCTCCGGGGACATTCGCCTGCCCTCCGAGGCGTCCTTCCACCCCTACTTCGCGTGCAACGTTAGTCACCTGATCGGCGAAGGTGGCAAGCGTATCCGTCATGTTATTGATCGTGTCAGCCAGCGCAGCGACCTCGCCTTTTGCCTGCACGGTGAGGCGCTGATTGAGGTTGCCATTGGCAACCGCGGTGACCACCTTCACGATGCCGCGCACCTGCTCGGTGAGGTTCGAGGCCATGAAGTTGACGTTGTCGGTTAGGTCCTTCCAGGTGCCGGCGACGCCCGTTACCTGCGCCTGTCCGCCCAGCTTGCCCTCGGTCCCGACGTCGCGCGCAACGCGCGTTACCTCGCCGGCGAAGGCGTTGAGCTGATCAACCATGGTATTGATCGTGTTCTTCAGCTCCAGGATTTCGCCTTTTACGTCCACCGTGATCTTTCGATTTAGGTCGCCACGTGCGACGGCGGTGGTTACTTCTGCGATATTGCGCACTTGGGCGGTGAGATTGCCACCCATTGTGTTGACCGAATTGGTGAGGTCTTTCCACGTTCCCCCTACGCCGGGCACCACGGCCTGGACGCCCAGCCGGCCTTCGGTGCCGACCTCGCGTGCGACGCGCGTGACTTCGGAGGCGAAGGAGCGGAGCTGCTCCACCATGGTGTTGATGGTTTCTTTGAGCTGCAAAATCTCGCCGCGCACGTCTACGGTGATCTTCTTGGAAAGATCGCCATTTGCGACGGCGATGGTGACTTCGGCGATGTTGCGGACCTGACCCGTAAGGTTTGAGGCCATCGAGTTCACGTTATCCGTCAGGTCCTTCCATGTGCCGGCAACGCCTGGCACCGCTGCCTGGCCGCCGAGCTTGCCATCCGTTCCGACCTCGCGCGCCACCCGGGTCACTTCCGATGCGAAGGCCGACAGCTGATCGACCATGGTGTTCACGGTGTCCTTCAGCTGCAAGATTTCGCCCTTGGCATCGACGGTAATCTTGCGGCTGAGATCGCCGCGCGCGATGGCCGTCGCGACATCAGCGATGTTGCGGACCTGACCCGTGAGGTTTGAGGCCATGGAATTAACGTTATCGGTGAGATCCTTCCATGTGCCGGCCACCCCCGGCACCGCCGCCTGCCCGCCCAGCTTGCCCTCGGTGCCAACCTCCCGCGCAACGCGGCTGACTTCAGCCGCAAAGGAGCGCAGCTGGTCAACCATGGTGTTGATGGTTTCCTTGACTTCCAGAATTTCACCGCGCACATCGGCGGTGATTTTTTTTGATAGATCGCCGTTCGCGACAGCGATGGTTACCTCGGCGATGTTGCGAACCTGACCGGTCAGGTTGTTTGCCATTGAGTTGACATTATCGGTGAGGTCCTTCCAGGTGCCCGCCACACCCTCGACCGCCGCCTGTCCGCCAAGTTTACCTTCCGTGCCGACTTCGCGGGCCACCCGGCTCACCTCGCCGGCGAAGGCGTTGAGCTGATCGACCATGGTGTTGATGGTGTTTTTCACCTCCAGGATTTCGCCGCGCACGTCAGCTGTGATCTTCTTGGAGAGATCGCCTCGCGCTACGGCCGTTGTAACTTCCGCGATGTTGCGCACCTGGCCGGTCAGATTTGACGCCATGAAGTTAACGCTGTCCGTGAGATCCTTCCACGTTCCGGCCACACCGGGGACCTGGGCCTGGCCACCGAGTTTTCCTTCCGTGCCGACCTCACGCGCGACGCGCGTGACTTCCGCCGCGAAGCCATTTAGCTGATCGACCATGGTGTTCATGGTGTTTTTCAGCGCCAGAATCTCACCCTTTACTTCGACGGTGATCTTGGAAGAGAGATCGCCTTGCGCGATGGCCGTTGCCACCTCGGCAATATTGCGAACTTGGCCGGTGAGATTGTTGGCCATGGAGTTGACGTTGTCGGTCAAATCCTTCCAGGTGCCGGCCACGCCCTCGACGGCCGCCTGACCACCGAGCTTACCCTCGGTGCCGACCTCGCGCGCCACGCGGCTGACCTCAGACGCGAAACCATTGAGCTGATCCACCATGGTATTGAGCGTGTTCTTCAGCTCGAGAATCTCGCCCTTCACATCGACGGTGATCTTCCTGGACAGATCGCCGTTGGCCACTGCCGTCGCCACGTCGGCGATGTTGCGCACCTGGCCGGTGAGATTGGAGGCCATGAAGTTCACGTTGTCGGTCAAATCCTTCCAGGTGCCGGCCACGCCCGGGACCTGCGCCTGCCCGCCGAGCTTGCCTTCGGTGCCGACTTCGCGGGCGACCCGTGTGACTTCGGAGGCAAAGCCGTTCAGCTGATCCACCATTGTATTGATGGTGTTTTTTAGCTCCAGTATCTCGCCCCGCACGTTGACGGTGATCTTCTTCGACAGATCGCCTGTCGCGACTGCTGTGGTGACCTCGGCAATATTGCGGACCTGGCCAGTAAGGTTCGACGCCATGGAGTTGACGTTGTCGGTCAAATCCTTCCAAGTACCCGCCACGCCGCCCACTTGCGCCTGGCCGCCGAGCTTGCCCTCGGTGCCGACCTCGCGCGCGACGCGTGTGACCTCCGACGCGAACCCGTTGAGCTGATCGACCATCGTGTTGATCGTATTTTTCAAGGCGAGGATCTCGCCTTTCACGTCGACCGTGATCTTGCGCGAGAGATCACCTTTTGCGACCGCGGTCGTCACCTCCGCGATGTTGCGAACCTGGCCGGTCAGATTAGAGGCCATCGAGTTCACCGAGTTCGGTGAGATCCTTCCATGTGCCGGCAACGCCTGGCACCTGCGCCTGGCCGCCGAGCTTACCCTCGGTGCCGACTTCACGTGCCACGCGTGTCACTTCCGAAGAGAAGCCGTTGAGCTGATCGACCATCGTATTGATCGTCTCCTTCAGCTCCAGAATTTCGCCCTTCACGTCCACCGTGATCTTCCGCGAAAGATCGCCGCGCGCCACTGCGGTAGTAACAGTGGCGATATTGCGCACCTGCGCCGTGAGATTGGTCGCCATGGCGTTTACCGAGTTGGTCAGGTCCTTCCAGGTACCGGCGACGCCGGGCACCACAGCTTGGCCGCCGAGGCGCCCGTCGGTGCCGACTTCACGGGCCACGCGCGTCACCTCCGAGGCGAACGAGCGCAGCTGGTCCACCATCGTGTTGATGGCTTCCTTCAGCTGCAGAATCTCGCCGCGCACGTTGACGGTGATCTTCTTGGACAAATCGCCGTTCGCAACGGCAATGGTCACATCGGCAATGTTGCGGACCTGGGCCGTAAGATTGCCGGCCATCTGGTTGACCGATTCGGCGAGCTCCTTCCACACGCCCGAGACGCCCTTCACCTGCGCCTGGCCACCAAGCTTGCCCTCGGTACCAACTTCGCGGGCCACCCGGGTGACCTCCGAGGTAAAAATCGAGAGCTGCTGAATTATCGAATTGACGAGTTTCGCAGAGCGCAGGAATTCACCCTTGAGCTCGCGACCGTTGACTTCCAACTCCATGGACTGACCAAGATCGCCCTTGGCGACTGCGCCGATGGCACGCGCCACCTCCGTTGTCGGCCGCACCAGATCATCGAGCAGCGTATTCAAAGAATTGACATTCGCCGCCCACCCGCCGACCGCCCCTGGCACGGACATACGCTGCCTGAGCCGACCTTCCTTGCCGACCGCTGCGCTCAATCGCGCAATCTCCCGCGTGATGCGATCTTGGTTTGCGAGGGCTTGGTTAAAGGCTTCTGCGATCTGGTCACTTGTTCCACCCCACCCCATGGGCAAACGCGCCGAGAAGTCACCATCGCGAAGCGAACGTACAGCTTCAAGGAGCGCCAAGGAGCGGGCCTCCCCGGCGTCCTCACGCGCGTTCACTTTTGCCTTGCTGTTGTTAAACGGTGGCAACGTAGCCTTCTTGCGGGGGCGCACGATCGTAGTTTCAGTCATGATTCACCGGCGATCAGGTAGCAAGGAACCCCAGCCGCGATCGTCAGGTTGGTCCGGCTCTGGGGATGAAACGAGATCCCACGATTCGGTTTCTCAGCGGCCAAAGGCTTCAGATGATACGGTAACTTGGACGATCCGTTGCGCCGTGGGCGCGTACGGGCAGGCTCTGTGCGCATGCGAGAGATTGCAGTTAGCGCGGCGTGAGCGCGATGGATTACCGCGGCGTCCGGCCGACCCCGCTCTGGTGTGAACCGGCATGTCAAAGTCAACCCACCCTCCCCATCCAGCGAACGGCCCTCCGCGATTCCCAAACGATCATGTTTCGGCAACTTCAGATTGAATATCCGCCGGATATCCTCTTTGGCAATAATGGTTGAGACGCTAACTCTTCACGCCACAAAAAGTTCCCGACATTGCTGATCGGTCGAGGGCCAACGTTCCAAAGTCATTGCACCGGGGCTACCGGGACGTCCCGGCCATCGTCCGTCAGCCGACCCTGGCGCCTTACTTTGCCTTGGGGGCGGCCACGCATCGCCGCTCGCGGCTGCTTGGATGACAGGTATCTTGAGCAATTTCTTGGGCGCAAGTTTTTGCCGAATCGGCTAAGTTATTGAAATCATGGTCAGAGTGGCAGGATTTGAACCGCTGACCCCCTCGTCCCGAACGGGCGCGCTACCAGTGAGCCACCATCTCTTCCACTTTACCGCGTGCCTCGCACCGGAACAGGGCGATTTGCATTCCAATGTGGGGGAGATAGCTGACTCGGCCGCTCACGCCGGCTGGTCGCCCGATATTTAAAGCCTAATCCGCTGGACCGCTCCGATGCCGACATTGATCGGGAGTTTTGGGCTGCGGTCCGCCGTGTCGCTCTCGCCGGAAAGCAGCCCGGTAGGCATGAAGGTATCGGAGATGGCGGTGCTTCGGGGCGAATGCCGGCGGCGGCGGATGCGGATGTCGTCGCGGGAAAATTTCTACCACTTTTCTACGCGACGAGGACACGCCATCGTGTAAGCGCGGTGGCGGCAGCATCACTCGCAAAGTGAACCCAGCTATACCGTCACGCGGAAAATCTTCGGGACTTTTCCGGGACTCAGCAGGGCTTTTTCCGGACCTCCGGATTGAGTAAACTCTCCGCTCTATTTTCATGGCATGATTGGTCGGAGCGCCGAGATTTGAACTCGGGACCCCCAGTCCCCCAGACTGGTGCGCTAACCGGGCTGCGCTACGCTCCGAACGCCTCGGACTATAGGGGCTGACGACGAAGGGCGCAACCGAATGGCGTTCGCGCCTTCGCAACTTCTTCGTGTCATGCCATCAGGAACGGGCAACCTTGGACGCTGGGTCGCTTCCGAACGGCCGGACGGCGCTGGCGCGCCCGCAGGAACTCCAGCGCTGGGGTAGAAACGCCCAAAACTGAGTGCACCGCTGAGGTGCGACCTTGCCGGCTAAGGACGCTGCATAGGTCGATTAACTTATTTGTTGGCGCTGCGGTAACTCCAGCGCGCCGCGACGCATCAACGGCACGGAATGCGCGACATCCATCGCACCAGCGGCATGGCAGGCAGGGCCCAGCCGATGCCGGCAATCACGTAAAAGGCGAATTCCAGGATGCGGTTCGACCGCAAATCGATGGCCTGTGCGAGCATCATGGCCAGCAACGCCCACGTGACCAGCAGCGCAACCAACGCGATGGCGCCGAGGAATTTCCGGGTACGCAGCGGGAGATAACGCAAGATTCGACAGGCACCGTGGGATTCTGAACAGCGCGAGGCGTTTACCGGGTCGCCGCCGACCGCGGGCCCACATAAATCACCCGCACCCGCCTGACTTCGAGGGTATCGGCGGCGCGCGTACAGCTTCCCTCGTACAGGGACCAACTGGGGCCGTTGCACCCGGGGCCGCGGCTCGCGATGTCGAGACGGTCGCCCTTGCGGATCGGGGCTTGCGCAGCCGCAGTCATCCCGGCCGATTCGATGCCGTCAGCAGCGTTCCAGCCGAGCGGGATCATTCCGGGCAACAACACGACGGACGATAAAAGCAGCGCCGCGCCGGCAATCTTTGGCAAATGCTTGGTCATAGGAAGTCCCCCTCATTGCGGTCCGCCCTTGCACCGCGTTGACCTTAAGTCGCGACGGCCGCAGGAAAGGTTCAAACAGGGTTAAGGAAATCCTCCGCCACGGCCGCGTTGCCGCGACGCCGACCACTCCCCGCCGCGGAGAGGTGTATTGGTGCGGCGTAACCAATTGTGGGCACAGAAGAACCTGGTAGCCGCGGGCCGGATTCGCATCCGACGCCTGGCCCTTGCGCACCGCAACACAGAGCGCGTAGGAAGGTCCACCTCCGTGTAACACCTCATTTGCAAGACCTGGACCGTCTCCCATGCATCCCCAAGGACATGCCGCGCTTGTCACCGGCGGCGGCTCTGGCCTCGGCCGCGCCACCGCCGAACGCCTTGCCGCGCTCGGCGCCAAAGTGGCCATCCTCGACATCAACGAAGACGGCGCCCGTGCGACGGCCGCCAAGATCGGCGGCCTTGCCTTCGCTTGCGATGTGACCAGCGCGGAGGCAACCGCCGATGCCATCGCGCAAGCGCGGGCACGGCATGGCGCGGCCCGCATCCTCATCAATTGCGCCGGCATCGCCCCGGCGCGGCGGATCGTCGGGCGCGACGGCCCGCAGCCGCTCGACGATTTCGCCAAGGTGATCAGCGTCAATCTGATCGGCACCTTCAACGCCATGCGGCTCGCCGCTGGCGACATGCAGACGCTTTCTCCGCTCGACGACGGCGAGCGCGGGGTCATCGTGTTGACCGCTTCCGTCGCAGCTTATGACGGGCAGATCGGCCAGGCCGCCTATGCGGCCTCGAAGGGCGGCGTGGTCTCGTTGATGCTGCCGGCGGCGCGCGAGTTCGCCCAGTTCGGCATTCGGGTGATGGCGATCGCGCCGGGCATCTTCAACACCCCGATGGTGGCCGGCATGCCGGAGCAGGTGCAGGAGGGCCTCGCCGCTTCGATCCCGTTTCCCAAAGTTTTGGGGCAGCCGGAGCAATATGCGGACCTCGCGCTGCACATCATCGAGAACCGTTATCTCAACGGCGAGGTGATCCGGCTCGACGGTGCGGTGCGGCTGGCGCCACGGTAGGACATGTAAGGTGAGCCGGATCCCGATGGTGTCCGCTGTCCGGCCGGCCCGATGGCAGGGTCCGGCCGGACACATGGTGTGCATACGAAACGCAAGCGTAGTGCTTTTTCGTAATCGCAATTTAGAAATCCGCGCATGCTGACCAACCGCCACCAGGTGACGATCGAATGGGGTCACTGCGACCCTGCGGGAATCGTTTATTTTCCCAACTATTTCACCTATTTTGATTCCAGCACCAATGCGCTGTTCCTGCGCGCACTCGGCTTCAACAAATACGAGATGCTGAAAGTATATGACATCGTCGGTATTCCACTGGTCGATGTCCAGGCGCGCTTTATCGTCCCGTCCGTGTTCGGCGACGTGGTGACGATCGAATCCAGCGTGGAAGACATCAAACGGTCGAGCTTTCGCATGCGCCACCGCCTGCTGCGGGGCGAAACGCTTGCGGTCGAAGGCCATGAGACCCGCGTCTGGGTCGGCCGCGACCCCGCCGATCCGCAGAAACTCAAGGGCCGGCCAATTCCACCGGAGGTGATCGCGCGGCTCCAAGGCTGACACGGCATCCATTACCGCAACGCGTTAATTCTCGGCTGTAAGGCCTACAAAATCGAAGACCAAATGCTTCGCTGGCGGTCAAAACGCCACGATCATGCCACAGAGATCATTGATGGTAGTTTTGGGGGCAGCCGCGAACTATGCCGATCGTGGCATCGGCCCGGAGCCGGGCGCGCTGGTTGTGTTTCACACCGGTGTGGGCTACGCCATCGGGCCTTGCGACAACAGGGGACGCCGGAAGTTGAGCCGCATTGTTGAGTTGACCGGGTGGCGATCATGGGCCGGCGCATTGGCGGTGCTGATCGCCATGTCGGTGGGGGGATGCACCCAAGTCTACCACCATGGCTACATGCTTCCGGATGGGGCTCTCGAGCAGATACCACTCGGCTCGTCGCAAGAGCAGGTGCTCATCGTGCTCGGCACTCCATCGACGGTCGCCACCGTCAGCGGCGAAGTATTTTATTATATCTCCCAGCGCGCGGAACAAAGGTCGTTCCTGCCGCCAAGCGAAACCGATCGCCGCGTGATCGCGGTGTATTTCGACAAAAGCCGCAAGGTGCAGCGGCTCGCCGATTATGGCCTCAAGGACGGCAAGATCTTCGACTTCATCAGCCGGACCACCCCCACCGGCGGCGTCGAGCAAAACTATTTGGGCTTCGTGTTCCACATCATCAAGAGCTGATCCGGCGCGGCGGCCGGAGTTGCGATACCGCGGCGTATGTGAAGGGCGGCGCGGCAGCGGCCGATGCTCCCGGGTCATATTGCGGCCGGCGCACCCACTGCCTATGCTCGGCACCGCAATAAACGGGAGGAACAATGATGCATATGGGATCGATAGCCGCCGGCGCGCTTGCCGCCGCAATGCTGGCCGGGATTGCGAGCGCCGCCGAGATCAAGGTGATCGGCTCGCCTGGGACGCGGGCGCCTTATACGCTCTTGGTACCGGGCTTCGAGAAGGCGACCGGCCACAAGGTGACCACCGTTTGGGGCGGCGTCAATGAAACCGCCAAGCGCGTCGCCGATGGCGAAGTGGCCGATGTCGTCATGCTGCCGGCCGCCCAGATCGACGAACTCATCAAGCTCGGCAAGATCGTGCCGGACAGCCGCGTGAACGTGGCAACCTCCGGGGTCGGCGTCGCGATCCGCAGCGGCGCGCCGCGGATCGACGCCACCACGTCGGACGGCATCCGCAAGGCGATGCTCGCCGCCAAGACGATTGCGTATTCGTCAGGTCCGAGCGGCGTTCACATCGCCCGCCTGATCGCCAAATGGGGTTTGACCGATCAGCTGAAGGGCAAGATCGTGCCGCCGGTGCCGAACGTGCCGATCGGTGAGATCGTGGCGCGCGGCGACGCCGATATCGGCTTCCAGCAGGTAAGCGAACTGTTGCCGGTCAAGGGCATCGACTATCTCGGACCGCTGCCGGCCGACATTCAGGAGGTCACGGTGTTTTCTGCCGGTGTGCACAAGGCAGCCGCGCAGACCGCAGCGGCGCGTGCGCTGTTGAAATTCCTCACCGCGCCGGAAGCCGTAGCGATCATCCGCAAGACCGGCATGGAGCCGGGGTGATCCCCGCCGCCATTTGATGAACCTCGGTTCGGTGGCAACCCATGCGTCGTTGGATTAAAGTCCCGGATTTCCGCTGACGCTCCAATCCGGGTTACGCACCGGCCTCGGGTCGATGGGGCGCCGAACCGCGAAATCCCGTCGCCAGCACGTAAAGCTCCGCCGAGTCGGCCCGGCTGGCGGCCGGCTTGACGTGCTTGACGGTGGTGAAATCGCGCTTCAGATCGGCCAGCAGATCGTTTTCGGTGCCGCCTTGAAGCACTTTGCAGAGGAACGCCCCGCCGGGCCGCAGCACCTCGCAGGCGAACAGCGCGGCGGCTTCCGCCAGCGCCATGATCTTGAGGTGATCGGTCTTGCGGTGTCCGGTGGCGTTTGCCGCCATGTCGGACAGCACTACGTCCGCCGGGCCGCCGAGCATCGCCTTGAGCTGCTCCGGCGCGGCGGGATCGAGAAAATCGAGCTGCAGGAACGTCACGCCTGGAATCGGCGGCATGTCGAGGAGGTCGATCGCCACCACGCCGGCCGGCCCGGCCGTTGCGGCACCGACGCGTTTCGCCGCGATCTGACTCCAACCGCCGGGCGCGGCGCCGAGATCCGCCACCTTGGCGCCGGGGCGCAGCAGATGGAACCGGTCATCGATTTCCGCAAGCTTGAAGGCCGCACGGGAGCGTAGCCCTTCGCGCTTGGCGCGCGCCACGTAGGGGTCGTTGAGCTGACGCTCCAACCACAATTTCGAGGCCAGCGTGCGGCCCTTGCCGCTGCGCACCCGCACCTTGAGATCGCGCCCGACCCCACCCGTATCTACCGTCCTCTTGGCCGTCATGCGGGCTCCGCCGGATGCGACCACACGCCGTCCTCGCGCATCAGCTTGACCAAAATGCCCTCGCGCAGCCCGCGATCGGCAACGCGCAACCGCGGCACCGGAAACGCCCGGCGGATCGCTTCCAGGATTGCGCAACCCGCAAGCACCAGATCGGCGCGCTCGACCCCGATGCAGGCATTGGCGACGCGCTCCTCGTAGCTCATGGCGATCAGCCGGTCGATCACCCGCGTGATCTCGACGTCCGAGAGCCAACAGCCGTTAACGCGGCGGCGGTCGTAGCGCGGCAGGCGCAGGTGAATGCCGGCGATCGTCGTCACCGTGCCGGAGGTGCCGAGCATGTGCATTCCGTCGAGGTCCCGGCTATGCGCCGCGGTAAAGGGCGCCACATGCGCCGCAACCTCCGCCACCATGGCCTCGAACAGGGCACGGTCCACCCGCATGCCGCCATGGCGCTCCGCCAAGGTGACGACCCCGACCGGCAGCGACACCCAGCTGCGCACCACCGGCTTGGGCGGCCCGCGCCCCGCCGGCTTCGACTGGGCAAGCGAAACCAGCTCGGAGGAACCGCCGCCGATATCGAACAGCAGCACGCCGCGCGCCCGCGGGTCCATCAGCGGCGTGCATCCGGTCGCAGCGAGGTCGGCCTCGGTTTCGCGGTCCACGATCTCCAGCTCGATACCGACCCGCCGGCGAATCAGATCGAGAAATTCCTGGCCGTTCGCCGCCGCCCGGCAGGCCTCGGTGGCGATGAGGCGCGCGCGCGCGACCTCGCGGCTGCGCATCTTGTCCCGGCAGATGCTTAGCGCGACCACGGCGCGCGCGATCGCGGCTTCCGACAGCCGGCCGGTGGCGGACACGCCTTCGCCGAGCCGAATAATCCGCGAAAATGCATCGACGACCCGGAAGCTGTCGCCGGACGGACGCGCGATCAGGAGCCGGCAATTGTTGGTCCCCAGATCGAGTGCCGCATAGGTTTCCCGGCCGCGCTCGCCGGTCGGCGGACGGCGCTGCTGCAAAGCAGGACCGCGGCCCCGAGGGGCACGGTGATCTGCACCCTGCCGATAAGGCGCGGGGTCGAGGTCGCCGGTTACCCAGCCCTCGTCGTCCATCGAATGCCTTTCCACCGCGCCAACCTCTGCTCACGGCGACTGGCAGCGGCATCTGATCTACACGTCGAATTGACTCTATCAGCGTTGTGTTGCGGAGCAAAGACCGTGCCGATTGTACGGCGCGCCGGACTCTACACTTCCGTGCCGGTGGTGCATTCCAAGACGGACTTCGCAGACAGGCCCAGCGAATCCTCCCAGCTCACGGCATGCTCACATCCCCAGATACGCCTGCCGCACCCGGTCGTCCGCCAACAGCTCCGCGCCCGTTCCGGAAATCGTGATCCGGCCATTCTCCAGCACGTAAGCGCGGTCGGCGAGGCGTAGCGACAGGGCGACGTTTTGCTCGACCAGGATGCAAGTGAGGCCGTCGCGGTTGAGGTCGCGGATGGTGGCGAGCACGCTTTGCACGATCGCGGGCGCGAGGCCGAGCGACGGCTCGTCGAACATGATCAGGTCCGGCCGGCCCATCAGGCAGCGGCCGATGGCGAGCATCTGCTGCTCGCCGCCCGACAGCGTTCCGGCCGCCTGGGCGGCGCGCTCGGCCAAGATCGGAAACATCGCCAGCACTTGCGCGAGATTTTGCGCGCGGTTCCCGCGTGCCCGCGGCAGCAGCGCGGCCACCTCCAGGTTTTCGCGCACCGTAAGCATCGGGAACACCTGGCGGCCCTCGGCGACCTGGCCGATGCCGGCATTGCAGACGCGATGGCTTGGCCAGCCGGTGATATCGGTCTCGCGAAACATGATCCGCCCGCGCCACGGACGCAGCATGCCGGCGATGGCGCGGATCAGCGAGGTTTTTCCGGCACCGTTCGCGCCCACGATGGCGACGATCTTGCCCTCCGGCACGTCGAGGCTGACGCCGTCGAGCGCCTGGGCGTCGCCGTGGAATACGTCGAGCTCGCGAACGGTGAGCATCAGCCCATGGCCTCGGCGCCGAGATAGGAGGCGATGACCGCCGGATCGCGCACCACCGCGGCAGGCGTTCCTTCGGCGATTGTCTTGCCATGGTGCAGCACCAGCACCCGGCCGGCCAGCGCCATCACGGCGCGCATCACATGCTCGATGAGCAGGATGGAGACGCCGGTGCCACGGTTGAGCTGGCGCAGAATCGCGACCATGCGGTCGGTCTCCCCCGGCCGCAACCCCGCCATCACCTCGTCGAGCAGCAGAAGTTTCGGGCCGGTCGCGAGCGCGCGGGCGACCTCGAGACGCTTGCGGTCCGGTAAAGTGAGAGAGGCGGCCGGCAGGGTGCGCTTGTCGGCGAGATCGAGCGCAGCCAGAATGTCGCGCGCGTGGGCGCGGGCCGACGCCATATCGGGGCGGCGCAGAGCCGCGCCGATCGCCACATTGTCCTCAACAGAGAGCGCGGGAAACGGCCGCACGATCTGGAAGGTGCGGCCGATGCCGCGCCGACACACCGCGTCGGGCGTCAGCCGATCGACCCGGACGCCGTCGAACCACACCGTGCCCTCGTCGGGCGTGATCGCCCCGGCAATCATCGCGAACAGCGTGGTCTTGCCGGCCCCGTTAGGACCGATGACTGCAAAAATTTCGCCCGCCGCCACTTCGAAGCTCACCTGGTCCACCGCAAGCAGTCCGGCAAACCGCTTGGTCAGGCCTTCGACCGCCAGCAGCGCCGTCATGGCGCGCGGCCCTTGAGGCCGAACAGCGCGCAGAGCCGCGGCCATACGCCGTCCGGCATCGCGATGGTGATGGCGATCAGCACCGCGCCGTAGAACACCGCCTTGAGGCCGGGTAGGTCGACGCCGAAATATTTTGTCACCGCGATCAGTCCCTCGCCCAGGGGCGTGAGGATGAAGGCGCCGATGACGGGACCGAACACGGTGCCCAGCCCGCCGACAATTGGCGCCAGGATCAGTTCGATCGAACGCGACATGTCGAACACCTGGGCCGGGAACAGACTGTTGTTGTAGAAGGCGTAGAACACGCCGCCGACCGCCGTCATGGCCGACGAGATCACCACCGCCGCCAGCTTGACCCGGAACGCATCGATGCCGACGGCGCGCGCCGCGGTTTCGTCCTCGCGCACTGCGAGCCACTGGTAGCCGAGCCGCGAGCGCGCCAGCAGCGCCGTCGCCACCACCGCCCCGGCTGCCAGCATCAGCGCGAGATAGTAGAAAAAAACCTGGCCACCGCGCAGGTTCCACCACTCGCCGAGGCGCTTTTGCTCGAACGGCAGGAATAGGCCGGCGGCGCCGCCGGTGAAACTCATATTATCGAAGCCGATGCGGGTGAATTCCGCGAATGCGATAGTGAGAAGTGCAAAATAAACGCCCGCGATGCGAAACCGGAATCCGAGCCAGCCGATGACCGCGCCGAAGCTCGCCGCCACCGCGACCGCCGCGAACACCCCAAGCCACGGACCGACACCGAAATCGAGCCACAACAGCGCCGCCACATAGCCGCCGAGTCCGACATAAAGCGCATGTCCCAGCGACAGTTGGCCCGCATAGCCCATCATCAGGTTCCAGGCCTGGCCCACATAGGCGAAATAAAAGACGAGCGTGACGACCGAGATCAGGTAGCGGTCGGCCATCAACGGCAGGGCCAGGAGAACACCCAGCGCGAGCGCGAGCGCGACCCGGCCGCGGGCGGTAAGGTCACGCCAGAGCACCGTCAAGCCCGCCGTCCCAACAGCCCCTGGGGCCGCAGCACCAGCACGGCGATCAAGAGCGCGAACGAGAACATGCTCTTCATCGACGGCGCGAACAGGAAGCCTGCCAGCGCCTCCGAGACCCCAATCAGGATGCCGCCCACAAGGGCACCCGCCATCGACCCCATGCCGCCGATGATCACGATGATGAAAGCGAGCAGCGTGTAGGCCGGCCCGAGCGCCGGCATCGGATCCGCGATGGTGACGAGCAGCGCGCCCGCCGCGCCCACGCAGGCGAGCCCCAGCCCGAAGGTGAGGGCATAGAGGCGTTTTACGTCGAGTCCGACCACCTCGGCACCGACCTGATTGTCGGCGCAGGCCCGGATGGCGGTGCCCGTCGGCGTGCGGCGGAAGAACCAGAACAGCCCCGCGGCGATCGCGATCGCCGCGGCTCGCCGCCAGCACCCGCGGCTTGTCGAGGAACAGCGGGCCCACTGCATAGGAATCGAAGCCATAGGGAAGATTGACCGGCCGCGCATCGGGGCCAAATCCCATCAGCAACAGATTGGTGATGATGAGGCCGACGCCGACCAGCACGATGAATTGCTGGTGCTCCGGCCGGCCGACGAACGGATTGATCAGCGTCGCCTGCAGCGTGTAGCCGATGACGAAAAACCCCGCGGCAACGGGCAGCAGTGCAACCAGCGGATCGAGCTTAAACACGGTGAAAAGCACATAGGCCGCGTACATGGCGACCACGGCGAATTCCCCATGGGCGAAATTCACCACCCGCACCACGCCGAAGATAACCGACAGGCCGAGCGCCATCAGCCCGTAGACGAGCCCGGTGAGGACGCCCTGGACGATGACGCCGAGATAGATGGACCACATCCGGCTCTAATCTCCCCGGTTTCCCCGGCCCGCGATCACGACCGCGGCTGAGCGACGCGTTACCGCCAGCATAATTATACCGCTCCGACATCCTCGCGCCGCCAACTCAGCGCTCTCACCACCGGTCGGCACACGATGTTTGTGCCACAGGGGCAGCCTTGTTGTGGTTACCTTTGGGTGTGTGCCGATGCAATGCCATCACCGCACGACAGCGCGCGTTATCCTTGGAGCCCAGCAAAACGAACCTGGTAAGCACCTCCGGTCAGCAACTTGGTTGAAAGACGATCGCGGGGCAGGCAAGCGATGTACGATATCCAGAGCTCCGTGCGCCCTGCTCATGGTGACCGCAGTGCAGATCGTTTCACGGACGGGTGTCTGACGGCGCCTTTGAGGTGTTTCAGCGGGGTAATCTTTTGATCCACGCCCCGATCAAATCCCGTTTCACGATTGGGTGACGCTTGGAAAACTCTAACTAAATCATGAAGGCGTCCGGTATGGGCGGCAACGCCCGTATTCGGTGCGCACCTTGTCCGCGTCGTACTGCTGCCAAACGATGCCCAAGGAGGATCGGTCGATACCGAGGCTGACGTTATTAGCCTGACCGGTTATGGATACGTTGCTGATTAAAACCTTTGCGAATCTATAAAGATGCCCGCCTTCTTCGGCCGTCAATGTACTTTTGGCTTCATCAAATATGACAACAATCGGTCGATTTTCGGATTTGGGTTGTGCCTCAGTGTCTGTCAAGAGGCAATCGAGCTGCTGCGGCGCCGCGGATACATTGGCACTCCACGCGAAGCCTGTGGTTAAAGCAATAACCGCCATTGGCGAGCGAACACGTACTCTCATTTTCGACCACGCGTTGTAGTGATGGAAACCTTTCGGTCGTCTTGGAGCTCAGTCCGCCCCGGCTGTGACCTTAGGCTGTGCATGGGTAATCGCAATTGCGCTGCATCAATGCGGAATGATCGAAAGGACCCATTTTTCGCAAGGCGGTGGTCAGCGCTCATCTTCCTCTCGCCGGACGCTTGACGCAAAGGCCGGCAGCGACCGGTACGACTTCATCTACGCTTGGCGGGAGTATCAAAGTTGAAGTCCGTTTGGCGCCGTATCAATGTTCCAAGAGCCTGGGGTGTGGTTGCTGTGCTTGCGGTGTTGGCCGTCGTCAGCGCAACGGCATGGTGGAACAAGCTTCGCACCGCGCAGGTGCAGTACGTGACCGCGTCCGCCGGGCGTGGCGACGTTATTCGCGTAGTTACGGCAACGGGGACTGTAAACCCGGTACTCACGATCATTGTCGGGACCTACGTGTCCGGCATAATTCAGAGCCTCTACTGCGATTACAACACACAGGTGAGAGCGGGTCAGGTCTGTGCCAAGATCGATCCACGCCCGTATCAGGCGACCTTCGATCAGTATTCCGCGCAGCTGCTGCGCGATAAGGCCGCACTCGACAAGGATCGTGTCGATCTCACGCGCTACAAAGCACTCGCCGCGACAAATGCAATCGCGCGTCAACAGGCCGAAGACCAAGTCTATATCGTGGGTCAGGACGAAGCGACCGTCAAGCTCGACCAGGCGCTGGTCGCAGGCGCCAAGCTCAATCTCGACTACACCGATATCATCTCTCCCGTGGATGGCATCGTGGTATCCCGCAATGTAACCGGCGGCCAGACGGTCGCTGCCAGTTTCCAGACGCCCACGCTTTTTCTCATTGCCACGGACCTCAAGCAAATGGAGGTTGACACCAACAGCAGTGAAGGCGACATGGGAGGCATCAAGGAAGGGGAGGAAGCAAGATTTACCGTCGACGCCTTTCCCCAGCGGATCTTCCACGGCAGAGTGACCCAGATCCGTCAATCACCGCAGACTGTCCAGAATGTTGTGACCTATGATGTCGTGATCGGCGTCGATAACAGCGATCTGGCGTTGATGCCAGGCATGACCGCGTCCACGCAGATTATCGTCGATAAAAGAAACGACGTATTACGCGTTCCAAACCAAGCGCTGCGCTATGTACCGGGCGGTCTTTCGGCAGTTCAAGCCGCGGGCGTTCGCGCACCATCGACCAGACAGCCGCAAATCTGGGTGCTGCGCGGTGGTCAGCCTGTTGCGGTGACCGTCACTCCCGGTCTCAGTGACGACAATTTCACGGAGATCGTTGACGGTGATCTCCACGTGGGCGACCAGATCATTATTGCTGAAAGCGGCGGTCAAGGTAACGGCCAATCATTACCGCCGCCGCGCCTTTAAGATGGTGCTCTGATGTCGCGCGAAGGCTCTCAAGCGGCCCAGCCGGTCCTCAAGGTCGAGAACGTGGTCCGGACATTTATCGTCGGCGATGTCAGGGTCGAAGCGCTTCGCGGCATCAACCTAACGGTCCAGGCCGGCGAGTTCTTGGCGATCATGGGCTCGTCGGGCTCGGGCAAGTCGACGCTCATGAATATTCTTGGCTGCCTCGACCTGCCGACGAGCGGCCATTACTTCCTAGAGGGTGTCGATGTCTCGGTGCTGCGCGAACCGGACCTCGCCCGGATTCGCAGCGAACGCCTCGGCTTCGTCTTCCAGAGCTTCAACCTGCTGGCCCGGACGAGCGCCATCGAGAATGTCGGTCTACCACTCTACTACGCTGCCTCGGGGCCGAAGGGCCGCGCCGTGCGCTTGGAACGGGCGCATGCTGCGCTGCAGCTTCTTGGCCTGGGTGATCGAGAGCGCAATACGCCCGGCCAGCTTTCCGGTGGTCAACAGCAGCGTGTCGCCATCGCGCGTGCGTTAATCAACGCACCGAGCCTGCTTCTCGCCGACGAGCCGACCGGCAATCTCGATACGCGCACGTCGCACGAAATCATGGAAACGCTGCTCTCGCTCAATCGCGAACAAGGAGTCACGATCGTCCTTGTGACACACGAGCTCGATATCGCCGCCTATACCGATCGCATCGTGACCATGCGTGACGGTACGATCATCTCCGACGAACGGGTGACCAAACCGGCGGCACCGGCCGCCGCTCCGGACGGTGAACGCTCGGCATTTTTTCACCCGCCGGAGCAGCGCGCATCCACGCTTCCAGCCGGTGACTTCCTGGGCTTCGCGCTTATGATCCTCGTCGCCGCAGCCCAGGCTATCGGGCGCAACAAGATGCGTTCGGCACTTACCATGCTTGGTGTGTTCATCGGTGTCGCAGCACTCATCGTCATGGTCGCCGTGGGCGACGGCGCGAGCGAGGCGGTCCGCAAGCAGATCGAGAGTCTTGGCACCAACGTCGTCGTGATCCTACCCGGTGCGCTGAGTACGGGTGGCATCCGTGCAGGGTTCGGCAGCGCCAGCACGCTCACGGTCGGGGATGCGCGCGCGATTCGCCGGGAGGATCCCGCGGTCGCGCAAGTCGGCTACCTCATCCGCCAGCAGGGGCAGGTGCAGTACGGCAACAAGAACTGGACGACGAACATCCAAGGCGTGAGCGCAGTCTATCCGTCGATCACGAACTGGCAGATCGCCGCCGGGCAGGGCATCACGGCCGAGGACGAGAGCAAAGCCAACCTCGTCGCCGTTATCGGACAAACGGTGTACCGTCAGCTCTTCAGTCCCGGTGAGAACCCGATCGGCGCCTTCATTCAGGTCAAGAGCGTACCGCTTCAGGTGGTTGGTGTGCTGAACGCCAAGGGCCAGTCCGCTTTCGGCACGGATCAGGACGATCTTGTCATGATGCCATTTACGACGGCCGAAAATAAAGTGCTTGGCGTCGCGGCACCGACCCAGCAGCAAACGCCGCTCAATTGGCCCTACCTGCCGCCACCTAATCCGTACAATCTACAGCCGCGAATGACGGGCTTTGCAAATCAGATCTACGTGCAAGCGGTGAGTCAGCCCTTGGTGCAGACCGCCATTCGTCAAGCGACCGACACGCTCATTCGCCGCCATCGCATCAAGCCTGGCGCCATAAACGACTTCGACGTGCGCAACCTGAGCCAGTTCGTCGAGACCGCGGAGAGCAGCAGTCGCATCATGGCGCTTCTGCTCGCCGCCGTGGCGTCGATTTCCCTTCTCGTGGGCGGCATAGGCATCATGAATATCCTGCTCGTCTCGGTAACCGAACGCACCCGCGAGATCGGATTGCGCATGGCTATCGGTGCTCGCCGGCTGCATGTGTTGTTGCAGTTTTTGGCTGAAGCCATTTTTCTCAGCGTCACCGGCGGCCTCGCCGGCATTGTCATGGGCATCGCATTCTCGGCGGCCATCCCTTTGCTGTTCCGCTGGGCGGCGCCGGTGTCGCTCATGGCCGTCGCCGGCGGCTTTTTGTTCTCAGCGGCGGTCGGAGTATTTTTCGGATATTATCCGGCGCGGAAGGCGGCAAGCCTCAATCCCATCGATGCGCTGCGCTACGAGTGAGACTTGTTGCGGCTGTGGACAACGCGCTTGTATGGTCCAAGCGAAGCGGCATGCCCGTCTGCAAGCCGCAGCCGTTGATTCTTACGCGCCGCGGGCCAGACCGCTCCACAATGAGGCTGGCGATCGCAGGCGTATCAGCAACGTGGTTCACGGACAGGAATGGCGCTGGCCATCGTTACCCAGATAGGTCCCGGTTCTCGGATCGTATGACCGGAAGCGCTGCATGCAGTATGCGACCGGATCGCCGCCAGGCGGGCCGCCGGCATATCCGGGAGGGGCACCGGCAGGCGGGCCCCCGGCATATCCGGGCGGAGCGCCACCAGGCGGGCCGCCCGCGTAACCGGGGCAGACTTGCACCGGCTGACCGGTATAGCCGACGACGCGGCCGCCAGCATCGTAGATCGGCTGGGACGCCCAATAGCAGCCGGGCGCATAAACCGGCTGTCCATAGCCCTCATAGACAACATAGCCAGGAGGCCGCGAGGCAATGATGGCGCCGGCGATAATGGCGCCGCCGACGACGCCGGCGGCAATACCTGGCCCCCATCCCCACCCCCATCCTCGCCCTCGCCATTGGGCGGAGGCGTCCGTCGCGGCCACCGTCACGACGATCGTTGCAGCCCCGAGTAAGCTAACGATGGTCTTCTTCATCAAGGTCTCCTTTGGGGGTTGGCGGCGCCGGGCGTGCAAACCGGGATTCCTCTGGTGAATTCCGGATCGGCGCCAGTATTCGCGTTTTTCCGTTAAAGCGGCGTGAAGCGGCATCGTCGTTCAGCACGGTGTCTGCTGTCCGGGTCGGCGTTGGTCGTCCCGGCGTCAGCCGCGCGTGCGAGACAAGCCGACAGCACAACCGCGCTGACCGCTAACTATCGCGACGCACCTTTCTTGTCGTTTCCTCTCGGCACATCCTAATGTCGATTCCCGGATCATAATGGCAAATTGCGGCAGGTATGGGATGTATATCGTCGTTTAGGCCGATGTGATGGCAAGCCCGGCCGTCAAGGCGAAGTTCGCGGTCGGCGGCTTGCAGGGCACCCGCGGCGCCGAAGGCTTTCGCGAACGGCTCGCGCGCGACGTAGCCTTCTGGGGGCCGGAACTGAAGCGGCTCGGCATCGGCGCCGAGTGATTTTCATGTCGCAGGGTTTAGCGACCAAGCAACCACTGCACAGTTCACCCGGCAGCTAAGCACCTCCCGAGAGGATGATTGCATACAAGGATCAGTGCAATCACGTAAGACACAACCGCGTGCGCCGAAAAATCGCGCTCGCACCCGCTGGCGCTCATGGTTGCCGCATAGCCACCATGCCGAGCGAGACCCAGCGCGCCCGGCATCTGCCGTAGTCCGTGCCTCAGGCCGCCGCGAAGATTGTAAAGTCAACTTGACGGTGCCGATGACTAGCCTAAGATACACTCGTGGTCACAACCTGTCGCAACCCCGTTTTTTGAATTTCGGTGGAGATGGCGATATGACAATCTCGTCGATCATTCGCGAGAAGGGTAATTCCGTAGTATCCGTGTCGGCTAGCACCCCAGTCCAGACGATAGCCGAAATCATCTCGTCCAAGCGCATCGGCGCCGTGGTGGTGCTCGACGGCAGCGGAAAGCTCATCGGGATCGTCAGCGAACGCGACGTGGTGAAGGCGCTGGCCGCGGAGCCCGCGGCTGTCCACACCATGCTGGCGGAGCAGATTATGACCCGGGCGGTCACCACCGCGACGCTCGCGACCTCCATCGAAGACGCGATGGAAATCATGGACCATGGCTATTTCCGCCACCTTCCGGTGGTGGATGGCGACGTGCTGGTTGGAATCGTCAGCATTCGCGACCTGGTGAAGACACGAATCCGGCTTCAGGAGCATGAGACCAACAGCCTTCGGTCTTACGTCGAAGGGCGGTTCGCATGATTCCGGCGCAATGACCCCGGCAGGCGGAGCAGGCGTCGCTACGCCCGCAGCGCCGCGCGCACCCGTTCCGGCGTCAACGGGTATTGTCGCATCCGCACCCCGGTGGCGTCGAAGAATGCGTTGGCGATGGCGGCGACGGCCGCGCCCATCACCTCTTCGCCGGCACCGGTAGAGCGCTCGTTCATCCGCTGCACCACGATGGGGGTAACGTCGGGGGAATCCGCGAAGCGCAGCACCGGATAGCTTTTCCAATCGAGGCTCGTCACATTGGTCTGCGTGAACTGCACCTCCTCGATGATGGCGCGGCTTGCCGCCTGTACCAACATGCCGGAAATCTGGTTCTCGACCAGTGCCGGGTTGACCACCAGCCCGGCGTCGAGCGCGCCATAGAGGTGCTTCACCCGCACCTCGCCGCTCTGCTTGTCAACCTCGATGTCGGCGACCGCGGCTCCATAGGATACGGTATGGGTGCCGATCCCGATGCCGCGGCCGGTCGCGATCCGGCCGCCCGCCGAGCGGGAACCGGCGGCGCCCGCTCCGCCAGGCCCCGCCGGCCGCGGCATCCAAGCCGAGGCCTTCACCACCGCTTCCATCACGCCGATCCAGCGCGGATCCGACATGTTGCGGCGGCGGAACGCCACCGGATCCATGCCGAGCGCGTGAGCGAGTTCGTCGATGGTCTGTTCGGACGCAAAAGAGATCGACAGATCCAAGGGCGAGCGCAGATTGCCGCCCTTGAGATAGCCGTCGAGCCCCGGTACGTGATGGTTGATGAGACGGGCATTGGGCATGTCGTAGACGGCGGAGAGCGTCGTCTTGTTGACGACCCGCGCGCCCCCGCTCGGCGGCGGTGACGGCGGTGTCCCCAGCGCCAGTTCCTGCGAGGTCTCTAGCGTCGCCCAGCCGTGGTGCCAGCCGTGATATTCGAAGGCCGTCAAACGGCCGTCGGCGTCGCAGCCTGCGCGCACGTCGGCGAGATGCGCCGGGCCGAAATTGTCCCAGCCGTGCTCGTCCCAGCGCATGAATTGCACCCGCACCGGCCGCCCGGCGAGTTGCGACAGGATCGCGGCGGCGAGCGCGGAATCGTCGTGACAGGCGCGGCCGAACACGCCGGCGCCCTCGTAATATTGCACGCGGACACGGTCCGCCGGCAGGCCCAGCGTGGTCGCCAGCATGGCCCGGACCCCGTGGGGGAACTGGGTCGAGCACATCACCACCGCACTGTCGGCGCCGACATCGGCGAGCGCGCAACTCGGCGCGAACGGGGCGTGTCCCTGGTAGGGGCCGTAATAGGTGGCGGAGCGCACATGCGCCGCCTTGGCGAGCGCGGCCGGCACGTCGCCGGCCTCGACGATGGCCGAGTTGGTCGACCGCGAGGCTCGCATGGCGTCGAACAGCTTCCCCTCGGCCGGCAGCCGCGGCGGCACGTCCCAGGTCACTTTGAGCCGCGCCGCGGCGCGGACCGCATCCCATTCCCGCTCGGCGACGACGCCGAGGAAATCGCCCTTGCGCAGCACTTTTGCGCCGGGAATATCGGCGATCGAGGCGGGATCGACGGCGGCGATCTTCGCGCCCGCTCCATACGCACCTTGGCCGCGCGGGCGCACGATGCGGCCATGCAGCATGTCGGGCAGGCGCATGTGCTGCATGTAGGTGTAGGTGCCGGCCACCTTGTCGGGAACATCGACGCGGGCGACGCGGGTGCCGACCAGAGAATAATCCGCCACCGGCTTTTGCGGGACGTTATCGGTAAGTTTCACGTCGAAGCGGCGATCGCCGATCAGCGCGCCGTAGCTGACCGCGCGCTGCGGCTCCCCCGCGACCGATACGATGCCGCGCGAGACCCGCAGTTGCTCAGCTGGGACGCCGAGCTTTGCGGCGGCGAGCCGCAGCAGCGCCCGGCGCGCTTCCGCCGCGGCGGCACGCAATTGCGGGCCGTTGTTCATGATCGAGAGGCTCGCAACCGCCGGCCCCTGGTTCGGCGTCACATCGGTATCGACGCGTGCGGCTTTGAGCTGGCTCATGGCGAGGTCGAGTTCCTCGCCCGCGATCTGCAGCATGCCGGTGGTGGTGCCCTGGCCGAGTTCGACCTTGCCGAAGAAGATCGTAGCGGTGTTGTCGGCATGCACGGCGACCCAGGAATCCAGCAGCGCCGGATCGGGCGTGGCGGCGGCGGCCGGCGGCGCCAGCGCAGCCGTAAGAGGTGCGGCAGCCGCAAAGCCGACCACCAGGGCGCCGCCCTTGATGAGGTCACGGCGGGACAGCGCGGGAGAGAGATGCGCGTTCATAGCCGGTCCTCCGCAATGATGCGCGATGCGGTCTTGATCGCCGCCATAATGCGCGGATAGCTGCCGCAGCGGCACAGGTGACCGTTCATCGCCTGGCGAATTTCGGCGTCGCTTGGCGCCGGATTGTTGGCGAGCAGCTCCGAGCCCTTGATGATCATGCCGTTATAACAGTAGCCGCATTGCGGCGCCTGCTCGTCGATGAGGGCGCGCTGCAGCGGATGCAGGGCGGGCGCGACCGGCAGCCTGCGCTGTACCGCATAGAGCGCCGGCAGGCCTTCCAGCGTGGTGACCGCTTTGCCGGCGACGGCACCGACCGGGGTGACGCAGGAGCGGATCTCGGCGCCGTCGAGGAGTACCGAACACGAGCCGCATTGCGCCAGCCCGCAGCCGAACCGCGGCCCCTTGAGGCCGAACTCGCCGGCGAGCACATACAACAGCGGCGTGTCCGGGCTTGCCGCCACCGCGACCTCCCGGTCGTTGACGCGGATCTTCAGCGCTTCCGCCATGGTTTTCCTCCTCTGCCGTCGCCTGCCGAGAGGGCAGTGCCGTGCGGCTTGTCTAGGCCCCGTAAAAGCCGCAACAATCCGTGTAACGCTTTTGCGCTCGCGACGCTCCGGCAGGCGATCGACCGCAAATGTATCAGCCGCCGTGGCCGAACAACAAGGGAGCGCACACCGCACCCAGAGACGCGGACGCGGCGCTGGGTTCTGCACCACGAAGTCGGTAGGCTGTTGACGATTTGTTCGACACTCCCTGCCATATTGTACGCCGGCTTGCTCTTGATGGTCTGAATTCCTGCGCGCCGTGTGTCTCGTCGTCACCTGGGTTTATGCATCCGCTAACTGGCAATTCGACCGGATTCCATTATTATTTCGCAAAGGAGAATGCCGGGGCGGAAATGATCTTGCCGCCCGCCGGGGTGACCCGCAGGATCGCGAGTTCGGTTTGATTGGTGCCGTCTTTAAGGAAGCGATATTTTCCGTTTATCCCGCTAAATCCGGATGGATTTATTAGCATTTCATTGGTAATCCGCCGCAATCCGTTCGTCTTCGCCAAGTTCGCCACGAGCGTGACGGCATCATAGGCAAGAGCGGCAACATGCGGCGGATCGTCATGATACCGATTGCGATAGCGCTGCGCAAAAGCGCGAAAGCCTGCCGGATCCGGCCCCGGATACCAGCTACCCTCAAGCAGAGGATTTGAAAAGATTTTCTGATCATCCCACAGTTGCGTTCCAAGGAACGTAAGATGATGCGGTTTGCTAGTTGCCGCGGCTATAGCCGAAACCACATCCGTGACCACATCGGCACTGTCTGGAATGAACAGGGCATCAGCCCGGCCCGCCGGCTCAGCCACGAGCCGGACGGCGTCGGCGATCTTTTCACGGTCTTTGTAATGCTCGATCGCTATGATCTTCCCGCCGCCGCGTGCCACGGCAAGCTTGAATTCACCCTCCACCACGTTACCATAGGAATTGGCGGGAAGCAAACCAACGAAAGAACGCTGCCGCTGCGAAATTGCGTAATCGACGATCCTGTCGACATCGGATTTCGGTAGCGGACTTAACAGATAGACGCCGGCAGAAGCGGCTTTGATATCGTTCGAAAACGCGATGATTGGTATCATGTGTTCGGCCGCTATCGGCTTTACAGCCGTCGCCGGTTGGGCGAATAGCGGGCCAAGAACAACCTCGGCACCTTGGCCGATTGCTTGTCGAACGGCTAGCTGCGCCCCCGGTCCGTTTCCACCATCATCCTTGATGATGAGTTGAAGCTTTGGCTTTCCTAAATCCGACATCGCCATCTCGGCGGCCCTGCGCATCGCTATCCCGGCGGCCCCGTCACCTCCTCCCGCGGAGAGGGGAAGGATCAGTGCTACTCTTACATCCCCGGCAGGAATATTGGGCGTTGCCCCGAATGCCGCAGTCGTCGGGAATACCGAACCGTGGGAGAACAGATCGCTTGTCCCGAACACGCCGGCACAGCTCGCAAGCGCGGCCGCACAAAGTACTGTTCGGTTGAGGACGCAGCAGCGCCGCGTGATCGCATCAATCCACATGATCATGCTTCCATTGGGTACAGAGCTTGATTATCATGGAACTTACATCAAGTGCGCGAGGTTTTTTTAGGGCCGCGCGGCGCGCGTCTCGCGAAATTGTCAATAAAAAAAGTCGGCGAAATATTATTGTATAACACCCACTCATTTATAGTGTCGAATGGTTTTTCGTGTTTCTCAGGAAGCTATTTTATTATAGCTTTTTGAGCTCCCCCAAGGATCGGATCACAGGATTGACGTAATCGGTTCCTAATGTGGCGTTGATGCATGAATGCGGATAAAATTACCGTCGTGTCGTGCCGATACAACGGCATCATCGCGCGGCATGCGCGCATCCATCCTTGGAGTCCGGCAAAATGAACCTGGCAAGCACATCCGGTCACCCATGTGCGTTGGAAAGCGATCACGGGCGCGACAGACCATGGATGATAGCCAGGTCGCCCCGGTGTGCCCTGCTCATGGTGACCGGACTGTGGCTCGTTTCGCTGACCGGCTGCCTGACCGCACCATCGAGCGTTTCGGCATGGGAATATTTCGATGCATGTCCCGAGCAAACCCCGTTTCATGATTGGGTCACGTGCGGAAAGGTCAACCGGCAGACCGCCTGCGAGACAAGCCGCAACTGCTCACCGGGCGCCAACACCATCGTTGCCTACGCGGAAAGCCTGGACCAATCGGTGCAGCGCCACGAGATCACTGAACCCGAGGCGCGTCGCAAGTGGGTTGAATTCCGCAAGGACCGCGAGGCTCGACAGGATGCCGCAAAGCGCCAGTCCGATCGAACGGCTGCCGAGCGCGCCGCGGCTACGGTGTCGGAGCCGGTGTTCTGCACCACGAAATCGATGGGCTGCTGATGAACTGCTCTCGGGCTGCCGCTGTACGGCAACCCGATTTAAACCCGGCCGCAGTTTCCAGGACGGCGCTGAACTCACCGCCGCCCCGGGTTGAAGTATCCGCTGATCACCACGTGATGCCGATACGTGCTCACGTCGCTACAACCAATCCCGGCATTGCCTTCACGCTGCTGCTATCTGGAAACACCTTCGCGGCCAGCGCGGTATCCGGGACGCGAAGATGGTCGCGCAGCACGCCCTTGAGCACGGCATGCAGATCGGTGGTCGGCTTGAGGTCGCGTTTCTGGTAGAGATCCGCTTCCTTGAGCCCGGGCCAATCGGCGATGACGCGGCCGCCCTTGACGCCGCCGCCGACCAGCAGCGCAATCGTGCCGGTCCCGTGGTCGGTGCCGTCGCTGCCGTTGATGCGGGCGGTGCGCCCGAATTCCGTCACCACGGCGACGACGGTATCGCGCCATGCCGGCCCCATGCCGGTTTCGATCGCCGCAATAGCCCCGTCGAGCGCACCCAGGAGGGCCGCAAGCCGGCCGTTCCCCGCGCCTTCGTTGGCGTGGGTATCCCAGCCGTCGAAGGCCAAGGCGCCGACACGCGGCCCGTCCGGTCTCGCCATGAATTTGGCGGCGCTCCCCGCCGATTCGGCGAAATAGGCGCGCACCTGCGCGGGCCCGGCCGCCGGGGCATTCTTCGCCATGGAGTTGGTGCCGCCGGCATTCGCGATAGCCGCGAGGCCTATGCGTTCCTCGAGCGCGCGGGCCATCGGCACATCCGTGTGCCGGTAGAGCTCAAGCACCCGCATCAAGGTATCGTCGGTCGCGGGCTCCAGGCGCGGCGGCGTCCACGACAGCACCGGCGCCCGGCCGCGCACCACCAATGGCGCGATCGGACCGACCGCGAAGGCTTTGCGAACGCCGTCACCGCGCTCGACCCGCGCGCCGGGTTCGGTCGCGGCAAGCGCGCGATTGAGCCAGCCGGAGTTGGCGGCACCCGGCGCCGCCAGGCCGCTTTCGAGCACATCCTGGCCGTCGAAATGCGAACGCTCCCGGTAGGGCGTGGCGACCGCATGGATAATACTGGCCTCCCCGGCGCGATAGAGCCGGTGAAGATTGGGCATCGCCGGGTTGAGCGCAAAAAAATCATTGAGCGGGAGTCCGGGCGTCGGTCCGTCGCGGCGCAGACCATTGTCGCCGCGCAACGCCACCCAGTCCGGGTCGCCGACCGGCGCCACCGCGGCCAATCCGTCGAGCGCGCCGCGCAGAACGACCACCAGGAAGCGCGGATCACGGCCTTCGGCACGTGCCGCTTTGGGCAGATAGGCCCAAGCAAACAGCACGCCGGACGCCAACAGCAGCTCGCGGCGCGTAGACCTGTGGAGGGTGTGCATCGTCATCTCCGCTGAAATTCGGGGGCCATGAACAGGAGCGTCAAAGCCTGCGGCCGGCTTTCGGCGCGACGGATCGCAGTTCGGGTTTCCGGCGAGGCGAGCGGCCCCAGTGCCAATTCGACCGCCTGTTCGGGATCGGTCGTGCCGGCGACCTGCCGCGCCAATTGATTGGCCACATCGAGCCGTTGCGGGAGTCCATCGATCCAGGCTGCGTCAGCATCGGGAAATCCATTCGGGGCGGCCGGCCGCCACAGCGGTTCGCCGAGCAGGTTCTGCGCCTGCAGTATCTGCCCGATGTCCGGCGACGTGGCACCGGCCGCGCGCAAGGCGCTCACGATCCATTCGCCGGGCCGCTTGAGCTTGCGGTCGGCGATGCTCCAGGACTCCGGGGCGGTAACGAGCGTTTTTGCCACCTCCTTGAGATCGCCATCGGTGGCAACGAAGCGTTTGGCGAGTTTGTCGGTGAGCGCCGGAATCGGTTGATCGCTCACGAAATGCCGCACCAACTTGGTCGCGATGTGCGTTGCGGTTGCGGGATGGCGTGCCAGCATGGCGAGCACGTCGCGGCCCTGGCCGAAGTCCCCGTCCCGGAACGTCCTGCCGATGATCTTCTGCGTTCCCGGCTCGTGCATTCGCGGATTGAACGTGAACTCGCCGCCGTGGTCCTGGCGCGGGGGAACCACCGTCCAGCCGGTGATGATCTTGGCGAATTGCGTCACGTCGTCCTGCGTGTACACGGAGCGGACGCCCAAGGTGTGCAATTCGAGAATTTCGCGGGCAAGATTTTCGTTCAAGCCTTTGCCGCGGTTTAACCCGGCTTGCGAGTTCGGCCCGAACGAACGCGCATTGTCGAGATAGATCAGCATCGCCGGATGGGTTTCCGCCGCCAGCAGCAAATCGGCGAAACGGCCGAACACATGGGGTCTGATGGCCTCCCGTTCATAAGCGCCGGCGAGCGGACGGACGCCATTCTTGGCGACGGAGACGCAGAAATGGTTGGACCAGAACCAGGTCAGCCGCTCGGCAAAGCCGATCTCGGCATTGAGCGCCGCCGCGATGCGCACCTTCGCTTCGTCGCGATTATTCCGCTGCAGAGCCGCTGCGGCCGGATTGGCATTGGGTCCGGAAACATTCTGCCCAACCGTTGTTGCGGGCGTTCGGGGCGTTTGGGCAGGCCGGTTTGCCTGCGCACCCGATGCCGCCTGGCCCGTGCCCCCAGCGGGATCGCTGCCGGCGCGTGCGGCCAGCCGTGCCGTCCGGCGCGCCTCGCGGAGTTCGAAAGCGGCGCGCGCCGCATCGCCGCTGCCGGGCAGATCGCCTGCAGCCACCGTTGCGGCCCCCGGCCGCTCGATTTCCGCGAGCAGCGCGCCGCGCGGATCGGCGGTGATGGCCGCCATCGAACCGCCGCGCGGACCGAAACCGAACCGATGCAAGGCCAATACCGCTTCCGATTTGGGATCTGCCACCATGCCATTGCCTCCGATTCAGATCATCTCGCGGTGATCCGCAGGCTATCAACGCAATGACATATTACGCCTAAACGCAATCATTTCACATGAAATGTTGTTAATTGTTCTCAAGACACTTAAATGCGCCGTTCCGACCACGGTGATCGAACGAGGCTTTGCCACCGCCTTATTCTCAGGCTAGCTTAAAACCATGGAGGTAGATTGATTGTCTATAGGACCGCTCGCGGATTTGAGCGGTCTGACATTTGCGAACCTTCCATGCTCTGATTTTGCGCAATCCTGTAATCGCTGCGGCTATTCCACGTAATCGCGGACCATTCTTTGCCACAATTGGTGATACGCACCGTGCTTCTACCGGAATTGTCATGACGCTGTATCGGTCAAGCGCGGCGTCCGCTCGTGCTATTGCCCTTGAGACCTCACGCAAACGGCTACGAGCGGGCTATCCGCCGTGCTCGGGACCACACCGCACGATGCCGACCTTTCGGTCAGAAAAATGGCAGGTTTTCTGCCGGAGCCGCAATACGCCGTCACCATTACCTCCTCCAAGTCGCATTGGACCTGACACGCCTGTAATGCGCAGTTCACGCGAAGAACGCGGGTCTGCGAAGCCGGCCCCGGCGGACCGGCCGGGCCCGTTGGCCCTGGAGGCCCGAGCGGACCGGCTGGGCCTTGGGGGCCGGTCTCACCCATTGGGCCGGGTGGCCCCGGCGCCCCCGTGTCACCCTTGGGCCCCTTGGAGTCCTGGCCACAGCCTGATACGCATAGGGATATGACCATGATCGACAGGAGTTGCAGAGCAAACATTTTGCAGTGTGCCAACGTTGCCTGCATGCGAGGCGACGAATGCTGCCCCGCCGTCAGGAGGCGATGCTTCTGCCGGCGGATTTGCCAATGCCTCGGCTCGATTTCGCGCTCGTTCGTGGATGCGGCGCCCAGGCCGGAGCCGTGGCTGTGCAATGCGGCGCCGAGAGATCGGCCGCATCGCTTGGAGCGAGCGGCAGCGGGGAGGCAAGAACGTTTGTTCATATCGATCTCCACTTTCGTACAGCAACCGCCGTCGGCGCCAGTCGTTCCCCGCGCCGGCAGCGCAACTATGGGGCATCGATAATCGTCGGCTCGCGCGGCGCGCGAACTGATGACAACTGTATGGAACACTATACGCAGCCGTTAACGGTACATTGGACCGGATTTCGATCAGGTCGAATCACACTCTCGGCGTCATGCCCGCGCTTGTCGCGGGCATCCACGTCTTTCTTGCGGCCGTTCTAGTGTCGTTCGCGGCAGGGGCACCTCGCGCGCAGGTTGGCCTGAAAAAACCGCCGGATCCGGAAAATGATCCACTGCCGTGCCGGCGACACCGTTGTGTCGGTCGATATCGGTGCAATGCCCCGAGTTGACCGCAACAAGCATACCATTTAGGTGCCACAATCGACGGCGCACCAAGCGGCGCGGTCGTCATACGATATTAGCCGCCAGCCATACGCCACCGGCAATCAACGCCATCGTCACGACGAAAGCGATGAAATTGGCGACCATGCGATGCCGGTAATCGTCGTCTCGGCCTTCACGCTCATACGCGGAAAAACTCTCGAACAATAAAATATTCGAGCCTCGGTCGTCCCTTCGTACGCGCCCCTGGGCCGGCGCGTCGGCTTTGGCGCGCCTAGGCTGAGACCGAACGAGGCGACGATCATCATCGCTCGGCCGAAGCGAAACAAGGATCAAGTGGCGACGTTCCGACATCATCACTTCCCGTAACGTCTATCATATTGCGCGACCGACAAATCAAGATGCGGCCGCAACAACGAGCGGCATTCAATAAAAACGTCGTAGTGATTTACTGTACCATGACAAGTACAATGACCTTAATGGAGTTCGCTGCTTTCGTAAAATTAAAAGAAAGTTAAAAAATGTTAATCTTCACCGCAATGTAAAATGTGGTACGGGCTGTCAGCCGACGCGACGAGAAGCGGGGTTCCGCGTTGGTTCGGTTTGGCGCGCACTGGGGCGGTGTCGGTAGGGTGGGACCATCACGATGAACATATCAGAGCCGTATATCCGCCGCCCAATCGCGACGTTGCTGTTGATGGCGGCAATCGGATTTGTCGGACTGGTGGCTCTGCCGCTTTTGCCGGTCGCGCCGCTGCCGCAGGTTGACTTCCCGACCATATCGGTGAATGCCACACTGCAAGGCGCCAGCGCGGAGACCATGGCGGCATCGGTGGCGGCCCCGCTGGAACGTCAATTCGGCCAGATTCCGGGCGTCACCCAACTGACCTCGGTGAGCGCGCTCAATTCGACCTCGATTACGATCCAGTTCGATCTCAACCGCAACATCGATTCCGCCGGCCAGGACGTTCAAGCGGCGATCACGGTGGCCGGCAGGACGCTGCCGCAGCAAATGTCGATCCCGCCGAGCTACAAGAAGGTCAATCCGGCCGATTCCCCAATCCTGATTCTGTCTGCGCAATCCGACACCCTGCCGCTTATCACGGTCGATGACTTCGTCAACAATTTCATGGCGCAGCAGATCTCCCAGGTGCACGGCGTCGCACAGGTCATCATCTTTGGCGAGCAGCATCCCGCGATCCGCATCCAGGTCGATCCCGCCAAGCTCGCCTCCAGCGGCCTGACCCTGGAGGATGTGCGTTCCGTCCTCGTCAGCACGACCACGATCGCCGCGAAAGGTACGATCAACACGGACATGACCAGCTTCACCATCGCCGCCAACGATCAGATCATCGACCCGGCGCCGTTCGACGACGTCATCCTGGCCTATCGCAATGGCGGTCCGATCAGGGTTCGCGATGTCGGGCAAGCCGTTGCCGGGCCGACGGACAACACCCTGCTATCGTACCAAAACGGCAAGCCAGGTATCATGCTTGTTGTCTACAAACAGCCAGGCGCCAACGTCATCGCGACGGTTGACGAGATCAAGGCGCAGTTGCCGCGGCTGATCAAGAATATTCCGCCTTCCATCAACGTCTCGATCCTGCAAGATCGCACCGTTACGATTCGGGCGTCGGTGGAGGACGTTGAGTTCACCTTGTTGCTGACCATCGTGCTGGTGGTGCTGGTCATATTGCTGTTCCTGCGCAATTTCTGGGCGACGCTCATTCCGAGTGTGACGGTGCCGCTGGCGTTGCTCGGATCGTTCGCTTGCATGTATCTACTCAATTTCAGCCTCGACAACCTTTCCCTGATGGCGCTCACCATCTCGGTCGGCTTCGTCGTTGACGACGCTATCGTGGTGGTGGAGAACATTCATCGCCACATCGAGGACGGCAAGTCTCCGTTGGAGGCCGCGCTCAGCGGGTCCAGCGAGATCGGCTTCACGGTGCTATCGATCAGCTTCTCGCTGATCGCCGTTTTCATCCCGCTGCTGCTGATGGGCGGCATCATCGGGCGGCTATTTCGGGAATTCGCTCTGACGGTTACCGCCTCGATCGCGGTTTCGGCGCTGGTGTCGCTGACGCTCGCCCCGATGCTGTGCGCCCGTTTCATGCGGCCGCAATCGCATCACCACGGTCGCATCTATCGCTTCATCGAGAACGGGTTCGAGATGTTGCTGTCATTCTATCGGCAAACACTCGATGTCGTGCTGCGCCACCAGGCAATTACGCTGCTCGTATTCTTCGCCACCATGGCGCTGACCGGCGCCATGCTCTACTCTATCCCAAAGGGTTTCTTCCCCATCCAAGATATCGGCCTAATCAGCGGCATCTCGGAGGCAGCCCAGGATATTTCGCCGCGGGATATGATGCTTCGGCAAGCCGAGATCGACCGGATCATCCTCAATGACCCGGCCGTCGAACAGATGGCATCGTCGGTCGGCTCCAATTTCGGCCGCACCGCAAACACTGGAAGCTTGAATATCGTACTGAAGCCGCGCGAGCAGCGCGATCTCGACGCCTCGCAGGTCATCGATCGGCTGCGTCCGCAGCTTGCGAAGGTGACGGGTATAACGGCCTATCTCCAACCGGCCCAAGACATTACGGTCGGCGGCCGTATCGCGCGCGCCGCGTTTCAGTACACGCTGCAAGACCCAAATATCCAAGAACTAACCGAATGGTCGGGCAAAATGCTCGACAAGATGAAGACCGTGCCCGAAATTGTGGACGTTTCGACGGATCTCTTGTCCAACGCCCCGCAGCTCAAGGTTACGATCAATCGCGACCAGGCCTCACGGTTTGGAATATCCCCCCAGGCGATCGACGATACCTTGAACGACGCCTTTGGCCAGCGGCAGGTCACACAGTATTTCACCCAGCTCAACACCTATTGGATCATTCTTGAACTCCTCCCTGACATGCTTCTCACGCTTGATTCGCTCGATCATATCTACGTCAAGTCGCCGCTCACCGGCGCCGCGGTTCCGTTGTCGGCGTTGGTTGACATCGACTCTTACAAGACTGGGCCGTTGGCGATCAATCATCAAGGGCAGTTCCCGGCCGCAACGCTGACTTTCAACCTGCGGGCCGGCGTGGCGCTCGGCGAGGCGGTCGAAGCCATCAATAAGGCTTCCCGCGAAATCGGCATGCCGAACGCGATCATCGGCACGTTCCAGGGTAACGCCCAGGCGTTCCAGGCTTCATTGTCGAGCGAACCGGCGCTCATCGCCGCCGCGCTCGTCGTCGTCTACATCATTCTCGGCATGCTCTATGAGAGCTTCATCCATCCGCTGACGATTCTGTCGACGCTGCCGTCCGCCGGCGTCGGTGCGCTACTCGCCTTGAACCTGGGGCACATGGATCTGTCGGTGATCGGCATCATCGGGATCATCCTCTTGATCGGCATCGTCAAGAAGAACGGCATCATGCTGGTTGACTTCGCCATCGTGGCGGAGCGCGAGCGCAACATGCCGCCGATCGCCGCGATCCGTGAAGCGTGTCTGCTGCGATTTCGGCCAATTCTGATGACCACGGCCGCGGCGCTGCTCGCGGGCCTGCCGATGATGTTCGGCCACGGGACCGGTAGCGAGTTGCGGCGGCCGCTCGGGTATTCGATGGTGGGCGGCCTCGCGCTGAGCCAGGTGCTCACGCTTTACACGACCCCCGTCGTCTACCTCTACCTGGCTCGCCTTCAGGCTTGGTTACAAGGCAAGAAGACCGTCGATTCGACTGCGACTGAAGCCATCCATAGTGTAGCGGCGGAATGAGGATGTCCTCCCCCGGCCATTGCCCACCATCGTCCGGGGCGAGGCGGGCGCGGACCGCTTTCCGGTAAAATATCGATACTCCTCATACTATTCCGCGTGGTTCCAATTTAGCCACGCAAGACGGTAGATTTTGTGACGCGATATCCTGGAAAAGCCGGCGGTCTTCTATCTGCATCTCGGTTTTTCTCCTGTTGCGGATGAGGATACTTCGCACGCGAAGTGGCTCCGATAGATTAGTAGCGTCGGAGTTGAGGCGAACCCTGATGGTGCGAACCGCGACCGTTGCACCGAAATCAACAGCACGACCTGAGACCGTACCGATCGGTCAGGACCGGCCCCGGCCATTGCGACCGACCGTCATCCATTATAACGTCTGCCCGATTGGTGGACCGGCACCCCGCATGGCATCGTCATCGCTGGTCCCGCGTGATCCGACCGGCAACCGCGTTGCACCCCCGAAGGTACAATCAGGAGGAACTCCCATGACATTGACCACCATCAACCGGCACCTCGGCGCCGGGGCGGCGCTTGGCGCGCTGCTGCTGGCGTCGGCCGCGTGGCCGACGGCGGCACCGTGACCGGCACCATCGCGGATGCCTCCGGCAAGCCGATCGCAGGCGCCTATGTGAAGCTGAAGAACGACGAGAAGCGGCTGACCTTCATGGTCATCAGCCGCGACCAGGGCCGCTTCGAGGCCAAGGATTTACCCCCCGGCAAGTACCGCGTCCAGGGCGTCGGCGCCGAGACCCAGAGCCAGTGGTTCTCCAACGTGACGGTCACGGCCGCCGGCGAGGACGCCAAGGTCGGTCTGGTGCTGAATGAAAAGCGCGGACCGTCGCTGGCACCGTCCTGGCCGCAACGGCTTCCCGAGGCGCTGGTTGATGTGGCCCCGAAGGACGAGAGCGGGCTGCCCGAAGGCGCGGGCCGCCAGCTCGTCGCCGAGCGCTGCGTCTCCTGCCACGATCTGCAGCGGGTCGTCGTCAAGCGCTCGGACGAGGACGACTGGAGCCACACCGTCGCCCGCATGCGCACCCGCATGACGGTGGCGCAAATCCCCGATTTGACCCCGGCCGAGAACGCGACGGTGGTCAAATATCTGTCGGACAAATTCGGCCTGATTCAGCCCTACGACGCCAACAGCCGACTGCCGCGGGCAACGCTCTCCGGCAAGGCGGTGAACTACCGCGTGGTGCAGTACGAACTCGTCAACCATCACGCCGAGCCGCATGATGTCGCCGTCGATCCCAAGGGCAATGCCTGGGTGGCGGAGCGCGCCGGCAAGCTCGGCCGCCTCGATGCCAAGACCCTGGAATTCCGGGAAATCGATACCCCGCCCGGTCCCGCCGCGCCGGATCGCCAAAGCCTCGGCAATCCGCAGATCGGGCCCGACGGCGTGATGTGGGTGCCGGACGGCCCCAACGGCCGCTGGATGAGCTACGACACCAACGAGGCCAAGTTCGTCTCCTATGCTTGGCCGCGCGGACACGGCAACGCCGGTGGCAACAGTATGGCGATCCACCCCGACGGCACCATCTGGGCGACCGGCGGCGGCAGCGAGGCGCGCCAGCTCAACCCCAAGACCGGCGAGTTCAAGTTCTTCCCCGCCCCAGCCGCCAAAACCCGCTCGGCGCCGGGGGCCTATGGGCTCGCGGTCGCGGGCGACGGGTCGGTCTGGTACGCCATGGACGAGGCCGATATGATGGCCCGGGTCGATCCAGTCACCGGCAAGACCGACGAGTACAAGATCCCGTATAACGGCGTCGCCTATCCGCGCCGCATGGGCGCCGACGCCAATGGCGACCTGTGGGTCGGCCTGTGGAAAGCCGGCAAGCTCATGAAGGTCGATCACAAGACCCGGCAGATGACGATCTACTCGCCGCCGACCAGCGTGATCGGCTCCTACTCAGTCGTGGTAGACAAGAAGAACAACTACGTCTGGATGAGCGGCCAGCAGGCCGACATGATCGTGCGGTTCGATCCCAAGACGCAGGAGTGGACCGAGTTCCCGCTCCCCGAAGCCGAAAGCGACGCGCGCCGCATCGACATCGACCCGACCAACCCGAACCGCATCTACTGGGCCGGCAACATCCCAGGCCGCATGGGCTTTTTGGAAGTGCTGCCGTAAGCTAACCTTGGAGCGCGGGCGTCCCGCCCGCTCTCCTTCGCTGCCCATGGGTTGAGAAAGGGCGGGCGGGACGCCCGCGCTCCGCCGATGTCCGGAGCCCGCAAGCGTGCGCAAAAAGGGTGGAATTACCGCGGTTATCTGCCGCATTTCGATGCCGACCACCTGATTCAATTCATAACCTTTCGATTGGCCAATTCTCTGCCGAAGGCGATCTTCGACGAAATGGCCGCTGTCGCTTCTGGGAGTGCCGAGCTTCGTCAAAGGATAGAAGCCGTGATCGATCGGGGGTTCGGCCGTTGCGCCTTGCGCGATGGTGCCATTGCGGCCATCGTTCGGGACGCATTTGAACATTTTGACGGTACTCGTTACCGCATGATCGCGTGGGTCATCATGCCAAACCACGTCCATCTGTTGGTTGAACAAATCGCCGGGTATCCGCTCGGGGACATTGTTCATGCCTGGAAGTCATTCACCGCCAAGGCGGCCAATAAGCACCTCGGGACAACGGGTGCATTTTGGGAGCCGGACTACTTCGATCGGTATATCCGTGATCAGGCCCATTTCGATGCGGCGGTCCACTATATTCACGACAACCCAGTCAAGGCCGGGCTGGTCGCAAATGCGGCGGAATGGCGATGGTCGAGCGCCTGGAAAGGCGAATAAGGGGCTCGTCTCGGGAGCGCGGGCGTTCGGCCCGCTCTGCTTGCTTACTTTTGGGTAGCAACGCAGACGCCAAATTGCGGCTCGTAAGCGCGCGCCCGCAGGGCCATTCCTGCGGGCGATTTCATGCGCGCAGTGCTATGGCGGAAGAGACAACGCAAAAGGACCAGCAATGCCGCGGCCGCAGAAGCTCCACTACGCCTGGATCGTCGCCGGGGCGACCTTCCTGACCCTGCTCCTGGGCGCCGGCGTGCGCTCCACGCCCGGCATCCTGATGGTGCCGTTCGAGACGGAGTTCCACTGGTCGCGCAGCACCATCTCGTTCGCGGTCGCCGTCAACCTCTTGATCTACGGCCTGATCGGCCCGTTCGCGGCCGCCATGATGGAGCGGTTCGGCCTGCGTCGCGTGATGCTGGCGGCGATCGTCTGCATCGGCAGCTGGCGTGGCGCTGACGGTGTTCATGCGAGAGTCCTGGCAGCTGATCCTGCTGTGGGGCGTGGTGGTCGGCTGCGGCACCGGCACCACCGCCAACGTGCTCGGCGCGACGGTCGCAACCCGCTGGTTCACCAAGAACCGCGGCCTTGTGGTCGGACTGCTGACCTCCGCGGCTGCCGCCGGGCAGCTGTTGTTCCTGCCCGCCTTCGCGCATATCACCGCGACCTATGGCTGGCGCCCGATGGTGCTGGCCATCGTGGTGATCGCGGCGGCGATCTTCCCGGTGGTGGCAATTTTCATGCGCGACCGGCCGTCCGATATCGGCCTCGTGCCCTATGGCGAGACCGGGGCACCGAAGCCCCACGTGCCGGCGACCGGCAACCCGGTGGCGCTGGCGTTTCGTACCTTGCGCGAAGCCGCCCGGGTGCGTGATTTCTGGCTGCTCGCCGGCAGCTTTTTCGTCTGCGGCGCCTCGACCAGCGGCCTGATCGGCACGCACCTCATTCCCGCCTGCATCGACAACGGCATCGCGGAGTTCACCGGCGCCAGCATGCTGGCGCTGATGGGCGCGTTCAATTTCGTCGGCACCACCGCGTCGGGGTATCTCAGCGATCGCGTGGATAACCGCATCCTGCTGGCGGTCTATTACAGCCTGCGCGGGATTTCGCTATTATTCCTGCCGTTCTCGTTTGTGTCGCTCTATGGTCTGTCGCTGTTCGCGGTGTTCTACGGGCTCGACTGGATCGCCACGGTGCCCCCGACCGTACGCCTCACCGCCAACAGCTTTGGCAAGGAACGCGCCGGCATCGTCTACGGCTGGATTTTCGCCTCCCACCAGATGGGCAGTGCCGCGGCCGCCTATGTCGGCGGCGTCATGCGCACCGGTCTCGGCAGCTACTTGGAGACGTTCCTGCTATCCGGCACGCTGTGCTTCGTGGCGGCGCTGCTGGTGATGGGGATCGGGGTAGACTGGCGGCGGAGCCGGCTGGTGGCGGCAACCGCCGGACCGCAGGCGACGTAAGGGCGAGGGTTCCGCTCGCAACATCGCAGCACGCAAGGTCATACCGTATCCTGTCGCGGCTATCCGGCATGCCATTATTTAGCGTTGAGCCTGGTGGGTGCATCCTTTGCGAACCCGCGTTCGGTGTCGGCCACCGCGACGCCATAATCCCGCTCCGCCGCAGCGGGTGTGACATAGCCCTCCGCCACGTCCGCCCGCACCCGCTCGGGCTCGCGTTCGCGCGGGTCGCCGTAGCCGCCGCCGCCCGGGGTGTCGAGGCGGAACACGTCGCCCGCACGCAGCGGATAGTCGGCGTAGCGGCTGGGCAGGCGCTTGGCCGTCGCGGTATCCGGATTGATGACGATATCGCCGGTGCGTCCATCGCCGCCGCCGTCGCAGCCATGCGGCGGGATCACGTGTTTCATGGAGCGGATGGAAAACCGTGCGTCGGCAAGGCTGAGATATTCCCGCCGCAACCCGAGGCCGCCGCGCTGGTGCCCGGCGCCGCCGGAATCCGGGATCAGGTCGAAGCGCGTGAGCCGCACCGGAAATTCGGTCTCGATGATTTCGACCGGCGCGATTTTTGCGTTGCTTTGGTTCACCGTAATCCCGGAGGCGCCGTCGCGGCTGGCGCGGGCGCCGGCGCCGCCCGCCACGATCTCGTACTGCACGTAGTTGTGCCCGCTGTCGGGATGGCGTCCGCCGAGGATGATGGAGCGGCTGCCGCTGCCGTCGGCGCGCGACCGCGCCGGCGCCACGTGGCTGAGCGCGCCAAAAATCGCATCCACCAGGGCGTGGACGGTCGGGTTGTAGGTGTTGACCGGCGCCGGAAATTTTGGGTTGAGCACGCTGCCCTCGCGCGTGGTGACGGCAAAGCCCCGCAGCAGGCCGCTGCAGACATGGATGTGCGGATCGATCAGCGCCATCAGGCAATAGGCACACGCAGCCTGCACCAGCGGCGGGCGGATATTGGCGGGACCTTTGGTCTGGTCGGCGGAGGCGGAGAAATCGAAATGCAGGGTTTCTCCCCGTTTCTCGATCGCCACATGGATGCGCACCGGCCGCTCCAGGTCGATGCCGTCGTCGTCGACAAAGCGTTCCGCTTCGAAACGTCCGTCGCGCCAGCCGGCCACCGCGTGGGCGATCCGCGCGCGGGCATTCTCGAATAGCCGGTCATAGGCGGCGCGTATTTTCGCTGGGCCGAATTTCCCCACCAGCTCGACGAGCCGCCGCTCGCCGAGCCGATCGGCGCCGAGCTGGCCCCGGATGTCGCCGAGCACGAGTTCCGGCGTGCGGCTGTTGGCGGCGATGATGCGCACGACATCGTCGTTCGTGGTGTGGCGGCTCTGATAGCGCACGGCCGGAATCTGCAGGCCTTCGTTAAAGATTTCCCGCGCCTGGGCGGAGCAGCTTCCCGGCACCGGGCCGCCGATATCGCCCTTATGGGCGATGCTGCCGCAAAATCCGAACAGCGTGCCGTGGATGAACACCGGGCTGATCACCGCCATGTCGGGCGCGTGCGGGCTGCCGCCCTCATAAGGGTGGTTGATCAGGAACGCATCGCCCTCCGCGATGGTGTCGCCGAAAGTTTTCAGCACCGCGGCGCAGCAGGCCGGGAACGCCCCGATATGCAGCGGCAGCACCACGTGCTGGGCGACCACCTCGCCGCGTGCGTCCATCAGCGCGCAGGAGGCATCCTGGGACTCGCGGATGATGGTGGAAAAGCCGGTACGGAACAGCGCATTCTGCATCTCCTGGACGATACCGCAGAGGCTCGCCCGGATGACTTCGAGGTCGATGGCGTCGATCGGCGGAGCATCGATCGCCTCGGTGGCGGCATTCATGGGGTGCCCTCGGTGATGATGAGGTTCTTCCAAGCATCCACCCGCGCGGTCTGGCCGCGGCAGACCACCGTCGTGCAATCGAACTGGTCGAGCACGGCGGGGCCGCGCAGCACCATGCCGACATCGAGCCGTTCGCGCTGATAGACCGGGCACGCGAGGGTTTCGCCGTCGAAGCGGACTTCGCGATATTCGCGTAGCGCATCGGACAGCGCGTCGCCGGCCGGCTCGAATGAACGCAGCGGCGGAGCCGACACCAGGCCGATCCCGGCCAGCCGATAGGATACCACCTCGACCGGCTGTTCGGGTGCTGCATGGCCGAACATTTTTCGGTGCGTCGTCGTCAAATCGCTGGCGCAGGCCCGCGATGCCGTCGCGGTGCAAACCGTCGGCGTCGCACGGCACCGTGATTTCGTAGCCCTGGCCCGCATAGCGCAGGTCGAGCGCGCGCTCCAGGCGGATGCGCGTCGGGGCAAACCCATCGGACGTCAGATCCGCCCGCGCATGGTGCGCCAGCGGCGCGAACATCGCGTCGATGTCGGCAACCGTGAGCGCGCCGAGCGGCGTCAGGCGGGAGCGGATGTAGTCGTGCCGGACATCGGCCATCATCAGCCCCAGGGCGGAGAACACGCCCGGATAGAGCGGCACGATGACGCCCGCCATGCCGAGCTCGCGGGCGATGCGGGCAGCATGCAGCGGCCCCGCCCCGCCGAAGGCGAGTAACAAAAAGTCCCGCAGATCGTGGCCGCGCATGGTGGAGATTGCCTTGATGGCCTCCTGCATCTTCACGTCGATGATGCGGATCACGCCTTCCGCCGCCCGCGCCACCGGCATGCCGAGCGGCGCCGCGATCGCGGCGTCGATCGCTGTCCGCGCCCGCTCGGCATCGAGGCGCATCCGGCCGCCGAGAAAATTGCCGGGGCTGAGATAGCCGAGCACCAGATTGCAATCCGTGACGGTCGGCTGGGTGCCGCGGCCATAGCAGGCCGGGCCCGGCACCGCGCCGGCGCTCTGCGGCCCGACCTCGATCTCGCCGAGATCGTTGACCTTGGCGATGGTGCCGCCGCCGGCCGACACCGTGTTGATGTCCATCATGGCGACCGCGATATCGCGGCCCTCGATCTTGCCGCGCCCCGCGACGGCCGGCTCACCGTCGCGGATCAGCGCCACATCGCAGGAGGTGCCGCCCATGTCGAAAGTGATGATATTCGGCATGCCGGCGGCACGGGCCAGTGCCACGCCCGCCGTCACCCCGCCGGCCGGCCCGGACAGCACCGTGGTCACCGCGCGGCGCGCCGCCGCCGCAAACGTCGCCATGCCGCCGTTCGACTGCATGATATATTTTTGCGGCGTCGCGACGCCGGTGTCGGAGAGCCGGCGGTCGAGCTTGGCGATATAGCGTTCCAGGATCGGCTGCAGATAGGCGTTGATGACGGTGGTGCTGAGCCGAAAATATTCACGGATCTGCGGCAGCACGTCCGACGACAGCGAGATGCTGCAGCCGGGCAGTTCCTCCGCAACGATTTCGCCGACGCGCTGCTCATGCGGTGGATAGAGGAACGAGAACAGCAGGCAAACCGCGATCGATTGCGGCGCGTGGCGGGCGAGATTGCGCAGCGTCGCGCGCAAGCCATCCTCGTCGAGCGGGCGCAGCACGCGGCCTTGGCAATCGACCCGCTCGCGGACTTCGCCGGTCAGGCTGCGCGGCACCAGCATGGCCGGCTTGTCGTACATCACGTCGAAGATGGCGGCCCCGTAAGGTCGCGCCTGCTCGCCGACCTCGTAGATGCCGCGGAAACCCTCCGTCACCAGCAGAGCGGTCTTGACGCCTTTGCCCTCCAAGAGCGCATTGGTGCCGACCGTGGTACCGTGGCAGAGAAAGGTAATTTCTTGCGCCCTCATGCCGCCTTCGATCAGCATCGCGATGCCGTCCATGATGGCGCGCGAGGGATCGTCCGGTGTCGCGGCGGCCTTGGTGATCGACAGCACGCCGGTCGCCTCATCGAGGCAGACGAAGTCCGAGAACGTGCCCCCGGTATCGACCGTCACCCGGTATGTGCCCAACCCCGTTCTCCCTCCTCGCTCCGCGCCGAGGGCTGCGGTGGTTCAATCCGCGCTCCTCGTTTGGAACTTTACCCGATACGACGTAGCGGGCAGTCCACGCAAAGACATTCACATTTGCTATCCAGCCGCGTTCGCGACCAAACGTGAGACGGCAAAGAGCGGCTGGAGCACGTCAGTGCTCTCTGCAACTGCCGGATTCCGCCCGCCGATTCCGCCGAGAAGGCTATTTGTGACTGTCAGGTCAAACGGACCGCGTCACACGGCCCCGACGTCGGCGATCAACCGTTTCACGTTCGCGACGAGGATGGTCCTTGCGGGCCGCCCCGTCGCTCTTGCGCCGCCGCCGATGCCCGCTATATCGGAGACGAAATCATTGCATTGAGCGAGCGTGCGGCATGACCCTTGAAGCCGAAACCGTTGCCAAGCCCGACCCGTCGCAAGACCAAGCGTCGCGAGGCCAAACTCATCCGTTCCAAGCCGAGGTGGCGCAGCTGCTACGCCTGATGGTGCACGCGGTGTACTCCGAAACCGACGTGTTCCTGCGCGAGCTGATTTCAAACGCATCGGATGCCTGCGACAAGCTGCGCTATGAGGCGATCGCCCGGCCGGAGCTGCTGGAGGCCGGCGGCGAGTTGGCGATCCGGATCACGCCCGATACGGCGGCCGGCACCCTGACGGTGGCGGACACCGGCATCGGCATGGACCGAGCCGAGCTGATCGATAATCTCGGCACCGTCGCGCGGTCCGGCACCCGCGCCTTCATCGAACGCCTCGCAGAGGCCAAGGATGGTACCGGACTGATCGGCCAGTTCGGTGTCGGCTTCTATTCGGCCTTCATGGTGGCGGACCGGATCGAGGTAACGAGCCGCCGCGCCGGGGCTGCCGAAGCGTTCGTGTGGACCTCGTCGGGCGACGCGGGTTTCGAGATCGGCCCTGCAAGCGAAGCCCAGGCGGCGCGGGTTGCGCGCGGCACCGAGATCGTTTTGCATCTCAAGCCGGATGCCAAAAAATATCTCGAAAGCCACGAGATCGAGCGGATCGTCCACACCTATTCCGACCACATTCTGTTTCCGATTGAACTGGTGGGCGAGAAGGACGAACCGCGCCAGGTCAATGCGGCAAGTGCCATCTGGCAGCGGCCGAAATCCGAACTCAAGCCGGAAGATTATGCGCAGGCTTACCGCTCGATCGCCGTGATGTTCGACGAGCCGGCCATGACGCTGCATTATCGGGCTGAGGGCCGGCAATCTTATGCGGTGCTGCTGTTCGCCCCCTCGACCGCGCCGTACGATCTGTTCGACCGCGACCGCAAAGGTCATGTGAAACTGTATGTGCGCCGGGTCTATATCACCGACGATGCGAACCTGCTGCCGAGTTATTTGCGGTTCGTGCGCGGCGTGGTCGATAGCGAGGATCTTCCGCTCAATATTTCGCGCGAAATGCTGCAGAATAATCCGCAGGTGGCACAGATCCGAAAAGCCATAACCGGACGTGTGCTTTCGGAACTTGAGGCGCTGGCCGCGAAGGATACGGCGGGCGGTGAATCCAAGGTCGCGGAAACCAAAGACGGCGAGGCGAAAACGGACGCCGCGTCCCAGGAACCTAAGTCCGACGACAACCAAGGCTGACCAAACCAAGAGTTATGAAAAAATCTGGGCGGCGTTCGGGGCGGTTCTGAAAGAAGGCATTTACGAGGATTTCGAGCGGCGCAACCAGCTGCTCGGCTTGGCGCGGTTCACCACCACGGCCGGAACCGGGCGATCGCTGAAACAATATGCGGCCGATCTGAAGACCAACCAGACCGCGATTTACTACCTGGTCGGCGACAGCATCGAGCGGCTCAAATCCAATCCCAAGCTGGAGGCGGCACGCGCCCGAGGCATCGAGGTGTTGCTGCTCACCGACCCGGTCGATGCCTTCTGGACCGCAGCATCGCTCGATTGGGACGGCAAGCCGCTGAAATCCTTGAGCCAGGGCGATGTGGATTTCGGCCTGGTTCCGCTGATCGAACCGGAAACCAAGCCGGACGAGACCGGTAAGGCGGCAATCGACGACGCGACCGTCATCGCGACCGTCAAACTTGCGCTCGGGGATCGGGTATCCGACGTGCGCGCCTCGCAGCGGCTCACCGACAGCGCGGCATGCCTGGTCGCCGGCGGCAGCGGTCCCGACCGCGAATTGGAGCGGCTGTTGGCGCGGCACAACCGCGGCGCGGGGGCCAAACCGATCCTTGAACTCAACATGCGCCATGCGCTGGTCAAGGCGCTCGGAGTCGCCAAGGAGGAGGCCCGCGAGGCCGACACCGCAGATCTCGCGGCCCTGCTATTCGAGCAGGCGCAAATTCTGGATGGCGAGGTGCCGGACGATCCGACGGCTTTTGCGGCGCGGCTCAACCGCCTGATCCTGCGGGCGCTGCCGGGAGCGTAGACCAGAGCGGCGTAGGGTGGGAAATCGCCTTGCCCGGCGGATGGTCTGGCACGAGCGCTTCGGCCGATTTTGCGTACGCGGTCAGGGCTCGCGTCGGTCCGCGTGGGCAAAGTTGCGTCCGGTTTGGGCGCATCCCCGCCATCGAAGCAGCAATTTTGCCCGTCCTACACAAACAAGGCTGCCCCGTGCGGGGCAGCCTTGGGCTCGAAGTCTGCCGGTAGATGCCGGTTGCGGCATCAACCCGCATATGCCGCGCGGCGCTGCTCCTCGACTTCCCGCGCCGTGGTCGGGCGCGCCGGGAGTTGCAGAACGGTCGCCTCTTGACCCTCGCGCAGCGAGGTTAGGAGCACGATCTGTCCATCCGGAAACTCCAGGGCGTCGTGATGCACATGCGGCATATCTTTGTCGATTTGCCGGAAGATCGCCGTCGCGTATTTCAGAGTTTTGATGCTCTGACCGAAGAAGCGCGGCGATTCGATCGCCACCTCATCGGTGAAAGCGATCTCGGTTCCGGGGAGGAGACAGACGGCAACATTGCGATCTTCGGATGCGCCGAAGCCGCGTGTCCCAGTCCCGAAATTTCGCGTCGTAAGCTTGTCGCCGACCGCCGCTGGACGTGATGCAACGCCTTGCAGGCTGTAGTCACACATGGCAAGGAACTCCTTCTTAAGCCCCTATCGCCCCCGTTGGTAACCCCGGTCTTTAGCTCCAGCTTGTGGTTCCGGCCTTGTGATCCTCGACGGCTCAGGTGTCGTGCGAATCAGCCCGGCTGGGCTGCCTCGCTCTCGAACTCGATGATGCACGTGTCTCGTTCCCATGCAGGCGGTTGCGAAGACGGTGACCATGCCGCGCTCGGCGCGCAAATGCCGGAACTCACAAAAAGAGGTTAACGATCATCTATGGCGAAACTGAGGCGACGGCGCGCTCGTGCGATGCGCGTGGAATGCTCGCGAAGAGCGAAACGATCAGCAAAGACGAGGCCATGATGGAGCCCACCGGACCACTTAAGGGTGTCAAGGTTTTCGACCTCACGCGTGTCCTCGCGGGGCCGACCTGCGTGCAAATGCTCGGCGATCTCGGCGCGGACGTGATCAAGATCGAGAAACCGGGGTCCGGCGACGACACCCGTGGCTTTGCGCCGCCGTTCATGCCGAACACCAAGGAAAGCGCCTATTTCGTCGGCGCCAACCGCAACAAGCGCTCGGTCACGCTCGACATCGCCAAGCCCGAGGGCCAAGCGATCGCCTTGAAGCTGATTGCCCAAAGCGACATTCTGGTGGAGAATTTTAAGGTCGGCGCCTTAGCGAAATACGGCCTCGGCTACGACCAATTGCACGCGCGCTTTCCGGGCCTGATCTACTGCTCGATCACCGGCTTCGGGCAAACCGGTCCCTATGCGGAGCGCCCCGGTTACGACAGCCTGATCCAGGCGATGGGTGGCGTCATGAGCCTCACCGGCGATCCGGACGGCCAGCCGCAGAAGGTCGGAATTCCGCTCGCCGACCTGTTTGCCGGTCTCTATGGGTGCATCGGCATCCTGGCGGCGCTACGCCATCGCGATGCCACCGGGCACGGACAGCAGATCGACATCGGCATGCTCGATACCCATTTGGCCTGGCTTGCCAACCAGGGCATGAATTACCTGGCCACGGGCGATAATCCGCCGCGGCTCGGCAACCAGCATCCCAACATCGTACCCTACCAGGTGTTTGCCACCAGCGACGGCCATGTGGTGCTGTCGATCGGCAACGACCCGACCTTCAAGCGGTTTTGCGAGCATTTCGGTCTTGGCCAGCTGCTGGCAGATGCGCGCTTCGCCACCAATGCGGCGAGGGTCGAGAACCGCCAGCTGGTGACGGACACCCTCGCGCCGGTCTTAAAAACCATGACCACCGCCGCATGGGTGGATCGGCTCGAGGCGCTGAAAATCGGCTGCGGCCCGATCAACACGCTGCGCGACGCCTTCGCAGACCCGCAGGTGCGCGCCCGCGGCGCGGTCGTCCACATGCCGCACGCCGCGACGGCGGCCGGCGTCAACGTGATCGCCAATCCGGTGCGGCTGTCGGAAACCCCGGCCGACTACCGGCTGCCGCCGCCGCTGCTCGGCCAGCACACCGACGAGGTGCTGTCGGGGCGGCTCGGTATGAGTGCGGAAGAATTGGCGAGGCTGCGTGCGCAGGGGGTCATTTGACACGTTTTTGCGACCGCGCCGGCATGTTCGCCCGTTCGAGGCCGCCGGCACGCCGCAGCCCGTAGGGATGGGTTGAGCCCTCGGGAACCCATCCTACACATGATCTCGGGCGATGCGGGACCCGCCTACGATCCGACCTTAAGGTCTTCCAGCCGGTCGATATAGCGCACCGTGATGCCGGCCTCGGCGAACATCTCCTGCACCACTTGGAATTCGTTGCCCCATTTCGGCTCGGCAAAGTCCGGTTCGTAGGCGACGACCTGGCCGATGCCGGACTGGATGATTGCCTTGGCGCAGTCCACGCAAGGGAACCACGGCACATAGAGCACGCAGCCTTTCACGGAGACGCCGATCCGGGCGGCGTTGTAGATGGCGTTGCGCTCGGCGTGAGAACTCCACAGGTATTTTGCTCCCGTTTCGCGGGAGTGGCGCGCATCGATGTCGTCGCGCACCCCGCGTGGAAAGCCATTATACCCGGTCGACCTGATTTCCTTGTCCGGCCCGACGATGACGGCCCCAACCCGCCGCCCCCTTTCTTTGCTCCACAGCGCGATCTGATGGGCGAGCCGCATGAATCGTTCGTCCCAGGCAGCTGAAAACATTGGCATTCGAACCCTCAAATCGGCGTCGGCGCCATTAAACCACGTGGCGGCGAACATGCCAGCAGTTACTTGCCGCTCCGTTACTTGCCACTCTCGCGGCGCGTGGTGAGCCGTGGGGCTCGAACGGCCGCGACTGCCGGACGGCGGATCGTATTTGCTCGTGTCCGCCATCCGACAGGTTCGGGTCCGCAACTCCCCCGCGCCCTGATGGCGTGTCCAACCGTCCAGCCGATCCTCCGGTGACAGGCAGCGATTTCCATTGCAATACGTCATGAAAGGGCCGACAGGATAGACAGTGGGCGGAATGTTCGCCGGAGGGCACCATGAAAGCGCTGATCCTCTACGTGGTATTTGTCGTGATCGGAGCCCTCATCGCGGGCGGCATCGGTCTATTCATCGAGAGGCAATTCTCATCGACCGCCAGCCTGATCGTTTTTCTGGCGCTGTTCTTCGCCAATTTCGCGGTGTCGTGGATCGCGGTCATTCTGGTGATGGATGGCAGCCTCAACAATGCGCAGGGGCGGCAGGACCAATTGGACACCGAGCGTTCCGGGCGGGCTTCCATGAACCTGGCACGCGCGAACAAGACGCCATCCCGATAGAGTCCGCTTATTCCGCCACGCTGTGAGCCAAGACGAGGTCCGCACCGGCATCTCGGTTGAACCAGAGATGCCGGAACGATAAGAGCTTCGCGCGCATAGGTTTAATAGTACCAGCGCCGGCACACAAAATTCAGACGCTCGCTTGGGGCGACAGCCGGTCTCCGGGACGGGACCGGCGGCGGTAGACAGCATCGGTGCGCCGGAATGCGCCGTAGCACATCACTTGGCGGCGGGCGCGGCCGTCCACGCCTTGTAGTCGGCGTCGGTAATGTCGGGGTATTTCTTGACGAAGGCCACAATCGACCACACTTCCTGGTCGTCAGCATCGAACGCCGGCATGCCGGTCATGTTGATACCGTTCTTGATAATCCAGAAAATCTCCTCGGGTTTGAGCGCGCCCGCTACATCCTTGAGGTCGGGCGGCCCCGGGTTCAAACCTTCAGCGAACTTGGCGTACATCACTCCTGGAGCGCCATGGCACATCACGCAGCCGCGCTCCGAGAAAGCGCGCGCACCGGCTTGCAACATCGCCGGATCTGCGAGCCCGGCTGGCGGCTTGGCGGACGCGTGGCGGGCAATCGAGGCGTCTCGGACATGCTCGATGGCCTTGGTGACCACCGCCAAATCCGGCTCGGTCGCCGCAACATTATAGAAGCCGCCGAAGAAGAACACGGCGGCGGCGGCCGCAATTAGAATTGCAAGGACGCCGACATAGCTGAGAAATTTCATTGCTGATCTCCGGTTGTCCGGTTTCCGATTCGGCGAACCGGAAAAACCGCGGGGGCTTCGACGGGCGGCATCTTTATCAGGCAACAGTACGAGGCACCGCCCCAATTGTCGCGATCCTGGCGGATACATCGAACAGGAATGTGAAACATAGCAGAGACAAACGCGCACGGGGAGAGCGTGCAGGCGAAACGAATCCGTCCGATCGGGTTACCTGGCGCGGCGCGGCCGTCAGGGTTCGCGGCTTTCCTTATGCTCGGCGGGATCGTGGTCGGCGCGGCCAGCGACCCCGGAATCTTGAGCCCGCTCGCCGGTGCGGGTTTCGATGATCGGGATCACGAACGGCCGGCCCGCAATTGCGGCGCCGAGCGCAGCGGTGATGGGCAAGGGCATGCACCGCTTCACCATAGCAATGGCGGCTGCCCGATAGATCGTCTTGGCGGACGCCGGCGCTTCATGAGTCACGTAAGTGAAGCGCGGCTCGGCCAAAAGCTCGCCCGAACGTTTGAACGCCAGCTTGAGGGTGACCCGCATGCCCGGTTGCACCTCCGCTTCGGGAGGCAGTTCCAGGCATCGGGACAGTATCGGTCCCATCTCATCGATGCGGTCGGCCGGATGATCGCGGTCGAGCGGTTCCGACGGGCCTACATGACCCCGGACTTTCAGCACCGGCACCTGGTTGAGCGGCGACGGGTTTTGCGGCGTGCAGCCCGCCGGACCGAAAACGCTGCAGGAATACGGCGTGTAGGGTTGACTGCGCAGCACGCTGGCGACGCCCGGCGTGCATGGATGGCGCGGCAGTGCGCTGCAGGCGGCGTGCGCCGGTTCCGCTGCGGTGAGAAACCAAGCCACACCGAGCACCATCCCTCCCACACCGGCATACGTACGGGCGCGTATTCGGCAGTTTGATGGATGGTGCTGTTTGCCGGGTGCACGGGGAGGCAACCCGCGTGCGCCGGCGATCACGGGGAAGGCGGGCCGGAAGGGCGGGGCTTTAGCCCACATTTTCGGAAAATCTTGCAAGAACATCGATCACTTCCCGATCCTCGACCTCGCGGAAGTCGGAATAGAATTGTCCGAGCGCGCCGAACGACCGCGGTTCCTCCAGACACACGATTTCATCGGCCTCCGCGCGCAGCTTATCGAGCACGCCGGTAGGGGCGACCGGAACGGCGAGCACCAGCCGTTGCGGCGCGCGCGGCCGCAGCGACTGCAAGGCGGCCCGGACCGTGGCGCCGGTCGCGATCCCGTCATCGACCACGATGGCGATGCGTCCGGCCACCGCGGCGCGTGCACGGGTCCCGACGATAGTTTTGCGCCGGCGTTCGACCTCGGCAAGTTCGCGGTCGCGGACCGCGGCGAACCTTCGGCCTCGCTGACCCCGCCGAGATCGGATAACGTCCTCGTTGCGCACCATATGCGGGTTCGCACCATCGACCACCGCCCCCATGGCGAGTTCGGGCTGCGTCGGCACGCCGATCTTGCGCACGAGGATGAGATCGAGCGGAGCCTGCAATGCAGCGGCGATCGGCGCGGCCACCTGCACGCCGCCCCGCGGCAAGGCCAGCACGGCCACACTCTGACCGCGAAATTTGCCCAGCGCGGCGGCTAGCTTGCGTCCAGCCTCCTCGCGATCGGTAAAACGCACGGCTGCACCTCCGGTGGGAGTCCTAAGCGCAGCACCTCTATCTTCGGCTGTCGCCTGCGGCTGGCGCTCCCTACGGAAGTCACAATTCTATTCAAAACTAACATGTTTGCCAACTCCACAACCGACAAATCTCACGTTGATTTGTATGAATTTATAACGATTTCCGGCTAACAAGTGTAGAAGCATGTGCCTATTCGCAAGCCTCACCGGACAACGATTGGCGCCCCACCGGCGGACGCGATCCCGACTGAAAACCTTCCTGAGCGCCCAAGAAGGTCAACGCTCCGCGGTCGAACCGTCAAGGTTAACCACGTCACCAACGCCCACGCCGGCGGCGACAGCCGGGTCGATATCCGCGATGCCAACGTGCTCGCCACCGGCGATCACTTCAGCCGGAATTATCCCAATCTCGACTGGGGCAGCGGCGGGAGCATCAACGGTATGAATGCGAGGCCTGCAAGGCCGAGCAGCTCTGCAACTCCGATTGTGCACACTACGGTCGGATTATAGACTAAACAAAGTGTTCTCTGACCATAACATGGGGCGAACAATGAACCGGCTCGTCTTAGCTCTCGCCATGCTGACAATCGCTTCTATGGCTCGCGCACAGGAATTGCCGACACAAAAGCTGCTTCCGCTCGCCTTGGCCCAAGAAGCCGCGTTCGCGGCAGTTTCAACCTGTGCCGCGCGTGGCTATCGGGAGACTATCGTCGTGGTCGATGTGGACGGCGTCGTGCGCGTCACCATGAGGGGTGATGGTGCCGGAGCCCACACCCTTAATAGTGCATTCCGAAAGGCCTATACGGCCGTGACTTTCGGCAGGCCGACGTCAGCTTGGGCGGAAGCGATCGCAAAAAGTCCTGAGGTCGGCAGCATGCAGCACATCGATAATATCCTGATGGCGGGTGGCGGGCTTCCAATGCGGGCCGGCAATGACCTCATTGGAGCAATCGGCGCCGCGGGCGCGCCGGGCTTCGACAAGGACGAAGCTTGCGCCCAAGCCGGGATCGACAAAATCAAGGATCGCTTACGGTAGTGCTGATGCGTTTCTAACGTCAGGCTGGACAATAGGAAGATTGCTGTCACGCTGTCGGCCAGCTGCTCGGGTGCTCATGAAGCCGGTTCGAACCGCGACCTGATGCTGCCGGTGAAAGTCCCATGCGGTCGCCGGAGTTAGATCGGCGATCACGTTAAAGCTCACAGCGTCGGGCAGGGTCTATGGCGTCAACACCAAATGCATGGCATTCCTTTTGCCTTCGCCGCGCCCGAGAGGCGGCTTCCATGCCTGCCGCCATCCAGGTTCAGCATTATTCGGTAATCGACCTTCGTAGGTAACTTTTGAAATTCACATCATGTTACTTACCGCACGCGAAAGTCCTTTGCACTATTCCTGATCCTCATCTCTCCGGAATACGAATGCCTTGATCTGCGCCGCCGATGGCGACCAAGTTCGCCGAATTCGCTCTGCACCTGGCAGCCTGGTGGCGTCTCGGACCGCGTCGTTGCCAGTGCTTCAGCCCGCCACGCTTGCCGATAAGGCCTGCACGGCGCGTCGCACGGGCCGCCGGTTCAGCGCCAAACCTTTCTCGGCCAACAGGTCCTGGCGCACAACATCTGCATTACCGCGATGCCAGACGAATCGCTCACGCAGCCAGCTCTCAAGGCCATCGAGCCGTTTCGCGCGAACCGCCGACTTGAACGGCTTCAGCTCGCCCGCCGCTACGCGGTCCCTCACCGTGCGACCGCTGCAGCCCAGCTGCCGCGTCTTCATTTGCTTTTGACCGGGGTCATTCGATGTTGACTGGCCCAGCTTCGCCGATGCCGCCTGCGTCGCTGCCAGAAATTTAAGCTCGCCTTTTCCCTGCAATCTGGGTCGCGGCTATGGATATAGCACTATGCGCCGCACGTCTGCCAGCTATGCGATGTTTCCTACTTGCGGCCGTCCGGTGGGTCGGGTAGCTCTGCCCGGTGGCCGCGCGGTGCTCGACGTTGCCAAGACAGCGCGAAACTGTCATGAGGATGGTCAATGCGTGCCTTAACATTTGTTTTTCCGATGGTGATCGTGGCTGCCTCTTTAAGCAACACTTCAACCCGCGCAGTGGAGATTGGCATATATGCCGGGGCGGGCTGTAACGGTGTTACGCATCTCGGCGTCTACCGAGCGTGGCTAGGATCGCCAGCATTTCATGTTACGGAAAATTTTGACCAAAGCAGCTGGAATAATCTTACGAGCGACGTTCCGTGGTCTGCCAACTGCTACGCCCCCATACGCAATGCCGTGAGCATGACGTTTTCGATACCGATGCTGCCAGCGGATGGCGTATCGAGTCTGGCTGCCGGTGCACTAGGAGCATACGATAGTACGTTCACTTCCATCGCGAACACACTAATCAACGCCGGATTTTCAACGGCTATCGTGCGGCTCGGCTGGGAATTTAATGGAAACTGGCAGCCGTGGGCAGCGAGCACGAATCCGAGCGCATTTATTGCCTATTACAAGCAAATCGTCACGCTCATGAAAGCCGCGAACGGGGCGAGGTTTTTGTTCGAGTGGTGTCCGAATATCGGTACCGGAAGCATCGCTCCTGACCTACTCTATCCTGGAGATAACTTCGTCGATGTGGTTGGGATGGACATCTACGACGCCCATTGGTCGTCAGGTGATGCGACCCCGGTGGCGCGCTGGAATTGGTATGTGACAGAGCCATATGGTCTGCAGTGGCAGGTTAATTTCGCTGCGGCCCACATGAAGCGATTGTCTATACCAGAATGGGGCTGTTGTAGCGATAACACCGGCGACGACCCGTATTTCATTAATCAGATGAGCACATGGATAAAGCAGAATAGCTATCTCTACGCGGATTACTGGGATAGCAATGATGCTTATCAAGGCATGCTTTCCAATAACCAATATCCAAACGCCGCCGCGGCCTACATTGCAGACTTCCGGTGAGGGCTGAGAGAATAGGCCTCTTACGGCAGTCGGGGACTCTCCGCCGTCGCACTTCTCTCCGCGGTCGCACTTGCCGCGTATCTTTATCGGCGTGTCCAATGCAACGCGTCGGCGGGGGCGTGCACCAGGCCGGTGAAATCATAACTTGCGATATTGGCTCGGTGCGGACGTCCTTGTCCGGATGCAGCCGTGCGCGTCAGCGCAGCGGAAGCTGAGCCGAGAACGCCGCCCTGTCGAAGCGGGCGATCAGCGCCTGACGGTCGTAGACACCGTAGCTGAGCAACACCACGTTGTGGAGAGGTGCATGCCGCTCACGAACTCGATGGTCGGCAAGCCCATCCGGAAAATATGCGCTGCGCCGCACACGCTGCAGGTCGGGCGAGACCGCGCGTAAGCATCGCTGCATACTTACGCTTTTGCGAGGTCGTCATGAAGCTCATGGCCTGCGTTAAGGTTGATGGGTGGAGTGGTTCCTTGATGCGCGATCGACTGCAAAACGCGTACGAACCGGCGCCCATTTTCATCCCAGTCAAACATTCCTTCAGCCAACGCAAATGCTTGATTTTGCATGAGATCCAAACGCTCCGTGTCGTCGATCGTCGCCACAATCCGATCGACGAGGCCCGGCAGATCGTTCGCAACGATAAACTGCGCTTTAAGCCGATCAGGGATTCCGGTGAGCGCTGAAGCAATGGCGGCCACCGGAACACGACCGAAGATATAATCTAACGTCTTGAGCTTGAAGCCGCCGCCGGTCTCTTCCGGAACCACGGCCAGACGCGCCTCTTGAAATACTCGGTCCAAATCATCAACGAACCCGCGAAAAACGACCCAGGGGAACCGAGCACGCAAGCGCACGCCGAGACCTTCGGGCACATGTCCCACCACATGCAGTTCAACCCGGTGCTGCAAAAACGCGTGCGCTGCTGCTTCTAAATATCGCTCGAGATTCATCTGCTTGGCGATCCAGGTGAAGGACCCGACGATGATTACACGTTTGGGTAAGCTCGAACTGGGCCCCCGGCAACGTGTTTTGGAGCCTGAGTAGCCGGGCGGAAGTACGATCGTCTGCAGGCCCGGACTGAACCTGACAAATGCCTTGCTGTCTTGATCAGTCAGCGTGACAAGCAGTTTGCAATTTTGTGCCAAGGCTTGTTCGGCGTGGCGAGTCTTCGCGGCATTGCGCGCTAGCAAGAGCTTGCGGACGGGATCCCCCGTGTAATTTTTCGCAATCTGCTCGTTGACTTCGGTTTCGCAATCATGGGCCACGTGAACCAAGATGGGGCGGCCCTGGGCACGTCGTTGAACGACCGGAAGCGCCCAGCGCATGCTATAGTGATCGAGCACAACCGCATCAAATGCATTAGTTGCAAGCTGGCGACCAAGCATCTCTCGGTACTGCCGCGTCGCAAACCTCGCGCTCACCATCGGTAGGCTGCTGCAAAGAGCTGAGAAGCCGTGATCGTGGCGCCCCCGGGACGAGTTGCCAATCGACCGCCGGCTCCAATACGTCTCGGGCTCCGCTGGGTTCGTCCGGATTGTCCAGGCCAAGACAGATGACGCGAGCGCCGGCTCTCGCCACAGCTCCGATCGACTTTGCCGAGTAGAACTCGATCTCCCGAACGCAGGGGAAGCGGCAACGTCCGGCCCAACCAAAGAATTGAAAGCCCCATTACTCCTCCTCTAAGAGTACCCGCTTACGCTTTGCCTACATCCATTGCATCATCCGAGCAGGATCGGCACCGAGCACCGCTTGCCGAATGCAACCAGCGACGCCGCGAAACCGAAGGATCAAAGCGATACCTTAGGGGCAAGCGATAGCTGTCTCAGCCGAGAAACGCGCACCTGACTGGAACGTTTGCAGCCGCTCGATGTTCCAAATGGAGCTCGAGCTGGCCCATGGCGGAATGCGACAATGCCATCCCCTCCTTTGGTGACAATCATCGTACCTGCACTCGATGAAGAACGGTACATTCGTCGAGCGATCGAGTCCTTGCAGCCGCAGGACGATAGTGTGGATTACGAAGTTATTGTCCTCGACGGAGGCAGCACCGATCGCACACGGCAGATTGTAAGGGAGTTGGCTGTAGCCGACAGGCGCATCCGGCTGGTGGCCAACAATGCACGATTGCAGTCCGCAGCGGTCAACAAGGGTGCACGCCTCGCCAAGGCCGGTTCGAAGATCATTATCCGCGCTGACAGTCACTCGATTTATCCACCAGATTTTGTCGCTCGATTGGTAAGAGAACTACAGGAACGACGAGTGACCTCCATCGTCGTTCCCCTTCATGCCGCTGGTACCTCACCATTTCAGCGTGCCGTCGCCGCCGCTCAAAACTGCCGTCTGGGTCATGGCGGCGCACCGCACAGAGCCAAGGTCCCTTCGCATTATGTCGATCACGGGCATCATGCTGCCTTCGATCGGGCCGCTTTCCTGTCCGTGGGGGGGTATGACGAGACGTTTTCGCATAATGAGGACGCAGAGCTCGACGTCCGGCTCATCAGGGCGGGGGCGAAGATATGGTTGTGTTCCGATCTCGCCATCACGTATTTTCCGCGCAAGACGATGCGAGCGCTGGCGCAACAGTTCTTCAACTATGGTTCCGGGCGCGCGAGAACCATCATGATGCATCGCAATCGACCAAAACTCAGGCAGCTGTTGCCGGTTGCCGTGCTTGGCATGAACTTAGGCAGTGTGATGCTGGCGATTACCACTGGGGGCATCTTCCTTTCGCCCCTTCTGGCCTATGTGTTTGTCTGCGCGGGATGGAGCGCAGTGCTGGCGCGATCGCACCGCGACGCTGCATGCTTGGCAAGCGGATTGGCGGCAGCAATCATGCATCATAGCTGGGCTGCCGGCTTTATTTACAGGTCTGCGCTGTTGATTGTTTCATCTCGACTAACAATTGAGAACGTCCGAGCCCGAGGATGAGCCGGACTTTTCCTCCTGCGCAGCAATTAGTTGCCATTTTCTTTGGCAGGCTGACTGCCCGGCCCAAAGGCTGCAATGAAGGCTACACCCGTATTTGGATACTGGTTATCGCTCAGCTTCCCGGCAAAGGCGGAGTTGGAATTCCAGTAGCGCTGGTAAGCGACGTGATGACTTGCAAACCATTCTGCCGCCTTCCTGATGTAGGACCCGGCGTTATCCGAGTTCACACCCCATTCCGGGTAAGCGGTCGGCTTATGATGTGCCGACGCGAACTGCTCCAGCCAGCTCAGTCCATAAGGCCGAGTAACCATTTGGTTCCAAGCGAGCTCGGGAACGGGCGAATGCAAGGCCAGATTGTAGTAGAAATCCATGCCGATGACGTCAACATATCCATCACCAGGGTAAGCATCGGCCGGATTCATCTGCGTTCCTCCGGCATTCACGTTCCACTCGAAGCGGAACTGCCTGGAGACAGAACGAAATGCATCGACAAACCGTCGATAGGCGCCGACGAATTCCTCCGCCCGACCTGCGGCCGCCCACGGCATCCAGGTGCCGTTAAATTCCTCTCCAGTACGAACGTAGATCGTCTCGCTCGTGGGAAGTGAACGGGCCAGCACGCGCGCGCCTTCCCGATAAAATGCGTCGTACTTTCCAGCCGCTGCATCGGACAGGTTCCCGCTGTTAACGAACAGTGGAATGGTCCATGCGATCGGCTTGCCCACGGGAACCCACACACTCAGCGACCATTTAATGCTGCCGATCCAATCCCTCCAATTTGCCCGACCAGTGTGGGCGGCGATATGGTTGAACAGGCCGTCCGAGCCAACGTTCAAATTGCGCCAGGTCGGCGGGGCTGTTTCCAACGTAGGCACCAAGCCCCAGCGAGCGGGCAGAGGTGCAGGACGGGACCCCGATACACGCCGCAAGCGTTAGAACGGCCGCACGTTGCCATTGCATCCCCATCTTCGTGTTCTCCTCTTCATTGCACGACTATGAGGCATGTTCGCAGCGATTGGTTCCGAACGTCGCCCCGAAAAGAAGGTGGAACCATTGCGTCGCCGCGATGTTTGAACTCCGGGTTTACTGCACTGCGAGATGTGAGATGTCCTTGGCAACTCTCCGGGATCTGATCTGGGCGCACAGACCGACGTTCTTCATGGTGTTCCTGCTCGTCTTTGGCGCCACGTTCGCCTTCTGCGCACTGGTGACGCCGATCTATCGGTCGGAAGCGTTGGTAATGATTTCCCAGGGGCAAACGCACGCGGACCAGGCACAGTTTCCGGACACCTTGCGATACCAAGTCAATTCACAGATCTATGTGATCGAAAGCGATGCTGTCCTACGACCGGCAATCGCCGCGACAGGGCCCCGGGTGCTTTTTCCTGATCTTGATCGGTCGAAACGGTCCGATGGCATATCCGATATAGATCAAGCACTGATGAACGTCAAAAAACGCTTTGCCGTTTATGCGGAGAAAGATTCTCAGGTGGTATGGCTTGGATTCAGGCACCAATCTCCAAGGGTCGCCCAGCAATTTCTAAATTTGGTGGTCAACGGGTTTGTACGACGGCAATTGGCGCTCTCCGGGAATACTAACGCACCATCGTTTTTCCGCGACCAGGTCTCTCGCTACCGTACCGATTATGCGAACGCCTCGCTGAAGTTGAACACGTTTGCTAGAGAACGTTCGATATATTCGGTTCCCACGGAGATCAAGCTCGCTCTGCAGCGGCGCGACGAAGCGAAGGCCGCACTAGCGCAAACCAGTGGATCAGTCGCGGAAAATGAAGCACAAGTAGCGACGCTGCAAAACACACTCTCTCAACTCCGACGCCGAATTTCATTGCCCACCGAGATTATCGGCCCCAAAGTTGCCCCCCCTCCCGGTGCTGATCCTTTTAAGGACAACAAAGTTCCGGCGAACGAATCGCCCTTGCTGCTCGTGAAAGTCTTCCAGGAAACGGCTCAAACCCTCGTCAACCTCCAGTCCCGCGTCGCCGGGTTCCATGCTCTCGAAGTCGTCGAGACAAATGAGGTCGCGAGGATTGAAAAGGACCTTGTAAGGCTGTCCTCGGATGAGGCGGAGTTTGTCCGGCTGCAGAGCGAGGTTGATCAGGCGGCGAAGATTCTGGAGGCCTACATCGGCCGCGCGGCGGACGCACAGACCAACGCTGATCTGGAAGCCAGCGACCAGCTTTCGCACGTCAAGGTAGTTCAGTCCGCGACAGCGCCGCTCGAACCGGTGTATCCACCAAAGCCGCTCTTTCTTACCTTGGGCGCCGCGATCGGCATGCTTGCAGGGGCTGCAGCAAGTATCGTCCGAGGGAAAAGGGGCAAGACGCTACCAACTCAATACCCCGCCACGGTGCCCGACAACGTCTCGACCACGCCTTCTCCAAAGTTCCGCACCGCCGCAAATAGAGTCGGTAAATAGCGTCTCGCCATCTCCGTCTTTGCGCGCCCAATGGTACTTTCAAACACGACCTAATGCGGAGCTTGTCGGTCTGATGTCCACCCCGGTGTACGTTATGCCAGTGGGAGCTGCGCCTACCGTGGCCTCCGACGCTGCCTTTCTGTTGTGCTCCGGCACATTGGTTTCCGCCATCTTCCTTCAGAAGATAGCGATGCCCGGAACAGAAGGGTTGCTCCCAATCAACCTCGTCCTTTTTCTTGCAGCCGGATTTTGCGCCTTCCTCTTCGACGTCGTCGAGATCAACCCCACAGCGTTGCTGTGGTATGCGTTGTTCGTGGTGACCGGTGCTGTCAGCTTGGCGGTATCTTCCAGTGCCCGCGCTTCGCCCTTGTCCCTGGGCCTTTTGCTGGCTGTCCAATCGCCATTGGTTTTCAGGCTCGCCCCGTCGCTACTCACCCTGGTTCGATTAAGGGGTTTCGTTTCCACTTTGGGCTGCGTGTGTGCGGCTGTGGGACTGGTTCAATTTATCGCCCAATTCGTAGTGGGCACCCGTATCGCATTCTTTCTCGATACGAGCCTCCCCGACGGCTCCGTAATGAAAGGCTTTAATTCCATAATTCCCTTGTACTATGCGTCGTCGACCTGGAAAAGCAACGGCTTCTTTTTCCTCGAGCCATCATTCTTCTGTCAGTTTCTGGCGGTAGCGTTCGTGGCCGAATTGCTGATCGCAAGCAGAGTGCTGCGCTTGCTGTTGCTCGGTGCGGGATTGCTGATCAGCTATTCAGGCACCGGGCTGACGATGCTCGCAATGTTTCTACCAGTCTATTTTGTCCGCCGGGGAAGTATTCAGCTTATGGTAGCAGCGGCGTTTGCTTGCGTCGTCTTGATCTTCTTTGGAGACGCGTTTCACATTGACGCAGTCACGGCACGGCTAAGCGAGTTTTCGGATGACCAGTCGAGCGGCTCGGCGCGTTTTCTGTCGATGTTCACGGTGTTGCAAGATATAATCCTGGCGACTGATTTTACGCTATTCACCGGTCTAGGCCCCGGGACAGTTCAACAATCGTTCGAACGCTTGCCCTATTTCGCCTTTGATCCGACTTGGGGTAAGCTCCTTTACGAATACGGTCTGGCCGGGACTTTCGCCTATCTGGGCTTCTTTTACGCTTGCTTCTGCAAGGGAGCGCCGGGATTCCGTTTTGCGCTTGGATATACCTATTTCTTTCTCGGCGGGTATCTCCTTAATCCGAGTGTGCTGATGCAGATGACAAGCCTGGTCGTGTGGTGTGGAAATCAGCCGGCACAAAGCCCGGGACGCATTTTATCGCACGTGGCGAGTGGTGTGTCCGCTGAGCCTCGTCAAAGACGATAATCTTGGAACAATGCCGGATCGGAGATGTCCAACGAGCGTCATGAAGCGACCACTCCAACCCACGTGCATGGAGCGAATGTGTTTGCATGCGGATCCCGCCTCATCTTTGCCCTCACTTTGTAGCGCGAACGTGTTGCATTTTTCCGTCATTCTCCGGTAAGCAACAAGCGCGCCATGCCGACGACGGGTATCACATGTCGTCGGCCAAAGATAAGCATGATGGCTATATAGGTTGTGCCAGCAAGGAGCGCGAGTTCGGCGAACCGCCAAACCAACGCCTGTCCTGCGGGCAGCACGTCCCGTGCAAATCGAACCAGAAGGACCATGATGGTAGCGGCCATCAACGGTGCAACGATCTCGCTCAATTGTTCCCCGGTTGGTATATGAAGACGCCGCTGCAGAGCCACTGTGATGCCCACGAATGCTAACAACTCCCCTCCGCTCCAGACCGCAAGTGCGATGTACACGTTGGAAAGCCGCGTCAAGACCGTCGCGACCACCATATAGGCGAGGACATATATAGCGATCCAGGCAGCGTCTCGCAGGTATCCTGCCGCGCTAAGAAGCGGCATGGCGGGAAGGCGAGGGACCTGCACGAACGTGAGCAGGCTAAGAATGAGAACGTAAGGCGATGCCGGTACCCATTTGTCCCCGAACATGAGCGATATGAGTTCGGGCGCGAGGGCGCCGATTCCGGCGAAAGCTGGAAAAAACACTATGAGCGCGAGCTTCAGCGTTACCCTGTAGGTGTAAAGCAAACGAGGGCGGTTATCCTGCAATCGCGACAGCGTCGGCAACAACACTTGCGAAACAGCGGATGCAGAAATCGCCCATAAGGTGTTGACAAGACGGAAGGCAAGATTTAAAAAACCTGCTTTTTCCGTCCCAAGAAACACGCCTACGCTGAATATGAATATGCGTTTAGCGGTAAACACAGCAGTCAAGAACGTGATCGAGGCCAGGCTATAGCCGAGCAGGTCGCAGACCGGCCGCAAGGCCGTGGTGACCCGGACATGCGAGGAGGAGAAAAGGAGAAGCGTTGCGGAACTTAGCAGCATGATAGAGAGGTGCTGTACAACCAGCGACCACATTCCAAAGCCCAGGAAAAGGCAGATTATGCCGAGCCCCGCGCCGCATAATCGCCCGGCCAGCGTCCGCAATGCAAGGAGACGAAAGCCAAAATCCCGACTCTGGCGCGCCGCTATAATACCGGCCGGCCCTGTCAGGAGCAGACCCAACCCCAGCACCCTTCCGGCATCTCGAACGCGATCGTCCCCTATCAGCGCAGCCACAGATGGAAATGCTATCCAGAGCAGTGCGTACACCGACACGCTGAGGACGATCGACACGGTCAGCGCGCCATCGAAATGGCCGTCCGTTACGTCGCTTTTTTGAATTAGCGCGTCATGGAACAACATGTTGGTGAAGAGTGACGCAACCTCGACAACCGCTAATGATACCGAAAAAGCCCCGAAGTCGGATGGCTGAAGTAGCTTAGCAAAGAATATGAGCGATAGAAAGGAAATTATAGCATTGCTGCCGTTTTCGAGAGCACTCCACCGGACGGATCGCGCGGCCGCATTTCGAAGTCCCAACAAACTCGATCTCCCACTTGGAACTTGCCGCAGCTTGGGTCGAAAACCCCACATCTCGACATTAGCGCTCCATCTAACCCTAATCGTTTGAACCGACCGAAGGTTCCCCTTCCACATCTCTCCAGAGATAGGACGGCAATGGGTCGGGAACGGTTACGCGTTTGATGCGACCTCACATCCGAAGACCCGATCGCCATCTTCGGAGCATAACGGCAACTCCTTAGATCCTAGTGGGCTTCCCGGAGCCGGCCGATGGCACCTTAATCGATACGCGCAATTCCCACGGCAGTTTTCTCGATCAGCGATGACGAAAGAGCGCAATCAGAACGTAGACGAAATAACCAACCTGAAGAGCTACAGCGACAAGTAGCAAATCGCGCAAAAGTTGTATTAGAGTCCCTTGCCAGTAGAGCCAGGCGTAGACAATGAGCAGAACGCACATGGCAAAAGCGAAACCCCAAAATCGCAAGACTATTCCCAGCAGCGCGCCAATAATGACGAAGATTGAAAATTTAAGCATTTTTCCTCCTGATGCCTCCTCGCTGCTGTCCGATCCCGAGGTGGGGCAACTCTGGGTCCCGCCGTTCCCTCATCGGAATGCGGGGGGCGAGCCCCATGGGCCGTGATGGTATCACAAAGTGAGGGAAGATGCAGCAACATGCGTACGCTCTTGTTATATGGCTGGGCAACAGACTGCGCGATCGGCCTCCAGCCAATCGTTACCCATTATTGATTGCTGTGCATCTGCATGGACAAGGCTGCGGCGATTTGGTTCCCAACTTGCACGGTGAATTTCGGCAGTTGAGTGGGGTTGCGGGCAGCGGTGAGAAAGTACCAGATTTAGCCTAATAGGTAAAAAAAGGAAGGTGTGACATGCATATTTGCAATTACTTAGGAACCGATTCCTGTTCTCGTGCCTTGCTCCAGCGGGGCAGGCGACCAACTCATGTCGCCGTTATGTTTTGTCGCGATATCGCAATGCTACCCTGCTGGAGGCTCTGATGCGAGTTGAAATTGTCCAAGGTCTGCTACGTCGTAGGTCGCATTCTCGGACGCAGGCTCCGCCGAATCTGCGCGACTTGCAGTCGCCGATCGGAGGATTTCGCAAACGCGGATTGGACATCGTTGCGTCGTTCGGGGGGCTGGTGCTGTTTTTTCCAATTTTTTGTATGGTCGCCGCGTTGATCAAGGCCTTCGACCGAGGTCCAATTTTATATTCTCATACCCGTATCGGATATAGTGGACGCCCTTTTGGCTGTCTTAAATTTCGGACCATGGTAGTCGATGCAGATAAAGTGCTTGACGACCATCTGCGGACCTGTCCCCATGCCGCGTTGGAATGGGCGGAGACACGTAAGCTGAAGGTAGACCCCAGGGTCACCCGGATCGGCATGGTCCTGCGGAAAACCAGCATTGACGAGCTACCTCAGCTTATTAATGTGCTGCTGGGTCAGATGAGCTTGGTTGGGCCGCGCCCAATCGTCCCTGCTGAATTGGAGAAATACGCAGCGGATGCCGTATTTTACGTCAAAGTGCGGCCGGGGTTGACCGGCCCTTGGCAGGTCGGCGGACGCAATGATACAGGATACGAGATTAGAGTGGCTCTTGATCGAGAGTATGTGGAACACTGGACGTTGCGAAACGATCTCATCCTGATTCTGAGGACCATTCCTGTTGTATTGTCTGCGAGCGGCTCCTATTAGGGCAAGCAATTAGGTGGAAGCGAATGGGGCACCTTTGTCTGAACCCAATGCGGGTCAGAGCAGGTGCCGGCCGGATACGGACGGCGCGCGCCGGCACGGGAACGATACGGCTGCGGCAGCTCGGGGTGAACGGCGATACGGTTCCAGAAGTTGACTCCATCGCCAATCGAATGGCGATATCCGGGCGAACGCCGCCGCCCGTGGCAAAAGACGGTTGCTCGACGCATTCACCTCAAGGACATCATCAAGGGCAGCATCCGCGAGCGCTTGGCCGAATGGGCATCCGCGCCATCGTATTCACCGGCGATAACCCGATGACCGCGGCTGCGATCGCGGCCGCGGCCGGCGTTGACGATTTCCTCGCCCAGGCCACGCCCGGAGGCAAGTTGCCCCTCGTCCGAAACTTCCACTGGGAGAGTATGGCCGTGCTGGCAGCCACTCACTAAGGTTTCAGTCCGCGGCGCGCAACCGATACCCAATTCCTGCCTCCGTTAGGATGTACTGAGGGCGCTCAGGGTCAGCCTCGATCTTTTGCCTAAGCTGGCGCACATACACGCGAAGATACTGGATATCGGTCAAACCACCCCACAGCTCGGCGAGCAGGAATTTGTGGGTCAGAACTTTGCCGGCATGCTGCACTAACAAACGGAGAAGCTCGTATTCCTTGGGAGACAGCTTTATCTTTTTATCGTATACTCTGACGATGCGCCGCACGAGATCGACGGAGAGATCATCGACCGTGAAGATCGGTCGCTCGCCGTGGACCTGGAGTTGGTGACGGAGTGCTGCGCGCAGACGGGCAAGGAGCTCCTCCATCCCGAACGGCTTCGTGACATAATCGTCGGCACCGAAGTCAAGCGCCTGAACCTTACCAGCCTCATCGTCTCGACTGGAGAGCACGACAATTGGAAGGCTCTTGTTTCGCTCACGCATCGTCCGCAACAATTCAAAGCCCTGCATGTCGGGGAGGCCGAGGTCAAGGATGACCAGGTCTGGTTCTTTCGTCAGCAACTCAAGGCCGCTCTTCCCATTTGGCGCGTCAAAGATTTCATAGCCCTGCGTGCGCAATCCCGTTCGCAGCAGCCTGCGCATTTGCGGCTCGTCGTCGATGACAAGGACTTTGAGTGGGGGGGCGCTCATTCGACAGGTGTCCAGGCTCTATGATTTGGCAGTAGCTACTAGTTATTCCGATTTATCGGGCGGCCGCCCTGTCCAGCGCCAATACATTCACTCGGGGTTCGCCGAACACGAACAAAGGCGGGACCTGGAAGAGGGCTGTCTCCAGCAAAATATCGGGATCAAACCCGCTGCCAGAGGTGGTGACAAGATCGATTGGCAACCTTGGCAAACGGATTTTCGGCCAGTTTTTCGGCGTCATCTTTGACGCGGTTGACCGGTGCCGCTTTATTGGCGGGTCCATGCAGGATGTTTCTGCCGCCACTTCGGTCCGGGGCCGCGCATATAGTGCAACTCTGGCCGATATGGATCGGTGCACGCCGTAATGACCGCTTGCCGCCACTTCGCAGCCGCCGCGCGAATGCTTCGAACGCGGCCAAGGAACGCAATCATAACCAAGCCCTTTGACACGGTGACCGCTGCAAAAATACTAATCCGGCCATAGGAAATCGAGAATGCCGGGAGCTGAATGTTATAGATAAGCCATAAGCATTGCCGTGTCGTCGTAGCGGCGGCTAGCGGTGCGCCTCTTCAGGATCGCGCGGACCAGCGGTACGGAGATCGGCAGCCGACCGGCGGACCGCTTTCGGCGTGAAGGTATTCGAAGATCATGGCGCTTCGACTGCGCTTCCCTTTTTTGTTCAAGGCGGTGATGGCTGCATTTCGGTCACATCCAACGTCCTGCCGGAATTATGCCGGACCATGTTTAAGTCATTCAAGCTGGGGCACATGGTGAAGGCGCAACAGCTGTCCGTTCAGATCTCGGACCTGACATCGGCGCTGTTTCGGGAGACGGACCCCGTACCGCTAAAATATGCCCTGAGTTTGCTCGGTCTCATGTCGCCCAAGGTTCGCTTACCCTTGGTTGGATTGACCGAGCAAACAAAGGCGCAACTCGCGATAATTTTGGCGCAAATGAGCGATGAGAACCCAGAAAACAACGTCCGCAAGGTGCCGGTTTCTGCGAACAACTGCCGAGCGGTAGCGATCTGAAGCCGGCCGCTGCAGAGGAAAGCCCAAATGAAAATATAAGAAACTCGAAGAAAAGTCATTCGCGAATGGATGGCTCTTCCGCGCGACAAGCGGGAGAGCAAGGAGCAAACTGCAGACTTTCCTGCGAGGGTGGTACAAGAGCACAAGCTTCCACGCACGATCTGCGTCAGGTGATGATGGACTGGTTGCCGCCGCGGACTTTCGCGCGAGTGCGACCGTGCGGGGTGTTTTTGGCGAGCCGGACGCGCGGATCGTGCAGCTTGATCGGCGCTCAAAAAAAGTTTGCGGTTGTTGTGGGCACGTCCACAACGGCTGGCACGACCAGCGTGTGCGGCAGGTTCGCGACCTGTCGAGCGCAGGATATCGGATCGTAGTGTGGCAAACATCAACAAAAATGCTTGAGCTTGCAACAGGCTCTGCCAAAGCTGGCGCTCCCTACGGGACTCACCTTTTCCTTTGAGCTCAATAGGTTAGCCAAGTCAGAAGGTCGCAAACCTCTCATTGATTTGTATGATCTTTCAACGATTTTGGCAAATCATATTTGCCGGGATGCGGTACTCAATTAGTGCCAGCGGAGGGCACGCTTCAATCATGCACGCGCTACTTCGTCGGGGCTGCATTGCCTCCGACGGTCCACGTGAAGTCCCGCGAATTCGGACCCGCGGGGGGGGGCCGTCCGAAGGCTACCGGCGCGGTGGAATGAAAGCGTCAACGGGATTTGGCCGACAGCTCGAACGACCTGACCAAGGTCGTGCGTGGCCATAGCGCTCCGCCAAAAAGGCGGACCTGATTGCCTGGGGCGATATGCTGGACACGTCCCGAGATCGTATCCAAAAACTGGTTGACGAAGGCCGTCTTGCACTAGACTCTCCGGCCGCCGGAGCACCTTAAAAGTTTCCCTAATTTGTAATTCGGTTCCGCATCAATTGACGGATAAAAGCGCCCGTTGCGCCCATCGCTGCCCCTACCAGACCCCATAGGCCGACCGAGAGCCAATAAAGGTCTGCGGATGGTTCCACTTGTCGAATCCCTAGGAAACTGCCTATGCCGGCACATACCGCCGTGGCTGCCAAAAAAGCAATTTGATGCTCACGTTTCCAATATAGCGGGTTCATTTTGCCTCCCTGCGTTCAATCACGGTGCTGGTCGGTATCGGACGCCCCCCGGAGATCCGATTGCAGCTTTGCACGGGGATAGCCGGGCCTCAGACTCTGGAGGGCGGTAATGCATAACGTCGCGGCCAACGCCGTCACCTCCGCCAGTCCGCGGAGCTGCATCGATTTAACCGCCGTGCTCGGCACCATAACGATTGTGGCGTTGCGGCTGCATCGCAGGCGGAAACGGCCTTGAACATTCATAAGTCCTTTTTGAAGAACCCGCCAAAGGCCCGCACGTGCACGATGTGTGGAAACGCGACCACTGCGTCTTGACCACCCTTGGCACCATCCCCAAGGAGCGCAAAGGGGAGTGATCCCCCTCGCGCGCGCTGATGAAAGTGATAGTAGACGCTTCAACTCAGCTGGCTTGGTTCAACGCCTTTGCGACGGCTGTCTTGAGGGGCTCCGCGGTCGCCAGCGTCACTTTTTGGGCGAGCGCCGCAAGTTGCTTGGCCTGCTCGGCCAGCACCTCGAACTGCTTGCGCGCATGTTCACTCGAGAGTTCCACGAACTCCGTCGGCGATTTCACGGCGCAGAGCTTCTGAACAAAGCAGAGCGCGGCGTTGGTGTTGGTGTGAGCGAAATCGATGACCTTGTCATTATAGTCCTTCGCACCCGCAATCGCCGTCGAGTAACAGCTTTTTATGAAACTGGCTGCTTCAGTCGTCGCGGTGCTCATCTTTTCGTAAGCGTTTTTGGCTTGCGCGGTTCCCGTTTCCGCCATTTCGCGGAACACCTGCGGCGCTTCCATCTGTGTAAAACCAGCCGGTTTCATACCTGGGCTCTTGGTGGTCACATCCATCGCACTCATCCTTAGGGCGTTTCGTAATCTTGGCTCTCGGACCCGATGCCCTATTCGCTGGTCCGATGTCCGCTCGCACGAGATAAGCCCGACGCGAATAATGTTAACGCAAAAGACCGCCATGCCGACAGAATCGGAAACTACTCAGAACGTGCGCGAGGGTTCACGTTGCCACGGGACGAATGATGTCTGCGCCACGGCCGCCACGACCGACGAACCGTTCGATACGCTGCTGCCCTTTGACCCCGCCTGCTGGGAGAAAATCGCCGTCGGTTTTGACGGCGGCAACCAGTCGTCTGATGCCGGACTTGCTGCGGCGGCTGCGGCGCTCGCAGCGCGGGCCTTGGTGTCTGCCGCCGGATTGCGGAAGCGCTGCCGGATCGCCGCCGCGATTGGGACCGTGTCCGGCACGCGCTGCTTGAGATGGTAATCGCGCATGCCGCTCAGAAGAATGCGGTTGACCTCGACCGGCTTCGGCACGATCCGCCGATCAAACTGAGATTTTCTCGTCTTCCGCGGTGGGAATAAAGTTCCTTGCGAGTAGTTTTTCATCGTCATCCTTGTGAGGTCGTTCCGCTTATGTTGCGCATTGATTTACTTGGCGGTCTGCGGCGTCGCAGCGGATAGTGTCTCGGCTTTCGCTTTGGTTTCTCGCTCGCGCTGGGCTTTGGCCGCAGGCTTTGGCTCAGCTCTGACGTCGGGCTTGGGACCGGCTTTGGGCTCAGGAGTTGCCTTGGCTTTGGCATCCGACCTGGCCGCCGCTCCGGTTTCAGCCTCCGGCTCGGATTTTGCGCGATCCAGGATCCAATATGCGAGGAGTTTCACGCGGTCATTCACGAGAAACCACACCAGAGCATAGGCCCAAACGAACAGGGCCCAACCCCAGCCGAGTGGGGTCATGAACAACCCATAAACCGCAATCAAAGTCGCCACCGTCTGGGTGCCGAACACCGCGACCAAGAGAATCGGCGCGGGGCGTATCGACCAGAACGGGCCGCGCGTACGCGTCAGGAAAATCGTCAGATGTCCGGCGACGGACAGCTTTAAGTACATCAGCGTTTGAATGTGCGCGCGATCGAGATGAAACACGCGCTCGGCAAGATAGAACAGCCCGAACGCGGCGACGACGCCGATGATCCCCAGTACCGTTGATATCCCCAGCACCGCCCGCATGTTCCAGGCTTCGGGCTGGTCCTTGTAATGAACGTTATCATAGGCGATCGACAGGATAGCGCCGTCGTTGAGCAGCGCCAGCATCACGATCATCACCGCCGTGAGCGGATAAAAGTTAAATATCAGGATCGCCAGCGTCATGAAAAACAGCACCCGCAGCGTCTCGGCGATGCGGTAGATCGCGTAGCTGTTCATCCGCTGGAAGATACGGCGGCTCTCCTTGATGGCGTCGATGATCACCGCCAGGCCGGGCGTCATCAGCACGATCGCCGCCGCCGCGCGCGCGGCGTCCGTCGCGTTCGAGACCGCGATGCCGCAGTCGGCTTGCTTCAGCGCCGGCGCGTCATTCACCCCGTCCCCCGTCATGCCGACGATGTGGCCATGCTTTTGCAGGACGTCGATAATGAGGAACTTGTGTTCGGGAAACACCTGAGCGAAGCCGTCGGCCTTCTCGATGGACTCGGCCACCGATGCGGTCACCTGACCCTTTGCGTCGCCGAGGATACCGGCATCAAGAATGTTTGCGCCCATCCCAAGTTTCTTGGCGGTTTCGATGGCGATGGCCAGCGCATCGCCGGTCACCATCCTAACCTTTACGCCCATCCGTTCCGCCGTCGCAATCGTTGCTTTGGCATCGTCCCGGGGCGGATCGAACAGCGGCAACACGCCCTGAAACTGCCATGGGCCGTCGCCCTCGGCGCGCGCCACGCCCAATGAACGAAAACCGCGCGCGGCAAAGTCATTGACAGCCTTGTTGACCGCGGGCTTCACCTCACCGGCATCAGCCGCCAGCGCCAAAATCACCTGCGGCGCGCCTTTCGTCACCTTGAACTGCTTTCCATCCGCGGTCTTAACGGTAGCCTCGGTGCGCTTATGCACCGCATCGAACGGTTTGAAATGCACGACTTGATAGGGTTTTACGGCCTGTTGATCTTTCAGCCCGCCGAGAACGGCCAGATCGATGGTGTCGTTATCGTCGGCGCGTGAAGCGAGCGCCGCGCACAGGATCACTTGCTCGGCCGGGATATTGTTCACGCTGAACGGGTCGCCCAGGGTCAGCTTGTTCTGCGTCAGGGTGCCGGTCTTGTCCGCGCATAGCACGTTGACCCCTGCCAATTCCTCGATGGCCACGAGCCGGCTCACGATCGCCTGTTTGCTGGCGAGCAGTCGCGCGCCGACCGCCATTGTCACCGACAACACCGTCGGCATCGCCACGGGAATCGCCGCCACTGTCAGCACCAAGGCGAATTGCAAAGTGGTGAGAATGGGATCGCCGCGGTAAATGGCGACGGCAATGATCACGGCCACCAGAGCCACCGCAAGGATGATCAGGTAATTGCCGATTTTTAGAACAGCGCGTTGAAAGTGGCTGACGGTGTGGGCATCCTGCACCAGCTCCGCCGTCTTGCCGAAATAGGTGTTCTCACCCGTGGCGTAAACGAGAGCGCCGATTTCGCCCTGGCGAATGATCGAACCGGAAAACACGGCCTCGCCTGGTTTTCGCGTGGCCGGCAACGACTCTCCCGTCAGTGCCGACTGATCCACCTCGATCGGATCGCCCGCCAGAAGCCTCGCATCGGCCGGCACAATGTCGCCTAAGCGCAAACGGATGGCGTCGCCCGGCACCAGCTCGCGCGCCGGCGGGTTGACCCATTTTCCATCGCGTTTCACCCGCGCCTTGATCGCCAGCTTCGCCTTCAGGGCAGCGATTGCGTTGCCTGCCTGGTGTTCCTCCCAGAATCCGACGAGAGCATTGGCCACAAGCAAAACCAGGATGATGCCAAAGTCCAGCCAATGCCGCGCGACCGCCGAAAGGATCACGGCGCCTTCGATCATCCACGGGATGGGACCCCAGAAATAGGTGAGGAATTTCAGGAACTCGTTGGTTTTCTTCTCTTCGATTTCGTTGGGGCCATATTGGGTCAACCGCTTCTGCGCCTCGGCTTGCGTAAGACCGTCCGGCGACGACCCCAATTTCTTCTCCACCTCCGCGAGAGGCAGGGATTTCAAATCATCCTTCGCATCGGGCTTTGTCATGTTCATGGCCTTTTCCCCACGCGTGCGATCCAGTCTTTTGCTTCCGACAACTCGCGGAGCTTGAACAGCCGGACTTCGACATGAATGAACGGTATAAAAACGCTAACCATGGTGCGCAGCCACACATAATCGGTAACCACCGCAATTTGGCTAAAGTCATGCCAATGCTTGATCCCAAACTCAGTGTCGTCCCATAGTGCTTCAAGATCAAATCCTGTGAACTCATTTCCGACTACATAAAGCATTTTGATCGGACATTTAGCCATCATCGCTTTCGCTTTGGGAAAAAGCGTGTTGCGATAATCTTCGTGCGTCACTTCGCCCACGGCCTCAATCGCCATAATATCCGGCGGTAATCCTTCAATAAGCTTCAACATTACTCGCCCCTTCTTGGGTTGTTAAAATTCGGCCGTTGTTCGAAATCATTGATCGAGCTTTAAACAGCCATCCTCCATCCATGGCAGATGCACTATACGACATCTTTAACAAGCGCCATTGTGTACTGCGCGATCATGAGTTCCTCGTCGGTGGGGATGACCCAGACAGAAATGCTGCTGTCCGATGTGGAAATCCGGGGCCCGTTGGAATCGTTCGCCTGCTCATCCAGCTTCACGCCGAGCCACGCCAGCTTGCCGCACAGTGCCGCGCGCACTGGGGCTGAGTGCTCGCCGATTCCAGCGGTGAAAACGAAGGCGTCCAGGCCGCCGAGCACGGCCACGTAGGCGCCGACATACTTCGCCATCGCGTAGACGAAGTGTTCCACTGCCGCGACTGCCCGCGGGTCTTTGCTCTCCTGCAGCACGCGCATGTCGCCGCTGACGCCGGACAGGCCGAGCAGGCCCGCGCGCTCGTAAATCATCTTCTCCAGCGACGCGTCATCGAACAGCTTGCGGCGCAGCAGGTAGAACAGCGCGCCCGGTGGCACGTCGCCCGAGCGCGTCGCCATCGGCAGCCCTGACACGCCGGCAAAGCCCATCGTGGTCTCGATGCTTCGACCGTCCAGCATGGCGCAAAGGCTGGCGCCGCCGCCGAGATGCGCGGCGATGACGCGACGCGCCGAAGGAGCGAATTTCGGCACTTGCCGGCTGATGTAGTCGTAGGATATCCCGTGGTAGCCCCAGTGGCGCACGCCGGCGTCCTGCACATCCGTCGGAAGCGCATAGATCTGCGCCACTGCCGGCATTGTGCGATGGAACGAAGTGTCGAAACAGGCGACCTGCGGCAGACCCGGGAATGCTTCGGCGAACGCACGTGCACCGCGTACGTTGAAGGGCTGGTGCGACGGCTCCATTTCCGCCAGGGAGTCGAGGTAGTCCAGCACGTCGCCGTCGATACGCACCGGCCCCGCGAAGCGGGTGCCGCCGAGCACCACACGGTGGCCGGCGGCGACGACCTTGGTATCGGCGAGATTGGCTTCGAGCCACGTGATCACGAAATGCAGCGCGGTCCGGTGGCCGATGGCGTGGCCCGCGCCCCATTCATGCGCGGCCAGCGGCTTGCCGGCCGCGTCTTTGACCACGAGATGCGGATCGCCCTGCATGCTGTCGATCCGGCCGACGCAAAGCAGGGGCAACGCCGCGGCGGCGCCCAACCCATAGGCGGCAAATTTCAGGCTGGTGGATCCCGCGTTGAAGACGACGATAGCCTCGGTCATGGCCGATCACTCCGCGGTTTCTGGGTGCAGGATCGTGGGATCGCGCGCCAGCGCAGCGGCGTAGAGCACGGCTGCGGCGGCCGAGAAGCGGCGCGCGGCGGGCGTGTCGGCACGGCTGGTGAGGATCAGCGGCACCCGCGCTCCGACCACCAGGTCCGCGGTTTGGGCATCGGCCATGAAGGCGAGGTTCTTGTAGACCATGTTGCCGGCCTCAATGTTCGGCACGATCAGGACATCGGCGAGACCGGCGACCGGCGACGAAATATGCTTGATCCGCGCGGCTTCGGGATCGACCGCGGCATCGAGGTCGAGCGGTCCGTCGACGACTCCCCGACGATCTGCCCCCGATCGGCCATCTTAGCCAGAATCGCCCCGTCGAGCGAGGCCGGCATTTTGGTCCGTACGGTTTCGACGGCCGCCAGCACGGCCACTTTCGGCACCTCGATGCCAAGCGCGCGCGCGAAGCCGATCGCATTCTGACAGATATCGCGCTTCTGATCGGTGTCCGGTGCGATATTGAGAACGACATCGCTGATGACGAAGCGGCGCGCATAGGTTGGCACCGACATCATCGCGCAATGGCTGATCAGCCGCCCGGTGCGCAGTTTTGCTTCCTTCCGCATGATTGCGTGCAAGAACACGTCGGTGTGCAAGCTACCCTTCATCAGCGCCGCAACTTCGCCAGCGCCGGCGGCCGCGGCAGCTTTCAGCGCCGAGTCCTCGGGGTCATCCGTGGCTACGATGCGGCATTTGGTGATATCCAGGTGCGCCTGATCCGCGACTTGCCTGATCTCGGCCTGCGGGCCGAACAGCACGGGCACGATCAGCCCAGCCTCGGCAGCCTCCACCGCGCCGGTCAGCGCATCGGCGCTGCACGGGTGCACCACGCCGGTCAGCATCGGCTTGAGCCCCTGACAGCGCTCGATAAGCCCTTCGAGCCGATGCTCCGCGAGTTGGCGTTGCTGCCGCGTTGTCGGCGCCACAACTTCCAGGATCGCGGTCGCGATAGTCTGACCCGCCGGATCCGTGCATCGGCCTTCCAATACGATGATCCCGTGATCCGGCCGTTTCTCCCGTACCACGAGCCCGGCCGTCATCACCGCACCGATCGGCAGCGCACCCTTGATCTGAACCGAGGTTGCGCGGATCAAACTCCCTGGTCCCGGAAGGGCGGAACCGACCAGCGCGGTCAGCATGGCCGTGACGATGCCGGCGGCCGCCTGACTCTCGCCGGTGCCGGCGCGCATGTCCACTTCGCCGAAGGCGGCGGCCCAGGCCCGCAGGTCACCGGCCTGCAGCGTGCGCTGGACCGACGCAGTATCGCCAAGAGCAATTTCATCGAATGTTTTGTTGACGATGGTCTGCATTGCAGCTCCTCGGAGTCAAGCCTGAGTGGCCGCCGAGTTGCCGGCCGTGCCATCCGGCGGGGCGGGCGACCGTCCCTTCCGGTCCGCGGCTGGCTGTGCCGCGGCTCTCGCGGGGACCTCGCGGCGGCCCTGGACCGCGCCAGGCTGCACCGGCTTTTCAATCGGCGCTGCCAGCACCTGCGCCAGCCGGGCCAGGCGATCGCGCTCGGCGGCGATGAGGGGATCGCCGATGCTCACAATGGCGTGCACCTGCTCCAGCAGTTTCTTTCGCGCGCCTGCTTCCGGCACCATGGAGGCAAGCACCTCCACGGCGCGGTCACCTTCGAGCTGGAGTACGTAGAACTGATCCCGCACCAGCACCTTGAACGCTGCGAGCGACAGCCGCATGAGTTGTTGGCGCACGGCATTCAACGCGAGTGCACAGCGCCCGTCGAGCATCCGCTCGGCCCCGACGACGTACAGCACCGCCCGGGTCAGCGCTTCGTCCGGCCCGCCGGTGCACATCTTCGCTGCGTACGTCTCCGCTCGGGCCTTTTGTGCGGCCAGATGTTCGGGCGAGGTGCCGGGGACCGGCCGCACCTCGCTGCTCGCATCGATGCCGAGGAATGACTGCACGAACGGCGAGCCATAGAAGCCGAAGAATATCTGCTCTTCCAGCTTGTCACGCGCGACGCGATAGGCATCCAAAGTAGCAATGATCTGGTCAGAGACCTGCGACTGCAGCGCGAGGAACGGGTTGTCTGCCGCCGCCGGCTTGCGTTGTTCTGCCACGGCGGCAGCGAGTTGCTGCACGCCCTTCATCCAAGGGTTGCTGTCGGCGAAGACGGTGTAGCTCAGCCGGAGCGGATTGCGGGCATTGGCCAGATCCGCCATCGGCTGGTTGGCGAGTGCGCGCACAAAGGGCTGCATGAAAGTACGGTAGGCGGCGAGGTTGAGTTCCGACACGCGAGCCACGGCGGCAAAGGCGCGGTCGTCCTCGGGGCTGTTGCGCCCGAGCGCGCGGATGTCATCGAGCGACCGCGGTTCGAAGCGCGTGATCCAATCGCCGGTGTTGAACCCTACCACGGGCATGCCGGCCGGACGTGGCGAAATAACCATCTCATACAGACCAGGCGGCAGGCAGTCGATGACGTCCATCAACTCCACGAATTCCTCGTCCTCCTTGGCCCCCACCTTGGCGGAGACGAAGAGGGCGAGGTGCCCGATCTTCTGGTCCATGCAGTAGACGATCGTCCGGCCGGTGGCGCGGATGGCATCGACGTCGCGATACAGATCGAGAATCCAGCCGAGTGCCTGCGGCGGCGGACTGATATTGTCGCCCGCCGAGCTGAACACGATGATCGGCGAAGTGATGTTGCGGACATCGAAGGTGGTGCCATCACGCGACTGCAGCTGGTTGCGGGTCAGCTTGTCGCCGATGAACAGGTTGTCCGCCAGGAACTGCATCTCATCGCCGTTCAACTGGATAAAGTCGCCCCACCACTTCTCGAACTTGAGGTAGCGGTCCGCCCCTGTGTCGATGTTGGCATAGACTTCGTATTGCTTGCCCCAAAGCCAGTTTGCCGGGCCCAGGCTGTCGAAGTTCAAGACCAGCCAGGTCCCGTCAAACTTCCCGTTTCCCAGGTCGCTGGTCATTGCCGTGAGCCAGCTGCCGCCGAGCAGGCCACCGGCATAGCGCATCGGGTTCTTCCCGTGCACACCCTGCCAGTAAGACATCGGTGAGCCGGCGACCAGACACGGACCGAAGAGGTCCGGCCGCAGCATGGCCACCATCAGCGTCTGGTAGCCGGCCTGGCAGTTGCCGATGGCAAACGGACGCGATGCATCCGGATGGAGCGCGACCACGCGCTCGAAGAACTTCACCTGTCCCTCGACAACGTCCAGGAACTGCTGGCCGGGCACCGGCATCGCCGCGAAGCCGATGAAGTACACAGGATGGCCTGCATTCAGGGCATCGCCGATCTCGCTCTCCGCCTTGAAGCCACCAATGCCTGGCCCCTCGCCGGCCCGCGGATCCACCACAACGACGGGCCGCTTGCGCGGGTCTGTCACGACGCCTGCAGGCGGCACGATACGCCAGAGGGCGTAATTCATCGGCCGCCGCAGCGACCGGCCGTCCATCACGACATCATGGCCGAAGCGCAGCACGGTCGCCATCGGCCGCGATTCCATCGCTATCTGTTCGTTGCCACGCTGCCGCAACAGATCGAGGAACAGAACGCTGCGCTGGAACGCATCGACCATGTAATCTGGCCAGCTCATCATCAAATTGCCGGAGGAGGGCTTTGGAGCGATGCCGCTCAGGGCAGTCCCGCACAATGCCTCTCTAGCGGATTTGGTGGCGACAGTGGCGACTTCCGTCATGCTCTTAATCCCTTCGATTCCCGATCCAGCCGGGCCGCTTGCTCCGCATTTCGGTTCATGCTTACCGGCGCGGTGTAATCGACGGTGAAAGCCATCCCAAATATCCGCAAATCGAAGATGTTAGGGTAGTGTGCACCCGCAGCCGACCAGATGGGGTGAAACCCGCGGAGGCCATAATGTCCCGTATGCAACTGCTTCGGTTGCCTTAAAACGCGCCTTGCTTCGCCGATCAAAGCTTTCCAAGCAAAACCAGGATCAGCACAATAACCAGAATTGTACCGAGCGCTCCACCTCCGTAATATCCGCTCCCATAAAACAGGCCGCCTCCAAGCCCACTAAATCCTCCGAGCAGGGCGATAATAAGGACTATCAGCAGAATAGTACCAAGCGACATGATCTTTCCTTCCTCAGATGCTTTGAGATACGCCGGTGGTGTAGAATCCGACGACCTTTTCGTCGGTGTGGTACCTTTTGCCCACAACGCTGAGAACTTTCATCTAGAAGCCGGCCGCTGCGAGGCTTTTAACTGGTGGAAGTCACGAAACACGTCCACCAAACAAGGGATCATGGGAGCGCCGGCCCGGCAAGCAGCCGCTTGAGCGCTGCCATGGCCTTTCCAAACGATTCCCAGTTCCCCTCTTGCATCGCCTTCTCGGCGTCCTCAAACTGTACCTTTGCCTGTTCTGGTTCCGAGCCGGAATTGGAGACCCCGACTGCAACACCGGTCGTCGCCGGATGTGCGGACGCCTTCGCCGTTTCCGGTTGCCGCTTCCCGAACAGTGCGGTGAGCGCCTCGTCGAGTGTCGGCTCCATCACGACATTGTCGCCGGCAATCGCGATGACGCGCTTAAGTTGCGGAAAGTTCGTACCCTCCGCCTGCAGGTACAGTGGAACGATGTACAAGAACGAGTTCTCGATCGGCGTGACAATCTGCTTTCCGCGAATAACGCGCGATCCTTGCTGGTTCCAGAGGGTAAGCTGCTGCGAAATGGTGGTGTTCTGATCGATCATCGCTTCGACCTGGTTGGGGCCATAGACGAGCTTTTCCTTCGGAAGCTCGTAAAAAAGCATTTTCCCATATTCCGGGAAATCGGACCTGGCGGCCATCCACGAGATCATGTTGTCGCGGTTTTGCGGGGTAAAGGGGGTCATCAGGAGGTACTCAAGCTTGTCGCTTCCCGGCAGCTTCGTCAGGATGTAATAGGGGTCCATAGCCTGCACCTGCCCGGCGTACTTTTCCATCGGAGCGGTCCACAGGTCCTCCCGGTTATAAAAAACCTGAGGGTCCGTCATGTGGAAAGTCCTGTATTGGTTGGCTTGGACGCCAAAAAGGTCCTCCGGATAGCGCAAATGCATCTTGAGGTCCGCCGACAGCTCACTCAGATCATTGAATACACCAGGAAACGCCTTCCGATACGCTGCGAGAATGGGATCCTTCGGATCCATCACGAAGAACCGGACCGTCCCATCGTACATGTTGACCACGACCTTGACCGAGTTTCGGATGTAGTTCAGCCCCTCGAACGCACCTGTGGACCGAGGTTCAATCCCTCCTGCCATGCTTCGTTCCAGCCCGATCTTGGTTTGGACCGATCGCTCGGGATTGGAGTAAGGAAAGTAATTAGATACCGTATAGGCATCTTGGATCCAGTACAGTTTACCTTCGCTCAATACCGCGTACGGATCATTGTCAAGGCGCAAAAACGGAGCGATTTCCGCTACACGCTCGCGCACGTCCCGATGGATCTGAATTCGGCTTTCGGGCTTGAGATAGGATGTCAACAGGATGTTGGCATCGCCCTTGTTCCAAGCGAATAAGATCCGTTTCCAAAGGCTGTCTAACGGGATTCCACCTTTCCCGGTATAACTCGTATAAACATTGTCGTTGCCTTTGGGGTAGTCGAATTCCTTGATACCTGTCGCGACGATGCGATATCCCGACATCGATTGCCCGAAGTAGATGGAAGGCTGCGATATGGTAAGGCCGAAGGCAGATTTTGCCGGGACATTCTCAAGCACGTATTCCGGGAACCCTCCACCGACCGTCTTGGAGACGAAGTTCATGACCACGCCGTAGCCATGGGTGAATTGCAGATACTCGTTGACCCATGTCTGCGCCTTTGCGGGCAGCTCCGGCGATAGCTCACGGGCGGAAAGCATGACCTGATGGTAGCCGTCGGGGAGGTGGTAGCGGTCGGTATCGACATTGTAGAATTGATAGTACAGCCGAATCGCCTGGGTCTGCTGATAGGTTTGGAGCAGCGGGCGCGAGTCCCACAGGCGAATGTTTTGGATGGTCTCCTGATTCCGCGCCAGAACCGCGGGCGTGAGATCCGCCAGCGCCGGATAGGACGTTTCCTGGATGGCATCCAGCTGGAAGGCTTTCCGGGTGGATTCGATGTATTTCTTCAGATAGGGGGCCTCAAGGGCCAGTTCGCTCGGCTGCACAAAGAACTTCTGGAACAGCGATGGGAGCAGACCGATCCCTATGATCCATAGCGCTACGTATGCACCGGCGCCCACAGCCAAGGCCTTTACGCGTGGACGAAAGCGGGTGAACACCAGGAAGCCGCACGCCACCGCGGACGCACCGATCATGACCCAGAGTGCGACACGCGTGACATGGTCCGCCGCATAGCCGGCCCCATAAACGACCCCGAGGGTCGAATACACGAGCTCGAAGTGATCGAGATAAAAACCCCAGCCCAGATTTGCCACCAAAATAAACAGGAGGACCGAAAGATGTGACATTGATCGAGCGCCCGCCGCGGTCCTGTCGCTCTCGTCAGCCCGCTGCAATCCCGACAACAGGTAGGTCGGAAGAATGATCGCAATCGTTACGATCGTCAACAACGTGAAGCTGGTTTGCAGCAACACATAGAAGGGTAGACTAAAGACATAGTACCCAACATCGACGCTAAATAGCGGATCGGAAATCCCGAATGCGCCGCCGTAGCGAAATCGGAGATACGTATCCCATGCACCGTAGAATACGGTTGCGAAAAACAAGGCGACGGCGACGCTGATCAGAACCGCGGCTAGCTTCAGAAGCTCGGGAGGAAAGCCGATGCTGATCTGCGCAGCCGAACCGGACTTCGAGAGAAACGCAGGCAGCCGCGCTTCACCGTCGCCCCGAAACGCAGCGGCATTTTTCGCCGCCAGACGAAGATTGATCCACAAGTACAGGAAAGCGAAGACGAAGGCGGCAGCGGACATTAGCCATTGAACCGACAAGAGGGTCCAGAAGATGCCGACATAGTCAACCTGCCGCATCCACAGCCATTGCTCCAGATAGCCGGCGAGTCCAACCGCGACGACAAGGAAGATGGCGGCGACGATCCAGACCCAAATCCCACGTTGGGGACGCCGTTCGCTCGTGCCGCGATGTCGGCTCTCATACAGTGCTCGGTGTCCAGAAACCGTTGGATTGTCGCTCATCTTACCATTCCTTCTGAACCCGCTTCCAGCGCTTGTGGCAGAATTTCCGGAAAGTCGGCAGCCTCGGAATTTACTCAATAGATCGGCCGTTGACGAAATGGACGTGCACGCTTGAGGATTGCATTGTGCTCCAATCGCTCGCTCTCGCACCCTGATTGCTAACCGGAATGGCCGCCTTTGGGCCGTTTCAAAGACCATGCAGCGCGCGCCGGATGCCCTGCGCCAGGTCGGCTTCGCGAAACGGTTTTTGCACCGCCACGGCGTCGGGTCTGAGCGCGGCGATGAGGGAAATATCGCCGCTCACGAACAGGTGCGGGACTGGCCAGATGCGGCATATTTCCGTAATCGCAGAAAGTCCGCTTCCGTCCCCCAGCCGCTCATCGACGATCATCAGGTCTGGTTTGTGTCGTATCGCGGCGGCGACGGCATCGGCTTCGGTGGCTTCGGTCGCGCACACGGAGTGCCCCATCTCTTCGAGCATGTCGGCCAGCAGCATACCGATCAGCACGTTATCCTCGACCACGAGGATGCGGAGCGATTTCATCGTCTTCGCCTCCAGCGCCGCCTTCGTTGACCCAGATTTCAATACAGTCATGCAGTTGGAAGACAGCGCTGCGTATGTCCACTGACGGCGGCTGACCGTCGGGGAGCGCCGTAGCCTGCGCGAGTTCGACCCCGCCAATCATTTTCAGGTCGCACGAGGCTCCGGTGCGGTCGTTGCCGTTCCGCCTCCTCGATCACCAACCGCCATGCTGTGATTTCACCATGACATGAAGCCGGTAAAGCGCGCTCTGAACGGCCCGATCAAGAAGATGTCCGCACTAACCTTAGCCGGGAGCGCGGTCCCCATGTCAAACTCGGAAACTACCCAGATCGGTTCTCGTTTCGGCCGGTGGTGACCGTGTCGAGAAGGCTTCACGGCAAATTTACCCGATCAAAATCGAGTGAATGCTTTGGTGCGCGTGTGGATGGCGGCGTCGCTGCGCCGCGATGGACGGCTAAAACATTGGCCGAGCACAACAAAGTTCGCAATAGCTCTGCAGGCTTTGAGTAAATTCCGATTCTACTGCTCTATGGTTTCCGCTTGCTATGGATTTTGGGTAAGGCGCGCCAGCCGGGGCGAACCGCCTTTTTTGTGGTCCGAGGTATGTCTGCGGCGGCGCGGTCGCGCCGTTGCTGACGTGCGATGGCGTCAAAGCGACAACAAGGAGACAAAGCACATGAAGCGCTCCGCCCTCGTCAGCTCTGTGGCAGCATGCTTTTGTTTGGGGCTTGCCGCCCCGGCGCTCGCGGCTGACGTGCAAACCGGCTCGGTGAACAACTCTGCAAGTGAGAAGAATGACTCTGCCATTCCGGTCTGGCGGGAGCGGCAGATCGCTGCCGCTCAACCGGTTACAAGCAAGAACATCCCATTCCGACCCGAAGAGTTGCTGGGCACCGAGGTGCGCAACCCGCAGAACGAGGCTCTCGGTAGCGTCGAAAACCTCGTAATGAGTCCGGCGACAGACAAGGTCGCCTATCTGGTGATCGCCCTGGACCGGAGTCTCGGGATAGACGATATAAGCGTCCCGGTCCCATTAGAAGACTTCAAGATAACTCAGGACGCGAACTTGCTCGTGCTCGATACCACCAGGGTCGTCTTGGAAGCCGCCCCCCGGGTTAATCCATTCTCGGCCGACGGAATAGATCTGCAGAGTCAGAAGGTGGATGCCTATTGGAAGGCGCGCCTTTCAAACAAAGGCGTGAACTGATTCGAGGATTGATCTCAACAAGCCACCGTCGCGTTCGGCAATCGAAAACAGATCGGATACAAAACAGATCGGTACACGGTGCGAACCGAGCCGCCCCGGTCGCCGAGGACGCCACCAAGGGGCAGCGGTAGACCGGCGGCCAGGGTTGTTCCGGGCCGACGGCAATCTGCAATCCGTCCACGGCCGGGCGGCGCTGCGCCAGCTCTATGGCACCTCCTAGGTGATCCTCAGACGACGAAAAACTGGAACTTTCACGACATCCAGGATGACCGCGAACACGGTTGCGGCTGCAAGTGTGGCAGCCACCGTCAAGGTCGGCAGGGGCGTCATCCACCCGTTTTCACTGCTGTAATGGATTGGCAGCACACCTCGCCGACCGCTGGACCCCTACCACCCGGCAGGCCAACATGTTGGGCAACGGCCGGCATATGACCGGTTTCACGGAATCGATTTAGTAGTCCGGCTTCATCTTTAGGTCGCACAGAGGCTCCCGTGCGGTCATTGCCGTTCTTCTCATCCTCGATCACCGAGCGCCATGCTGCCCGCCACGCTGCGGTTTTCACCCGGACATGAAGCGGGTAAAGCGCGCTCTGATCGGTCCGATCAAGAAGATGTTCGCACTATAGTCTAACCTTAGCCGCAGCGCGGTCCCCATGTCAGACTCGGAAAATACCCAGATCGGTTACACGTTCTGCATGACAAATTTACCCATAAGAATCGAGTGAATGCTTTACAACGCGTCTTTGGATGGCGGATCCCGACGGGCTAGCTTACCTAGCTAAAGCTAAGCTGGTCTAATTCAGGCTGGCCGGCGGTCATGGAGGCAGAGCGCTTGACTGAGCATCGTCCTGGCGGACCTCAAGATTTCGCCGTCGTCGGAATCGGCGCCTCGGCGGGAGGACTGGATGCCTGCCGGAAATTCGTTGAGGCGCTTCCTGCCGACAGTGGCATCGCGTTCATTCTCGTGCAGCATCTCGATCCGACCCACAAAAGCATGATGGTCGATCTGCTGTCCGGGCACACGTCGCTGACCGTGCGGCAGGCCGCGGACGGAATGGTGGTCGCGCCGGACAACCTCTACGTGATTCCGCCCGGAACCTATCTCTCCGTCCAACATGGCGCGTTGCACCTCTCGCAGCCCCAGGCGCGTCACGGTGCACGCTTGCCGTTCGACTTCCTGTTGCACTCCCTGTCGGAGGACTGCGGGAGGCGGGCGGTCGGCGTCATCCTTTCGGGCACGGGTGCGGACGGCAGCCTGGGGCTGAGAGACATCAGGAAAAACGGCGGGCTGGTCATCGCGCAGGACCCCGGCGAGGCCGGCTATGACGGAATGCCGCGGAGCGCGATCATGACGGGGGCGGTCGACCGGGTCCTCCCGGTTGCGAAGATCCCGGAGGCGCTGATCGAATTCAACCGGCACCTGGCCCTCGTCCCCTCCCCTGAGCGTGCGGTGCCGGAGGATGAAGCAAAACATTGGCTGCCCGAAATCATTGATCTGCTGCGCACCAAGACGGCCCACAATTTTACACTTTACAAGCCGGGTACGTTGCAGCGCCGGATCGAGCGGCGCATGGCGATGACAACGATCGAGACCGACAATGTGGCGCGGTATCTCGAGCTTCTGCGCAGCGACGACCGCGAGCTCGACCTTCTGGCCAAGGACTTGTTGATCAACGTGACCAGCTTTTTCCGCGATCCGAAGGTGTTCGACCTCCTGGAACGGAAGGTCATTCCCGACCTGATCCGCAGCCACACCTCCGAGCACCCGCTGCGCATCTGGGTCGCGGGATGCAGCACCGGCGAGGAAACCTACTCGCTCGTCATGCTGTTCCGCGAGCAGATCATGGCGGAGAAGCGCAACGTCAAGCTGCAGGTGTTTGCTTCCGACGTCGATCCGGATGCGATTGCCAGGGCGCGCGAGGGCCTGTATCCGGACGCAATCGCGGCTGACGTTTCGGCGGCGCGACTGGCCCGATTCTTCACCAAGGAGGATCACGGCTATCGGGTATTGCCGGACCTGCGCTCGGTCGTCGTCTTCACCGTACAAGATGTGCTCGCCGATCCGCCATTTTCACGAATTGACCTGGTTTCATGTCGAAATCTTCTGATCTATTTGCGGCCCGAAGCGCAGGCGCAGGTGCTGTCGCTGTTTCACTTCGCTTTGCGTGAGGGCGGCATTCTTGTGCTTGGCAGTTCGGAGACGGTCGGCCGCGCCGAGGGCCGCTTCGAGGTCATATCAAAATCGGAGCAAATCTACCGACACATCGGTCGCAGCCAGCCGGGGGAATTGGCCTTTTCTTCCCTGGGCGACCGCATGCGCATTTCCGCTCGCCCGTCCCCAGGCCAGCCGGCCTCTCGTCAAGGCGATGTCGCCGACCTCTGTTAACGTCTGGTCTTGGAGAGCTATACGCCGGCGGCGGTCCTGATCAATCGCAAACATGAGTGCCTCTATTACCTGGGACGGACGGAGCGGTATTTGCACCTGCCGCCCGGTCCCCCCACCCACGATTTACTCGCCATGGCGCATGAGGGCATGCGCACCAAGCTCCGCTGTGCAATCCAGCGCACCCTGCAAGAAAACAAGCGCATTGTCGTCGCCGGCGGCCGCACCACGCACGACGGCAACCCTGTTTCGTTTGAGATTTCCGTGCAGCCGGTTCTGAATGAAGGCGAGCAACTGCTGTTGATTTGCTTTATTGACAAGGTTGCGCACGACAAGAAACGAGGTCTCCCCGTTGCTGCACAAGACGTTCCGCGGGTTGCCGAGCTTGAGCAGGAACTCGCAGCGACGCAAGCGGAACTCCGAGACGCGATCCGTAACCTGGAAATTTCGAGCGAAGAGCAGAAGGCGATCAACGAAGAAGCATTGTCCGTCAACGAGGAGTTTCAATCGACCAACGAGGAACTGCTGACGTCGAAGGAGGAATTGCAGTCGCTCAACGAGGAGCTTACGGCCCTCAACAGCCAGCTTCACGAAACGCTCGAGCGGCAGCGTATGACATCGAATGATCTTCAGAATATCCTTTACAGCACAAATGTGGCAACGATTTTCCTGGATACCGAGCTTAATATCCGGTTCTTCACGCCGGCCACCAAGTCACTCTTCAATATCATTCCCGGCGATGTCGGGCGTCCGCTCGCAGACCTCAACTCGCGTGCTGCCGATGGCGCTCTGTTAAGCGATGCCCTAACGGTATTGCAGACCCTCGCGCCGGTCGAGCGAGAGATCGAAGCCAAACCCGGCGTTTGGTATATTCGCCGCATATCACCCTACCGGACTCAGGATCATGGAGTAGAAGGCGTCGTCGTAACTTTTGCGGATATCACCGAGCGAAGGCAGACCGCCGACGCCCTGGAGGCCGCGAAGCGGCAAGCGGAACGGGCCAATGTTGCGAAGTCGCGCTTTCTCGCCGCCGCGAGCCACGATCTCCGCCAGCCGCTGCAAACGCTTGTGCTGATTCAGGAGCTATTGGCAAAAACCGTCCAAGGCGAACGCGCACGCAAACTGGTCGAACGGCTGGCGCCGACATTGGATGCGATGTCGGGCTTGCTGAACACGCTGCTCGACATCAATCAGATCGAGGCCGGCGCCGTCCGCGCGGAAATGGTGAATTTCCCGATCGGCACGTTGCTGTCGCGGTTGAGGAACGAGTTCGACTATCATGCGCAGGCGCAGAAGCTTTCGCTTCATGCGGTCGCATGCAGTCTCTCGGTATGCAGCGATCCGCGCCTGCTTGAGCAGATGATCCGCAATCTGCTTTCGAACGCATTCAAATACACCAAGCAAGGCAAGGTGCTGCTCGGCTGCCGTCGCCGCGGAGGGATGCTGAGCATCGAAGTTTGGGACACCGGCGTCGGCATACCCGAAGATCAGCTTCATGCCATTTTCGATGAGTACTATCAGGTCGATAATGCGACCCACGATCGGAACCATGGTCTTGGCCTCGGTCTGCCGATCGTGCAGCGATTGGGCCAACTGCTCGGCCATCGCGTGCGGGTGCGCTCGCAGCGGGACAAGGGGTCCGTCTTCTCGATCGAGGTCATGCTCCAACCGCGCGCAGCGGTGCCTGGGATTGAACACCATCCGGACGACATCGGCCACCGAACCGGAGAAGGCGTTGGCCGCACCGGCATGATCTTGGTCGTCGAGGACGACCCCGAAGTTCGCGAACTCCTCGAAACGCTGCTCTCGAGTGAAGGACATCGCACCGCAGCCGCGCCCGACGGCATGGCGGCGCTGGACATGGTGGCGCGGCGGACCGTCGAGCCCGATCTCATACTTGCAGACTACAATCTGCCGAGCGGCATGGACGGATTGCAGGTCGCCGCAAAGCTCCGACAGCAGCTCTGTCGCGATGTTCCCATCATCATTCTGACCGGCGATATCTCCATCAACACCTTGCGCGACATCGCTCGCGGGGACTGCGTGCAACTCAACAAACCGGTCAAACCGAAGGAACTGGCGCAGGTCATCCAGCGGCTCCTGGCCCCACTTTCACAGGCAATGCCACACGCCGCGCCGGCGACGCAGGTTTCCCATGCCGCCGAAGCGGCAGCCGCATCGACGATCTTCATCGTCGATGACGACAGCAACTTACGCGAGGCGCTTCGCGCCGTGTTGGAAGAGGGCGGCCTTGGCGTCGAAGCCTATTCAAGCTGCGAGGCATTCCTGGAATCCTATCGCCCGGGTTGTGGCGGTTGTCTTTTGATCGATGCCATACTGCCGGGGATGAACGGGCTCGCATTGTTACAGCGGCTCCACGAGGCAGGGGACCGGCTGCCGACCATCATGATCACGGGCGCCGGCGACGTACCGATGGCGGTTCAAGCCATGAAGGACGGGGCGTCGGACTTCATCGAAAAGCCGATCCATAGCAGCGAACTGCTCGCAAGCATCGCGCGCGCTCTCGAACAGTCGCGGGATTCGAGCAAGCTGTTGGCGATGCGGGAGGCCGCGGCCGCCCGCATCGCGGGCCTGACGCCGCGCCAGCGCCAGATCATGGAATTGGTCCTCGCCGGCCACCCCAGCAAGAATATCGCCGCCGATCTGGGCATCAGCCAGCGCACGGTCGAAAACCACCGGGCCGCGATCATGAAGGCAACCGGCTCGAAGTCTCTTCCGGCATTGGCCCGTTTGGCGCTCGCGGCGGACTGGAATGGAGCCAACGACGGCGGGGAATGAAAGGCCGCAAGTCGCAGTCGTGGGGCCACCACGTGACCACGATGGGTAATTTCCGAACCTATCGCCGCGGCACGGAGAAACGATATTCTGCAATTGTCGCATGTCAGTTCGGCCGGACCACCGGCCACAGGACGGCGCAGGAGCTTCGACATCATGAGCGCGGAGCGCTCCTTCAATGGGTCGTCGTCGGGCGCCGGGGTTCGATCGCAAAGCCGGCAAAGCCGGAGCCCGGAATTGACGACAACGAAGCTCGGCAGGAATACATCAAGATGCCTTTGCGCCAGAGAGAGCGGCACCGTGGGGGGCGAGTCGGATGGCTGCGTGCGGCGGTGCTTGGCGCCAACGACGGGCTGCTTTCGACCGCGAGCCTGGTGCTGGGCGTCGCGGCTGCGCACGAGCCTCCCGGCGGGGTCTTGATCGCGGGCATCGCCGGCCTGGTCGCAGGGGCCATGTCGATGGCCGCCGGTGAATACGTGTCGGTGCACTCGCAAGCGGATACGGAACAGGCCGACCTTGTACTGGAGCGCGCCGAACTTCGTGCGGACGACAAGGGCGAGCATCAGGAACTGGCAGCAATCTACGTGGAGCGCGGCCTCGATGCTTCGCTGGCGCGACAGGTCGCCGACCAGCTCATGGCCCATGACGCCATCGGTGCGCATGCGCGCGATGAACTCGGCATGTCGGAGACGCTCCGCGCCCGGCCGGTTCAAGCTGCGTTTGCGTCGGCCGGCAGCTTCGCCGTAGGAGCAGCCATGCCACTGGTCGTCACGGTCTTGGCGCCGGGTCCGAATCTGATTTTTGTTGTATCTGGGACATCGCTGCTGTTCCTCGCGTCCTTGGGCGCGTTGGCGGCGCGCGCCGGCGGCGCCAGCGTTACAATCGGTGCTGTAAGAGTCACCTGCTGGGGTGCACTGGCCATGGCGGTAACGGCGGGTATTGGCGCCCTGGTTGGGAAAGTAATATGATTATCTGATAGCCGGATCGTGATAGCGGGAGCTTATTGGACACGTCTTCAATTATATTTTGAGCTTCAGGTATAAAATGCAAATATATGGGTGGTGGTCGGCTCAAAAAAGATATCTGACGAGTATCTGCAATTTATTCATACAGCTTTAAAGATCACAGCTAACGAACCGAAAATGACGCCCGTTCGATCCTGCTCATTGCACGAGAACCGCGGCGCCTTCGAAGCGTCCCTCGCGCAAATCGGCAAGTGCCCGGTTAGCTTCCTTGAGAGGATAACTCGTCGTCTTGGTAACGATTTGCGACGCCAAGCGCAGGAAATCGATTCCGTCCGGGCGCGTCAGATTGGCGACCGACACCAGCTGCCGCTCTTCCCAGAGCAGCGCGTAGGGAAAGCTTGGGATATCGCTCATGTGGATGCCAGCACAAACGACGCTGCCGCCCTTGCGGACCACCTTCAGCGCCAGCGGCACGAGAGCGCCGACCGGGGCAAAGATGATCGCGGCATCGAGCGGCTCCGGCGGCATATCGTCCGATCCGCCGGCCCATAGGGCACCCAGGCTCCGGGCGAAGGCCTGGGTGGCGAGATCTCCCGAGCGCGTGAAGGCGAACACGGATCAGCTTGCCACTTCGCCACCTGAGCCAGGATAAGGGCGGCCGCGCCGAAACCACAGAGGCCGAGCTTCTTGCCGTCGCCGGCGATCACCAGCGAGCGCCAGCCGATCAGGCCGGCGCAGAGCAAGGGGGCAAGTGCAATATCAGTGCCGGCCTCGCTGAGCGGGAAGGCGAAGCGCGCATCGGCGACCGCCGCTGTCGCGAAGCCGCCGTCGCGGGTGTAACCGGTGAAAAGGGGGCGATCGCACAGGTTTTCGTGGTGCCCGAGGCAGTAGGGCAGCGCCGCAGGTGTGGCCAAGCCACGGAATGCCGACCCGCTCGCCGATCCGCAGCCCCTCGACCCCGGAGCCGATCGCATCTATCCGGCCGACGATCTCGTGGCCCGGGATGATCGGCACCTGGGGGTTGGGCAGTTCGCCGTCGACGACATGCAGGTCGGTGCGGCAGACGCCGCAGGCGCCCACCTTCACGCGAATTTCGCCCGGTCCGGGGGTTGCGGGTCGGGAAGCTCGGTCCAGGCGAGCGCCGTCTTGAGTGTGTTCAATACCATTGCGTGCATGACATCCTTCGTGTTCACGATGCGACCGCATAGGGTCGCTGCTCGTCGCGCGCGCCCCGGCTGAATTGACCGGGCCGGTCTTCATCCCGGCCAGCGCTGGCGGGTGCGCCATAAAGGGCGCGGAATACGCCGGGCAGCAAATCGGGCAGATCCTCGGCCAGCAGGCCCGGCCCGAACGCCGTGGCGGCAGCGCCGTGCAACCAAACCCCGGCGGCGGCGGCCAGGAAGGGCCGCATGCCCTGGGTAAGGAGGCCGAGCACGATGCCGCCCAAAACATCTCCGGATCCGGCGGTCGCCAATGTCGGCGGGGCGTTGGCGTTGATTATGGCCCACCCGTCCGGTGCCGCAATCACCGTATCGGAACCTTTCAGGACGATGACGGCGCCACTGCGGCGGGCCGCGGCGCGCGTGCGGGTCAGCTTGTCGCCGCTGGGGTCGAACAAGCGTCGGAACTCTGCGTCGTGCGGTGTCAGCACGCAAGGTCCGGCGATCGCCCGGTCGAGCGCGGCCGGATCGTCCTGGAACGCCGTGATGGCGTCGGCGTCGAGCAGCGTGGGGCGCCCGGTCTTCAACATGGCAAGCACCCGGCTGCAGGTCTCTTCGCTGACCCCGGCGCCGGGTCCGATCAAAAACGCCGAGAACCGATCGCCGGCCAGCAGGCCGGCGAAATCTTCGGGCGCGGCGAGGGGTTCGACCATGATGCTGGTCAGCGCCGCCGCGTAGACCGGCAGCGCCGTCGTGGATACCGCAATCGTCGTCAGCCCGGCGCCGGCGCGAGCGGCCGCGCGGGCCGCCATCCGGGCGGCTCCGGTCATCGGGTAACCGCCGGAAATCAAGGCGTGGCCACGGGTGTGCTTGTTGCCGCCGTCGTGTGGCCGCGGCAGCTCCGAAGCCCAGAGGGCTGGGTCGTTCTCGAACGTATCGGGGGCGATCCGGCCCAGGGTCGATGGATCGGTGCCGATGTCGGCGACAACGACCTCGCCGCATAGCAGCCGGCCCGGCAGCAGAAGATGCCCCGGCTTCTTGCGAAAGAAAGTGACGGTCAGAACCGCCGCGACGGCGCCCAAGACTTCGCCGGTGTCGCCCATGAGGCCGCTCGGAACATCGATGGCGACCATCGGCAGTTTCCGGCGCGCAGCTTCCGCCAAAGTGTCGGCGGCTGGCCCCTCCAGCTTGCGGCTGAGGCCTGAACCAAAAATCGCATCCACCACCAGTTCCGCCCCATCAAGCGTGGCTGGCGCGAGCGGCTCGACGGCTGAGCGCCACTGGTCCGCGTGGTGACGTGCCGCGCCTGCCAAATGGTCGCGCGGGCCAAGCCGGGCGATACGAACGGGCCAGCCGGCCGCCACGAGATGCCGGGCGGCTACGAAGCCGTCGCCGCCGTTGTTACCCGGTCCGCACAGAACGATGATAGGCCGCAGCTTCCACCGCCGCCCGATCTCGCGTGCGACCGCGCCGCCAGCATGCTCCATCATATTGATGGCTGGCGTGCCGGCCGCAACCGTCAGACGATCGGCCTCGGCCATTTGGCCAACCCGCAACAACGCCGTCCGGCCATTCATCATGTCTCTCTCCTGCGCTGCAGCTCCATGGCCGTTTCACCAAAATTAGTGGTGATCCCGGAGATGATCTCGGTTGGATTCTTTTCCGAAGGCGCTGTCTACCGACTTTTTCAAATTATGAATGGCGCCCTGAATTGCCCGATCCATGGTGTTTTCGTGATGGGTGATGACGATAGGCTCGCGGCCATCGCGACGGACCTCGATCATGCAACATTTGTCGTTGTGGCCCGGCTTGTTGCCAACGTCATCGCTGAGATGCACATCGACCCGCCTGACGTGATTGATATGCCGCTCCAATGCGTCCTGTACCTCTGCCTTTACATGATCGGAAAACCTCTCGCTGCCTTGGATATTCCTGTCTGTCCTGACCTCGATCAACATGGTCGATCCCCGTTTGTTTCATCGCCGGGATGGCTTGCTCGCTATTTGCTGCGGCGCGCCTGGAAAAAGCCCTTGTACGTCGTGTTCTGTCTGATGTTTGCTGTCTGGCCTTGCTCCTGCGGATGGACGTCCGGGTGCTTTGGCGGCTCGCTTGATGGGATTTCGGAATGGTCGCCAGGACCTTTTTGACTGTGGTTTGCGGCTGGAACCGGTGGCATGTGGCCGTGCTTGGACATTGGAACCTCAGTGACTTTCAGTTACTATCCTTGCGGCAGCCGAGCCACCAATCCTGGATGTCCGGGACGAGCCCGGCCACGACTCCCCGAGATGGTTTGGGGTGACCGAAATCCGCTCTAACCTACGTGCGCCGGTTCGATCTTCTTCACGGCCGGGGCTTTGTCTTGCGGCCGTCCACCTTGGCGCCGACGAAATCGAGCACCACGCGGCCCGCCACCTCGCCGTGTTCGAGCCGGTCGAAGATGATCGTTGATCGACGACAGCGGCTGCAGCTCGATATCGGCCTTAACCTTGCCCTCGGCGCCGAATGCCAGCGCTTCGGCCATATCCTCGCGGTTACCCACGAACGAGCCGCGGATGGTGATGCAGTTCGCCACCACGTCAAACAGCGGAACCGGAAAATCGCCCGGCGGCAGCCCGACCAGGACGCAGGTGCCACGTTTGCGCGTCATGCCGACGCCCTGCTTGAAGGCGCCCAGCGATGGTGCGGTAATCAGGACCCCGTGGGCGCCGCCGTTGGTGCCCTTCCGGACTGCCGCGTCCGGGTCGCCGTGTTTGGCATTGACGACGAAATCGGCGCCCACTTTCTTGGCCAGCGCCAGCTTCACGTCATCGATGTTGACCGCGCAGACCTGGAGGCCCATCACCTTGGCGTATTGAATTGCGAGATGCCCGAGGCCACCCGCGCCGGAGATGACGATCCATTCACCCGCCTTCGCTTCGGTCTCCTTGATGCCCTTGTAGGTGGTGATCCCGGCGCAGATGAGCGGCGCCGCCTGTTTTGGGTCGAGGCCGGCCGGGATAAGGGCGACGTAATTCGGGTCGGCGAGCAGGTATTCGGCAAAGCCGCCGTTCTTGGTGTAACCGCCGAACTCCGCCTTGCCGCAGACCGTTTCCCATGCCGCGAGGCAATGCTCGCAATGACCGCAAGCCGAGTAGAGCCACGGCACCCCGACGCGATCACCCTCCTTCACGATCTTGACACCAGCGCCGACCCCGACGACGCGGCCGATGGCCTCATGGCCCGGAATGAACGGGAGTTTTGGCTTCAGCGGCCAGTCTCCGGCCGCGGCGTGCAGATCGGTGTGACAGACGCCGCACGCCTCGGTCTTGACCAGGATCTGGCCGGGGCCGGGCGTCGGGATATCCCACTCCTGAAATACCAAAGGCTTTTTGAAGTGCTCGACGACGGCAGCATGCATTTTACCAGCCATAGGTAACTCCTGTTTTCGAGATTAAACCGGTGGATTTCTTATTACCGGATAACGTTTCAGGCCACCGCTCAGGCGGCGGCAGCCAAACCAAGGCCGCGCACGGCCTCGATCATTTTCACCAGCACGGCCTGGGCGTCGCCATAGACCATGTTGCAGTTCTCTTCGTAGAACAGCGCGTTGACGATGCCGGAATAGCCCTTGCCCTGGCCGCGTTTGACGACATAAACCTGCTTGGCCTTGTCGGCGTTGAGGATCGGCATGCCGTAGATCGGGGAACCTTTGTCGGTGCGGGCTGCCGGGTTCACTACGTCATTGGCACCGATAACGAGCGCCACATCCGTAGTGGCAAAATCGTCGTTGATATCGTCGAGCTGAAAAATCAGATCATAGGGCACCCCGGCCTCGGCCAGCAGGACGTCCATCTGGCCCGGCATGCGACCGGCCACCGGATGGATCGCGAACCTGACCTTGACGCCCGCCGCCTGCAGCAGCTTGACGAACTCGTAGAGCTTTTGCTGGGCCTGGGCGACGGCAAGCCCATAACCCGGCACGATGATCACACTGCTGGCGTAGCGCATGAAGATGGCGGCGTCGCCGGCCTCGACCGGCTTGAGGCTGCCTTTGATGTCGCCCTGCTTGTACGCGGTCACGGCACCGAAGTTGGTGAACAGCACATTGCTCACCGAGCGGTTCATCGCCTTTGCCATCAGCAGCGTCAGGAACGTGCCGGCGCCGCCGACCACCATGCCGGAGATCATCAGCGCCGGGTTCTGCAGCACGAAGCCTTGAAGGCCGACCGCAAGGCCTGTGAAGGCATTGTAGATCGAGATCACCACCGGCATGTCGGCCCCACCGATCGGGAGCGTCATCAGAATGCCGAACAGCAGTGCACCGCCGAAAAACAGATAGAACAGGTTGGGTACCGCGATCAGCGGTACCGCACCATCCTGTAAAACAAAAATGATGTAGCCCCCGATCGCGAGCGTCGCCAGCATGACAATGCCGTTCAGGGCTTGCTGCCCTTTCACCCGCAACGGCTTGTGGAGGAGCCCGTCGAGCTTGGCCCAGGCGACCAGCGAGCCGGAAAACGACACGGCGCCGATCAACGCACCGATCAGCGTCACGACAAGCTGGGTTGTGCCCTGAGCCTTGTTGCCGAACAGTTCCACCGCCGCGATGGCGCCGGCAGCACCGCCGCCCATGCCGTTGTAGAGCGCGACCATCTGCGGCATGGCCGTCATCGCCACCTTCTTGCCGCCCCACCAGGCGACTCCGCCACCGATGACGAGGGCAATGACGGCGAGGGCGACATTGACGATCAGATGCGGCTTGGCAGCAGCGCCGACGTCGAACACGTAAAGAAAGCTCACCAGGACAGCGACCAGCATGCCGATGCCGGCAACGAAGATCCCGGACGGCGCCGTGACCGGCGACGACATGCGTTTGAGGCCGTACATAAAGAGAAAGGCGGCAGCGAGATCGGTGACCCCGATCAACAGTTGTGCGATCGTCGTGAGCATGGGGTTCAAACCTTTTTCAGGTCGCCGACCTTGGAGTGGCCGGATTTCGCGTCGCCGGTTTCATGTCCGCTCACCTGGAACATCGCGAGCATGCGCTCTGTGACCGCGTAGCCGCCGGCGGCATTGCCGGCGCCGAGCAGCACGGCGAAAAACCCGATCGCCTGCTCCAAAATCGTGCCAGCGTTGATGAGGGCGAAGATGCCGCCGACCACGACGATGCCGTGCACGAAGTTGGACCCCGACATCAACGGCGTATGCAAGATCGCCGGCACGCGGCCGATGATCACCCAGCCCGCAAAGGCGGCGAGCATGAACATGTAGAGCGCGACGAAGCCGGTCATATGAATTGAAAAGTCCATCGTGCGGTCCTCGTATGGCTCAAGCCGCTTTCGCGGCTGCCTCGGCTGCGGTTTTGTCGGCTTGGTTACTGGGATAGGCGTCGTGCTCGGTTTTATCGCTGTGCAATTTGCCGTCGTGGGTCAGAACGGTCTTGGCGAGCACCTCGTCGTCCCAGTTCAGCGTGATGATGTTGTCCTTCATCATCAGGGCGAGGAGGTTATATTGATTCTTGGCGTATAGGGTGCTGGCGTCCTCGCCGAGCAGCGATGGCACGTTGAGCGGCGCCATGATCGTCACCGCGCCGACCTGCGTGGTTTCGCCCGGCAGCGTGTCCTCGCAATTGCCGCCACCTTCCGCCGAGAGGTCGACAATCACGGCGCCGGCCTTCATCCCGGCGACCTGCGCCTTGCTGATGAGTTTCGGCGACGCCCGGCCCGGAATGGCAGCAGTGGTGATGATGAGGTCCGCCGCCTGGATATGCTGGGTCAGCACGGCGGCGACCTTGGTCTTCTCTTCCGCCGTCAGCTCCCGTGCGTAGCCCCCCTTGCCGCGGGCATCCACGCCGGTCTCGACGAATTTGGCGCCTAAGGACTTGGCCTGCTCTTCGGTCTCGGGGCGCACGTCATAGCCCTCGACGACGGCGCCGAGGCGGTGCGCGGTGGCGATCGCTTCAAGGCCCGCCACGCCAAGCCCCATCACCAAAACCTTGGCCGGCCCAACGACGCCCGCGGCCGTGGTGATCTTGGGGACGATGCGGACGAGATGGGTGGCGCCGAGCAGCACGGCGTAATATCCGGCCAGCGCCGACTGGCTGGACAGGGCATCCATCGATTGCGCGCGCGAAATGCGCGGGACGCGCTCCATGGCGAAGCAGGTGATTTTGCGGTCCAGCAGGCGCTGCACCAGCGCAGGTTCGTTATTGGCATAGATGAAGGAGATGAGGATCGCGCCTTCCTTCATCGTGCCGATCACCTCGAGTGCCGGAGGCTGCACGGCCAGAACCACATCGGCGTCGCCGACCAGCGCCTTGCGATCGTCCGTGAAGACCACATTCTTGAACGCAGCGTCGGGCAGCTGAACGGCAGCACCGGCGCCCGACTGCATGTGCAACGCGGCGCCCAACTTGATCAGCTTGGGCACGACGGACGGCACCATCGCCACACGTCGCTCGTGCGGCTGTGTCTCCTTCAGGACGGCGACATTGACATACATGATGGAAACTCCGGTTCGCGGTGAGCTGTCGTTGTTTGCGGTGGTTCGCAATTTTCCTTGGCGGCCGAGGAGCAATTTTCCCGGCAGCGGAAACGCCTCACCGGGCAACGCCGCAGCATGCAGCGGCGCCGACCCCGAGCGACTTATCTACAGCGGCGCTTCTTCGGCCGCGTAGCGAACCAGCTTCTTGTTGACGAACTCTTGGATACCCATGTCGCCGAGTTCGCGTCCGTATCCGGAATCCTTGATCCCCCCGAATGGCAGTTCGGCATCGGACCAATCGATGTTGTTGATGAACATCATGCCGGTTTCGACCCGGCTCGCCACGCGCTTGCCGCGCGCGATATCCTTGGTGAAGACCGAGCCGCCCAACCCAAAATCCGATTCGTTGGCGAGCGCGATGGCGGCGTCTTCATCCTTGACCCGGAAGAATAGCGCCACCGGACCAAAGAACTCATCCCTGAAGGCCGGATTGTCGGGCTTGATGTCGGTCAGAATCGTGGGCTCCATGAACGATCCCGGACGATCGATCCGCTTGCCGCCCATGACCACCTTGGCGCCGTGGGAGACCGCATCATCGACCTGACCCAGCAGCTGCAACAGGGCCGATTCGGTCGAGAGCGGACCCAATGTCGTCTTCTCGTCCAGGGGATCTCCCGCCTTGAGGCCGCCGAGCGCTGCTTTAAACCTCTCCAGGAACTTATCGGCGAGTTTGTCCACGACGATAAACCGCTTGGCCGCGCAGCAGGTTTGGCCGCCGTTATACATGCGTCCCCAGACCGCCCACTTGATGGTATGATCAAGATCGGCGTCTTCGAGCACGATGAAGGCGTCGCTCCCGCCGAGTTCCATCGAAGAGGGCTTAAGATTCTTGCCGGCGCGTGCCGCAATGATCCGCCCGGCCGCCACGCTCCCGGTCAGCGCGACGCCCTTGATTCGCGGGTCATCGATGATGTCATCCGCCTGATCGTGCGATATTAGCAGGTTCGTATACAATCCTTTGGGCGCGCCCGCCTCGACCCAAAGCTTCTCGAAAGCGATCGCACATTGCGGGACACAGCCTGCATGCTTCACGATCAGGACATTTCCTGCCATCAAATGCGGACCGGCGACGCGGGCAAGTTGATAGTAGGGAAAGTTCCACGGCTCTACGCAGAAGATCACGCCGATCGGGCTGCTTTCCATATGGGCTTCCCCAATGGTCGGATGCAGCTCTTGCGGCGCGAGAAAGCGCTCCGCATTCTTGGCGTAGTAATTGAGAATTCTGACGCTGAACTCAACCTCCCCGCGCGCCTCGTTGATCCGCTTGCCCATCTCCAGCGTCATCGTATGAGCGAATTCGTCGGCTTTTGCGTGCATGAGTGCCGCCGCCTTGGCAACGATGACGGCCCGTTCGGCATAACTCTTGTGCCGCCAAGTCTCGTAACATGCGACGGCAGCCGCGATTTTGGCTTCGAGTTCTTTGTCGGTCACTTCTTCAAACTTCTTCAGCAGTTTGCCCGTCGCGGGGTTGAGGCTCTGGTAGGTCATGCTTTGGTCCTTTTTAATTTCTTTCGCTGTGTGGAAAGTGATCGTGACGGAATGCCAAATCACGCCTCGATGATCACCTTGAGAGCGCGCGTTTTGGCGGCGTGTCCGAAGGTTTCGTAGGCATCGAGAATATGGCTGAGCTTGAAGCGATGCGTAATCAGGAGTTTGGGATCGATTTTGTGAGAGCGTAGAACATTCAGCAGCATGGGAGTGCTGACGGTATCGACCAAACGCGTCGTAATGGTAACGTTGCGGTCCCACAATCGTTCCAAATGGAGATCCACCTTGGTCCCGTGGACACCGATATTGGCGATGGTCCCCCCAGCAGCGACGAGTTTTTGGCACAGCTCGAAAGTGGCCGGAATGCCGACCGCTTCGATAGCGGTGTCAACGCCGCGTCCGGCGGTCATTTTCATGACCGCCTCCACCGCCTTGCCATTGCTGCTATTGATCCCCGCCGTGGCGCCGAAGCGCTTCGCCACTTCGAGGCGATTGTCGTCGAGATCGACCATGATGATTTCAGCCGGGGAATAGAACTGCGCGGTCAACAGCGCCGCGAGCCCGATCGGGCCGGACCCGACGATCGCCACAGTGCTGCCTGGCTGCACCTTACCGTTGAGCACGCCGCACTCGAAGCCGGTTGGCAGGATGTCGCTGAGCATCACCAACGCCTCCTCATCCACTCCGTCGGGAACCGGATAGAGGCTTGTCTCCGCATACGGGATGCGAACGAATTCGGCTTGCGTGCCGTCGATGCTGTTGCCAAGAATCCAGCCGCCGGTGGTGCAGTGCGAGTACATCAGTTTGCGGCAATAGACGCATTTGCCGCATGCGCTGATGCAGGAGATCAGCACCCGATCCCCCACCTTGAATGTCGTCACGGCCGCGCCGACCGTGTCGATCACTCCCACGCCCTCGTGGCCAAGAATGCGTCCAGGCTGGCAAGTCGGCACGTCGCCCTTGAGAATGTGCAGGTCGGTGCCACAAATTGTCGTTTTAACGATTTTAACGATTGCGTCTGTCGGCGCCGAAATGACCGGCTTCGGCCGGTCCTCCAGGGCTTTCTTGCCCGGCCCCAGATAAACAAGACCTTTCATTGTCGCTGCGGACGTGAGGGGGGGCCCATGAGCGTGCGGTGGTGGCCTTGTCGTGACGTTCATGAATTGTCGCCTTTCCGGTAAGCTGGATGACGGCGCAGGTAGATACTGCGCGCCGCGACGCCTGCTGTTGGTTCCGTAGGTTCGCGCTTAGCCCAATCGATTGCGGCATCGGCGAGCCCGCAATAAACTTTGAGCACTTTGATCAGCGGAGTCCGAAGTCGCCCGCCTGATGAGCCACACTATAGCTATCGGCCAGCGGCCCCGTTAGCCCCGGAATCTACTCAGAACGTCAGCGGATACTATTAGACTAGTCTAGGCTTGAAACAGCGGGTCCAGGCGCAAGCCTTGGACCTCGACATCATCCAGCGTCGGTCGAAAACCATCGCGCCGCGATTATGAAGCGAATGGAGGTAACAATAGGGGGGCTCGCGCGCCAGGCCTATGCTCGCAGTCGCCGTGGGACGCCCGCGAGCAAAGCCCGGGGGCGCAGCCGCCCGTGTTGGCGAAATCTGCTGTTGCGCTTAAGCCTCCACAAATCTGAAGTGCTGCGATTGCTTTCCCACGTCGTCGTGCAGGTTACCAAGAAGTTGGCCGAACACGCCCGCCCGCATGATGACCCTGCCGCTCGGTGGACACCGTCTGCGTCGCGGGTGAGCTCAATGGCTATGCATCTCTGCAACTGCACGCCCGTCGGTGCGACGGGCATCGTTGTTCGACGGCTTCTCGGCAGCGGGAAGCTGAAACACGGTTGCGCATTGTCCGAGGCACAAGCGCGTCAGCAGTACGATTTTCCCGCTCGGGAATTCCAGCGCGTCGTGATGTTGATGTGGATCATCAAAATTGAGGCGTCGAAAGCGCGCGATGTTCTCGTGCAGTTTCTTCTTGAGAAAGAAGCCATCGCACTCGACATCTCGTCCGAATTCAGCTCGGTTCCTGGACGCAGGCAGACCGCAACACTGGGGTCGTCGGAGCCGGAAAATGCGCGCGTGAATGAATTTTCGAACTGCGTCAGACTGAGCGGTTGGCCCACCCTGGCCCCGCGGGTCCCCGCGGGTCGTCACGCTATCGAGACTGTAATCGCATTCGAAGCTCCTACGAGTTGTTTCGCGTTAAGGGGGAGAGTGTTGAAAGCCACCAACCCGAATTGGTTGGCCCGCTTGATAAACGAATTATAGCTCTAGACCAGATGGCCTCGGTAGCTTCGGAATCTACTCACAACGTCAGACGCTACGATTACCCTTGAAAGCGACCTGAGGGCATCATAGCACCGTCACCAAAAATCTGTGGGCGGCGGAACGCACGAAAAGACGTAACGTAGACGCGCCCGAACTGCATCTATGGAGACGCGACTTCGCACGGTCACCTAACGCAAAATTCCAACGGATTTCGACATCCTCGACCAGTTCGGTTAGCAACCCGGCGCGCGTCTGAGTAGTTTCCGGGTCTACCAAGCTGACGCGTCGGCGATTGTTTGCGAGATAGTGGAATATGTGCAAGCGAAGGACATAATTATCGCTCCAGCTTGAAACGGGAAAAGGCCGCTGTCGCCGCGCAAGATGATGCGCGTCTTCGGCCACTTCCGGCGGATGTGCGCGACGATGCGCGCCACTTCGACTTCGGCGCCGGCGCTGCCAGCGACATTGGCCTCACGCTGACGCGCCAGCAAAATGTGCCGGCCGCAAAATATATAGAGCGGCAGATAGCAATAATCCTCGTAATAACCGTGGAAAAACCGGCCCTCCTGCATGCCGTAAAGCGTGATGTCGGTGTTGTCGATATCGAGCACGATCTCGCGCGGCGCACGCTTATGCGCTTCGAGAAATAGATCGACCATCAACGCATCCACCTTGGCGCCGACGCAATCGATCTTGTGATCGGGCGAGACGTGTTCGAGCCGATTGAGCGTGCTCTTGCCGGCCAAAGCCTCGCAGTCGGAGCGCCGCTCCGCTTCCAATTTTCCCGCCAGCACCGCCAGTACCGGGTCCTTGCGCAGCTCGTCGTGATCGTTGAGGTCCTCGTAGCCCAGCGCCAGGCCGAAAATCCGCTGCCCAACCAGCGTCTCCACCTTATGCTCTATAAGCTGCGGATCGCGCCGATCCGTAAAGCATCCAGCAATCCGACGCATCAAGTCTAGCCCGCGGTCCACCAGCCCCATCAACAGCGCCCCGGCGTTCGAGGTCATCGTCTCGCCGTCAAACGGCGCCACCACCGACCGCCGATCCACCGGTAAAAATTCAAACAGCTCAGTCCTACACTCTGTTTCCATCGCGGCCTTGCTCGGATTCTGGATAAGTCATTACCTCAAAACAACTTTTTCTGATTCTCTGCCCAAATGCCAGCAGATTGTATGAGAAATCCAGGCTAGCGGACCTCAAGAGTGGCGCGATTCCGATGATGAACGTGCCGGGTTGGAGGGAGCGAGAGATAGCCGCTGCCGAGCCGGTGACGGGACAGAACGCTTCGTTTCGGTCCGACGAGTTTCTAGGCACGGAGGTGCGTAATCTGCAGGGCGTGGCTCTCGGGAGTGTCGATGACCTCGTGATGAGTTCACTGACGGGCAAAATCGCGTTTTTGGTGATCGGCCGCGGCGGGTTTTTCGGAATTGACGAAAAATACGTTCCGATTCCCTGGGGTGATTTCAAGCTAACTCCGAATGCGAATCTGCTCGTGGTCGATACGACCGAGGGGGCCACGGATGGAGCCTCCGGATCACCCTTGAACACGCGCAGCGAGGAGAATGCGTCGTGCCTGATGGCCTCGTCGGTATCTTTCATGTAGCCGAGCTGGATGCCGGCGTCGCGAAAGACTTTGACGAGTTCGGAGACCGGGCGGGTATCGGCACCACCATCGCTGCCGATGGCGACGACTTGGGCCGTGAACCGGCTGTCCCACCTTTGCGAGGCACGCTTCTCGTCGCTGATGGGAGGGATCGCGACGACATTGGCGGCGTCGATCCGCAGTCGTTCATTGTCGAGGGCAATTGGGTTTTGCATGGAAACTCCATAATGAAAAGGTTGCGGAAAAGGTAATTTTCTTGAGTTTGTCATTTTTCGTGTTGTGGTCAACTTAAGAATAACTTTGCGGAAGTGCGCCGATTTGGTGGGCGGGGCACTGCGGTGCTTGCGCCAATCCAACCGTCTCGCGAAACGTTCCGATTCAAACGCGGTAGTCCGTCGATGGCCTCGGTGAGCCCGCTGGTCGCGTTGGCTTGGCCAGCACGCGACGGTATGCGGCGTCGCGCGCAGCTGTCATCCACTTGTCGATGACGGCTCGCATGGCGAGCGTGCGCTCGTTCTGCAGGGCGCGAAGGGCCACAGCGACATCGCCCGGTCTCAAGGCACGGCGCGCCGCGGCCATCCGCGCCGCGAAATACGCCCCCACAGCCCCAAGTTCAGCGGAAAAGTCCGGGGCAACGGCTCCGCCGTCGCCCGACGGACCCGCTAAATCGCTTCCTCCCGCGGCTCGTAACGGTTGCAGTTGGTCATGCCCGAGAGCACGGGTTCGCGGTCCAACAGGCAGATCGTCAGCGCTCCGCCCTGGCTGCCGGTCCGCGTCCAGCCGGCCTTGCATTGCGTGCAATGGGTTGCCGCAAAGCCGTCGGGCGTCTTCCATAAGGGATGGGGGCCTTGTCGTGGTTTGATCATGGTGATTCTCCGCGGGTGGGATGATCGGGCCGGCGACGCCGCGGGACTTGTCTTCGGCGATCCAGCGCGTCAGGTCGTTGCATGGATTGTGGCACAACCGCAGATAGCTGTCAGCGAGTGCCGCAGTCGTGAGTTGGCTACCGTTATCGCCGTCGCCGCGGCGGCGACGCCGAAGCGTCGGTTTCGGCATGGGTACCGTGAGGTCAACGGCGGCCTGTCGAAACTCAGCGCCCAGATCCCCCCTCTTTGGCACGCGCCGATCCGGTGCCGGTCCCGGAAACGGTGGCCGAGGCTCTGGCCCAGGAGAGTGATCGACGCGCGGCTTCGACGGCCAGTACCGTGCGTCTGTTACCTTCCCGAGCGGCCGCCGTTTCCGTTCCGGCCTTTGCTCGAACGCTGCTTGCTGACGAACCGCAGGAAGGCATCTTCACGACGGCTGCGGTCGCGCTTGTCCTTCATGGTCGCCTTGATCTCCGGCGCTGCGTTCGCCAACTCGGCGGGCGTCAGCGGGCGACCGGAGCTGAGCGCCTGTCGGATCGCGCTGTGCTGATCCGATTGCTGGCGCGCCTGTCGCTGGGCCAGAATTTCCGCGCGGTTGGCGGCGCGGCGCTCGGCGACCTGCCCGGCGGCGCGTCGGCGTGGCGCCGGAACCGCCGCGCGGATCTGGTTGAGCTGCCGCTGCGCCGTGAGCGCGGCGCGAATGGACTCCCGCGATGCCTGCTCGGTTTTGCCGCGCTCGGCCAATTGGGTCGCGACAGCCAGCGCCGGCGTCGCGTCCCGGACGGCTGCGTTGTCGTTGTGGCCATTTTGAGCGGCACGAAGTTTGATGATGGCGACGGCCGTTCGTTGCACCGACACCATGTCCTGCTTCGCTTCGAGCTTCGCGCTCGCCCCTGCGGCACGGACGGTGAGATGATGATGCTGCCATCGCTCATACAGAGCATGGCGCTCGACTGTCTGCTGTCGCCCTATCGCGGCGATCTCTTCGGCGTGCCGTCGCTGCAGGTCCTTGCGTTCTTGTTCCTGGGCAAGCTTGAGCTTCTGCCACGCCTCGTCCTTTTCCGGCCGGGCGGCGTCGATCTCCCGCTTGGCGGCCTGGGCGTAGGCCGCCTTGGATTCGCGTTTGAGCGCCTGCGCAGCCTCCTCGCGTTCAGCCGCATCCTTGATCTTGCGGATGCCTTTCCAGCGGTCGGCGTTTTGCGCTTTGACCTCTTGGAAGGCGCGCTCACGGGCGGCGGCGTAGTGCGCCCGGCCCCAGCGTTGATGCTCCAGCTTCTGGGCATCATGCGCTTCCCGAAGCGCGACGCGGTCGCGCTTCTGCTCTGCGTACATGGTCTTGCGATCAGCTGTCTGCCTTTCGCGCTGCCGGCGCTTTTCAAGACCCTCCGGCCCCGGCGGCCAACGGGGAGTGGGGTATGCTCGTTCTGCTTCCGGGCGGCGCGTTCACGGTTGTCCTGAATGATGCGTGCGTTGTGCTCGGCGCGGCTGCCGGCATCAAGCAGGGAATAGACGTTGGCGTGACCGCCGCGCTGGCGGTCGCGGCTCTCAAAGCTGCGGTGCTTCTGCGCCATCGACATCGCCTTCGGACCGACATGGATCTGCGGCTCCCGATCGATGCCTTGGTCCTTGAGCGTGCGGTGATCGAACCGGGCTTCGAGCCCGTGCCGCTCCATCTCGGCATTGAGGTGCTCGCACCAGGCGACGCGCAGATCCTTGGTGGTCATGCGCGGCGGCACCCGCCAGCCATGCTCCTGGGCCTCCCGCACATCCTTAGCACTGGTCGTGGTGCCGACCACCTTGCGGCCGGTCTCGATGTCGGCGTCGCGGAAGATGAGATGGCAATGCGGATTGTGCTCGTCCTTGCCTTTGTCGTGAAACGCCGCAAGCCAGGCGATCCGTCCGTGCCCGATCTTGTCCATGAAGCCGGTGATCGCTTCATGGCGTTGCTCCTTCGTCATCTCGATCGGCAGCGCGATGATCAGCGTGTCAGCAATGCGCGCATTCGCCGGTACGCCCTCCTCGTAGGCTTCGCGTTCGAAGAACGGACGGGCGCCGTCCCGGTCGGTCGGCATGTTCTGCGCCAGCGTCTTCGAACAGGCTTCCTCGCGCATGATGTAATTGACGTGCTGGTAGCTCATGCCCTTCTTGTGGGTCGTCTTGCCGATCGGCTTGTGACTGAAATGGGGGAGGGGCCGGACGCTCATGCAAAGCCTTTCCGCCGCCGCGTGGACGGCTCAAAAAGCGCGGGCAGGAAGATCGGGGATGTTCGTGCACCGGAGGGATGTCCGAAGGTTTGGCGTGCGTCGATTAAAGAATCGTTAACCACGCGCAGGGTGGCTCATTGGCGAACGGCAGAACCGATCTGATGCGGTGGCTGCCGGTGTCAAAGATAAATCCGGACCCGGATTGATGCCAGAATAAAGGCGCCATTCCCAAACCTTTGGCGTCAAATGTTTACAGTTTCTGGTGACGTGGGGCGCAAGGGGGTGATAACCCCCATTATTGCGCCTCAAACTTTTTCCGGACTCCGAGCCAAACTACTCCGCTATAGAGTCACGCTTTGCCGAGTTGCACAAGCCAGAATCAATCTCCCGAATTTGTAGAAGTCTTCCGTTCGCTCGCGTAACGATAAGTAACCGTGACGATCACCTCAGAGAGGAACCTCCAGGGGTGGGCGTTGCCAAAGCTGAGGTTGCATGCTCCCCTGCCCCAAGCCCGGCATGAACAGCTTGATCTACGGGCCATGACGAGGCATGGTGCGGGTTGAGACGCACATGCGGGTCCCCTGCTCACGGAGCGGCGTCGATGTCTGTGATGTGTCGGTGTGATGATAATGAAGTTGGATCGCGTGGCAGAAATGGGATCGAGTCCCCTGCCCGATGCATAAACGCGGGCGATTTGTCTTTTGGTGGCGGTACCGTCGTCGATGTTTTCACTGTTAACAGTGTTAACAGTGTTAACAAATCGAACAATATACGCCAACTGCCCTGTTGACAGTGTCTACGGTTTAACCGTTTTGCAAAGCGACATCGTGTTTACACTGTTAACGTTTCTACTGTTAACTGTTGCAACAATTTCAAGAAACGTGGTTGGTCCTGTTGACACTGTTTACGGTTTACTCAACTTCGCAAAGCGGGTTCCGAGTGTTTTCAGTGTTAACACTAATTGAAAATCGGTCGAGTGCGATCCAATCGACCTCGGTTCGATGGTAGCCGACGCGGTTGGCCGCATGGCCGAATTGGTGCCGGCTGTCAGGATTGAGCGTCCTCGACGTAGAAGTCGGTGACGCGTCCGGAGTGGCTACAACTGGCGCAGCGCATGAAGGAAGTGTCGTCCCACTCCTGATCGCCGAACGGTTCGGTGCCGTCGGGCGTCAGATTGGCCATGGTGGTCAGTTGGACTTGCAGGCGGTCATCGCAGCCGCAGTTCGGGCAGGCGATGCCCCATTCGTCGCGAACCGTGAATGTCATGGCGCGACCTCCTCGACATGGGTGGAAGACACGTCCTGCATGTTCTCCACAGGCGAAAGGGCGCCCTGCTCCCAGCGGTCAAGCGCGATACGTTCGGCAGATTCTGGTGTGCTTGCGTGGATGCCTTCGGCCAGGTAGCAGTCCGTAACCCAGATTTCGACGCTGTAGGTTTTGAGCCTGTTCATGGCTTCACCTCCTCGGCTTCGATTTCGGTCACGTCGGTCGTGTCGCCGGTCTCGGAGAGTTCGCCATCGGTGAAGGCGTCGTGGAGCGCGGTGGCCTCGTCCGGAGCATCGATCTCGTACCATTCGGCACGGGTAACGGCGCAGAGCACGCGGTATCTTTTGAGCGTGGGGGGTGGTCGCTCCGGGGCGACTCCCCTGCCCTTGGGCTCGCCCTTTCGGGCGAGCTTTCGGCGCTAAGGGAGAGCGCGGTGTTCATTGCGCCACCTCCGCTTCGACGGTGTCATCGGCAGTTGGTTCCTCGGATTTCGGCGGCATCAATACGATCTTGCCGTCGAAATTCAGCGGCAGCGCTTCGAGCTCGATGTTGAGGCCCTGGCCCTTTTCGTGAGCCCAGACCGCACCGATGCGGGTCCAGATCGCGGTCTTGCCTCTGCCGCGGTCCTTGACGCTGAAGGCGTAGTAATTTGGTTTGTTGCTCATGGGTCTTGTCCTTTCTTCTGGTTGTGAGGCAGCGCTAATCGCGGCCTCGTTGCCCCCCGTAAGCCACGTGGGTCAGCGGAGTGCCGCAACGGTAAAATTTTGGAGGGGCCTGATTTTTCTGCTTGAGCGCAGCGGCGCTGGGCGCCCGTGCTTGTCACGGGCTGCGCAAGCGGAAAAATTGGGAGGAGCCACAATTTTATCGTTGAGGCGAAGCCGTCGGCACGACGCCCCGCGTGGCACGGATGGGGCAACATCAAGAGGCCGTGTTGCGCCTTGCCGATCCGGAGAAAGGATCAAGGCACCGTGAGCAATAAGCCAAATGGAAGCCGAATCCGTTAAACCGCGATGGGCACGGGGCTGGCCCGGCGGCACTCGGTGTGGAGCTCAACGTGAAAGGCTGGGTCGCAACCGTCTAAGCACGTGCCGCAAGAATGCGATCGGGAAGGTAGTTTCGGATGATGCCGGATCAGGACCGGGACGACGATTTCGAAGCGGGGCTGAAGCAGGACTTGCCGCGCGGCCTCGAAAAGCCAACCCGTGCGGTCGGGCGTGATCGGGGGTTGTCGACCCGCTGGCTTGCCGCCGAAGAGTTGACGCCGGACGGCTGGCCAGCGAAAGGCGGTTTGCTGCTTGGCACCCGGAGTGGTCGTGTCATCGGCTGGAAGGATGACCGCCACCTGCTCACGATCGCCGGATCGCGCGCCGGCAAGGGCGTGTCGCTGATCATTCCGAACCTGATTGCCTACGAGGGATCGGCCGTCATCATCGATCCGAAGGGCGAGAATGCTGCCCGGACGGCTGGGCGCCGCGGCAACGGCACCAAGGCCGGCGGACCCGGACTGAAGCAGGATGTCTATGTGCTCGATCCGTTCGGCGAAAGCGGTCTGCCCTCGGCATCGTTCAACCCGCTGAAAGCACTCGATGCCAAGTCGGAGGAGGTGGTCGAGGATATCGGCCTGTTCGCGGATGCGCTGATCACGCACCCCGAGCAAGGCGAACGGCACTGGACCGAGTCGGCGCAGGCGTTGATCCGCGCCTTGATCCTCCTGGTCGTCGCCGATGCGCGGTTTGAGGACCGGCGCAACCTGGTCACGGTGCGGCGCTTGCTGACGCTGACGGACCCCGCGATCAATGAAGAACAGGATTCCGTTCCGGTGAGCATGGACCCGCTCACGGCGGAACAAGCGTTGATCAAGATGCTGAACGCCCAGACCGACACGCCGTACGGCTACATCTGCATCGGGATGGCTGAGCAGTTGATGGCCATGGCTGAAAAAGAGCGCGGGTCGGTGCTGTCTTCGGCGCGCACCCAGACCCAATGGCTCGACAGCCCCAAGATGCCGGCCGTGCTGAACGGCAGCGATTTCGATCTCGCCGATCTCAAACGCAAAAAGATGTCCGTGTATCTGTGCCTGCCGGCGACCCGCATGGCAACGCATGCGCGCTGGCTGCGGCTCATGGTGCTGCTGGCGCTCGGCGTCATGGAACGGATCAAGCAGAAGCCGGAGCTGCCGGTACTATTTGTGCTCGACGAGTTCCCGGTGCTTGGATACATGCAATCGATCGAGACGGCGGCCGGACTGATGGCGGGGTTCGGCGTCAAGCTGTGGCCGATCGTGCAGAATGTCGGCCAGCTCAAGCAGCATTACAGCAAGTCGTGGGAGACGTTCGTTGCCAATTCCGGCATCGTGACGGCATTCGGGGTCAGTGACTCGGAGACGCTGAAGGTGCTGTCGGAGTGCCTCGGCCGGACCGGCATTGTCGTCAAAGTAGATAGCGGCGCCTCCCGGAATGACCTCAGTGGGGGCGCGTCTCCGCTCAAGGATGATCGTCGCGAGGTGCCCCTGCTCGCCGAACACGAATTGCGGTTGGCGTTCGGGCGCAGCAAGCAACGCTTGCTGATCTATAGTGTCGAGAACGAACCTGCGGTGGTGAGGCGGTTTTCCTATTTCCGGGATGACAGGTTCAAGGGTCTCTACGATCCGGATCCGAACTACCAAAAATTGTGATGTGCATTGTTTATCAATTTCAGAGTT
>CAWDKL010000051.1:0-8385 GCA_963802745.1 uncultured Alphaproteobacteria bacterium | reverse complement strand
AGCGCTACGCATTCACCGCGCTTGCAGCACCGTATCGACCAGCGCCGGCTGGCCGGCCTTGACCTTGGCGATGGCGCGGCGCAGCGCGCCGGCGATGTCCTTCGGATGTTCGATCGGGCCTTCCCCATACCATCCGCAGGATTGCGCCAGTTTGGCAAAATCCGGCTCCGGGCCGACGATGTCCTGTCCGATATGGGCGCGTTCCACCGGGGTGCCGCGATGTTCGGCGACGTGGATCTGGTGTTCCCAGTCGTTGTAATAGGCGCGGTTGTTGTACATCACGATCAGGAACGGTATTTTGTTTTTCGCCGCAGTCCATAACGCGCCAGCGTCGAACATCAAATCGCCGTCGGGCTGAATGTCCACTACCAGCCGCCCGGTGCCGCGGTGGGCGAGCGCGACGCCGAGCGACACGCCGATCTGGGTGCCGGTGCCGAGCGCGCGGCCGGCGTGCCGATAGGGCTTGTCGAAATCCCACAGCTTCAGCACCCAGTCCTGCAGCGTGCAGGCGGTGAGCACCCAGTCCTCGGTCTTGATCGCGTCCCAAATTTCATGCGCCAGCCGCGGCAGCGCGATCGGGCTCGCGTCCCAATTGCGGTGCGACTGCTCGGCCCATTTGGCGAACAGCGCGTCATGGCGGGTACCGATGTCGGCGGCGCGGCCGGCGATGCGGCGGCTGAGCTCCGCGTCGCGGGCGATGCGCTCGCGGCACAGTCTTGTCAGCTCCGGAATTGCGGTGAGCGTATCGCCGAGCACCCGCAGGCTGCAATTGGGCATGCGGGTGTAGTCCATCGACCATTTCGACAGCCCGATGTCGCCGAAGCCGAGTTCGATCATCTCGCAATCGGCCGGATACAAAGGCACCGTCGCCCGCTTGGTGCGGTCGATGCTGTGGGTCGGCTTTTCCCAATCGCGGGTATCGAGCGAGAGGATGAGGTCGGCGTCGCGGAACACCGCCTTGTCCATGCTGAGATTGAGCTTGTGGCGGTTCGGAAAATTGAGCCGCCCGTTGATGTCGTATACCGCGGCGCCGACGGTTTCGGCGAGCGCCACCAGGTCATAAAAACCTTGCGCCTGGCGGCCGACATATTCGGCCAGCAGCACCGGAAATTGTGCCGCCAGCAGGCGGTCGGCGACCTTGGCCAGCGCCGCCGGATCGGCCGCCATCGGGGCCGCGACCACCGCGTCGGCATGCGATGGCATAGGGATCTCGGAGGTGAGCGGCTGCTCCTGCAGCCAGGCATCGTAGCACATATAGATCGGGCCTTGCGGCTGCGTCATCATCGCCCCGTAGGCGCGGGCGAAGGAATCCGGCACGCCCTCGATGCTGCCGGGCTGGTAGTCCCATTTCACATAATGGCGCACCTGCTCGCCCTGGACATTGGCGGTGTGGATCCAGTCGATGAACGGGCGGCGGCGGCTCTCGTCCATCGGGCCGGTCGCCCCGATGACGAAAATCGGCGCGCGATCCACATAGGCATAATAGATGCCCATGGTGGCATGCAGCAGGCCGACCACGTCGTGGACGATCGCCACCATCGGTTTGCCGGTCGCCTTGGCGTAGCCGTGGGCGATCTGCACCGCGATCTTCTCGTGCTGGCACAGCAGCATCGGCGGATCGTTGCCGCCGTAATTAACGAGCGAATTGTGCAAGCCCCGGTAGCTCGCCCCAGGATTGAGCGCGATATAGGGAAATCCGAACTGCTTGATCAGGTCCACGATCACGTCGGACTGCCAGCGTTTTTCGGCGTAGGACGCAGGCTGCGCGACCGGGGTTGCTCCGCTGTCCGTTGCGGCGGTGGATTTGTTCATGCCTGATCCTTCCCCGGCCGCGCGGCGCCGGCGACGATGCGGCATCGTTCCACGGCGGCGATCACTGCTGCGTTGGCTTGCGGTCGGCCAACGGCTTAATCCCGACGGCGCGGGCTCGCAACCGCTGCCGGCGGGATCGGGCGCGCGGCAGACCTGAAGCGCAAACGCGGGACGGCACAGTCTGGGTCGCGGCGCGTCCGTCCCGCATTCGCGCTTGGATTGCCGCCGCTTCCAATGCGGACTTCGTCAGTCCGTTCACTTCTTCTCGTTGAAGTGCTTCAGATCCGGCGGTTGCTGGCCCTGGTAGAACGGCATCAGCAGGCCGTCACCGCCGAGCATATATTGCTCGCCGCCGATACTGACGTGGACGTTGCCCTCGGCGCAGATCGATTCGACCCAGATCGGCTTCTTCTCGCGCCGCATGGTTTTGAGCACCGTCCAGGGGTGCGCCAGCGCGTGGTCCTCCACGGTGATCCGGTCGTACAGCCGGTCGGGGTTGGCTTTGTCGAGATAGAAGCGTTCCTTGACCACGGTCTCGCCGTCGCGGTGCACCGGCAGGCCGCTGGGGTCGAAGGTGCGCGGATTTTTCAAATTGCGGGTCTCGACTTCCAGCACGTCGTAGCGGCCGTCACCGTCCTCATCGACCCATTTGCCGATCGAATAGCCCATCCAGGATGGGTCCTCGTCGGTGGGGAATGCGCGGCCGTCGGTGTAGATGCGGCGGAGCATGCTGAGATATTCCATCAGGATGTAGGTCGTGTTCCGCGTAATGACGACCTCCATCGGCAGCACCAGATTCATCGCGCGCGGCATGCCCTCCGGGATGCAGGTGTGCACCGGGTCGTCGCCCGAGCCGCCCTTGGCGACTTCGGCAAGGTTGGCCTCGAAGATCGCCTGATATTCCGGTGTCAGCGGCGCCTGCTGCCCGCGCGCCGGGGGCTTGGTCGAATTGAACACGCCGAGCGGCCCGACCCGCTGCCACTGTCCCGCCATGTCGGGATATTTGCTCGCATCGAACGGCTGCTGGGCCGCGGCCGGGCCCGCCAGCGCAAGCACCGCGAGCGCGACCGAACCGATCATGGTTCGCACCAACATTTCTCTCCTCCAAGGTGAAACAATCCCGTGTCAGACGGGTTCAACGCGAAACAGGACCGCCGCCGTCCTGTCCGCCGGCAAGGCCGGCACACAGGACGACCGCGGTCCTGGATTTTTCCGGATCGTCCCGCCTCAATGCGGCGGCTGCGCGACCGGGGTTCCGTCCTTGAACTTGACCTGTGCCGGCGCGTAGGAGCCGCCGGCGGCGCCGCTGTGCAGCGGGTTGATCTTGGCCACGATCTCGTCGCCGGGCTTGAGCGCCTTGGAGCCGAAGCCGTCCCGCACCAGCATGCCGGGCGCGCCGCCTTCGAGAATCCAATCCTTCTCCGATCCGTCCTTGCCCTTCACCGTCACGACCAGCACGGTGTGCGGGCTGACGAAGCGGAACTCCTTGACGGTTCCGGCGATCTCGATCGGATGTTCGGCGTCGAACATCGCGAAAGAATGGTGTGCCGAGACGGCGCCGCCCATCGCGATCCACACTCCGGCGGTCAATGCTCCGACCGCCGACACTGCCAACAGCTTCGATGTCATACTGTCCCCATTGTCACGTTATGTGCGTTCAGGTTCGTTTCGGGGGTGGCGCCGGGATTCCGGCGATCTTGATGTTGACCGCGCCGAGATGGCTGCGGGTGGTGAAAAACAGGGTCTTCAGGTCATCGCCGCCGAAGCCGACATTGGTAGTCGCGGGCCGGCCGTGGACGATGCGCCCGAGCTTCTTGCCCTTAGGGTCCAGGATATAGAGTCCTCCCGCACCGCCGCAATAGACATTTCCGGCGGTATCGACCTTGAGGCCGTCGGGGCCGCCGGGTTCCGGGCCGTTGAGGTCGGCAAATACCCGGTCGGTCTGCTTGGCGAGCAGGCCGTTCGGCGCCATGTCGAAGGCGCGGATGTGGCCGCGGCGGAAGTCGTCGATGTAGAGCACGCGCTCGTCGGGCGAGAAGGCGAGCCCGTTGGGGAAGATCATGTCGTCGAGCAGCAGCGTGATGGTGCCGAGATCCGGCGACACGCGATAGACGCCCGAGAAGGTGAGGTCCCACTGCTCCGGCGCCAGCGGGCTCGACCACGGGTCGGTGAAATAGATCGAGCCGTCGGATTTCACCACGACGTCGTTCGGCCGGTTGAGGCGGCGGCCCTGAAAGCTGTTGGCGATCACCGTGATGGAGCCGTCGCGCTCCTGCCGGGTGACGCGGCGGCTTTCATGTTCGCAGGCCAGAAGCCGGCCCTGCAGATCGCGGGTGAGGCCGTTGGCACCATTGGTGTGCTCCTGGAACACGGTCACGCCCTGGCCGGGCGTGTATTTCATCCGCTTGCTGGCATTGATGTCGCTGAACAGCAGGTAGCCGCCCTCCTTCCACCACAGCGGGCCTTCGGTCGGGCCGAGCGGACCGCCAAAACCGTCGGCGATCTCGCGGATCGGCTCGGAGGTCGAAATGATGGCGTCGAGTTCCGGGGCGAATTTGTCGATGCGCTTGGTGAGCTGCTGCGCGGATGCGCTCGGGATGGCGCCGAGCGCGAGGCCCGCCGCAGACATCGCCAGCATGTCGCGGCGGGAAACGTTTTTCCGAATGGTCATCGTGGTTGCTCCGAATAGGGGATGCGTAGGATGGGTTGAGCTCTTGCGAAACCCATCACTGGGATTGCCGCCGAACCGCGGCCGATGGGTTTCACTGACGCTCAACCCATCCTACGGCGCGCTACGGCGACCGATGCAGGCGCTACCCCTTTTTCGCCACCGGAACCGGGACGCCGGCGATCTTCACGTTGACCGACCCGAGCGTGCCGCGGGTGGTGAAGAACAGCGTCTTCCAGTCGTTGCCGCCGAAGCCGATATTGGTCGTGGCCGGTTGGCCGTGCACGATGCGGCCGAGTTTTTTGCCCTTCGGGTCCAGCACGTAGATGCCGCCGGCGCCGCCGCAATAGACATTGCCGGCGGTATCGACCTTCATGCCGTCCGGCACGCCGGGTTCGCTCCCGCGCAGGTCGGCGAACACGCGGTCGGTCTGCCGCGCCAGCGTGCCGTTCGGCGCCATGTCGAAGGCGCGGATATGACCGCGGCGGAAATCATTGACGTAGAGCACGCTTTCGTCCGGCGAGAACGCGATCCCGTTAGGCACGATGAAATCCGCGACCAGCAGCGTCATGGTGCCGAGATCGGGGGAAACGCGGTAGACGCCGGTATGGGTCAAGTCCCACTGCTCCGGCACCGCCGGACCGCCCGGATCGGTGAAATAGATCGCGCCGTCGGATTTCACCACCACGTCGTTCGGGCGCAAGAGCCGCTGGCCCTGGAAACTGTTGGCGATCACCGTGATGGAGCCGTCGAGCTCCTGCCGGGTGACCCGGCGCGTCTCATGCTCGCAGGCGAGGATGCGGCCCTGCAGGTCGCGGGTCAGGCCGTTGGCCTGGTTGGTCTTCTCCTGGTATACCGAGACGCCCTGGCCGGGCGTGTATTTCATCCGCCGGCTGGCGTTGATGTCGCTGAACAGCAGATAGCCGCCCTCCCGGATCCAGACCGGACCTTCGGCCGGGCCGAGATCGCCGCCGAAGCCCTTGGCAAGTTCCCGGATCGGCTCCGAGGTCGAGCACAATGGCGTCAAGTGCGGGATCGAGCCGCTCGATGCGCGGCGCGCCCTGCGCCAGCGCGCGGGAACCCGCGGCAAGGCCCGCCGCCGACATGGCGAGCATGTGCCGCCGCGAGATGGTGTGAGCCGTCATGATGGTGCCCTCCCTGTGTTCCGCTTGGTGTGCGGAATTATGGGCGGCAGTGTAACGCGAATATGATAGGAGCGAAATCGGGGAATCGGGAGGGGAAGCGGGAATTGGCGTGGGGCTCGTGCACCGAACGAGTCAGACGACCGGCGAGATATCAGGGCAATCAGGTATCGTCGATGAAGTCATTTGCGCGCGCCCATGCTTGCCAATCGATGTGCTGTTCCTCGATTACGTCCAGCCGCTCGTTCAGTAAGTGGTTGATCTGGTAGATCATGAGATTGTCGCAACGCTAGCGGGCGGATGGCGCAATCAGGCCATCAAGCCCGAGGAACGATAGCGCCGCGCCGATCCGCTGCGTCTGCCCGTAGTCTCGTTCACCGTAGCGTGCCATATCGACGCCGAGCCCTTCGAGGCTGCTGCGCGCAAGACGGAGTGTCTTCATTGTCGAGACTCCGAGCCGTGAAACTTTAAGCGGCTTGGACGGCAGCGTCAGATAGGACACGACCTCGGCAAGAGCGCCGTCACGCTCCATGCTGGTGTACAGAACGGGTACTTCAGTGCCGTCCACCGCGGCCGGCGCCCACCGTCCCCCGTTGAGCGAAAAGGCCAGGGGATTGGCGCCAACGCCCGTAGCCCGAAAAACCTCGCCGTCGAATCGTTCGACGGTAAGTGCACTCAGTTGATCGACGAGGTCCTGATCGTGGATCATGCCCCGCTAACTGGTTATAAATAGACCGCGTCGCGAAGCTGGCCTACCAGCCGCATCACTTCGTCAATGCGCCCGGTGCGGATGAGAGTCGCAGGCGACTCGCCCGCTAACAGTTTTTGCGGGGCAAAAATCCATTGCCGTGCTTCGTCCGGTTCATAGAAATCCGCAAGCTGGTCGATGATGTATTCCAGCTCCAGCAGCGTCTTTTCCGTGGTGGCGTGCGGATAGGCGCGGCCCTGGTTCCACCGCGATACGGTTTCAGGCCGCGTGCCGAGCAGATTGGCAACCTCGATATTTTTGATCGCTCCCTTGGCACGGAGCGAATCCAGCCTTCTGGCGACTGCGCTTGTCATGGCCTCGACCTCTGCCTGCGCATGATCGTCTCCCTTCCGTCCATAAACTCACCTATCCCTTCCACGCCCGTCGGAGCTACGGCGACGGATGCAGACCCGGCGCTTTCGACCAGGTGCGCCATGCTACATGGTCGTTGCGTCCAACTCGAAGAAACCTAACCCTTCGGGGCCGGGCCGCTGCAAATGCGGGGGCGGCAGATGGATCACATTGGACGACATAAATGGCTCTTCTCTGAATTGACACTATCATTGATCTTTCAAATGCGCAAGTAACCGCTACCAAAATTGACATTTTGGTAGCGGTTGCTAGCCGTGTCCCGTATGGGAAGTTGGCGCCTGACCCCATGGGCGGGTAAGCGCCCTCGTAAGGTCCCGGCTATGGAATGGGCCATGATCAGTCCGAAACGCCAGTCACCGCCGTGGCGCAAACGCGCAGGTCCTGCACGAAATCGCGATAGGCCTGTGCCTTTTGGTCATCGCCCTCGATGCGCAGCAGATAGGAGGGGTGGATCGTGACGAGCACGCGGCTGCCATCGTCCCGCGTTTGAATGTGGCCGCGGACGCGCGAAATCGTAACGGTCCGGCCGAGCAGGCTGCGCGCCGCGGTGGCGCCAAGTGCGACGATGAGCTGGGGTTCGATGAGCGCCCGCTCCTGGTCGAGCCACCACCGGCATCGTTCGATTTCGTAGGCGTTCGGGCGTTTGTGCAATCGCCGCTTGCCGCGCCGCTCGAATTTAAAGTGCTTCACCGCATTGGTGACGAATATCCGGGTCCGATCAAGGCCGGCCTCCGCAATCGCACGATCGAGCACGCGTCCCGCAGGACCGACAAACGGGTGACCGCGCAGATCTTCGTCGTTGCCGGGCTGTTCGCCCACGAACATGAGCCGTGCGTCGCGCGGCCCCTCACCCGGCACCACCTGAGTCGCGGTCTCGTAAAGTGGACACCGCCGGCAGCCCAATTCGGCTTCGGCCAAATCCGACAACGACAGGGTTCGCGGGGGCTCGTCGGTCATGGCGAGATCGGCAACGTCAGGCCGCTTCGCGGACGCTCGCCCAAGGCGCCGTAAATGCCGTTCTTTCCCAGGATTGCGACTTTGCCTTCCGCCGCGTGCATGGCGACCTCCGTTGGGGTCTTCAATTCCAACGAACGGCATCCGATCGGATCGGGTTCCGAGGTTCCTCGGAGGGCCATGCAGGACGACGCGCGTCTACTGTCCCACGAAAATCGCCTTCGGGATCATCCCGTGGATGCCCTTGGTACCGTCGACCACCTGCGTGACGTGATAATCCACCGCCACGCTGGCGATCATGTAGGCCTCCTCGCGCGACAGCTTTGGGAAGCGCCGGGTGATGAAATTGATCGTCTCGCGCACCGCGATTTTCATCGCCTCTTCCAGGCTCGGGTCGAGGCCCATCACGATCCAGTGGGTGGGGGTTTCCGCCTGCGGCCAGCCGAGCTTCAAATCCTTGCGAACGATGAACTGGAATTTTCCGCGCAGCCCGGTCTCCACCGCCGAGAGATCGACCTCGCCCTGGCCCTGGGCGCCATGGCCGTCGCCGACCGAGAACAGCGCGCCGGGCGCATAGACCGGCATGTACAGCGTGGTGCCGGCGGCCACGTCCTTGTTGTCGATATTGCCGGTGTGGATGCCCGGCGGGCCGGAGCCGATGCGGCCCATGGACGGCAGCGGCGCCACCC